>NZ_JACFQP010000006.1:3722-36957 GCF_016101415.1 Bifidobacterium sp. M0404 | reverse complement strand
GCCGTCTGAGCCAGGAACAGGAGACTGCCCTGATCCTCAAGCACGCCCATTGGAACATGAAGGGCAAGGAATTCATCGGCATTCACGAGATGATGGACCCCGAGGTCGATTCGGTGCTGAACATGGCCGACGAGACCGCCGAGCGCATCGCCACTTTGGGCGGCTCCCCCGCCGGACGGCCTGACGACATCATGAAGAACCGCGACTGGGATGGCATCACCATGACCGGCCGCCAGGATGCCCTGGACTATCTGAAGGCCCTGGACACCTACTACACCACCTTCATCAAGCGCGACCGCGAGGCCATCGAGAAGCTGGACGACCTGGACATCGTCAGCTCCAACATCCTGCAGGACCATGTGCAGGAGCTGGAGCACTTCCAGTGGTTCATGCGCAGCCACCTGTTCTGAGTTACTGAGTTACTGAGCTCTGCGAGCTCATCGCCGCCCCCGATAGGCGGTATGCCGGCGGCCCTGCATCGTGAAGGTGCGGGGCCGCCGGCATTTTCTCTGACCGAGATAGACTGCAGGATTTCAGGATAGAATTGGCACTTGGGAGACAGCCGGGCGCTGCCTCATGCCGGGAAGACTGGTCGGCCATAAAACACCGAACCCTACCCGCCCGACCAGGAGCATCATGCCGCCTACGCCTACATTCCCAGCATTCCCAGTCAATCCACAGCGTCAGGTTTACGACGATTCGAATTCGCAGCAGAATCTTAAATTTTTCAATCCAAGGCAGTCGGGCCCCCAACCCGCAGACCCCCAACTGAATTCCGGACAATCGGATTCCAAGCCATCGAACGCCCAACCATCAAATCCTCATCGTGGGCAGGGCGGATCTGACAGGGACCGGCACAGACGACTCCATCTTTCAAACTTCTTCACCGCCCTGTCGTCGCTGGCTGACAACGATCGAATCACCGGGCTATTCATGATGGCCTGTGCCTTGGTCGGGCTGATCCTGGCCAATCTGCCAGAGACCGGACCGGGGTTGAAGGCTCTTGCCGCTTGGATTCCTCTGGACCTTCCCGGTGGACTGAACCTGCCTCTCAAGGACTGGATACAGGACGGGCTGCTGACCATATTCTTCCTGACCATGGGTCTTGACCTGCGCCAGGAGGCCGCCACGGGCACTCTGCGCGACCACAAACAGGTCCTGCTGCCCCTGCTGGCGGCCCTGGGCGGTGTGGCCGTTCCGATTCTGATCTACTGCCTACTCAACCTGGGCTCCCCCGCCGGATTGCGTGGCTGGGCTGTCCCAACGGCCACCGATGTAGCTTTCTCCCTGGCGGCTTTGCAACTGCTCCTGCCCAAGGCCGGACCCGCCCTGCAGGCCTTTTTGATGACTCTGGCCATCTTCGACGACCTGGTCGGCGTCCTGCTGATCGCCTTGGGCTACTCCAGTTTGGGACAACCGAGTTGGCTACTTGTCTGCCTGGCCGGCCTTGTGGTCTGGGCCCTGCTGGTCCGAGTGGCGAGCCGCTTCTGCCCGCTCTGGCGACCCTGGATGCTGCTGTTCCTGCTGGGTGCCCTTGCCGGCGGTCTGCTGGCTTGGTACGGCCTCTTCAAAGCTGGAATCCACCCGGTGCTGGCGGGAGTGGCAATGGGTCTCTTGACCCCTGTTACCAGGTCGACCGGAGCAGAATCGACTGGAACCAATCCAGCTGGGACCAAAACAACTGGGATTGAGTCGAGCCACGTCCAGGCATCATCGCCTGCCGAACAGTTGGATCGCCTGCTGACACCCTTGAGCGCCCTGGTGGTCCTGCCCGTGTTCGCCTTCTTCTCCCTGTCCATCTCACTGGATCAGCTGGGACCTGGACTGCTGACGGACCGGGTCTTTTGGGGCGCCACGCTGGGACTGGCCTTGGGCAAACCCCTGGGAATCATGACCATGGTGATCCTGGCAAGTCATCTGGGGCTGCGGCGGCCTGCCGGCTCCACGACCGGAAACATGATCGGCCTCTGCCAGCTCTGCGGAATCGGCTTCACCATGTCCTTCCTGATCGCCAACCTGGCCTTCGCTGGTTCCACGCATCTGGAGTCAGCCCTACTAGGTGTGCTGGCAGGGTCGGTCCTGTCCGTGCTCGTCGTGGCTGTCGGCACCATCCCCGGTCGACTACGTTCCGCCAGGCACACATAGGCTTAGCTGCCAAGATTCAACCTCCGCCAGACCCGGTTTCTGCCAGAATCAACCTGTCAAACTCGGTTTTGACAGAATCAGTTTTGACAGAATCAGTCCCTTATCAGGCTTAGCTGCGACGGTAGAGCTTGGTGTAGGAGCCCTCAGCGCGGGGGCGGACCACGATTTGGTCAATGTCCACAGTGTCGGGCTGCTCCAGGGCCCAGGTGACGCATTCCGCGATGTCGTCGGCGGTCAGCGGGTCAGGCACCCCGGCATAGACCGCGTCGGCCCGGTCGCTATCACCGCCGAACCGCTTCAGGGAAAACTCGTCGGTGTGGACCAGTCCCGGAGCGATGTCGACCACGCGCACTGGCTCGCCAATCAGCTCCAGCCTCAGAATACGGGCCATGACTCGTTCCGCCGCCTTGGAAGCGCAGTATCCGCCGCCGCCCTCGTAAGGCTCGATGCCTGCAGTGGAGGAGATGACCAGGACCGTACCCTCCGACTCTTTCAGGGCCGGGAGCAGCTTCTGGATGACCCGCAAGGTGCCTATGACGTTCAGCTCATACATGCCACGCCAGTCGTCCAGGCTGGAGGTAGCCACCGGGTCCTTGCCAAATGCCGCACCGGCGCAGTTGACCAGAGCCTTGACCGGCCCACCCTTGAGCACGGCATCGACGGCCGCCTGGGTGGAGTCCTCGTCAGTCACATCGCAGACCTCATAGGTGAAGTTCTGACCCAGCTGGTCGGCGAGGGCCTTGAGATTGTCCTCGCGCCGAGCCAGACCGACCACCTTCCAGCCCTTGTCCACCAAGGTCCGCACACTGGCCTGGCCGATGCCGCTGGAGGCGCCGGTCACCACGGCACGCTTGATTGTTTTCTTGGATTCCGTCATCTCATCCGCTCCTTCATGATCTATTCCCCCGGATTGACTCCACGCTTGCCTCCGGTTCGCAGGGAGCCTGCCTAGCTGCTGCAGGATCGCCCTTCTTCTTTAACGCTAGCGCACCAGCATGGGCTGTGGCAGACTCTATTCGGTCTTCGATGACAAATGTGGTGCATTAAACCAGCCTTGAGCAGGGTCGGAACGAATCAAAGGCAGATTAGTTGAGTCAAAATAGATCAAAGTCAGATCGGGCTGAATCAGGCCGTATAGTCAGGTTAGATCAGGATCGAAAGGATGCGTCAAAAACCAATCCTACTTCGTACGAGATGGCCTAGCGGGGGCCCCGATTCGGAACTCATCAGTACGAATGATGCTGTGGATTCATAATTTACTGGCTCGCAGTGCGCAAGTTTAGAAATCACGCCGAGTTCACAACTCCCGAAATCATGACTCTGGAAATCATGACTTCAGATGTCGAAGCTTCGGAGGTTACAGAGCTAAATAGCGGTTGAGCCGACGACGGCGCTCAGCCCAGTCGGGCATATAACGATCCATCCGCGCGCGGAAGCCGGGCCCGTGACCATGCTCGTAGAGGTGGGTCAGCTCGTGAACCAGCACATACTCCAGCAGGTCGTGATCCAGCCAAGCCAGGTCGGTGTTGAGCCGGATGCTGGCAGTGGCGGGAGTGCAGGAGCCCCAGCGAGTTTTCATCTTCCGCAGACTGATGCGCTCAGGCCGACGGCCTACCACAGGGACCCAGCGATCCAGAAGGATGGGCAACCTCTCACGGAGAATCCTCTTTGCTTCGGCCTCGGATCGGTCTGGCGACAGCAGACCATCAGCTCCAGGCTGGGCGTATACATCGCGTGAGCGGGCCAGACGCTCTCTAGTGGTTACGATCCAGCGGCGCTTGCCGTCGATAAAGGCACGAATCTGGTCATCGCTCAGCTTTAGAGGCGCCGTCACTTCCAGATGGCCGTCAGGCGGCTTGACTCGCAGATAGACGTTGACGATCCGCTTCCTGATGACCAGAACCGTCTCGTCGCCGATCTCCAGCTGCTCCGACCGGACTGGTTCCGCACGCCGTTTCCGCCTCATGACCTCCATTCTTTCGCCAAGACGCGACGCGACGCCGCCGAGATTGACTTGAGGGGACACTATGGTAAGCTATCCATTTGTGTGATTCTTCGGTCACACGGCATGGGCCTGTAGCTCAGCTGGTTAGAGCGCATCCCTGATAAGGATGAGGTCGGAGGTTCAAGTCCTCCCAGGCCCACGCATTCTTGCGTGGTTGAAGTTCTTTTCACATTTACGGGGCTATGGCGCAGCTGGTAGCGCATCTGCTTTGCAAGCAGAGGGTCGCCGGTTCGAATCCGGCTAGCTCCACTTTGGAACCTTAAAAACTTTAGATCTATGAGGTTTCTATATACCGTTTTATTGCTTTGACTGTTGTTACACATAATTGCGACAATTTCTGCTCGATTCAGAGCGTTATCGCGAACTTGAGTAACCGCTATAAAATAAGGAAACAACCAAATAAAGCCTGCGTAAGGAGGCATCAGTCAGCATCATACGCACGCGGAGGCCGCATCAAACTGGGTGTCATAAGGAGCGAAGACAGCTAAAGCATCGCTTGACATCAGCTAGTCTCTTCATCAATTTCCTAAGACTTGAACGATAATCCAAAGAGTCTTCATCTGGCCTTTTCCACCTGTATGCTTCCAACGCATAGGCTAGAGAATTTACTCCACTCATCCATTCAGTTTGATCTCGAAAGCGCCCAGCGACTAAAACGTAATGCTCGCAAGCCGCATACAACTGCATCGAAAGATCTATCATTCACTCAGTATGCTCATGCTTCGTACTTCTGTTAACCAAAACCTAAATTATAAACACGCAGAACTAAAGCTGCTATCGCAGCAAATGTTGTAGCAACAGCACTCAACGCTCCTAATACCAATTCATGCCAACCAGACTAACTCATAACCATATAGTGAAAAGATAAAATCTATAGCAATGCGCGGCGATAAACTAATCGTACGAAAACGCCAGAACCCCTAGAACAGAGCTTTTAAATTACACTAGTGCCTGCAATCCCGACCACCAATGAAATGTACATATGTGAATGTTTTTAAATTGACACACATCGCAGAATCTAGTATTAAGACTAGCTATATAGCAAATAAGATATTTTAATACTGAGGTATAATCTTTTATATATAATCGACGCTAATCGACGCTAATCGACGCACCACTCAATTGAGCAGATCTACATACATGTAATACTGATTCAATTTCTTTATTTCTTATCGCGATCTATTCCTCCCAGCTCATCTATAGATACAATGTTACCTTGCTCGTCTCGAGGGACTTTCTTGAAGTATCCGGGGACCTGATTAAGAAATGCCAGAGCAAAAACAAAAAGAATCAAAGAAGGGACAATCAATAGACGTGCCCAACCTAGCCCAACCCATCCTTTATAAAAGAGAACGGCCATTCCATATAAACAGCCACCACCAGCAACTAAACAAAAAATAGTTAGTCCCCAGGCTCTCTTTCCTTTTCCATGCATAGCCAATTCCTGTACGCGTCTTTCAATATCCTTCTTAAGGAGTTGCTTTGCTTTAGACTCGTCGGGAAGTTGCTCTGCAATCTTCAAATCGCGTTCTATAGATTGTCTCGGATCAATCCTGAAATGATTCTGAAGAAAAGGCCCCAATATGGCTGCCAAGCCAGCTATAAGCGCAACAATAATTTGAGTTTTCATCATTTATAGTTTATAAACAACCTAAAAATTTAAGCAAATCCTGGCGTATCAAAAAAGAAACGGGCCAATCTGTCATAATTGAACTCTCCTTATAACACAGTACCATTGACCCGCTACTCCAGAGATGAATCTGTATTCCATAAGCACATGAACCCGGTACCATCTGTAATAAGAAATAATTCAGCAATGGAGGAGCCTATCTTTGCCGTTGTATATATGCGGCCAAAGAAGTTAACTGATTCACACCATTGGCCTTAAGCTATTTAATCATGATCCTACATAGCTGTCCTATAAAATGGCACAAACTGGCAGAAAATAATCAGATTCAATACTGGTAGCTTGAAAGATTGAGGTACCTGCACTCTCTGGATGTCCTTCATGTTTAGCCCGTACTAGCAGAAGCTAACTTTTAACCAGCAATTCGAGTATGAATGACAGCGCGGGGGCACATCTTCTCGTCCTCATCAGTACACTATTGTTCACATAGTACCAACACCGTCTCTTTCTATACCCAATAAAAGAGCATGAACCCGAGTAACAAAATAGGTAGAGAAACGAGAATATGCGTAAAACCCTGATACCAAAACATATAGCTCTCTTGTTTATACTCATTGATAATAGGGTGAAGACATGTAAAAGAGGATGATTCTTAATCTAAAAAGTATTGGAACTTAGTATCAACATACAAATCGTTACCTTCCCAATGAGCAATACCTGGAGTGCTACCTGTAGTACCCGCCCATGTAGGATGACCACAGTTGCCACCCTTGGGGGCTGACGTGTTGCCTTCGTCGGGAGTGTGATGGTTTCTACTGCCGTTACGGGAGGAAGTGCGATAACCATTACCGCCTAGGCGCAGGAGCACTATATCCCCACCAGTATTAGAGAAAGCCCTTGCAGCAGCCTGGGCCCGTGCGGCGTCCTGAGCAGCCTGGAAATTCGCTTGGGCTTTGGCCGAGACTGCATCATTCACTGCCTTGACCTTGACATCAAGTTCAGCATTCGTACCAGAAAAAGCCTTAAGAAGTGACTTCCTGTTCTGAAGGGTCTTCTTAGCTAATCCCAAAGCCTTGGTCAGATCGTTGCGCTTCTGGTCACCACCACACTTTGTCGTCGGAGTCAGCCAAGACCTTATCTCCGGTCCCGATAGCATCAGAAAGCAGCCTATAATACGATTGGGAAGTGGTGACAGCAAGTACATTGGCCTTGAGAACCTTCAGCCTCGACTTCATCTCCGAAGTCTGGGTGTTTAAAGCTTCGGCAGCTTTTCCCAATTCGTTGGTAGACGCATCCCCGGTCAAGCCGGTTTTCATATCTACCGTCTTGCTGGAGGCCGGATTGACGGTCTGCACGCTCTTCGCCATTGACTGGACGGTCTTCGCGTTGCTGAACTGATCATCCATAACTGCCGAAGCGGACTCCGCTTCGTCAGATGCGAGATATTTGCGATATTCGCTGACCGCTACCTTGTAGGACCTGGCCGCCGACTTGTAGGAGGCAAAGGCCCAATCAAGCTCTTGCACAGAATGACGATGCCACCATATGCCCACCACAAACGACAGCAACTACCAGCACCAAGGCAGCTATGATGATGAGCCAGCGCCTCTCACCGCTGCTCCTATCAGTACTATTCTCGGTTTTCTCCACAATTGCCCCTCTGCTCTTCCCACGAACCCACAGCCATTGTCGGCAGAGACCCCTTCAATCCGACTGAAGCATAACCGAGCTTGCGCCAAATGCCCTGCTGTGCTCATTATGTCATGCATACATGACCATGAAAACATGACATCCTATTTGTATTGAACTTATGAACAACATTGATTTGGCCTGGAAGGACTACACCCGAAAACTCGGCACCAATATCGCCAGATCACGCACCGCCAAGGGATATTCCCAAGACAGGGTCGCGGCCGACGCGGGCCTCTCGCGCTTCACCTACTGGAAACTCAAACGCGGGGAATCGAACCCTGACACCCCCGCAAACCCCAGACCTCCGCTACCGATAGCCTCAGACATGTATGTCAGGACAGTTCACAAGCCGCCAAAGCCAGTCTACTTCAAAACTCAAACAACACAATCCGAAAATCCTCAGCAAGAACCACCACCTCCACAAATACGGCTACTTGAAGATCAGAATAGGGTTAGTCTCATTGCCGCTACCCGCAGACTAATACGGTATTAGAAACCTGAATTGACGATTATTGCAATTCTTTCGCCTGATAAAAGCCTGACTTGCATAAAAAGTCTGATTTTTTAATAGGACTACATGCCAGCTAATTGCACAATTTCTACTAACACCCATCCATTTCTTACTCACAGTTATGCTCGCGAAGAGAACAAATCTATTACGGCAGAAAATAACGAAGCAGCATAGGCTACATGATGACAGTACTAAAAGAAGCTTTTTACTTGCGGTAAGTTATGCCTATTTGATTTCCTATTTTTAACCGCCTGATAATCGGGTGTACCTTGATTAAGGTGCCTATATCAACAGACTCAATGAGGCTAACGGGTGATAGCTATGTTTAATTGGCTCAATAATTATGCCGACTTAATTCAAGGATTTGCTGCTATAGTCGCACTTTTCATTTCAATTGGAAGTAGCTCTATAGCATGGTATCAAAACAAAAAACAGCTTGCTAAAGCGCAAGAAGAGCTCAATCAGAGCAAATACCAAATTGAAAGGGAATCCGCCAAGAAGGTAAGTGCCTGGTACGCCGGAGGCGCAGATAAAAAGAACGCAAACCGTGAAGGCATGATCATAAGCAATTTATCTGAAACACCGATATACAATGTTTCTTTAGAAAAATCTATGGGTGGGCCGATGAAACGTGTCGCGTTGCTTCCGCCCGGCATGTGGTTCTTCGAAAAGGGAAAAGAAGAGACCCATCTCGGTACAGATAAATGGAAAGACCCTGTGCAACTAGTCAAGGATCTTGAAAGCTCGACCGGTTACTGCTTCTGGGAGGCAAATGGGGCTAAAATCCCAGTCAAGACAATATTGAAGTTCTCTGAATCTGATGTAACCCTCTGTTTCAGAGATAACAACGGGCGCGACTGGGTGAACGAAAACGGCAAGCTAAGGTAAGCACAGGAACGACCACACTCGTTTATCCACACATATGGAGTGACTAATGACAGATAAAATACTCGCTAAACGCGTAGGTGGAAGCTGCATTTACGATCTGGGGTCAGCACCAAAAGATAAATACTGCTTGGTTGATAGTGCCCCTTGCAAAGCGACAATCGCTGACCCTAAGCAAATGGCGCTTTTTATCTATTGTGACCGTTCCTATATATGCATTGGTTCACAGAGCGAATCAGCCGATAACTCAGGAAATCAGCGACTCCAAGAGCTAGTCGCAGAAAATAATCTGAATCAGACTCACCGGTTATTATTAGTCACCGGAAAAGCGATTACCAAAGACTCAATCTCATTTATTGAATCTGCTCTGGTCGAAGAACTTGCAGATGCTGATTGGTCACAATCAAATTCAGATAAAAAACTCGACATCATTGACAACTTACCCACGTCCCAGAATTTCGCATCTAGGTTTGAACATTTGATTCGCACTTTCGTGTCGAATTTCCACATGTGCGGCCGCAAAGCCGAAAAAGTAAACGCTAACGATACGTATAACTTTCCCGACGAGACGGCAGAAATCTTGAGTTCAATATGGAATGTACTCCATGAAGTCGGATGCTCCAATAAAACCATACCAGACGGCATTCGAGACCTATTGATCAGCAAGTACTCCCCTAGACTCAGACTCGACTCAATACAACAAAAAATTCTAAATAATGTTGTTGAAAACTCAGATAATAACCACATTATTCTTGGCGGGGCCGGAACAGGGAAAACCTTACTGCTCTTTAAAATTGCTGCCGAGCTGGATAAGCGCGCACAAACAGTAACCGATAGAGACGATCCCGCTAACGGACAAATCGCCCTTATTTTTCAAAGCAATTTTGAAAATGAAGGAGCAGACGTAGAAGAGCGGTATCATATGGCCAATGTAGGGATATACAATATAGGCTCTTTCACCGCAGATATCGTTAAAGCATTAGCGGATCCCACCAAGGATATTCGCTACAGCACCATTCTTGTAGATGAAGGACACGGACTTCCTAGTTTCAAAGAAGGCAAGTACGGGAAAACCAATAACGGCTTTCGCACTCAATGGACAAAAGGTTATAAAACCATTGACCAGAATGGCGATACCATAGATTTTTCTCTTTCAAAGTATTTCAATAGTGAGCTGCCAGGGAAATTGAAATATAGCGGTGAACCAATCACAGACTATATTGATTTATTCCATTACCTTAAGCTAACCGGCAGAGTCAGAAATGTTGTGATTTGCTATGACCCAGATCAATGGGTATACAGCGGTTCCATCGGACGGGAATCTGATTTTCGGTTTACTGATACAGAATGTAGATATCACGACATACAATTTATGCCTCATCGTCTGGAGCATCAGTACAGAATCAGCCCCCAAGGCCAAAACTTTGATTCAGGCACGGATTTCGTCAAAGGGATTCGATATTTTCTACAGCTCGATACCGACAGCAACTTCAACCGTGAAGTATTCAGAACAAAAGACGACGATACTGATGCCTATTTCGGCATTGTCAACTCGATACAGGAACTATTTGATTATATTGACGAAAAAAAGAAGCAGCACCCTGGATCGCATAATCGAGTAGTAGCAGGCTACACACATAATTGGCGCAAGAAAGAACTCGGGAAAAAGGTCTGGTTCGACACAGATGAATCTGGCCGTACAGTCAACGGCTGGGCCTGGAACGACACATATAAGGATTTCGTATACGACGAATCTTCCGAAGAAAAGCATAGACACCAGGTAGGATCCATATTCGCCGTTCAAGGGCAAGATCTTGACTTTGCAGGGGTAATAGTTGCACGAGATATTGGATATGATGGACAGCATGTACATGGGATACCCGAAAATTACAAACACATAGCAGGTAGCATTCCTAAATATGAAAAAAAGCAGTATGGCGTCGAACATTACAACCAAGCTGTTGATCAACAAATACGCGGAATCTACTACGTCTTACTGACTCGGGGCATTCATGGCGTTAGGGTCTTTTTCCAAGACAAGGCCCTCGAACAGCATTTCAAGGATGTTATGGGTATTCATTAAGCAGTTAACAGCTGCAGCGAGCTTTGAAGCCGCACCCAGAACCCCAAAACTCGTGAATGCCGTGATGCCTATAGCCAGGGTAAAGGGCGGCATCAACCTAGGTTTTGATGAATTAATATTGTTCTTATTGCAAATCAGTCACAGTACCGAAGACTTGACTTCCCAAACCTTGACTTGACGAGGAAGCCCGCGACTAGAATGGTCTGCCCTTTGATTAGCTGATATAGTCGCCGATCTGCATCGGTAGCTATATAGCATGTCTAAAAATCTGCACCAGTACTTATTGATTCTCCCACTCATAGGGGAATCATACAGAGACTAGCCTTCCATCCTGCAGTGTCAGCAACCGGTCAGCTCGGGCAAGGACCGAAGGTCGGTGAGAGACGATCAGGCAGGTACGGTCGCCCTTCCGCTCAATCAGCCTGGTCAAGACACGGCCCTCCAAGAGAGCATCCATGTTGCTGGTGGGCTCGTCCAGGAGCATGAAGGGCGCCGAGCTCAGGAAAGCGCGAGCCAATGCCACCCGCTGCCGCTGCCCTTCGGACAGGTCCGAACCGTTGTCGGCAAGTAGATGATCCAAGCCATCAGGCAGCTGGTCGATTAAATCATCCAGACAGGCATCATGGGCCGCCTGCTCAATATCCGTCCTGCTGGCATCGGGCCGAGCCAGGGCGATGTTATCCGCCAGCGTGAGACTGAATATGTAAGTGTCCTGGCTCACCAGAGCCTGCTGGGCACGCAGGTCGGCGGTGCGGATGGTCTCGATAGGCAGGCCGGAAACCGTCAGGTCCCCGCCGCTACGCTCCTGGAACCGCATCAGCAGGTCGATCAAAGTGGACTTGCCAACCCCATTGGCCCCCTGGATGCCGATCAACTCGCCAGGTTTGATGGAAAGATCCAGATTATCCAAAACCGAAGTCCTGCTGCCATGCTTACCTGAGTCATTCTTGCCTGGGTCAGTCTTGCCAGCGTATGAGAAGGAGACGGCCTTGGCCTCTTCTTCAGTGAACTCCTCCAGGGAATGCCCATCATCGGATTCCACCTCACGTACAGGCGGCTCCTTGTCCAGAAGCGAGAAGACCCTTCGAGCGGCAGCCAAAGTAGGCTGCAGGCCAGCGCCTAGCCGAGCCACAGGTATCAAGGGAGCAAAGGAGGAGAGGAAGCCGACCAGCCCGATCATTCCCCGGGCTGGATCCACCAACCCTGCCGAACCTAGATGGCAGGCCATCAGCGTGAAGGCTCCGGCGCAGATCAGAGTGACCACATTGGTGACCATGTCGTTGGCGATGGTCCGCCCAGAGGTGCGCCCGCGGGCATCCAACATCTGGTCGGTGGCGGCTCCCACTCGATGGCGGGTATTGCCAAGAGCCCCCAATCCAGCCAGTTCGGTGCGGCCCTGCAGGGTCTCCAGAAGCAGGGAGTGCAGGCTGGCCTGAGCCGTCCGCTCCTGCATGGCCACCTTGAAAGTGGGCCTGGCGCTCAGGATGGGGATGAGCAGGCCGACGATCAGGTAGGAGACCAGGGCGGCAAGTCCCATCCAGGGTGAGAGCCAGGTGAGCAGGGCCAAATTGGCCAGAGAGGTCACCAGGGCGATGGCGATGGGCGAAAGCGTATGGGCGTAGAAGATCTCGAGCAGCTCGATGTCGTTGGTAATCACCGTCACCATGTCCCCGCGCGCCTGGTTCCGCAGGCCGGCCGGGGCAAGGGACCGCATCTTGTCGAAGACCGTCGTGCGGATGTCCCGGAGCATGCTGAAAGCCATCTCGTGGTTGTAGTACTGCTCCCCATAGGCCATGACCCCACGGCTGAGAGCAGTCAGGACCGCCACCAGGGCCCAAATGACCCACTGGCCATTCAACGGAGGCCAGTCCGCGACCAGGCCGATCAGGGCCGCTGCGGCCGCCATCATGCTCCAGACTGCGAAGAGGTGGCCCAGGCTGCCGCAGAGGATGGCCTTGCCCTCCGTACCGGCCAGAGGCTTCATCAGCCGGGCCATGCGGCGCATCATCGTCAGATTGCCGGTCGTCTGCTGCATGTCTTCACTCCCCGTCCTCATACTGGGCCTGCTCCTTCCACTGGGCGGCAAATCCGCCCCCGGCATCCATCAGTTCACGGAAGCCACCACTCTCCACCAGACGACCCTCCTGCAGGAATAGAATGGAATCGGTATTGCGGACCCCGGCCAGGCGGTGGGTGATGGTCAGAACCAGGGACTCCTTGCCCAGCGCATCCATCAGGGCTGCCAGTGTAGCGTCATGCTCGCGGTCCACGGCGCTGGTGGCCTCGTCGAAGATATAGACGGGAGAATGCCGCAGGAGCCCGCGGGCAATGGATAGGCGCTGGCGCTGTCCTCCGGAAAGGTTGCCTCCCTCGGGGTCGATAGGAGCGTCCAGTCCGCCCTTGCTTTGGACAAGACCGGTCAGGCCGACCTGATCCAGCGCATCCTGCAGCTCCCAATCCGAGTAGCCCAGTCCAGCCGGGTCCAGATTCGACCTGATGGTCCCGGTGAAGAGGTGATCGGTTCCCCGAACCACGGTCTGTAGGCCGACCAGATCCTCGCGCGACAGGTCGCTGATCTGGCGCCCGCCAATGGACAGCTCTCCGGCATACCCCTGAAGGCGCCCGGACAGCAGGCCCGCCAAGGTGCTCTTGCCGGAGCCCGAAGCGCCGACCAAGCCCACATGTCCCTTGGCAGGCAGATCGAAGTTCAGATCGGTCAGAGCCTGGAAGCCGTCAGGATAGGTGTAGGTCAAATCGCGAGCGCTGATGCCCAGCGAATCATCGCCAGACATATCCGCCTGATCTGCTTGCTTCGAAGCGGATTCCGAGTCAGACTCCCGAACTGCTTCCTCAGAAGTTTCGAGACTCGCTTCCGGAGCCACATCCGAACCCGTACTCTTGCGTGACTCAGGAGTCGTCCCCGGAGCCGCCGACTCCCCGTCGCTCCCCTGCCGCGCCTGGAGAATATCGTCAATGGCCTTGCCCTGCTTGATGGCGACCATGCCGGAATGCATCATATAGACCAGCTGCCGCTCAGGGGCGAAGAGCCGGACCCCAGCCAGGGCGACAACCAGGCAGGACAACACTCGAGCGGGCCCGTCCTGCCCGATCAGGACCGTAGCTGCAACCGCCAGAATAAGACTGGTGTAGATGACCACGTCGGCCTTGATCAGCGAGCGCAGCTGTCCGCCCAGGACCCCCATAGTTATCCGGCGGAACCCCTCGGACTCCTCGGCCAGATCGTCGGCCTGCCGCTGGTCTGCACCGAAGATCTTCAAGGTGTTGAGCCCCCTCAGGGCATGCTCGAAGTGGACGCCGACCTTGTCGTACTTGCGCAGCTGGCCCAGCTGCACCTTGATGTTCTCGCCCATAGTGGGCTTGGAAGCCAGCGGCAGGGCCACCATGCCAATCACGACGATCACCGCAGCCAAAGGGCTGACAGGCAGGAGGACGGCCAGGGTCACGACCAGCATCAGGGCGGTCTGGACCAAAGCTGGAATATAAGCTGTGAAGTAGGAGACGACCGACTTGACCCCCTCGGTCGAAAGCCTGGCCAGGGTCTGCGCCGGAACGCCCAGGTCGTCCTCCTGCCTATTGGGGTCGAACACAGATAGGTACAGGGCCTGGGAGAGCGCCTTGCCCATCCCATCGGCCAGCCGGGCGCTTACGGACCTGGCGATCGCCTGAGTCAGGAACCGAACCAGGATCAGCCCGCCTATCAAGACCGCCAGAGGCCCGGGCCGATTAGGCACCCAGGCAAGGGCATGAGGGACAGGCAGGCCAAGGGAACGGCCCACGGCCGCGATGGCTACCGGCAGGAGGAGCACCTCCGCCAACGCGCCGATCGTCTGCAGGAGGGCCAGCAGGAGGCTGGCGCCCATCCTGGCTCCCGGTAGATGAAGTAGTCGCTTGCTGATCATGCCTGTCCTCCGTGCCGCCTTTCTGATACGCCCCTCTCAGTGGACACTAACAAAATCTCTGCGCGCCAGGCAATACCCTGATTGTGAAGCACTGGCAAGAGGCATAAAAAAATATCATTTACTTTCCCTCCCGGCCCTCCTAAACTTGACGGCACAACCTGAAATCGGCGGATATGGCCTAGGGCCGAGCGACCGCCACCCAGACGGGAGCGATCCTTTATGAAAGCACTGAAGACAAAAGACCTGGTCAACGTCGGTATTTTCACTGCCCTCTACTTCGTCAGCATGGCAGTGGGCAACTTCATCACCGTCTTCCTGGCGGGCCTGGTCATGCCCGGCCTGTCCTCCCTCTTCATCCCCGCTGTGGTGGGGCTGGTCTCCGGCCCGGTCTACATGCTGATGATCCGCCGCGTGCCCAGGTTCGGGGCCATCACCATCGTCGGCGTCATCATGGGCCTATTCCTGCTGGTCTTCGGCCACTTCGCCCTCTCCTTCATCCCCTACGCCTTCTGCGGCCTGCTGGCTGACCTGGTTCAGTCCTCGCTCAGGGAGAGCCGCCCCAACCTGGCCCGCTACCTGAGCTACGTCATCCTCACCTTCGGCTGCACCGGCCCCGTCCTACCCCTCTGGTTCATGAAGGACGCCTATGTGGCCAGCCTAGTCCGCCGCGGCAAGAGCCAGGAGTACATCGACGGGGTCTTCGCACCCATCACCGGAGCCACTTTCCTGGTCTGCATCCTGGCCACCCTGGTCGGCGCCCTTCTCGGTGCATGGATAGGCGCCAGGATCGTCGACAGGCATTTCAACCGGATACCCGCCAAGCAATGAGGCCCATCTCCATCTACACCAGATTCCTGCTGGTCATCTTCGCCAACGCCCTGATCTTCGTCACCCTCCCCACTCCGCTGGTCCTGGCCATCAACATCTACTTCTGCAGCTTCCAGGTCATCGTGGGCAGAGTGAGAAAGGGCCAGGCCTGGCTTCTGGTCTGTCTGGTCTTCGCCCTGGGCGCCTCCCTGGCCATGGTCTTTCCCGAGAACCTGCCGGGGCATTACCTGCTCTTCCTCTTCGTCGGCGTGGGCAGGATCCTCCCCCTGGTGCTGGTCGCGGCCTTCATGATGGGCACCACCAAGGTCTCGGAGCTGGTCTACCTGCTGCGCAAGATCCACGCCCCCCAGTGGCTGGTCATCCCCGTCAGCGTCCTCTTCCGCTTCTTCCCGACCGTCAGGCACGACTATGCCCAGATCAGACGGGCCATGAAGTTCAGGGGGATCGCGGTCACCACCGGGGACATGGTCCGGCATCCGATGCGAACCATGGAGTACATCTACGTTCCCCTGCTCAACAACGCCACCAATGTGGCCTCCGACCTGACCTCGGCCGCCCTGACCAGGGGGATCGGCGACCCCGGGCCCAAGACCTCCATCCAACGGATTGCCTTCACCGGACTGGATGCGCTCATGTGCGCCTTGGGCCTGGTCCTTATGGGATGTGGAGCCTATGTTGCAATGTTCCAGGCTTAGCTTCACCTACGAAGGCGCCAGCCAGCCATCCCTCAAGGAGGTCTCCTGCCGGATGGGTCAGGGACGGCTTACCGTGGTCACCGGGCCGAGCGGTTGCGGCAAGACCACCCTGTCCAGGGTCATCAACGGCCTGATTCCCGAACTCTACGAGGGCAGGCTGGAGGGGGAGTGCCTGATCGGGGGCGAGCCCACCACGGACCGGCCCATCTACCGGCTTTCGGAGCAGGTGGGGTCGGTCTTCCAGAACCCCAAGACCCAGTTCTTCACCACCGACGTCCGCAGCGAGCTGGCCTTCCCCCTGGAGAACACCGGTGTCCAGCCGGAGGCCATCCGGGAGCGTATAGACCAGTTGGCTGACCTCTTCGGCATCGGCCCGCTCATGGACCGGGACATTTTCTCCCTTTCCGGGGGCGAGAAGCAGATAATCGCCATCGCCTCCTCCTGCATGATGGACCCGCAGATCCTGGTCCTGGACGAGCCTTCGGGCAACCTGGACGTCGAAGCGGTGGCCAGTCTGGCGCAGATTTTGGGCCGCTTGAAGGACCGGGGCCTGACCATGGTCCTGATCGAACACCGCCTCTACTACCTGGACGGCCTGGCCGACGACTTCCTAGTCATGAAGGACGGCAGGCTGGCGGAGCACCTGACCCCGGCCGCCATGAGGGGGCTGGATGCCCCGAGTCGCCAGGCCATGGGGCTGCGGGCACTGAATCTGGACGCGACCGAGAATGCGAGCCCCCCAGCCAGGGTCACTACCGAGAAGACCCCCGACCTCTTGCGGGTCAGGAACCTGACCTATGCCTACCATCACGACCAGGCTCCTGCCCTGGATGTGGACGACCTGACCCTGTCCAGCGATGACATCACCGGCATCATCGGCCGCAACGGTGCCGGCAAGAGCACCTTCGCCTCGGTCCTGACCGGACTGCTCAAACCTGGCGACAGGTCGGAAATCAGCCTGAATGGGACCAAGCAGACCGCCAGGGAGCGTGTCGAGGACTCCTACATGGTCTTTCAGGATGTCAACTACCAGCTCTTCAGCGAGACCGTGGAGGGCGAGATGCTCCTTGGGGCCAAACGGACCGACCTCTTTGAGGAGGTGGCACGAAAGCTGGACCTGGAGCGGCTCCTGGGCCGGCACCCCAACACCCTCTCCGGCGGGGAAAAGCAACGGGTGGCCATCGCGGCCGCCATACTGTCGGGCAAGCGCCTGGTGGTTCTGGACGAGCCCACCAGCGGCCTGGACCTGCTCCACATGAACCAGGTGACCGGGATGATCCGCTACATGCGCTCCCTGGGGGTCATGGTGGTCGTCATCTCGCACGACCAGGAGTTCCTGACCCAGACCTGCCAGCGGTTCATCACCTTCCGCCAGGGCAGACCGGTCAGGGACAGCCGCAAACTCGGCAACCTCCTGCAAGCCCTCTGAGCCTCTGAACCCTTGCAGAGTGGGTGAATATGTCGCCGACTTGCAGGCGGTTCTCCTGTGTTCCGGACCCCGCGAACGTATACAGTAGTGGGGAAAAGAGCATCAGGGGGCGTCCCTCGCGTCGGACGGCCCCGCCGCACAGCCAGGGTTACGAGAGGGCATGATGGGCTATATCGACGTCATCGGAGAGACGAAACGGTATGTGACCGGCGAGACGACCATCGTGGCCAACAATGCCGTCACCTTCTCTATCGAGAAGGGCGAGCTGGTGGTCATCCTCGGAGCCTCGGGAGCGGGCAAGTCGACCGTGCTGAACATTCTGGGCGGCATGGACACCTGCAACGAGGGCCAGGTGATCGTGGACGGAAAGGACATCGCCGGCTACGACGCCCGGCAGCTGACCACCTACCGCCGCTACGACGTGGGCTTCGTCTTCCAGTTCTATAACCTGGTGGCCAACCTGACCGCCAGGGAGAACGTGGAGCTGGCCTCGGAGATCGTGGACGATGCCGCCGACCCTGTCCAGACCCTGGTCGACGTGGGCCTGGGCGACCGGATCGACAACTTCCCCGCCCAGCTTTCCGGCGGGGAACAGCAGCGGGTGGCCATCGCCCGGGCCGTGGCCAAGAACCCCAAGATCCTGCTCTGTGACGAACCCACCGGAGCCTTGGACTACCGGACCGGCAAACAGGTGCTGCGCATCCTCCAAGACCAGTGCCGCAAGAATGGCGCCACCGTGGTCATCGTCACCCACAACGCGGCCATCGCCCCCATCGCCGACAGGGTCATCCGCATGCACGACGCTAGGGTCCAGGCCGTGCAGACCAATGACAGCCCTGAAGACATCGAAAACGTGGAGTGGTGAGGATGCAGCCCGTCAGGAAGGTGCTCTGGCACGACATCCGGGTCTCCCTGCGCAAGTCCCTGGGACGGTTCATCTCCATCGTATGCCTGGTGGCGCTGGGTTCCTTCGCCCTGGTCGGGCTGAGCGTGACCGGACCGGACATGCGGCAGGCCGGCAACTCCTACCTGTCCAACCACCATCTGGCCGACCTGATGGTCATCAGCAGCTACGGGCTGGACCAGGAGGATCGGGATGCCATCGACACCGCCCCCGGCAACTCGGGAATCGAATACGGGTATCTGAAAGATGTGGTGCTCAAGGGCACCGACAAGAGCCTGCGCATCTACTCCGCCCCCGACCGGATCTCCACCTACGAACTGGTCGATGGATCCATGCCGACCAGACCCGACCAGATAGCGGTCGACACGGCCCTGGGTGAGAGCCACCCCATCGGCAGCAGCATCCAGGTGGACGAAAAGGCTGACCAGCTGGGCAGAAGGGTCTTGAAGCACCACAAGCTGCGCGTGGTAGGCACGGTCAGGTCAACCGAAATCCTGAGCAAGGTCAACATGGGTCCCTCCACAGCCGGATCCGGATCCCTGGACTCCTACGCAGTGACCACGCCAAAGGCCTTCGACTCGGACGAGTACATGATCGCCCGCCTGACCTTCAAGGATCTGGACCGAATCAGGGACCACTATTCCGACCGGTACATCCAGGCCCTGCAAACCCACAAGGACGACCTGAACCGGATCCTGTCAGGACGCCCCGCCGCCAGGCTGAACGCCATCAAGGCCCCCCTAAAGAAGAAGCTGGACCAGGGGCAGGACCAGGTGAACCAGTCCAAAGACAAACTTGAGAGAAACCGGCAGCAGCTGGACCAGGCCAGGAAGGATCTGGACCGGGGTGGCCAGAGCATCCAGTCCGCAAAGAACCAACTGGCCGCCAAGACGGTACAGGCCCAGGCGGCCATCGACCAAGGACAGCAGGAGATAGACCTGAGCTCGGCCGAGCTGGCCCGAAAGCAGAAGCAGTACCAGTCCTCCGCCAGCCAGGTGGCCCAGGGCAGGCAGCAGGCAGATCGCGGGCAGCAGGCCATCGACCAGGGGCAGGCCAAGCTTGATGGTTCCCGCCAGCAGCTGGAGGGTGGCAAGGCCCAGGCCGACCAGGCTGTGGCCCAGGCCCAGGAAGCGCAGAAGCAATGCAGACAGGGCATTGCACAGGTCACCGGCCTCATTCAGACCATCGACGCCCAACTGGCCACACCCGGGCTGACCCCCCAGCAGCAGGAGGAGCTCAACCGCAAGAAGGCCGGGCTTCAGGCGCAGCTGACCGAGCTCAACCGGCAATCACCGCAAATCGACGCCCTGGCGGCCAAGGCCAAGGCGGGCCGCGATGCCTTCATGACCAACCAGTACACACCCGGCATGGCCCAGGTTGCGACCAACCAGCAGACCCTGGACGCAAAGCGCCGGGAGTTGGCCCAGGCAAGGACCAAAGTTGCGGAAGGCGAGCGCCAACTGGCCCGGAGCAAGGCACAGCTTGACCAAGCCTCAGCTCAGCTGGGTCAAGGCAAGGCCAAGATAGCCCAGGCCCGGCAACAGCTGGCCAGCAGCCGCGCCTCGGCCCAGGGGCAGATTGACCAGGCCCAGGCCACCCTGGATCAGAAAACCGCGGAATACCAGACCAAACTGGACAAGTTCAACAGGGAGAGCCCGGACGCCCAGAAGAAGATCGACGACTCCCAGAAGAAGCTGAACCAGGCGGCCGACCAGCTGAGCCGTCTGGAAAAGCCGGTCTACGCCCTGGACTCACGCCGTGAAGCGCCCGGCTCAGAGGGCTACAAGGTCTACGCATCCGTCTCCTTCATCGTGGACTCGCTGGCCAAGGTCTTCCCCTACTTTATGTATTTGGTTGCTGCCCTGGTCACCTTCACCACCATGACGCGTTTCGTGGACGAGGAGCGGATCAACGCCGGAACGCTCAAGGCCCTGGGCTACAGGGACCGGGATGTCATGGCCAAGTTCCTGGTTTATGGCGGAGCGGCTTCCGCCCTGGGCGCGCTTCTGGGTATCATCACCGGCCACACCCTCCTACCCTGGATCGTCTACCAGGCCTATGCCCATGCCTTCGACATGCCGCCCATCCACTACGGCTTCCACCTGCCCATCACCCTTCTGGCCTGCCTGCTGGCCTTCCTGAGCGCCGTGGTTCCGGCCTTCCTGAGCGCCTGGCGGGAGCTGCGCGAGAAGCCGTCGGCCCTCCTCCTGCCCAAGCCCCCCAGCGCCGGATCAAAGATCTTCCTGGAGCGCATCCCCCTGATCTGGAACCGGCTCAACTTCACCCACAAGGTCACCGCCCGAAACATCTTCCGCTACAAGCAGCGGATGCTGATGACCATCTTCGGAGTCTGCGGATCGGTGGCCCTCCTGATGGCAGGATTCGGTGTGCAGGGGTCCATCTCGGCCATCAACGAGCACCAATTCGGCCAAGTCATTCGCTACGACCTGATCGCTGCCGAGAACAGCCAGGCAACCACCGACCAGCGTCAATCCATCAAAAAACGGCTGGAAAAGCCAGATGTGAGCCGTTCCCTGAACGTGCGCTACGAGGAGATGAGCAAGACGGCCGGCCACAACGCCGACAAGCAGTCCATCACCATGATCGCGCCGGCCAACGCCGAGCACCTGGACGACTTCATCCGCATAAACACCCGGTCTAGGCACAAGCCCCTGAACCTCAAGGGCGACGGTGTGATCCTCTCCGAGCGAATCGCTCAGCTGACAGGGACCAAGACCGGCGACAGAATCACCCTGCAGGATTCAGGTGGCAGGAACAGAACCATGCGGGTGGATGGAATCTGCGAGATGTACCTGGGGCACTTCGTCTTCATGAGCCCATCGGCCTACAGGACCGTCTTCCACCAGGACTTCTCGCCCAACGCCCACCTAGTCACCTTCAAGGACTCCAGCGCGGAGAACACCAGAAGACAGGCCGCCTCCTTCATGCGGATCGACGGGATCCAGGGAGTGGTGCAAAACACGACCCTGATGAGCCAGATTGACACCGTGGTCACGTCCCTGAACATGATCATGCAGGTGCTGATCATCGTGGCCACCCTGCTGGCCCTGGTCATCCTCTACAATCTGACCAACCTGAACGTGGAGGAGCGGATCCGCGAGCTGAGCACTATCAAGGTGCTGGGCTTCTACGACCGCGAGGTGACCATGTACATCTACCGGGAGACCATCCTCCTATCGGCTATCGGCGTCCTGGCCGGGTACGGGTTCGGGGCCTGGCTGCACCACTACATCATCACCACCGTCCCTCCGGACAACGTCCTCTTTGACCCCTCCATCAGCTGGGTGGCCTTCGTCGTGCCCCTGGTCATGATCACCGTCATCACGGCCGGCCTGGGCTGGATGGTCAACAACAAGCTCAAGCATGTGGACATGCTGGAGGCCCTCAAGTCGGTGGACTAGGCCATATCGGCATTTACCCATGCTGATGGCGTAAGCTGGCACTCCAAGAGTCCATAAGTCCATGCCATTGAGCCATTGAGAATCCAGAAAGCGGAGGACGACGGTGCTGCAGATCGAACACATCTCCAAACAATACAAAACAGGGGACTTCGTCCAGCAGGCCTTGAATGATGTCAGCGTCAACCTGCGCGACAACGAGTTCGTGGCCATCCTGGGCCCCTCCGGCTCCGGCAAGACCACCCTGCTCAACATCATCGGCGGGCTGGACCGCTACGACCAGGGCGACCTGATCATCAACGGCACCTCCACCAAAAAGTACAAGGACCGTGACTGGGACTCCTACCGCAACCACACCGTGGGCTTCGTCTTCCAGAGCTACAACCTGATCCCCCACCAGAGCATCCTGTCCAACGTTGAGCTGGCCCTGACCATCTCGGGCGTACACCGGCAGGAGCGGCGGGAGCGGGCCAGGAGGGCCCTGGAGCAGGTGGGGCTGGGCCAGCACGTGAACAAGCGACCCAACCAGCTCTCGGGCGGGCAGATGCAGCGGGTGGCCATCGCCAGGGCCCTGGTCAACAACCCCCGCATCCTCCTGGCTGACGAGCCCACCGGAGCCTTGGACTCCGAGACCTCCATCCAGATCATGGACCTACTCAAGGAGGTGGCCCAGGACCGGCTGGTGGTCATGGTCACCCACAACCCGGAGCTAGCCCACCAGTACGCCACCAGAATCGTAGAGCTGCACGACGGCTCCGTGATCAGCGACTCCGACCCCCTGCCCGACGACCAGGTGCCCATTCGCCGGGCCCGCCACCGCACCTTCGGCAAGGCCTCCATGGGGTTGCTGACATCCTTGTCGTTGAGTTTCAACAATCTTCGAACCAAGAAAGCCAGGACTGCACTCACAGCCTTCGCCGGATCCATCGGCATTATCGGCATCGCCCTGATCCTGTCCGTATCCACTGGGGTCAACCGCTACATCGACAGGGTGCAGCGGGAGACCATGACCTCCTACCCCATCACCATTCAGGAGCAGTCCTTCGACCTGAACAAGATAGTGGACTCCGCCCAGGAATCCCAGAAGGAGGCCAAGGCCCACAAGAATCTCAAGGCCATCCAGCCGGACGACTCCAGCATCAAGGGGGCCTCCAGCCTTACTAGCAGCATCACCCAGAACAATCTGACTGACTTCAAAAAATACTTGGACAACCCCAAGAGCGAAATCCACCAGTACGTGGGGTCCGTTGGCATCCAGTATTCCTACGCCACCAAGTTTTCGGTCTTCGGGCACGATCCGGACGGCAAGCTGGTCTCTGCGGACAAGGTGACTATGAGCGGGCAGGACGACGCCAGCTCCACCGCCAGCCAGATGGCCACGGCCAACACCGACAGCGACATGGGCGACATCCAGTCCATGCAGATGTCCTACCTGACCGGCAAGACCGAGAAGAACAAGGCCCCGGAGATCTTCGGCGAAATCATGCCGGGGGCCGATGCCAAGACCACCATCAGCAAGGTGGTGACCGACAACTACCAGGTGGTGAACGGCACCTGGCCCAAGGCCAAGGACCAGGTGGTCCTGGTGCTGGACAAGAACAACCAGATGCCCGTCACCAGCCTCTACAAGCTGGGCATCCTCCCCTCCAGCCAGTACACCGACATGATGAACAAGCTCAACAGCGGCCAGGAGGTCAAGGTCGACACCAAGCCCATCGAATACGCCAAGGCCATGGACCAGAAGCTTTCCCTGGTGCCCGCTGCGAACCAGTATGCCAAGGGGACCGACGGCCACTACTATTACATCGGCGACAGCACCGACCAGATGTCCAAGGCCGCCGACCAGGGTCTGCAGTTGCACATCGTCGGCATCGTTCGCCCCAACCAGGGGGCCAAGGCCACGCCGCTCAAGGTGGGCGTCGGGTACACCCGCCAGCTGACCGATTACCTGATTGACCAGGCCAAGACCAGCCCCATCGTCACCGACCAGGAGGCTGACCAAGGCCACAGCGTCCTCAACGGGATGGCCTTCGCTCCCTCCGACGATGCGGCCAAGGCCAACGATGCCAAGGCCTACATCGCATCGTTGGGCGTTAGCCAGAAGGCCAGCATGGCCCAGGAGATCATGAAAGGCTCGGCAGCCATGGCCGGCCAGGAGGCCCAGAGCCGGGCTGGGGCCGCTGCCAGAGCCCAAAGTTCTGCAGGCATCCCCACGGGGGCCTCAGCTGAGCAACAGACGGCCCAGGCCTTCGACCAGTACATCGCCACCGCCCCGCAGGACGCCCTGGTCGCCATCTACAACCAGTACGTCTCCACAGGCACCTACGCCGACAACCTGAGCGACTTCGGCCTGATCTCCCGGGACGCCCCCTCCCGCATCAGCATCTACACGGACAGTTTCGAGAACAAGAATTCCGTGGGTGACGCCATCAAGCACTACAACAACAAGGCCGCGGAGAAGAACAGGATCGTCTATACCGACTACGTGGGCCTGATGATGAATTCGGTCACCACCATCATCAACGTCATCACCTACGTGCTGATAGCCTTCGTCGGTGTCTCGCTGGTGGTCTCCTCCATCATGATCGGCATCATCACCTACATATCGGTTCTGGAGCGGACCAAGGAGATCGGCATCCTCCGCGCCATGGGCGCCTCCAAGCGGAACGTCTCCAACGTCTTCAACGCCGAAACCGGCCTCATCGGTCTTCTGGCCGGCTTGCTGGGAGTGGGCATCACCCTGCTGCTGATCATTCCGGCCAACAGCATCATGCATCACTTCATGGGGACTACCGAGGTAAATGCAGCCCTACCTGCCTCGGGCGGGATAGCCTTGGTCATTCTGAGCGTGGTCCTGACTCTGATCGGCGGCTTGATCCCCTCACGGAAGGCGGCCAAGCAGGATCCTGCCACCGCCCTGCGCACCGAGTGAGACAGTGGCATTGGGTGACACCGGCAAAGAAGTGAATTCCCGCACAGTCGGGCCCTAAGGGCGGTCCCTCTTTACTCAGGAATGCCATAATGAACCCCGTGAATGAGCAATCCAATCAGATGACAGATCAACAGAAGAGACAGCCCCTCTTCCCCGGGCGGGCCTTTATCAGCACCGTCCTGGACGTGGTCGAGAGCAAGAAGACCATGAGCGGCGCCCTGACCGGCAAGTACATGCAGCGAGCCACCATGGCGGGCCTTTTTGTGGGCATTTTCTTCACGGCCTTCTTCGTCATCATGGGCCAGGCCAGCCAGAACCCCGCCGACCACGGCCTGATCCTGGCAGGCCGGGTCCTGGCGGCGACCACCTTCGGCTGGGCCCTGGTCCTGATCTACTACACCAACTCGGAACTGCTGACGTCCAACATGATGGTGGTCACCATAGGCGCCTATCACAAGCGCCTGGGCTGGCTGGCCTCCCTGAGGATCCTCGTCCTCTGCCTTCTGGGCAACCTGGCCGGAGCCCTGATCGTGGCCGTCATCCTGCGATTCTCATCCATCGTCAGCGGTCCCACCCTGGACCAGATGCTTGCGGCCGCGGCGACCAAGACCGGCTACGTCTCCGGCGGCCCCATGGGCTTCGCTGACTTGTTCGTGCGCGGCATCCTGTGCAACTTCTGCATCAACATCGCCATGCTCATGGTCTACAACGGCAAGCTTTCCAACGACTTCACCAAGTGCATCATCATGGTCGTGGCCGTCTTCGTCTTCGCCTTCTGTGGGTTCGAGCACTCAATAGCGGATTCGGCCCTCTTCCTCATCCTGGGCGTCTTCGGGCGGGTCAACGCCTGGAAGGCAATCCTGGTAGTCCTGGTGGCCATGCTGGGCAACTACATAGGCGGTGGCATCCTGATTGGTCTGAACTTCGCCACCATGAACGACGAGCGCCACTTCAAGGCCTGAGAGCTTTCCCGTCAGCCGCCATCCACCTGCTTTGGTTTTATACGCGCATTCGAGCCTAAGCGAAGTCACCCATCATGAAAAACTCGAAAACCTATGTATAAGCAGAAAACGAAGATTCCTGATGAGCGAGACTGAAACGGCAGCCTACAAGTCCCTGGTGCAGGCATTCTACAACCAGGTCTTCACTCGGGGAGACACCAGCAATATCGACAGGTTCATGCGGGACGACTACATCCAGCACAATCCAACCTGTGCCGACGGGAAAGCGGGTTTCCTGGAGTCCATCAAGGGCTTCCTGTCCCTTGACCCGCTAATCGATCTCATCGAGCACAACGTGAAAGGCGTACAATCCCGCAACAGCAACGGTCTCTTCTGACCTCCAGCGGTATAAGAGAACGAAAACAAAGCAGGCAGGGAGACGCCGCAACCGCTCCAGGATACGGATACCTCTTTTAAGCTGAGTCCAAAATCCTCCTCAACCATCCAAACGCCTGCAACATTGATATGTTGAGCCAAGACGAATCCAGCTGCTGCCGTGTCGTTTTGCTGACGTTATAATCGCAGTCTGCTCGGCAATCCGTCTGTGTGGAAGAGAACCCACTCATGCATTCAGGACTTTCTTCACAATGGTCCGGGCCTCCCGGTCTCCTCTTCGGCGTTCTGTCGGCAGCCGTCACCACCCTGGTCTCCGGCCTGTTCGAGCGTGGTTCCCAGGCTCTGATTGACCGCCGCCACCAGCGCTGAAAGCATAGGATGCTGACTGGCAACCAGGCAGTGCTCGATAACGCTGATTGCGTGATTTTGACGACAAAGTCTTGCATCGGCAGGCATTGACGGCCAGAATGTCAAAATGACCTTAGCAAATTCACAGAAAACCCCGGCCACGAATCCAGCCGACAATCCCACCATAAGGACCTTGCTTGAGCGACGCTCCATCCGTGGATTCACCGACGAGCCGGTTGACGACCAAACCGTCGCCCTGCTGGAGCAGGCGGCCCAGCATGCAGCGACCAGCCGGTATTTCCATGAATGGTCGGCCATCAGGGTCACT
Organism: Bifidobacterium sp. M0404; assembly: GCF_016101415.1. Classification (NCBI taxonomy): domain Bacteria; kingdom Bacillati; phylum Actinomycetota; class Actinomycetes; order Bifidobacteriales; family Bifidobacteriaceae; genus Bifidobacterium; species Bifidobacterium sp. M0404. The sequence goes on along the minus strand of NZ_JACFQP010000006.1, from coordinate 9,869 downwards.
GATCATGATGAGGCGCTTGCCATCGCCGATATGGCCCATCAGCACTATGTCGCCGAAGCTCCGCTGCTCTACATCTTCCTAGCCGACCAGCGTCGCAATGCAGATCTGGTTCGACGCTTCGCCGATGATGTGGATCCCGATACCACCCTGCTCAACACCGGGTATGTCTTCCTGCAGTCGCAGAACGATGCGGTCTTGGCCCTGCACGCCATGGAGACCGCAGCCAACGCCTTGGGCCTGGGCGGAGTCATTCTGGGCAGCGTCATCAATGACACCAACAGATTGATTGATCTGCTGAAGCTGCCCAAACTGGTCTATCCGGTCTTGGGGCTTGCCATCGGCCACCCGGCCCAGGATCCAGATCCCAAGCCCAGGATGCCTCGTCAGGCGCAAATCTTCACCAACACCTATCAGAGGGCCGACGACGATGCAGATATGAAGGATGCCCTGGCTGACTTCGACCAGACGGTCACCCGTTATTATCGAGACATCCGGCACATGGACGATCCCCACCGCTCATTCAGCGCCATGATGGCTGACAAGGTTCGTAACCCTGCCTCCGGCCATGAACCCATGCTGGATTCGATCCGCCGACAGGGATTCGACCCAGCCTGCTAGAGCAACGAAATTGCTGCTAGCCAGTCAATCGTAATGGCCACCCGATAAGTTCACCCGCCTAGTTCACCAGCCTTAGGCGAATAGACAAAATCCAATCGGCCCCAAGTAGCGAGATCAGTGGAATCCAATCTTGCTGCTTGGGGCCGTCAGAATCAATCGGAATCAACTTGGCAATCACCAAGAATACAGGTTTGCAACAGGCAATGGCTGCCTCACCTTCGACGAGGCTTGTACCCACGTTTGCGGCTGTGTGGTTTCAAAGCTCGCGAGGCAGTCCTCATACGCTGGTAGGAGCCCGGCTCATGGCTAGTTAGATGCCAGCTTCCGCAGTAATCGCAACGGTAGACCCACAGAAGAACGTTGCGTTCGACCATGCTGCGGTCGGCGGCCTGCTGGGCCTTGGCCCGATCGTGATACATGATCTTGGACGTAGCAGCGCAACGTCGTGGGGTGAAATAATGCATGACAGCGTACGACTACCTCGAAACCGGTCTAATTATCCTTCTGCGTACTTTTGCACTCATGACGCCCAATACCCGATAAGACAGGCCCTGCCAAATGACGCAAACCGATGATGCAAGAAGATTGATGCAAGATCAGACTGGCAGAGCACAATCCTTCATAACCTGAAGCGGCAGGGCAGAAACCGAACGGACGTGAGTGACCCTACAGCAGGCAGGGATCAGGGCAGGTCGTGACCGGCGCTCAGATAGAGATCGTACCATTCCTGGGCGGTCAGATCCACATCTGCACCAGCTGCCATCTGGGTGATGCGTTCAGGATTCATGGATCCCAGGAGCACCTGTATGCCGGCGGGGTGCCGCAGAATCCAAGCCACTGCGATTGCACTCTTGGTCACTCCATGCTGCTTGGCCAGTTTGTCCAGCTCGGCATTGAGTTCGGGGTAGTGGGGATTGTCCAGGAAGACCCCGTCGAAGTATCCGGTCTGGAAGGGACTCCAGGCCTGAATGGTCATGGACTTCAGCCGTGAATAGGCCAGAAGACCGCCATCGTGGTCCAGGCTGGGATCGTCGCCCATATTGACGTGGATCTCCTGGTCGACCATGCCGGTGTGCCCCAGACCGAACTGCAGCTGGTTGACCTCCAACCGCTGGCTTACCGCGCTCTGCAGCAGCTCCACCTGCATGGGGTTGACGTTGCTGACGCCGAAGTGCCGAACCTTCCCGCTGGACTGCAGTTCATTGAAGGCTTCAGCCAAATCGTCCAAGTCGACCAGGGTGTCGGGGCGATGCAGCAGCACGAAGTCGACATGGTCGGTCTGCAGATTGACCAGCTCTTCATCCAGGGCTTTCAGCAGATGATCCTTGGAGAAGTCATAGCGAGTGATCTGGTCGCTGTCCGGGTTGCGGAAAATGCCGAACTTGGTCTGGATGCCCACGCTGTCACGGTCTACGCTCAGATCCTTCAGAGCCTGCCCCAGGGCGCGGCTGCTGGCCCCAGCATGGTAGCAGTCTGCTGTATCAAAGAAGTCCACGCCCGCATTCATGGCCGTCTCCACAATGGTCCGCGCCTCCTCGCGGCTCTTCTGATCGATCCGCATGACCCCCAGGGCCACACGGGAGGCCCGGAATCCTGACCGTCCTAAATTCATGTATCGCACAATGTCCTCCTCGTGATTGACGTCTAAGCTCGAGTCTACCCGTATCAGCTACCTCCAGCCTGGTGCGGCTACTCCAGCAGGTTGCTACGCAGGGCCTCCACCTGGTCCGGCCCGAACCCCAAAGCCTGACGCGCATAGGCGAAGACATCCCCGTAGGCCTCGACCATGGCTTCTTGGGCATGAGCCAGGTACTCTTTCTTGACGCAGAGCGCAATTTGTAGCGCATCCAACGAATCCTGGTCAAAGCCTTTGGCGCGGAATTGGTCCAGCAGTTGATTATTGGCCCCGACCCTCTCTTGGTTGGTCTTCAGATAGTCCGCGAATATCTGGTCGTCGTCCACCTCCAGCAGCCAGAGCACCAGTGCCGCGGCGAATCCGGTCCGGTCCTTGCCGGCAAAGCAGTGGAAAAGAGTGGCCCCTTGGGTGTTGTCCACGACGATGCGCAGGAACCTCCCATACCCCTGCTGGGCCGCAGGACTCATGACCAGGTCATGGTAAACATTCAGCATGTGCCCGTTGACCTGATCCGCAGAACCTATCGAGGCGAAATCGTCCAGGCTGGCGCTGTTGGTGCCGCTTTGCTCCAGCAGATCAATGTTGGTAAAGGTCACACCGTCGAGCCGGTCGTCTGGACTTTCCTGTATCTCGAAAGGCCGGCGGAAGTCCACAACCTGGGTCACCTGGTAGCGGTCGACCAGCTCCCTCTTAGTTTCTTCGTCCAGACCCACTAATTGCCCGGAGCGGATGAACTTATGGGGACGGACCAGACGGCCATGAATGGTCCGTATACCTCCCAGATCACGAAAATTGGTAATGTTCATCGACGACCTCCTTAATATCCGCCCTGTCTCTAAGCCACCCCCGCCTCCATAAAAATAACAGGAGCCCGGTGTACCAGCGCACAATCAACAAGCAACAAGCATTGCACCCAAGGTACCATCCCTGTTGCTATGCAGACACACTATGGTTGGCGTCAAAAGCCGCTGTCGAGGAACTAGATGGGTTTCTGTCACCGCTTTGCGGTGAGGGCATGTCTGATGGGAGTGCTGCCTCCGACGATGTTGTAGATCCGGCCTACGGTCTGCGGCAGGTCAACGCAGTCGGCCAGGCATTGTGCCACATCGGGGATCGGTATGGGTCCGGGCCCGTCTGGCTCTACCTGAATGACTCCGGTGCCCTTCTGCTCGGTCAGGCTGCCCGGCTCGATGATGGTGTAGTCCAGTCCGGAGCCGATCAGGTACTGGTCCGCCATGTTCTTGGTCACGTAGTAATCGGCGAGGGCATCAATGGCAGGCTTGACCTGGGGCTGCTCCCAGCGCAGCCAGTCGGCTGCATACATGGCCCCCAACATGACGTACCTGGTGATGCCGACCGCTTTGGCGGCCTCTATGGTCTTCATTGCTCCCAGGGCATCGATCTGGTTGATGTCTTTGCCACGCGAACCAGCAGTGAAAACAACGGCGTCCGCATGCATCTTGCGGAACACGTCGGTTACCTGGGGGAGCGGGTCATGCAGATCCAGGGTCGTAGGCTCCACCTGCCGGCTGGCCGGAATCTTCGAGGCTCCTCGTGCGCAGGCCACCACCTCATGGCCGGCTTTGACCAGATCCTCCAGTGTCAATGCACCCACTCTGCCGGTAGCTCCTACAAGAATGATTCTTTTGCCCATGCTCATCCGCTTTCTTCGCCTATGTATTTACGCGCCTGATTTGGCTGTTTTCATTTTAGGTGTCCTAGACCATAAATAACAGGTGGCAAAGTGAAGGACAGTTGCGGCATCAGTGCTCCCGAAGATCAAATCGCAGACTGCCCAAGTGAAAGGCAACCTTACTTGTCCCGATTAACCATGTTCCCCTGCTTGGCGTGCGTCTTTGTGCAGGGTGGCTGGAATCATGGAGTCTGGGTCTGAGACAGGTATAAGAAAAGGGAGGTATCCTCAGGAACTGTCTCCTGAGAATACCTCCCTTTTTTTCGTGTTGTGGCGGCGGTGTGCTACTCTCCCACACTCTTCCGGGTGCAGTACCATTGCCGTGCTGGGTCTTAGCTTCCGGGTTCGGAATGGGACCGGGCGTCTCCCCCAGGCCATGACCGCCGCGAATCTTCAATTGCATCCGATCCCGTGGGGGGTCGGGGTGTCCTGGCGGCTTGGGGACCGGATGGTGGACGCGTGTCTCGTGTTCTTCGATCGCCTGCGAATGTTCGTGCATATTGCCGCAGGCAGGCTTCGCAGCAGGGTTGATGCCGCCACCCCTGTAAGGGGTGGGTGTTGTGTTGTCTTCGACCATTAGTGCCGGTCGGCTCCGCCCCTTGCGGGGTGTCCACGTCCGGTCTATCGACCATGTGTTCTGCATGGGGTCTTCAGAAGCCCGGGGGCTTCATGGAATCCTTATCTTGGAGGGGGCTTCCCGCTTAGATGCTTTCAGCGGTTATCCCATCCGAACGTAGCCAACCGGCCGTGCCGCTGGCGCGACAACCGGCATACCAGAGGTTCGTCCACCCAGGTCCTCTCGTACTATGGGCAGGGCTCCTCAAGATTCCAACGAGCGCAGAGGATAGAGACCAAACTGTCTCACGACGTTCTGAACCCAGCTCGCGTGCCGCTTTAATCGGCGAACGGCCGAACCCTTGGGACCTGCTCCAGCCCCAGGATGCGACGAGCCGACATCGAGGTGCCAAACCATCCCGTCGATATGGACTCTTGGGGATGATCAGCCTGTTATCCCCGGGGTACCTTTTATCCGTTGAGCGATGCCGCGTCCGTACGCCGGCACCGGATCACTATCTCCGACTTTCGTCCCTGCTCGACCCGTCGGTCTCGCAGTCAAGCTCCCTTGTGCGATTGCACTCAACACCCGATTGCCAACCGGGCTGAGGGAACCCTTGGGCGCCTCCGTTACTCTTTGGGAGGCAACCGCCCCAGTTAAACTACCCGCCAGGCACTGTCCCTGGCCGGGATGACCGGCCGAGGTTAGAGGCCAGATGAGGACAGAGCGGTATTTCACATTCCGGCTCCACGGATGCTGGCGCACCCGCTTCGAAGCCTCCCGCCTATGCTACACAGTCCGCACCTAACGCCAATACCAAGGTATAGTAAAGGTCCCGGGGTCTTTTCGTCCTTCTGCGCTTAACGAGCATCTTTACTCGTACTGCAATTTCGCCGAGCTCCTGGTCGAGACAGTGGGGAAGTCGTTACGCCATTCGTGCAGGTCGGAACTTACCCGACAAGGAATTTCGCTACCTTAGGATGGTTATAGTTACCACCGCCGTTTACCGGGGCTTGAATTCACCGCTGCCCCCTCCGAAGAGGGATGACGGATCCTCTTAACCTTCCGGCACCGGGCAGGCGTCAGTGCATATACAGCGACTTACGTCTTCGCATGCACCTGTGTTTTTGGTAAACAGTCGCTACCCCCTGGTCTGTGCCGCCCCCGCCGGCTCCGCGCGTGAAGCGCCTCACCGGCAGGGGCCTCCCTTATACCGAAGGCACGGGAGTGATTTGCCGAGTTCCTTGACCAGGATTCGCTCGATCGCTTTGGTATACTCTACCTGACCACCAGTGTCGGTTTGGGGTACGGGCGGCGCCACTCCTCACGCCGAAGCTTTTCTCGACGGAACGGCACACCGGATTCGGGGCACAAGACCCCCCATCATCACACCTCACGCTCATGCCGGGCGGATTTGCCTGCCCGACGCGCCGCATGCTTGACCACGGACAACCACCACCGCGGCCCGGCTCCCGTTCCGTGTCACTCCCGCGCTACCCGCCACGCATCCACACGCCGGTCCCATGCCATCGGACGGTCCGAAGACCGCCACCCGACACAGGTAAGGGCACGCTTCCGCGTCTTGGATTGGACGGCTTGACGCCGGTAGGAGAATATCGACTCCTTCATCCATTCGACTACGCC
>NZ_JACFQP010000006.1:1905-3625 GCF_016101415.1 Bifidobacterium sp. M0404 | reverse complement strand
CACAGGTAAGGGCACGCTTCCGCGTCTTGGATTGGACGGCTTGACGCCGGTAGGAGAATATCGACTCCTTCATCCATTCGACTACGCCTGTCGGCCTCGCCTTAGGACCCGACTCACCCGGGGACGACGAACGTGGCCCCGGAACCCTTGGTCATCCAGCGGACGGGATTCTCACCCGCCTCTCGCTACTCATGTCTGCATTCTCACTTCCACGCGGTCCACGGCCGGCTCACGCCGCCGCTTCGCCCCACGCGGAACGCTCTCCTACCCAGCACAGCGAACTGCGCTGCCGCGTCTTCGGTGGCGTGCTTGAGCCCCGCTACATTATCGGCGCGGAACCACTAGACCAGTGAGCTGTTACGCACTCTTTCAAGGATGGCTGCTTCTGAGCCAACCTCCTGGCTGTCTATGCGACTCCACATCCTTTCCCACTTAGCACGCGCTTGGGGACCTTAGACGACGATCTGGGCTGTCTCCCTCTCGACGACGGAGCTTATCCCCCGCCGACTCACTGCCGCGATACACCTCACACGTATTCGGAGTTTGGCTGCTGTCGGTACCCGATACGGGCCCTCAAGCATCCAGTAGCTCTACCCCATGGAGGCACTCACGCGACGCTGCACCGAAATGCATTTCGGAGAGAACCAGCTATCACGGAATTTGATTGGCCTTTCACCCCTAGCCCCAGGTCATCGGCCCGGTTTTCAACCCAGGTCCGTTCGGTCCTCCACGCGGTCTTACCCGCGCTTCAACCTGCCCAGGGCTAGATCATCCCGCTTCGGGTCCAGGACACGCGACTGGAAACGCCCTTATCGGACTCGCTTTCGCTACGGCTGCCCCACACGGGTTAGCCTCGCCACGCACCACTGACTCGCAGACTCATTTTTCGATAGGCACGCCGTCACCCCGAAAGGCTCCGACGGATTGTAGGCACACGGTTTCAGAAACTCTTTCACTCCCCTCCCGGGGTGCTTTTCACCTTTCCCTCACGGTACTCGTACGCTATCGGTCAGACAGGAATATTCAGGCTTACCCCACGGTCGGGGCCGATTCACACGGGATTCCACGAGTCCCGCGCTACTTGGGAACAAGAACCGGCAGGCGGCGCGCCTTCGGCTACGGGGCCATCACCCTCTACGGCCGGGAATTCAATCCCGTTCGCCTCACACGCCGCTTTATCACTGCCGCCGGGCCCGTCGGAGCCCGGACGCCAAGTCCCACAACACCCATGCCGCAACCCCCGACGGGTCTCACACGGCACCGGTTTGGCCATCATCCGCTTTCGCTCGCCACTACTCACGGAATATCCTTTCCTGCAGGTACTGAGATGTTTCACTTCCCTGCGTACCCCCCGCACGAATGCGGTGCCGGCCCATCACGGCCGGCGGGTTACCCCATTCGGACACCCTCGGATCAAAGCCCTGTCGGCGGCTCCCCGAGGCCTATCGCGGCCCCACGCGTCCTTCATCGGTCCTGTCTGCCAAGGCATCCACCATGCGCCCTTGCCGACAACACGACCACAGGCCATGCCACGACAACAACAACTGCGAACTGCCAGACGACAAATCATCACACTAAACGATCACAAAACGATCGACCCGAACCCACTCACATGGGCCCGGACGAAACAATACAGCAGACAGCCGGCACCAGGCCAGCCATCCGCTCGCGTCCACTATCCAGTTCTCAAACCACCAGCGCGCCGCCGGCACCCGCCACG
>NZ_JACFQP010000006.1:0-1807 GCF_016101415.1 Bifidobacterium sp. M0404 | reverse complement strand
ACCCCACGCAGGACCCGACGGGCGACGGGAACACCACCCACAAGGGTGGCGGTCCGGGAACCCAACAGCGCATCCATGCCACAGCCTCAAGACCGTTCCACGCCAGCACACCCACGCCAACCGGCCAGACGGCCGGCCCGCAGGCACGACCCCCACGCAGACCACGCAGGGGATTTCCATAATCTCCGTAGAAAGGAGGTGATCCAGCCGCACCTTCCGGTACGGCTACCTTGTTACGACTTAGTCCCAATCGCGGACCTCACCTTAGACGGCTCCCCCCCAAACGGGTTGGGCCACCGGCTTCGGGTGCTGCCCACTTTCATGACTTGACGGGCGGTGTGTACAAGGCCCGGGAACGCATTCACCGCGGCGTTGCTGATCCGCGATTACTAGCGACTCCGCCTTCACGGAGCCGGGTTGCAGGCTCCGATCCGAACTGAGACCGGTTTTCAGGGATCCGCTCCATGTCACCATGTCGCATCCCGTTGTACCGGCCATTGTAGCATGCGTGAAGCCCTGGACGTAAGGGGCATGATGATCTGACGTCATCCCCACCTTCCTCCGGGTTAACCCCGGCGGTCCCCCGTGAGTTCCCGGCATGACCCGCTGGCAACACGAGGCGAGGGTTGCGCTCGTTGCGGGACTTGACCCAACATCTCACGACACGAGCTGACGACGACCATGCACCACCTGTGAACCGGCCCCGAAGGGAAGCCGCGTCTCCGCGGCCGTCCGGCACATGTCAAGCCCAGGTAAGGTTCTTCGCGTTGCATCGAATTAATCCGCATGCTCCGCCGCTTGTGCGGGCCCCCGTCAATTTCTTTGAGTTTTAGCCTTGCGGCCGTACTCCCCAGGCGGGATGCTTAACGCGTTAGCTCCGACACGGAACCCGTGGAACGGGCCCCACATCCAGCATCCACCGTTTACGGCGTGGACTACCAGGGTATCTAATCCTGTTCGCTCCCCACGCTTTCGCTCCTCAGCGTCAGTGACGGCCCAGAGACCTGCCTTCGCCATCGGTGTTCTTCCCGATATCTACACATTCCACCGTTACACCGGGAATTCCAGTCTCCCCTACCGCACTCCAGTCCGCCCGTACCCGGCGCCGATCCACCGTTAAGCGATGGACTTTCACACCAGACGCGACGAACCGCCTACGAGCTCTTTACGCCCAATAAATCCGGATAACGCTTGCACCCTACGTATTACCGCGGCTGCTGGCACGTAGTTAGCCGGTGCTTATTCGAAAGGTACACTCACTCTCGCTTGCTCCCAATCAAAAGCGGTTTACAACCCGAAGGCCGTCATCCCGCACGCGGCGTCGCTGCATCAGGCTTGCGCCCATTGTGCAATATTCCCCACTGCTGCCTCCCGTAGGAGTCTGGGCCGTATCTCAGTCCCAATGTGGCCGGTCGCCCTCTCAGGCCGGCTACCCGTCGAAGCCTTGGCAGGCCATCACCCCGCCAACAAGCTGATAGGACGCGACCCCATCCCATGCCGGTAAACCCTTTCCCACACCATCATGCGATAGTGCGGAGCATCCGGCATTACCACCCGTTTCCAGGAGCTATTCCGAAGCATGGGGCAGGTTGGTCACGCATTACTCACCCGTTCGCCACTCTCACCACCAAGCAAGCTTGGCGGATCCCGTTCGACTTGCATGTGTTAAGCACGCCGCCAGCGTTCATCCTGAGCCAGAATCAAACCCTCCACAAAAAACCATGAAGAAGGCCGAAACAGCCCACATCAATAATTGACGGGCCAGCTTCCATAAGGAGGAAACCAACCCACGAAAAACCCCGACACC
>NZ_JACFQP010000010.1:0-8236 GCF_016101415.1 Bifidobacterium sp. M0404 | reverse complement strand
TGAAGAAGGCCGAAACAGCCCACATCAATAATTGACGGGCCAGCTTCCATAAGGAGGAAACCAACCCACGAAAAACCCCGACACCCCTCACAACGCTCCCACGTACCCGACAACAGCCGGGCGGGCATCGGACTGGCAATCAAAAAGCTATAAGTAGCACAAACACGCTCTTGAGTTCTCAAACCACCACCACACCAACAAGCGTTCAGCTTTCTCTCGGAAGAAGAACCGCCGTGTTGAGCAGCAAGAGATAAACTTACCACGAGCCGGGCAAAACGCAACCCGGCCCCTCCGAAAAGACCCTCAAAACAAGCTATAACAAGCCCTCAGACGGCGTGTCGTTGCATGTCCCTTTTTAACTTTAGACGTCGCGAAGATTGGACTTCATCACACCGCCACGGCTTCATGCACACATTTTATTCACAAAGTGACGATCGGGTCTCAGCGCCATTGGCGTGTCGGCTTAGTCCCTTCATAGTCCTTTTGAACTCTGCTCATAGTCGGCTGTATCCAATGCGGAGTTCACCTTCCGTTCTCGACCGCCAGTCATCCACAGCCTACGAATATGAATGTTGATATAGATGTATGTTCGCGCACTATGTTGGTCTGCGAGTCATGGATTCTGTTGACGGATGGTAAGACGGTTGTATGAGCACAACAATTGCAGTACTGACCGGTGCGGGAATCTCGACTTCCGCCGGCATACCGGATTTTCGCGGGCCTGACGGGGTTTGGACCAAGCATCCCGATCAGATGAACGTTTATGACTTGGACCTGTTCATGAGTGACCGGAAGCAGCGGGAGTATTCATGGCGGTGGCAGAAGGAGTCACCAGTCTGGAAGGCCCAGCCCGGAGTAGCGCACAAGGCACTGGCCAGGCTGGAGCAGGCAGGCATGCTGAACCTGCTGGCTACGCAGAACTTCGATGCCCTCCACAAGAAAGCCGGCAACTCCGAGGATGTCATCGTCAACCTTCACGGGACCATCGGCAGCTCCCATTGCATGAAGTGCGGTCAGGCATATCGGACGGCCGACATCATGGCCAAGCTTGATCAGGAACCCGATCCGCACTGCCACAAGCCCATGCCCTACCAAGGCAACATGCCATGCAATGGCATCATCAAGACTGATGTGGTCTACTTCGGTCAAGCCCTGCCCGAAGGAGGCATGGAGAAGAGCATGAGGCTGGCCACTCAGGCCGATCAGTTCTGGGTGATTGGGTCCACCTTGGAAGTGTATCCAGCTGCTTCGCTGGTGCCGGTGGCAGCCCAGGCGGGCGTGCCAATCACCATCATGAACATGGGCTCGACCCAATACGATTCCCTGGCAACCCGACTCATCCACGAACCTATCGAAGAGGCACTGCCCAAACTCGTCGACAAAACCATCGCCGGACAAGGATGATTCCCCAATCGCTCCGCGCAATTACTGGAACAGATCTGCGATCTGCAGGTTTCTGATGGGCCCTGCAAGAACCTGCAGGGCCCACTATGGCAATCTTTGAGCCGTCTTCCGTCTCACTACAGACAGACTCCACTTGTACCGGTCCCCTGTCAGCGTCGTTTTGGAACCCCGGCACCCCTATCACGCGGATACTCTGCATCAGGAAGCGAACATCTGCCCCAGAAGAAGGACAGCGAATCGACTCCGGAAGCCAAAGTCTTCCCGCCCGAGCAAAGTATGATGCCCTGGACATGCCCTAATCAGCGCCGGCAGAGTCGATTCTTTGCTCCAAAACACCCATGGCCACGCCACAATGATCAATGGGTACCCCGCTGGCTTCCAGCCATACATCCCAGCGGAGCCTTTTCATCCCCGATAGCATACTTTTAGTAGAGCCTAAGCCTGAAATGCCTTGTCCCAACAGAGCTCCGACGCTTCCAATATCGAATCTAAATCTCTGATAGTCACCAAGTAGATTAAACGTGTAATAGCCGAGCTCAAACTCGCCTGAAAGACATGATCACGAGTCCAAATTCATCGGGGAAAGCACCGGCGCCTCTCGCCAGCGGAAAAACGACCGTTTTTGGAACAAATGGTGATTCCTGGAGAATTTGATTCTTTTTGTTGAATTGAGTGTTTCAAAACTCGTCTAAAAATCAATGTACAATTTGATGGACGGAAGGACGGGTTTTGAAACACTCATGGAGTCGCGATGCGCTTCGGCAATATGGTCTGAAAAAACTGGTACGCAAATGTGTACAGGTCTGGCTGTCTTTGTATATAGCGCTTGTAGCTGTGTCGATAGTGCCTGGTGTAGTCGGGGGAAAGATTCAGCCGCTGAATGGGATAGCGATGTGGCTGATGTTGGCCGGCTTGCTTGCCGTCCTTTGGATTCTTTTTTATCGACGACCTGAAGAAGATCCTTTAGGGAACAGTCGGGATGTGTTGATGGTTGTTTGTGGCGGACACCTGCTTTATCTGTCCGCGTTAATGGTTTTGATGACACGGGCGGTGGCGTTGTCGGCTGATGTGTCTTGGTTGATAATAGCTATGTCTCTGGTAGAAGATGTGGCTCTTGGATACTATTCCTGGGATTGGTGCAGGGGAGCCCTGAATCTCAGATGGTTCTTGCGAACATGGCCGTATATGCTCCTCGGGGGCATTATGGCATATTGGCTGTGGCGCAATGATTCGAGGATATCCGATTTCCCTCAGAGCAGGAATGTGTTGTGGTGGATCGTATGTGGCGTTTTCTCACTGGTTATTTTTACCTATGGCAAGCAGATATTTGACGAGCGTATCTGTCCCAAGGAGGGACCGTATACGGGTAAGGATTCGGCGTATCCATATGGGGGAGGGGCTTGCGCATGCTGATTGGGTATGCCAGGGTCAGCACCCTGGACCAGAACGAGGACCTGCAGGTCGATGCTTTGAAGGCTGACGGGTGTGATCGATGCTATGTTGATCACGCTTCAGGAGCCAAGGCCAGCCGTCCTGAACTCGACCGTATGTTTGATGTTTTGCGAGAGGGTGACGTGCTGGTGGTATGGAAACTCGACCGACTGGGGCGCAGCGTCCAGAACCTGGTCGATATCATGAACCGTCTGCAGGATATGGGTGTTGGCTTCAAATCTCTGACCGAGCAGATGGACACAACCACTCCTGGTGGCGTCCTGGTGTTCAACGTGTTCGCCGCCATGGCCCAGTTTGAGCGTGACCTAATCCGTGAGCGAACCACCGCCGGTCTGAAGGCTGCCCGGTCACGGGGAAGGGTTGGTGGGCGGCGTCCCAAGCTGAGCAAGAGCGATAAGTCCATGGTTCGGCAGCTCTACGAGTCCAGGAGCGTTACAGTCCAGGAGATTGCGCAGCGCTTTAATGTCTCCCGAGGAACGATATACAAGACGATTAAATCTGATGGCACTGAACAACTTAACGGATATGATTCATTAAATGATAACGAGTGAAAAGAATATCATCTGTGAGAAGTGAAATATTTGGACGTTGGTGTGCTTCAGGGGGTAATTCTGGTCTATAGAACTGATAAAACCAATTGCAGCAGATGTGTTTAAGGCAGATTGAAACCTTTCACTTGGTGGTGTGCTGTTCCTGTGAAGCAATCAGTTGCTTGTAGTAGTCGCATCTACCCAGCAACTCTTCATGGTTGCCTTCATCCAGGACCCTACCGTTCTTGATAACGACAATCCAATCGGCTTCAAGAATAAGTGAGAGGCGATGGGCTGAATATAGAACTGTTGTGTTTCCGAATCTCTGTCGAATAAGTTTGGCAATAGTCTCCTCAGCCAGACCGTCTAAGTTGGATGTCGGCTCATCCATGAGTAAAAGCTTGGGCATTCTAATCAAGGCACGGGCCAGGGCAATTCTTTGCTTTTGACCGCCCGACAAGGCTAAACCAGACTGGCCCACTTCCCTATCCAGGAGCTGTGCATCTGATACGCCGTCGAGTTCGAGGCCGACACGTTTAAGCACCTGAGATATTTCATCATCTGTTGCCGTGTTGTTCCCAAGTAGTATGTTGTCTCTGATGGTTCCCGTCAGGATACAGGGGTCTTGTTCCACATACGCGATGTCTTTTCTCAACTTCTCCATGTGAAGGCCAGCGAGATCGGAACCATCGACGGTTACTTGCCCATTGGTGGGCTGGAAGAACCGTTCGACTAAGCTCAAGCATGTTGTTTTTCCGCCGCCTGATTCTCCAACCAGTGCCGTTATTTTCCCTGGAGGAGCGGTAAAACTAACATTGGTTAGCGAATTCTCTGTTTGGTCGATATACCTATGGTTGATTTCCTTGAAAGTCACTTTTGGAGCCTTTGTTAGGCTAAGCACCGTTCCTGCTGAATCGTCTTGCTGTTCTTTCACCGTAAAGAATTCATCCACTCGTTGGCTTCCGACTATGGCTTGTTGCATCTGCCCTATAGCAGACACTATTGAATTGATCGCTGTTGAGAAGTAGGAAAAGTACATCAAGAACATGACTAGCGATGTGAATTCCATCTGTCCACACGCAACTTGATATGCTCCGTATAGGATGGCGACTATGTTTCCCAGCTTTGACAAAATCTGGTTGACAGGCGCAAAACTGCTGTATAACCAAACAAGTTTCCTCCCGGAGGCAAAAGCCTGCCCTGTTATGGCATATATCTTGTTTTTTCCGGGTCGATAGAGTTATAGGCTTCAAGTGTTCTCATGGAAGCGGCGGCTTCCTGCACAGTCGAGGTCATGTCCATTGTTGCATTCTGCAGATTGTTCTGCAGTTTTTTTACCGGCTTAGTTGCAATAAGCATAAGTGATATTGAAAAACCTGCAGGAATGAGAACTATCACAAAGAAAATGGGGTCAAGCCACACAAGGCACACCCCTGAACCTACAATCAGGATTATTCCTTGCACCAGTGAGAGGAATTGCGATGGAACCGACTTTATCAAAGCGGCATCATTGGAAACTCTTTGCGAATACCAGGCCGGAGGTTTCTGTTCCCTATCAAGCAAACTCATCCGGAAAAACTTGTCGACCATGCTGTTGCGAATGGAATATAATGATTTCTCCCCTATTGTGCCTAGTATGGCTTGCTGGATTGCTGTCAATACAGCGCCAAGAATGAACAGTATTCCCAATTGCACCGCGATTAATACGATTGCTTTGTGTTGTTGCACGCCGTCTATGAGGGCTCCGCTGAGCTGTGGTTGCAGCAGGACGACCGCTTGTGCGAGGATTCCCAGCAGAAGGCTTGCCGTGTATGCAAGAATGTGCCCCGGCATGTATTTCCTGACGACGTGGATAAAGTTCATGGTTGGCCTGGCCTCTAGTGTTTTGTGGGTTGGTTCTTGTGGGTGAGGCGTGTGCAGAGGATGGTGGTGGCTATGGCGACGGCCAGGAGCAGGAGGGACATGGGTAGGAAGATGTCTGCGATGATGGGTGTGTGTTGTATGCCGACCCCGTCCCGGACGAAGCTTATCGCCACGGATGCCTCGGTGATGGCCACGGCGACGAGGGAGAGGATGATGCCGGCGGTGACGTCGAGTGTGGTCTCGATGGCCGCTGACCAGGCGAGGGCGCCGCGGGTGACGCCCATCTGGTTGAGGCGCCGGTTCTGCATGCGTCGTTCGCTGATTCCTATGGCTATAGATTGGACGAGGAATATCAGGGCCAGGATGGTGCCGCCGGCTATCATGAGCGGTGTTCCCTGCTGCTCCTTGATGCTGGTCTTGATGTAGTCGTCGATGAAGTCCTGCCTGTTCAAGGCGGTGATCTTGTGGGTGGTGTCCCTTATCTGTTGGGCTATGTCGTCGGCCTGGGTGTGGTCGCGGGCGGTGATGAAGGCGTACAGTCGGCCGTTCTCGCCCTCCCTGGGCAGGCCATCCTCGGTCGTGAGCATGTCCATGTTCACGTGGGGGGTGGTCTTGGGCGGCTCGATGACGGCCACGACCTGGACCTGGTGTCTTTTGTCGTGGCGGTCGATGAGGGTGATCGTGTCGCCCGGCTTGCGCTGGTTGTCGTATGCTCTGCTTATGGCCACCTTGCCGGCGCCCAGGTCGGCCAGGCTGCCCTGGAGCACCTTGGGGGCGGTGTCCTTGTGGCTGGGGTCGGCCAGGTCACGGGCCTGGGCCCAGGTGACCTGGGGGAAGGTGTCCATCTGGATGTTTCCGTGCTTGTCGGTCAGGACCCATTGCTGGGTCTGGTAGATGTCGGCTGTGCCGACCTCCCGTCCGAGCCCCTGCAGCGTGCGCGAGATCCTGCCGGCCTGGGACAGGTCGTCCGAGGAGGCCACCACGTCGGCCTTCATGGGCTCGATGCTGAGCACCACCGAGCTCATGCGGCCCGCCTGCATGATGAGGATGAAGGAGACCAGAATGGTCAGCGCCATCATGGCCGGCAACGCTATGGCCGTGGCGCCTGCCCTGCCCCTGCGGACCCGTTGCCGGGCCAGCAGGCCCGGTCCGGCCGCGGTTTTTTCGGCCAGCAGGCCCAGCAGGGATGCTACCGGGGGGACCAGCAGGGGGGCGGCCACGTACACGGTGATTATCAGTAGGACGATCAAGCCCAGCAGCCGGTCGTAGAACTCCGAGCGGTCGACCGGCATGAAGGCGACCGTGATAGAGGCTAGGAACAGGGCCAGGGAGCATACGATCCGCAACCGGCTGGCCTTTTTGTCCTTGACGGCCGGTTGTGTCATCAGCTTCAGGGGGGTCTCGGCCCCGAACCTGCGCGTGGCCAGCCACACGCCCAGCAGGCAGACCGCCATCATCAGGGCGAAGGCCACGGCCGCCACCCACAGGCGGGCCCTGGGGTGGAAGAGCAGGTCGATGTCCGTGGTGCCCATGGCCCTTATGAAGGCCATGCCCACAGGAACGGTCAGCAGGGATCCGGCCAGGCATCCCGCGGCGTCGGCCAGGGCCAGGGGCAGGGAGAACTCTCGCAGGGCCATGGCCACGACCTGTTTGCCCGAGGCGCCGTTGAGCCGCATCAGGCCGTATTCCCGGCGCCTTTCCTGGACCAGGAAGGACACCGATGACAGGACCAGGAACACCGTCACCAGCAGGCAGAACACCAGCGCGATCAGCGACACAGTGTTCAATGCCAGGTCGTAGTAGGCCTTGGTCAGAATGCGGTGGTAGGCGTTCAGGCCCTCCAGGCCGTGCAGGCCGTCGTAGGCCAGGCCCGCCTGACGTGCCTGCAGGGTCGCGCAGGACAGGGTCGTGGCGGCGAACACGGCCAGGCACATGATCCAGTAGGAGGAGCGGTGGGCCCTGACCAGGGAGAAGGACAGGCTGGCCCTTGTTGGCCGCCTGCGCCAGGGTCGGCTCGCCTGCTGGGCCGGGGAGGCCATGCCCGCGCTCACCGGTCGGCCCCGCTCAACGTGGTCTCGGCCAGGTGCATGGCCAGCTGCTCGGCCGTGCAGCCCGACCACACCGAGTGGATGCGGCCGTCGACCAGGAACACGGTGCTGCCAGCACGGGCCGCCACATCCGGGTCGTGGGTCACCATCAGCACCGTGGACCCCCGCGCCGCCACCTGGCCGAAGGCGTCCAGCACCAGCTGGGAGCCGGCGGTGTCCAGGGCGCCCGTCGGCTCGTCGGCAAAGACGACCGAGGGCCTCGAGGCCAAAGCCCTGGCCACCGCCACACGCTGCCGCTGCCCGCCCGACATGTCCGAGGGATAGACGTCGGCGAAACCATCCAGACCCACCGCCTGCAGGGCCCGCACGGCGTCGTCGACCTCGATGCGCGGCCCGCCGAAGAGGAAGGACAGCATCACGTTCTGCAGGCATGTGAACGCTTCGACGAGGTTGTAGTCCTGAAACACGAACCCGATCAGGTCACGCCTGACACGTGTCAGGTCGGCCTCTCCCATCCGGGCCAGGTCATGCTGCCCGATGTGCACCAAGCCCTGGTCGACCGGCAGCAGGCCCGAGGCGCAATTCAGCAGGGTCGACTTGCCCGCGCCCGAGGGCCCCATGATCGCCGTCCACGACCCAGGCGGGCATTGCAGGGACACGTCGGTGATGCCGGCCCCGCCCGAACCGTAATGATAGGAGACACCCTCAAGGGACAGAAACTCACCAGCCATACCCAACCCCAATCCACAGCCCGACGAAACCCCGAGCACCATACGAATCCACAACGCGAAAAGCTACAGCGAACTTTACACTGAGACGCAATACAAGTATTGCTTGCGTGACGGTTAAAAGTCGGCCTATAGGAACTAAACGCGTTGTTTTAGGTTCTGTGTGTGGGTTTGGTTGTGTGTTGGTCAGAGTGTGGTGTTGGGGTATCTG
>NZ_JACFQP010000018.1:0-387 GCF_016101415.1 Bifidobacterium sp. M0404 | reverse complement strand
CGTCCGAGCCCAGGGCCAGGGAATAACCACTGCCTGCGCTGAACTGGGTGAAGCGGACGCCTGTCGGCGGGGTGACAACGCCTGGCCGGTTTTCTGGCGTTTGGTCGGTTTCTCGTCCCAGCGCCCCGGTACCGTTGTCTCCCCAGCTGTAGAGGTTGCCGTCCGTTCCCATGGCCAGGGAATGATAGTTTCCTGCGCTGATCTGGGTGAATTTCGTGCCGTCTGTCGGCATGGACCCTTTGCTCGGCGTGCTATGCGGAGAATAATCAGTACTGCCGGTGCCGAGCTGGCCGGAGCTGTTATTTCCCCAGCTGTAGAGGTTGCCGTCCGAGCCCAGGGCCAGGGAATAACCACTGCCTGCGCTGAACTGGGTGAAGCGGACGCCTG
>NZ_JACFQP010000009.1:0-9213 GCF_016101415.1 Bifidobacterium sp. M0404 | reverse complement strand
GGGGGGGGGGGTCGTCAGACCCCTCGCGTAGCTGAGCAAACCCCCGGCACTCTCCCCAGCAACACAACCAGCACCCCACTGCCCACACCATCGCCGATACAAGCCACCACACCATTAAACCCAACGACGGGCACCCCGTCATCGACGACGGGCGATCAGGATAAGACAGAACCCGCTCCAACTAAGCCATCCGATACCAGCGATCAGGCCGCGCACACGGTGCGCTTCGACCCTGCCGACGGCAGCAAGCCAACACAGTCAACCGTGAAGACCGGCACCCTCGCCGCTCCCCCACAACAGAATCCTGTACGCGAAGGCTTCCGGTTCGACGGGTGGACGCTTGACGGCGAGCCTTTCGACTTCCAGACTCCCATCCTCCAGGACACGACCCTGAAAGCACAATGGTCGAGGATCACGGACTGGACGCTGAGCCCGGACCACGGGCCCGCCGCCGGCGCCCGGCTGACCATCAGCCCGCCCAGCCTGCAGGAGCCCTACTACGTCAACGTCCAGGCCGCAGGCGAGCAGACAGTCGGCCTGACCGGCGACGGGCGAATCCACACCTGGACGCAGGAGGGCGCGCCCAAGCGGGTCCCCTTCCCCGCCCAGGCTCCCGACGGGTTCCGCTGGCTGCAGGCCGCGGCAGGCGGCCGGCTGCAGGCCGCGCTCGGATCCGACCAGCGGATCTACGCCTGGGCCAACGGACAATCGACACCCACCATCCTCGATGCCAACCAGGACACCCGATTCACCGGCATCAGCATGGACGGCGACCTTCTGCTGGCGGTGGACCGGCAGGGACAGGTCCACGCCTACCAGGCCAGCCGGAAAGACGGTCAAAACACGAACCCGAAATTCCTGGAGCAGGCCACGACCGGCCTGCCCGGACAGGCGCGGGCCGTCACCGCCGCCGCCTCCGGCGGCCGGGCCCTCGTCCTGGACACGGACGGGCAGGCCTGGGCCTGGGACGCGAGCAAGACCGGCAACGTCAAGCCCGCACGCATCAGGCAGGACACACAAATCCGTATCGTCCAGGCCCAGGCCCTCAACCAGGGGTTCCTCCTCCTGGACGCGGACGGGCAGGCCTGGCACCAGGCCGACGGCACGACCAGCCTTACGGCCGCCGGCCTGCCGGAAAACCTGAAGGCCAGCCGAATCACCACCGGCAATGACCAGGCCGTCATCACCAGCAGGGACGGCCGCGTCTGGGCCTGGAAGCCCGGCGAAGCGCCCGCCCGGGCGGACGACGGGAACCGGGCCTACACGCAGGCCGTCCTTGCAGGCGGCAGGATCACCGCCACCAGCAGGCAGGGCGGCCTATACCAGTGGAGCCTGGACGGGCAGGGCCGGCCCGGCCAGCCGGCCCGGCTCGGCACCGCCACAGCGCCCACCCTGGAAACAGCCGGCATGGACGGCCAGCCGCTCAAACTCAGCAGGACCGGCGACGCCTGGCAGACGGACATCCCCGCCCGCCAGCCCGGCCCGGCCGCCATCACCATCACCGGCAGGCAGGACGACCAGCCCTTCACCAGAAGCCTTACGTACACCGTCGACCAGACCCTGACCAGAGACCTCCGCCAGGGCTCCGCCTACACGGTCCGCTTCGACACAGGCGGAGGAAACCCGCCCCCACAGGACCAGAGCATCCAGCCGGTCTACGGCAGAGTCCAGCGCCCCTCCCCCGACCCGACGCGCCCAGGCTACCAGTTCGACGGATGGTTCACCGGGCAGGTCGCCTACGACTTCAGCAAACCCGTCACCCAAAACCTCACCCTCACCGCCCACTGGACCTTCAAAGACCCCGACAGCACATGGAGCATCAGCCCCGACAAGGGCAGCCAGTTCGGCAAGGAAACCACCACCATCACCCCGCCGGACACCAGCCGAGGCATCAGGTTCAACCAGGTCAGCGCATCATACTCTTATCATTCCTTGGCTGTGGGCAGCGACGGCAACGCCTACGCATGGGGAATCAACGGCAATGGCCAACTCGGCGACGGGACAACCACCACCCGGACTATGCCGGCTAAAGTGAGCAAGCCTGCAGGCACGTCCACGGACTTCACCTACCTGCAGGTCAGCGCCGGACAATTTCATTCGCTGGCCCTGGGCAGCGACGGCAACGCCTACGCCTGGGGACGCAACGGCTACGGCCAGCTCGGCGACGGGACAAAGACCACTCAAAAGATTACGCCGGTCAAAGTACGCAAGCCTGCAGACACGCCCACGGACTTCACCTTCCTGCAGGTCAGCGCCGGATACTATCATTCGCTGGCCCTGGGCAGCGACGGCAACGCCTACGCCTGGGGATACGACGACTATGGCCAGCTCGGCGACGGGACAACCGCCACTCAAAAGATTACGCCGGTCAAAGTAGACAAGCCTGCAGACACGCCCGCGGACTTCACCTACCTGCAAGTCAGCGCCGGAAACACTCATTCGCTGGCCCTGGGCAGCGACGGCAACGCCTACGCATGGGGAAACAACAGCTACGGCCAGCTCGGCGACGGGGCAACCACGATCACCGATACCTCCAAGCAGACTTCGCCGGTCAAAGTATACAAGCCTGCAGGCACGCCCACAGACTTCACCTTCCTGCAGGTCAGCGCCGGAACCGATCATTCGCTGGCCGTGGGCAGCGACGGCAACGCCTACGCCTGGGGAAACAACGACTATGGCCTCGGCGACGGGACAAAGACCACTCAAAAGACTTCGCCGGTCAAAGTAGGCAAGCCTGCAGGCACGCCCACGGACTTCACCTACCTGCAGGTCAGCGACGGATACCTTCATTCGCTGGCCCTGGGCAGCGACGGCAACGCCTACGCCTGGGGATACAACATGTATGGCAGGCTCGGCGACGGGACGCAAACCGACCGGCCTACGCCGGTCAAAGTGGGCAAGCCTGCAGGCACGCCCACGGACTTCACCTACCTGCAGGTCAGCGCCGGAAACACTCATTCACTGGCCCTGGGCAGCGACGGCAACGCCTACGCCTGGGGAAACAACTTCTTTGGCTCGCTCAGCAATCCTGATGTAAAAGGCTACAGTGTTGTTCCTGTTCCGGTGGTATTCAAGCTGGTGATCACCGGCGTCAGATTCGACCAGACCGCCGCAACAGGCCTGATGCGCGGTGATGGCAGCAGCGTCAGCGTGCTCACGCCTGCACACGCGCCGGGCACGGTCACGGTCAGCGTGGACTACACGCTGGGCGGCACACCCCAGCAGCCGGACACTTCTCTCCGTTACACGTACCTGCCTGCAGTGCTCCCCCGGGCGGGCGGGGAGGGCATCCTGCTCGCCCTGGCCACGGGCATGACCGGCATGGGCGGGGTGCTGGCATCTCGCCGCCACCGGCGGGAAACACGCCAACTATCACATGCTTCGTATGAGTAAGAGCGGCCGGGGGCGGCGTAACAATCCCCCCGCCCCCGGCCCATACAGGGGGAGCAGGGAGGAAAAGTGTCACTGAAGGCTCAAACCCCAAGGGAGCCGACACTCCCTCCCGCGCCCCCACCACACTTCCGCAGGCAGAAGCCGAGGATAGGCATGCACGCCCCCGCCTCCGCCTGGGAGAGAGGGTAACACGGCCAGGCCGGCCACGGGCACACAACCCCAGTCAGCCTGGCCGCTGTTTACAGATTCCGCCAGCCTTGAGTTCCGCCGACACTGGATCCGGCTGTCATAGTCATTGCGCGATGATAGGGTTGTATCACTGTACAAAGATGCAGAAACGAATGACATGCACCGTCTGTTGGGGAGACAGTCGGCAGAGTTCTTGGGAGGCTCTGTAAATGTCGTTATCGAATATTCCCCGCTGTGCTTCGCACGAGTAAGGCCGGATTCCCATCACTGCAATCCGGCGAACAGGCGGCTGTGCCCATCCCAACCGAGCACGGCCGCCATCTACTTCTAGACGGCGGAAAGATACCCGTCGTAGCGCTCGGGCATGTCCGCGAACTCCAGGCCAGCCGGCTCATACCAGGAGTATCGGCGAGCGCCGTCGTCGTCAGTCCAAATTTCAGGGCAGTCGTTGATCAGCCAGTCCGAAGGGATTGCATGGGCGCCGCCGGTCGAGGCCAGGGCCAAGGCCTGTCTGAGCTGGCCCTCCTGGTCGGTGGTCAGGCTCCGGTCGTAGAAGTGCCAGCCGTTCGGGCTGGGCGATGTCCTGGCGAATGTAGCCCAGGGTCTGCGATCGCCGTCTCCTTGTCGGTTTCGGTGGTCAGCGTAATCCAGTCCAGCTCTCCCAGGCTAAGGCTGGCTGGGTTCATGATTCAGTGCTCATTCATCCTTGTGGTGTCAGATGGCAACCGGTCAGAGCCGGACCAGGTCGATCAGGCGGATGGTCTCAGGCTGGCAGCAGGATATGCGGATGCCCACACGCTTCAAATAGGTGCCGGTGACCTCGGCGGTGCCCAGCGGACCAGTCGGGTCCAGCGCTCCAACGAAGCCCTGGGATTGGAGGAGCCAGTCCAGGCAAGCCGATACCGGGCCTTGAGGTCCAGGCTAGGAATACGTAGATGAACACCATGATTATTGCGGGGATTCGTCCAACTGGACGTGAACTAGGATGGCACGGCTGCGGTCTGGGGACATCATGACATGTGCCAGGACCGAAAGGTGGTGGTCTGGGTCGGGAGACTGGTCAGAACGCAGCAGGACAGAGCGTAATCATTCCATACTGTCGAGCCGCCATGACGACAACGGTCACCACATGCGCCATGAATATGGCGGACCGTGTAGATTGTGGATAGCATCAGCAGTTTTCCATCAACGTAATTCAGGGGCCTTCATCAGAAAAGGCGCTGACGTCACGCCACAAAGGCATTGACGCCAGCGCCTTCTCAGGCTCTATTCAGGCTCGGACCCAGGTCAGGCCCCGATCAGATCCAACATTTCGGGAACGGACTTCTTGCCGAACTCCACGGTCTCCTGGCCATCCTTGCGGATCACGATGCAAGGGACGCTCATGACCTGGTACTGGTCCTTCAGCTCGGGGAAGTGGGCCAGGTCGTAGGCCTCGGCACGCACCTTGCCGTTCTGGGCCGCCACACGCTGGGCGGACAGGACCGTGGTCGGGCACATGGTGCAGGTCAGGGAGACCAGCATCATCACGTCCACCTGGTCCTTGATGGCATCGATCCGGTCCGAGGTGGGCTGATCCACCTGCTGGCCGGGGCCCGCCGCGTTGTATAGGGCCAGGACGAAGGAGTTGAACTCGTGGCCGCTGGGCACGCCATGGAAGGCCAGCCCGGTCGGCTGGGAGACGCCCTGGTCGTCCAGACGGCAGATGCGCACGCTAGGCCGGGCATCGGGCAGGTCGCCGGCAGGATCGTAGTCCTTGCCGTCCTCGTCCGTGCGGGAGTCCACCCTGGCGGTCAGTTTGCCATCGGAGAGCCCGACCAGCTCGTCCACGAAAGCCTCCAGCTCCTTGGAGACCTGGCTGCCGTCCAGATCCAGGGCCAGCTCCAGCTTTCCGGTCATCTTGCCGAAGACCATATCCAGCTGCTTGCGGATGTCCGGTCCGAAGAAGCCGGAGGTCTTGGCCGGGGCCTGGTCGTGCTCCTGGGCCACGGGCGCGGGCGAAGTGCCCGAGGCCAGGGCGGAGTTCTCGGCCTGCCGCTCGGAGCGGGCGTAGGGGGAATCCTCGGGACGCGGCGGTACCAGGCCGGTCTTGTCAGACATGTTGGAGGCATAGCGCTCCAGCTCCACAGCGGCCACAGCCCCATCGGAGGTGGCGGTGATGACCTGGCGCAGGTTCTTCACCCGCAGATCCCCGGCGGCGTAGATGCCCGGCACCGAGGTCTCCAGGTAGTCGTGGGTCAGCACGTAACCGTGGTCGTCCAGATCCACCACGCCCTTGAGCATGCCGGTCTGGGGCACGTAGCCGGCGAAGACGAAGACACCAAAGGTGCCGCCGTCCTGGGGCTTCCAAGTGGTGGTCTGCCCGCTCTTCCGGTCCAGGATAGTGGCCTCGACCAGCCCGCCGGGGCCAGCGGAGACCCCCTTGAGCTCGGTGGAGTAGTGGATCTCGATCTTGTCGTTGTTCCGGGCCTCGTCAGCCACGGCGGCATCGCAGGTGAAATCCTCCTCGCGCACCAGCAAGGTCACCTTGGTGGCGTACTTGGTCAGGAAGACCGACTCCTCAGCGGCTGCGAATCCGCCGCCTACCACCAGGACCTCGCGACCAGTGAAGAACTCGCCGTCGCAGGTGGCGCAGTAGGCCACGCCGCGGCCCGCGTACTCCTGCTCGCCTTGGAAGCCGACCTTGCGGGGGCTGGCGCCGGTGGCGATTAGGATGCCGAAGGTGCGCAGGTCGCCCCGGGAGGTGTGGACCACCTTGATGTCACCCTGGGCCTGGATACCCGTGGCCTCGGCGCTCATGAATTCAGCTCCGAAGTTCTGGGCCTGCTGGCGCATGGTCTCGGTCAGCTTGCGGCCGTCGGTGCTGGCCACGCCTGGATAGTTGACTACGTCGGCTGTAATGGTGATCTGACCGCCGAAGTCGTCCTTCTCCAGGATCAGGGTGCGATACCGCGCCCGGGCCAGGTAGAGTCCTGCGCTCAGACCTGCAGGGCCGCCACCGATGACGACCACGTCATAAAGATTCTTGTCTTCCGTCATGAATGCCTCTTCCGAAGGAATGCACGGATGTGCTGTTTTGGATGCTGGTCGTGAATACAGAAAAGGGAACCCGCCCTGGTCGCTTCCGATCGGCGAGTTCCCGATGTTGGCAGCTGCGGATCAGAGCTGGCCGACCAGATCCAGGCTGGGCTCGATGGTGTCCTCGCCGGGCTCCCACTTGGCAGGGCAGACCTGATCGCCGTGCTCATAGACGAACTGGGAGGCCTGGACGCGGCGCAGCAGCTCGTCGGCGTTGCGGCCCACGTTGGAGGAGATGACCTCGTAGGCCACAACCTTGCCCTCAGGGGTCAGAATGAAGTCACCACGCTCGGCCTTGCCCTCGGCCTCGTTGTAGGTCTGCAGATCCTTGGCCAGGGTCGCGGTCGGATCGGCCAGCATGGGGTACTGAACCTTGGCGATCTTCTCGTTGGCCTCGTGCCAGGCCTTGTGAACAAACTCGGTGTCGCAGGAGACGGAGTAGATCTCGCAGCCGATCTTCTTGAAGTCCTCGTACTTGCTGGCCAGATCCTCCAGCTCGGTGGGGCAGACGAAGCTGAAGTCTGCAGGGTAGAAGAAGAGCAGGGACCAGTGGCCCAGCAGATCCTTCTTTGAGACCGGGAAGGTCTTGTTATCCTGGTAGGCCTGCGTGGTGAACTCAACCAATTCGTGCTGAAGCTGTGACATGAAAAAAATCCTTTCGGGAGCATTGGGAACGTCGGCCTGAAGCCGAACCTGTCTCCGTATTTCATGCTAGTCAGGAAGCGCTGCATGGGGAAGACGGAGGTTCGCCGCTGGGGTGTGACATAGGGCACATGGGGCGCCCATACCCTAGCATTAGAGGCATGGCATTATGGCTGAACATCCTGCTCATTCTCTTCTTTCTCCTGCTCGGATCCGTCTTCTCGGGGACTGAACTGGCGCTGGTCTCCCTGCGAGGCTCGCAGCTGGAGCAGATGGAGCAACAGGACGCGCGCGGCGCCCGGGTGGCCCGCATCGCCCGCGACCCCAACACCTTTCTTTCCGCCGTGCAGATCGGCGTGACGCTGACGGGCTTCCTGTCGGCCTCCTTCGGCGCATCATCCATTGCCCCCTACGTGGTGCCCGTCCTGACCAGGTGGGGCGTGCATGAGGGCCTGGCCAGCACCCTGACCACGGTGATCCTGACCCTGATCATCTCCTACTGCTCAATCGTCATCTCCGAGCTGGTGCCCAAGCGGATCGCCATGCAGCGCACCGAAGCCATCGCCAGAGCCGTCGTTCCGGCCATCGACGTCTTCACCACCCTGTGCAGGCCGCTGATCTGGCTGATTGGCAAGAACACCGACCTCATCGTGCGCATCCTGGGCTTCGACCCCCAGCAGACCGATACCGAGGTCAGCGACGACGAGCTGCGGATGCTGGTCTCCTCCAACACCAACCTGAGCAAGGACGAGCGGATGATCCTGGGCGACGTCTTCGATGCCTCAGAGACCAGCGTGGCCGAGGTCATGCGCCCCAGGGCCGATGTGGTCTTCATAGCCGGGGACATGCCGCTGCAGGAGGCGGTCGAATTCGTGCACGACGAACCCTACTCCCGCTACCCGGTGACCGGACGCGACTTCGACGACGTGCTGGGCTTCGTCCACGTGCGCGACCTGATGGACGTGCGCAATCCCCGTGCCAAGACCGTGGCCGACGTGACCAGGCCCGGCATCGCCCTGCCCGGCACCTCCAAGCTCCTGCCCAGCCTGGAGAAGCTGCGCAAGAAGGGCATCCACCTGGCCGTGGTCATCGACGAGTACGGGGGCACCGACGGCATCGTCACCCTGGAGGACATGACCGAGGAGCTGGTGGGCGACATCCGCGACGAGTACGACCTGCCCGAGGAGCAGAACCCGGCCCATCCCCAGGCAACCGCCTTCGTCAACGGAGTCGCCACGGTCGACGGCGGCATGACCATCGAGGACTTCGCCGACCTCACCGGAATCGAGCTGGAGGATGGCCCCTACGAGACCCTGGCCGGCTACTTCCTGGCCCAGACCGGACGGATGGGACAGGTGGGCGACGTGATCCACTCCGACGACGGGTATGACATGGTGGTGACCAAGGTGGATGGTCGGCGCATCGAGACCATCGAGGTCAGGCGGCGGCAGGAGGCCGAGGACCAGGCTGGCGATGATAACGACGGCGGCGGAGACGGCCAATCCAACGCGGGCCGAGGCGATACTGTTACCGGAGCCTAGCTATCCTCTAGCCAGTGCTTGGCTAGCAGTCAGCCGGTGACCGCCCTCACGCCAGTCAAGGAAAAATGACTGTCAGCGTAGCCGATGGTCCGTGAATGATTTCACTGGTTGATTCCCGCAAAATCCAAGCGTTTCCTTGCTTTTTCCTCTAGTCTGGAGATACAAGGTCGGGCTGACCCGACCGCAGGCATAATTTCATATTTTAAGGAGCGATTATGGCATTGAACTTTACCGTACCGGGACTCGACGAAGCGACCAGCGAGAAGGTCATCGCCATCCTGCAGAGCCGTCTGAGCCAGGAACAGGAGACTGCCCTGATCCTCAAGCACGCCCATTGGAACATGAAGGGCAAGGAATTCATCGGCATTCA
>NZ_JACFQP010000005.1:0-71582 GCF_016101415.1 Bifidobacterium sp. M0404 | reverse complement strand
TCAAGATCCAACAGGACGTCTACAACTCCTTCAAAAAGAACATGGACACCATCGGAGTCAACCTCAACAACAACAAATAAACAGATAAACAGAATATTCCGAGCAAACACCTTCCAAAGCAGAAACGAAGCGTAAGACCATGACATCCAGACAGCGTCCAAAGGTGCCTGACGACATCCAGACCAATGGGGCCACCCCCAACCCTTGGTGGGCCAATGCGGTGGTGTATCAGATTTACCCCCGCTCCTTCCAAGACACCAATGGGGATGGGTATGGTGACATCCCTGGTATTGCCAGGCGCCTGGACTATCTGGCCGAGCTTGGGGTGGATGCGATTTGGTTGAGTCCGGTCTACCAGTCGCCTCAGGATGATAACGGATATGACATCTCGGACTACCGACGGATCGATCCCATGTTCGGCAGTCTGGAAGACATGGATGAACTGATTGCTCAGGCCCACAATAAGGGGATCAGGGTGATCATGGACCTGGTGGTTAACCACACCTCGGATGAGCACGCGTGGTTCCAAGCCTCCCGCAACCGTGATCCGGCCTACGCAGATTGGTACTGGTGGCGACCGGCTCGCCCCGGCCACGAACCGGGTACGCCAGGTGCAGAGCCCAACAAGTGGGGTGGGAGTTTCGGGGGTTCCGCCTGGCAGTATGACCCTGTGCGGGGGGAATATTACCTGCACATCTTCTCACGTAAGCAGCCAGACCTCAACTGGGAGAATCCGGCCGTTCGCAAGGCGGTATACCAGATGATGAACTGGTGGATGGATCGCGGGATAGACGGCTTCCGCATGGATGTGATCACGTTGATTTCCAAGCTGGTGGATGCCCAAGGCCGCCTGCCCGGGGAATGCGGAGGTTCAATCCCTGATAATCCTCCGGGGGAGGAAGGCTATTCCAGTCCATGGCCCTTCTGCATGGACGGTCCCCGCCTGGACGAGTTTCTCAAGGAGATGCGTCAGGCTGTCTTCAATGGCCGTCAGGGCTACCTGACTGTGGGGGAGGGCCAGGGGATCACAGCAGCCCGCAGTGGACAGATAACCGACCCCGCCAGCGGCGAATTGGATATGCTCTTCCTCTTCGACCATATGGAGGTTGACCAGGCAGGTACCAAGTGGAACCAGATCCCCCTTCACCTGTGCGACCTGAAGAAGGCCATGTTCCGCCAGCAGGAGTCTGTCAGCAAGAAGGGGTGGGCGAGCCTCTATTTCAACAACCATGATCAGCCCCGCATCGTCTCCCGGTGGGGAGATACCTCCACCGAGGAACTAAGGGTTCGATCGGCCAAGGCTCTGGCCCTGCTACTTCACATGCATCGAGGGACTCCCTATATCTACCAGGGCGAGGAATTGGGCATGACCAATGCCGGATTCACTCGTCTGGACCAGTATCGGGACTTGGAATCCATCAATGCCTTCCATCAGAGGGTCGAAGAAGCCCACGTCCAGGATGCGGATTCGATGATGAGCTCCCTGGCCAAGGCAGGGCGGGATAATGCCAGGACCCCTATGCAATGGGATGGAGGCCGCTATGCCGGTTTCATGACTCCTGAGGCTGCTGTCGAGCCTTGGATCGCCGTCAACCCCAACAAATCACGGATCAATGCCGCTAGTGAGGTCGATGATCCTGATTCGGTCTTTTCCTTTTACAAGAGGTTGATTGACCTTCGCCACCGGAACCCTGTCATCTCGGCCGGTTCCTTCCAGCCGGTCGATGTTGAGGACGAGTACGTATATGCCTTCGTCAGAGTTCTGGGCGATCGCCGTCTACTGACCGTAGTCAATGTCTCCTCTCAACAAGCCACCTTGCCGGCACAGACGACTGGCCTTCTGAACGGAAATCTGAACGCTTCGCGTCTGGTCATATCGAACCTGGATGGAGCCGATCTCATGGTGGAACTGGCCCGAGGAATTCTGCCGCCTTGGGCGGCCTTCGCCATCGGTTTGTGAACGTCCGCTCCGGCTTTGCCGGGCGGACGGAATGAAAACAGTAACAAGGGTGCGGCAGTGCACCACGGAGGATCAGAGAATGGAGAGGAATGCCATGAGTGTCAACCAAAAGGGGGGTGGCGTGACTGGTCAGGCGGAGGAGGTTGCCCGGGCCGGTGTAACCCCTGAGAAGATAAAAGGCCGGAGTCTGGCAGAGAGCAAGGGCAAAGTCGACGTGATCGACAACCTGGAGGCACGCAGGCATGCCCCCCTTCCCATGCGGGTCGCCGACCATTTCCGGCGCTACTGGGAGATTTGGGTGTTCGTGCTGCCCTCCATATGTTTCGTGGCCCTTTTTTCATACGTACCTATGTATGGAATCCAGCTGGCCTTCCGCGAGTATGACATCACCAAAGGATTGACCGGTGGTAAGTGGGTAGGTTTCAAATACTTTCGACAGTTCTTCAACGACCCCATGTTTGTCGAAATCATCACCAATACCGTCCGCATCAGCCTGTGGACCCTGGTCATGGGTTTCATCGCACCAATAATCCTGGCCCTTTTGATCAACCAAATCGGCAGTTCAAAAATCAAGGGTTTCGTGCAGACGGTCACCTATATGCCCCACTTCATCTCGACCGTGGTCATGGTTGCCATGATCCAGATTTTTCTTTCTCCTGGCACCGGCCTTCTGGGTCGCTTCTTTGGCCGCACCAGCCTCATGGGGGTGCCGGGGGCTTTCACTCCCATCTACTGGATCAGTGAGGTCTGGCAGCACACTGGGTGGAACTGCATCATCTACTTGGCCGCATTGAGCTCGGTGGACCTTAGCCTGTATGAGGCCGCCAAAATCGACGGAGCCGGTCGTCTCCAGCTGATCCGCTACGTGGACATCCCAACTATCATGCCCACGGTTGGCGTCCTCCTCATCCTCCAGATGGGATCGGTCCTGGGCGTTGGTTTCGAGAAGGTCTGGCTGATGCAGAACACGTTGAATGTGACTGCTTCCGAGGTCATATCGACCTATACCTACCGAATAGGCATTCTGGACAACCAGTTCTCCTATTCGACAGCTATCGGCCTCTTCAATTCGGTGGTCAACTTCGTCTTCCTGGTGGCGGCCAACGCCTTCGCCAAGAGGGTCAGCGACACGAGCATCTTCTGAATAAGGGAGGAAGAGACATGTCATCTACACGGCAAAACGTAGACGGTTCCGCCGCCCTCGTGGCAGCTAAGAGGGGAAGATCTGACGTTCCCTTCAACAAACACAGGGGTCAGAGCAAGACCGCAGGGGATTGGGTGGTCGACATCATCATCGCTTTGATTCTGGTCGTTATTGTGTGTGTGGTAATCTACCCGCTTTGGTTCATTATCATTGCTTCTTTTTCTGATCCAACGGCGGTGGCCCAAGGCAAGGTCAACATCCTCCCACAGGGGTTCAGCTTGGGTGGCTACGCCAAGATTCTGGCCGATGACCGGATCTGGATCGGTTACAAGAACACCATCATATACACCTTCCTAGGTACGGCGGTCAACCTGATTGTGACCATACCGGCGGCCTTCGGACTCTCCCGCAGAGAGTTCAGACCTAGGAGGATCATCATGTTCCTCTTCGCGTTCACCATGTTCTTCAGTGGGGGCTTGATCCCCTCCTACCTCCTGATGAAACAACTGGGTCTGTTGAACAGCATGTGGATTTTCATCCTGCCGGGAGCATTTGGGGTTTATAACATGATCATCGCACGATCCTTCTTCGAAAGTTCCATACCTGAGGAGTTGCGTGATTCGGCCCGCGTGGATGGGGTTTCCTACTTCGGCTTCTTCTTTAAAATCGTTCTGCCCCTGAGCTCGGCCATCATTGCGGTGATAGGCCTCTATTGCTTCGTGGGCCACTGGAATGACTACTTCACTGGCTTGATTTACATCCGTAACCAAGAGAAACAACCCTTGCAGAACATCCTTCAGATGATTCTTCTGGCCAACCAGGTGACCCCAGGCTCGGGTAGCAGCATGTCTGCGGTCCAATCGCAGAACTTCGCCGACCAGATCAAGTTCGGAATCATCATCGTATCGACCTTGCCCCTCCTCGTTATCTACCCCTTCCTGCAGAAGTATTTCAACAAGGGTGTAATGATCGGGGCCATAAAGGGCTGAGTATGACCCCTTCCACCAGCCAACCACGGAAAGATCCGATTCAAGCACGAAAGCTGACAGAAAGCCATGAAGATAATCAACCCCCGCAGTCAGATGCCTATCCAGGCCCGTCCTCTCATGGGGCCTGAGACCGTCATTCAGGGAGATCGGTTCAGAATCGCCTTCCTTACTGATTCCATGGTCAGACTGGAGTGGTCAGATTGCGGCGTTTTTGAGGATCACTGCACTCAGATGGCCCTTGACCGGGCCTTTGAAGACCCAGCAGCCCTCCACCTGGACAGACGGTGTGAGGGGGATCGGCTGGTAGTCGAGACACCATACATAATCCTGGCCTACGACGGAGGGCCCTTCAGCCGTGAGGGATTGCAAATCAAAGTCAAGGGAATGGACGGCTACTGCAGTACCTGGCACTATGGGGACGACCAGCATGCCAATCTGGGCGGGACAGCCCGGACCCTGGATGGGGCGGACGGCTCCACCAAGCTGGATATCGGCGTCAACTCAACGGACGGATGGGCCCTCATCGATGACTCGTCCTCCAACTTGATTATGGCCCCGGACGACCCTGATCTTCCCGAAACGCTCAAGGGGGCTGATCGGGTGCTCATCCTGCCTCGAAAGCACCAAGAAATCGATCTTTACTTTTTCGGTTATGGTCACCGCTATCGCGAGGCTGTTCGTGACTTCTACCGCTTGACCGGCCCCACGCCACTGCTGCCCCGTTTTGCTCTCGGCAACTGGTGGAGCCGCTACCATCGGTATACAGCAGACGAGTACCTGGCCTTGATGGACAGATTCGAACAGGAGGGTCTGCCCTTCACCACCGCCGTCGTCGATATGGATTGGCACCTGACCCAGGTGGATTCCAAATATGGCACGGGCTGGACCGGATACACATGGAACAGGGACCTCTTCCCGGACCCGGCCGCCTTCTTGGGTGGGCTGCACAGCAGGGGGATGAAGGTCACCCTCAACGTACACCCCCGTGACGGAATCCGTCCCTTCGAAGATCCCTACCGCCAGGTATGCGCTGACATGGACAGGGATCCGACCGGGAATAAAGCCGTGGAATTCGACTTGACCGACCCCAAGTTCGTCGAGGCCTATTTCCATATGCACCATGACCTGGAGGAGCAGAGGGTGGACTTCTGGTGGATCGATTGGCAACAGGGAAGCGTCTCCAAACTAGTTGGCCTTGATCCTCTCTGGTTACTGAACTTCCTCCACTATGTCGACAGCGGGCGGTCGGGGCGCTGGCCTATGACTTTCTCCCGTTATGCCGGTCCGGGTTCCCACCGCTACCCTATAGGGTTCTCGGGGGATACGGTGGTGAGCTGGGACTCCCTGCGTTTCCAGCCCTATTTCACGGCTACGGCTTCCAATATCGGCTATGGGTGGTGGTCGCATGACATCGGCGGCCACATGCTCGGTTACCGGGATGAGGAACTGGAGGCCCGGTGGTATCAGTTGGGCACGTTCAGCCCGATCAACCGTCTGCACTCCTCGTCCTCGCTTTTCAATGGGAAGGAGCCCTGGAACTTCCACCAACCGACACGAGGAGTCATGGAGGATTTCCTCAGGCTGCGCCAGGCACTCCAGCCTTACCTATATACGATGAACTGGCGTAACGCCGCACTGGGCAAAGAACTGATAGAGCCCATGTATTGGGGGGACCCGGAGACTGCGGAGGCCTATCAGGTCCCGAACGAGTACCGCTTCGGGACCAGCCTGATTGTGGCGCCGGTCACCGACCCCATGGACCGTGACCTGATGAGGGCTCCTGCCGAGGTCTGGCTCCCGGAAGGCCAGTGGTTCGACTTCTTTACAGGCCGCCTTTATTTGGTGAATGGAGCCGATGGTGTACGCTTCAGGGCTTGGCGTCCCTTGGAATCCATGCCCGTCTTCGCTCCGGCAGGGGCCCTTGTTCCCCTCCTGGCGGACAATCGGTCCAACCGGACGCAGAACCCCGATTCCTTGCGGCTATTGGTCTTTCCTGGCGCTGATGGATCATTCACCATGCGTGAGGATGACGGACATTACCCCCAGGGAGGGGATTTGAGCGCCATGAAAACCGCCGATACCACAATCAGTCTGGATTGGGACAAGCCCTGCCTGCGCATTTGTGCCGTACGTGGCGAATCCGGCCTGGTGCCCGCCAGCAGGCGATGGCAGGTGGTCCTCCGCGGCGTGCTGCCGGCACGTGTCCAGGTGGACGGGGTCGTCTGTCGTGCCGACTACGATCCGGATACCTTGAGTTTGGTTGTTACCCTGCCCGAGCGTCCCGTTGGGCAGGATCAGGTTCTGACCTTTCCTGAAGGTTTGCATCTGGCGGATAACCCTGTCCGAAAGGACGTTTTCGACATCTGTCAGTCTGCCCAAATCGCAAACTCCCTGAAGGACAGGGTCTATGACCTTGTCTGTTCGAGCGGGGTAGGGGCCCTGAGATCCTTGGAAACCTTGGAGTATACCAGGTCGAACGGAGACAGACAGGTCCTGTCGGGTGAATTCCTGTCGGCTCTCCAAGAGGTCCTTCTGAGGGCTGTCTGCTAAGATTCCGGTCGCCCTTCATGCAGTACCTGACTAGCCGGGCGGATGTGCGCTATCCGTCGCGGAATGTCCTCCAGACGGGGCTCCCATATCGAAGGAGCCTCATGGACAAGGCAATCATCACCATTGTGATCAGGGGCAGGGTGGGCATCATCGCCGCTGTCTCCACATTATCTATTAGGCCACAAAGTGAACGTGTTGAAAGTGAATGTGTTGGATGTAGCTCAAACCATCATCGATGGTTTCTTCAGCATGATGTAGATCGTGGGCTGCTCGGATTTCGACATCCCTTCGACGACTTGTTGGACTGATTGGAGACCTTGGGTGAGGTCATAGGGGGGTGAATTCGGCGGTCTGATGGACTGTGGTCCGTTATCTCCATGAGTAGGAAATCCTGCGCAGACTTCGTCAATCGGGGCGGGCACATCCCGGCGCCCATCCACAGCTTCAAGAACTGAGTGCGCTCGCGGGGTTCAGCGGCCGCCTTGGAATCCCAGCTGCCGCCAGGCCTCGTAGATGGCGATGGAGGCGCAGTTGGTCAGGTTCAGGCTGCGCAGGCTGGGCCGCATGGGCAGCCTGACCTGTTCGGCTACGTGAGGGCCGGCCATGATGTCCATGGGGTCGGGGATGTCGCCGGGTTCGGGTCCGAATAGGAGGATGTCGTCGGGCCGGTAGCTGATCTCGGTGTAGAGCTTGTCGGCGTGGGCGGTGAAGGCGATGATCCGGCTGTTGGGCATGGAGCGGACCAGGTCGTCGAAGTCCGGGTGGAGGACCACGTGGGCCATGTCGTGGTAGTCCAGGCCGGCGCGGCGCAGTTTGGTGTCTTTGAGGTTGAAGCCCAGGGGTTCTATCAGGTGCAGGATGGTGCCGGTCACGGCGCACAGGCGGATGGCGGAGCCGGTGTTGCCGGGGATTCGCGGCGAGTAGTAGCACAGGTGGGGCGTGGAGGTTTTCACCCGGCTGGCCTGATCGGCTTTCATCATGGCGTCCACTACGGAGATGGGGTTGCCGTGGGCGTCGGTGACCAGCTCGTCGGGACCATAATTCGATTTGCGGTATCCGTACTCGTACATGCTGTCGACGGCCTTCGACGGGTCGCCGGACCGCTCCTGCTCCTGCCTGTTCATGAGGCCAACCTACCGTCGCCAAACGACAGGCCAGGCAGTGCCGGTCGGCACCGTCGGGCAGAATACGGCGGTTGAATGAGGCGGAATCGGATGGCGAAGGGCGGTGTGACCATGGAGAACGCAGAAACGGCCCTGGTGGAGAGTGAGCCCATCCGCCTGCGGCTGTTCGACTGGTGGAGCCGATACGCCCGCGACCTGCCCTGGCGCTTTGGGCGAACCACACCCTGGGGGGTTCTGGTCTCCGAGGTCATGAGTCAGCAGACCCAAATGAGCCGGGTGGTGCCCTACTGGACGGCCTGGATGAAGGTCTGGCCGGATGCGGCCTCCCTGGCTGCCGCACCCAAGGCCGAGGTCATCACGGCCTGGGGCCGGTTGGGCTACCCGCGCCGAGCCCTGCGCCTGCAGGAGTGCGCGCAGCAGGTGGCCGGCCGGTATGCAGACCGGCTGCCCCGGGATTACGACCAGCTGGTGGCCCTGCCTGGCATCGGCGACTATACGGCCAGCGCTGTCATGAGCTTTGCCTACGGCGAGAGGATCGCCGTCATCGACACCAATATCCGCAGGGTGCTCTCCAGGGTCTTTCTGGGGCGTGAATCCACCGGGGGCGCTGCCAGTCGAGAGGAGCGCCAGCTGGCCTGGCAGGTCCTGCCCGAGGACGAGGCGCAGGAGAGTTTTCGTGCCGAAGACGGAGGCCTGGAGGATGCCGGTGCCGAGGACAGCGGCGGCCAGGAGGGTAGTGGCCGTTTGGGATCGGCTGATCCGCAGATCCGGTCGGCGGCCTGGCGGGAGCCGCCCTCGGCCCGATGGAACCAGGCTGTCATGGAGCTGGGCGCCACAGTCTGCATCGCTCGCAAGCCGGCCTGCGACATCTGCCCTCTGGCCGGTTACTGCTGTTTCCTCAAGGCTGGGATGCCCGGTTTGGGCGCTGGCAGGACCAGACCTCGGCAGCGCTTTGCGGGCACTGATCGGCAGATTCGCGGATCAATCCTCCAGGCACTGCGGCAGGCTTCCGGCGCGCCCGTCTCCAGAAAGGACCTGAAACACCTGTGCGACGACGAAATCCGACTTGATCGGTGCATCGCATCCCTGGACGAGGACGGCCTTCTTGAGATTGGCCAGGACGGCCGCCTAAGCCTGCCGCAGTGAAGGCCGCCCTAGCGATTAGACTGGGTTAGTATGGCCAAGCGACGCATGAGCGAGAAGAAGCGACGGATGTACCGTCGCCGGAGGATCGCGGCCGCCCTGCTGGCGGTGCTCTTCCTGCTGGTCTGTGCTGGCCTGGTCTGGGGCGTGGGGGCAGGAATCAGAGCCCTGCGCGGAGGCGATGGGGGCCAGGGTGCCTCGACCAGCGCCCAGCAGTCCGCAAAGACCAAATCTAAAGACAAGGACAAGCAGGGCAAAGATCAGAAGAAGGATGCTGGCAAGAAGCGTTCCTCAGGAGCTCCTGACTGTAACAAGGGGGATCTGGCGCTGGAGCTGGCTGCGCCCGATCCTAGCACTGAGGTAGGCGGGTCCATCGACTTTACGGCGACCATTCGTCACAAGGGAACAGGCTCATGCTTGGTGGACGGCTCCGACGGCGGCCGCGTGCTGGTCATCACCAGCGGTCAGGATACTGTCTGGCGCTCCGATGCCTGCCCGGTGGGGGCTCGTACGCTGCTCATGGCCACGGGCGACAAGGATGTGCAGACCATCATCTGGCATGCCGACAGGAGCCAGGAGAGTTGCCAGCCCGACGAGAAGCTGCCACTGGTCGACGCCGGTTCCTACAAGGCCAAGTTGGTGCTCAAAGCCGATTCCAACGTGGTCTCCCAGCCGGTGCCGGTCATGATCCAATAGCAGCTTTTCCAAGACGACACGCCGATTGCGTCCATGGTTCTTGTCTGCTATAGTTTTGACTTTGCATGAGGTATGTCATATAGCGGGCATGCATCATCGAGGAGGTGCCCGCGAATAGGCATATGGCGGCCGTTCGGCATCTCCCTGGGTAACAGGAATGATCGAGTACGGCGAGCGATAAGGAACGTCCATTTTGGCTGCCAATAAAGCTGTAAGTAGTACCACCGCCACGCAGGCACGCGCTGACGAACACGACATCAAACTGCACAAGGCCACCGATCGTGTCAATTTCGGATCCATCCGCGAACCCATCGAGGTACCCTACCTCCTGGGCGTGCAGACCGATAGCTTCGACTGGCTGGTCGGCAACGACCGCTGGAAGAAGCGGGTCGAAGAGGATCAGGTCAATGGGACACACACCGTGGCTCCCGTCTCCGGCCTGGATGAGGTTTTCCAGGAGATCTCTCCCATTGAGAACTTCGCACAGACCATGAGTCTGACCTTCTCGGATCCCTACTTCGAGGAGCCTCGGCACACGGTCCAGGAGTGCAAGGAGAAGGACTACACCTACTCCGCCCCCCTGTATGTGAACGCCGAGTTCGAGAACGGGGACACCGGCGAGATTAAGTCGCAGACCGTCTTCATGGGCGACTTCCCGCTGCAGACCCCCCACGGAACCTTCATCATCGGCGGCTCGGAGCGCGTCATCGTCTCCCAGCTGGTCCGCTCTCCCGGCGTATACTTCGATCGCACCCAGGACCGCAACTCCGACAAGGAGATTTTCGGGGCCAAGATCATCCCCAGCAGGGGCGCATGGCTGGAGTTCGAGATCGACAAGCGTGATGTGCTGGGCGTGCGCGTGGACCGCAAGCGCAAGCAGTCCGCCATCGTCTTCCTCATGGCCATCGGCATGACCAAGCCGCAGATTCGCAAGGCCTTCAAGGGCTATCCGCTGGTGCTGGACGCCCTGGAGAAGGAGACCATCGAGACCCAGGACGAGGCCCTGACCGACCTCTACAGGAAGATCCGGCCTGCGGACACCGCCTCGCCCGAGGCTGGCCGCAACCTGCTGGATTCCTTCTACTTCAACACCAAGCGCTACGACCTGGCCCGGGTCGGCCGCTACAAGATCAACCGCAAGCTGGGGCTTGAGGCCGACTTCAACGACCGCAGCCTGCATCCCGAGGACATCATCGCCACCCTGAAGTACCTGGTGACCCTGCATGCCGGCGGGCAGACCTTCCCCGGCCGCCGCGATGGCCAGGACATCGAGCTGCGGGTGGACGTGGACGACATCGACCACTTCGGCAACCGCCGCATCCGTCAGGTGGGCGAGCTGATCCAGAACCAGCTGCGCACCGGCCTGAGCCGTATGGAGCGCGTGGTCCGCGAGAGGATGACCACCCAGGATGCGGAGGCCATCACCCCGCAGTCCCTGATCAACATCCGCCCGGTCAACGCCACCATCAAGGAGTTCTTCGGAACCTCCCAGCTGAGCCAGTTCATGGATCAGAACAACCCGCTGGCCGGCGTGACCAACAAGCGTCGTCTCTCGGCCCTGGGCCCCGGCGGCCTGTCCCGCGACCGTGCCTCCATGGAGGTGCGCGATGTGCACCCCTCCCACTATGGACGCATGTGCCCCATCGAGTCCCCTGAAGGCCCCAACATCGGTCTGATCGGCTCCCTGGCAACCTTCGCCCGGGTCAACCCCTTCGGCTTCATCGAGACCCCCTACCGCAAGGTCATTGATGGCCAGGTGACCGACGACGTGGTCTACATGACCGCCGACCAGGAGTCCGAGCACACCATCGCGCAGGCCAACCAGGAGATCGACGAGACCGGACACTTCGTCGAGGACGAGGCCCTGGTGCGTGACGCCGAGGCCGAGGCCAAGGATGTGCCCGTCTCCCAGGTGGACCTGATGGATGTCTCCCCCCGGCAGATGGTTTCGGTGGGTGCCTCCCTGATTCCCTTCCTGGAGCACGACGAGGGCCACCGAGCGCTGATGGGCACCAACATGCAGCGTCAGGCCGTCCCCCTGGTCAAGTCCGAGCGGCCCCTGGTGGGCACCGGCTCCGAGTGGCGCTCCGCCATCGACTCCGGCGATGTCATCCTGGCCGAGAAGCCGGGCGTGGTCACCTATGTCTCCGCAGACATCATCCGCGTCATGAATGACGACGGCACCCAGTCCTCCTACAAGCTGGCCAAGTTCCAGCGGTCCAACCAGACCACCTGCTACAACCAGGTCCCCTTGATCAAGGACGGGGAGCGGGTCGAGGCCGGCACGGTCCTGGCTGACGGCCCCGCCACAGAGAAGGGCGAGATGGCCCTGGGCAAGAACGTCCTGGTGGCCTTCATGCCTTGGAACGGCTACAACTACGAGGATGCCGTCATCATCTCCCAGCGGCTGGTCCAGGACGACACCCTGAGCTCCATCCATATCGAGGAGTACGAGACCGACGCCCGCGAGACCAAGCTGGGCGCCGAGGAGATCACCCGGGACCTGCCCAACGTGGGCGAGGATGCGGTGGCCAACCTGGACGAGCGCGGCATCATCCGCATCGGCGCCGAGGTCGAGGCCGGGGACATCCTGGTCGGCAAGGTCACCCCCAAGGGCGAGACCGAGCTGACCCCCGAGGAACGGCTCCTGCGAGCTATTTTCGGCGAGAAGAGCCGCGAGGTGCGCGACACCAGCCTGCGGGTGCCCCACGGCGAGACCGGCACGGTCATCGAGGTCAAGGAGGTCACCCGCGAGGATGCCGAGGAGGACGGCGATGAGCTGCCCAACGGCGTCAACCGGATGATCCGGGTCTACATCGCCCAGCACCGCAAGATCACCCAGGGCGACAAGCTCTCGGGCCGCCACGGCAACAAGGGCGTCATCTCGAGGATCCTGCCCGAAGAGGATATGCCCTTCATGGCCGACGGCACCCCCATCGACATCATGCTCAACCCGCTGGGCGTGCCCTCCCGTATGAACCTGGGCCAGGTCCTGGAGCTCCACCTGGGGTGGATCGCCCACTCCGGCTGGGACATCAGCCTGGATCCCGACCTGGAGGCCGAGTGGAAGAAGCACATCCCGGCAGGTGCCGAGAAGGCCGAGCCTGGTACTGCTGTGGCCACCCCGGTCTTCGACGGCGTGCGTGAGGATGCACTGAACGGCCTGCTCAAGACCACCCTACCCAACCGTGACGGCGAGCGCCTGGTGGGCGACGACGGCAAGGCTGTACTTTACGACGGCCGCACCGGCGAGCCCTTCACCAAGCCGATCTCCGTGGGCTACATGTACATGCTCAAGCTCCACCACCTGGTGGATGACAAGATCCACGCCCGGTCCACCGGCCCCTACTCGATGATCACCCAGCAGCCCCTGGGCGGCAAGGCCCAGTTCGGCGGCCAGCGCTTCGGCGAGATGGAGGTCTGGGCCCTGGAGGCCTACGGCGCCGCCTACACCCTGCACGAGATGATGACCACCAAGTCCGACGACGTGGACGGCCGCGTCCGGGCCTATGGAGCCATCGTGCGCGGGGAGAACCTGCCGGCGGCCGGCATCCCCGAATCCTTCAAGGTGCTGCTCAAGGAGATGCAGTCGCTCTCCTTGAACGTGGAGGTGCTCAACGCGGAAGGCAACGTGATCGAGATGAAGGACGAGGACGACGACCCCAGCGCCGCCTCCGACGACCTGGGCTTCAACATCGGCGCCCGCCCGGACGCCGCCGCCAAGGCCGACCAGTCCGCTCCCGAGCCGGAGTACCGCTGAACCACCAGTCACAGGGATGCCCGCCTGACGGGCATCCCGCCAAGAGGCAAACTTCAGAGCAGTTACAAGATCAGAGACAGGACACAGAGTGCTGGACGTCAATGCATTTGACAAACTGAGAATCGGACTGGCCACGGCCGACGACATCCGCGGCTGGAGCTATGGCGAGGTCAAGAAGCCAGAAACGATCAATTACCGTACCTTGAAGCCCGAGAAGGACGGCCTGTTCGGCGAGCAGATCTTCGGACCCACCCGCGACTGGGAGTGCGCCTGCGGCAAGTACAAGCGCGTGCGCTTCAAGGGGATCGTCTGCGAGCGCTGCGGCGTGGAGGTCACCCGTTCCCGCGTCCGCCGCGAGCGTATGGGCCATATCGAGCTGGCCGCCCCCGTCACCCACATCTGGTTCTTCAAGGGCGTGCCCTCCCGGCTGGGATACCTGCTGGACATCGCGCCCAAGGACCTGGAGAAGGTTATCTACTTCGCGGCCTACATGGTCACCAAGGTGGATGAGGAGCAGCGTCACAAGGACCTGCCCGACCTGCAGGACGAGTTCGACAATGAAATCTCCCAGCTGGAGAAGAAGCGCGACCTGGAGATCGACAAGCGCGCCAAGAAGCTGGAGGAGGACCTGGCCGAGCTGGAGAAGACCGACGAGGTCAAAAGTTCAATGAAGGCCCGTCTGCGCAACGGAGCCGAGCGGGACATGACCGCCATCCGCAAGCGCTATGATGACCAGATTCAGCGGATCACCGCCGTCTTCGACCGCTTCAAGACCCTGAAGCCCGGCGACATGGAGGGTGACGTTGATCTGTGGCGGGAGATGCAGGACCGCTACGGTGACTACTTCGAGGGCTGCATGGGCGCCGAGGCCATCAAGAAGCGTCTGCAGGACTTCGACCTGGAGGGTGCCGCCAAGGAGCTCCGTCACGAGATTGACACTGGCTCCGGTCAGCGCAAGGCCCGTGCCCTCAAGCGGCTCAAGGTGGTCTCCGCCTTCCTGAACACCGGCAACAAGCCCGAGGCCATGGTTTTGGATGTCGTCCCGGTCATCCCGCCCGACCTGCGCCCCATGGTGCAGCTGGACGGCGGCCGCTTCGCCACCTCCGACCTGAACGACCTCTACCGGCGCGTCATCAACCGCAACAACAGGCTCAAGCGCCTGATCGAGCTGGGCGCCCCCGAGATCATGCTCAACAATGAGAAGCGCATGCTCCAGGAGGCAGTGGACTCCCTCTTCGACAACGGCCGCCGTGGGCGTCCCGTCACCGGAGCCTCCAACCGTCCCCTGAAGTCCCTGGCAGACATGCTCAAGGGCAAGCAGGGCCGCTTCCGCCAGAACCTGCTGGGCAAGCGTGTGGACTACTCCGGCCGTTCCGTGATTGTGGTCGGGCCCTCCCTGCGCATGCACCAGTGCGGCCTGCCCAAGCCCATGGCCCTGGAGCTCTTCAAGCCCTTCGTCATCAAGCGGCTGGTGGACCTCAACTACGCGCAGAACATGAAGAGCGCCAAGCGCCTGGTCGACCGTGGCGATCCCGAAGTCTGGGGCGTGCTGGAGGAGGTCATCTCCGAGCATCCCGTCCTGCTCAACCGTGCGCCTACGCTGCACCGTCTGGGCATCCAGGCCTTTGAGCCCATCCTGGTCGAGGGCAAGGCCATCCACCTGCCCCCGCTGGCCTGCGCGGCCTTCAACGCCGACTTTGACGGCGACCAGATGGCAGTCCACCTGCCTCTGTCGGCAGAGGCCCAGGCCGAGGCACGTTCGCTCATGCTGGCCTCCGACAACATCCTCAAGCCCGCTGACGGCCACACGGTCACCATGCCCTCCCAGGATATGATTCTGGGTCTGTATTACCTGACCACCGTGGTTGACGGCGCCAAGGGCCAGGGCCGGATCTTCTCCAGCCTGGCCGAGGCCCGGATGGCCCTGGACCTGGGCGAGATCGACATGCAGGCCAAGATCCTGCTGCGGGTGCCCGCCGACTTCGTCATGCCCAAGGACTGGAAGCCCGGCGACCTCAAGGTCATCGACCCCGAGCCCGGCAGCCCTGACGTGGTCAAGGAGGAGGTCTTCAAGGACGGCTCCAGGCTCTTCGCCACAAACTACGGGCGGGTCCTGTTCAACCGGACGTTGCCTGTGGACTACCCCTTCATCAACGAGCAGGTGCCCAAGGGCAAGCTGTCCGGCATCGTGGACGACATCGCCACTCGGTACTCGACCGCACAGGTTGCGGCGACCCTTGATGCCCTGAAGGATCTGGGCTTCACCCGGGCCCAGTGGTCCGGCGTGACCATGGCCTTCTCCGACATCGTGGTGCCGCCCGAGCGCGGCGAGATCGTCAATGAGTACCAGGGGCAGGCCGCCAAGGTCAACTCCCAGTACGACATGGGTCTGCTGACTGACGAGGAGCGCCGTCAGGAGCTGATCAACCTGTGGACCGAGTGCACCGACAAGGTGGCTGATGCCATGCAGAAGCACTTCACTCCGGACAACAACGTGAACATCATGGTCCAGTCCGGGGCACGAGGCAACTGGATGCAGATCCGCCAGATCGCCGGTATGCGAGGCCTGGTGGCCAACCCCAAGGGCGAGATCATTCCTCGACCGGTCAAGTCCAACTACCACGACGGCCTGTCGGTGCTGGAGTACTTCATCTCCCAACACGGCGCCCGCAAGGGTCTGGCCGACACCGCACTGCGTACCGCCGAGTCGGGCTACCTGACCCGTCGTCTGGTCGACGTCTCCCAGGACGTGATCGTGCGCGAGGAGGACTGCGGCACCATGCGCGGTCTGACCATGAAGGTGGCCGAGCGCGACGAGCAGGGCAACCTGGTCCTGGTCAAGGCCGCCGACGGCGGACCCTACTCCAGGCTCCTGGCCGCTGACGTCATTGACCCCAAGGACGGCAAGACCGTGCTCTACAAGCGCGGCGACGCCCTGTCCATGGACGTCCTGCGCGACATGGTCGCCCACGGTGTGGAGGAGGTCAAGGCCCGCTCGGTCCTGACCTGCGAGTCCACACGCGGGGTGTGCGCCAAGTGCTACGGCTGGTCCCTGGCCACCAACAAGCTGGTGGACGTCGGCGAGGCCGTGGGCATTGTGGCCGCCCAGTCCATCGGCGAGCCCGGCACCCAGCTGACACTGCGTTCCTTCCACTCCGGCGGTGTGGCTTCGGCCTCCGACATCACCCAGGGTCTTCCTCGTGTCACCGAGCTCTTCGAGGCCCGCACCCCCAAGGGCGAGGCTCCTATCGCGGAGTTCCCCGGAACCGTCAAGGTGGAGGACACCGACCGCGGCCGTCAGGTGACCCTGACCCCGGACGACACCTCTGTGGAGGCGCTGACCTACCCGGTCACCCGCCGTGCGCCCATGATGGTCAAGGACGGACAGCACGTCGAGGCCGGCACCCAGCTGATCGAGGGCTCCGTGGATCCCAAGAAGATCCTGCGCATCCTCGGCCCGCGCGCCGCCCAGGTGAACATCGTCAACGAGGTGCACACGGTCTACCGCTCCCAGGGCGTGGACATCCACGACAAGCACATCGAGGTCATCGTCCACCAGATGCTTCGCCGCGTGACGGTCATCGATTCGGGGGACACCGACCTGCTGCCCGGCGAGCTGGTCGACCAGGCCAAGTTCAAGGCCGCCAACATGAAGGCCGTCAAGGCCGGAGGCAAGCCGGCCGCGGGACGTCCCGAACTCATGGGCATCACCAAGGCCTCCCTGGCCACCGACTCCTGGCTGTCGGCCGCCTCCTTCCAGGAGACGACCCGCGTGCTCACCGAGGCCGCCCTGAACCAGAAGGTCGACGACCTGAAGGGTCTCAAGGAGAACGTGATCATCGGCAAGCTGATCCCTGCCGGCACCGGCCTGGCCAGGTACCGCAACGCCACCGTGGAGCCCGACAAGGCCATCCG
The DNA here is from genome assembly GCF_016101415.1 of Bifidobacterium sp. M0404. NCBI lineage: Bacteria > Bacillati > Actinomycetota > Actinomycetes > Bifidobacteriales > Bifidobacteriaceae > Bifidobacterium > Bifidobacterium sp. M0404. Next base: position 54,301 of record NZ_JACFQP010000005.1, on the reverse strand, counting down.
CGACACCATCTACCCCAACTTCGGCCTGGGTGGCGGCGACGTGGACCTGAGCGATGCCGACCTGAACGATGTGGACTTCTCCAACATCGACTTCGGAGACCTGAAGCTGGGCGACGACTTCAACCCGGACGACTTCCTCAACGACCAGGGCGGCCAGAGCCATCTGGACACCCCCAACGTGCAGGATCCGTCGGCTGAGTCCGGCGATCAAACGGCTGCCGCAGGCACGGGATCCTCGGATGCCGCCGATGGCAGTGACTCCGATCAGAAGCCGTCGCAGCAGCCTGGTTCGGCCACCTTCTCCTCTTCGGAGGACCAGCACTCCAACCAGTGAGTGCCTGCACGGCCAGTAGCCGCAGATCTGTTCGGGCCGGATGATCCGGCCTCGCGGATTCGGCTGCAGGATATGTGATAAAGGATGAGGGCCCGTACGATCATAGCGATCGCACGGGCCCTCATCTTGTTTTTCTTGTGGTCAAGATTGCAGGCAGACAGTGACGACGATGGCTGTAGATAACGGTTATTTGGTGACTAAATCTCAGCAGGAAGGAAATGTCATTGTGGGTCCAGTCATGTAGGCAGGTCTGCGTAGCCGGGTTTTGATGCCTAGTAGGAGCAGGATCGTGAGGGCGGGTAGCCAGACCGGTATGGTCCAGAGTGTCGTTTTTGTTATCAGGGGTCCGTGCTGTTTCCAGGAGGAGGGTGGAGACTGGGGGGATGCTTCCTGCCTGCCGACGGTGGTTCTGCCTTGGGTGGTGTGGTCGTCGTGGGGAGGGTCGGCCAGCGGGGGTGGTGGCTGGCGGACCAGGGTGCGTGGGTCGGGTGGTGTGGGGTCCAGGGATTTGTCCGGGGTCTTGGTCTCTGGTGGTGTGGGGTAGAAGGGGATCCATCCGAGTCCCTTCAGACTGACCTCCACCCAGGCCTGGGCATCACGTCCCGTCAAGTCGATTCGAGTGCTCCCGTCCGCTGAAGCCGGATGGCAGGCTGGACCCGTCCGCCTCCTCTGTTGTCAAAGACGGGGTCGAGGCCTTGAAGCGTCAGGTCTATAATCAAGATAAAGGCGGTATCGGGTGGAAGACGTCGGTGTCTGAGAGCCTTGGTTATTTGAAGCCTTTCTCGCCGTTAGCCGGTTCTTTGGGTTCCGTGCTTGCGCAGGTGTAGGGCGAAGGGTGAGTGGTGGTGATGTCTGTGTCGACCGGTGGGCGCGTTGGTGCCGGCGGGGTGTCGGATGGCGTTGATGATCGGGTTGATGCGTTTGTCCTGTCGTCGATCATGTCGCGTGTGGTGGGGAGCATCCCGCATGCGCGGCCTGGTGCCCGTGAGTTCTCTCTGGGCGGGGTCCTGTGGAAGACGGTGCTGTACGGAATGACCTATTTAGCCGGGTTCGCCTGCGGCTGGTTCCTCCTGTTTGACCAGGACCAGGATTGGATCCGCATGCGGATAGGTCAAGCTGTTTTGCTTGCTGTGCTTTCCGGATTTGCTGTTCTGATCCTGTTGGGGCGGTATGAGGATGGGAAGGGGCGCCCGGGGCCCTGGTTTGTGATGTTGTCGCTTCCGTGCGCTCCAGGGTTCGGCATCATATTGGGTTCTGGCGCCCGCTATTCCGGTGGCGTGATCCGGTGGATTCTGGTGTCGGTGGCTGTGTTGGTGGCTGTTGGGGTGTTGGTATTTCCGGTGGTGATGCGGCTGGTGCGCAACGGGTTCGTGTGGTGGGCGGCGATGGTGGTGTTGTGTGTGGTGCCGTCCTGGATGCTGGCCAAGGTGACGGGGTCGGCTGGCGCGTCCTCGTTCTGGTGCTGCGTGGTGGGCATCGTCGGCGCCTTGTGGTTCGTGCTGGACATGTGGGCGATCGAGAAATGCGCGAGCACGCATCGTGATGCGGCTTTTGAGTGGTTGGCGGCCTGGGCACTGGTGTTCGATCTGATCCTGCTGATCGCTTCCCTCCTGGGAACCTCCAATGATGACGACGATGCCGGCCGGTGACGCCGGACGGTGGGTTGCGCCATGGGTGTGTTTGCGTTGATGTCGATATTGGATGTTCCGTCCCGACAATCCGTCGGGATGGGTTTATGAAGAAAGTGAAGGTGAGGATTATGGCCAGTGCCTTGTTATCGAAGAGGCCGCCTCGTGTGGATGTGATGAAGGGGTACGAGCCCATGTACGATGCGACCATGCAGGAGTGCATGCAACGGCCCTTCTACCTGTATGCGAGAGGGAAGGGACGTTCCTGCCGCAAGGAGATATGGGTTTTTGCCGCGTTCGTCTGGGTCTTGGACACCTTCCTGACCCGCTTGTTCTCTTCGGGTCTCTTGGCCGTCATACCGGGGTTGTTCTCCCTGGCGGTGCTGGTGCCTATGTATGCCCTGATGGTGCGGCGTCTGCATGATCTAGCTTTGTCGGGGTGGTTGGCGCTCGTCCCCTATGTGCTGGAGGTGGTGGGCGTGGGTCTTATTGTCGGTCCGATGGTGTCGGATACCTTGGAAGGATTGGATCCGTCCGCCCCTTCGCCCCTGGGGGTCATCATCCTCCTTCTGGCTGTAGTAGTCCGGCTGGCCATCATGTGCGTTCCCTCGCGTCATCGTCATCCAGTTGTCGATAACGGAAGCCTCAGTGTGAGTCGCACTGGTACGGCACAGTATCCAGGGAACCCGAACGGACAGTGACCCCTCTGCTGTAACAGGAAAGGGTGAACCTCGACGATGCGGGATGGAAAGAGACCTGCATGAACGGCACTGATGCAAGACCGGAATCGACGGCTTGGCGGGTCAGGCGGCGGATTCGGGGGCTTTGAGCAGGAGGATGGTGTGTGATGGCTGATAGTGTTTCTGGTTCCTTGCGGCTTCCTGTGGGGAGGTCCTGGCTGCAGAGCGCGTCTTCGGTCATGTCGCGGGTGGCGGGGTGTGCGCGTCATGCGCCTGCGGGGGAGCGTGCCTTTTCCCGTGCCGGCGTGGTGCGCAAGCTGGCGGTGTGCGGGGCGGCCTTCCTGGCGGGGTTTGTACCGGGCTGGGCGTTCCTGTACGACCAGGAGGAGCAGTGGGTGCGCGACCGTTGCATCCTGTTTCTTCTGGTGGGTCTGTTTTCGGTTTTTGCGATGTGGTGGTTTTTGGGCCGGTTCGAGAGCCGTGGGGGGCGTCCGGGGTTCTGGTGCCTGGCGCTGACGATGCCGCTGATGCCCTGCTGGGGGGTGGCGTTCGGCGCGATTACCGGCGCGTATCCGGGTGTGATGCGTTGGGTGTTCGTGTCGGTGGCTGTGCTGGTGGTGGCCGGGATAACCTGGCTGCGGTTTGTGTCGGATCTGGTGCGTGGCCGTGTGGCGGCGTGGGCTGCTTCTGCTGCGTCGTGCGTGGTGCCGTCGTGGATGGTGTGCCTGTTGTTCGGGGGTTCCCCTTTGTCGTGCCTGCCCTGGTGCGTGGCGGTGGGAGCAACGGGTGCCTTGTGGTTTCTGCAGGACCTGTGGGCGATCGACTATTGTGCGGGCGACGACCGTGACGCCTCCTTCGAGTGGCTGGCGGCTTGGGCGCTGATCTTCGACCTGATGACCCTGGTGGCCGCCCTGGCACGCGGCAGCACCGCCGCACAGGATCAATGAGGGCGTTACTGGTAAGGAATCGTCCAGGCCTTTACTGGGCTTCAGGCCTTACGTAAACGATATCTACAGCCGTAATGCAATCCACGCTGGTTGTCGACAATGAAGTTGGTTGCGGCGGAATCTGTTCTGGCTGGCCGCTCGAGTTGCATGGAAGGAAGGGGACCGTGGCTGTTGCCTTGTTCGAAAATAGACCGCCTCGTGTGGCAGAGATGAAGGGTTTCGAACCCATGTATGACGCTACATTTCGAGAATGTCTGCAGCGGCCGTTCTACCTGTTTGCCCGGGGGCGGGGGAGATCGTGCCGCAAGGAGATATGGGTGTTCTTCATCGTTCTATCAATTGTAGAGCAGGGCCTGAGTAAGGTATGCGGCGGGGGATCCTGGGCTCTCATCTCCCTGGTCTTTGACCTGATCATGGTGGTGCCAGAGTATGCTCTGGAGGTGCGGCGTCTGCATGATTTATTGCTGCCGGGATGGCTGACTTTGATTCCGTACGGTCTTATGGTTATAGCCACGATTGGTCTGGTGAAATCTCGAATGTTGACCATAGGTGGCGGTCCTTTGCTTTTGGCTGTCATCCCGCTGCTCGTGGCGATAGTGATTCAGCTGGTCATCATGTGCACGCCTTCCCGTCATCGCCGTCTGTCCTTTGACAACGGGGCAATTGACAACGGAGTAATCGACAACGTGACAATAGGGGCGGGAGTGAACCAGTCGGGTACGACCCGACCTTGACTGACTAGCCTGCACGGGTGGATTTATATAAGGAGACTGGGATGACTGATACTGCTGCGGATGTGGAAGGCCAGGGAACCGCTGGGATGAGTGTGGATGAGCAATTATTGCAAGGCCTTCCAACTCCCATTGCCCGCATAATACGACTGCTCGCTCAGCGGGGGATACCCTCGTACGTCAATGCCAGCGGCGGTCCTGTACTGGTGCCGTTGGTCGACTGCGGCATTACTTTTGTAATGAGCAAAAGTCTGGATTCCATTGGTTTCACAAGTCTGTGGAGCCGGGGATTCAGCTCCGCCAGGTATCGGGATGCGGTGAATGTCTGTACTGAATGGAACCGATCAGTTGGATATCTCAAGGCCTATGCCACCGAACCTTCCTTAGAGCAGAACCAGGCCGTCAGGATAGCGGGAGTCGGGCAGATTATGTGCGACGAGCGGGATGAGGTACTGGGACAGCGTCTCGATGATTCCATCTATCTGATACAGAATCTTTATGCTTGGGTGAATGATCAGTGCCCGGATCCCATACGCATACCGAACGCACCGTACGGAAGAGGGGCATGAACAAATGGAACAGCCGATGAAAACCGTGGTTGACGGGAAGAGAATACGGCAGTGGCTGGATGCCCAAGGATACCGTGTCGAGTATCATGAGCAGGCCTGGATCGGTTTATGGGGGAATATTGTGCTCGATTTCAGTGTACGTGGCGAGCATGATGAGTATCTGGTGGTTCATGGGACTGAGCAGGGCAGTCATCCGAATGGCCAGCATGATTTGCTTGAGGATTGCTGCAATGCCTGGAACCGGTACTATGAGGGGCCGGCTGCCTATTTGCAGAGTTCCGAAAAAGGCCTGGTCTTCCACACGTTGTTCGTGGTGAATTGCCAGGGCGGGATGGATGATGACCAGTTCGATCGCCTGCTGAAGTATGCCATGGCGGGTTCGGACGGTTTCCTTCGCTTTGCCCAAGAGCAGCTGTCGAAGATAAGGATTGCCTAGGACGAAGTGCAGGGTCAGGCGTGACCGTGCTTCCGGAGCATGCACGCTGGCGGTAAACCCCCACGAGGCGAAATGCCTGGCATGGCCGCTGACCTGTATGCCGGGGTTTTGCAGGCCATAGGGGATGCAGCGCTGGTGCGCGCAGAGGAGCGCGCGGTTCTACAGAGGTGCTCTGGCAACAGGATTATCCGTACTTTGCCGGTGATGACAAGGTTCCACGGATGATACTGGTTCCTGCTTTTCAGACTCAGCAAGGTTGATACTGGTGCTTTTGGGCATCCGGAGTGGTCTCGGTCGGTTGAGGCGTTCGCGCAAACAAGCAAGGAGTTCAATGTGGATGCCTACCATGCCATGCTGGTATCGATCCTCCCAGCGGGCATGTCCCGGACCCTGCCGGGGTGATGGCGCCAGCGCTGCGTCTTCTGGTTCTGGAACTCGATGGTAACGACTCAGCTCAGCAGCCACCGCAGCAGTCCGGCGATGCCACATTCTCCTCCTGCCAGGACTAGCATTCCAATCAGGAGCGTCTGAGCGTCTGAATAACTGAGCAACTGGTAGTCGTGGATTCGGTTGCAGGACATGCGATAAAAGATGAGGGCCTTTACAATCCCAGCGATCGTAAAGGCCCTTGTTTTGTTTTCCTCTGCGGTCCAGGTTATCGGAGGACAGTGGCAAACAACGACTGTCCGGTGACCGTGTCTACACCTGTTGTCCATGGGCGCAGCTGGTTGGCCATAACTTTGCGTGTAAGCCCTGCATCAGTGGGTTGGTAGGGTCTTGATTCTTGAAGCTCGATCGTAGAACACGCTCTCTTCCATGCGATATCACTGTCTGGGCAGGAAGGAGATGTCATGGCGGGTCCAGTCATGAGGAGCGGGTCAGTGCAGGTGTCTGGGGGAAAGCAGGGTGCGCCAGCGTCGGGTTCGTGGCAGGGATGCCAGGATGTCGGATCGGAGCTTGTCCACCAGCTGCCAGCAGTCTTCGGCTTCCTGTTCATCGGAGGGGTGCCGGTCGAAAGAGGCCTGATCGGCCATGCTGCGCAGTCGATCCAGATCCCCGCGCAGTCCGGCCGACGAGGACCCTGGGGGGTCGGTCAGAAGCGTCTGGGCAATCAGAGCCGCTTGCTCGCTACGGGTGCCGTCCAGGGACAGACCGGTCTGCCTGCCCAGGTTGCCGATCTGTCGCCAGCCGGCGCGGATACGTGTCTTTGGGTCACCCGTCGACCGTGCCCGTCTGCGCAGCGAGGCCTTGACGGCCAGTAGGAGCAGGATTAGGAGAGTCGGCAGCCAAACCGGCATGGTCCAGAGCGTCATTTTGGCTATCAAGGGTCCGTGCCGTTTCCAGAAGGAGGGTGAAGACTGCGGGGATGCTTCCTGCCCGCCGACGGTGGTCCTGCCCTGGGTGGTGTGGTCGTCGTGGGGAGGGTCGGCCAGCGGGGGCGGTGGCTGGCGGACCAGGGTGCGCGGATCGGGCGGTGTGGAGTCCAGGGATTTGTCCGGGGTCCTGGTCTCTGGCGGTGTGGGGTAGAAGGGAACCCATCCGAGTCCCTTCAGATTGACCTCCACCCAGGCCTGGGCGTCACGTCCCGTGAAGTCGATTCGGGTGCTCCCGTCCGCCTGGGTCCTGGTCCGTGCTCGGCTGATGGAACCGTCATGGTTCTTGGGCAGAAATCCCAAGACCACCCGGGATGGCAGACCCATCTGCCTGGCCAGGAGTGCCATGGCCGAGGCGTATTGTTCACTGTCGCCCACCATGGCCTGGCCCTGCAGGAGCTGGTTGATTCGATAGTCACCATGGCCGGAGGGCGAGGGATAGTCGCCGGCCAGACCATGGGAGAACCATCCCTCCTTGTGTAGCCGTTCCTCGATGGCCAGTGCCCTAGCGCCGCCGCGCACCTGCATGGAGGTCATGGAGGCAGCCGCTTTGGGCAGGCTTTCAGGGGCATCCGACAGGGGAGGCACCTGCGCATCTCCCGGATCGCTGTCGGCTATGCGACGCGTTGCGGGTCGGTTTTGGGCCACGCCGTGCACTGTATAGCTGGCTCCTGCCTGTAGGGCCTGATCGGTCAGAGCAGTGTCCGTAGCCTTGTTGAAGTAGAGGTCTTTCCGTTGCAGGTCCTGGTCCGGATCGATGCTGCCGACCTGTCCGGCGGAGGGCAGCCAGGCGTGGTCGAATCCTTCCCGAATTAGAAAGGTCGCGGTAAAGGGCTGTCCGGTTTGTTCGCCGTCCTTGGTCTTCTCCTGCTGCCTTTCTGTGCGGATCTGGGCGCCGATGCGCCGGTAGTCGGCGGCTCCTGCGCCTGAGGAGTCGGACAGATTCCAGACCTTGCCGTCATAGCGGTCCATGACTGCCATCCGGACCGGCGTGCCGGCGGGCAGGTTGCGTACCGTGACCAGGGTATCGTCGCGGTGTCGCTTGATATAGGCACGGTAGTCGCTCAAGGGGCTGGTGAACTGGTAGGGGTCCATGGGCGGCTGATAATGGTCGCGGATGACCTGCCGGGTCGGAGCAGGCAAGATTCCAGCGGAGAAAATCATTCCGGCTGCTAGGGCCAGGGTCAGGAGAGTGGATGCGAGTCCTTGTAGACGCAGCAGACCCAGTCCACTTGCGCTCCAAATCAGCAGAAGCAGCCAGAGGATGCCGCCCGTCAATGCCGGATAGAGGCCTCTGCTGGTGCCTAGGGCTGCTGACACAATCATGGTGGCCAGGATGGGCAAGGTGGCTGCCAGGACGGCCGCTGGGTGTGTCGGCCGTCCCAGATTGCGGCCCAGGCCATGGCGGGCCAGCAGCACCGCCAGATAGCAGGTCCAGAGCATCAGCGTCCACAGGGCCATCAATCCGCCGGCTTCCTGGCCAAGGGGTGGGTCGATGGCTGCCAGGGTCTTGAAAGCACCGAAGGTAGCGGACCACCCTTGTGCCAGGGTTGCCCAGGTGGGCAGGACGTGGGCCAGTGTTGTGCCGTTCAGAGCGAAGATGGGGCCCAGCAGGAACTGGCCCGCAATCAGCAGCAGAGGTTGGAGGAGGGCTGTGGCAATACTGCGGTGGGGGAGCATGGCGATCAGTAGTCCGGCCAAGCAGGCTATGGCTCCCACTGTCAGCCAGAAGGACAGGCTGCCGTAGACCGGCAACAGCTGCAGTCCGGCCATCAGATCGAGCGGAACCAGTGCGGCGACCAGAATGATAGGGGAGCGGCGCCAGGTGGGGTCGACTGTGGATTGCAGATCAGTCCGGTCGATCAGACGAATCGGCTCCCTCTGGGCTTGCTCCATCCATGATGCTGATGATGTGCTCATGGCTGGTTCTCCAAGAGGATGGGGAGGTCCCGAATACTACCCAAAACGGCGTTGACCAGGCCCGGTTGTGCCTGCAGGCTTGGATGAGCATCCAGGTCGGCAGCCAGCAGCATGACCGGGGAGGCGCTCTGAGCCGATTCGCCCATCAGCGCTGAGGGTTGGCGGTCGCCCATCGAACCGGTTACCAGAATGGTCAGGCTGGTCCGCTCGGAAGCATCAGCCCGGTCAAGTGAGTCATAGCCGCCTTGGCGGGGGTGGATGGCACTGCAGGCGTCCAGAAAACTGCGGGGATCTTCCGTGGGCAGGGTGGTTCCATGGGCATCGGAATCATCAGGTTCCGGGGCCAGCGCTTGTAACCGACGGCCATCAAGCAGGCATTGGCAGCCCAAGGAGGCGTAGATTTCAACTGCCAGCTCGAACTCATCCGCGTTCCGGTAGGAGGCGGCCTGGCCGTCCAGGATCAGTTCGGTCCTAGTACGCAGGGTGGGCTCATACTGGCGGACCATCAGGGTGCCGGCCCGGGCAGTGGACAGCCAGTGGACCCGCTTCATGTCATCGCCCGGAGCATAGGGACGCAGGGCATGGAATTCCAGGTCGTCGTCGACAATGCCCGGACCAGGATCCCCCTCCAGGTCGCGTTCAAGTCCGGCTTCAAGGGGCGGCAAGGCAACCGTGCGGGGATGGATATAGAGTTTTCGGGCGCCTGCCAGGATTCGACGGCGGCGGATGAGTCCCAGCGGATCCCCGGCCTCCATGGTCACCGGGCCCAGGTCAATCACGCCACGGGACCTGGCTTCCAGCTTCAAGCGGATCTGATGACTCTGGCCGGGAGCCAGGGCAGGCAAAGGCGCCATGACGGCTGCCTGGCCTAGAGCCAGACCGATTCGGCCGCGGCGGGTGGAGCGGTTGCCCGGGTTGGTCAGAACCAGGACCAGCTCGGCCTGGCCACCCACCTCCAGATGTCCCTGGTCCAGACTCGTTTCAGCGCTACAGGACAGATTGCCCAGGCTCATCAGTAGCCCCAGCAGCAGCATGCCTACGCCCAGCAGAACACCCGCAAGCAGTTCACGCCAGCCAGTCGGGACGAAGGCCAGAGCACAAACGAGTGCGGCCAAGGCCATAGCCCGGCCCAGGGCAGTGACCGACTGCCAAAGGTCAGCTGTCTGGGCTCGTATGTCCTGTCTGGATCCGGCCGAGGATGCCGGTCTTGCCTCCGGGGCAGGTCGGCGGGCGAAGGCGGTCATGGCTCACTGCTCTCCTGTGGGGACGGGGACCTTGGCCAGGGCTTCGGCCAGCGCCTGGTGTTCATCCATGTCCGCCAGCTTGCTCTGGGCCGTCAGGATCAGTCGGTGGGCCAGGATGGGATCGACCAGTTGTTTAACATCGTCAGGGATCACGTAGTCGCGGCCCTCGGCGCAGGCCCGGATTCTGGCGCAACGGACCAAGGCCAGTCCGCCTCTGATGGATGAGCCCACCCGGATGGCGGGGCTGTGCCGTGTGGCTTCGATGATGTGGATGACATACTCCATGATGGACGGATCACAGAAGACCTTGGAGGCACAGGCGGCCATGGCTCCTACCTGGGCGGCGTCGACCACCGGTTCGACCAGGCCGGCCCGGTCGCGGATGTCGGCCTCTTCAAGGATGCGCATGCTGGCATCGTGCCCCGGTGCCCCTAGAGAGGTGCGGATTAGAAAGCGATCCATCTGTGCCTCGGGCAGGGCATAGGTGCCCAGCTGCTCGATGGGATTCTGGGTGGCTATAACCATGAACGGCAGGGGGAGACGGTAGGTGCGGCCATCTACAGTTACCCGGCCTTCCTCCATGACCTCCAGCAGGGCCGATTGGGTTTTGGGGGATGCTCTGTTGATTTCATCGGCCAGAACCAGGGATGCGAAGACTGGACCGGGCCGGAAGGAGAATCGTCCTTGGGACTGGTCATAGAAGGTCACGCCCAGCAGATCGGAGGGCAGCAGGTCGGGGGTGAACTGGATCCGCTTGCAGTCCACGGCGATGGAGGCAGCCAGAGCGCGTGACAGCTGGGTCTTGCCGGTGCCCGGATTGTCTTCCAGGAGCACATGGCCCCCTGCAATCAGGGCGGTAACACACAGGGTGATGGTTTCCTCCTTGCCCAGCACCGCCTGGCCGACGTTGTCGACGATTGAGCGGAAGAGGCTGGCGAAGGTAGATACATCCACTGCGGCCTGGCTGCTGCTTCCGGCCTGTTTTGATCGCCTCTGCTGCTTGGTCTCTACTGCCTGATCCTCTGATTCGAAGGCAGAGTATCGGTCCTTCCTGGTATTTTCCTCATCCCCAGGTTCGTTAGTCCCGACTTCGTAAGTGGGGTCCGAGGTTCGCTCCAGCCGGGGGTGACGGGACTCATTGGTGAGGTTGACGATGTCAGGTGCAGTATCTGATGAGGACCGGGCGAACCGGTCATGGACCATCTGGCGGCCGCGGACGGTCACGTCTTCCACCATGGTGCTGTCCGATGGGACGGATTCCGCCCCGGACTCCTGGTTCGTTCCTTGCTTGGCAGCCACGGGGATGCGGCCGGGCAGGGTCCGGTCATCACTCGCCGCCGAAGCGGATTCTTTCTGGCTCAGACCTGCCATGAGGGCCTGGCGCTGTCGCTTCAGTACATCCAATCGGTCGGCAGGGGTCTGGCGGCCTTCGCTGTTCGTCTTATGCGCGGACTTGGGGTTGTTCCTTCTGGTCGCGTCATCCGGGATGGTGCCGTCCTGCTGGAGGGGTTCCTGCGCGTTTCGTTCATCCATGATCGTTCATCCTTTTCTGCTGAGAGGACCCCTGACGAGCGAGAGTCTTATTGCGCGGCTTGTCGGCCTCTTTGGGCAGGGTCAAATTCTTGGTGGCGACGGGCGAGTGGCCTTCGGAACCTACCCCCTGGATGCGAGCGACCGCCCAGAAGTTCAGGGTGGTGCCCGGCTTGGCAGATTGCGCGGGAAGGGTGATGACTTCACTCACTTCCGGCTGATTGCAGGGCAGGGTCCAGGAGGCCTTGTCAGGGTCAAGGCCATCAATGCCCACCTGGATGTCTGCGCAAGGTCGACCGTGTTCGACCCCGGGGGCCAGGACCAGCTTGGCTCGACTGTTTCTCAGATACTCAATGGCTAGGAACGCGGGAGGATCCGGATGCGACCAGGTAGAGCCCGAGGCTGAGACCTCGGGCCCCGAGCCGGTCATATCAATTGGGGTCACGCTCACTGTGCAGATGCCTCCTGCTTCGTCATGGCCTACGTCGAAGACCGCCTTGGTGGAGGTGGGTGCGCGCCATCGTGGCGAACCGCAGCCGGGACCTTCGCCGTGGACCATATATCCCTGGATGGGCGAGCCGTGATTCTCCGGCGGGCGCCAGGTGACGGTCAAGGTTTCCTTGCTGCCGCCATCCACGGTCAGTGCCTGCACGCCTCCGGGAAGCGCGTCCGGTCTGGCTGCGGCCGGCGAGGAGGCGGGGGACCATCCTACCTGGTTGTGGGCTTGAACGGTGAAGGAATAGTCATGACCGTTGGCCAGCCCGTCGATTCGGCAGGTGGCAGCAGTGCCGCAGGAGTGTTGCCCCGAGCCTGCCGATGAGGAGTAGGAGACCCGGTACTCGTCCACCGGGCTGCCGTTGGCTGCGCCTGGCTCCCAGGCCAGGAGAACTGTTCCGTCGCCTGCTTGAGCAGCGCCCGACAGCATTCTGGGGGCCTGCGGGCGGTCGATGATGCCCACGGTGATGGTGGCGCTGACCCGGCGTCCCGGATCCTGGCTGCCATCCTCTACCGTGGCCATAATGGTGTTGGTAGAGGCGCCGATGTCGCGATCGGCTTTGATGGTGATCTTTCCGTCGCCCAGGTTGGTGGCTGTCAGACGTGAGGTGTCATCGCTGACCAGACCGACCAGGCGCAGCGGAGTGTCGGGGAAGGGGTTGAGGGCACCCTCGAAGAGGTTCAGCTCCAGGCTCTGTCCAGCCTTGAGCCCCACCTGGCGCGAGGGGACCGAAGCCAGAGGTCGAGTGGTGGCGATGATGCGGAAGGCCAGGACCGTGTGCACATCGCCGGATTGACTGGTGATGGCCACCGGCAGGCTGGCCTTGGTGCCCGGTGTTGCGGTCTTGTCGGCGGCCACTTTCAGCTGGCCCCGAGGACTCAGCTTGGCATGAATCGGCCCCTGAGGGTCCCCAGAGGAGAAGGTGCTGTCGGCCGGATCGCTTCCCTGGGGCCAGCGGGTCATGGCGGGCAGGGAGATGGTCTGCGCCGGTTCCCCAGCCACCAGATCGATGACCGGTGCCGTAAGGATCGGCGGTGATGCTTTGCCGCCTACCACGGTGATGGGCAGGGTGAGCACCGACTCGTTGACGATGGCCCGGCCGCTTGGATCCCCGTCACGGACGGCAAAGGTCAGTGAGGCAGGACCGGCATAATCCTTGGCTGCGGTGAACCTCAGGGTGTGTTCGTCCACATAGGGATCGGATCCGTCGGACTTGGTGGCCGAGACAGACTGCCGCGAGGCGATCTGCGCGGTCTTGCCTGCACCCACTCTGACCTGGTCGGCGATGTCGATGGTGATGCTCTGCCCAGCCTGCACTTTGAGGGCCGGAGCCCGGGGTCTTAGCACCGGTGGGAACACCCCATAGGCGGGGACCTTCACAAAGGCCATAGAAGTGATCTTGTACCGGGTGTTGGTCACGGTGTAGGGCACGGCTCTGGCCTGGTCGGTCAGGTCGATGACCAACTTGGTGGAGCCGGCTTCGCCTACGATTTTGGCATGGGCACGGGCACTGGGATGTATCCCAAGGTGCAGGTCATCGAGGGTGCCGGATGGATTGCTGATGGAGTCGGCCAGATTAACTTCCACGCTGCGCTTGTCCACCGTGTCCTCCGGAGCCACCTGGTAATCCTGCGCTATGGGCGGCTGTATAGGGGCTTGGGGATCCGAGACCACGGTCAGGGTGGCCTGATCACTCAGTCCTGCTCGGTTGTGTGTCCGGTAGACCAGATAGGAGGTGCCTGGCTGCGAAGGGGCGGTCAGCTGGATCATGCCGTCCTCTACGCTGGCCCGGTCCAAGCCCTGGAGCTCCAGGTGGGAGTCCAGGCTCAGGGGATCGTCATCCCCGGCGATGTCGTTGAGCAGGACCGGCACATCGGCAACGGTTCCAGGCCGTAGCCTGACCCTGTCGTCCCGGGCGAAGACCCCGGCCACTGACGAGTCGGTGAAGACGCCGATGCGGACGCGCGCCTGGGCGCGCTGCCCAACCCAGTCTTCCACAGCGTAGGTGAACTCGTCGGTGCCGTGCGAATCAGGATAGGCCTCGTAGATCAAGTAGTCGGCTCCGGCTTTGACAATCCTGCCCAGCTTTGGCGCCTGGTTGCCCAAGCCTGACAAGGTGTCGCAGTCTCCATCGGGGTCGATGCCGGTCAGCGGGACGGGAATGCGCACCTTGGTTCCGGCAGCCACCTGGGCCCGTAGATCCTTGGGGGTGGGTGCGGGCTTGCTGGCGGGGTCGGAGGCATGGACCCTGAAGGTAATGGTGCCAGAGGCCGTATTGCCCAGATCGTCCCTGACCGTATAGGTTGCCGGGAAGTCCCCGGTGCGCTCGCTGGCCTGATACCTGACCGTATCCCCGGACACGAAGGCCAGGCCCGTAAAAGTCTGCTGATCCGTAGTCAGCTGCTGGTCCAGGGTGACGCTGGTCCCGTCAGCATGGGCGACCTTGTCCATGACTGAAACCGTGACCAGGCCCGATGAGCGGACCCCAACCGTCAGATTCTGGGCCTTGGGTGCCGAGGCTGCCCTGCTCAAGGAAGGGGGCTGAAGGACGATGGTCCCCTTTGCGCTGCCTTCGGCGTTGGCGACCGTATAGGCAATACTCAGCGGACGTGTGGGGATTTTCCTGGCGGATAGGTAGACCCGTCGGTGGTCCACGATGCCGACCTTGATGCCGGAGTTCGGATCCACGCGTACATCCGTCAGGGCCAGCACGCCACCCATGGGATCCAGATCATTGTCCAGCGGATCAACGATTGCGGTCTGGTCGGCCTTCAGCAGGGCCACGTCGTTGACGGGTACCGGCGGTGCGGATCGGCCATGATCGTGTTCCACCTCCAGCCTGACCAGACCTTGGGTCTCCTGGTCACCCTGGGCCACCCGGTAGGGCACATAATAGGTGCCCGGGTTAGCTGCGGTGGCGTTGAAGGAAAAGCTCTCAGCGTTGACCTCCACCCGGATTCCATCGGGCTTGTCGACCTGGACCAGGCGGAGGGGCTGAACGGCATTGGCATGTACACTCCTGCTGAGGTCAACGGTGACCTCTCGGCCGGGAGTGGCCTGGCGAATGACCGGATCGACCAGTGGGGCCAGGGTGTTGGCGGGCCTGACGGTGAAGTATATGAGTCCCTGACCGCTCATGACTCCGTCCGAGACAGTGACTTTGACCGCCACTCGTCCGGAGGTGGCTGACCCAGCACTCATGGTCAGCTGTCCGTCAGCCCTGGTGGACAAGGATATCCGATCGGAGTTGACCGATTCGGCGCCGACCAGGGTCAGCGGGTCCCCGTCTGGATCTTCGAAGCCGACCAGGGCGTTGACGGTGGTCGTAGCGCCCCGCTCCACCTCGTACTCAGGCGGGGTATCGTTCTGGACCGGCGCCTGGTTGCCTCGGTCCATCTTGGCCGGGGCGATGTTGAGGTCGATGCCAGCCGAGGAGACCTGGCCGCGTCCGTCGGTGATCGAGTAGTTGATTCGGGTCCGGCCGGCAGGTGCGTCGCTGGCATCCACCTGCAGGTAGCGGCCGTTCATGACCGGAGTCAGGCGCAGATTCCCCTGCGAGCTGCGGGCATCCTCGATTCGCAGAACCGAGCAGTCAGTCTGGCGATCGTTGCGCAAGGGATCCAGCAGGGTCCTGGATCCGGCCCGAATGCCCAAACTGTCGTCCTCGGCCTGGATGGGTTGTGATTCTGATCGACAGGTGGCCGCGAATCGCTGGCGGTTGTCGGCCGAGTCCTGACGCTGATCGTTGCTGTCCGTGTGTTTGACCTCCATGGTCTGCCACTGTGGCCGGATCACCTTGGTAGATGATTTGGGATTCCAGACATCGCCAGTCAGCACGTCGTTGAGGATGACCCTCCGGTGGTTGGCCCGGAAGACCAGGTCCGAGGTGGGGCTGATGGCCTCCAGGGTGGTGGGACTCGGCAGCGGTTGGACCTTGGGCGCGGCTGACCCTGTTGCGCATAGTCGCAGGAAATTCCGCCCTGAGGAGGCCCAAGCCGTCCAAAGGCATCCACCCGAGGAGACCGGCTGGGCTGGTTGGCCGCTGCCGCCGGTACGTACGGTCTCGATCTGATTGCGTGGGTGATCCAGTTGAACCAGGTGGACGCTTTCCTGATCGGTCAGGCCTACCCAAGGTCCCTGGCGGTCCATATCCACTGGAGTGGACTGAAGCTGCAGGTCTCCCCGGTGCGGTATCCGGGTGGTTCCCTGGGGCCAGTAAAGCCGATTGCCCGCCAGAAGGACGGGTCTTCCGCCAATGACGCTAAATGCAGTGGCCCGGACGGGAGCGTGGTCCGTCAGGGAGTCCAGTTCACGGTGGGCCCGGGAGTCCGGTCCGTCGATCCTTAGCACAACCCCGTCCGAGGGCCGGTAGGCGTAAACAGCTCCGGAGGCATCCACTGTGACGGCGGCCCCAGAGCCCAGGGTCAGCACAGGGTCTCGGTGCTGCGGATCCAAATCCCCAGGCGAAGTGGCCTGACCCACCCAGACCTTGCCGGTCCGAGCCTGGAAGAGGACCAGTGTGGGCCCGTTGATCATCCGCTGGACCTTGGCATCCGACCGGGTAGTGTCCCCCAGGGTGGCGGTGGAGGCCGCTATGGGAGCCATGCCTCCCTCATGGCCTAGGATGACCGCGTATCCGCTCTGGGCTAGGTCGAAGTGGTCGGTGCCCGTCGACAGAGCCACGTCTGCTTCTCCTATGTCGGGCTTGAACCTGGCGACCTTGCGCTCGTTCTGGGAGGTGATCCAGATGCTGCCGTCGTCCACCTGAACGGCACGGCGGTCCACCCCATGCATGAACAAGGCGCCCAGGATGAGCAGGACCAGCGCCGTCAGCGTGACGGCCAGGATGGCGGCAGGGCTCTTGGCGCGGACGGCCAGAGCATGCCGCAGATGCAGCCCGGCCCGGCGCATCCGCAGGAATCGTCCCTGCAAGTCCATAATCCCCTGGGTTCCTTTCTTGTCCTGCCGCATAGGCCATGATGCCTGACCTATGTTTTTGCGTTTTAACTTGTCCCGGACCGCCGTCATTGCTTTCTCTGACGACTGATTTTAACCGGTTTGCAGGGTCTTGGCGCTCTATGAAAGTCGGGGTGGTCAAGTGTGCAAATTCATCCACAGCGGGTTCACTGAACAGCGCAGATGATGGTCGGTTCCTGGGACATGCTCCGATCGGCTCGAACCAGGGCGACGCTGATGCAGGTCTGGCTTCCCTGTGGGTTGTCGATGCGGGCGGTCGGCTGTCGGGTTTGCACGCTGCGTCCACGCTCTCCGGTGCCATCCTGGTTCAGGGGATGCCAAACATAGCTGTCTGCCGGTTTGGGGTCGGGATTGGTCCAAGTGAACACGGCCGTTGTGCCCTGATAGCGGCCCTGACCCTGGGTGGGCGAGGGGACCGGTCCCTCCTGCAGATTCTGGGGGTCGCTCGAATCCGTCGGGTCCGGGGACTGTACCTGTGGGGATTGTGTCTGGGAGGAACCTGTAGTTTGCTGTGAATCTCGTCTGAAACCGTTCGGCAGGCCGACAACCAGGGCGCAGGCCAGGACTAAAGCTAGGACGGCAGCGAGAATCAGTGTCATCAGGATCACACGGCGGCGGCCGCTGAAAAACCGCTTGGCCTGGCTGCCTTCATGGTTAGCGGACGCCTCCCTGCCTGGGCGCAGACGCGGTTGGGAACCAGCCTCTGCCTCGGTCCAAGAGTGGCCGGAGTCCCCGGTTTCTGTTCGATTTTCTCTTCGGCCTGCAATGGCTCCGGTCTGGGCGTGCGAGCGTGTATCCGTCGTGGGGTAGGGGTCGATTCCCTCGCCGATGAAGGGTGTCGCATGGCCGTAGAGCTGCTGCTGGACCTCCTGAAGGGCACGACCGAATTCCAGTGCTGAGTAGTAGCGATCGTCCCGGTCATGGGCCATGGCCTTCTCCAGGACGGCGGCCAGCATCGGGGAGGCCTCGCCCATATGCAGAACCGGGGTTTCCGCTGTAAGGATCAGCTGCGTCAGGTGATTCTCATCCCGGGCCCGGTAGGCGTACTCGTAGGGGGAACGGCCGGCCAGCATGCCGAAGAGCGAGGCACCCAGGGAGTAGATGTCGCTGGCCTCGGATCCTCCCGAGCGGCTTGCCAGAACCTCTGGGGCCGCCCAGGGTACGGAAAGTCCGCCGGCCCGTTCGCTTCCATAGATGCCTGAGGAGATGCCGAAGTCGGCCAGGACGGGCAGGCCCTGGTCGGTGATCAGGAAGTTGCTGGGTTTGACGTCCCGGTGCAGGATTCCCCGTTCATGAGCGCAGCAGAGGGCCGAGGCCATGCGCACTCCCAGGTCCAGCACGCCTTCCTGGTCCATGCCCCCCTTGAGCATGATGGTCTTGCAGCTGCCGCCCGGAGCGTATTCGAGCACCAGGCAATCCCGTCCGTCATCGCTGATCAGGGCCTGGTGGATGCTCAGGATGCAGGGGTGGGTGGAGAGCTTGGCCAGTGCCTTGGCTTCCCGCAGAAAGAGCAGATGGGTCTGCCGGTCCACGCTGCCTTGGAGGGCTACCTTGACTGCCACAGGTCGGTTGAGCCCCTCCTGCTCATACAGGTAGACGGCAGCGGTGCCTCCAAGATCCAGGGGGCGAAGGGGCCGCAATCCGGGCAGCGCCGGAGCCTGGTCCATGGCTGGAACCGCACCCGGCCGCTGGGTCTGGGAACCATTCTGCTGCAAGGGCCATCACCTCCTAGGACTGCTATCCACGATAACAGCACGCCGTTCCTGATCAGGCTTCCTTTGAGCCTCCTGCAGGCGGTCCCGGACCAGCGGGTTCCAGGGCCTGCAGATGGACCATGCCGGACCCTATTCTTGTAGCTATGAGCAAGCAGCCACCGGTGGATCCGCAAGAGGCCATGGAACCGGTCCGCGCCCTTATCGGCGATCGGCTCCAGAACGAAGAGGATCGGTCCACCCGGGCCCTGGTGGTGGCTGGTCCTCCCCGCAGCGGCAAGACCACGTTGGCTACTCGTGCCCTCCTGACAGGCATGGAACGCTTCGGCGACGGCGCCAGCATGGCTGTATCAGGTCGTACCGCGGCCGACCAGGTCAGCCGCCAGGTCATTCTGGAGCGGGGCAGGTCCGACCGCACCCGACCTGTGGGCACACTGCAGGCCCTGGCTTTTCGTCTGCTGACGAGGTCTCGGCTGGCCCGAGGGGGTCACGATCCGCTCTTGCCCAGACTGCTCAACGGCGCTGAAGAGGATGCCCTGCTCAGGCAGGTCATGACCGTCCATCTGGAGCATGTCCAGGCCGGTGACGACTGCGCGGTCTGCCGACTTCTGGAGCGCTACTTTCGCAACGGGGCGGGCTGGTCCTCCGTTCTGGTCGGCGACGGACAGGGACGAGTCGTAGGGGTCGCCGACAGGTTCATCGCCCAGCTGCGGGACATGTTCGCCCGCATGACGGAATTGGGCCTTGACAAAGGGGACCGGGACCAGCTTCTGGATGCTCTGGCCGTCCAGCCCATGGACCCTGATCGCCGCGACCGGCTGGGCCTGCAGTGGAGGCTGGCCCTCGCCCTGGAAGATGAATACCGCCAGAGCATTACCGAGAGCTATCCGGACGAGTTCCGTCTGGACCCCTCCATGCTTATGCTCGAAGCCTCTCGCAGCCTGGATGGGCTGGCTGATGACGATCTGCCTGACCTGCTGGTCGTGGACGACTGGCAGGACATCACCCTGGCCGGGATGGGCCTGCTGCAGGGATTGAGTCAGGCCGGCTGCCGACTTCTTCTGGTGGGCAATCCCGACCAGTCGGTCCAGTCCTTCCGCGGCTCCTATCCGGAATTTCTGGCCACTCGCCTGACCGTCCTGTCCAAGCCCATGCCAGGCGCCGCTGCCCCCCTTCTGGCTCAGGACTTCGCCTGCCTGGATGCCGCCGAAGTGACCCTGAAACCCCGAAGGATGGTGGTTCCTGAAGCGGCCGCAGAACATACCGAAAGCGTCCAAGGTTCCGATTCGGCGGCTCCAGGTTCCTACGCCGATCTGGTGGCTGCCAGGGTCAGCCTGGGCATCGCCGGGGTTGAGGAGAGCGACACCCCCCTGCCTGACAGACCGGGCAAGCTGCCCGCCTGGCCCGGCGCCGGACCGGTGGCACCCCTGACTGCCGACAACAGTCTTATCAGTGACGGCAGCGTGCAGACCAGGCTCTTCCATACCCCCGACCAGGAGGACGACGATCTGGTCTGGCAGATTAAGCATGAGTTCCTGGCCAACAAGCGTGACTGGAACGACATGGCCGTCATCGCTCACGACAACACAACCCTGCGCACCCTGGGCCGCAAGCTGCGCGTCCAAGGTGTGCCGGTGCGCTTCTCCTCAGTGACCCGTCCGCTCAGCCAGGAGCCTGCCATCCAGGGTCTCTTTGCCCTGGTCGAGCTGGCCCAGTCGGTACTGGCCCCTGACACCATCGGCAGCGCCCCGGACGACCCTGCCCAGGTGGCCGCCTGGATCCGTTCGCGCCTGCGCACCCTGATGGCCGGACCGCTCTTCCGTGTTCCTGCTACTGCCGCTCGTGCAGAGCGTCCCGTCAGAATGGAGCGCCTGGAGTCCATCATGGAGACCATGGCCGCCCTGGCCCCCTTGTCCGGTCAGCAGGGGAGCGGGGCGGACTCATCGGGCTCCTTGGACGACCTGCCTCTCCTGGGACAGGCCTGGCGGAATTGGGTCGAGGACCTGGCCCAGCGGCGTGCTGAGCGGGACCGTTCATCCGGCATCAGCGTCGACGATTCCCTGCTGACCAGGCATGATTCCTCCCAGGAAAGGGGCGGGTCAGATCTCTTTTCGACTGCTTTGGCCCCCGACCAGCCAGTGGATCTGGGCGATCGGGATGCCCAACGGCCAGCCATTTTGTCTGTTCAGGCCCTGGAGACCCTGCTGGTTCTGGATCCGGATGGCCGATCCTCGGGAATCATCCTGGAGGCCATGACCGCCATCGCCGGAGGTCGCCGGGAGGATCCTGACGTTCAAGTTCTGGACAAGGCCCTGCAGGTTCTGCGACTGACTGCCAACCGCATCAGCGCCCTGGAGGACCGTCAGCCCCAATATGTGCTCTGGGAGGCCTGGCGGAGCCTGGACCTGGCCGATGACTGGCAGCGAAGAGCCCTGATGGCCACCCAGGAGGGGGAGGAGGCCAACGACCGTCTGGACGCGCTCATGCGGCTCTTCCAGTACGCTGCTGGCTCCCGTCGTTTCCCCACGGTTGAGGCCTTCATGGACCAGGTGCGCACCATGCAAATCGAGGCCGACTCCTTGGCGCGGATCGGGCCCATTGAGCATGCCGTCACTCTGACGACGCCTGCCGGCGCTGCCGCCTTGGCCACTGACTGGCCCTTGGTCTGGCTGCCCGCCGTTCAGGACGGGGTCTGGCCCAACCTGATTCCCCGCGACACCATGTTCGGGGCCGAAGAGCTGGCCGACCTGGTTCTGCATGACCGCATCGGCGACCCCTTGGCAGACACGCTCAGCCACGATCCGGCCTTGCGCTCCATCCTCTACGCCGAGAAGAAGGGTTTTCTGGAGGCGCTGACCCGGGCGCGGACCCATGTGCGCATCAGCGCGGTCTGGAACGATGACCTGGTTCCATCGGACTTCCTTTACGGCTATCTGCCCGAACGCTATCCACGCACCGCCGATATGAGCCAGGCGGAGTTCAGCATGGTCGGCGCTGGCTCAGGCGGCAGTGAGCGCTACGGAGGGCTGGAGGTGTCTCCCAGGGGCCTGACTGCGGCCGCCCGGTCCATCCTGGCTGTCCAGGCGTTGCTTCCGCAGGACCAGATCGACCGTGACCGAGCGGACGATGCCGTGCAGACCCTGCGGTTGCTGGCCGACCAGGGCCAGGATTCGGCCGATCCCAGGCATTGGCCCTTCCTCTATGACCAGTCGGCATTGAATCAGCATGTTCCAGACGGACAGTCCACGGTTGGGCCGGCTTCGGACCGGCATGCCCCAGACGAGCAAGCTACGGTTGGACAAGCCCTGGATGAGCATGTCCCGGATAGAGGGATTTCGGTTGAGCAGGCCGCTGAGTCAAGGGCCGTGACAGCAGCCTCAGGTGTCGCATCGGTTGTTGAATGGGATCCTGCTTCCCAGCCCTCGTCTACTTCCTTCAATCAAGCTACACAGGCAGGCCGAACCCACGACCGTGACAACCGCCGTGACCATCGCCATGAGTACCAGTCCGGCCGCCAGGTGGTTCTCCTTTCGCCGTCGGCGGTCGATGCCATCTGGAACTGCCCCCTGGAGTGGGCTTTGGGAGACCAGTTCTCCGGCCCATCTCCCTCCAGGGTGCCCACCGAGTTCGGCTCCCTGATCCACAAGGTGGCCAGCGAGGGCACAGCCCAGGGTCTGGATCGTCCCGGCCAGGGTGATCCGGACGCTCGCCAGCAGCAGGTGCGGGATGCGCTTCTGGACATATACCAGGAGCTGGCTCCTCAGGAACAGCGCCTGCGGGCCCCCGACGAACTCTATGACCAACGCGGCCGCAGCAGCCGGGTGGAGTCCATCCTGGACAACCTGGCCTCTTATTTCGTTCGCTCCTCGGATTCCGAATACGGCTTGGGGGGCAAGAGTCCGGTCCCGGTCGGCGACCTGCTGGGTGTACAGAGCGAGCGTTCCTTCGACGTCAGCCTGTCCGTGGAGGACCTGGTCCCTCTTTGGAAGGCCACCTTCCCTGACAGGCCCTTGGATGCTGACGGGCTCTTTGCCCTGATGTCCGGCCTGGTTGACGGCTTCCCTGCAGCCCTGGATGCCAGGACGACGGTCAGGCTGACCGGCCGTATCGACCGTCTGGAGGTCAGGTCCCTGCCCGAGGGCATCCGTCTGCGGCTGGTGGACTACAAGACCGGTAGAGTCCCCTATACCCAGGGGCAGCTCTTCAACGACCTACAGCTGATCTGCTATCAGCTGGGACTGGCTTTCCCGCCCACGTCCGGCAGCAGTCCGGAGGCGGCTGCCGCCTGGAGCCTCCCGCAGGCCCCCGACCTGGAGAGGACCGAGGGGATGAAGCTGAGCCAGTCCCTGCTCTTGCAGCTGCAGGCCCCGCCCAAGGATGCGCAAACGGGGCTGCGCCGGGAGGAGATGGCCTACCAGCCGCCACTGTTCGAGCGTGACAGGCTGGTCACTATTGCTCAGCCCAGAACCGGCATGCCTTCCCCGCTCAAGTCCAAGGCCGAGCCTGCGGACCTGCCTGATCAGGTTCCACCTGGGGTGGATGCGGACCTGTGGGCCATGGTCCAAGCCGCCCGGGTCTCCTCCCAGGCTGTATGGGGGCTGACCATGATAGCCAGGGTCTTCTTCGCTGCCGGGGTCAAGCTGACGGCTGGCCAGGATGACGCGGTCTTCGACCCTGCCCGTTGCCGTCGGGCCGGCAATGGCCAGGAATGTCAGGCATGGCAACTGGTGGCGCCCAATCTACTGGAGGATCAGGAATGAAGCAGACTGCCGAACAGTCCGCCATCGTCGATGCGGATGTCAACGAGGATCTTCTGGTGGTGGCCGGTGCCGGCTCGGGCAAGACCATGACCATGACCAGCCGAATCATCGCCCTGATCCGTCGGGGAGTGCCCTCAGAGCAGATTCTGGGGTTGACCTTCACCCGCAAGGCCGCCTCCGAGCTCCAGTCCAGGGTTGGGGCGGCGGTCATCCGACGCGACCAAGGCAGAGGCACCTCGGGCGTGGACCCCGAACGCAACTTCCTGAAGCCGACTGTGTCTACCTATGACGCCTTCTTTCAGTCCATCGTGCGCCAGTACGGCCTGCTGGTGGGCATGGACCAGGACACCCGTCCCCTGAGTTCGGCCGGGGCCTACCAGCTGGCCTCTCAGGTGGTCGCCGACCATCTGGATCTGATCTTTCCTGCCGGTTCATCGGCACAGGATGGAGACTCCGACGACCTGGGCTCCGCGACCTTCTCGACCACCGTCAACCGGGTCCTGGGGCTGACCGGGGCGGTGACCACCTCAATGATCAGCAGCGACTGCCCGGATTTCGACCAGGCTGTGGAGCGGATCCGCGCCTGGGACCGCGCCTTTGTGGATCGTGCGGACCAGTTGATCGGCGACCAGCCTGTGCCGGATGATGAGCCCAGGGTCAGCCAGACGCCGCCCAAGCGAACCAAGAAGGAGACCGACGAGCACTATCAGGGCAAAATCAAGGACTTCCAAGATAAGCGGCAGAGCATTCGCCTCTATCGGGTAAATGCCATGCGACGGGCGGTTCTGACACGCGAGAAGCTGCTGACCCTGGTCCAGGACTACCAGAGGGCCAAGCGCCAGGCCAACATGGCCGAGTTCGGCGACTTCACCCTGGCCGCCTTTCAGCTGGTCGACCGTTTCCCCTCCATCAGTGCCCAGCTGCGACGCCGCTACAGTCACGTTTTTCTGGACGAATACCAGGATACCTCCACCACCCAGGCCCTGCTTCTGGCGGCCATCTTCCATCCGCAGAATCGGCAGGAGGATCAGAGGAGCGCGGATCAGGCTCCTGGCAGGTCGGCTGTGACAGCCGTGGGCGACCCCTTCCAGTCCATCTATGCTTGGCGCGGAGCCAGTCCTGGGGCCTTCCGTACCTTCCAGGCTCAGTTCGGCATGTTGGCCGACCGACCCGCCTCCGGCAGTGGTCCCATGTCTGGTGTGACCGCCTTTGGGCGCTCGCAGGACCAGGATCCGCTGACCCTGTCGCGCACCTTCCGCAACTCCAACTGGGTGCTCAGGGCCGCCAACCAGCTGACCGTCCCCCTGCGCCATCGGGGCCAGGGGAGCCGGTCGGAAGCGGAACTGCGCGAGGTGGACGTGGCCAGGCTCCGTCCCCGTGAGGACGCCGACCCGGGCACCGTGGGCCTCTTGGGCTACAGCACCGGCGGCCAGGAGATCGATGGCGTGGTCAGGTTCGCCCTCAGAGCACGCGATCTCTATGGCAATCAGGGTGATGCGCCGCACGTGGCCGTTCTCTTCCGCTCCAAGGCTGCCCTGCCCAGGTACCGCGAGGCCATGGAGGCTGCAGGGCTGAGCTGCCAGGTCGTCGGGTACTCCTCCCTCTTTGACCGGCCCGAGGTTATGGACCTTAGAGCCCTGCTCTCTCTAGTCTGCGACCACACCGACAGCGATTCCCTGATGCGTCTGTTGGCCTCGGCCCGGTTCGGCATGGACGCGGCCGATCTGAGCGCTCTGGCCTCCCTGGCCGCCAAGGTCAATGAGGACAGCCAATACCGGGCTCTTGTCCGGGCCGGTCTGGTCGAGTCCGACCCCGATCCGCGCCGCCGTCGCGAGGATTTGCATCGTTACCGTGACCAGGTCCCCAATGATGTCTTCCTGGTGGATCTGCTTCTGCGCGACGACCTGCCAGACCTCTTGAAGAGCTCACTGCTCTCCGCCAGGGGGCAGGTCCTGGCCGCTGAGGCTGCCCGGGTCATCTGCCAGGTCCAGGCCGAGTCCTCGGCCCCCCTGCGCCAGGTGGTCATCGCTGCCATCCGTGCCCTGGATCTGGACGTGGACCTGGTGCTGGCCCGTACCCTGGCCAATCCTGAACGGCCTCTGGAGCCCAGCCAGGCCAAGGCTGGCATCCAGGCCCTGCTGGACCAGGTGGATGTCTACCTGTCCGAGTTGCCCCAGGGCCTAGGGCCCAGCCTGCGTGGGTTCGTCTCCTGGCTGTCCTCACTGGATCAGAGTCCCGAAATGCCTGCTGACGGGGATGCACGACAGGCCGACGTGGCCCTGATGACCGTCCACCAGGCCAAGGGACTGGAGTGGGATGCCGTGGCGGTGGTCGGGCTCAAGCGTGGAGCCTTCCCTAGCAGCCAGGGCGACCGGCTCACGGTCAAGCCCGCCTTGGACCAGCCGCTGGTCCAATCCCCGGACGGCCCGGTCTACCAGTACAACTGCACGGCCCGTACTTGGCTGGTCGATCCCCAGTCTGTGCCGGTGCCGGTGCGGGCTGATGCCATGATCCTGCCCCGTTTTCCACACGACGCCCCTCTGGGAGCCGACCCTGAGGATCTGCTGGGTCGGATGGACCTGGCGGGCTTGGAGGAGGAGGCTATGGGCCTGTCTCGTGAGAGCGGGCTGGACGATCAGGCCCGCCAGGTGCGTGCCGATGCCATTGCTCCCTCTCAGCGAGAGCAGTATGGCCGACGGCTGCTGGATGACGAGCGGCGGCTGATCTACGTGGCGGCGACCAGGGCCCGGCATGACCTGCTGCTGACCTTCAGCCAGGATTCCCAGGCGGAGTCTGCGGCCCTGAACACGCCGGCACCGGACCCGGACAAGGCTTCCAACTTCTGGACTGAACTGGTGGAGCTCTTCCAGGAAGAGCCCGATGCGGTCAAGCTGGAGCACGCAGAGGATGCACAGGAGGGCGAGCCAACGCCGCCCTTGGGGCTCTTTGTCGGTGAGAACGCCCAGTCCTACCGCCAGGCTGTCGTCGACCGTGCCCTGGAAGAGGTGTGCCAGGTCGCCGCCCGAGACGGTGAGCGTGAGCAGGCGCTTTGGCCTCCTGTTCTGAGTGCTCGGACCCGTGAAGCCTTGGATCGCTCGGCCGCCTGGGTGCGCGCCGGGGAACCAGACGACCACAAAATCCCTGATGAGGGCGATGACGGGCTCTACGCCAATGCGGTCCGCGTCCTGCAGGTCAGCACAGGCCGCCTGGGGGTGGCTGACGACCAGTTGCTCACGGATCTAGATCTGCTGCGGCGCACCGGCCGCCGGATCCTGGGACATGGGGCTAGCAGCGTCACCGCCATCCAGGCCAGCTCGGCAGGGGGCGATCCCAAGATGGAGAGGGATTACTGGCATGGGCTGGTCAGACCCATACCCCAGGTGGCCTCCCCGCAGGCCGAGGCGGGCACCCGCTTCCATGATTGGGCCAGGCGTTTCATCCTGCCCGAGATTTCCGCCCCTCAAGGACTGGTGGACCTGCCTGATCAGGCAGAAGCACCGAACCTGCTCGATGGTCCGCTGGGCCCCGGGGCCATGGCTGAGCGAGCCCGGATGCTGGCCGGGCTTGACCAGGAGCGGGAGTCCCTGGATTCCAAGGCCGATCCCGTACAGGCCCGTCTGCTGACCTGGGAGCGGCGGCTGGCTGGGTCTGACTGGGCCCAGCGCACTCCTGTCTGGGTGGAACGGCCCATCGTGGCGGTGCTGGCTGGCTCTATCGTCAAGGGCAAGCTGGATGCGGTCTTCGCTGGTGGGCTGGACCCTGAGCGTACGGATATGCGCTACACCATCGTGGACTGGAAGACCGGAGTCCGACCGCATGGAGAGGAGTCGACCAACCGCCGCCTGGTCCAGCTGGACTTCTACCGGCTGCTCCTGTCACGCTTGGAGGGTATCGGCCTGTCGACCATCGACGCCTGCCTTTATTATGTAAGCGAAGACCAGCCCCAGGACCGACTCATCAGGGCCCGTCCCAGGACCGAAGAAGAAATTCTCGCAACCCTGGCCGAGGGCATACCCGAGCAGTCGGACGAGGACTGAGTCTGCGGCAGACCCCGCCAGACAAGGGCGATGGGTGCCGCGCATCAGCAATCATGAACAGCAGGCGATCGGCAGACGGCCAAGGGCCGTCGTGGGGCCGCGCACGCCCGAATGGAGCAATGAGACAGATGACTACGTCCAGTAATCGCGACCAGGCCTCCCGGCGGAGGGGGAGCGTGGCAATAAGACCCATGGTCTGGGCGGACATGCCCGACCTGGTGGGGACCTTTGATGCCACCTGGAAGGTGCAGGAGGATCCCGAGGGAACTGTGTCCCGGCTGAGCGCCGCGCATTTCATCCTGCATTATTTGGTGGGTACCACTAGGGCTCGGATAGCTGTCGATGGGCAGGACTTTCTAGGGGTAACTTTGCTGGCCGATGGGCGTGGCGAACTTTGCTTCCCCAAGGCTGAAGAGGAGCTGGAGCGAGTGGACCGGCAACTGTCTGCAACGACCTTGGGCGCCCACACCCTGGACCGAGCCCGTCAGTGGCAGCTGACCGAGGTCAGGCTGGAAAAGCAGTGCGGGCTGGCCGTCCCGCCCCAGGCCGAACTGAGGCTATTCCTGGTCTCCAGCCGTGCCCGGGGACGCGGTGTGGGTGGTGCCCTGTGGCGGGACACTCTGGAGCACCTGGACCAGGCGGGCATCGAGCGCTTCTACCTGCATACGGACTCCTCCTGCGACGTGGGCTTCTACGATCATCAGGGCATGGAGCGGCTGGCTGAGCTCAAGGGGCGGGACCATGCGGCCTTCGCCGGGCGCGATCCCTCGGACGATCCGCAGTTCTTTGAGGGTATTGACGACATCTTCATCTACGGAGGCCGTGTGAGCGACCAGCTGGGCAAGGATGGTGATCATGGCGGCCGCTAAATCACCCTTCCTGCGCCTGTTCACCTACCCGGGCGCCGCCGGTTTCTGCCTGTCGGCCGTTCTGGCCCGTCTGCCCCTGGGCATGATGGGTCTGGGCATCGTGCTGGCCTTGAACCACATCTATGACAACTGGACTTCGGCCGGGCTGATGAGTGCCGTCTACACGCTCTGCGCGGCCCTGGTCACCCCCTTCTACGCCCGTCTGTTCGATAGGTTCGGTCAGCGTCGGGTCGGGGTGACCGCCCTGATCGTGCAGGCTCTGGCCATTCTGGGTTTCGCCGTGGGTGCCATGCGCCGGGTTCCCCTGGGAGTGCTCTTTGTGCTGGCGGCTCTGATGGGCTTGACCCAGTTCGCCTTCGGAGCCCTGGTGCGCACCCGCTGGGCCTGGGTGTTGCGCGACGACAAGACCAATCTGCTCAACACCGCCTACGCCCTGGAGTCGGGGCTGGACGAGTGCGTCTTCATCCTGGGACCCATCCTCTCCGCCTACCTGGCCACCTCGGTCAGCCCGGTCTCCCAGCTCTACCTGCCTGCCCTGGCCCTGCTGGTCGGCGGGCTGACCTTCTTCGCCATGCGTTCCACCGAGCCTCCGGCCGTAGTTCGCATGGAGGCGGTCAGTCAGTCGGCAGCGGATCATTCTCCGGTGGATGCCCATGGGGACGTCCTGCCAAGCGATGCTGAAGGCCACCAGGGATCTCGCTCGGCTCTGGTCTACCCGGGCATCCTCCTGCTGGTGGTGATCTTCGTTGTCTTCAACATGAGCTTTTCTGCGGTGGACGTCTCGGTGACGGCCCTGACCAAGTCCATGGGCCGCGAGGGGGCGGTGGGCCTGCAGCTGGCCCTGTTCGCCCTGGGCTCCCTGTGCGGGGCGCTGATCTTCGGCTCGGTCAGGCTCAAAGGATCCCGCTGGCGCTATCTGGCGACCTTCCTGGTGCTGCTGACCCTGGGCTATGTGGTCTTTCGCCTGGTCATGGACAACCTGGTCCTGCTGGGTCTGGCCGAGGTGCTGACTGGCCTGTGCGTCTCGCCCATCTTTGCCACCGGCAACCTGATTGTGCGTGAGAACGTGGATGCCCGGGCCCTGACCGAGGGGCTCTCCTGGCTGTCCACCGGCGGGTCCATCGGCACTTCCCTCGGATCCACACTGGCCGGAGTCGCCCTGGATCAGTTCGGGCCGCACGGCGGCATGACCATCCCGGCGGTGGTTACTTGCTGCGCTGTCCCCCTGGCATTGCTGGGCTGGGCCAGGAGCCGCAGGGAGGGTATGGTCGTGGAAAAGATCGAAAATGCTGAGTGAAATGAACGGTGAAGAAGGAGGCAGCCGATGATTCGCGTATCGGTGTTGGGTGCAGGCGGACGCATGGGAACCGAGGTGGTGCGTGCTCTGAATGACGCGCAGGATATGCAGACGGCCCTGCTGCTGGGCCCGGATGACGATCCGGCGGCGATCAATCCGAGCAACACGGATGTGGCGGTCGACTTCACCAGCCCCGATGCAGTCCTGGGCAACACCCTGACCCTGATAGGGCAGGGGGTCCACTCCGTCATCGGCACCACCGGCTGGACCAAGGAGCGTCTGGACCAGGTCAAGCAGGCCTTGGACGAGCATCCCGGGCTCAGCGTCTTCATCGCTCCCAACTTCGCCATCTCTGCAGTGCTGGCCGACCGGTTCGCAGCCATGGCGGCCCGCTACTTCGAGTCGGCAGAGGTGATCGAGATGCACCATCCCGATAAGGTCGACGCCCCCTCCGGCACTGCCCTGGGGACCGCTTCCGCCATTGCCGAAGCCCGTCGCAAGGCTGGCATGGGTCCCATGCCCGACGCAACCCAGCAGCCTGATGCATCTAGGGGTCGGGTGGTTGACGGTGTCCACGTCCATGCCGTCCGGCTGCGGGGACTCAACGCGCATGAAGAGGTGCTCATGGGCAACCCCGGCGAGCAGCTGACCATTCGCGCAGACAGCTTCGAGCGTGTCTCTTTCATGCCCGGAGTCCTCCTGGCCGTGCGCCGTGCTGGAAGCATTCCAGGACTGACCGTGGGCCTGGACCACTACCTATTCTGATATCCGCAAGAGCGTCCCCATCTGCAAGTAGCGTGAAGATATGACTGAGACCGTTACCCATCTGCTTCCTCCTGCACCCTTCGGACGGGTGATCCCCGCCATGATCACGCCTATGAATAAGGACGGATCCGTGGATTATGAGGCTGCCGCCAATCTGGCCCGCACCCTGGTGGCCGATGGGGCCGACGGCATCCTGGTCAACGGCACAACAGGCGAGTCTCCCGTCACCCACATGGAGGAGAAGGTCAACTTGGTCAGGGCCGTCAAGGATGCCGTCGATGTGCCCGTCATCTCTGGAGCGGGATCCAACGACACGGCGCACACGGTACGCATGGTGGAGATGACCCAGGAGGCCGGGGCCGATGCCCTGCTGGTGGTCATGCCCTACTACTCGCGGCCCTCCCAGGATGGGGTGGTGGCCCACTTCCGTTCGGTATGCCAGTCGGCTCAGCGACCGATCATTCTTTACGATGTGCCCGGACGGACCGGGCTGCACGTCGAGCTGGACACCTACCGGCGCCTGGGCGATATGGATGCGATCACAGCCGTCAAGGATGCCACGGGCGACTTGGCCTCCATGCCCCGCAAACGCCAGGAGACCGGCCTGACCTGGTACTCAGGCGATGACGGACTCTACCTGCCCTTCCTGGCCTTGGGCGCGGTCGGCGTCATCTCGGTCATTGCCCATGTGGCATCCGGACCCATGAAGCGTCTGGCTGACGACTTCGATGCTGGCGACTTGGATGGCGCAAGGGATCTGGCCGTGCGTCTGGACCCGCTGGTCCAGGCTCTGAACGGCCAGGGGCAGCAGGCCGTCATGGCCAAGGCCGCTCTGAAAGCGGCCGGCAGACTGGACCAGACGGCCATGAGGCTGCCCAATCTGGGCCCCGATGAGGACCAGGTGGCTCTTGCCCGCAAGGGCATGAAGGCTGCCGGGCTGATCTGAATCAGTCCTGAAAGCGACGTCGCCCCTGTATAGGCAGGGGCACAGATGATAGAAACACAAGTGACTATGGCAAGAAAACAAGAAGAATCAAACACGACCGGCAAGAGCAGAAGTCGTCGGTCCTCCTCCAAGAATGGCAAGCAGGGGTCAAGCAGGTCCCGGGGCGAATCCCGCAACCGTCGCAACGGCGCCATCGCTCGTGGCAAGGGCACCCAGACCGAGCAGCATCTGGTAGCGCCCCCCAAGTATCGCAAGGGCTCCATGCGCATCGTTCCCCTGGGTGGCCTGGGCGAAATCGGCCGCAACATGAATGTGATCGAGTACAACGGTCACATCCTGCTGATCGACTGCGGCGTGCTCTTCCCCGAGGAGGAGCAGCCGGGCGTAGACCTGATTCTGCCTGACTTCAGCTACATCAAGGACAAGCTGGACCAGGTGGATGCCCTGGTGCTGACCCACGGGCATGAGGACCATATCGGCGGCGTGCCCTACTTGCTCAAGCTGCGTCCGGACATCCCCCTGATCGGATCCAGGCTGACCCTGGGATTCGTCGATGCCAAGTGTGAGGAGCATCATCTCAAGCCCACCAAGGTTGAAGTCAAGGGCCGCGACAAGCTCAAGGTAGGCCCCTTCAACCTGGAGTTCGTGGCGGTCACCCACTCCATTCCCGATGCCTTGGCCGTCTCCGTGCGCACCCCGGCAGGCCACATCATCGACACCGGCGACATGAAGATCGACCCGCTGCCTCTGGATCACCGTCTGACCGATCTGCGCGAGTTCGCCAAGCTCGGCGAGTCCGGCGTGGACCTGCTCATGGTCGATTCCACCAACGCCGAGGTTCCCGGCTTCGTCAAGCCCGAAATTTCCATCGCCCCCGCCCTGGACAAGGCCTTCGCCGAGGCCCAGCGCAAGATCATCGTGGCCTCCTTCTCCAGTCACGTCCACCGGGTGCAGCAGGTGGTCGATGCCGCTCACAAGTTCGGCCGCAAGGTGGTCTTCGCTGGCCGGTCCATGGTCCGCAACATGTCCATTGCCTCCGACCTGGGCTACCTGCACCTGCCCGAGGACACCGTGGTCGACCTCAAGGACGCCCACAGCATCCCCGATGAGAAGATCGTCTACATGTGCACTGGATCCCAGGGCGAGCCCATGGCGGCTCTGGGCCGCATCGCCGATGGGACCCACCGCGACATCACCATCAACGAGTTCGACACGGTCATCCTGGCCAGTTCGTTGATCCCCGGCAACGAGCACGAGGTCTACAAGGTCATCAACAAGCTGGTGCGTCTGGGTGCCAAGGTGGTCAACCGCGACAACGCGGCCATCCACGTCTCCGGCCACTCCGACGAGGGCGAGCTGCTGCACTTCTACAACATCGTGCAGCCCAAGTGCGCCATGCCCATCCACGGCGAGAACCGGCACCTGGTGGCCAACGGCCTGATCGCCGTCAAGACCGGCGTGGATCCGCAGAATGTGGTCCTGGCCGAGGATGGAGACGTGGTGGACCTCTACCATGGCCAGGCCGCCGTGGTCGGGTCCGTGCCCTGCGGTTACGTCTATGTGGACGGCGACTCCGTGGGCCAGCTGACCGACGACGAGCTTGAGCAGCGCCGGATTCTGGGCACCGAGGGCTTCGTCTCCGCCTTCGCCGTGGTCGACACCGAGACCAGCAAGGTCGTTTCCGGCCCCAAGCTCTACCTGAACGCCGTGGCCGAGGACGAGAGCGAGTTCAAGTCCATCAACGCCCAGATAGTCGATCAGCTTGAGGATGCCATGTCCAAGGGAACCACCGGCACCTACCAGCTCCAGCAGATGATGCGCCGCACCCTGGGCGGCTGGATCTCACGCAAGCTGCACCGTCGGCCCATGATCGTGCCCGTGGTGGCCGATATCGCCACCGACGTGCAGTCACAGGACTGACCATCGTTTCCTGCAACTGATACCGAAGGCTCCGGCCGTCCATGTGGGCAGCCGGAGCCTTCGGTGTTATCAGTAGACAGCAGCGCTTATATGCTCACGATGACCTTGACGTGGTTTCCGTGTCCTCACGCAGCTGGCGGTAGCCCTTATCCACGATGTCCTCGACGGTACCCGAGATCTCATGGCTGAAGACCACCGGTAAGGTTTCTCCCATCTGCGGATGGGGATGGTCGGGCGAGTTCCTGCCCCCGTTGACCGCTCCGTCATAGTACAGATGAACATTGGAACCGCAGATGCCGGTGAAGGCGGGATGAATCTCGATGGTTCCCGGCTTGCGCTCAGGCTCGGGCACGTCCTCCAGCCGTACAACTTCCTTGCCGTAGTACATCAATGCTTTCAGATTGCATATCCTCTCTGATAAGCGTGTAAGACCCTGCACGAACGAAGTCGAATACCCAACGTGACAACCTTGCAGGCGGGTGACGCTCTTTCGTTGGAGACTGCCCAATTCCCACGTTACCGCGGGTATTCGGCCAAAGTGGTGGGAGTTTCGGCCAGAACCTCACCGCCCTGGTCGAAGTCGAAGTCGCCCAGCCAATGTCCGAACCTGCTGGGTCCCTTGCCGCACCAAACCACACAGGCGCTGCGGTCAGCCTGTCCGCTCAGCAGACGGTTGGCAGTTCCGGTCACCCTGTCGTTGCCCAGACGGTAGTCCAGGAACTTGCCGTCCCCGTAATGGCGGGCCACCCGCTTACGCTGCTCCTGGCCCAGCACCCGCCAGGGGTCGGCGGCGCAGAAGACCCGGGCGGGCAGGTCCTGCTCCGCCGCCTGGATCAGGGCCAGGCCTCCACCCATACTATGTCCGGTAAAAAGCACCCCGCGGTCGGTTCCCGCCTTGTGCCGGGCCAGGTCAAGCGCCTGCCTGGCCAGGATGCCTGCCTGCTGTGTCTGTCCCGGCTCCCCATTCAGCGGCGGCAGGAAGCAGGTCAGCGCGGCATGGATGTCGTGGCGGGGGTCGTCGCGCAGATTGGTGCCGGCATAGACCACGACCAAATGGGCATAGTCCGGACCCTCCTCCATATTCTGGGCGGCGATCATCCCCTCGAAGCCGTTTTCGGGGCAGTAGCGTGAGCGCAGCACCCAGTAGCTGCCCAGGGTCGGATCCTCGAACCAGTGCAGGCCCGGCCGGGTCTTGACGTCCCCTCGACCGATCCCGTAGGAGTACTGGCAGAGCATGTTGAGCTGCTGTGTGGTAAACCCGGTCCGGACCTGCATGACGCTCCCTTTCCGCCAGACTCATAAGGCATGGACCATGAACAACCGCCTGGAGGCCTGACTATTCCCGTCCGGACTGCGCCGTGAGAAAAGAGGGAAATCGTCCCGCTGGCCCGTCGGCTGGTGTCCGCATTAGACTTGACATGCCATATCCATACAGGACCTATGCCGATGCCGGTGGGGGCACCGACATCCATGCGCGAAAGGAAATTCATGCCCGGAGCCAATCTGACTCGTGTGGAAGCCGAAGAGCGAGCCGTCGTCGTATCCAATGTCAGCTACAAGGTCAATCTGGACCTGACCAAGGGGCCTGCAACCTTCCCCTCTACCGCCCTGATCGACTTTGATGCCCGGCCGGGGGAGTCCACCTTTGTGGATCTGATTGCCGACCAGGTCAGCCTGATTGAGCTGAACGGCCGGCGTCTGGACCCGGCCCTGGCCTTCAGGGACGACCGGATTGAGCTTAACGACCTGCGTGAGCACAACCAGCTGCGGGTGGAGGCCCTCTGCCGGTATTCGCGCACAGGCGAGGGTCTGCATCGCAGCGTTGACCCCTCGGATGGCAACGTCTACCTCTACTCCCAGTTCGAGGTACCCGACGCCCGCCGGGTCTATGCGGTCTTCGACCAGCCGGACATCAAGGCCGTCTTCGACTTCACCGTGGATGCCCCCGCATCCTGGACGGTTCTGTCCAACATGCCTCCCGCCTCCCATCAGGCCCTGGACAGCCGCACCGCCGAGGGAACCCTGGAGAACGGCCGTACCGAGGGCGTGACCCGTTGGGTCTTCCAGACCACCCCGGTCATGAGCTCCTACCTGACCGCATTCGCCGCCGGACCCTACGCCCAATGGACCAGCGAGTACCATAACGAGGACGGACGGACAATCCCTATGGGCCTGTACTGCCGCCAGGCGCTGAAGGACTCCCTGGACGGGGATGCCGAATACCTCTTCGATGTGACCAAGAAGGGCTTCGCCTTCTACGCCAAAACCTGGGACCTGCCCTTCCCCTGGGCTAAGTACGACCAGATCTTCGTGCCCGAATACAACGCGGGCGCCATGGAGAACATCGGCCTGGTCACCTTCCGTGATTCCTACGTCTTCGAGTCCAAGGCCACCGGGGCCCAGATCAACCGCCGCGTGGAGACCGTCCTGCACGAGCTGGCCCACATGTGGTTCGGCGACCTGGTGACCATGAAGTGGTGGAACGACCTGTGGCTGAACGAGTCCTTCGCCGAGTTCATGTCGACCCTGGCCACCGCCGAGGCCACCGAGTGGACCGACGACTGGGCCACCTTCTGCTCCGGGGAGAAGAGCTGGGCCCTGACCGAGGACCAGCTGCCCACCACCCACCCCGTGGTGGCCCCCATCCGCGACCTGCATGACACCGAAGTCAACTTCGATGGCATCACCTACGCCAAGGGCGGTTCTGTGCTGAAGCAGCTGGTCGCCTACGTGGGCCGTGATCGCTTCTTCCAGGGCATCCACAACTATCTGACGGCCCATGCCCACGGCAATGCCACGCTGAAGGATCTGCTGACCGAGTTGGAGAAGACCAGCGGCCGCGACCTGGGCAACTGGTCCCGTCTTTGGCTTGAGGAGGCCGGCATCACCACGCTGACCAGCCAGGTGCAGACCGACGAGCAGGGGACCATCACCGCCATGCGGATCGACCAGACCGCCCCCGAGGAGCATCCGGTCCTGCGTCCTCACCGCCTGGCTGTGGGCTTCTATGACGAGGACCAGTCCGGCAAGGTGGTGCGTACAGACCGGTTCGAGCTGGATCTGGACGGCCAGGGAGCCGAAGTGCCCCAGGTCGTCGGCAAGAAGCGTCCGGCCCTGATTCTGATCAACGACGACGACCTGACCTACGTCAAGCTGCGTCTGGATCAGGATTCTCTGGAGTATGCCACGCAGAACCTGTACCGGATCGAGGACCGTCTGGCCCGGGCCGTGGTCTGGCTCAGCCTTTGGGACATGACCAGGGATGCGCAGTTCCCTGCTGAGCGCTTCATCAGCCTGAGCTTGAAGGCACTGGCCACCGAGCACCAGTCCACCACCTTCCGCTACGCCCTGTCTCAGATCTCCACGGCCGCCCACCACTTCACCGCCTCCCGTCGCCGTCAGCCCATGCTGCAGCTGGTGGCCAGCACGCTCTGGGATCTGGCCATGAAGGCCCAACCCGGTTCGGACGAGCAGTTCCAGCTGGTCCGCGCCTACCTGGGCTACGGAGACGACGCCGACTTCGAGGACCACGCCCGGGGTCTGCTGAGCGGCGACCTGAAGCTGGAGGGGCTGACCATCGACAACAACACCCGCTGGCTGATCATCCACGCCTTGTCTGCCCACGACCTGCTGGCTGACGGCGAGATCGACCGGGAGCTGGCCGCGAAAGACACCACGGAGAACCGCGAGTTCGCCATGGGAGCCCGGGCTGCACGTCCGACTTCCGAGGCCAAGGCCTGGGCCTGGGATCAGGCTCTGCACAATGAGGATCTGACCAACTCGCAGATCGAGGCCTTGGCCGACGGCTTCTCCGGTTCAGGGAACCAGGAGCTCTTCGCGCCCTACGTGGACCGCTTCTTCGCAGCCGTGGACGAGGTCTGGACCCAGAAGACCTTCCACATCGCGGAGACCCTGCTCAACCCCCTGTCGGCGGGCGGACTCTACCCGACCAAGGCTGACCCGGCCGCCCTGGTCAAGGCGGGCGATGCCTGGCTGGCCGACCATGCTGAGGCACCCAAGGCCCTGCGTGGGATGATCATCCAGAACACGGAGTCCTCCAGGCGCATCCTCAAGGTCCGTGAATACAACGAGCGTCTGCGCTGAGTATTCTGCCCGCCCCGGCCCAAGTGGCGACGGGTCAGGGGCGGGGCCATAATGAATCTGTTGCCTGCATTCAGGATGGTACGTTCGGAGGAGAGCAAATGCCCAGATTATTCGGTACCGATGGTGTACGCGGTTTAGCCAATAGGGACCTGACTGCACAGCTGGCCCTTGATCTGGGCGATGCAGCTGTCCGGGTCCTGGGCCGTGGCGCGGATCGGTCCGCGGGCCGCCGACGGGCCTTGATCGGCCGCGATACCCGGGTCTCCGGGGACTTCCTGGCCTCGGCCTTGGCCGCCGGCATGTCATCGGGTGGCTTCGACGTGATCGACGTGGGCATCATTCCTACTCCGGGCATCGCCTACCTGACCAGCGTGCTCAACGTGGAGATGGGGGCGGTCATCTCCGCCTCCCACAACCCCATGCCGGACAACGGCATCAAGTTCTTCGCCCGGGGCGGGTTCAAGCTCCAGGATTCCAAGGAGGACGACATCGAATCGGTCCTGGGCCAGGACTGGGAGCGCCCGGTGGGAGAGGGCGTGGGCCGCGTCTCCCATGACACGGTGACCGCCACCAACATGTACATCGACCATCTGGTGGAGGCCGTGGCCCCTGTCGCCCCTGACAAGACCCAAACCAAGCCTTTGGACGGTCTGCGAATCGTGGCCGACTGCGCCAACGGAGCCACCTCGGTGGTAGCCCCCGAGGCACTGCGCCGGGCCGGGGCGGACGTGGTGGTCATCAATGCCTCGCCCGACGGATACAACATCAACAAACACGCCGGTTCCACCCACCCCGAGCAGCTGCAGGCCATGGTCAAGGCCTCGGACGCGGTCATGGGCGTGGCCTTCGACGGGGATGCCGACCGCTGTCTGGCCGTGGACGAAGAGGGAACCATGGTCAACGGCGATCAGATCATGGGCATTCTGGCCCGCGCCAAGCAGCGTGAGGGCAAGCTGGCCAACGATACCCTGGTGGTCACCGTCATGAGCAACCTGGGACTCAAGTTGGCCCTGAAGCAGATGGGCATCGTCACCGTCCAGACGGCTGTGGGAGACCGCTACGTCCTTGAGGAGATGCTGCGCGGAGGCTATACCCTGGGCGGCGAGCAGTCCGGGCACGTCATCAACCGCGAGTTCGCCACCACGGGCGACGGAACCCTGACTGCCTTGACCCTGGCCAAGGAGGTCGTGCGCTCGGGCAAGAGCCTCAAGGAGCTGGCTGCCGACTTCCCACAGCTGCCCCAGCAGCTGATCAACGTCTCCGGTGTGGACAAGAACGCGGCCCGCACCAATGCCAAGGTCCAGGATGCGGTCGAGGCGGAGGAGCGGATGCTGGGCAGCACCGGCCGGGTCCTGCTGCGGCCCTCGGGCACCGAGCCTCTGGTCAGGGTCATGGTCGAGGCGGCCACCCAGGAGCAGGCCGACCAGGTCTGCCAGCGGCTGGCCTCAGTCGTGGCCGACGAGCTGGCCATCTGAACCGACGACCCAGGAAAGGCGGAATCATCCATGTTCGGCAGAAAGGTGGCCTTCGACGCCGATCTCAACCACCGGGTGGAATCCATGCTGGCCGAGGCCGGCAAAGAAGAGCTCTTGCCTATTGTGCAGATGGGCGAGCCTGTACTTCGTCAGCAGGCCCAGCCCTACAAGGGCCAACTGGCAGCCAAGACCCTGAACAGGCTGCTCAAGGCCATGCGTGCCACCATGCTTGAGGCACCGGGCGTGGGGCTGGCGGCACCTCAGGTGGGCCTGGGCCTGGCCATCGCCGTCATAGAGGATCATATTCGCGACGACGAGGATGATCCGCGTCAGATCGACGAACTGCCCTTCAGGGTCATCATCAACCCCTCCTATGAGCCTATCGGGCAGGAGACTGCGTCCTTCTACGAGGGGTGCCTGTCCCTGGAAGGATTCCAGGCGGTTCGGCGGCGCTGGCTGGACATCACGGCCAGCTGGGAGGACCGTTCCGGGCGCAAGCACCGCCAGCGCATGCACGGCTGGCCGGCCCGCATCTTCCAGCATGAGACCGACCATCTGTCGGGCGAGGTCTACATCGACAAGGCCGAGATTCGCAGTCTGTCCTCCGACGACAACCTGAGCGAGTACTGGGCCTACGACCCGGTCCCCACCGAGGCGGCAGAGGAGCTGGGCTTCACCATCTGAATCCTGCGAACCCTCTAAATTCTCTTGACCCTCTGGTCCAGGGCCATAGCCTCTGTCAGCTCCGGACCGTCCCCTTTCAAGGGCGCTACCGGGTGCATGGTCAATGCTTCGGAGGCATGGCGGCCAAACTCCACGGCCTTGGGCAGGATCGCCGTGCCCTCTATGCCTGGGTCCAGCCAGGAGTCCAGGTTTTCATCAGTGATCAGCAGAGGCATCCGATCGTGCACCCGCGCGGCCTCCGGCGTGGCCTGCGTCGTTAGGATGGTCGCCGTCAGCAGCCAGGGCTGGCCAGGCCTGGCACGCCACCAGGAGTAGAGTCCGCCGATGTTCAGGGTGTGGCCGTCGGGGGCCTGGAAGTAGTAAGGCCGATGGTTAGGTGTCCACTCGTAGTAGCCGCTTGCCGGAATGATGGCCCTCTGACTCTTGGCCGAGTCCGCGTAGGTCCGCTTGGTCAGGGCGCTTTCCACCCGGGCGTTGTGGGTGGGGTAGGCCATCTGATCGCTTTCGGACCAGGAGGGGACCAGGTTCCAGCGGGCCGGATGCAGGTGCCGCTGCCCATGTCGGTCCTGGGCCACCAGGGCTATGACCGACCCGGGGCTGATGTTCCAAGAGGGCTCGGGCAGTCCCGGAGCCTGCCGGGCACCGTAGTGTTGGGCCAGACTTGAGTAGTCCAGATCAGCCGCGAATCGTCCACACATGAAGCCCATTCTATGGATGCTTGGAGTCCCCGTCGAGGAAACGCCGGAGGCCTTTTTCCGGGCCAGTCTAAATGCTGATTGACCCCTCTTTCCTGCTAGCATGAAGGTGGTCTGCGGCAGCGGTGCATACATTGAGGATGGCCGTGGCCACAGCGGAATATTCAACGTTGTTTTTGCCCTGCCTGGCATGAGGCCGGCGGCGGCATGGTGATTAGGAGATGGTTTATGCCTCAGAAGATCAAGGCGTCGATTGCCTATGGCATCGGCAAGGGGTTTGCCCAGCCCGAGGAGATCATCATTGATGACCCCATTGGCGCGGAGGTCCTGGTGGACGTGCAGGCCTCGGGTCTGTGCCATTCGGATCTGCATCTGGTCGAGGATGACGACAAGTTCTTCCCCTTCCCGGCTGTGATCGGCCATGAGATCTCGGGCATCGTCGAGGCCGTGGGCCCCGAGGTGTCCGGCATCAAGGTGGGCGACCACGTGGTGGCCTCCCTGGAGCAGGTCTGTGGACACTGCGCCAACTGCCTCAAGGGTCAGCCCCAATCCTGCACCCAGCAGCAGGAGTGCGTGCGCGGCGCGGGCGAGAAGCCCCGTCTTTCCTTCCCCGATGGCCGGCCCATCACCCAGGCCTTCGGCACCGGCGGCTTTGCCGAGAAGGCCCTGATTCACGAGAACCAGCTGGCTGTGGTCAACAACCAGGTCAAGTGGGATGAGGCCGCCTGCATCGGTTGCGCCACCATCACCGGAGCCGGAGCGGCCATCAACACCGCCCATGTGCGTCCCGGCGACACCGTGGCCGTCATCGGCACCGGCGGCATCGGCCTGAACATCATTTCGGGAGCCCGGATTTGCGGCGCCAAGCGGATCATCGCCATCGACCTGCTGGACAACAAGCTGGAGTTCGCCCGCAAGTTCGGCGCCACCGACGTCATCAACTCCAAGAACGAGGACCCTGTGGCCAAGGTGCGCGAGCTGACTGACGGCGGCGTGGACCAGGCCTTCGAGGCCATTGGCCTGCCCGTTACCATGAAGCAGGCCTGGGACATGCTGGGCGTGGGCGGCACTGCTTACCCGATCGGCCTGACCAAGCCGGATGCCACGGTCTCCCTGGAGATCAACCCGGCCGACCTGCTGGTCCACCAGCGCGGCTTCAAGGGTGTGTGGATGGGCTCCACCAACATCAAGCACGACATCCCCATGTACGCTGACTTCGCTGTGGACGGGCGGCTGAACATGCATGACATCGTCAGCCAGCACATCAAGCTGAGCCAGATTGACGAGGCCTACAAGCAGCTGGTCAACGGCGAGGTCATCCGTTCGGTCATCACCGAATTCGACTGATCCCTTCCAACTGTCCGGCATTACTGCTGATGATTGTGCCGAACAGGAGTTCTGACAGGGGTTCTGATTACCAGGGGCTCCGGGTGCGCAAGGCATCCGGAGCCCCTTTCGTGTTCTGCTAATCCGAGAGCCGGATCAGGCCAGGAGCCTGCCGATGTTCTCGGCCACTGCGGCAAGGTTGTCGGCGGCCTTGGCCATGGCCTCATCCAGGCTGACGGCTCCAGGGCTGATGCTGAAGATGGCATCGATGCCCACCTTGTAGAGCTCTTCGGTACCTGCACCCACGTTCCCTGCCAGGGCGATGACCTTGCAGCCGGGGGAGGACTCCTTGACGGCCTGGGCTGTGCCCATGGGGGTCTTCCCGAAACCGGTCTGGAAGTCGATGCCGCCCTCGCCGGTGAAGCAGAGGTCGGCGCCGCGGGCCAGCTCCTTAAGGCGGGTGGTCTCTACGACAATATTGACGCCCGAGGCCATAACGGCCGGGGTGAAGGCCAGGAATCCTGCGCCCAGACCTCCGGCGGCCCCTGCCCCCGGTTTGGTCTCCACCTCCCGGTGCAGGTCCTTGCGGATGACGGCTGCATAGTGACCCAGGGCCGCATCCAGGGTGGCCACCATGGATGGGTCCGCCCCCTTTTGCGGCCCGAAGACGGCAGAGGCTCCTTCGGGACCGGTCAGGGGGTTGGTCACGTCCGAGGCCAGACGAATGCGGGTGCTTGCAAGCCTGGGATCCAACCCGGAGACGTCGATTCGGTCCAGTCGAGCCAGTGCAGCTCCTCCCTGACTCAATTCCCGTCCGTCAGCATCCAGCAGCCGGGCACCCAGGGCCTGGGCCATGCCGGCACCGCCGTCGTTGGTGGCCGAACCACCGAGGCCGACGATGATCTCC
Organism: Bifidobacterium sp. M0404; assembly: GCF_016101415.1. Classification (NCBI taxonomy): domain Bacteria; kingdom Bacillati; phylum Actinomycetota; class Actinomycetes; order Bifidobacteriales; family Bifidobacteriaceae; genus Bifidobacterium; species Bifidobacterium sp. M0404. The sequence goes on along the minus strand of NZ_JACFQP010000005.1, from coordinate 11,939 downwards.
TGTGCGCCCTGGTCCAGTGCTTTGCTGATCAGCTCGCCCGTACCGTAGGTGGTGGTGACCTGTGGATCTCGGGTCTGTTCGTCGACGAACTGGATGCCGCTGGCCGCAGCCATCTCGATGGCGGCCGTCCGTCCGTCGCCCAGGATGCCGTAGCTGGCGTCCACGGTCTGGCCCAGGGGTCCGGTGACTTGGGTCTGGATCATATGGCCTCCGGTGGCATCGACCAGGGACTGGACTGTGCCCTCGCCGCCGTCGGCCATGGGCACAAGGACCATTTCGGCCTTGAGGAGGCTGCGTTGCAATCCGTGTTCGATGGCTTTTGCAGCCTCCTTGGCGGTCAGGCTGCCCTTGAAGGAGTCGGGTGCAATGATGATTTTCATGGTTGTTACCTTTCCTGACTCGTCGACTCAGAAGACCAGATAGACCAGCATGGCCACCAGGGTCATGGTCAGGCCTACCAGGAACTCAAAGGGGACGACCTTCATCCGCTCGCCCAGGGTCATGTTGATGGACTTGGCGGTGACGTGGAAGTAGTTGCCGTGGGGCAGCTGGTCGATGACCGTGGCGCCCGCCTGCATGGTGACGGCGGCAGCCACCCCCGAGGTGCCAAAGGCCAGGATGGACTTGCCGAATGAGCTGCTGCCCAGGATGACGCCCGTGGATGTGGAGGCCGTGGCGGCGGCCATGAGGATGCCGGCGATGGGGGCCAGCATGGATCCGGGCACGCCCATGGCATGGATGAGGTTGACGATCTGCTTGGGCAGGTCGGAGCTGGTGATCAGCCCGCCCAGGGCTCCAGCTCCGATCAGGATGAGAACCACATCAACCATGCGCTGCAGACCGGCGCTGGTGTATGTGAGGATTTTGCCGCCCTGTCCCATGGCCAGCAGGCCCAGGATGGATGCCAGGGGCAGGATGTACATGGCATCCACTTGGAACCGCTCCAGCAGGCCGATGTGCAGAATGGAACCCACGGGGTTGAGCAGGAGCAGGACCACGGCGGTGATGGGAGCCACCAGTGAGCGTCCCAAGGAGGGCAGGTCCTTGTCCTTGGAGGCTTTAGCCGCATCCTCGCCCAGGTCGTCCATGGTGACGATCCGCCCGCGATGCTGCATGATGGTGGCCAGCAGGACGGCCATGGCCAGTCCGCATAGGGCCGGGATGAAGCTGCCGATCATGACTGCCGAGGGCTGTATGTGGAACCCTGAGGCCACCGCGATGGTGTTGGGATTGGGGGAGATGATGTTGCCGGCCTTGCCTCCGCCAGACAGGGCGATCAGCAAAGCCAGCTTGGAGATCTTGAGTCGGCTGCCGACCTCGATGGCGATGGGTGCCACAATCAGAACGGCCACGGGGATGAAGACCCCGACGGCGCAGATGATCATGGTGGCCAGGGCCAGGGAGAGGATGGCCATGCGCTCGCCCAGGCCGTCCACTATGGCTCGAGCTATCCGGTTGGCCGCGCCGGACTCCATCATGACTCCCGCCAGCACTCCAGCAGCCAGAACCCGGATAACCGTGCCCATGACGCTCTGGGAGCCGGCCACCACGATGTTGACGGTCTGGCCCAGGGAGGCGCCACCGATCAGGCATCCTACGATGGCTCCCAGCATGAGTGCGTAGGTGGTGTTTAGCTTCTTGAGAATGAGGATAATGGCCAGGGCCAGGCCCAGCAGGGCGGCCCACCATGACAGGGTAATGTCCATGTCAGTTCCTTTGATCCGTAACTTGTGCCAGGGACCAGGGTTGGCATCGTCGTAGCTGCCAGACCAGTAACAGTCCCATGATTTTTCTCACTTCCATTGTGGCTCTGTTTTGCTCTTTTTGCCAGGGCTCCCATACTCGAAAAGGGATGGATGGCGTTGGCAAAAATGGTTCATGTACCATGTCCGTAGGGAGGCAAGCCATGACCATAGATCCTGCGACGGCGCAGACAATCGTCGACAATCTCAAGGATGTAATCGAGTACAACATCAACTTTTTCGACACCGAAGGAACTATGGTGGCCAGCACTGATGCTTCGCGCATAGGCAGCTTCCATGACGCGGCCCGTCAGGCGGCCGTTGACTGCCAGACCGTTGCCGTGGATCGTCGGCATCCTTATCAGGGAGCCCGTGACGGTGTCAACGTGCCGGTGGTGCTCAACGATGCGGTGGTGGCGGTCATCGGAATCACTGGACCAGTGAACAAGGTGGGCGCTCTGGGCGGGATCATCGAGCGCATGACCGAGCTCATGCTCTGCGCCAGCATGGAGCAGATCGCCCGATTCAACCGGCGGATCATGACCACCAACCTGGTCAACCTGCTGACCCTGGAGCACAAGGACGACGAATTGATGAACGCTCTGGCCCTGGCCCTCGACCTGAATCTGTCGGGTCCACGGCTGGCTCTGGTCGGCCGGGCGCCAGGCATCCGGCTGGAAAGGCTCAACCAGGATCGACTCTACGAGAGGCTCTGCCAGACATGTCTGTCTTTCGGGGTTCCCCTCTTCGCTGTGAGTCCAAGGGACTTTCGCATCTATGCGCCGCGGATGGGGGATGCCGAGCTTGATGAATTCGTGACTGCTCTGCGCAAGGCCCTTGGTCAGGCAGTAGGCTCCAAGGTGGTGCTGGGTGCGGGAATGATTCAGGCGAATCCGGGCCAGTACTGGCACAGCTACCGGCAGGCCTGCGTCGCTGCGCGCTGGGCCGGGTTCACTGCCGATGACCAGCGGTATCGGTACGAACAGATGGGCGCGGGGCTACTGATCACCTCACTGTCCACCGAGCAATGCCGGGCCTTTGTGGAGCAGGTCTTTGCGGGTCTGGCGCCGGATCGTGTCGATCGGTTTGAGAGTGTTTTCAGCGCCTATACCCGTCACAATGGCAGCATCACCCACGCCGCCCAAGAGCTTTTCATCCACAAGAACACCATGCAGAACCGGTTGGATGCCCTGGCCAGAGAGACAGGCTACAACCCCCGTCGCCTGAGCGATTATCCCATCCTGGCCACGGCCTTCGAACTTCGCAAATACCTGGCCTACAAGGATATTCCCGACGAAAGCGCCGAGTTGAGTGGCAATACTGAGACCCCTGGTCAGTTTGGTGGATGAACTAGGCCGAACTAGGCCCGACTAGACTCTGTGTTCTAATCCTCTGCCGTCTGATTATCTGCGGAAAGCTGCTTCAGTTCGGCGCGGACTTTCTGGAGTTTGGCGAAGGCTGTGTTGCGGTCCTGGGTGGTTTTGGCCCGGCCGTGGTCTCCGGTCAACTTGGCTTCCTGGGCCTTGAGCAGGTCGATGCGCTCGCGGATGGCGAGTCGGCTGTCCAGATCTTTGCCGTCAGTCTGGTCCAGGGTCACCTGGGCACAGAGGCTGTCCCAGAGCTGGTCCATATCGTCGCCGGCCAGGGCCAGGTTGGTCTGATCAGCAGGACGGGGTCTGCCCAGGTGGAGCGCATGCCTGGTCTCATGACCGGCTTTGGTGGGCAGGGCCCGGCGGACGGCCGGCGTGCAGACGAGCCCCTTTTCACCCTGGTGAATGGTGATGAAAACCATGCCTGAGGAGCGCATGGCGGCGATATGTTCCAGCACGTCCTCCGGTACATCGGGGGTCTTCAGCCCGATGGCCATGACCAGCACCTCATGGCAGTGTGCGCCGTCCGTCACAGGAATGGTTCCGGGCCGCAGCAGGGCCAGCATGACGATCTTGTCGACGCTGGTGGAGAAGTGCTGACGCAGCCGTGAGGAGACGGGCGGTCGCGTGGTGAAGGCCCTTATGGGCAGTTCACCTTTGGCTGCTGGAATGGCGGTGGTGGGCGGCAGGCCCAGGGAGAGCGCGGATACGCCTTCGTAGGTTGCGATTGTCATCCTTGGCCTTTCTGTCGCTGTTGCCGTCATTCTACCGGCAGGAGCGCGATCAGGGGCAAGAGTGTCCGTTTGCCGGCATGTATATTAGCTGTAAACCCGGAAGAGCGGATGCGGGAGCTGAACGAGCTGCAGACATGCGCAAGATCTGTGGGTTGGAATGATGAGGGCTGAATGATGAGCAAAGATGCAAAGATGACTGTAACCGATAAGGAACGCGAACTTTTAGAGGGCTGGACCGAGGTCGATGGCGATCTTGATGGCTGCAGTCCGGATGTGGCTCAGGTCGTTCTGGGCTCCCGGCTGGCCAGCGGGCGCGTGGATGCTCCCCGCTCCCGTCACTGGCAGGTACCCGAGGGGGTGGACTGCCTGAACGACATCGCCTATGTGGACGATGGTCTGCGCGCCCACAAGCTGGATCTGTACCTTCCTCATGATGCCCTGCTGCGCTACGGCAAGGTGACCCCGGTCTACATCGACATCCACGGCGGCGGGTTCATGTACGGCTACAAGGAACTCAACCGGAACTTCTGCACCCACCTGGCCCAGCGCGGCTTTGCGGTCTTCTCGGTCAACTACCGGCTGATTCCCAGTACGGACTTCATGGGCCAGCTGGGTGACGTGCTGACGGCCCTGACCTGGATAAAGAACCACCTGGACGAGTATCCGGTTTCGCCTGATCGGATCTTTCTGACGGGAGACTCGGCCGGAGGCACGCTGGCCCTCTATACGCTGGCAGTGGAGTCCGATGACCAATTCGCGCAGATGCTGGGGCTGAAACCTGCCGGTCTGCGGCCTCGGGGCGCTGCCTTCGTTTCAGGGCTTTTCGATCTGGCTCCTTACGTATCAGTGGATACGGAAGACGGCCAACCAACCAGTTCACCCACCGATGACCTGGCCATGGTTGCTCCATCCTTCTTCAGAAGCTTTGTGCATGCTGGGGGCGACCAGGCGGCCGACCTGACGACCATGGTCGACATGGTCCACCTGCCGCCGGTCTTCCTGAACACCAGTGCCGACGATTTTCTGCAGGGCGATGCTCTGAAGCTGGCCCAGATCCTGTGCAGGAAGGGCCGCGACTTCGAGCTGCACGACCCGAGGCCCAACCGCCTGCAGACCCTGGGACACGTCTATCCAGTGGCCATGACCTGGCTGGAGGAGAGCGGACAGGCCCTGGACCAGATTCGCGATTTCTCATACGACCTGATTTGAGCCTCTTTGCGCGCCCGGTTCATCCAATCGCTGGCTATGATGGGAAGAGAAAGGTGGGCATCGATGGCGCAAGGCCCCCGGTGTCTGCACAGCCGCTTATAGAGGAGTGATTCATGGACGAGAAGACCTTGGTAGAGAAGCTGAGCAACCTGGAGACCATCGACCAGCTGGTTGACCTGTCCAAGGAAATCGGCCAGCCCCTGTCATACAACGACGCGGACCAGCTCTTCGGCAGGATCAACCAGTGCAAGAATGATGTCGCACAGCTGGGCGGCGACACCATCGCCAAGCTGGCCAAGCAGGTCTTCAACATCTGAAGCATCAAAATCTGAGGTATCAGATTCCATGAGGGCGGGCCGGTATCCAGTTCCGCCCTCTTCTTATGTCTGGTCTCATGCCCGGGCCCGGGCCTCTGCCTGGTTCGGTTGGCCGTGGCGGATCAGATGGGCCGGGCTGTCATGCAGGAAGCAGGCCAGCAGGGCCAGGGCGGTCATCAGTTGCAGATTGTGTCGTCGTCCTCGAATTGCGGCTTCGGGTTCCCCTTTCGCCAGATCATCCGGGCAAGATCAGCGTAATCATAGGCATTTGGGGGAGTAGCCTGTCGGTCCGGCTCGCCATTGTCAATCGGGGAATCGTCCGAAAAACCAGCTTCTGGATCCGTTATCCAGGCCCTGGTTGACGGCTGCATGAACATTGAGGATATTGTCCACGACTTGCGCCTGTCATGGGCAGCGAAACTGCTCAATTTCGCATATGATAAACAAGCATCCACCACAAGGACATCGTGGATGTATAAGGCCATGGTTCCATACAGCCATGGCAATGAAAGGAAACATTGTATGCGTAAGCTGATTCTCGATCTGGACACTGGTGTCGACGACACTCTGGCCATCTCCTATGCCTTGGGCAGCCCCGAAGTTGAGCTGATCGGCATAACGGGCACCTATGGCAACGTGCTGCTGGAGCAGGGCATCCGCAACGATCTGGCCATCACCGATCTGCTGGGCCACCCCGAGGTCAAGGTCTATCCGGGTCTGTCCCACGCATCCAAGGCGGACTCTTTCGAGGTGCTGCCTGTCTCCGCCTTTATCCACGGAGAGAACGGCATCGGCGACGTAGCCATACCTGACTCCGACCGCAAGGCGGAGACGCAGTCGGCCGTGGACTTCATCATCGAAGCGGTCAATACCTACGGCAAGGATCTGGTCTACGTGCCCACCGGCCCCATGACCAACATCGCCGCCGCCCTGGCCAAGGAGCCTGATATTGCCCAGCGCATCGGCTCCATCGTGCTCATGGGCGGGGCTCTGACCGTGCCGGGCAATGTTGATGCCTGGCAAGAGGCCAATATCTCCCAGGATCCGGACGCGGCCGACGTGCTCTTCCGCTCCGGTGCGCCCGTGACCATGGTCGGCCTGGACGTGACGCTACAGACCCTGCTCACCTACAAGGAGACCGCCCGCTGGCGGCAGCTGGGTACTGCTGCAGGCACCTTCCTGGCGGATATGACCGACTTCTACATCAAGGCCTACGAGACCACCTCGCCGCACCTGGGTGGCTGCGGCCTGCACGATCCACTGGCCGTGGGCGTGGCCGTGGATCCGACCCTGGTGACCACCCTGCCCATGAACATGAAGGTGGAGACCGAAGGGGCCACTCGCGGGCGCACCATCGGTGACGAGCAGCGGCTCAACGATCCGAATAAGACCATGCGCGTGGCCGTCGGCGTGGACGTGCCCCGTTTCCTGGACGAGTTCATGACCCGCATCACGAAGCTGGCCTCCAGGGCTGACTGAGGTCCGCCATCCCCGGCAAGTTCACGCAAGAGAAAGAGAATTGAAGACATCATGTCCGAAAAGCAATCCACCGAGGATTCGACAGCCGTACGATCGCTGATCCTGCTGCTGATCACCTTCGTCCTGGGCACCCTGTGCCTGCAAGGCTTCAACCTGGTCTTCCAGCAGGTCGGCAAGGACGCCGGCGCTCCCGACCAGGCCTCGCTGATTACGGCCCTGCCCAGCATCGTCCTGGGCATCGTCTGCTTCATCTACGGGTCCCTGGGCGACTTCGTATCCCTGCGCAAGTTGGTCACCTTCGGCCTGTGCATACTGTTCGTCGGGTCCGTGTATGGGTACGTGGCCAACACGATCATGGCCCCCAACATCTGGAATGTGATTGCGGCCCGGCTGCTGCAGACTGCGGGTGAGCAGGTGGCTGGCTCAGCTTACCTGGTCGTGGCCACCAAGTACCTCAAGCCCTCCCTGAAGGTGATCTTCTTCGGCATCTTCACGGCAGGCTACCAGGTGTCTGCAGCCATCGGCATCTTCGCCGCCGGCCTGCTCAGCTCCATAGCCTGGCAGTACCTCTTCCTGATTCCCGCGGTCACCATCATCTTCCTGCCCATCCTGCTCAAGAGCCTGCCAACCGGCGGCGGCAACGGTGAGAAGGTGGACTGGCTGGGCTTCGTCATCTTCGGACTGGCCACGGCCCTGCTGACCCTCTTCTTCTCTTACACGGCATGGTGGCTGCTGGCGGCCTCCGCTGTCTGCTACCTGATCTTCGCCCTGTACATCAGCCGGGCCCGGAGCCCCTTCATCACTCCAGACTTCTTCCGCAACAAGCGCTGGCTGATGGGCATCGGGTTGATCCTGATCTTCTACTTCATGAACTACTGCATGTCGCCCATCTTCAACGCTATCGGGCGTGACGTCTACAAGGTGTCGACCACCACGGTCTCCCTGCATGTGGTCTGGGCCTTCCTGGTGGCCGCTGTGCTGGGCACCACTTCGGGCGCCATCGTGGACAGGATCGGCCGCAAGCCCGCCATCATCATCGCCGCCTGCCTGATGATTCTGGGCTTCGCAGGGTCCGCACTGGTGGTCAATTCCGGCCTGCTGTCCCTGACGCTGACAGCCTGCGTCTACTATGCCGGGGTCGGACTGATGTATTCGCCCATCGTCTCCACGGTGCTTGACACCCTGCCTCAGGACCAGTCGGGCCGCGGCGTGGGCATGAACGATCTGGTTATGAACGTGACCGGCTCCATCGGCATCGCCATCATCGGCGGTCTGATGGGCAAGCCCAGCCTGGAGGGCTTCAGCATCATGGGTGCCACCGGGCCGGCCGCCAACTACAGCAACCTGCTGCTGATCGGGGCTGCTGTGTCCTTGCTGGGTCTGGTTGTGTATTTGATCTGCAAAAAGACCATCTACGCTACGACTGCAGACCAGCAGTAGAACAGTTGTAGGCGACCGTCCGAGCGTGTAAAGAGGAGTTGCTTCCTATCTTGCGCTTGGGTAGTCGCTCGACTTTTGTCGGCAGCAATTGACAATAGTGTGGTGGGGCGCGGGAGGCGTGTCGGCTCACTTGGGGTTGAGCCTTGTATGACATTCCTCCGTGCGCCCCTTGTAAGTCGGGGCGGGGGGATTGATCCGTCCCGGCCTTTCTTACTCGTGCAAAGTTAGTAGCAGCTGTCTCTGTTCTCTCAGATGGCGGCGGGAGGCCAGCACCCCGCCCATGCTGGTCATGCCGGTGGCGAGGACGAGCAGGACGCCTTCACCGCCGGCTTTAGGCAACACACCCAAGGGTGTGTACGTGTATCTGAGGGAGTCGTAGGCCAGGGTGCTTCCTGTGCCGCCCAGCGTGTAGTCCACGCTGACCGTGACCTCGCCCGGTTCATGAGGGGGCGTGGTCACGGTGACGCTGCCATCGTCCTGGCTTTTAGAGATATTCTTGATGGCTATGCCGTCGAAGCTGACACCGGTGATTACTGGAGATAGGTCAAACGTCACCGGCACCGGAACACGATTCGCGTCGTTGCCGCTGGTGGTGCCGTTGCCAAGCTGACCGTACCGGTTGAATCCCCATGCACTTGTGTTACCGTCTTTGCCGATTGCCAGCGAATGATTCCCTCCGGCGCTGATTTGCGCTGTGCTCAGCCAGGGGCCGGCCTTGCTTGTAGATTGATCGGAAGCGAACACCTTCACGGGGGAATGTTGATCGCTCGTGGTGTTGTTGCCGAGCTTCCCATAGTTGTTTTGTCCCCACGCCCAGGCGTTTCCATCCGTGTCGACAGCCAGCGAATGAGCCCATCCGGCGCTCACTTGCACAGCCTTCAGCACTGTACTTGTATCCTTTGGGTTGAGAAGCACCGAACTGGGGACAGGATTCCTTAGGCTGCTTGTGCTGCCGTTGCCGAGTTGGCCATAGTCGTTGTGCCCCCATGCCCATGTGTTCCCATCTTGGTCGATTGCCAGCGAAAGAGAGCCTCCGGCGCTGACTTGGACAGCTTTGAGCACCGTGCTCGCATGCTTGGGATCGAGCAGCACCGAGCTGGGAGTAGGATTCGCGTTAGTGCCGCTGGTTTTTCCGTTGCCGAGTTGGCCATAGTCGTTGCGTCCCCATGCCCATGTGTTCCCATCTTGGTCGATTGCCAGCGAATGGAAATCCCCGGCGCTGACTTGGACAGCTTTGAGCACCGTGCTCGCATGCTTGGGATCGAGCAGCACCGACTGGGGGGTGTTAGTGCCGCTGGTTTTTCCGTTGCCGAGTTGGCCGTTGTCGTTGTATCCCCATGCCCATATGTTCCCATCTTGGTCGATTGCCAGCGAAAACAACCTTCCGGCGCTCACCTGTATGGCTTTCAGCCCCGTATCAACGTTGGATCCTGTGGAAGGATCGCATACGCGCACGGGGACGGACGAAAAGCTTGTTGTGTTGTTGCCGAGCTGGCCGTTGTTGTTGTTTCCCCAGGCGTAAGCGTATCCGTCGCTGCCCACGGCCAGTGAATGATCGGTTCCGGCGCTGACCTGCACGTAGGTGAAGTCAGCCGACACGCCTGCAGGCTTCTTCACTATGACTGGTGTATTTCGGTTGCTGGTATTTCCGTTGCCGAGCTGGCCGTAGTTGTTGAATCCCCAGGCGTAGGCATTGCCGTCGCTGCCCACAGCCAAGGAGAAGTTGTTGGTGCCTGAGCTGCTGACTTGGTTGAATTTAGTGCTGTTGGCAGCCGCTGGCGGAGTAATCGTGGTCTGTTGTCCTCCTGTCTGGCTGCCTTTGTCGGGGTTGATTTTCCAGGTGTTGTTGGGGTCTTTGAGGGTCCATTTGGCGGTGAGGGTGAGGTTTTGGGTGACGGGTTTGCTGAAGTCGTAGGCGACCTGCCCGGTGAACCATCCGTCGAACTGGTAGCCGTTGCGTACCGGGTCGGGGGAGGGTCGTTTGGCCCTGCCGTACGGGTAGGGGACACTCTGGTCTTCAGGCTTGGTGCCTTCTTCGCCCATGTCGAAGGTGACTGTGTGGGTGGTGTCCGGAGTGGTGTCTCTGGTCAGGGTCTGGTCGACCGTGTAGTTGAGGCTCCTGGTGAAGGGCTGGCCGTATTGTTTGCCGGTGATGGTGATTGAGGCTGGTCCGGGCTTGCGGGCAGGCATGTCCGTCTGCCAGGCGTCGCCGGTCTTGCTGAGTGTGAGTGTCTGGCCGTCCAGGCTGGCTGTTTCCAGTGTTGGTGCCTGTGTGATGATGGTTCTTTTTGGTTTGTCAGGCTGGCCCTGCTCATCAAGTTTCCACTGGTATAGGCTGCCTTGTCTGCTGATGGCGGTGATTCTGCCGTCGGCTTCGGAGGCTTGCATGTAGGTCTGGCTGCCGTCGTCCGCCCGCTCGGGTTTGTTGCCGGGCTTCCAGGTCCAGACTTGGCCGTCCGTGCCGTTGATGATGGCCTGGCTGCCGTTGGTGGTGATTGATCGGGCTTTCATGCTTTCCGGCAGGCTGGCGGCTGTTATTTTGGTCGAGCTGTCGTTTAGGTACTGGGTCTGCCCGTCCGCATCCAGGAGGAGGAACCCCTTGTTGAGGGCTTGGGCTTGGATGATGCGCATGCCCGGTTCCTGTTCGATGCGTGAAGGCCTGGCGTTTCCCGAGGCCGTTTTCCAGGTCCAGGTTTGCCCGTCCGCGTCCAGGATGAGGATCCGCTTGTCGGAGGCGGCGGCGGTGACGGCCTGCGTCTGCCCGGGCAGGCCGGTTGCGGCCTGCTGGGTGAATTCCGTCTGGTCCTGGCTGCCGGCCTGGTAGGCGTGGACCTGTCCCTGCCGGTCCACCGCCAGAAGCAGGTCATTGTCCGTGCTGATGCTGGTGAACCCGGTGTTCCGGTCGGTGTTGAGGATTACGGGTTCAGTCTGTCCGCTGTTCCAGATGTAGATCCGCTGGTCGGAGCCGAGGGCCGCCTGCCACCGGCTGCCGGCTGCGGCCTGCAGATAATGGAACCCGCTGGGAGCCTGGGCGGGGAAGGGAACCTGCTTGGGCGGGCTGTCTTTCGTCCATGTGTAGATGCTGCCGTCGCCGGTCAGGCTGACAGTCTGCTCGCCTGCGGCGTGGATATTGCTGAAACGTGGTTCTTGCTTGTCGGGCGGGTTGATGGTCAGGCGGGTGCCGGAGGCGGGCCCGTGGTCCGGGCTCAGCGTCCAGTCTGTGACTTTGGTCCACTGGGCTTTCAGGGTCGTGTCCTGGAGGATGGGGGTTTGCAAGTCGAACGGCTGGCCGTCATGCGTCCACCCGTCGAACCGGAAGCCCTCACGCTGCGGATTCCGTTCCGGAGGCGAGGCGAGAATCCCATTCTTCACGCTCGCCTGTGTTGGTTTGCTCCCGTCGGCCGGGTCGAAACGCACCACGTGCGCGGCCTGAGCATCCGTTGTTTCTGTTGATTTGGCCGGAGCCGATTCGCCGCTGCCTGTACTGCCCGTCGGCGATGAGGGAGCATTTGGGCTTGCTGTTGCGGTGCTTAACGGCGATGCTGTTGTCAGAGGCGATGGCGAGGGAAGTTGAGTATTTGATGCACTGCTGGGGAAAGAGGCGGGATTTTGCTCAGCTACGCGAGGGGTCTGACGACCCCCCCCCCC
>NZ_JACFQP010000004.1:0-99553 GCF_016101415.1 Bifidobacterium sp. M0404 | reverse complement strand
GCGATTACGACAAGCCCATCGTCGAGGCCTGCATCGCGGCCAAGACCAGCCTGATTGTGCGGGTGGGCATGCTGGAGCTGGGGGCTGGAACGGGAAGCTTCCGCGTACGCGAGATGATGCATAGGATTGCCTACCCTATGGGCGTGCATGTGCGAGCCGACGTGAACCTGACCGACATCGAGGCCACCTGCACGGATGGCGTGTCTCGGATCACCGAGGTGGTGGACCTGCCCACCACCGGGGTCAACACCGAGCGGATCTGGCTCCTGGAGCACTTCGCCGACTGGCTCAGCGTCAAGTGCGGGCAGGCGGGAACCTACCACGCCATGACGGTGGTTTCCCGGGAGCTGGTGGACAACCTGGACGAGCCGAACGTCTATGCAGCGGCCCGCAAGGCGGTCAAGGAGGTGCTGGCCCAGGACCAGGATGCGGCCAAGGTGTTCAAGGATGCGGTGGCCACCGCCGTGCACAACGAGGACGAGATCAGCCAGAACCGGATTGATGCGGCGGCCATAGACACCAGGACGGCCGCCGGTCTGGGAACCGTAGGCTCCACGCCTCGGCCGGAGGCCACGCCGACCGCCGCAGCCTTGGAGGATTCCGAAGATTCCAAAGCTGCTTCTGTTTCTGCTGCCTACGCGATTGAGAATTCAGATTCGAGTGCCGCTGGTTGTGCAGCCATTGGATCATCTGCAACCAGCCAAGGGCGCGACTCCGCGTCTGAGCAGCTTGGGTCTGGACGGCCTGCGTCAGCCCAAGGCCAAGCACATGAAAAGGCCAAGTCTTCCGAGGGTGCGGCACCCTCCGAACAGCCGGTGTCTTCCGACGGGTCCGCATTGGTCAGAGAGGCAACAGACTCCGCAAAGGCTGCATTTTCCGATGAGCCTGCCTCCTCTGACAAATCCGCGTCCCCAAAGCCGCAGGCAAGGGGTGGCATCACGGTCCGGCAGGCGCATGAGCGTCTGGACCTGATCGAACGACGCAAACCCCTCTATTCGCCCCTCTTTTCGGGCTTCGCCTCGGCTGTGGCCTGCGCAGCCTTCGTCTTCCTGCTGGGCGGCGGTCCCTACGACATGGCCGGGGCTTTTGTCGGCGCTGGCATAGGCCAGTGGGTGCGTCGACAGATGCTGGGCAGGCGGATCAACCAGTTCTTCGCTACCGGGGTGGCGGTAATCATTGCCGCCCTGGCCTGCGTCGGCACGCTGAGGCTGGTGGGTATCTTCGACCCGGTGGCTCTCAAGCACGACACGGCTTATATCGGCGCCATCCTCTTCGTCATTCCCGGCTTTCCCCTGGTCACCGGCGGCCTGGACATCGCCAAGCTGGACTTCCCTTCGGGGGTGCAGCGCATCACCTACGCCTTCTCGATCATCCTGGTGGCCACACTGGGAGGCTGGGCTGTGGCGCGGATGGTCATGCTCAACCCCCAGGGCTTTGAACCGATGAACCTGAGTCCCCTGCTGATGGCCGGACTGCGCATGATTGCAGCATTCTGCGGGGTCTGGGGCTTCTCGGTCCTCTTCAACTCACCCCAGCGCATGGCCCTGGTGGCCGCCGTCATCGGCGCTCTGACCGACACCATGCGCCTGGAGATGCAGGACCTGCTTCATGTCCCTCCGGAGATGGCTGCTTTTCTGGGTGCCTTCCTGGCCGGCATGCTGGCTACGGTCTGGCGCTCCTCGGTCCGTCACGGCCTGCTGCCGCCTCACCTGGGCTATCCAAGAATCAGCCTGACCGTGCCATCCATCGTCATCATGGTGCCAGGCCTGTATATGTACCGGGCCATGTTCTACCTGGGGCAGTTCAATACGCTCAACGCCTTGGACTGGGCCTTCCGGGCCTTCATGGTCATCATCTGCCTGCCCATCGGCCTGGTCACGGCTCGGGTGCTGACCGATCGCTCCTGGCGGTACGACGTCTAGTAGCGCATGCCCATAGCCGAGCGGACCTGATCAAGGGTCTCCTCGGCTATCTGGTTGGCCCGCTTGTTGCCCTCGACCAGGATGTCGCGCACGGTGTCCATGTCCTTGGCCAGCTCGGCACGGCGCTCGCGGTGGGGTGCCAGGAACTCGTTGACGGACTTGGTCACGTAGGCCTTGAGGGCGCCCGAGCCGGCATTGCCGATCTCTTCGGCGATATCCTCGGGCTTGCGGTCGGTCACCAGGCCGGCCGTGGTCAGCAGGGCCGAGACCTGCGGGCGGTTCACAGGGTCGAAGGTGATCCTGCGTTCGGAGTCGGTGGGCGACTTGCGGATCAGCTTGGCTGTCTCCTCGGCGGTGGCGCCCAGCATGATGGAGTTGCCATAGGACTTGCTCATCTTGCGGCCGTCCAGACCAGGAATTTCCGGGGTGTCAGACAGGATGGCATCAGGTTCTGGGAAGACCGGAGCTTGGCCGGGGTAGCGCTCGTCGAAGCGGCGGGCGATGGTCCGGGTCAGCTCAACATGCGGCAGGTTGTCCTTGCCGATGGGGACCACGTTGGCCTTGCAGAAGAGTATGTCGCAGGCCTGGTGGACCGGATAGGTCAGCAGCAGACCGGTCAGGGCATGGCCGCTGGCCTCCATCTCGGCCTTGACGGTGGGGTTGCGGTGGAGCTCGGCCTCGGTCACCAGCGAGAGGAAGGGCAGCAGCAGCTGGTTCTCTGCAGGGGTGGACGAATGGGTGAAGATCATGGTCTTCTTGGGGTCGATGCCCGCAGCCAGATAGTCAAGCACCAGGTTGAGCACGTTGTCGCGGATGTGCTCGGTGGTGTCCCGGTCGGTGATGACCTGGTAGTCGGCGATGACGATGTTGGTGTGTACGCCGCGATTCTGCATCTGGACGCGTTCGCGGATGGAGCCGAAATAATGGCCCAGGTGAAGCCTGCCGGTCGGGCGGTCGCCGGTCAGCATGGTATAGCGGCTAGGATTCTTGTCCAGTTCGGCCAGCACCTGGTCGGATCGATGCTTGGCGGCTCTGAAGCTGTCGCTGATCTCGTTGCCTGCCGCTGTGACTTCTTCCTGCATGGTCCCACCCTCGTCGTCGTGCCGAATGTCCTTCTGGGAATTGCTTTTATGGTAAAAGTCCGAGCCGACAAGATGCGTAGGTGGTACTCTCATAAATGATGCAAATTCACATTCAAGTTGCCTAAGTGCACGTTACCTGGCGAAGGGGGTCGGATGGGCCGCGGACGTCAGAAGGCTAAGCAGACGAAAATAGCCCGGAAGCTCAAATATCTGACAACGGACACGGATTACGACGAGCTGGCCAAAGAGCTCAGCAGCAAGGAACCCGGAACCAGGGGCAAAGATCCCTTCAAAATGGTTGAAGAGGAGTACTCCAAACCGGATTCGCGCAAATCGGGGGGCCAGGACCCCGAGGATTCCCCGGATGATGATCTGAGCGATTACGCCCGGTGGGCCGCCGAGGCTGCTGCCAAGGCCACCTCTGGGGAGATGCCGGCTACGCCCAAGCCGCACAAGCGCATACCCATCCCCGTGCCCAGCGCGCTCAAACACCATAAAGATCAGAAGACCGCAGCAAAGGGGTCGTCGAGCAAGTAGCCGGCCGCAGAGGTGGCCGACTATTGGTCATACCAGTGGCAGTAGCTCGTGCAGATCGTCGCGCTCGCCCACGGCGCTGATATGCCCGGCGGCGGCTTCTTCACTCCAGCTGGTGATGCCAGCGGCCAGCCGCAACCAGACATCCGGGTCCAGTTCGATTACGTCAGGCGGAGTCAGGTTATGCGGGTCGGACGCAGGCCCGTCCAAAATCTTGATGGCTCCCCAGGGGGCTACCCTGACCTCTACGCCGGGACCGGGGGCCTTGATCTCCAGCATGTGCAGGGAATAGCGGACGGCCATGGCCTTGCTGCGCCTATCGGTTTGGGGGGCCACTGTCAGGCGGTTGCCCTCCGGGCCTAAATTGCCTGCAGCCTCCTTGGCCGCATCGCGCCAGGCCAGAAAATCCCGGCGGCCTTCCTCCATGTCTGCTTCCCGTATGGCACTCATAGCTCCATTGTGACGCGCCGCCCCAACAGGTGTGTCCGGCAGGCTGCGATCAAGCCAAAATCAGGCATGAAAAAAGGAACCCGTTGCCCTCACGTTCTTGACGCTGGGTCGGATTCCTTCCCGACCGGAACGGTCAGGCCTGTGCGCCCGCTTGCAGAGGGGCTTCGGGATCCTCAGACCCCTTGTCCTCCTCATCCTTGGCCAGGCCCAGGTCGACTGGCGATGAGCTGTTCTCCCAGGGCTCCTCCCAGGGATCATAATCCGGGTTCTGCTGCTTGTATACGAACAGAGCGACAACGCCGGCCAGCAGCGTGCCGAAGAGCAGTGCAAAGAACTTCCAGCCGTTTGAAGATGAATTCTCCATGTTTGGCTCCTTTCGACGACTTTCGTCGGTCCTGCCCACTTCGACCGACCTAGTCAACATCCTAGTAGAAAGCGGTGAACTCTGGGGCACATCGGTGCCATTGCGGCACGGAAACCGCACACCCCGGGCCGGACGGTCAGGTAAGGTATGGTTCATGGTCAATGGCACTGGCACCAGTTTCGCAGGCGGAGGGAATGGTCGGGGGCCGCTGGGATGGATCCGGCGGCACTGGGGCGACCAGGCTCCGGTGGTGACCGTGGCCATCACCCTGATCTGCATAGTGGCCTGGGTCATCCAGATGGTCCTGTATCTGCTGGCTCCGCTTCGCTACCAGCGGCTTTTGCTGGGCTACTGGGCCTTCGTGCCGATTACCGCCATTCATGAGCCCTGGATGTTTGTGACCAACATATTTCTGCACGCCACCAATGTCTCGCATATCCTCTTCAACATGATCACCCTCTGGGTTGTGGGGCCGGTGCTGGAAAATCTGATAGGGCATGGGCGTTTCCTGGCGCTCTATATGATCAGCGGGCTGGGCGGAGACCTGGGGCTGATGGTCTATGCAGTCCTGTCGCCCAATGGCTGGGGCACGTCGGCCATCGGGGCCTCGGGCGCGCTCTTCGGACTTTTTGCCGCCATTCTGGTGGTCTATCGTCGTTTGGGGATTAACATCGTTTCCATGGTGGTCTGGATGGCCATCAACTTCTGTATGCCCCTGTTCGTGCCCGGCATCGCCTGGCAGGACCATGTGGGCGGTTTCATAGTAGGCGGCCTCTTCATGCTGGCCCTGCTGCACATGGGCCGGCCCGGCTCGCGGGTGCATGGCCTGCTCTCCTGGCTGCTGCCCATGCTGATCTTCCTGGTGGTCCTGGTCCTGCTGGCTCTGGGTTGCAACATGTTCAACCCCATGCGCTGACAATCAGCAGCTGCCTGCTTTGGTTAAATGACATGAATGTCACCTATCCACATTTGTTGATAATCGTGTGGATAACCTGGGAATAAGTAACCAGAACTGGTGCATATATATCGGCAAAAAGTGGATAAGTAAACACAGAACCCAATCAGCAGTAGGGTTGTGGACAGGTGTCTTAGGCTGTCCACGATAAAGCCGGGCGATTGTGGATAACTTTGGTTTGAGTCTCGAAACAGTGGATGAAATAGGTGGAGCCGGGAAATTGAATCCACACATGCCTGACGCTCAGGGGTAGATGATATGCAAGAACCCCACATCCGCGCCTGGGCGGTTGCAGGGTTCCTGAAGAGTAAAGCAGCTGGGTCAGTGCCACCACATGGTCATGAGGAAGCCGACCAGCAGGATGCCGAAGCCTACGGCCAGGTTCCAGTTGCCGATGCCGGGGATTGGGAAGACATTGCCCCTGGTGGAAGCGATGTAGTAGACCACGATCCAGATCAGTCCCACTACCATCAGCGTGACGAAGAGAGGCACAAACCAGCGCGGATTGGCCTTGGTGCTTTTGATGGTGTCTTCCACGCGGCGGGTGTTCTCTTCCTGACGCTGCACGATGCGGCGCATCTGCGGAGTCATGTGCTTTTTGTCAACGCTCTCGTTGAGCACGGCCTCCACCTTGTCCATGGACAGGCCATACTCCTCGTCCTCTGCATCCTCGCCAGCGCCAGCGGTCTTGTTCTCGGCCTCGGCCTGGGTCTTCTTGGCCTCGTCCACCGCCTCGTCCTCGTCATCATGGAGTTGATGCTCTGCCATGAGGTTATTCTCCTTCATTAGATCTACTAAGCCATAGTAGCGGTTAGACTCGAACGTAATACTATCGCAGACGAGGATGAGGGTATGCCTATGACCAGACGGACGGGACGGCACGGAGCGCGCAGGTCCCTGGTCGGCACATTGTCCGTGGCTGTGGTGCTGGCCCTGGTCGGGTACATGCTGACCACCAACATCCGTGTCAACAGGACGGTCACGGTCACCTCGGATACGGCCGGGCTGGTGGAAGAGCGCGAGAACAAGGCTGCGGAGCTGCGCAAGGACATCAATGACATGAGCTCGCAGATCAACGCTCTGAAGACCATCACCGACGACGACAAGGGCAACTCGGACCAGGCCCGTGAGGACCCCGGTTCGGGCACGGTGCTCAAGGCCGTCCAAGGGCCGGGACTGACGGTAACCCTCGATGATTCCCCGCTCTGGAAGCAGAAGGTGGGGTCCGACGGATCGACGGCCAACATCAATGATTACGTCATCCACCAGCAGGATGTGGAGAGTGTGGTCAACGCGCTCTGGGCCGGGGGAGCCGAGTCCATGAGGATCCAGGACCAGCGTGTCCTGCCCACCACGGCCGTGCGATGCGTGGGCAATGTGCTGCTGTTGCACGGTCGAAAGTACTCGCCGCCATATAAAATTTCGGCCATAGGACCAGTCGATCGGATGACCAAGTCCCTGAATGCTTCGCCATCCATCCAGATATACAAGGAGTACGTGAATACGGTAGGTCTGGGATGGAATGTCGAGTCTTCGGGCAATCTGAGATTCCCTGAGACGACGGCTGTCCTGCAGCCACTCCAGTATGCATCTCTAGATGAGAAGGCACGGTAAATGACGACAGAAGACTCGGAGAATGACTGGATGTCGGTTGATAAACCTGCCGATAAGCGACGAAAGTGGCCGGTTGGGATAGCAGAAATCGTGGGGGAGCTGCTGATGACGCTGGCCGTCATCTGTGCCCTCTACGTGGTTTGGCAGCTTTGGTGGACCGGTGTGCAGTCCGAGCATCAGCAGTTGGAGACCCGTGCCTCGACCGCTTGGAGCGACCCGGGATCGGGAGATACCCGAAAGGTGGCCAAGCCTCAGAGCGGAATGCCGCCGGTACAGCCCGAACACGCCTCCGAGGGCGATCTGATGGCCCAGATCTACATTCCTCGTTTTGGACAGCGCTGGGAGCGCAACGTGGTTCAGGGCACGTCGCCCAGGGATCTGGCCTACGCGGGACTGGGGCACTACTCCAACACGCAGATGCCGGGCGAGCTGGGCAACATGGCTATTGCCGGACACCGCGCCGGCTATGGTGAGCCGCTGGGCCATGTGGACCAGCTGCGTGTGGGGGATGCCATCGTCCTGCGCACCAAGGATTACTGGTACGTCTACCACTACACCCGCTACAAGATCGTGGCTGCCAACGAGGTCAGCGTCATCGCCCCCAACCCTTATTCGCCCAACGAGGCTCCAGATCGGCGCATGATTACACTGACCACCTGTGAGCCCAAGTACACCACGGCCACCCACCGCTGGATCAGCTGGGGCGAATTCGGCTACTGGGCCAAGGTGTCCGACGGGGTGCCCAAGGAACTGCTTGGTGATCGAGGCAGCAAGGTGGCCTTTGCAGACGACAAGGGCTCGGTCATAGCCAGGGTGGGTTCCCTGCAGCCGGTCTTCCTGGTTTTGGTAGCAGCCTATCTGATCATCTACCTGGCGGCCCTGGTTGCATGGCGTTACCCCTTGCTGCGGCAGATTCGCAAGGGCGAGAAGCCACAGCCCATGATCAGCCTCTACGGCTGGCTGCTGCGGCACCAGTCTGGCATAGCTCCGATTCGCTGGCTTCTGCTGATTCTGCTCCTGCTGGCTCTGACCTGTGCCTTGATGGAATGGGGCTTCCCATGGCTGGCCAGCAACGTGCCCTGGCTCAGACAGATATCCAACTACTCCGCTTTCTGATCTAGGCGGCGTGGAAAAGCGGCGGGGCCGCAGGATCCAGTGTGATTCTGCGACCCCGCCGCTTATTGATAGTCATGTCTTGCCGACTGTCAGAAGTAATTGCCAAAGGCAAAGGCAGAGGCAAAGGTCTTGTCTACGTCTCTCCAGCGGCCATGGTCCTGATGACGCAGTGCTGCAAGTCAATGCGGGTTTGTCGCAATCTGGCGACGCGACTTGGCAAGCGGCCAGTCCGGCAGTTATGGGTCAACCGTTATGGATTGGCTGATGGGTCCTGGCGGTTAACGCTTGGAGCTCTGGTCTGTCAGCAGAAGTCATGACTGATGTTTGTGACCGAAAGTCTCGGTTCTCAGCCTAATGACGCGGACTAATAGCCATCGCTCTAATTCATCCCGTATTCACTCTGCCTGGCTCTTTATGACCCAACTATATGACCCGGCGGCAAGGCTGTGGCCGCCGGGTCATACGATCAGTTGGTGGAGCTGACGGTGGTCACAGTTATGGGGGTGTTGTCGTCCACCTTGCTGCCGGCTCCGGGACTTACAGCGGTCACCTTGTCCGTGTCCTTGCCGACAGAAGTGATTCTGTCGGCGCTGACACCACTGTTGGTCAGCTTCTGCCGGTAGCTGCCCAAGGTCTCGCCCGGGGCGATGACTGGGACGCTGATGGCCGTGGTCAGGGTGATGGTGTCCTTGGACTTGTCGAAGGAGGCGCCTGAGGTGGGATCCTGGCCGGTGACCACGGCGTTGTCGTTGTTGGGGCCGTTGACCTTGATGTTGACCCCCTGGCCCAGGTTGCGCTTGGCTTCGCCCAGGGTCATGTCGATGTAGTAACCCAGCTTCATGCCGCTGCTGACGGTGACTGTAATCATGGCTCCCTGCTGGATGGAGGATCCGGCAGCCGGGTCGGTGCTGATGACCACGTCCTTGGCCACGGTGTTGGAGGCCTGCTCGTGGATGGTGATGTTGAAGTGTAGACTCTGCAGGGTCTTGGTCGCGTCGTCCTTGCTCTTGCCAGACAGGTCAGGCACCTTGGTCATGCCCGAGGAGATGTAGAGCAGGATGCTGGTTCCTTTGGCCACGCTCTGGCCGGCGGCGGGATCCGTGCGGGTCACATGGTCCTTGGGCACGTCTTGGCTGTCTTCTACCGAGGCAGCGGGAGAGGCCTTGAATCCGGCCTTCTCCAGGGTTCTGCGAGCCTCCTGCTGGTTCATGCCCTTGACATCGGGAATGGCCGTGTCCTTGGGCCCGGAGGAGAACCAGACGGTTACTGTGGAGCCTTTGGGGGCCATGCTTCCTCCCTTGGGGCTCTGCTTGGTGAAGGTCCCCTTGGGCTCGGCCGAGTCATGGTCCTCCTTCTCCTGGTAATTGAAGCCTGCGGCGGTGACCTTCTCACGGGCGAGAATTCGCGACATCTGAGCATTGATGGTGGGTACCTCGGCCATCTGATGGCGGTTTCGGCTCATATAGGTCACGCCGAGTCCGGCGGCCACCAGAAGCAAGGCTGCCACGATAGCGGCGATGATGATCTTCTTGCGCCGTTTGGACTTCTGCTGGGCCGCCTTGGTGGCCGTGCGCTCAGCTGTGGCGAGATCGGTGGCAGCGGCCGGATTGAGCGGGTCCTGAACAGGGTTGAAGGCCTGGGTGGCGGCCGTCTCCTCTTCGGTCAGCGGCATGGTGGCCGTTTCGGTGCCCTGCTCGGCATCCTTGCGGGCCTTGACGTTGGCCAGGTCGGTCAGCGGGTTGAAGGCGGCAGCCACCGGGGTCCCGCCATTCATGAAGGCCAGGATGTCACTCTTGAAGGCAGCGGCCGTGGCGTACCGGTTCTGACGATCCTTGGCCATGGCCTTGGCGCAGATGGAATCCCACATCTTCGGCAGGCCAGGCACGATGGTGCTTGGCGGGGTGGCCACCTCGGTGACATGCTGGTAGGCGATGGCCACGGCCGAATCCCCGTTGAAGGGCGGCCGTCCGGTCAGCATCTCGTAGAGGACGCAGCCGGCCGAGTAGAGGTCGGAACGCATGTCCACGCTCTCGCCGCGGGCCTGTTCGGGGCTCAGGTACTGGGCCGTGCCCACCACGCCCTGGGACTGGGTCATCGTGGCGGCCGAATCGTCCATGGCCCGGGCGATGCCGAAGTCCATGACCTTGACGATGCCCTGCTCCGAGATCATGATGTTGCCGGGCTTGATGTCCCGGTGGATGACCCCCATGTGGTGGGAGTAGTCCAGGGCGCTTAGCATGCCCAGCATGACCTGCTCGCTGTCGCGCTGGCTCAGGGCCCCGTTCTCCTTGAGGATGGACCTCAGGGTCTGCCCCTTGACGTACTCCATGACCAGGTAGGGCACCCGCTCATGGTTGCCCTGGTCGTCGGTCAGTATCTCCTCGCCCGAGTCATAGATGGAGACGATGTTGGGGTTGTTGAGCAGGGCGACCGAGTGAGCTTCCCGCCGGAACCGCGATAGGAAGACCTCGTCGTTGGCCAGATCGGACCGCATGATCTTGACCGCGACCGTCCTTCCCAGACGCGTGTCCACAGCCTTGTGGACCTCGGCCATGCCACCGCGTCCGATCAGCTGTCCCAGACGGTAACGTCCGTCCGCTAGGGACGGCGGCAGTGTGATGCTCATAGGGTATCCCCTCCGTTCGTCGCTTCAAGGCCGCGCTGTGCGCTTCCTTCTCCATAGTGCCCCCAGAAGGGCCTGAAGATGTCTTTTGCCGCGTGTGGCCTGCTCACAATGCGTCGAGGCATGGGTGCGCGCGGGTCGATGACCTCCGTCTCACCCAGCTGCTGGTCCAGCAGCCGCTGCTCGATCCTGGCCAGCGTGTGCGAGACCACCAGGGCATTCGCCGGGCGGTCTCGCGGGTCCTTGGCCAGCATGGACATGACGAAGTTCATGAGTTGGTTGTCCACTGAGTCGGGCAGTGGCGGCACAGGGTCGTTGACGTGTGCTGCGGCGATGTCCACCGGGGTGGCGCCGGTGAAGGGCCGGTGTCCGCAGAGCCCCTCGTAGGCCACCACACCCAGGGAGTAGATGTCGGACTGGGGGGTGGCCTGGAGGCCCTGGGCCTGCTCGGGCGAGATGTACTGGGCTGTGCCCACCACCATGCCGTCCTGGGTGATCTGCCCCTGGTTGGTGGAGTAGGAGACCCCGAAGTCGGTGATCTTGACCTCGCCGGTGTCGGAGACCATGATGTTGGCCGGCTTGACGTCCCGGTGGATGACCCCGTGGGAGTGGGCCACGTAGAGCCCTCGGGCCGTCTGTATCAGGATGGGCAGCAGCTCGATGGGGTCCAGGGCGCCCCGGTCCCGATAGATGTCTGCCAGGGATTGGCTGGGCACGTATTCCATGATCAGGAATCCGATGCCGTCGTGCTCGTAGTACTCGAAGAGGGCGGCGATATTGGGGTGGGCCAGGTTGGCGGAATTGTGCGCCTCGGCCCGCAGCCGCAGCAGCTTGGACTCCTCGTTGGTCAGATCCTCGCGCAGGGCCTTGATGGCCACAACTCGTCCCAGTTCGATGTCATAGCCCTTCCAGACTTCGCCCATGCCCCCTTGGGCCAGGCGACGGTCCAGACGGTACCGTCTATGGATGAGCTGTCCTTGTACCAGTTTCACTTGGCAGCCTCCTGCATGATGCGTTTCATAATCGGTCCGGCAATGTCTATGCCATAGGAGGAGATTCCATGCACCACGACGGCTACGGCTACCTTGGGTTTGTCGGCCGGAGCGAATCCTACCATCCACCCGTCATTTGCCGTATTGCCCGTGCCGATCTGGGCTGTGCCGGACTTGGAGGCCACCTGTACGCCTGGAATCTCAAGCTCCGGATAGCTCTTGGTGGTTACTGCCTCCATCATGGTGGTCAGGGCCTTGGCGGTGTCCGATGAGAAGGCCTGTGAGTAGACCGAGGGCGTTGTCTCACTGATGACGCTGAGGTCGCTGGAGCGCACCCGGTCCACCAGGGTCGGTTGCATGAGCTTGCCGCCGTTGGCCACGGCGGCGACCGTCATGGCAGCCTGGAGTGGGGTGGATAGGGTGTCTCCCTGGCCGATGGAAGCCAGGGCGATCCGGTCCTGGGACTGGTCCTCGGGGAATTTGGAGGCCACGGCCTTCATGGGCCGTCCTGTAGAGGTGGTCCCGTCCAGGGTGATGGTGGAGCCGTAGCCGAACTTGCGGGCCTGTGCTGCCAGCGTCTTGCCGCCCAGGGCGACCCCTAGCTGGGAGAAGGCCGTGTTGGATGAGTAGGCCAGGGCATTCTCCAGGCTGATCTTCCCGTTGACCCCGCCGGCCGCTGTAGTGGTGTTGGTCAGATTGTAGTTGGTGCCGGGCAATGTGTATGAGGCCCCGGCCGGCAGTTGGCTATCGGGGTGATACTGGCCGGACTCCAGGGCGGCGGCGGCCACAACCACCTTGAAGGTGGACCCGGGCGGATACAGCTGCGAGGTGGCCCGGTTGAGCATGGGGTTGTCGGAACGGGAGGCCAGCTTCTGGTAGGCCTGGGAGGCATCGCCGCTGTCGTGGGCGGTCAGGTCTTCGGGGTTGTAGCTCGGTGTGCTGACCATGGTCAGGATGCGGCCTGTGGAGGGCTCGATGGCCACCACCGAACCGGACAAGTTGCCCAGCATGGCGTAGGCGGCCTCCTGCATCTTGGGATTGATGGAGGTCTCGATGGAGGCGCCCTTGTTCTGGGTGCCGGTGAAGAGGGACTTGACCCGGTCCATCCACAGGCTGTCCGACTGCCCGCTCAGCAGACGGTCGCGCGAGGCCTCGATTCCTCGGTCTGCCGGGCTGGTGATGGAGTAGTAGCCGGTGATGGGCGAGTAGACGGGCCCCTTGTGGTAGTGCCGCTGGTACTGGAAGGAGTCGTTGATGGGGTCGGACTGGGCCATGACGGCGCCGTCCGAGGTCAGGATGGCCCCCCTGGGTGCCGCATACTCGTGGTACAGGGCACGCAGATTGCGGGGGTCCGAGTTAAGGCTCTCCGCCCGGATCACCATGATGATGGAGCTGGAAAGCCCCAGGATGACGAAGAGGACGATGACGGCGTTGAAGAGTTGACGCAAGGCCTTGTTCACTGTCCACCTCCTCGGACCTGACGGACGGGGATGCGGCCGGTGGCTGGCAGGTCGGTCTCCTCGTCCTGGTCGGTCTGCTCGATCGGCCCGGCATGACGATCATGGGACTCTTGGTCGTCAGAGTCTGAGTCGGGGTCCGAGTCGTCCTGGCTGTTGCGCTTGCTGGTCTCCTGCTGGCGCAGGACGGCCAGAGCCTCGTACTTGAAGGTGTCCGAGCTGACCTCCGGCGCAGGCTTGTTGGCCGCGTTGGAGATGATGATCAACAGGACGGCCAGGATGCAGTTGGCCACCAGACTGGAGCCGCCCGCCGCCATGTAGGGCATGGTCAGTCCGGTCAGGGGGATGACCAGGGTGATACCGCCCACCACGGTGAAGACCTGGAAGGCCATGGTGAAGACCAGACCGGAGGCCAGGAGCTTGCCGAAGCCATCCTTGATCTTCATGGCCGTGATCATGCCCGAGGCCACGATGACCAGGTAGAGGGCCAGGACCACCAGCAGGCCGCTCAGCCCCAGCTCCTCGCCCACCGATGTGTAGATGAAGTCAGAGTTGGCCAGGGGGGTGATCCAGGGACGTCCCTGGCCCAGGCCGGTGCCTGTCAGCCCGCCGGCGGCCAGGCCGAAGATGCCGCGCACCAGCTGGCCGGACCCGCCGAAGGCCTTGCTGAACTCAGCATCGCTGAAGGGGTGCAGCCAGGCGTCCACACGGGCACCCACATGGGCGAAGATCATGGAGGCGGCCACAGCCCCGATGACGAAGAAGACCGCGCCTATGGCGATCCAGCTAGTGCGGCCGGTAGCCACATAGAGCATGGAGACGAACATGGCGAAGTACATCAGCGAGGTGCCCAGATCATGCTGGATGACCAGGACGGCCAGCGAAATAAGCCAGACGATGATAATGGGGCCAAAGTCCTTGATTCGGGGCAGCCGCATGCCCAGGAACTTCTTGCCGCCCACGGCTAGCTGGTCTCGGTGGTCGAACAGGTAGGCGGCGAAGAAGAAGGCCAGGAAGAGCTTGGCGAATTCGCCGGGCTGCAGGGTGTGAGACCCTATGCCTATCCAGATGCGGGCACCGCCGATCTCGCGGCCGATGCCGGGAAGCATGGGCGATAGGAGCAGGACCAGGCCCACTACCATACTCACATAGGAGAAGCGGCGCAGCAGCCTATAGTCCCTGAGCAGCACCACCAGCAGCCCGCACAGGACCAGGGCCAGACACAGCCAGATCAGCTGGGTGAAGCCCACTCGTGTAGGCTGGCCAATCCGGGCGTTGCGCAGATCTATGCGGGTAATCAGGGTTATGCCCAGGGAGCTCAGGATGACGATGCTGGGCAGGATGGCCTGGCTACCGTAAGGCTGAAAAATCTCCAGCAGGACCCAGAGGGCGATGAAGAGGGCGGCGGTGACTACCAGCAGGGCTGCGTAGTCACCGGGGAAGCGGCCCGCCGCACGGGCGAACATCTGGAAGAATCCGATGAACCCCACCAGCAGGGAGAAGAGCAGAAGGCCTATGCGGCGCAGACGGGTGATGATCATGATTGCTGCCGCCCGCTCTGGTCGGTTTTCGACGGTGAGGGCGAGGCTGAGGGGGAAGTCGTCGCCTGGCCGGACTCGTCCTTGGCTTCCTTGGCCTGCTCGCGTTTGAGGTCGCCGGCCTCTTTCCGGATCAGACGGGCGTGCTCCTTGGCATCGTCCATGCTGGAGACGGTGATGCCCTCTTCCAGTTGGTCACGCCAGGACTGGGGAAGCCCCTTGACGGTGATGTCCGTGGTCTGCACTGGGTGGGAAAGCGAGAGGGCAAAGGCCTTGGTGGGCACGCCCTGGTAGATGACCACACGGCCCTGGTCCGTGCCCAGGTAGTACTGTTCCTGGCTCCAGCGATAGGCAGCCGCCGTGCCTCCGGCCAGGGCAAGGATCACCAGGGTGATGATGCCGGCCAGGATCAGCCGAATCCGCCGATGCCGGGCGCGCTGGCGTTTGCGCTGCTCCAGGTGCTCCTTGTGGATGGCATCGGCCACATCTGGATCGTAGGGATCGGCAGAGTCTGAGCCGTCCTTCTTGTGGACGATGGGGATCTCGCTGGTGTCGGGCACATGCCGTTCGCCGCTCTCCTCGCGGGCAGCCGAGGGCTGGGCGGTGCGGCCGTCGCCATCCTCGTCCTCCTGCTTGTCGGCGTCCCGGTCCTGGGCCAGGTCGGCGGCCCGCTTGGCGGGGGACTCCCGGGACTCGTCACGCAGGCGTGGTGCGGCCGCTACGGGCTCATCCAGGATGTCGGCCAGGGCCTCCAGGTTGGAGCTGGCCGCGCCACCGACCAGAGGAGTCTGATGGGGCAGGTCGAAGGCGTCGGCGTCCAGGGCCAGCGTGGCATCGGCGATGACCACGGTCACGTTGTCGGTGCTTCCGGCCTTCAGGGCGAAGGTGACCAGCTGCTGGGCGCACTCCGCCTGGTCCGAGACCGAGGACAGCACTTCGGCGATGGTTGAGTCCTCCAGAACGCCGCAGAGACCATCCGAGCAGATCATCCAGCGGTCTGCTGGAAGGGCCTTGGAAATGGAGATGTCCGGGCGGGGGTCGATGTCGAAATCCCCCAGGACCCGCATGACCACGTTGCGCTGAGGATGGTTGCGGGCCTCGGCCGGGGAGATGCGGCCAGTGTCGATCAGGTGCTGCACGTAGGAGTGGTCCTGGGTCATCCGGATCAACTTGCCCTCCCGCAGGAGGTAACCCCGGGAGTCCCCAATATGGGCCAGCACCCAGGAGTCGTTGGCCAGAGCCAAGGCCGTGACCGTGGTGCCCATGCCTGACAGCCGGTGTTCGCGCTTGGCCTTGCCCACGATGGCGTCATGGGCCGCGATGACCGAGGTCTCCATCATCCGAGCCAGGGACTGCACGTCCTGTTCCCGGTCGTCGCGTTCGATGTGGGCCAGGGATCGGATGGCTATGGTCGAGGCCGTATCCCCGCCTGCGTGGCCGCCCATGCCGTCGCACATGGCCACCAGGCGCTCGCCGGCGAAGGCCGAATCCTGGTTGTTGCTGCGCACGTACCCCACGTCTGAAACCGCCGTGGAGTAGAGGAACAGCTTTTGGCTCGCATCGTTCCTGGTCATGGGCGGCTACCTCAACTCGAAGGTGGTGGCTCCGATGCGTACAGGAACCTCCGCCGGTAGGATTGTCGGAGCTGTGATTCTCTGCCCCGAGACGACGGTGCCATTGGTGGACCCAAGATCCTCGATGGCCCATCGGCCCGATGCAGGATCCTGGTAGACCCGCGCATGATGGCCGGAGACGAACTCGTCGTCCAGCACCAAGGTGTTCGAGGAGGAGCGGCCCAGGGTGATGGGACGCCCGGACAGCGGCGTGGAGGAGCCGGCCAGAGGTCCGTCGATGACCACCAGCAGGGAGGGTTCGTTGTTCGCGTGCTCTGTCTTGCTGACTGGGGCGATAGGCACGGATCTGGCGGCCGCCGGCAGCTTGCGCTGGGCTGCGCGTTCACTGCGTCGACGGGTATGGGAAGTCTTGGGGCTGAAGGTCTCGATGTCTTTGCGGAGTGAACGGACGGCCAGCCAGACGAACACCCATAGCAGAGCCAGGAATCCGTATTTGAGGATGGCGAATGTCAGTTCAGTCAGCATAATGATTCGACCTTACTTCAAGGTCTGGGCGACTTACGAATCCTGTTCCTGCGACGATGCCCAGTAGAGGATGCGGGTACGGCCGATGGTGATGGTATTGCCGTCCAGCAGGGTGGCTGCGGGAACCTGATGTCCCTCTACATAGGTGCCGTTGGTGGACCCCAGATCGCGGGCTACCACGCCCTTGTCGGTGATCTCGATCTGGAGATGTCGGCGGGAGATGCCTGCGTCGTCGATGACGATGTCGCAGGAGGATCCACGGCCGATGGTGGTGATGGGGGCGGTCAGCAGGTACTGGCGGCCGTTGATCTCCAGCACCGGGCAGTCCTTGGACTCTTCGGGAGTGGTAACGGGCGCCGCGTTGCCCTGAACCGACTCGGCAGACAGGTGGAAGTCACCCTTGTTCAGGTTGAGGTCCTCTTCGAATATGACCACGACCGGACCGACGAAGGCATAGTGCTGGCTTTCGGCGTACTTGGTCAGATTGTCTGCCAGCTCGTTGGCCAGAGCCTCCGAACCCCACTGCTCGATGCGGTCGAAGTCTGGTGTGGATAGTCTGAATCGATACTCGTTGGGCGCCACGGTGCGGTCGCGACCAACGGGCATGGCCTGTGAGTCTATCTCACGCTCGAGGGCGCTCGACAGGTCGACGGGCTGCAGGTCCTTGGAGCCGAACTTCGAGAAGACACCGTTAACGGCGCCTTCCACGCTCTTCTCGAAACGATCGAGAACGCTCATAGTCATCCCTTTCCATATAACCCTTTCATAGTACGTGACCCTGCCGGAAGGGGGTAATGAGTGGTCGGATGCTTGCAATTTCTCCAATGAACGGGTTCGAACGACCCGCGACCGTCAGGATGACAAATCGGGGTTGAGGCTGATCGAATTCCCCTTTGGCGCTTGGGCGCTTATCATCGTGGCAGACGCATGGTCATGGGGATCATGTCAGAGATATTCGAGGAGCGAGCATGGCCGAAGAGGTGGATCGGGCGATGGAGGCATATCCGCGGGCCAAGGCCCGGACCCTGCGGTTTACGTTGGGTGCGCCGCGGTCAGCCCTGGCGGTGGGGGACGGTTCAAGGGCCGTCTTCCTGCGCTCCGACGGGCCTGAGGACCTGGTGACCGGGCTCTGGCTGTCCGTCTTTGACCAGGAAAGCCGCCACCATGAGGTGCTCTTGGCTGACCCCAGGGCCCTGCTGGAGGATGCAGACCAGGAAGAGGTGCCGGCCGCCGAGCTGGCCCGCAGGGAGCGCTCGCGAGAAGGCGGCGAGGGGATTGTCGATTACAGCGTGGATGCTGCCGGGGATCGGGTGGTCTTTGCCCTGGGTGGTCGGCTCTGGTTTTCGCTGATAGCCTCTGATGGTCTCACCGCCTCCACACGGGCTCTGAGCTTGGAAGACAGTGATTCGGCTGTGCTTAATCCCGCCATCAGCCCGGACGGCACCATGGTGGCCTATACGACTGGCGACCGGCTAATGGTGGTCACCATCGGGCAAGGTGCCGAGCAGGATCATGAACGGGCTGTCCTGGCACTGCGCCCCGGCACTGATGATCGGATGCAGCTGGGGCTGGCCGAGTTCGTGGCCGGCGAGGAGATGGATCGCTACCAGGGGTTCTGGTGGTCGCCGGATTCCCGGGCTCTGCTGGTCGAGCACACTGATTCCTCCGATGAGCCGATCTGGTACATCAGCGATCCGGCCAATCCCCAGGTCGGGCCGCGCGCCAGGCGGTATCCCCAGGCTCTGACTGCCAACGCACGCGTTGGGCTGAGCCTGGTCCTCCTGGGCCAGGATGACGCCGACCCCTGGGTGGGCGAGGTGGACTGGGACCATCAGGCCTTCGAGTACATGGCCGTGGTCCGCTGGCAGGAGGGGCATCGGCCCCTGCTGCTGGTTCAGAACCGCCGACAGACCGAGGACAGGATCCTGGATGTGAAGGTGCCGGATGCCCGTCAGGATTTGGAGCCGGGGCGGAATATGACCCTGCTTGATCCCGAGGCGGCACCCAAGGTGTCCACCATAGTGCTGCAGGAGCATAGCAACGATCAGTGGATCGACCTGGTGCCCGGGCTGCCGGCCTACCGGCCCCAGGGCGGGCTGGTGGATGCCTTCATCGACACAGAAGCCGACACCACGCGGCTGCGCCTTGACGGAAAGGTCTTCTCCCCAGCGGGTTGCCAGATTCGGCAGGTGCTGTCTGTGGAGGACCATGATGTGCTGGCGGTGGTCTCCACTGATCCCCGCAGTTTCGATTTGATGCGCCTGAGTTATGACGGCTCCATCCATGTGCTTAACCGTCTGCCTGGAGTGTGGTCCGCCTCACGAGCCGGCCATGGCATCGTGGTCAGCGGCCGGACCATGGCTTCGGCGCAGGGACAGGTGCGGCACTGCTATCTGGGGGCTGATGGGGATCTGGACCGTCTGGGTGCTGAAGGGCTGGGCCTGGTGGGCGAAGCTCGCCCCGACAGTAGTGCCAGGCAGACTGGCGAACCTGTACGGCCGGAGCATCAGGATCGTCCTGATCGTCGGGCCGTGGATACAGGTCATATCAATAGCCAGGGGGCTATGAGCGCTGTCCTGGCCGACACCAGCAGCGATCCCGGGTTCACCCCCAACGTGGACTTCGTGCGCATGGGGCAGCACGAGCTGTTCGCAGCCATCGTCAGGCCCTCTGAATCTAGCCCCTACGCCAGCGCCGACAGCCTGCCCGTCCTGCTCAAGCCCTACGGCGGGCCAGGTGCCCAGCAGGTGGTCTTTAACCAGTCCTACTACTGGGAGTCCCAGTGGTGGGCCGATCAGGGCTTCCTGGTACTGACCGCCGATGGCCGAGGCACGCCTGGTCGTGGTCCTGCCTGGGATCGGGCCATCTTCGAGGACATGGCCCAGGTGACTCTGGATGACCAGCTTGAGGCTTTGGAGGCCCTGCCGGACTTCGCCCCCGAGGCCGACCTGGGGCATGTGGCCATGATCGGCTGGTCCTATGGCGGCTTCCTGTCGGCTCTATCGGTTCTGCGGGCTCCCGACCGGATCCATGCGGCCTGCGCGGGTGCCCCGCCCACGGACTGGACTCTTTACGACACCCATTACACCGAGCGCTATCTAGGTCTGGACCCGGCCGTCTACCGCCGCAACGGGATCATTGATGACGCCCCCTCGCTGCGCCGCCCGCTGATGCTGATCCACGGGTTCGCGGACGACAATGTCTCCGTGGCCAATACCCTGAGGCTCTCCAACGCTCTGATGGCGGCTGGACGCCCCCATACGGTTCTGCCGTTGACCGGCATCACCCACATGACCAACGACCCCACAGTCTCCAGCAACCTGTTGACCCTCCAGCGGGACTTCCTTTACCGGGCCCTAGGGGTGCAACCAGTCCAGGCTTGATCCGGGCTGACATTCAACGGAAACCAACTAGATGGATATTGATGACTTCTGCTGCTAGTCGCGTAAGGCTAGTGCGAAGATCATGCTGGGTGTCGGCATAAGGACCAGGGGAATGAAGGAGGCCCTGGAGAAGCTGGAATATGTCAACGGGTAAGTAGGTACAGCCCTGGTTTATCGCTAGGTAGACAATGGGATTGCAGAGCCTATGGGCGTATCCATATGGTGTATCAGCTATGAGATGGATGGCCCTTGGCAGGTGTGCCGTATGAGTCCAGAAGAATATGCGTCAGCAGCGGACTGGACAGCCCAAACTATGAAACTGGCCGAACCTGGTCTCGAACTCGTGATCCGAGGCTCATCCAGTGCCTGCGTGCCTACCTTTGGTAAGTGGGAGAGTACGGTTCTGACCAAGGCCTATGAAAATGTGGACTCCGTCTTCTGTCATGCCTACTGCTATGAGCGTGGCGTTGCCAGCCAGCAGGAGGCGGATCTAAAAGTCCATCAGAGCCTAGGTACCAAACCTTGGCCGAAAGCCTCTCCACTCCTGGCTTATCGCCCATGGGTTCCATAACTCTAGCGGCCCTACAGCCCCTGGGTCCGGGTATCCGCTAGATTAAGCACTGTGATGAGTGAGCAGGATACAGAGGAGCATGCAGACCGACAAGGCCTGGGGCAGGTCGGCAGCCCGGGTGCGGTTCCAGTACGGCTGACAGGATCAGTCAGACGACTGCTGGGTCTGGCCATCTCAGTTCTGGTGCTGGGCCTGGGAGTAGGGTTGTCCTCAGGCCTGCTCTCCCTCTTTTTTGCGGGATCAGAAAAGCTCATGTTGGGTTTTGTGGAAGGCCCCCATCAGGCCGGGGCCTTCCAGACCCCTGCCTTGCGCCGGTTCATATCGGTCAGTCTGGCCGGTCTGGTCACCGCCATCCTCTGGTGGCTGCTGCGCAACCGTACCCGTCCGGTTCCCTCTGTCAAAAAGGCTGTGAGGGGAGCCGATATGCCTGCCTGGCAGACTGCGACCCATGTGCTCTTACAGATTTTTCTCGTAGCTTCGGGCGGCTCTATCGGTCGTGAGGTGGCCCCCCGGGAGGCCGGGGCCATGCTAGCCACTTACTGGACACGCCTTCTGGGCCGCCTAGGCCTGCGGAAGGCAGACCGGACCATGCTGGTTGCAGCTGCCGCCGGCGCCGGGTTTGCCGGTATCTACATTGCCCCCCTGACCGGCGCCTTCTTCGGTATCGAGGT
Organism: Bifidobacterium sp. M0404; assembly: GCF_016101415.1. Taxonomy (NCBI): domain Bacteria; kingdom Bacillati; phylum Actinomycetota; class Actinomycetes; order Bifidobacteriales; family Bifidobacteriaceae; genus Bifidobacterium; species Bifidobacterium sp. M0404. The sequence goes on along the minus strand of NZ_JACFQP010000004.1, from coordinate 78,182 downwards.
CCTCCTAGGCCGGGTCAGCATCACGGTGGTCATGGTCAACCTGGGTATGTCCGCCCTGGCTACCCTAGTAGGAGGGGTCATTAAGGGCTTCGGCCCCTATTATGCCCTCCCTAACCAGGCTTTTTCTCCCTGGATGATGGGCCTCTGCCTGCTCATAGGTCCCCTGATGGGGCTAGTGGGAACCGGCTTCCGCAGGCTGACCAGCTGGGCCGAACAGCACCAGAGCACGGGTAATCCTATTCTCTTCCAGCTGCCCGTCGTCTGTATCCTCACCGGCCTGGTCGCCATCTGGATGCCACAGGTCATGGGCAATGGTCGTTCCATGGCCCAAACCGCCATGAACCAGACTTTGCAGGGCATAACGGACGCTCATGCCTTGGTCATGGCCCTGGGGACCCTCTGCCTCTTCGCCTTGGTCAAGGCCGTATTCACCGTGGCCACTATCCGTTCTGGTGCCTCTGGCGGCACCCTGACTCCCTCGATAGCCATCGGGGCCAGTCTCGGAGCCGGGGTGGGCCTGGTGGGTGCCTGGTTTCTACCGGCACTGCCGGTCTGGCAGTGTGCCCTGATCGGGGCTACTGCCCTCCTGGCAGCCTCTCAGCAGGCCCCCCTGATGGCCTTGGCCATGCTGATGGAGGTCAGTCACCTTCCCATTACCGCCATCATGCCCCTGGGCTTTGCTGTAGCTCTCTCCATTTTGGTTTCACAGGTGCTGTTGAGCCTGAGCCAGAAAGCCGGACATGAGCTAGCGGCCGCACCATGCAACCATACGGTCGGGGGAACAGGCTGACAGGCCATAGGTACCAGGAGTAGGGGATGTTCTTGTCTAAGCTAGGGGGAGGAGCCCTCCCGATGATGCAGGTGCGGGTCGGTCCCTCTGGGAGGGGGCAACTTCACGACCAGCTGACTGGATTCGCTGGTAAGAGAAGATGGCTATACTCAGGCGAGGCATTGGCGGGCAGCTACTTTTGGTCTGTCTCTAGGCAGTCCCAGCTTCAGTCACTGTCGTAGACATACGATAATCGATACTGTAAGGAAGTAAAGGTCCTGTCACTGGTAGGGCCAAATAAGGTAGGGCCTCATCTGTCAGGGTCATACAGGTACCCAGGAGGTGGAGTAGGTCGTGAAAGTTGTCTTACAGATCTTTTCACGGGATCTCCTGCGCCTACTGCGCAACCCAGTGGCCTTAGTGGTCACTATTGGGGTAGCTGTTCTGCCCTCACTCTATGCCTGGTTCAATGTCATTGCTCTCTGGGACCCCTATGCCAACACAGGCAATATTCCCGTGGCTATAGTCAACCTAGACCGGGGGGCTGATTCTCATCTCACCGGTAGGATCAATGCTGGCAGGGAGGTCACTGACGAGTTGCGCAAGAACACCAGCTTAGGCTGGAAATTCATAGATGATCAGCAAGTGGCCATTGATCAGGTTCATGCAGGTGAATCGTACGCAGCTATCATTATTCCCCAACACTTTAGTCAGGACTTAATCGGGGTTATCAACGGGTCTCATACCAAACCAAAACTGAATTACTACGTCAACGAGAAGAAAAATGCCCTGGTACCTAAGGTCACTGATACTGGAGCTTCTACGATTGATGAGCAGATCAATTCCACCTTTATATCCACGGTCAGTGACACCTTAGCAAATAAGGTGCTGACCAAATATCATGATGCCAAAGGTTCAGCTGATCAAACCCGGCAGTCTGTAGTGGATGATCTGGGTAAGACCATGGATGATGTCCAAGAGATATCAGATTCCCTGGGACGAATTCAGAACGCAGTAGGCCAGGCTAAGCAAACGGTGGCTGAGTCCCAAAAGACCCTGGACTCCCTCAATAAGCAGATCAGTTCGGTTCAGAAGGCCCTGTCTGAGACAGATGCCAATTTGGGCACTGTGCGTACAGGATCCCTAGAATTTTCTACTGCCCTCAATCAGGCCCTGTCAGATGGGTCCATGAAGTTGGCGGGTACAGCCAGTGATGTAAGTCAGGCTGCTGGAACCTTGCAGGATGACTTTAATACGACCCAGGATAAGGTAGATCAGGTTACCTCCAGCCTGGGCCAGATTGTAGACGACAGCGGGAAGGCTATTGACCGCCTGCAAAACGGCTTAAATCAGTCTGGTCTTCAGCCGGGAGACCCCTCGTATGACCGTATTCAGGAACAGCTCAATAAGCTGAAATCCGCGCATGACAACCAAAAAAAGGCCTTGGACGGTTTTACTAAGAATTCGACGCAAATCCTACAAGCAGGCAAGCAGGCAACGAAAGATCTCAGTGGTGCTATTACCGGTTCTGCCCAGGCTGGACTAGGCAGGCTAAACCAGACCAGTAGCGCTCTGACTGGCACACTCATGCCCAACCTGATCACCGGCATAGATGGTCTTTCCACGATGACAGGTACCTTGCAGGGGACCCTCAATGGTCTGACGACCACAGTCTCCCAGTCCAAGAGCCTCCTCGACCAACTTGACAGCACCCTGGACCGGGCTGACTCTACACTTGCCACCACAAGTACCTCCCTGGATGAGGTACACACTGATTTGGACAAAGTGCGTACAGATGTGGCTGCCTTGGGTAGCTCCTCCTCCTGGCATAAGTTGGAAGAGACCCTGAACCTGGACTCCGACTCGTTTGGCAGGGCTATGGCATCGCCGGTTGCGCTCACCACACACACGCTCTATCCCATTCGTAATTATGGCTCTTCCCTTTCCCCCTTCTACACCAATTTGGCTTTGTGGGTAGGGGGTTTCATCCTCATCGCTATCTACAAGCTCGAAGTGGACAAGGAGGGGCTGCGTAAATTTAACGCCACCCAGGCCTACCTAGGACGCTGGCTACTCCTGGTCTTCATCGGTTTCTTCCAGGCGGTAATCGCCACAGGCGGTGACTTGATACTGGGCATTCAGTGCGAACACCCTGCCCTCTTCATGTTGACCGGCGTATTCGCTTCCTTTATCTACATCAATATCATTTATGCCTTAGCTGCCACCTTCCGTCATATTGGTAAGGCACTGGCAGTTGTTATGGTTATCTTGCAGATACCAGGCTCAGCCGGTATGTATCCCATAGAAATGATGCCTAGCTTTTTCAGGAATTTGAGCCCCTGGCTCCCATTCACACACAGTATTGATGCCATGAGGGAGACCATCGGAGGCATGTATGGTTCCCGCTACTGGCTGGATATGCTCACGCTCTTCTGGTACCTGCCTGTAGCGCTCTTTATTGGTTTAGTTGTTCGCAGATATATGCTCAGTCTGAATGCCCTCTTCGACCGGAGGCTGGGTGCTACCGATTTGATGTTGACGGAGAAGAACCAGTCGGTCGGTCGGCCGGTCGGCCTAAGCAGCTTGGTCAAGGCCTTCCTGGGTACAGGGGGTGAAGGCGACTTCGAGAATGAGTACAAGCTCCTTATTCGACGGCGGGCACATCGTTTCCTGGCAATTTATCCCCGTCTGATCCGCACCGGGTTGGCCCTGGCCCTGCTCCCCCTCCTCTTCCTCATCCTTCTCTTTAGTGTCGAGGCAAAAATTGTTATGCTCACCCTCTGCATCGTCTCTATTGTGCTGATTGACGCATACCTCATCATTGTGGAATACGTCTGTGACAGGTACGTAAGCTTACTGGGAATGACTCAGGTACCAGGTGGGGGACTACGCTCCCTCCTGCGGCCTGGTGGGGCTCAGTTCGAGACTGCTGATAGCGCTGATCACTCATGAAAAACATATGGAAGATCTTCCGCCGGGACGTGCTCGATGCCACCAATAATGTCATCGCTGTCATCGTGCTGATTGGCCTGATCATCGTGCCAGCCCTTTACGCCTGGTTTAACATCGCTGCCAGCTGGGATCCCTACAGCAATGCCAAGTCAATCAAGGTGGCTGTGGTCAATATGGACACCGGATACAAGTCAGATCTGATCCCGGTCAAGATCAATGTGGGGGAAACAGTAGCCAATACCCTCAAGGCCAACGATCAGCTGGATTGGAACTTTGTGGATCGGGAGTCAGCGCTCGATGGGGTTCGGTCAGGGCAGTATTATGCCGCTATCGTTATCCCCAAGGATTTCAGCGCAGACATGATGACCCTCTTTTCGTCCGATATTAAGCATGCTCAGCTGGGGTATTACCTGAATCAAAAGAAGAATGCTATCGCCCCCACCGTAACCGAGAAGGGGGCGGATACGGTGGCAAGTACTATTGACACCACCTTTGTAAAAACTGTCGGTCAGGTAGGTATTGATCTGGCTAGTCAGGTTTTCGCATACTCGCAGAGTCCACAGGCCCAGCAGTATCTCGATACAGCTACAAGTCACCTCAACGAGATGGCCAGTCGCCTGGATACGGCCTCAGCCCAAGTAGTCGCCTACGGTGGGCTTTTAGACTCTTCAGCCCAGTTAGTGGACTCGACAGGTAAGATTATTGGTCAGTCCGGATCATCCATCACGCAGGCCCGCAAGGCCTTGGGGCAGGGTGTCAAGGGAACGAAGAGTGTTGGTAAGGCCCTGTCAGGGGCTGCTGATTCAGTGAATACTGCTCTAGACCAAACTGGCTCAGCCTATGATGCTATCGCCAAACAGGTTGACGATGCTTTTAGCAATGTCGGCCTGCAATCAGATGCGGTGGCTAATCAGTTGCAAACCTTGAGCGACCAGGTCTCGAACACTACTGCCGGCTATGACAAGGTCATTCAGAACCTACAGGCTGTCAGAGAATCTGTGGAGGCCAACAATACTCTGACTCCTGATGCTAAGCAGAAGCTCTTGTCTTCGTTGGACAATGCCATCGCCAACGTGCGTTCAGCGCAAGATGCGCAAAAGGACCTGTCTGACAGACTGGGTGCCGCTTCCCAAAGTGTCAAGGATAATAGTGGTTCCCTCCAGTCCAGTCACCAGGACCTGCAGAAAAGTATCGTTCAGGCCAGGAAGTCAGTGGATAAGGTGTCCAAGGATTATCAGGATACCCTGCGGCCTCAATTGCAGGCTTTAGCTGATTCAGTGGATACCGTTGTCAGTCAAACAGGCGGACTGCTTGACGACTTAGATGACAATAACCAGGGTATCAGCTCCCTGTCCAGTTCAGTTTCTTCAGACCTCAAAGGGGCTCAGGATCATCTGCATCATGTCGCAGACAAACTCAGCCAGGCTTCAGGTAAATTGACGGCTCTGAGTGGTCACCTGGCCGATACGATGCAGAGCGATAAGGGCCAGGAGGCAACGGATGCGCGCAAGCTGCTCAGCGGGGATGCGGAGACCCTGGCCTCCCTACTTACCTCGCCGGTGGCCGTCCAGCGCAAGGCCGTCTTTCCTATTGCCAACTATGGCTCGTCTATGGCCCCCTTCTATTCCACCCTTTCCATCTGGGTGGGGGCCACCATCCTGGCTGCCATGATGACGGTGAGTATCTCCGACAGGAAGAAGGCCCGCGTCCTGGGCCTGGACTCTTTGAAGGCATCCTGGCTGCGGGCTGACGCGCTGGATGAAGAAGGCAAACAACCCTGGGGACCTTTTCGACCTGAATCACCTGGTAATGCCCGACGGTTCGGAATGAAACTCTACCAAGAGTATTTCGGACGGTTCCTGGTCTTCGCCGTCATGGCCATCCTTCAGGGCTGCATGGTCTGCCTGGGTGACCTCTTCTATCTGAAGATCCAGTGTGAACACCCCCTCCTCTTCCTCCTGGTCGGTATCCTGGCTGCCTTTGTCTTTATGAACTTGATTTACACCCTGGTGGTCTCCTTCGGCGACGTGGGGAAGGCCCTGGCCGTGATCCTGCTGGTGATGCAGGTGGCCGGTTCAGGTGGTACGGTCCCCAGGGAGGTCCTGCCAGACTTCTTCCAGGCGGTCTACCCCTTCCTGCCTTTCGTTCACGCGATAGCCGCCATGCAGTCGGCCATTGCCGGCGTCTACGGGATGGAATTCTGGCGCGAGATTGGTGCCCTCTGCCTCTTCCTGGTCCCCTCTCTCCTGCTGGGTCTGGTTCTGCGCAACCCTGTTATCCGCTTGAACAGTTGGTTTATGAGGAATATGGAAAGCACGAAGCTCATGTAGCTTGTGAGTGAGTGGAAACACCCCCAAGTCCCCTAGGGTTTGAGTCCTCTAACCCCGTTTTAAGGCTTCTGCGGATAAGTAACAAGTCAGGCAAAAGCCGTGTAAAGCTGATCGGGGAAGCCTGACTCCTATAGGCTAGGACTATGAGCGTGGATTTAATTGATGAGCACGTCTACGAGCAGACCATGAAGAATAAGGTCCTGCCCAGCCTGGCCAGGTGCAGCCATGAGGGTTGGATGGACTCCTGCCAGCCCGGGGATAAGGACAGTTTTCGTTCAGACATACCCAATGAGGACACGGGTGATCCCCACAAGCGGCTACATTACGTCTGCTATTCTGCTTCAGAATTCCAGGATGCCACCCCAACCCATGTGATGGCCCGCTACCGGGGAGCCATCGTCATCTCCCACGGATTTAGCGAATTTGGCAGGAAGTATGAGGAGCTCACCTGGTACTTCCTTATGGCCGGGTACTCAGTCTGCATCCTCGACCACTGGGGACATGGTCTGTCAGGGCGCGGGGTTGATGACCCCAACCTGGTCTGGGTGGACAACTGGGAGCGCTACGTGGCTGACTTGGCTGGCTTTTGCACCCAGGTGGCCCAGACCTATGCCGGTGAGCACCCGGTCTACCTTTATGCCCACTCCATGGGGGCGGCCATCGGGGCGAGAATGCTGGAGCGTTTCCCTGACATCATTGGCAAGGCTGTGCTCTCCTCACCGATGATTGAGCCAAAGACTGGGCATATGCCCCTGGCGGCACTGGCAGCAGCGGACGCAGCCTGTGCAGTAGGCATGGGTGAGAAGCCAGTTCCGGGCTTCCGCCCCTTTGACGCCAACTTGGACATGTCCAAATATAAGCATGGCAGTCTGGCCAGGGTTGAATGGGCCCACCAGTTGCGGGTAGGGCAGACCTGGTACCAGACCAGCCAGGTGACCTACCAGTGGATCAAGGAAGCGCTACAGATGTGCCGTGAGCTCATGCGACCGGACCAGTGTGCTCAGGTGGAGGCTCCCATTCTCCTATTCCAGGCTGAGCCTGACAGGTTCGTCCTACCCAAGGCCCAGGAGAAGTTTGCCGCCCAGGTACGTGACGGTGGCTGTGAGGTCGAGTTGGTCAAGGTGCCTCACAGCATGCATGAGTTATATGAGATGCCCAACGCGGTCCTGGGTCCCTACCTGGACCGGATTTTTAGCTTCTTCGAACAACCCTACGTCCTCCTCAATGATGAGGCCTCCCGGGAGGACCTGGACGACATAGCCCACGTCTAGAGTGGGGACAAACCAAGAATCTGGGAGTGACAATGCATCGTTTTGCAGTGGGCTATGAGTTTGTATGCAGGATCATCATGATGGTCGCGGTGGTTCATCTTGCTTTCCTGATCCATATGCTGCTGGGCCTGGTCCTTGCAGGATTCTTCCCCTCCATTGCTGCCTCCTGCGCGGTCTATAGAACCTGGATCTTGGACCTTCATGACCGCTCTTGGACGGTCAAGCAGACCTGGATGGCCTTCCACCAGGCCTGGAAGGAGGAATTGGGTCCGGCCAACATCTTCGGCTGGCCACAGTTCCTGGTATGGGTTCTCCTGATCTGGGAGTACTGGCTGACCATGCGCAACGATATGGGTACGGCTGGCCTGGTGGTATCTGGCCTGCTCCTGGTCCTCAACATTGTGTATGGTCTTTTCGTTTGCTTAAGCTGGGTCATCCGCTCCAATTTTGCCCAGGGTCCTATCTGGATTGTGAAGACCTCCCTATCCATGGTGATTGCACGCCCCCTCTGTAGTCTCATGCTGGTCCTCCTCCTGCTTATTACCGTCTGGGCCTACTACACCTGGCCTGGTCTCATGGTTGCCTTCGGGCTGGCTGTCCCCATCTTCGCCGATATGATGGCGGTCTATTCCTGGGGCCGGATTCCCGGTATGGACGTCCACGTCCTTGAGCCCAGGGAGTCCAAGAGGCGCAAACAGGGTTAACCCCTGCCTGGTCTGGTGACCTTGGTGGTAGCGAGTAATGATCTTCTGCTCTGGCCCATCATAGAGACCAGGAAGGGGATACTGCTTGTGCGTTAACTTATTTTATTGTTGAAAACACCTGATAAATTCCAATTATTGCAGTGTTCTATATCTCAAGTTAACCAGTTACTGATAAAAGTTGACATAAACGAGTTAACTCTTTTACTATGACCTCGCCAGGAGAAGGATGGGTTGCACAGTCGCCTGATCATCGCGCTCCTGGCGTCACCAGTAAAGGAGAGTGTGATGGCACAAAGAGGTGTGTGGAAAAGGGTTGTGACTGCCGCTGCCTTATTTGGCATGGTGGTTCCACTGGCTGCCTGTGGTTCTGACAAAGCTGAAAGCAGTACCGAAGCGGATGGTAAACCGGTCATAAAAATGATGATCACGCGCTATTCTACCGATACGCCTATGACTAAAATGAAATGGGCTAAGGATGTAGAGGCAGCCTGTGACTGTCATATTCAGTGGGAGGATCTCGCGGATTCTGCTTGGAGTCAGCAGAAGAGCGCCAAATTAGCTTCTGGGGATATAGCGGATGCTTCGATTTTTGCCTTTGACCCAGGCGATGCAGTCAAGTATGACTACTTTGATGATCTGAACGCCAATATGGACAAGATGCCCAATGTACAGCGGTTCTTCAAGGACAATACCGTCGCTGAAAAGATGGTGAAAGACAAGGAGGGGCACGTATACGTACTCCCTACAGACCGTGGTAAGAGCTACCGCGTCTCAACGAGCCATTTCATGATTAACAAGAAGTGGCTCGATAAACTCGGACTTCAGATGCCTAAGACCTGGGATGAACTGACACAGGTACTTACCGCCTTTAAGACCCAGGATCCCAACGGGAACGGAAAACCTGACGAAATACCCTTCAATATGCGCCGTCTGGACACCGATGGTTTCAAGCTCTGGAACCCCTTTGTCCTGCTCAACTCCACGGGCATTACTACAAGCTTTGCCGGCACCTCGCCTTCCCTACAGGGCTACTATGTCAAGAATGGCAAGGTCGACAGTTTCTTAACGCAACCTGAGTACAAGAAAGTGATTACCTATCTGCACTCACTGATGGAGCAGGGTCTGGTGCCCAAGGATGCCATGACCCGAGACGATGCAGCCACCACGGCGGCCACAACCGGAGATGGGAAGACTGCCCGCTCCGGACTGATTGTCGGCTGGGCAAAGACGGATTTTGAAAAGCTCAAGGATGAATATGTCCCTATGCCGGTGCCTAAGGATAGCGCCGATAGGCCTGACTCTGAAGTTACCTGGGATTACACCCAGGATCTAACCGAATTGAGCAATCACGGTATCGCCGTTTCCAAGAATGCAAAGAACAAGGAGGCTGTCTACAAGGCTATCAACGCCCTCTATAGCCCTAAAATTTCAGTCGCCCAGTACTACGGTGACATTCCTGACTTTGTTGAGGAAAAGGGAGACAAGGTCTACAGGATGAAGGACGGCTGCTATGACGGCAAGATAAAGTGTGCTGCCGTAGCTGACCGGTTTGCAGGATGGATTCCCGACAGTATCAGCGTCGAAAATGACCAAACTGCCGAGGCGCTCCAGGAGGCCGATAAGGCCTATAAGGACACCCTGGCCAACGTCGACCCAGTCAAGGATGTCATGCCTGCTTATGTCCGTATTGACAGTGAGGAAGATCAAACCGCCCTGGGTAACAACAACACTGCTATTCTCAGCTACGCACTGGCACAAACCGCTAAGTGGATCCAAAAGGGCGGGGTCGATGAGGGCTGGGACTCCTATGTCAAAAAGCTTGAAGACCCCAGTCTGGGCCTGAAGCAGAACATCCAAATTTGGCAGAAGTATTACGACCAGTACACCAGTGAAGCCAACTAGGAGAGTTCACTGATCGATTGGGGCCACGAGGCGTTTGCCTATGGCCCCGGACGGAGGGCAGCCCTCGAGGGTCTGAGATCTGGCCTAGTTGGGATCCTTCCCCGTCGCCATTGAATACATCTTGAGTGAATGGAGTGCTCATGAAAGCGAAGCAGGTGGTGGTTCACGAGAATACACCACACGGGATGCGAGGGATCGTGTGGTCCTTCAAACGGTATTGGCAATTGTGGCTGTTGGCCCTTCCCGCAATCTTCTTCGTCGTCCTGTTTGCCTACGTTCCCATGTGGGGAATCCAGCTGGCCTTTAGGAAGTTTGAGCCCAGTAAGGGTATTACGGGCGGCAAGTGGATGGGGCTGTCCTACTTTAAGCAGTTCTTTGCCTCCCCCATGTTTGGCAACATTATGAGGAACACCATAAGCATCAGTCTGTGGACCCTGGTTATGGGCTTTATGGCCCCTATTATCCTGGCCCTCCTGATCAATCAGATAGCCAGCACCAAGATCAAGGGCCTTGTGCAGACCATCACCTATATGCCCCATTTCATATCCACCGTGGTCATTGTGGCCATGCTCAATATTTTCCTGACGCCTGAAACTGGTCTCCTGGGAAAGTTTCTGGGGGATACCAGCCTTTTGGGAGAGCCACAATGGTTCACCCCCATCTACTGGATTAGTGAGGTCTGGCAGCACTGCGGTTGGAATTGTATTATTTACCTGGCCGCGCTCAGCTCAGTAGATGTTGCCCTCTATGAGGCAGCTAAAATTGACGGCGCCGGTAGGATGCAGTTGATTCGCTACGTTGATATTCCCACCATTTTGCCCACCTGCGGAGTCCTGCTGATCATGAACATGGGGTCGGTCCTCTCTGTCGGTTTCGAAAAGGTCTTCCTCATGCAGAACGCGCTCAATTCCTCGGCCTCAGAGGTCATCTCAACCTACACCTACAAAATAGGTATTTTGGGCAGTCAATTTTCCTACTCCACGGCCATCGGACTCTTTAACACCCTTGTCAACTTCTTCTTCCTGATCCTGGCGAATTACATCTCGAAGAGGGTCTCTGACACCAGCATCTTCTAAGGAAGTCATATGGTACAAAAAGCATCAACACCAGTGCAAGCCCCTATGAACCCTCATGATGCTAGCTTGCTCGCTGCCCGCAACAGTGGGGAGCAGGTTCCTTTCAATAAGAAGGTCCACCAGCAGAGGAGTTTTTCAGATTGGATGGTGGATATCGCTATCTGGGTCGTCCTGATCCTGGTGGTCTTGGCCGTCCTCTACCCCCTCTGGTTTGTTGTCATCGCCTCAGTGTCTGACCCCAAGCTGGTGGCCAGCGGGCAGCTGAGCCTACTCCCCAAGGGGCCGACTTTGAAGGGTTATGAAACTATTTTTCATGATGCCCGCATCTGGCATGGCTACGCCAATACCATCCTCTACTCGGTGAGCGGCACCCTGCTGAATATGGTGGTTACCATCCCTGTGGCCTTTGCTCTCTCTAGGAGGGAGTTTAAGGCCCGTCGCCTGATCATGTTCCTCTTTACCTTTACCATGTTCTTCGGTGGGGGACTGATCCCCAGTTACCTGCTCTATAAGCAGCTGGGCATCCTCAACACGGCCTGGGTCTTTATCCTGCCGGGGGCTGTCAGCGTCTACAATGTCATCATCACGCGATCCTTCTTCGATACCTCCATCCCTGAGGAGCTGCATGATGCTGCACAGATTGACGGCATGAGCTACATCGGATACTTCATACGTATTGTGGTTCCGCTGAGTTCGGCCATTATCGCAGTCATCGCCCTCTACTACTTCGTGGGGCACTGGAATGACTACTTCACTGGTCTGATCTACATTACGGATATGAAGAAGTGGCCCCTGCAAAATGTACTCCAACAGATCCTGCTTGCCAATCAGACCCAGTCGAATATTGCCTCCGTTGGCGCCCAACAGGCACAGGAGGCTGCCGAGCAAATCAAATATGGCATCATTATTGTGTCGACACTGCCTCTGTTGGTCCTCTATCCCTTCTTGCAGAAATACTTCAATAAGGGAGTCATGATAGGGGCCATCAAGGGCTAAAGTCCACCCATAAGAATCGAAGAAAGGGGGAAGATCGTGGTCACGATGCAGGAAATCGGGGACAGCCTCGGTGTTTCCAAAGCAGCTGTATCGTTAGTGCTCAATGGTAAGGACCAGGGCCGAATCCGCCGGGAAACGGCTCAGGCCATCCGGCAGACTGCCCAGGTCATGGGGTACTCCCCCAAGAAAACCAGTTATTCCAGTGAGAAAAAAACGCGGATTCTGGGATTTATCAGTGATCACATTGCCACTTCCCCCTATGCGGGCAGGCTGATTTTTGGTGCCCAGGAGGCTGCGCGACAGCTGGGTTACATCATCGTCGCGGTCAATACGGATGGGGATGACCAGCTGCAGGCCTCTGAAATTTCAGCCCTGAAAAGCTATGGAGTAGATGGTTTCCTCTATGCCTGTGTCTATAACCAGGTGATCCACTTGCCACAGAGTCTGAACGGGGAGCGGGTGGTGATTGTGGACGCCACTGATACCAGCGGCCATGTTCCCTCCATCATTCCTGATGAGCGACATATAGGCAGGACCGCCACCCGTCACCTGATCGATGTTGGGTGCAAACGTATTGCCTTTATTGGTTCATTCGGCCCCATGCAGGCTCAGCGCGGTCGACTGGCTGGTTACTGCAAGGAACTCACCGAGCACGGCATAGCAGTAGACGATAATCTGATCGTAAATGTAGAAATGGGCCAGGATGGGATGGAAAAGGTGGCCCGCCTGGTAGACCAATATCAGCCCGATGGCTTTTTCTGTTTCAACGATGCCCGAGCCTGGTATGTCTATAGCGCAGCCATGCGGCGCGGGCTCAATGTGGGCCAAGATATTTCAGTAGTCGGGGTGGATAATCACCAGGTTGTAGCTGAAATGATGGCCCCCTCGCTCACAACTATCGAATTGCCGCACTATGAGATGGGGTACTGGGCCACCCTGAAACTCATTTCACTGATTGAGCGGCGCCGGCTAGATGACCTCAAACTCTTGCCCACCAATGCTCCCATTCCCTCGCTTGATCGGATTCACGCGCAGGTCAAGTGTGTGCTGATTGAGAAGGAATCAGTGGTGGGGCATTCATGATCAGTCTGCCCCTCCACTAGTTGGATTTCGCATTCCTCGAAGGAGAAGATGATGGAAGACCAGGATTACGATAGGCTCCCTGGCAAGGATGAGCCCTCTACAGCCGTCGAGGCCGAGGCGGGAAACACCAGGCAGGTAAAGACCCACAGGTGGGGGAAGAGGCATTGGGTCTTGGTCTTTGGGTCCTTGCTGGTTGTGATATGCCTCCTGGGAGTCCTCATACCGGTCTTTGCGCCAGGCTTGAGTTTCAAAGGTAACCAGGAGGCTGAGGCCCAGAGTGCTAAGGAGAGCCGGTTGACTCAGAGTAAATTTAAGCAACGATATCATTACTACAACCCAGCCGGATTCATGAACGATGTGCAGACCATCTGGCAGGACAAGAATGGCCTATACCATTTGATCTACCTGCAAAATGCCAAGTACAAGCATGAGGGTGATGGGACTGAGTGGTATCAGGTAACGACCAAGGATTTTATCCATTATCAAAATGTGGGTGTCTCCATCCCCAAGTTCGCTGGATCCTGGCAGGATATGGCGACCGGTTCCATTCTGCCTAACAGCTTTGGTTTCTTCCCTCAACTCGACAGGGAGGATCTGGTGGCCTACTTCACCAGCTACGTTGATGGCAGACAGGAACAGTTTGTCGCTTACTCCAAGGACGGGGGCAAGACCTTCACCCCCTATGTGGACCATGCCGTCATGAAAGCTCCTGATGTGACGGCCAACTTCCGTGATCCGTATGTCACTTACAGCGCTGATAAGCACTCGCTCATGATGTATCTTGCAGAGGGTGACAAGATAGGTACCTACAGGAGCGACAATGGGGTCGATTTTCGCTATGTCGGTGGGACCATGATTAACGCTGACAGCCTGCAAGACGGAATGGGGCTGGGCCTGATTGAGTGCCCCAATCTGAAGACCCTGATAGACCCCAAGACTGGGAAAACCCAACACATCATGTTTTTTGGAGCCAATGGGTACGAGCATTCCCAGCCTACAGGCACTTACTATATGGTGGGTCATCTCAACGAGGAGGAAGTATTCGTGCCCGACCAGGAACCCGAACGCATGGATGACGGCTCAGATTATTATGGGGCTAACTTCATGCAGGAGAATGAGGGCACCATTCTCTCTTTAGCCTGGATGGGGAACTGGGATTATACCTCCAAGGCCCTAGAGGATGGGGAGGGAGAAGTCTATAATCTGGGTTCGTTGAGTCTTGCGCATAGGCTCACCTTGGCTGGGCAGGAAGGTGAGTATCGGGTTCGGAATACCATTGTTGAGCCCGAGTCTCTCTATGGGCAAGCCTTGCGAGGTCAGGTGCAGATAGGGCCAAAATCCCGCCGGGGTCAGCAGTTTGAACTTGAGCGTTCCTCCTATCAAAAAATGCGGTTTGCCTTTAAGCCCAAGGACGGGACCGCTGTCGGTTCGGCTGGCAGCGTCAAGCTTACCCTGGCCCAATCTGATGCTAGCCTGAACGTGGATTACGATCTGGAGAGCGGACAATATAAGGTCAGCCGGACTACTAAACGATTTTTGGATGCTCAGGGCCAGGCTAACTACAGCAAGCAGTATGCCCCGGTCGCCAGCGGCCTTGAGAAAGGGCAGGAGCCTGTACTGCATGTGCTGGAGGATCAGAGTAGCGTAGAATTCTGGTTTGAGGGCAGTGGGAGAGTCTATTCCCTCACGAAGTTCTCCACGGATAAGACGACCAAGATCGCTGTCCAGGCTACTGAGCCCATGGATCTTACCTATACTCTAGCTGACGTCGCGAGTAATGCTGACCAAGAGTAAGGCCGGACAGGGTTCATAGGACCTGCGGTGACGGGTATCTGCATAGGCCCCCGCCCACCAGGGTAGCCCGGTGGGCGGGGGGCCAAAAATTTCTACATATGCATACTGGGCGGTACCTGAGTCAGGTGGGTGTACCGTCCTGGCCGGGGAGCGCTACCGGCTTACTTGTTGAGCACCTTCTCCGGGTCGGCATCGAAGGTATTGACGCAGTTCTGCGAGCAGAAGTAGTAGGTCTTGCCCTGGTAGTCGCGCTTGGCCGCGGCTGTGTTGGGGTCGATGGTCATGCCGCAGACCGGGTCGGTGACCTTGTCCGTCGTCGCCTGATCCTGCTGCATGTCGTCATGATGATGGAAGAGTCCCATCTCATTTCCTTTCTCTTGGTTGTGTTCTTGGTGGTTGGAAATGTTGAGGTCCCTGGTCAGGGCATCCATGTCGATCGGCTTGGCCTCTTTGACCGGCCTGGCCTTCAGGGGCGTGTGCCGCAGCCGGTTGGCGTTGAGCACCACCGACAGTGAAGAGAAGGCCATGGCCGCGCCGGCGATCATGGGGTTGAGCAAGAGGCCGATGAAGGGGTAGAGCACGCCGGCGGCGATGGGGATGCCCAGGCCGTTGTATCCGAAGGCAAACCAGAGGTTCTGATGGATGTTGCGCATGGTCGCAGCAGAGAGGTCGATGGCCTTGACGGCCGCATTCAGGTCGCCCGAGACCAAGGTCACGTCGGCGGACTCGATGGCTACGTCCGTTCCGGTGCCGATGGCCATGCCCAGGTCGGCCTGGGCCAGGGCCGGGGCGTCATTGATGCCGTCGCCGATCATGGCCACCTTGTGTCCTTGGGCCTGAAGGGCCTTGACGATGCTCGCCTTGTCCTCGGGATGGATTTGCGCCACCACCCGGGTGACTCCCACCTGGCCCCCGACCTGCTCTGCGGTGCCCTGGTTGTCGCCGGTCAGCATGATGGTCTGGATGCCACGCTCGTTCATGTCGTGGATGGCCTGCTTGGAGCCGGACTTGACCTGGTCGGTCACTGCCAGGACCCCGGCAAGCTTGCCGCCAATGGCCACGAAGATGGTCGTGCGGCCCTGATCCTCCCAGCTGCGGGCAGTACCCAAGAGGGATTGCGCGCCAGCTTGGTCCGCTATTTCGTTCTCAAGTTCGATTCCCTTGCTCTCGAGCAGTCTGCGGTTGCCGACAAGAACATGCGGGGTTCCTTTGCCTGCCTCGAAGGAGCCGGAGGGGAAGGTCGCATCGATGCCGGCGCCGGTAACCGAGTCGAAGTCCTTGGCCGGGACCAGCTCCAGGTTGCGGTCCTTGGCAGCCTGGACGATGGCCTGGGCCAGGGGGTGCTCGGAATTGCTCTCGGCGCTCGCGGCCGCCCTGATCAGCAGGTCATCATTCATCCCCTGTACGCTCAGGGCATCAGCCAGTTCAGGCCGGCCCTGGGTGATGGTGCCGGTCTTGTCAAGGACGATGGTGTCGATGTCATGCGCTCCCTGCAGGGCGTCTGCCGACCGGTAGAGTACACCGGCACGGGCACCGCGTCCGGTGCCGATTGTCACGGATAGGGGAGTGGCCAGGCCGAGGGCGCAGGGGCAGGCGATGACCAGGACGGAGACCGCCGCCACGATTCCGTATACTCCGCGGGGCATGGGGCCGAACGCCCACCAGGCCACGAAGGTCCAGAGCGCTACCAGGATGACTCCGGGGATGAAGATTGACGATATTCGGTCGGCCAGTTTCTGAATGGGCGCTTTGGAGGTTTGAGCCGTCTTGACCAGCCGGATGATTTGTGCCAGGACCGTGTCCTGCCCTACCTGGGTGGCCTTGTAGCGCAGGGAGCCCGTGCCGTTGACGGTGGCTCCGACCAGGGAATCACCCTCCTGCTTGAGGACGGGCATGGGCTCGCCGGTCACCATGGATTCGTCCACTGAGGATGATCCGGAGATGACCTGGCCGTCCACAGGCAGCTTCTCGCCCGGATGGACCTGAATCACGTCTCCGACGGCCACATCGTCGACGGCGATCTCCTGGGTGGCCTCCCTGCCGTCCTGGCCGGTCCTCACCACGGTGGCAGTCTTGGGCCTTAGTCCGATAAGGGCGCGGATGGCATCGCCGGTGCCGCGCCGGGCTCGTGCCTCCAGGATTTGGCCGAGGATCATCAGGGTAATGATGGTGCCCACGGCCTCGTAATATGGTTCGCGGCTTCCCTCAGGCAGGAGTTGCGGGGCCACGGTGACCACCAGTGAATACAGGAAGGCTGTGGCAGTGCCCAGGGCGACCAGGGAGTTCATCTCCGGGGCCCGGTGTGCCAGGGCCAGCCACCCGGTGCGATGGATGGGCCAGCCCGAGTAGAACATGACCGGCAATATCAGGACCAGCTGGACCCAAGGGTTCATCAGAATGTGGGGCATGGGCAGGAACATGCCGAACATGGCTGGTATGAAAACCGGGAGCGTGAAGACCAGGGCTACGATGAATCGCCTGGTCAGGTCACGGATTTCTGCTGTGCGCTCCTGGTCGGCCTCGTCCTGGTCGTTGCCGTCATTGGGCTGGGCGGATTCGGCAGCCTCGGCGGGTTCGGTCTGTGGGCGCTCGCTTTGTGACTGGCTGCTTTGTGCTTGTTCGGATTGTGCCTCGGCACCGCCTGTCGCCGGTCCATTGGTGGCCCGGAGCATCCCGTGGAGCATGTTCATTCCGCAGGCGAAGGGATAGTCGCCGGCCTTGGGCGGGGTCAGCTGGACGGTCGAGGTCTGGAAGGCGGGCAAGGTCTTGTCGATATTGAAGTCATTGAAGACCACGTGTGAGGAGCATTCCCCGCTCTCCTGGCGGTCGAAGACCAGCTTGACCGGCCGCCCGGCCTGAACCTGGATCAGCTGAGGGCTGTATCCGCCCTTGACTGTGATGTGGACGGTCTGGACGCCGCCCTCATCCTTGGCCTGGGTGGCCTTTCTGGGCGCGAAGAAGTACCAGATGATGCCCGCCGTGATGACCAGGGCTGCGATAAGGACCAGTATGCTGCTCATGTGGCCCACTATACCCCCCAGGGGTATACTGATAGTGAATTTCGAGATGGGTTTCATGAATTCGAGTTAGTCCCGGCTCCGCCATGAAGGCCATTGACTAGGAATGGAGTAAATCTTGCCCGGATATGCCAACGATAAAAAGCGGACCATCACCAGACTCCGGCGTGTCGAGGGCCAGGTCAGAGCCATCGAGCAGATGGTCGAGTCAGACACCTACTGCATCGACATCCTCACCCAGATTGCCGCCTCGACCAGCGCACTGAAGTCGGTGGCTCTGACCCTGCTGGACGACCACATGAACCACTGCGTCCGTGAGGCTGCCGAAAAGGGGGGCGAGGAGGCCGACGAGAAGATGCAGGAGGCTTCCGAGGCCATCGCCCGCCTGGTTCGTTCCTAGCAACCCTTGTCAGACAGGTCCAATCCGCCCTTGAATAGCAGTCCATAAGCAACGGGTATAGGCATTCTTCCGGGAATTGCTGAACTTTCGCTTCTTTCCTGTTAGATTGAACCCCAACCCCAGACCGTTCGGTCCTGGGAAGAAGAGGTTGAAGGGGAGAGGCGATGTCGGAAACAAGTTGGGATTGGGCGGCCCTGATAGTGGTCGTCATTCTCTTTGCGGGGCTGGCCCTGCTGAGCAGGAAGACCAAGGTCAACTTCAGTTGGCGGGTCATTATAGCGACGGTGTTGGGAATCCTGGTGGGTGTGGGCTTCTCCGGTCACACGACCTATGTGGGGGCATTCGGCAACGTCTGGTCCGAGGTCATTTCGGCCCTGGTGGTGCCCCTTCTGCTCTTCAGCATCATTGCCAGCATCAGCCGTATCGGAGGGTCTGGTCGGCTGAAAAGCATCAGTGTGAAGACCATCGTTCTACTGCTGGTCAACACCTTCACAGCCGCCGTGATAGCCCTGGTTTTGGGGCTGCTCTTCCAGGTCGGCAAGGGGTTCAACCAGGCCCTGCCCAAGGAGGCCAAGCCTCACGAGGTGCCAGGGGTGCTCGATACCCTGGTCGGTCTCTTCCCCTCGAATCTGGCGGCAAACTGGGCCCAGAACCAGGTCATCCCTGTCGTGATCTTCGCCATCCTCCTGGCCGTCTCTCTGAACAAGGCTGCCTCAACCCCGCGCGGCGAGCAGAGCGTGGCCCCCTTCAAGGCTTTCGTGGAAGCCGGCAATGTGGTCTTGTCCAAGGCCACCCAAATCGTGGTCGGCTTCACCCCCTATGCGGTCCTCTCCCTAATCGCAGCCGCCATTGGTCGCAGCAACCTGAAGAGCCTTCTGCCCCTGCTGGCAGTTCTCTTGGTGGCCTACCTGGGCCTGGCGATTCAGCTCTTCCTGGTCCAACCCCTGATCCTGGCCCTGGTCGGCCGGGTCAATCCTCTGCCCTTCTTCCGCTCCCTTTGGCCGGCGGGCGTAGTGGCCTTCACCTCCGAGAGCAGCATCGGGACCATTCCTGTTACGGTCCGTCAGCTGCGTTCTGCCGGTGTTCCTGAAGAGACGGCTTCCTTCGTGGCCAGTCTGGGAGCCAATCTGGGCATGCCCGGATGCGCCGGGCTCTGGCCAGTTCTCCTGGCGGTCTTCGCTATCAATGCTCAGGGGATTCCTTACACCCCCCTGCGCTTCGCCCTGCTGATCGTCTTTGCTCTGGTGGTTTCCGTGGGGACGGTGGGCGTGCCCGGTACAGCCACGATTACTGCCACTTCCCTCTTCACGGCGGCTGGTCTGCCGGTACCCTTCATCGCTATCATGCAGCCTATTTCCCAGATTGTGGATATGGGCCGCACGCTGGTGAACGTGGCTGGTGCCGCCAATACGGCAGTCATCGTGGCCAGGACCGAAAACGAGCTGGATTTGGACCTTTACCAGGGCCGCAAGGTCTTCGACGACCAGGACATTGAAGCGGACGAGGAGATACAACAGTCAGCAGACTAGGCCTGTACGCGTTCCATTCCTGCGCACATGAGCAGGAAGGCGCCCACCCCGTGCATGTCGTTGATGCTGGTGGGTCGCTGGCAGTATTCCTCATAGCTGCCGGGGCCGGTTCCTATGCAGATGTCGCCGATGAGGAGGTCATCTCCCTGCCACTCAAGGCTTTTTACGACCCCCTCATATCCCTTGTTGGCCGCTTCCAGATAGGCCTTGTCCAGAATGCCTTGGTCTACGGCCTTGCAGATGGCGGCCACGAAGAGACAGGTGCAAGAGTTCTCGGGCCAGTTGCCCGCCTGGCCGACCTTGTCGAGAACCTGCCACCATCGGCCGTCGGGGCCCTGATAGCGGCAGACTGCGGTCAGCAGGTCGCGGACCAGGTTTCGCAGATCCTCGCGCCCCGGGTGGCTCTGCGGCAGCAGTTCCAGTTCATTGACTACTGCCATGGGCACCCAGCCGATGGACCGCCCCCAATATTCGGGCGAGAGACCTGTTACAGGGTCGGCCCAGGGTTCCTTACGATCGGGATCATAGGCGTGCCGCCAGAGCCCGGTTTCAGGTACGCGGGTTTTCCTCTGCATCAGGAGGGCCTGTCTGACGGCCTCGTCCACCAGATTCCTGCGTCCGAAGCGGGTACCGTATTCCACCATCATGGGGCCGCCCATATAGAGCCCATCCAGCCACATCTGCCGCGGTACTCCGTCGTTGTGCCAGAATCCGCCCTCGTCGTTCTTCGGATAGGCTTCAAGGTCGTCGGCCAACTGGTCCAGGCCGGTCTTGTACCGGGAGGATTCGAAATGGTCATAAAGGGGGAAGAGGAGGATGCCTGGCTGGATGTCGTCCAAGCATACGGGATCGTGGTTGAGCACGTGGCCCTGGTCATCCAGGTTGGATTCAATCCAACCCCTTATGTACTCCAGATAGGATTCGTCATTGTTGATCAGATAGGTTTGGTGCACTCCAGACAGAAGGACGCCCTGATGGTAGTGGAAATGGCGGATCGGCGGCAGGTCGGCCGGGTTCGGATACGTGCGGCGGAGTGTGTCGACCGCTGCCTGGGCATACTCCAGTGGTGTTGACGGGGTCTGAACCATGGTGCCTTCCTCGTTGATGGGCTGGTTTCATCGAACATCCTACTGTTTTGCAGCCCGGCCGTCTCCCCTGGAATATCGGTCCGGAGTGTTGCACATACGAGGTTGAAAGCGCCTGCAACTTTCTTGTCGCAGAAGTCGTTGCCTGATAGTTTGAGGCCAATCCAGCGGTGGTGCTGTTCGGCCGTACATCTGCAGATGCGGCATGCCCTACATAGTTTCCGCGAGCGCAACAGTCGGTAATGAGGAGGTCATCATGGCAGAGTTTTCCATGTCGAGGTTCTCTCTGAAGGGGAAGGTGGCCTTGGTGACCGGCGCTGTATACGGGATCGGGTTTGCAATAGCCTCCGCCCTGCATGAGGCGGGCGCGACCATCGTTTTCAATGCTTCAAGGCAATCATCGGTGGACAAGGGGACCCAGGCCTACAGGCAGGCGGGTATCCCAGCCCGGGGCTATGTCTGCGACGTGACCGATGAGGGTGCCGTGGTCGACATGGTCGACCGGATTGACAGGGAGGTCGGCACCATCGATATTCTGGTCAACAACGCCGGCGTCATCAAGCGGGTCCCCATGCTGGACATGACTGTCGAGGACTTCCGCAAGGTGGTGGATGTGGACCTCATTGGGCCTTTCATAGTTTCCAAAGCCGTCCTGCCGGGGATGATCCGGCAGGGACACGGGAAGATCATCAACATCTGCTCGATGATGAGCGAGCTGGGGCGTGAGACCGTCTCGGCCTATGCGGCTGCCAAGGGCGGATTGAAGATGCTGACCCGCAACATCTGTGCGGAATACGGCGGTGCGAACATTCAGTGCAATGCCATCGGACCTGGCTACATCGCCACCCCGCAGACCGCGCCTCTGCGTGAGCGTCAGCCCGATGGGTCCAGGCATCCCTTCGATCAGTTCATCGTTTCGAAGACGCCCGCAGCCCGATGGGGGAATCCCTCGGACCTCCAGGGTCCTGCGGTCTTTCTGGCCTCGTCGGCCTCGGATTTCGTCAACGGGCAGGTGCTGTATGTCGATGGCGGCATTCTGGCCTATATCGGCAAGCAGCCTCAGTAAGGCCGCGGTAAGAAGCTTTCGGGCTGCCTGCCCGAGGGGGTGCAGGGGTTCAGACGGGTAGTGAAATCAATCAGTGCTGAGGGAGAGTAGGCAGAGCATGAAAGTAGCGTTGATCAACGAGAACTCGCAGGCCTCGAAGAACGCCCTGATTTTCGCGACCTTGAAGGAGGTCTGCGATCAGAAAGGGCTTCAGGCCTTCAACTATGGCATGTACGGCAAGGAGGGGGAGAGCCAGCTGACCTACGTGCAGAATGGCCTGCTGGCTTCGATCCTGCTCAACAGCAAGGCGGCTGATTTTGTCATCAGCGGGTGCGGAACCGGCCAGGGGGCCATGACGGCCCTGAACAGTTTCCCTGGAGTGGTCTGCGGGTTGGCCGAGGATCCGACTGATGCCTACTTGTTCAGCCAGATCAACGGGGGCAATGCCCTCTCGATCTCCTTCGCCAAGGGGTTTGGCTGGGGAGCCGAGCTGAATCTGAAGTTGATTTTCGAGCGTCTCTTCGCCGAGCCAGCAGGTGGCGGCTACCCCAAGGAGCGGGCAGTGCCGGAGCGTCGCAATGCCGGAATTCTGCGTGATGTAAAGAATCAGGTCTACCGTCCGTTGCCAGAGGTGCTGGAGCGGATTGACCAGGGCTTCCTTAAAGAGACCATTTCCGGCGAGCATTTCGCAGAGTACTTCATGGCCAATGCGGAGGATGGGAAGATCAAGGAGATGATCGCCGCTCGCCTGTGAAAGCCGCTTGGCAGGCGAGATATAAAAAGACGCCGTCGACAGGGAGGATTCCTTGTCAACGGCGTTTTGTTTGGTGCGAACGGAGGGAGTTGAACCCTCACGAGCATCAGCTCACTGCCACCTGAAGACAGCGCGTCTACCATTCCGCCACGTTCGCAGACAACTGGAAAGGCTAGCACGTTTGTCTATGCAGCGCAATAATGGCGTGTTGGCTCAGCCCTTGGATCCGTGGGCGTAGAACCGGGCCAGCGTCTCCTTCTTGTACTCGTCAAAGTAGCCGCCGTCGATGGACTGACGGATCTCGTCCAGTAGCCTCACGAAGAATCGTTCGTTGTGAATGGTGGCCAGCGTGTACCCGTTGAGCTCATGGGCGCGAAGCAGATGGTCGATGTAGGCCCGGGAGTAGTGGGTGCAGGTGTAGCAGTCGCAGTCCTCTTCGATGGGTCTGAAATCAGTCTTGAACTGGGCGCGCTTGATGTTCCAGCGGCCGTCGCGGGTGAAAACGGCTCCGTTGCGCCCACAACGGGCGGGGGATACGCAGTCGAAGGTGTCTCCGCCGTTTTCCACGCCCGCAAAGATATCGTCCACAGCGGCGATACCCAGCACGTGTCTGGGCCGGGATTCGGGCATTTCGTCGCAGATCCAGGCGCAGGTCTGCCCCAGCAGCCGTTTCTCTATGGCGCCGCCGATGCCCACGCCGTCGAAGTCCAGGGAGGCGATCTGGCGGGCGGCACGTCGTCGCAGGTCCTCATAGTTGGCCCCCTGCACCACGCCGAACAGGGCCTGGTAGGGCTTGCCGGTCCGTGCCTGGGTCAGCCTCTGGTGCTCGTCTACGCAGCGTTTGGCCCAACGGAAGGTGCGCTCCACTGATTGTTCCTGGTAAGTGCGGGTGTTCATAAGGGTGGTCAGCTCGTCAAAGGAGAACATGATATCAGCGCCGATGCGGTGCTGGATACCCATGGAGATCTCGGCCGAGAAACGGTGGCGGTCACCGTTGAGCGGGGACTTGAAGGTGACTCCATCCTCGTCCACAAAGGCCAGGCGCTCCTTGCCTTCGGCGATTACCTGGTCCGACTTCATGCCGGTCACGTCCATGGCCAGGGTCTTCTTGAATCCCGCTCCCAGCGAGAGGACCTGGAAGCCGCCCGAGTCGGTGTAGGTGGGGCCGTCCCAGTTCATGAACCGGGCCAGGCCTCCTGCTTGGTCCAGAATGTCGGGGCCGGGGCGTTCAAACAGATGGAAGGCGTTGGCCAGAAGGACCTGGGCGCCCAGCTGCCGCATTTGCTCGGGCAGGACGGCTTTCATGGCCGCCTGGGTGGCCACGGGGATGAATGCGGGGGTATGGATGTCTCCGTGAGGAGTGCGGATGATGCCGGTGCGGCCGTAGCGGCGGCCATTGTGCCCCAGGCCATCGGGGCTGTCAGGCAGGCGGTTCAGGGTCTCGAATGAGAATGCGGCGCGGTCGCCGGGTCGGCCCGGCGTGGCTCCCAGCGGGTTGGTGATCAGGCTCATGGCTCCACTGTATCCAAGACATCCAACCGTCTCTCTGCTGCCCTGTGTATAGTCGATGTGACTTTCATAGAATGTCCAGACAACATTCAGCATCTCGGCTCTAGACTTGGAAGCAATGCATGCGAGGACCCGCTTCGCCTGTCAGCCGGAAACAGCAAAAAGCGCGGGCGACGGGGTAGATTGACAAGCGTGACCGAATAGCAGGCAGCGGCATCGATCCGAAGGAGCAGAAATGGCTGAAGAGCACAAGGCCGACCCTTGGAGGGGCAGCGATGACGATCAGTCCTGGCAGCCAAGCCACATCGAGCGCGGGGCCGCCAGTCAAGAGCAGGAGACGGGAGCTTCCACAGACCAGACCGACTCTGCTCAAGTCCCCGCGCCAGAAGAAGGGGACCAGCAGACTCAGGCCTGGGACCAGAGGCCCACGACCCCTATTGCCATGCCTGGTGGCGATGCACGGCCCGCGACTACGGAAAACGGGTCGAATGGCGACAGCGGCACCGGGACTTCAGTCTCCGCCTCCAACGGCTCGACTACAGGGCAGGATGCGCCGACGCAGCGGCAGCCTTATTATCGGCCTGCGCCCGAGTATGGAGCATATGCGCCAGCAGGCTCACGTCCGCCTGCCAACAATCAGGGTCAGCAACAACCCAATCAACAACCCAACCAGCAGCCTAACCAAGGATATGGCTCAGGTCCTCAGCAGGGCTTCTTCGGGCAGTACGGCCAGCCAGGCCAGTTCGGTCAGAACGGCCAGCCACGTCAGAACGCCGGCCAGAACCCCCAAGGCGGCCAGCCTTCCGGCCAGGGCCCCTATGTGCCTTTCGGATCCGGCGGCCTCAACGGTCGGCCTGGTCCCGCCCACAACGCCAGCAGCAACATGAGCGGCACGGGCAAGTACGTCTTCACCGCCGTGGTGGCTGCCCTGGTGGCTGCAGCCCTCATGCTGGGCCTGGGCTGGGCGGCTCTGTCCAACGGATGGATCACCCTGCCCTCGTCCTCCTCGCTGAGCGGGGTCTCCTCCAACTCCTCGGGCCAGGGCACAGCCAAGGTCGAGGGCGGGCAGGCTCCTGACTGGCAGGGCATCAGCAAGCAGGTCTCCGAGTCCGTGGTCTCCATCCAGGTGCAGACCAAGAGCGGGGTCGGGGCCGGATCAGGCGCGGTCTTCGACACCCAGGGCCATGTGGTCACCAACAACCACGTGGTCGATGGCGCCCAGGAGATTCACGTCACCCTCTCCAACGGGCAGATGTACACGGCCAAGGTGGTCGGCACCGACACTACTGCCGATCTCGCCATCCTCAGCCTGGATCAGGCGCCCTCCGACCTGAAGCCTGTGAAGTTCGCCGACTCCGAAAAGCTGGCCGTGGGCGAGAACGTCATGGCCATCGGCAACCCCCTGGGCTACGAGAACACGGCCACCACCGGCATTGTCTCGGCTCTGAACCGCCCGGTCTCGGTCATGGACGAGAGCAACAACAATCCCATCGTGACCAATGCGATCCAGTTGGATGCGGCCATCAACCCCGGCAACTCGGGCGGCCCCACCTTCAATGCGGCCGGCGAGGTCATCGGAATCAACTCCTCCATCGCCTCCATGGCCTCCTCCAAGTCCGAGGCGGGATCCATCGGCATCGGATTCGCCATCCCATCCAATCTGGTCAAGCGAGTTGCTGATGAGATCATCAAGGACGGCAAGGCCAAGCACGTCTCCCTGGGCGTCACCATCCAGAGCAGCACGGCCCAGGCCGACGGGGTCACCCGCGGCGGCGCCAAGGTCACCAATGTGGTTTCGGGCTCCCCGGCTGACAAGGCCGGCATCAAGGTCGGGGACACCATCGTGGCCTTCAATGGCCATGCTGTCAACAACAACTACTCCCTGCTGGGCTTTGTCCGGGCTGCAGCCTTCGGCGACTCGGTCAAGATCACTGTGGTGCGCGACGGCAAGACCGCCGAGGTGAACGCCACCTTGGACAGCGAGGAGAAGACCGTTCAGGGCAAGCCCAGGACCAACAGGAGGAATTCGGACGGCAGCGGCCAGGACGGCGACTCCGGCCAGGGCGGTTCGGGCGACGACGATGACTCCATGGATCCCTTCCGCTTCTTCTTCGGGCAGTGATCCGGGATTGAACCCAGGGGCCGCATCCGTCACTTTGGCGGGTGCGGCCCCTTGTCGTATCCGCCGTACACCGCTGGCCCTGGCGCGGTATAGGCTTGAAATGTCAAGAGCAGAAGAGAGCCGTGATCCGGCTACGGCTGTCAGGTAGACGAGTCCGGAGCGGGGAAGTGGTCATGTCAAAAGTCCTGAGTTTCGCCAAGAAAGTCCCCATGCTTTGGGTGGTTCTGGTCTGCGGGCTGGTCATGGGCCTGCTTTGGCACCCCTATCGCCAGGCTGCCCAATGGCTGGTCGCCGTCCTGGTGGCCGTCTCGTTGGTGGATACCCTCAAGGGGATGATCGATGACGTGCGCCAGGGCCACGTGGGCGTGGACATCCTGGCCGTGGTCGCCATCCTCTCCACCCTCGCTGTGCAGCAGTACTGGGCCAGTTGGGCCGTGGTCCTCATGCTTTACTCGGGCGATGCCATCGAGCAGTACGCCGGGAACAAGGCGCAGAACAACCTGACCGTGCTGGTCCAGGCTGCACCCCAGGTGGCCCATGTGGTCCAGGCAGAGTTGCCAGAGGGGGAGCATGCCCTTCCCAAGGAGAGCGACTGGAGCACGGTGGATGTCGATAAGGTCCGTCTGAACGACCTCCTGGTGGTCAAGCCCGGCGAGACCGTGCCCGTTGATGGTGAGCTGATCAGCCCGACCGCCACCCTGGACATGTCCACCATCAACGGCGAGCCCATGCCCCGCAGGCTCTACCAGGACGCCCAGGTCATGTCCGGAGCGGTCAACGGTTCGGGCACCTTCCTGATGCGGGCCCGGCAGCTGGCGCGGGACTCCCAGTACCAGCGAATCCTCAGCCTGGTGCGCTCCGCCCAGAACTCCCGGGCTGCAGTCGTCAGAACAGCCGACCTGATGGCGGTCCCCTTCACCGTGGTGGCCTTCATTATCGCCTGCGTGGCCTGGATCATCTCCGGCGTGCCGACCCGGTTCGCCCAGGTTCTGGTCCTGGCAACCCCCTGCCCTCTGCTGATTGCCGCCCCTGTGGCCTACATGGCCGGGACGGGAAGGCTGGCCAAGGCGGGGCTGCTGATCAAGACCCAGGACGTGATCGAGAATCTGGGCCGGGTCTCGCATATCTTCTTCGACAAAACCGGCACGCTGACCGTCAAACGTCCCCAGGTAGCCAAGATCGACCTCCCTGACGGCGGGAAGCAAAAGGTCGATACAGACCGGATTCTGGCCATGGCGGGCGCTGTGGAATCCTACTCGGTCCACATCCTGGCCAACGGGATCGCTGAAGCCGGGGCCGCCGCCCAGGAGCGGCTGCGGGCACAGAGCAAGGGCCAGACCCACCTGCATGCGCGGGAGGTTCGGGAGGATTCCGGCAACGGGGTCCAGGGCCAGGTCGATGGTCATCAGGTCAAGGTGGGCAGGGCCCAGTTCGTGGCTGACGGACATTCAAGTGATTTATTCGGCCCCCTGGCACCTGACGAGATGGCCTCCTATGTCTCTATCGATGGGGTTTTGGCCGCCAGGGTCGTCATGAAGGACGTACCCAGGTCGGATGCCGCCCAGACCATCACCCAGCTACGAGAGTTGGGCATCACCCGTCTATCCATGGTCACCGGCGACAAGGAGGACTCGGCCCGGATCATCGCCGACCAGGTGGGCATCACCGACGTGCATGCCGGCCTCTTCCCCGAGGACAAGGCCGATCTGATCGCCAAGGCTTCCAGGGAGGAGCCCAACCGTCAGCCATTCTGGGACATCTGGCTGTCCAAATTCCTTGGTGAGTCAGTGACCAAATCCATCACCCTGATGGTGGGGGACGGTGTCAACGATGCCCCGGTCCTGGCCGCCGCCGACGTGGGCATGGCCATCACCGACGGGACCACTACGGCCGCCTCCGAGTCCGCCCAGGCGGTGATCATGAACGACGACATCGCCTGCCTGCCCAGGTCGATCACCATCGCCCGCAGAACCAAGCGGGTCATGCTCCAGGCGGTCATGCTGGGGCTGACCCTGGCCACGGTGGGCATGCTCTGCGCCGCTTTCGACCTGATCCCAGTGGTTGTCGGCGCCTTTACACAGGAGGCCATCGACGTGGTTTCCATCCTCTGGGCCCTGAC
The DNA here is from genome assembly GCF_016101415.1 of Bifidobacterium sp. M0404. Lineage (NCBI taxonomy): Bacteria > Bacillati > Actinomycetota > Actinomycetes > Bifidobacteriales > Bifidobacteriaceae > Bifidobacterium > Bifidobacterium sp. M0404. The sequence continues at coordinate 49,725 of NZ_JACFQP010000004.1, read as the reverse complement.
TGCACTGATAGACCGGGACTAAGGCTATTCGCGACGCTTGGTGAAAGTCCCGGGGATGGAGCCCAACTAGCTCTGTTCCCGCCCTCCGCTTTGAGTTAGGCTGACAAGCATGAGCGATAATAATGTCAACGATTCCACCATGCCCGCACCGGCCCGCGGCGAGGAAGCCGGCTCCCCCCTGCGCGTGGCCGTCATAGGCGCGGGGCCTGCAGGGGTCTATGCCTCTGACATTCTGCTGCGGCAGCTGCGGGAGAAGGGTGCCGACCTGGGTCTGGGCGACCGGGCCCGTATCGATTTGTTCGAGAAGCTGCCCGTTCCCTTCGGCCTGGTTCGTTACGGTGTGGCTCCCGATCATCCCAGCATCAAGTACATCGCCGGCGCCTTGGAGAAGACCCTGGACAACCCCGAGATCCACCTCTATGCGGATGTGGAGTTCGGCAAGGACGTCAACCTGGATGATCTGCTTCAGCGCTACGATGTGGTGCTCTTCGCCACCGGCGCCGTGGACGACCGCCCTCTGGAGATCGCCGGCCACGAACTTGATGGCGTTCATGGGGCCGCTCACTTCGTCGAGTGGTATGACGGCTATCCTGACGCTGACCAGGACTGGCCCCTGGATGCCAAGCAGGTGGCCGTCATCGGAGGCGGGAACGTGGCCATGGATGTCTCCAGAATCCTGATGCGTCGGGCCGACGACCTACTGGGCACTGACATCCCCGATAACGTCTACAAAGGAATTCAGGGAAACCAGGCCCGTGAACTGCACATGTTCATCCGTCGTGGCCCGGCCCAGGCCAAGTTCTCGGTCCAGGAACTGCGTGAGCTGGAGAAGCTGCCCGGAGTGCAAATCGTCATCGACGAGGAGGACTTCGACCTGGACCAGGAGACCATTGACCGGGCCGGTGCCGACAAGCTGACCCGGCAGATGCTGGAGGAGCTCTTCACCATTAGGGAGATGGCCGAGGACATGGCTGAGGACGGCGGCGTCGACTTCGAAGGCAACCCCGCCGACCGCCATTTCTATATGCACTTCTACCGGATGCCCGCCGCAATCATCGGCCAGGACGGCAAGGTGACCGGCATCCGTGTGGAGAAGACCAAGGTCACACCCGAGGGCACCATGGAGGAGACCGGTCAGTACGAGGAGTACCCGGTACAGGCCGTCTATCACGCCATCGGCTACAAGCCTGCCGAGGTTCCCGGCGTTCCTTATGACTTCTCCGGCTACACCCTTTCCAACGTCCATGGTCGCGTGACCACTGCTCCCGAAGGGCAGGACGGCCGACCCATCGACCGTCTTTACGCAACAGGCTGGGCCAAGCGAGGACCTGTGGGGTTGATCGGATCCACCAAGTCCGATGCCTTGGAGACCATCGGTAACATGCTGGATGACCTGGCCGCCAGCCCGGCTCGCGGCCGCTTCGCCAAGGATCGTGACGACGATTCGATTGACCGTTTCTTGGCCGACAAGGGCATCAGGCCCATCGACTTCGCCGGTTGGAAGCGGGTAGATGCCTATGAGCGAGCCGAAGGCGCCAAGGTCGGCCGCGAGCACATCAAGGTCATCGATCCCGACCAGCTTCGCCAGCTCGCCCACGGCGAGTAGGCGATTGGTCTTAGGCCGTCAGTGGCAGGGCCTGGATGAGGTTTCATAAACCACGTCCAGGCCCTGTTTCTTGATCTGGCTACCGGGTGCTCACAGCGGACGGATAGACCCGGCGCAGCTATCATTGTCGTTAGAGCCCTTCACGGAATCGAAGGAGCGTGACATGGCTAATCTGACTCTCTATCCGGCCACCCTCCAGTGGGCCGTTGAGGAGAGCGATGCCGATCCAGTGGCCCTGTCCCGGCGCCGGGGGCTTGGCCAGTTGCCGGATTGGCTGGAATCCAAGGAACCCGTGTCCGTATCCTTCAACAAGGTTGAGCAGCTCAGCAGGGCCCTGCATATACCTTTTGGCGCCTTGGTCAGGTCGGTTGTGCCCCAGCGTCGCCTTGAGCCCCTGGTCCGGTACCGTACCGTAGGCAATACGTCTGTGCAGCCCAGCAAAAACCTGCAGGACACCATCGACCAGATGCGATTCAGGCAGGAATGGGCCAGGGACGAATTGCTTGAGTCCGGCTTGGATGCCAACCCGCTGGTCGGTTCAGTACAGGATGCCGAGCATGACGATGCCCTGGCTGATGCGCTTCGCTCCACCCTTGGACTGGATGGGCGCTCTGCCTGGGAGGGCGGCAATTCCAGTGACCGCTTCCGTCAGATCAAGGAACGGGCATCCAATGCGGGCATCATGATCATGCTCAATTCCCAGGTGGGTTCCGTAAGTTCTCGAAAACTGGATCTTCAGGAATTCCGTGGATTCGTGCTGATCGACGACATGGCTCCGCTGGTGTTCATCAACAGAAACGATTCCTTTGACGGCATGATCTTCACCTTGATTCACGAGGTGGGGCACGTACTGCTGGGCACTCAGGAGCTCTTCGACGGCATTGGCGGCCAAGGGAATCGCAAGGCCATGGAGCGCGCTATAAACCGGGCAGTGGTAAAGGCCGTGATCGACGATGAGCGCTTCCGACAGGTGTGGCGAGAGCAACTGGAAGAGGGGCAAAAGCCAGCCGATGCCGCCGAGTCCATAGCTGATGACTTCCACCTGAGTGCCTTGGCTATGGGTATACAAGCCCATCAGTTCGGCTTGACTGGCGAGGATACGCTTGAGGAGCTGCAGACACGAATGAATCGGCATCTTCAGGACAAGGCAACTCGCCATCAGGATCGGGAATCCCATGGCAATGGCAACAGGACCAACGCCTCCAGGGTCGATACCGGTTTCGTCCGCCTGGTCAATGCCGCCATGGACGGGGGCAGACTGGCTCCGACTGAGGGCTTCGACTTGGTTGGGGTGCGTTCCCCGCAGTCCTATCAGGGTTTGATTCGTGAAAAGAAGCTGATATGACTGCTACTCTCTACCTGCCTGATTCCAACATCTTCATCGCCTCCTACCGGCTCAACCATCCTTTCGACTACAAGGAGTTCCACCCCTTCTGGCGATGGATGGAAAAGCTGGCTGAGGACAAGTCGATTGCCATGGTGGATGTTGTCTACGACGAGCTGGTCAACGAGCAGGCCGCTGATCCCGATATGCTGGTTCTTTGGGTACGTGCAGTGTTCAAAGGCCGCCAAATAAGCCACAAGGACGACAGGTATGCGCAGGTATATGCGAAAATCCAGGATTATCTGGTCACCTGCGGGCAGTATACGGAAGGCTCGCGCCAATACTGGGAGTCAGAGGGCAAGGCGGATCCCTGGCTGATTGCCGTGGCCAAGGTTGAGGGTTCAGTCATTGTGACGGATGAGGCCCGAGTTCCGCTGCAACATGGACAGCACATGAAGAAAGAGCCCAAGATCCCTAACATCGCAGACCAGTTTGGGGTGAAGACCATCAATCTTCGCCGATTCTTCGATACCAACGGGAGGTTGAAGAAGGCCCAATATGTTCCTTCTGAGCCTAAAAGCAGGAGAAAGGCTGCGAGCCAACCAGGCCTGTTCTGAGCAGATAGTAGGGGAGGAGCCCGGCAGTCCCATCTTTTCAGCGGTCGTTCAGCAAAAATTCAGCGGCATTGTCTACCATGGAACCCATGAATGGCAAGCTGAAGGTTCACGGACATTTCAACGGCCTGAAAACGACGCTTTTGTTCGCCCTTATGTGGGCCGTTATTATGCTCATCTGGTGGCTGACCGGCGGTCGCCAGGGGACGCTGGGCATCTATATCCTCATAGGCCTGGCCACCACTTTCGGATCCTACTGGTTCTCTGACAAGGTGGCGATCGCCTCCATGCATGCCCGGCCGGTCAGCGAGCAGGAGGCCCCCGACCTTTACCGGATTGTCCGGGAGCTGTCGGGGAGAGCCGGCAAGCCCATGCCCCGCATCTACATTGCCCCCACTGACTCGCCCAACGCTTTCGCTACAGGCCGTAACGAGCGCCATGCTGCCGTCTGCTGCACCCAGGGGATCCTGCGCATCCTCAACGAGCGGGAGATTCGCGGGGTGCTGGGCCACGAGCTCATGCATGTCTACAACCATGACATCCTGACCTCTGCCGTGGCTTCGGCCATGGCTACGGTCATCACCTACCTGGGTTACTCCCTCATGTATTTCGGCGGTGACAGCCGGGACAGGGATAGTGATTCCGGCGTCTTCGGCCTCCTGGGCGTGCTGATCAGCTCGATTCTGGCCCCTCTGGGTGCCTCCCTGATCCAAATGGCCATTTCGCGCACCCGTGAATATGACGCCGACGAGGACGGCAGCCGGCTGACTGGGGATCCGGCGGCTCTGGCGTCGGCACTGAACAAAATATCCTATGGGTCTCAGGCTGCGCCTATGCCGCAGACCGCCGGCACCCAGAGCGCCGCCGCCATGATGATCGAGAACCCCTTCTCGGTCAAAGGATTCAGCAGGCTCTTCTCCACTCATCCGCCCACCGATGAGCGCATCGCCCGCCTGATGCAGATGAGTCAGGAGATGGGGCAGACCCAGGTGAATTCCGGGCATGGAGCCCAGGTAGGGTACTGAGAGGTCGAGCAGTTTTGCGTCCCTGTCGATAGGAGATGATGCCTGGGATGACGGAGACCATCAATCTGGCCATCGTCGACGATCAGGAGCTGGTCAGAGCAGGACTGGTCACGATACTGGCTGATGAGGACGATATCAACATTGTCGCGGATGCAGCCAGTGCCCGGGAGCTTCTGGAGCACCCTCGCCTGAGAGATGTCGATGTGGCCCTGGTTGACTGCCGTATGCCTGACATTGACGGGATTCGCCTCATCGACATCTTGCGTAAGAGAGGACTGAAAGCCCGATGCATCGCATTGACGGCATTCGACGAGGATGAGAACCTTGTGGGAAGCATCAAGGCTGGAGCATATGGGCACCTGCTCAAAGACGCCGATGCAGAGGAGATCATCGGCACCGTGCATAGGGTCTATAGGGGTGAACGCGTCCTCGGGACTGCAGAGTCGGGTAGGCTGATGGACCTCATCAGCAGGGAAGGCGAACCGTCGCAGCCTGTCAAAGCAGCGGGAGGAGTCGACGTAGCCGACGACTTCGATCGGACTGACCGTCAGATCATCGACATGATTGTGGCTGGTTTAACCAACAGGGAGATTGCCGATCATCTCTGCCTATCCCTGGGCACGGTCAGAAACCGCGTCAGTAGCATTTTCGACAAAACCGGCGTGCGCAATCGCACCGAGTTGGCCATGACCTCAAGGCGGTCATGAGCCCGTCAGAAACTGAGTCGTCTCAGGAGCGGAAACCAGGGTCCCTCCCATACGTGGGCCTGGTGGAGGTCGCTTCGTTCTGCTGCTCCTTCCTGTGGTCAAAATATGGCAATCCTCTCAACTTCTTCCTCTTCCAGACGGTCATGGTGTCGGCCTGGCTGGGTTATAGGCTGATTCGGCGACGTATTCCTGCCCTCATTTGTGGGGGCCTTCTCATCGCGGTTTGTCTGGCAGCCACTCTCTTCGACAATCCGCCGCAGATGTTTCTCACCACCATCGTGACCGTGGATGTTCTCTTCGCCTTTCCGGAGATCTGGACCTGGGTCGCAGTAGGAGGGGAAATAGGGGTCTACATTCTGCATATGGCATGGAGGGGAGAATGGCGACGGGACTCCTGGGGCGATACGGTCCTGAACCTGGCTCTGATCGTCTTCTTCGCGGTGGCTTTCCTCTTTTACGCACGGGCCAGCCGTCTGCTCATTGAAAAGAACCGGCAGCTCGCCAGGCAGTCGCTCACAATAGAGAGCCTGGCCCTAGCTAAGGAGCGGGCAGAGATGGCCTCGCAGATGCATGATTCGATCGGTCAGTACCTATCGGCCATGCACATGGAGCTTGAGGCGGCGCAAAGGACCCTGCACAAGGGTTCATCCATCGACCGGGCCCTCACCCATGTGATCAAGGCCGAAGACATCGATAAGAAGGCACTGGTTCAGGTACGTCAGCAGGCCAGGGCTTTGAACCCGGCTGCCTTTGGCGGGGAGCTGACCAAGGGGTCGATTGTCGGTCTGGCAGACTCCTTTGAATCCACAGGTCTGCATGTGACCGCTACGGTGAATGGGAGCCTGGAGGGCCTGTCATCGCAGAATAAGGTCCTTATCTACCGGGCCTTGCAGGAGACTTTGACCAACGTGGTCCGTCACGCCCATGCCTCCTCCGCCTCGATTGTTATTGATCTGGCACCGAGAACCCTTCGCCTGTGTGTGACGGACGACGGGGTGGGTCCTGGCAAAGGGTCTGGTCGGTTTGTGCCGGGCTTCGGCCTGTCCTCCCTTGAGCAGAGGGTAAAGGACTTGGGCGGCTTCTTGCAGGTAGGACCGGCAGAGACAGCGGAGTCTTCCCGAGGTACCCGGGTAATACTCTCCCTTCCATTGACCGCGGATTCTTGCAGGTAACTTCTGCAGTGCAGCGGACGCAGTGACATTTGTCCTCCTGATGGTGACATCTGTCGGTAGCATCTCCACTATCCGTCGATATAGCTTGGCCCTATGCAATGGGCAGCAATAGACGGTGAAAGGAAAGGACCCGGAACGGAAGGGGCTGAGGGGGGGAGTATTAGGATCGGGTACATCCGCCTGGTGAATTCCTTGTGGAGGGGAAACCGCGGCCTGCAAATCCTGAACATCCTGGCTGGAGCCTGTTCCATGGCCTTGATTCTCCTGGTTCTTGAGGCTATGGTCCGGGGAGGAGAGGGTGCCGATTCGACCACTCCGGTAGTCATGGTAGCCATCTTTCTGACGTCTTCAGCTTCCGTTTCCAAGACCATCAGCGACCATGCCTTCACTGCTCAATGGGACAGGCTCATGCGCATCCGTCTGCTGGGCGCCTCCCCCTGTCGGCTCCTGGGCTCGATACTGGCCGTCCAAGGTCTCATGGCTGCCTTCTCAGGCCTCATTGGCGTGGCTCTGGGCGAGCTGATGAAGCCTCTGGCAAGGCCTGCCATGGCACGGCTGGACATGCTTTTGCCGGAGCATGGCATCCTGCCAAACCTCTCCTCCATTCTTATGACGGTCCTGCTTTCCGTTTTGTGCCAATGTCTGGGCGCCATATTGGCTGCAGTGAGGGTCATCCGAGCTCGGCCCGATTTGCAGTCCATGCCCCGCTCTTCCGGGAGACGGCACCGCGCCCTGTCTACTGCGGCCATGCTCCTGGTGGTCCTTGCGACTTGCATGATGATCTACCTAAAGGGGACTGGAGCGGCCGCCGGCGGTATGGGCATCTTTTTGATTCCTCTCTTGGCATGGGCCTTGATAAGAGTGGGCAGACCCCTATTGAACCGAGCAGCGGGGGTCATCATGGCGGGTTACCCAAAAGGTCCTGTGGTCACCTTGGCTTTGCGCAATCAGGAGACCACTAGGGCGGCCTCGCTCTTGACGATGGTGGTCGTCGCCACTGCAGTTGCCTGCGGACTTTTCGGCTTCTTGGGATACAGCGATGCCAATGCGCGCGCCTCTCTGACCACGGCTCTGGCAGGAGGGTCTGTGATCAGCCCGGTCGGCAGTGACCGAGGGGCTCTGGATCATTGGGCTGCCTATGTTCGGTCGCGCGATACTGATCCTCTTATTCTGGCTCCTGCCACCGTAGTGCCTATGGCAAAGGACGGTGCGGGATGCGACCGGCAAATACGCCGGGCCGCCTCCTACTATCGTGGTGCCTCACGCCTTCAAATAGATGGCGATCTGAGTCGGATTTTTCCGTCGGCAGCCCTGCATCCTGCGCGGGATAGTACAGGATTGGACGGGCTCGATGGGGTGGTGGCTTCCAGTCCGGAGGTGGGTGCGGGTCTGTCCCTCGGCGCGCCGGTCTGTATTGATGATGGGAACGGACCAGCTCGACGGAGTCGGATTGCGGCTATAGCTGACCTGCCGGGTGGAATGGGTCAGTACTTCATCCCCTCGCATCTATCTACTTCTACCTCCCGAAATGCATGGAAGACCGGATATGAACGTTGGGGCGGGCGCACTCCCCTGGCTCTGGTTTCGTCACAGGTGGGTGGCCGGGAGGTGCCGACAGGGGTCGTTGACCAGACGGCTGAAGCATGGGTGGCGAATCTGCCGACTGGCAAGATCTATGCACAGACCGGAGGGGAGGGGATGAAGGAAATGGCCGTCATCGTCTACCCGGTCTTGGTCATATGTGCCGTGGGCGTCCTGTCGCTGATCTTCACCATGGTTGAGGAGAGGCGTAGGACCAGGGCCGTGGCCGTCCTTCTTGATTTGGGAGTTTGGCGGTATGGATGCAGTGGGACGTTAAGGTACCTGAGCGAAGTCTTGCCGGCCTTCCTGCTGGCCTGCGCCGGTTCGCTCCTGGTTGTCAACCTCTGCTCTCACCCGCAGTCAGTCGAACTCTATGGAGGTATCTCCTTTTACTGTCCCGCTGGGCAGCTGGGTCTGCTTCTGGCGGTGGTCCTGGCGATGGGGCTGGTGGCCCTGGTCGCCCACATGATTTCCTATGTTCGTCTGGTCTGTCAGGGATGAGCAAAGCAGCCTGTGGTGGACTGGAAATAAGTGAGAGCGCCATGAAATGAGACGGAGTCTTACATTCGGCGGTTGTGAGCGGATGTTTTGAAAATTGCGTGTAAGAAGGCTGGGCGTGAGAAGGAGGGATGTATGGAAACAGGACATGATGGATGGGATGCAAGAAAATCTCAGGTAACTGCCCAGGGTGTGGGCCCGGATGGTGGCGGTACGGTCTTGCGGGCCAGGTCCGTTTGCTACGACTACTCGGAAAATGGACGACGCAGGCATCGTCTGCTGGGAAAGTCGTATGACAGGAATGGCCCGGCACCTCAAATCGGGCCAGTCAATATAGAACTGCAAGATGGCTGTATTACGGCACTGATCGGACCCTCGGGATGCGGGAAGTCCACTGTGCTCAAGCTGCTTGCCGGCATCCTGACCCCCTTGCGAGGCCAGGTCTGGTATGAGCATCGGGATATTGCTCGGCAGTCGGATTTTCGCCGGGCAAGGCTTCGCAGGACCGAATTCGCCTTCATTTTCCAGGATTACATGCTGGTCGATTCTTTGACGGTCGCCGAGAATATCATCCTGCCGCGGTCCTTGAATGGTTCAGCCACCGATGATGGTGCTGTACGTCGGGCTCTGGCCTGTGTGGACCTGCCGACCGGTGTAATGAGGCGAAAGGTGGGCGAGCTGTCAGGAGGTCAACAGCAGCGGGTGGCCATCGCTCGGGCCATGATCATGGATGCGCAGGTTCTCTTCGCGGATGAGCCCACCGGCAATCTGGATCCCAGAGCCCGTGAGGACACCCTTGATGCCATCCAAGCAGCCATGAGTGCGGGACTCAAGGCCAGCCTTCTGGTTACTCATGATGCCAGGGTGGCTTCCAGGGCCGACAGAATTCTGTATATGCAGGATGGGAGGATTTGCGGTTCCTATCCCCATATGGATCAAGAGGATATAGAGCGGCTCCTTCTGTCCGGGTCGGAGTAGGAGGAGCCGCTGAGGTCGATTCAAAGCTGAATTCTGTGCCCGTTACAGACCACGGTTTTGACGGACCAGTCAGCCGGGTTCAGGAGGAGGAGGTCGGCCGCATAGCCGGGTGCCAGCAGACCCAGCGGAGCACCGGTGATCGGGTTGGAGCGGTCCAGTCCCAGGGCCCGGGCAGGCGTCAGCGTGGCGGCTTCCACGGCCTGGGGGGCCGGGAGGCCAATGGATTGGACGGCTCTGCCGACTGCCACATCCAGGGTCAGGGTTGAGCCGGCGATGGCCCCGTTGGAGGTCAGACGGGCGTGGCCGCCCTTCACTGTTACGTCCAGGGAACCCAGCTTGTAGGCGCCGTCCTCGCAGCCGGTGGCCTCCATGGCGTCGGTGACCAGGGCTATCCGATGGGGGAAGAGCCTGAAGGCCAGGTCGACGCAGGGGTCCTGCACATGGAAACCGTCGTTGATCAGCTCGGCCGTAACCCGGCGGTCCTCCACGGCGGCTGGAATGGGGCCCGGCTGACGGTGGTGGATGCCGTTCATGGCGTTGAAAACATGAGTGAGTATACGGGCGCCGGCATCGAATGCGCGGCGGGTCTGGTCATAGTCGGCATCGCAATGGCCAACCGCAGGCACCACACCGGACTTGGCCAGGCGGGATATGGCCTCGTAGCCATGGTCGCGCTCGGGGGCCAGGGTCACCTGGCGTATGCAACCGTCGGCAGCCTCCAGGAGATTGTCAAGAACCGCTGGCTCAGGATCGCGCAGGCACTTGGGATCGTGCGCGCCCTTACGGGAGAGTGCGATGAAGGGCCCTTCCAAGTGGGCGCCCAGCACGTCGGGCCTGGAGTCCATGACCCTCTTGACTGAGCGCAGATTGGTGCACATCGTGTCGACCGGATTGGTGATCAGGCTGAGCACCTGCCTGGTTGTTCCATGGACCATATGGCAGGCCCTGGCTGTGCGAATGGCCTCGTCGCCGTCGTCAAATGAGTGAACCCAGCCGCCGTGGGAGTGGATGTCGATGAACCCGGGGGTGAGGATGAAGCTGGCTGCATCGATGAACTCAGCACCGTCCGCATTCACGTCATGGGTATCTGACCTAGGCAGGAAGGAGGGCGGCAGGCTGGGCAGGCCAGCGGCCCTCAGGGCGGATTCCAGGCTCTCTCTGCCTTGCCCGACCTGCTCAATCCTGCCATCCAGAGCCAAAATCCAGCTGTTTTCCCTGATTCCTCGAGCGTCTATCAGCCTTGCGCCAGTCAGGACAAGGGGATGGGCCGGTCCGTGGAGGGATGATTCAACCGCGAGCCCCGCCGACTCGTATGCTTCCTTGGACATGTTTGGTTTGCCTTCTAGATGGACTGCCAGTCAGGCTTGTTGGCATATGCCCACTTGTAGTAGTCGCGGTTGCGCAGGCGGGAGGCGGCGGCCTCGTCCACGATCACAGTGGCGTGGGGGTGCATCTGGAGGGCGGAGGCCGGGCAGAAGGACGATATGCCGCCCTCTACGCTCTCGGCCACGGCTTCTGCCTTACCGGCACCAAAGGCCAGGAGAACCAGCTGGCGTGCCTTGAGGATGGTCCCGATTCCCTGGGTGATGCAGTGGGTGGGCACCTGATCCATATCATTGTCGAAGAATCGGGCATTGTCGATGCGGGTCTGCTCGGTCAGTGTCTTGATGCGGGTGCCCGAAGCCAGGGAGGATCCAGGCTCATTGAAGCCAATGTGCCCGTCTGTGCCGATGCCCAGGATCTGCAGGTCGACTCCGCCGGCATCCTTGATTGCCTGGTCGTACACGCGGCCAGCGTCCTTGATGGTGTCCAGGTTTCCGTTTGGCACCTGCACCTTGGCAGGGTCCAGGCCCAGAGGCTCGACCACGGTCCGGTTGATGGTGGACCGGTAGGACTGGGGGTGGGCCGGATCCAGGCCAGCGTACTCGTCCAGGGCGAATCCGCGCACCTGGGAGACATCGATACCTTCCTTGTGAACCAGGTCGGCCAGCGCCTGGTATGCCGCCAGGGGGCTGGACCCCGTTGCCAGACCCAGCACGCAGTCAGGCTTGCGCCGGATCAGGTCGGCTGTGCAGCGGGCATAGATTTTCCCTGCTTCCTCCTGGGACTTGACGATGATGATTTCGGTCATGATGCGATTTCCTTTCCAATAAGCTCAGATGGGCGGCTGTCGGCGGCCATGCGTCCTGCCAGGGCGGCGCCGATGGCTGCGATGGGCAGGTCGGCTGGGGCCAGACGCAACCGGTCGGGTAGCCTCAGCGAGGCGATGAAGTGGCTGCAGGCCGCGCTCTTATTCAGATGCTCGGTGACCAGATCCAGCAGGGGCTGGCCGGTTTTGCTCATGCCCCCGCCCAAGATGATGACTGCGGGGTCGATAGCCAGGGCCACGATCTGGACAGCCAGGGCAATGCCATGGCCGATGATGTCCTGGACCTCCTTGGCGTGCTGGTTCCCCTTGCTTGCCTGAGCAATCAGGTCAGGCAGGGGGTGGGCGATTCCCGGCCAAAGGGTTTCCACTGCCGCACCTGAGGCCACGGTCTCCAGACAACCACACTGGCCGCACTTACAGGGGAACTGGTGGGCATCCACTGATATATGGCCAATTTCGCCGATTGCCCCGCTGGCTCCGTGTTCGATCCGACCCTCACGGATGATGCCCGCTGCCAGACCGGTGCCTAGGTTGATGAAGGCCACTACGTGGTCGTCCTGGTCGGGCAGGGCCCTGGGTCCGTCACGCCCAGGCTCTGATGCGGATCGTCGGGCCTGGTCCCGGGCAGCCTCGGAGTGGGGTGTGGTTCCAGGGGCTATCAGGGTGTTGTCAGCCTGCGAGGCAGCTCCCAGAGCAGCGATGTTGACATCGTTCTCGACGCGGACGGGCAGACCGGTCGTCTTGGCAACGGCAGGGCCCAGAGCCATGTGGCGGATTCCCAGATTGACTGCGTCGTCCACCATTCCACGGTTTGCATCCACGCGCCCCGGGATCCCCAGGCCTACGGTGACCGGCCCCCGATTCAGGCCAACCGGATCCAGTAGGTGGTGGATAAGTGTCACGGTGTCGTCATGAACCGCTTGGTTACCCTTGCGCGTGGGTATTCGGTGGCAAGCCAGCAGGCGCTTGTCGCCGTCTATGGCCACGCCTTCGATCTTGGTACCGCCAATGTCAATTCCTAGGCTGATCGGACCGGCCTGGACGCTATCTGTATCCGCCTCGGGATGCGGGGTCGATGCTGCCATGGATTTCAGCGGGCCTGATCCTGCTCCGCCTGCCCCTGTCCGCAAGCCTTCTTGATGGCCGTAGCGATGGAGACCGCCGGGTCGTTGTAGGGGATCAGGGTGGACTGGAAGGCATGGTAGAGGTCGGACTTACCGGGCCAGACCGTGCCGATCACGTGGTTGTCGGCATCCAGCTGATGCCACCAGGACCCGCCTTGGTGATCAATCAGATAGTGGTCTACATAGCTGCAGAAGGTGGCGTACCAGTCAGCGTAGGTGGCCTTGCCGGTGGCTGCGTAGAGGGTGGACGAAGTGTTCAGGGCTTCGGCCAGGGTCCAGTGCATGCGGTCGTGGACCACCGGGCGGCCCTGCCAGTCCGTGGTGTAGACCAGGCCTTCGGCCCCGTCGGCGGCCCAGCCATCCTCAACAGCCCTGGCGAACAGGTGCTCGGCTGCCTCGATGTAGCGGCTGCGGTCGGCCTCCCGATCGAACCTGCTTAGGGCGTACTGGGTGATTAGCCTGGCCCATTCGATTCCGTGGCCCGGCGTGGCCCCGTAAGGCTTGAACTGGTCGGCCTTGTTGTCCTGGTTGTAGTCCAGGTCGGCCTGCCAGTCGCTGTTGAAATGTTCGGGGATGCGCCACTGGTTGTTCTCAGCCCAGCTGATGACCTGGTCGATGATGCGACCGGCGCGCTCGCGGTAATCCTCCTTGCCGGTGGCGTCGGCCACGGCCAGGAAGGCCTCGGTGCTGTGCATGTTGGCGTTGAGCCCCCGGTAGGGGTCCAGACGGGTGAAGCCGCTGTCCCAGGTGTCGACGGCCAGGCCCTTGTCGTCATCCCAGAAGTAGCGGTTGAAGATCTCCAGCGCCTGATCCAACAGGTCCTGTCCGTCAGGGTCGCCCGCCAGCATGGCCGAGGAGGCAGCCAGGACTACGAAGGCATGGGTATAGCAAGTCTTGCCGCTCTCGGGCTGGCCCTGCCAGGAGACCGAGGGGTACCAGCCGCCGTGTTCGTCGTCGTGCAGGTTGCCTTGAAGGGCCTGAACACCGCGATGGGCCAGCTCCGATGCGCCCGGGTAGCCCAGGAGGCTGCCGATGGCGTAGACATGGGTCATCCTGCAGGTGATCCAGGTCTGGATTCCCTGCTCGGGGTCGATGCTGCCGTCGTCATTGAGCCAGCCGGCGCCGCCCTGCTCGGTGGGGAACCCCCGCCCGAAGTCCAGGAAGCTATAGGTTTGCGAGGCCATGAAGATGCGGTTGGCTTCGTTGCCCAGCAGGTAACGGGGATTTATGGCGGACAGTGAGGCTCCCGAATGGTTCGGTGTCGTGGTCATGGCGATCGCTCCTTTGCTCAGCGAGGGGATGCAGCTGTTTCTGGTATCTGTTCATAGCCTAACACGTAATTGTTAGGGAACTGAACTTTTTGCTGACTGCCCCGTTGTCTTGTCTATGATGCTAGTGCGCAGTCTTGAAAAATGAACCGCTCTGGTGTCGCAATGACGAGGTCTGAGCCTGCCCGGAAAAGGGCGTTTACAATATAAGATGCAAGTATGGATGGGCGCGGTCACGGGGTTCAAGGCCCAATCCCCACGGCGGGTCCCCGTCCCCGCATTATTTATCGTCAGGTGAATCATGACCATCAATACCGGCAACCTGTCCAAGGCGTTGCCTGAGTCGGTGCGGCAACACAACCGAGCCATCTTGCTTAGGCTGCTCTATCCTGATGTCAGTATGACCAGGGCTGACCTGGCCCGAGCCTCCGGGCTGACCAGGGTCGCCATATCGGACATCGTGGCCGAGCTGCTGGGTGAGCATCTGCTCATGGAAGTTGGTTATAGCAAATCCACCGGGCCGGGCAAGCGTGGACGGCTATTGCGCATCAATCCCGACGGGCGAAGCATCCTGGCCCTGGACCTTTCCACTCCTTATGTCTTTAGGGGAGCGGTGCTCAACCTGACCGGACAGGTGGTGGCGCGTGAAGAGATCCCTCTGACCACTGACGGCAAGGTTCCCCTGGACTTGGTGGGGGAGTTGTCCGATTCGCTGATGCAACGGGCGGCCCATCCCATCATGGGCATAGGCGTATCTAGTCCCGGCATCGTCAGTGCTGAAGGCGTGGTGGACGATGCCACCAACCTGGGCTGGGTTCAGACCGACCTGCGCGGCTATCTGCACGAGAAGACAGGCCTGGAGGTGACGGTCAACAACGATGCCAACAACGAGGTCCTGGCCGAGCGGCAGTTCGGCTCAGGTCAATCCGACCTGCTGCTGGTCCACCTGGGCAACGGAGTCGGGGCAGGGTTGCTGGTCTCTGGCGAGCTGGTGACCGGTTGCAACCGTGCAGCCGGTGAGATCGGTCATGTAGTGGTGGATCCAACTGGTCCTCAGTGTCGCTGCGGCAAGCGCGGCTGCCTGGAATCCTTGATTAGCGTTCCCAGGCTGACTGCTGCGATGGATCGGGATCCTGACAATCTGGCAAGCATTCTGCGGCGGGCTGGTGAACTGCTGGGCCGCGTCCTGACCATGCCCGCCGGCCTTATGGACATTCCTCGCGTGACTGTTCTAGGGGACTCCAGGGTGGTCAACCGCATCTTCCTGAGCGCCATGGAGAAGACTATGAATGATGCCCTGGCCACTGATTTTCGGCGACCTCTCGTGGTTGACCGCTCGGCCTTGGGGGAAGATGCTGCCTTGCTCGGGGCCTGCTCCACAGTGGTGGCCGACCTGATTGAGCCTGACGGCACTGTCTGAAAGTGGGTTGAAGACCTTGCTTGCAACCGTGCTCGGAGTTGGTGATTCGCGCACATCGCCGAGACCTGCTACCATGGTGACTCGCATGCGGTTGGCCGAGGCCTGACCCCGGTAGCCGGATTTGCGGGCGTAGTTCATTGGTAGAATGGAAGCTTCCCAAGCTTCAGAGGCGGGTCCGATTCCCGTCGCCCGCTCCAGTCTGATTTACAAGCGCGTCAATAAAGATTAGAATTTCAAACCTTTTATATTCGCATATATGAGCTTTTATTGACGTGATCCGGCTTTTTCTGAGATCGCGCCTTATTCCACAGATCTGACATATGGAATATGAGGTGCTTACGTGGATATTTGTTGGTCATAAGCTTATCAAGTCTGTATATCTCTGCAAAGCGCCTTGTTCCTAAATGGCTTTCGTTGGTTCTCGATAAGAATACTCTTGAAAATTATTCCTCAGTGACAGACGCGGAAGAATAAATGCCGAAGTCAAGCTTTTGATTATCATTCACGTACTGTCGGCCTAATGCGTCTTTCCACTCAACATGAAGTATCTGGCGAGAACGGTTTGATCCTACTAAGAGTTGAACTGCGGTCAAGTATTGTGCGTCGATAATAATGGTTTCTTCGTCTGGCTTCAGTTTTGGAAGATTTCGGGCCAGATATTCTACGCCTGCATAGCTTTTTAGACTTATTCCTGGCGAAAGCGAAAATTTGATATCGAGGGCAATGGAACCGCCTACGTTGGTGAGAAACACCGTATCAAGAGTGCTGCCCTTCATTTTTGCAATGCGAACTATGATGAGCGGCTCCGTTGCGCTGATATGGGCGTTGTACTCTTTATAAGCGATGATGGCTGCCATAAGGGCGATGAGGAAGGTGCCAAAAGCCCACCACGCCTGCCAGTCGGAGTTGTTGCCGGTAACCCATTGGTAGAGGTATGGAATAACGCAAAAGAGGACTGAACCTGCTATTAGGGCAGGTATGGTCCATTTCTTTTGTCTCATAGCATCAGTGTAAGAGGCATGGCATTTCGTATTTCTTCGTCAGATAGCTTTTGTCGTTTAGAACTGGAATTCAGCCGTTTCCTTGATTTAAGAGGTTATCCTTCAATTCTGGTCTGCCTTCAAGATCGTTGACTCCTACGGAATCAAAGATGCCGATGCACATTGGGAAAATCCGTCGTGGAAATTCGACTGATGTTGAGGATGTAATTATAGAAAAGCGTTCAGGTTTGGTGATGTTCACTGCTCAGTCGATTAATGTTATGAACTCACTTGCATGTGCAGAGCCGGACGGTTCTCTGCAGTCGGTTGTTAGTGCTAATTCGATACGCTGATTCCCGCTTTTCTTGTAACCAGGTGCTGACGCATGAGAAGTTCGAACTGTTCTGCTTGAGCCAAATTATTCGACAATAGCCAATTTGTATTCATTGGAAGTAGTTCATAACAGGTTTTATTCGTACCTCGACGTGGCCGAAGTCATGCGTGTGCTTTTCGGTATTTGCAGGACCACGTCGAGTTGTAGCCGGATTTCGTTCTAACTAGAAAGTCACTTCGTATTTGAGACAGGAGTTGCTACACAGGGCTGTGTCTTTGATGAACAATATTCCTGAAAATTCTGGAGTGTCGAAGCACGGTGCCTCAGGCCGGGCAGTGGAAGATGAGGGGGTACAGGGAAGTATGGAAAGGACGGCAATCATGGCTGATTATCACGTGCAATACGACGGGGATCGCAATCTCTGGACAGTCAAGCGGGCCGGTGCCTCACGCGTCTCTCGCACTTTTGCTACCAAGGCGGAGGCCACCAAGCAGGCCAAGGTCTTTGCAGACCGGTCCGGCGGTGGTGAGGTCAATATCCATAACAAGGGTGGCAACAAAATCCGCGACAAGCGCACCATAGGCAAGAAGGATCCTCGAGACATCAAGGGCTGAACGCCAACTGAGCTCTGGGACTTTTCGCTGTCATCGGGCCTGTGCTGGTGCCGAACGTCGCGGCGATAAGTAACTATGAGCTTCTGCCTAGGCCCATCTATCAGTCCGGCAGGATGTTGGGATGGTGAAGCATTGGCCGGCGTCGCTGGTCTGTATGTGTCCGCCCCCATAGACTGAAACCAACCGTGAAAGGTGGCGAAGTCGATGGCCGATGGATTCAACCAGCTGGATCAGCGGCTGGCGGACAGCGGGTATGACGAGGGTCTGCCAGCCTCCTACCCTCCCCACCCCGGTATGGACGAGCGTCCTATTCAGATAGCCCATGCCAACATCTGGAGTCGGTTTGCGGCAGTCACAGGACTGGTCTCAGCTCTTGCGGGCGCGGCCTTGTTGGCCCATGCCATAGCCCCCTCCAGGCTGGGGGTCATAGGTCAGGTGGGCATTTCGGCCTGGGTGGGTGTCTCTGTCGCCTTTGCACTGTTGACCATAATCCTGGTCGTCATAGCCCGTCACTCCGGACCAGTCCCGAACCGACCATCAGTAGGCTCGGCGGGTATTATTCTTTTGATTTGTGGAATGCTCTTGACAGTGGCAGGTCTGCTTATTGCCAACTCTTCCCCCAAGGGCATCATCAAGGCTCCTGCGCGTGACGAAGCGCCCACCAGCTCGCCCCAGGCCATGACAGGCGGTATTGACAAGGCTGCTGGCCAGTGCGCTTCAGGTTGGCATGACATCGGCTTGGACGGGTATGTGGGCATCTCCCAAGCCCGGTATTGCACGGATACGACCATGGCCTACGTGGTCTTCGACAACGATTCAGCGGCCTCCTTGGCCAAAGGGCCTATCCGCGCTCGCGTGCCTGACCTGATCTCCCGCTATGGAGGCGGGTTGCAGCCCCAGGATCTATGGTTGCTGACCGGCAAGCGTTGGATGGTGGTGGGCAGCAAGGCCCAGGTGACCGGACTGCAGGGCCAGTGGGGTGGCCAGGCCGAGCCACTCATAAGTCAGCATTGAATGACCGGTCCGGTCGACTATCGTGGCAGATATGGATCAAGCACAAAAGGATAACGGCGGATTGGTGGGTCGGCCCTCCACGGTGGTGCCCGGACGTTTTGGGCAGGAGCTCAAGGTCGAGCAGGTCCTTTGGTCCCGCAAGCAGGGCACAGCCAACCCCTCGCGGCCCATTTTTGTACTCATGCACGGTTGGGGCTCCAATGAGGAGGACATGGCTGACCTGATGCGCTACGTGGCTCCTTACAACGACTACGCCTCCCTGCGGGCACCCATGGTGGTGCCTGGCAGCGAGCGCGGCATGTTCGGCCCGGGCTACACCTGGTTCCACGATATGCGCCCCGAGCAGGAGGATCTGGATCGGGATGGCTATGCAGCAGCTCGGGCTGTGGACGCCTGGGTTTCAGCCAACATCCCCGAGGACCGACCTGTGGTGATCATGGGCTTCTCCCAGGGAGCCATGCTGGCTGTTCATCTGCTTCGGGTCAACCCTGAGCGCTACCGAGCCTCCATATGCCTATCCGGGTTCCTGGCTCCAGGCCTGGTGCCCGGTACTGCTCCCGCGGATGAGCGCCTTGCTGGCTTGAACAAGCCGGTCTTTCTGGGCTTCGGTTCGGATGACACCACGGTGCCCAAGTACGAATTCCGTGCCCTGGCCGCCTGGCTGGACGAGCACGTATGGCTGCACACCACCGAGTACGACCACCTGGAACATGCCGTCGACATGCGCGAGATGAATGACCTTCGCCAGTGGCTGGGCGAGATCGACGTGACCTCGGGCCTTATGTAGATCGGCTCACAGGGCCGAGTCAGCGTCAACCTGCATGACGTAGACGTTGCGGCGCATCTTCCGGGCTGTCGTGCGGGAGATTTCCCCGGATTCGACCATGTCCTGGATTTGGCTCAGTTCGATGGCGTAGCCCTCGCGCTTGGTCTCCTCCAGCTGATCCCTGATGGCAGGTATGCCCGCGTATTCGGTCTTTCCCTCCGCCGAGGATTCGATCATTTGGTGGTTGATGATGGTGTTCAACAGGTCCTCGGTCTTGAAGCGGCCCTTGCCCAGCTCGGAGTAGAGCTTTTCAATCAGGAAGTGGTTCATCTCTGCCTGCAGGTGGCGCCCGGCAACGAAGACCTGATCCTTGTCGATCGGCTGGGTCAGGTGCTTCAGGCGGTGGAACTGGCTGTGCAACAGCCCTCTGAGTCGTCTGCGAGCCGTGTAGGCCCTCCAGCGCAGCTCCCCGCCCCTGTCCAAGTGGAAGAGGGACCCGGATATGGTGGACAGGATCCTGCGGGCGGCCTGTTCCTGGCTGCGCAGATTCAGCAGTTCCTCCTGGTCGTCTCCCCGTTCACTGCGCCGGTCGATCAGCTGGGCATCGGCATCCCTGTCGGCTACGGTCTCGGCCTCGGTGCTGGTCTCGGCCTCGGTCTGGTTTCCGGTGGCAGACTGCGTTGATGCAGGTGCCTGTTCTATGCCTGCGTCTTCGCTTCTGAGCCGTTCCTCCAGCTGATCCTGGGCTTCTTCGATCCGGCTCAGCCGCTCCTCCATATAATCCTGTTCCCACTCCATGGTCTGCACCTGCAGGTCCTGGAAGTCCTTGGGGGAGTACTGGCCGATCTCTGACTTGAGCTTGGCGATGCGGTGATTGTACTGCTTGATTACCTGCTGGACGGCCAGCCGGTTCTCGTCTGTAATCCTGCTCGAGAGTTCCCGGACCGTGCCCCTGAGGACCTTGATGGATTTCTCGACCTGCTGGGCCGGTACCTCGCTGCTCTGTGAAGGAGCCAGCAGGGGCAGGGCGAAGTTGGCCAGCACCAGGGTGACGATGATGACCCCGGCGGCCACGAAGATCAGCTCGCTGCGCATGGGGAAAGCCGACCCGTCGTCGGTCATATAGGGGATGGTCAGCGCCAGGGAGAGGGTGATGGTTCCCTTGGGGCCGCCGAAGGTCATGACGGCCGCCGACCTCAGGAGCTTGGATGTGATCCGTGGTCTGCTGCCGGTTTCATGGTCCTTGGTGAAGATCAGGACACTGGCCGTCCAGAGAAAGCGCAACACGATCACGGTCAGGCAGACCACAGTGATGGTAGCCACCAACATCCAGTTGCTGACCCGCCGGTCTCGCCAGCTGGTGCCCATGGCTGCCGGCAGCAACATGCCCAGAAGGACGAAGACCGCACCGTTGAGGCTGAAAGAGAGCACCTTCCAGACGCTGGATGAGACGATGTTGGCCTTGGAGGTATTGGGTCCCACTCCCGTGTGGTCGAAGCGGATCAGCAGTCCGGTGGAGACCACGGCCAGGATTCCGGACACATGCAGGATGTTCTGCCCGACCATGTATATCAGGAAGGGCAGGAAGAGCTCCAGCAGGATCCTGGTAGTGGTGGTTTCCCAGCCCAGGCGGCGGGCCGACTCAAAGAGCCAGTTGATCACAAAGCCCATGATCAGGCCGAAGCCGATGCCACCCACGAACTCAACGAAGAACTCGCCCAGGGCCTGGGGCAGGGAAAAGGAGCCGGTCACGGTGGCCAGGATGGCGAACTGGAAGCCGATGACGCCGGTGGCGTCGTTGAAGAGCGATTCACCGGCAAGGATTGAATGTTCGTCCGGTGTGAGGTCGGCGCTCTCGCCCAGGGAGGAGACGGCCACGGCATCGGTGGGTCCCAGGGCGGCGCCCAGGGCCATGGCTGCAGCCAGGGGGAACATGGGCCAGGCGGCATGCAGGATGACGCCCACCATGAGCATGGTCAGAGCAGCCAAGCCAATGGCCAGAGAAAGGGATGATCGCAGACCCTTGAGCAGCTCCACCTTGTTGATAGTGTGGGCCTCGTAGTAGAGCAGGGGCGCGATGAAAAGGACCATGAACAGCTGGGGATCCAGCCGCATCCGCGGGAAAATGGGCAACAGGGCCATTACTGCGCCCAGGACGATCTGGACCAGGGGGGTGGAGATTCGGGGAATGAACCTGGAGATGAAGGAAGAGACGAGGACGGCAGCAAGTATGCACAGAATGAGAATGAATGTTTCCACGGGCTTCCTTTCCGCCACGCAATCCCGGGCGGGCTGCTGCAGGCCCGACTAGCAGGGTTCGTTCGACCAATGAAGGAATCTCCGAGTGCAGGGTCGCATGAGGATCGACGTCGCATCGTCCATTATACGGAATCACGGTATCCAGGAACAGCATTAATGGACAATGTGCGCTAAGTTGACACCTCAAGCCAAAATGGTGGACAGACTGCGCTCGCGATAGGCGAACATTTGTGAAAATCCGGCCCGGGGACTCCTCCTAAGCGCATGAAAGGCCGGCTTAATCGGTATACTCGTCAACACCGGGAAGGCTCCAAACCTCCCAGAGGTGCACCGCTTGAAGCGGCTGACCATGGAGCCCCATCTCTTGACCCCGGGGACTCGCGCGCACGCTATTGTTTCCCCGATGCTTTTGGACATCCCCCGGTCCAAAAGGAAGATTGCAAGAAAGACTGCAGAGGGTCGCATGCGGGGACAAATGACCGATCCGGTTTGGAAAGGCCAGGTTGACCGATGACATCATCCATGACATCTACAGACATCAAGAATCAGAACGCTGCGGCAGCAGGGACCGACATGCGTTTCGACGACACCGACTGGCACAGCCTGGAGACCTCGGCTGTGCTGGAGACCCTGCACACCGGGGACCAGGGTTTGGATACGCAGGAGAGCGCACGCCGACTGGAGCTCTTCGGGCCTAACAGCTTGGCCGAGGCCCAGGCAAAACCCCGTTGGAAGCTCTTCCTGGAGCAATTCGCCGGCCCCCTGATCGCCGTCCTGATGGTCTGCGGCATCATCACCATTTTTCTGCAGCACTATGTTGATGCGGCGGCTATTTTCCTGGTCCTTTTTCTCAATGCCATCATCGGCTATGTGCAGGAGTCCAAGGCCGACAAGGCCGTGGAGGCCCTGACCACCCTGTCCACCCCCACCACACGGGTGGTGCGCCAGGGCCGGATGGAGCAGATTGATGCCGACCAGCTGGTCCCGGGCGACCTGGTCCTCCTGGAGAGCGGCGATCGCATCCCTGCCGATCTGCGATTGATCGAGGCCCTCCATCTGCGCATTGACGAGGCCATGCTGACGGGCGAGAGCGAGGATGCCAAGAAGAATACGGATCCCGTGGACCGCGATGCAGCCTTGGGCGACAGGCGCTGCATGGCCTTCTCGGGCACCATGGTCACCAGCGGCCGTGGACGAGGGCTGGTGGTGGCCACCGGTTCCGACACCGAACTGGGTGAAATCAACGATCTGGTCCATGTGGCCAAGGGCCGCACGCCACTGCAGCGGATCATCCACCGCACCGAGGTGGGCATCGCCGTCGCCGTCATCCTGGTGGCCATCTTCGTCTTCATCGGCGGAGCCATTCTCAATGGCGACGCTACCGGGGCCTTCCTTTCCGCAGTCTCCCTGGTGGTGGCCTCCATGCCCGAGGCCCTGCCCATCGTGCTGACCGTGGCCATGGCCTTGGGGGTTTCGAGGATGGCCGAATACCATGCCATCGTCCGTTCTCTGCCGGCCGTTGAAACCCTGGGTTCCATCACCGTCATCGGCTCGGACAAGACCGGCACGCTGACCCAGAACCGCATGACCGTGGAACAGTTCACCCTGGGCGGCGGTCAGCCGGTCCCCGTAGAGGGCATGGACCTGGGTGCAGCGGCTGTATCCGACGACGATCGTATGCGCGGTCTGGCCGCCCTTGCTCGGGCCGGGGCCCTGACCAATGAGGCCCACCGGCAGCCGAATGAACAAGGCGGCATCGAATACAGCGGCGACGCGGTCGATATGGCCATGGCCCGCCTGGCCGACCAGACCGGGGCTGTGACCACCGAAGACCTGGATGCCCCTATTATCATGGAGACCCCCTACGAGCCGGAGCTGCTCCACTCCATGACCATCCGCCGCAATCCAGACGGTACCCTGACCCAATACGTCAAGGGCGCCCCGGACGCGGTCATGGCCATGAGCCGAACCATGCTGGATCCGGATGGCCAAGTCGTCCCCCTGGATACCCAGGCCGTCCACCAGTCCTATGAAGCCATGGGCTCCCAGGGGCTGCGCGTCATAGGTGTGGCCAGCAGGGTCCTTTCCTCTGACCAGGATCCCGCCTCCCGCCGTCGGCCGGACGACTTGACCTTCCTGGGGCTTGAGGGCATGCTTGACCCGCCTCGACCCGGCGTGCGCGAGGCCATCGCCGAATGCGCCGGTGCCGGCATCCGCGTGGTCATGATCACCGGCGACCACCCGGTGACCGCAGCCGCCATAGGCCGCCGCCTGGGTCTGGAGCACACCGATCAGGCGCTGACCGGCAGTGAAATGCTGGAGATGAGCGACGAGGTCCTCCGGGCCCGTCTGCGTGAGACCTCCATCGCCGCCCGCGTCTCCCCCCAGGACAAGCTTCGCATTGTGGAGGCTCTGCAGGATGAGGGCCACGTGGTGGCTGTGACCGGCGACGGCGTCAATGACGCCCCGGCACTGAAGGCCGCCTCGGTGGGCATCGCCATGGGCCGTTCCGGCACCGACGTGGCCCGTGAGGCCAGCGATGTGGTCCTGACCGACGACAACTTCGTCACCATCACCCAGGCCGTGCGCCAGGGAAGGGTCATCTTCAAGGCCATCCGCGGGTCCGCCTACTTCCTCCTGTCCACGGCTGCAGCCGCCATGATCGCCGTGGGGGTCAATGTAATCTCCGAGGAGCCCCTGCTCTTCCTGCCCCTGCAGATGCTCTGGATCAACTTCGTGACCAACGGTGTCCAGGACATCGCCCTGGGATTCGAGCCTGGCAATGGGGATGAGCTGGAGTCGCCCCCGCGTTCGTCTGGAGAGGGTCTGCTCTCGCGGGTGCTCTGGGCGCGACTTGCCGTCTGCGGGCTCTGGATGGCCACCTGCATCCTGGTCCTCTTCCGCTTGAACATCAACGCGGGAATGGATCTGGCCCACGCCCGGACCATCGCCCTGACCCTACTGGTCCTCTTCAACTTCTTCGTCGCCATGTCGGCCCGGTCCGAGAACAGGCTGATCTTCCAGCTCAACCCCTTGGACAACATCTTCCTTCTGGTGGCCTCGTTCGTGGCCCTGGGCATCCATGCGGGGGCCATGTATCTTGCTCCGGTTGCGGGCGTTCTGGGCATGGCCCCCTTGAGCGCAAGCCAGTGGCTCATCTGCCTGGGGATTGGACTGACGGTCCTGATTTTCAGCGAAGGCGACAAGATGGTTCGTGCCTTCCTGGCCAAGCGTGGCATCGACACATCGGGGCGGACCAAGGGCCATCTGCACCATGTGCGCCGCCGCATCGCAGGCATGATCAACTGAACCGACCTGTCGGGCTGGACTGCCAGACTGAACCCGTGCAAGAACGGTGGAAGGCGTCCATGGAGGAGGCCCTGCGGCTGGCCGGCCTGGCCGGAGACCGAGGGGACGTGCCCGTGGGCGCCCTGGTCTTGGATGCCTCGGGCCGGGTCATCGGCCGGGGCTTCAACCAGCGGCAGGCCATGGGCCGTCCCCTGGCTCATGCCGAGATGGAGGCCATTGGGAAATCCGACGCGGGCTGGGATCTGGCAGGGTGCACCATGGTCGTGACCCTGGAGCCCTGCCCTATGTGTGCAGGAGCCCTGATGGCCTGCCACTTCAGCAGGGTGGTCTTCGGCGCCTGGGATCCCAAGATGGGAGCCTGCGGGTCGGTCTGGGATCTGCCCCGTGACCCGCATACAGGATCAAAGGTCGAGGTGCTGGGCGGTGTATGCGAACAGGCATGCGCTGGAATTCTTGCCGACTTCTTCGCTCGGCATCGCCAGAGCTGAGACTTCTTTTTTAGCGGCGACTGGCCCTGTAACGTTGGAAGGCCGGAGTGACTTGGAGGGCCGCCCAGATGCAACGCAAAACGATTAGGCATAGGTAGGCGGCGAACAGATTGGCGCCCACTCGCGCGCTGACCCCCGAGGCCGCCCAGGTGCCCACCGGTGTGGTCAGAGCAGCCACGATTCCTAGAAGCAGCCCCTGACCGGGGTGGACCAGGTGGTGTCGCAGGTTGGTGAACGTTCCTGACAAGGAACTGGGCAGGATGGCCAGCAGGGAGGTTCCCCTGGCAATCAGGTCGCTAGCCCCTAGCAGGGCCAAGGCCGGCACCGCGATGGCTCCGCCGCCAACGCCCAGCAGCCCCGACAGGGTTCCGATCAGGACGCCGACCAGCAGAATGATCATGGCCACTACCGGGCTCAGCTGGATGCTGCTCTCCCTGGAGGGTGTGGACAGCAGCTGCTGGGCAATGACTGCCATCAGGAAGCCCACATAGAGCCACCTGAGTATCACCTCTGGAAGCCGGTCCAGCAGCCAGGTGCCGATCTGCGCCCCAATGACCGTGCCCACGGCCAGCAGCAGGGCGGCCAGCCAGTCCACATGCCCGCCCAGGGCGTAGGAGGCCACGCCGGCCAGCGACATGGGGATCATGGAGGCCAGTGAGGTGGCCGAGGCCTGCCGTTGTTGCAGTCCGGTCCACACCAGGGCAGGCACGATGATCGATCCGCCGCCGATGCCGAACATCCCCGACAGGAATCCGCTGATCACGCCCACCAGGACCAGGATGGCCAGGGTCCGCCGGTCCATCCTTCCGGCTCCTCTCTGTTCTTTCTGCATGGGTTCCAGCCTAGGTCGACGTTTTCATCGGGATTGCAGGATGTCCGCGTATGCGGCCAAGTCCTCCAAGGTGCAGAAATCCGGGCATATTCCGGTCCTTATGTCCACCATGCGACCGTTGCCTTGGTTCCCTTCTGCCGTCTCGGCATACTGCTTGGTATCCCCCGGGCCGGTCCCCGGAGGTGCGTCGTCTATTCAAGAGAACAAAGAGGGTGTATTTCGATGCGATATACGGTCATCGGTGCCGGAGCCATGGGCTATCGTCTGGGTGTGCTGCTGCAGGAGCAGGCCGGCCTGCAGGTGGATTTCGTGGATACCTGGATGCCCAATATTGACAAGGTTCATGACCAGGGAGGCGTCTATGTTTCCCGCGATCATGAGAATCGGCATTTGGTGCCCGTCAACATTTACACCCCCGAGGACTACAAGGGCGACCCCGATGTCTGGATCGTCATGCTCAAGCAAATGCAGCTGGAGGGGGTCCTGGAGCGTTGCGCACCGCTCTTCCGCGACCATCAGGTGGTCTTCTCGGCCATGAACGGCTGGGGTCACTTTGACAAGCTGCTCAAGTACTTCCCCAAGGAGCGCATCTACGGCGGCACGGCCATGATCGGCACGGTCCTCAATGGGCCGGGCGACGTGGACTTCATCGGCAAGTCCGGGGCAGGTTCCATGCACCTGTGCGCCATGACCGAGCAGACCACCGACCTGGAGCGCCGGATGGCCGAGGACTTCAAGGCCGCCAACCTCAACCCCATCCTGACCGAGAACTTCGAGGGCACCTGCCTGGCCAAGATCATCTTCAACTCGGTGGTCAACACCATCTGCACCATGTACCAGATCACCATGGGCCAGTTCATCTCCTACCCGGGCGCCAAGGAGATGTCCCGCCAGCTGATCGACGAGGCTTATGATGCCTGCGAGCGGGCCGGCAAGCAGCTGATTCAGACCCGCCAGGAGACCCTGGACGAGGTGGACTACGTCAGCCGCATAGGCAATCCGCTTCATTACCCCTCCATGTACCAGGACATGTCCAAGGGCCGCCCGACCGAGGTGGACTACATCAACGGCTACCTGGCACGGCTGGGTCGCGAGCATGACTATGTCTGCCGGACCCAGGAGTTCCTGACCCACGGTGTCCATCTGGCCGAGTTGGCCTTCCGCGTCCATCATGAGGAGCAGTCCGACCAGGGATGATGCCAAGGGGCTACTGAGCAGATTCCCATGGATTACTTTCCCAAGTAAGAAAAACACGCCCTTCCAGACAAGTTAGCCGCAGGTCCCTAGCATGGAGCCTGATTTATCAGTGTCGGCGACCGACATCGCCGGGCTTATGGCGGAGGTGTCATGGAGGATCATCGCGGCGGCCCAAGGACGGGGTCTTATCAGAGCAAATCGAATCTGGGGGTTCCCCTCAGGTTGGTTTACATGGAGCAGTCCGGGCTGGCCCTTGCCGTCCTCTTCCCGGGGAAGGGTCTGCCGCGGATAGTTCACTGGGGCGATCCAATGGCCGATCCGCAGGCCCTTCTGGGAACCTACGATGCTCTGGCCCCGCAGCGGGTCTCAGGAGGACTGGACCTGACGGCCTGGCCCAGCATCCTTCCGACCCAGTCTGAGGCTTGGACCGGACAGCGCCGACTGCGCATCTGCCGCGGCGGTGTTGAGGTCTTTTGCTGCTTCCAGGTGGAATCAGTCGATCTGGGTGCAGAACCGATCCGGTCTGACGACTCTGCTGTCCCGACGCTGAAGGTCCGGGCCTGCGACCGGGACCAGGGTGTGGGGCTGACCTGGCATTGCCAAGTACTTTCGTCCGGTCTCGTCAGGCAGCGTGCGGATTTGTTCAACCTGGACACGGTCAGAGATCTGGATGTCAACGGTTTGGAGCTGGCTTTCCCCTTGCCGGCTGAGGCAACCGAGATTCTGACCACCACCGGTCACCACTTGCGCGAACGCAGCCCGCAACGCCAGCCCTTGACCATAGGCCGTCTGGAGCGTTCAAGCCTGGTTGGCCGGCCGGATTTTGATTCCTCCCTGGTCATGTGTGCGGGTCGACCCGGGTTCGGATTCGAGCACGATGAGGTATACATGGTCCACTTGGGCTGGAGCGGCAATGGTCTGCTCAGCACCGAGCGGATTCCTTCGGCTCCCGCATTGCTGGGCGGCGGCGAGATTCTGATGGCCGGGGAGATAGTGCTTCCCCATGCTGATGGTCATTCCGACAAGGTGGCGTATTCCACGCCCTGGCTCTATGGTTCCCGGGGCAAAGGGCT
Organism: Bifidobacterium sp. M0404; assembly: GCF_016101415.1. Lineage (NCBI taxonomy): Bacteria > Bacillati > Actinomycetota > Actinomycetes > Bifidobacteriales > Bifidobacteriaceae > Bifidobacterium > Bifidobacterium sp. M0404. Next base: position 21,393 of record NZ_JACFQP010000004.1, on the reverse strand, counting down.
GGACCAGGCGGCCCACAGGTATCATGCTTTCCTGCGATTCCTGCACCCTGGGCTGACCTCACGTCCCAGGCCCGTCACCCTTAACACCTGGGAGGCGGTTTACTTCGACCAGTCCTATGACAAGCTGGCTGCCTTGGCCGAACAGGCGGCCCGTATAGGTGTTGAGCGTTTTGTCGTTGATGATGGGTGGTTCCAGGGCAGGCGTTCGGATGAGTCCGGGCTGGGGGACTGGTCCATCGATCGGCAGGTATGGCCAGAAGGGCCTAAGAGCCTGGAAGCCCTGGCCGTCAGGGTGCATCAGCTGGGAATGGAATTCGGCCTCTGGTTCGAACCCGAAATGATCAGTCCGGACTCATACGTCTTTCGCGATCATCCTGACTGGGTCCTGTCCCCGGGGCCTTCCCGGTTGCCTGTCGAAGGCCGCAACCAGCAGGTCATGGATCTGACCAATCCCGATGCCTATGCCCACGTGTTCGACACCATGGACTCGCTCATTGCGCTTATGGGCATCGACTACATCAAATGGGATCATAATCGCTATGTGACCGAGGCCTGCTCTCTTCGGTCGGGACGTCCTGCCGTGCATGCGCAGACCGAGGCAGTCTATGGCATTATGCGCGACCTGAAAACCAGGCATCCCGGTTTGGAGATCGAGTCCTGCGCTTCAGGGGGCGCGCGGATCGATTTGGGCATATTGGAATTTGCCGACAGGGTCTGGGTCTCGGACTGCGTGGATCCGGTCGAGCGGGCCGACATCCAGCGGTACACATCCCTGCTGGTGCCGCCGGAGATGTTGGGGGAGCATGTGGGCGATTCCCCGGCCCATTCCACAGGCCGCGCCACCTCGCTCGGTCTGCGTGCGGCCATGGCTTTCTTCGGCCATATGGGCGTGGAATGGAACCTGCTTGCCGTGCCCGAGGATCAGCTGAATGAGCTGGGGGGCTGGATCGATCTGTATAAGCAGTGGCGGCATATGCTGCACACCGGTCATGTAGTACATGGCGACGCACCCGACCCGGCAGTTCGCTTGGACGGGGTAGTCTCAGCTGACGGCTCGCAGGCGCTCTACCGCTTCACCCAGTTGACCTCTTCGGTCAATTACCCTCCGCAGCCTTTAGCGCTTCCCGGCCTGGATTCCAAGTCTGATTACCGGATTAGGCCCTTGGACATCTGCAGTGACCTGGATCGGATCGGCAGTGGACAAAGCCCTCTGGCCTGGTGGTGTCCCCAAGGCGTGGTTCTCCCGGGTTCGGCCTTGGAAGCTCAGGGAGTTCGGCCCCCGGTCATTCATCCGGCGGAGGCAGTGATTTTTGAAGCGAGCCGTATCTGAATCCGTCCAGTCGTTTTCCGATTCATTCGGGCTTATCGGCCTCTTCGGGACCCTGCAGGTACCTGGCGATTGCTCTGGCCGCGGGGGCTTGGGCCCAGCAGAGCCAGTCGCTGCCAATGATTTTCACGGGGACCTCGACCATCTGGCTGTGGCGGAATGCGGCTGTGCCCTTGCGTACGGATTCGATGCATCTCTTCATCAAATAGGATGTCTCCCCACCCACCAGAACCTTGTCAGGCAGGGCCACGTTGGCCACCAGGGCGATCAGAACCCCTAGCCGATAACCGGTCAGATTGAGCAGGGTCTCAGCCTGCGGCATGTCCTCCTCCAGGTCTTTAACCAACTTCTCAAGGCTGGCGGCCTGTCCGATGGCATGCGAGTATTGCTCAGCCAGGGAGCCTGTAGTCAGGCATTGGGCGCAGCCACGATGGCCCAGATAGCAGACCGGCCCATCCGGATCCACCAGCTGATGGCCGATCAGCCCAAACCCTTCATCCGGCGAGGAGACGGGCATGCCGTGCTCGCTTAAGGCATAGCCAATGCCGGATCCCATGGTGATCAGAGCGAAGCGGTCCAGTCCGATGCCCTCGCCAAACCATCCTTCGTACAGGGCCAGGGCATCGAGATCATTGAAGATCAGGCAAGGCAGATCACATGTGTTCTCCATTTCGGTGGCAAGATCAACGGGTTCGCTCCAATGCAGGAATGGGGCGTAGGTGACGACCCTGTCTCCCTCCGCCCGACCGCCCAGGGAGATGGCAAGGCCGGAGGGGCTGGGCAGCCCGGCCTGGCTGATCTCACGCATGCACTCCTGAGCAAGGTTTGACAGCATCCTCACGACCTGGCTTGGGCTGCGTTGACGTATGTGATGACTGTGAGACCGGCCGACCGGTCGACAGGCCAGGTCCGTCGCCGTGGCCAACGCGGTGCCGCCGTGAAGATTGATGCCGATGAAGGTCTTGGCTTCCCGACGGATGACCAGGGCCTGCTGCGGTCTGCCTACGCTATTGGAACTATGCTTGCGGCCATCCTGTCTTCCTGGTTCGTCTGCCTGCGGTAGAGTGCCGGCTTCCCTGATGACCCCGAGATGGGTCAGATCGTTGGTGATGCGCGATACGGCACCCTGGGTCAGGTTGAATCGCCGTGCCAGAGCCACTCTGGAGATCGGGCCGTGCTGGAGGATCTCAACAGTGATGCGGTGGGTGTACCTGGAGGCTGTGAACCAGGCTGGGAACGACCGTGCTTCTCCTGAGCGGTCATCGTTCTCGTGATGGTTTGATCTCTGGTTGTCTCTGTCGGCCACGGTGCCTCCTCACGGAAAACTGGTCCGACCTGATTGCGGACAAGCCCCTTATACTGAACAGCCTATCTTAATTACTTTCTTAACGAAAGGAACTCGCCAGAGCTGGGAATGAAATATCCCGGCCCTCTATGCTGGTTCGCAGAATCATCTAGGTCATTGTTGCCCGTAGGGATGGTAAAGGAGCCAAATATGAAAGATATCGGCAGTAGGGAAGGATCCGGGTTTGATCGAATAACGACCTGGGTTCGGAACGGAGTCGCCTCACTCCTGGCTCTGTTGGCCGTCGTGGCCACGGCGGGCTGTGGTTCCGCGGATTCAGGCCAGGTCACTCTGGACTTCTTCCAGTTCAAGTTCGAGGCCGCCGACCAGTTCAAGGCCATGGTGGCACAATTCGAGAAGGAGAATCCTGACATCAGGGTGAACATCAACAATTCGGCCGATGCCCAGACGGATTTGCGCACCCGTCTGGTCAAAAACCGGGTGCCCGACGTCATCACCTTCAACGGTGATATCAGCTTCGGCATGTTCGCGGCATCCGGGGTCTTCCATGATTTCACTGACGATCCGCTGGTCAAGGAGCTCAATCCGGGCATGGTGTCGATAGCCAGGAACCTGGTCCAGACCAAGGATCCTTCGGCCAAGCGCCTGTATGGCCTGCCCTTTGCCGGCAACGCCAGCGGATACATATACAACAAGACACTTTGGCGAAAGGCAGGGGTAGATCCTGACAATCCACCGCGTACCTGGTCGGAGTTCACAGCCGTCATGGACAAGTTCAAGGACCAGGGCATCGAACCTGTGCAGGGCACCCTTTCCGATTCGTGGACCGCTCAGGCTCCCTTGGCTTCATTGGCGGGAACCCTGGTCCCCGAGAGCAGATACAGGGATCTTCTGGCTGGGAAGACCGATTTCAAGACCCTATGGACACAGCCGGCTCGGCGTGAGGTCGAGCTCTTCAGCCATTCCACCGGCGACAAGGGTGTTACCTACCAGCAGGGCACCCAAAACATGGCCAAGGGCAAGGTGGCGATCCTTCCTCTGGGAACATACGCCATACCGCAAATCAGGATGATCGATCCGGACGTAGACCTCGGATTTGCCCAGATGCCGGCCGATGATTCCCCCTCCCGCCAGATACTGACGGCGGGCGACGATGTCATGCTGACCATGGGTGCCACCACCAGGCATCCCAAGGAGGCCATGCGGCTGATCCGCTACCTGATGCAACCCCGGCAGCTGCGCACGTATGCAAAGGCCCAGACGGCCTTCACGCCAACCAGAAAGGTGGAGGCAGGCGATCCGGCCTTGAACGGGGTTCTTCCATTCTTCCAGCAGAACCGCCTGGCCGATTTCTGCGACCATTACATCCCCTCGTCCATCAATATCGGCGGATACCTGCAGACCATGGTCACCAGGGGGGACGTGGATGGCTTCATCGGTTCCATGCAGAACGAATGGGACAAGGTCCAGGCAAGGAACTTCCAATGATGAAAGGTCAGGATTCGGACATGGCACAATCCAAGGTCGTCGGCATCCGTACTGCTGACGCAGCAGCCAAGGCCAGAAAACGGCCTTCAAAGTTTTCCAATCGCAAGGTGGACCGCGCCTTCTACTGGATGGCGGTCCCGGCATCCCTGATTTTCGCGCTCTTCCTCTATGTGCCCTTCCTCCAGGGTGTGGCCTACTCATTTACGAATTCCCAGGGATACGGGCGCTTCTCATGGATCGGCTTCAAGAATTACGGCGCCCTCTTCCGTGACGGCCGCGTGGGCCACGCTTATCTGTTCACTCTGCTGATCGCCATCCTGATCACCCTGCTGGTCAACTTTATCGCCCTGTTCATCTCGGTGGCACTGAATGGAAAGATCGCCTTCAAGAACGGATTCCGGGTCATCTATTTCATCCCCTATACGCTCTCGGTTCTGGTCATCGGCTATGTCTTCAAGTACATCTTCATGACGCCCCTGCCGGCTCTGGGGAAGGCCCTGGGCATCGGCTGGCTCTCCCAGTCCTTGCTGACCAGCGAGCACTATGCATGGATCCCTATCGTCTTCCTCTCGGTCTGGCAGGCGGTGGCCTATTCAACCTTGATCTATTTGGCGGGTCTGCAGACCATCGACTCAGAGGTCTATGAGGCTGCATCCATCGATGGCGCCAACGAGTGGCAGAAATTCTGGAGGATCACCTTCCCCCTGATTGGCCCGTTCTTCACCATCAATCTGGTGCTGACCCTGAAGAATGCCTTCAACACCTTCGATCAGGTGGTGGCCCTGACCGCAGGAGGACCTGATTCCAAGACGGAAACAGTCACCTACCTCATCTACAAGGGCGGCCTTACCGGAGGCGAGTACGCCTACCAGACAGCCAACGCGGTCATGTTCTTCATCGTCCTGGCCGTGATCGCGTTCATCCAGCTGGGCATTTCCAGAAGAGGGGAGAAGATCTGAGATGGCACAGACAGCGCTTATACAACCACAGACGTCGGTACAATCAGCAGGAAGAGGGGGAAGGCAGCATGGGGGATTCCCGGGGTCGCGCCTCAAGAGGGTCAACTGGTGGCTGACGGCCACCGTGGCTGTCCTCTCCCTGACGATTCTTGTGCCGCTCTACTTCACCGTGGTCACGGCTCTGAAGACCCCTGCGGAGGCCGGAACCTTCAGCCTGCCCTCTTCCTGGCAGTGGCACAATTTCGCCGATGCCTGGAACAAGGTCAACTATCCCAAGGCCGCGCTGAATTCGGCCATCGTCACGGTCTGCGCAGTGGCACTCACCCTGCTGACTAACACTTTCGTGGCCTATGCCGTGGCCAGGAATATGGACAAGCGCTTCTTCCGCTTCCTCTACTACTTCTTCATCGCGGCCATGTTCGTCCCCTTCCCCGTGGTCATGCTTCCCATCGCCAAGCAGTTCGGCAGCTGGCACTTGGACAACGTGCCCGGTCTGATCCTGCTCTACGTGGTGTTGGGTCTGGGTACCAACCTCTTCATTGCCACGGGATTCATCCGATCCATCCCTACAGCTCTTGAGGAGGCCGCCCGCCTGGATGGCGCAGGTACCTGGAGGATATTCTGGACCATCATTTTCCCTCTGATGGGGCCGATCAATGCGACCATCGCCATCACCACGGCTCTCTGGGCCTGGAACGATTTCCTCATGCCCCTGATTGTCCTGACGGATCAGACCAGCCAGACCATCCCACTGGCGCAATATGTCTTCAGCTCCCAGTTCGCCACCAACTACCCGATGGCATTCTCCAGCTACCTGATGGCCCTGGCGCCCATACTGATCGTCTACTTGTTCGCGCAGAAGTGGGTCATCAGCGGCGTTATGAGAGGAGCTGTCAAGTAGCCCCGCCAGGACAGGCGGTGAGGACAGCCTATAGTAGAGGTCACAGAACAAGGAAGTCCCAGGAATCCAATCTTCGTGAGGAGGACCATGACCCAGGAAGAACGCATGCAGCTGCCCGACCAGGTACGGACCAACGGAGCCACCCCTAATCCCTGGTGGGCGAACGCTGTGGTGTACCAAATCTATCCGCGGTCCTTCCAGGACACCAACGGCGACGGCTATGGTGACCTGCCGGGCATCACGCAGCGGCTGGACTACCTGGCAGATCTGGGCGTGGACGTGATCTGGCTGAGCCCGGTCTACAAGTCCCCCCAGGACGATAATGGCTATGACATTGCCGATTACCAGGACATCGACCCCATCTTCGGCACCATGGACGATATGGACGAGCTTCTGGACCAGGCCCACCGGCGGGGGATCAAGGTGGTCATGGACCTGGTGGTCAACCACACCTCGGATGAGCACGCCTGGTTCCAGGCCTCCCGCAACAAGGATGACCCGCACGCCGATTGGTACTGGTGGCGCCCTGCAAAAGCCGGCCATGAACCGGGGACTCCTGGCGCAGAGCCCAACCAATGGGGGTCCTACTTCGGAGGCTCCGCCTGGCAGTACGATCCACAGCGCGGCGAATACTACCTGCACCTGTTTTCCAAGAAGCAGCCCGACCTCAACTGGGAGAACCCCCAGGTCCGGCAGGCCGTCTTCGACATGATGAACTGGTGGATGGACCGGGGCATCGACGGGTTCCGTATGGATGTGATCGTCATGATTTCCAAGACTGTCGACTCCGAGGGCCGCCTGCCCGGCGAGGACGGATCAGCCATCGCTGACGGTCCCGTGGGGCCTGAGGGGTACTCGTCCTCGGTGCCCTTCTGCGTGGACGGCCCCAGACTGGATGAATTCCTCGGACAGATGCGCAGCGAAGTCTTCCAAGGTCGGCAGGGCTATCTGACTGTGGGGGAGGCTCCCAGCCTGGCTCCTGCCCGCAGCGGGCAGATCACCGACCCGGCCAACCACGAGCTGGACATGCTCTTCCTCTTCACCCAGACCGAGGTTGACACCGGGGACAGCAAGTGGGACATCCGTCCCTTCCGAGTTCCCCGGCTCAAGGCTGCCATGGACGAGCAGCAACAGGCTGTGGCCAAGGCCGGATGGGCCAGCCTCTACTTCGACAACCACGACCAGCCCAGGATCGTCTCCCGCTGGGGCGACACCTCCAGTGAGGAGCTGCGCTCGCGTTCGGCCAAGGCCCTGGGGCTCCTCCTGCACATGCACCGGGGGACCCCCTACATCTATCAGGGCGAGGAGCTGGGCATGACCAATGCCGGCTTCACCAGCCTCAACCAGTACCAGGATCTGGAGTCCATCAACCTCTACCATCAGCGGGTCGATCAGGCGCACGAGCAGGATCCGGAGTCCATGATGGCCGCCCTGGCCTATATGAGCCGCGACAACGCCCGCACCCCCATGCAGTGGGACTCCACCAAGTTCGCCGGCTTCACGGCTCCATACGCCCCCAAGGAGCCCTGGCTGGCCGTCAATCCCAATAGGGATAAGGTCAACGCCAAGACCGAGCTGCGTGACCCGGACTCGGTCCTGGCCTTCTACCGGGAGCTGATCCGCCTGCGTCATACCAATCCGGTCGTGGCGGCCGGCGACTTCACCCTTCTGGATCCGGATGCGGACCAGATTTACTCATTCACCCGTTCCCTGGACCAGGCGCCCGAGCCCAAGTCGGGACCCGAGGCTGCCAGCGTGCTGGATGCCCTGCCCTGTCAGCGCCTGCTGGTTGTGGTCAATCTGAGCAGCCGCCCGGCCTCACTGCCGCCTGAAACCGCCGCACTTCTGGGCCTGGATCAAACCGGATTGACCTCCATGGCTCTCGGAGCGGTGGACCCCGATCGGATCCTCATATCAACCTACAGACCGGAGCAAACCGCCAGCTCCCTGCTGACCGGCCGCCTCTCCCCCTGGGAGGGCTTCGTCTACCGACTCTGAGGAAAACCCCGCCGTCGGCACGCTTTCCAGGCTAGAGTGGAAGTCAGCGATGCCCTGATGGGCCTGTGCGGACCGGTCGGGTCCGCGGGTCCCGGGGCGATGGGTTCGCGCTGTGGTCAATCCCGACGATTCCGGCGCGGACGGGAAAAGAAAGCGGGTTGCATGTCTCGTCTGATCATCGTCTCCAACCGTTTGCCCATGTCCTTGCAGGCACAGGAGGACGGCTCTTACACCTTGCGACAGAACGTGGGGGGACTGGCCACGGCCATCGGCCCCTACCACCGTTCCCATAAGGACAGCCTCTGGATCGGCTGGAGCGGCATCGATCCGCAAAAGTACTCGGAAAAGGAGCTGGACCGCATCCGTCAGGCCTACCGGGAGAGCCGGTGCATTCCTATCTTCCTGAGCAAGGAGGAGCTGAATGGATACTATGCCGGATTCTCCAACAACACCCTCTGGCCGCTCTTCCATGACTTCTCGCATGAGGCCGTCTTCCGCCAGGAGGACTGGGAGATGTACCGCAAGGTCAACATGCGCTTCGCACAGGTGGTGGAGCCGCTCATCCGCAAGGGCGACACCATCTGGGTCCAGGACTACCACCTGATGCTCCTGCCCAAGATGTTGCGCGAACGTTACCCTGATGCCTCCATCGGCTGGTTCCTGCACGTACCCTTCCCCAGCGCCGAGATCTTCCGCTCCCTGCCTTGGAGCCGCGAGATACTGGAGGGCGTCCTGGGCGCAAACCTGATCGGCTTCCATACCGTGGACTTCTCCGCCAGCTTCCTGGCCTCGCTGCACAGGCTGCTGCCAGAACTGCCGGTCAACCGGGACGGTGTGGTCGAGATGCCTGACGGCCACCGCGCAGCCATCGATGCCTTCCCCATCGGCATCGACTACAACCTCTACCGGCGTACCGCCCACTCCGGCCTGGCCCGGGCCATGCGTCGAGGAATCGACGAGGTCTGCGGCAAGTCTCCCCGTCATCGCTACCGCACCTCGGTGACTGCCGAGGGCGTGGCGGCCAACGAAGCCGCCACATCGGACGCCAACTGGTGGAGCCACTACATGGAGAAGGACATCCCCGAGTCCACGCTGGCCAAGCAGGCGGCTTCCTCGGTGGGCAGCCGCTCCAACAAGGTCATCGTTTCGGTGGACCGGCTGGACTACACCAAGGGTCTGCCCGAGCGGCTTCAGGCCTTCGGCCGCATGCTGGACAAGTACCCTGAATGGGTGGGCCATGTCACCTACTACCTGCTGGCCACCCCCTCGCGTGAGGTCGTCGAATCCTATCAGCGGCTCAAGGCCCAGGTGGACCAGCTGGTGGGGGAGATCAACGGCCGCTACTCCCTGCTGGCCTGGACCCCCATCCACTACATCACCCGCTCCCTGTCCATCAAGCCTGTCTGCGGCATCTACACGGCCGGCGACGTAGCCCTGGTCACCCCCCTGCGCGATGGGATGAACCTCGTGGCCAAGGAGTACCTGGCCTGCCATGACGGACGCGACGGCACCCTGGTCCTGTCGGACATGTGCGGGGCTGCCGACGAGCTGACCGATGCCTTCATCGTCAATCCCTACGATATCGACATGGTCTGCGAGGCCCTGCACAACGCCCTGGAAATCACCCCCGAGGAGTCCAGGCAGCGCAACATCCGCATGCAGGCCCGACTCAAGGTGCGCACTGCAGCCAACTGGTGCACCTCCTTCCTCGACTCCCTGCGGCAGGTGTCTGCTCCGGGCATGACCGATAGGAGGCTGCGTATGGATCACCACAACGCCATCGTTCGTCAGTGGGACGGCGCCCATCGTCGTCTGGTCCTGTGTGATTATGACGGAACGCTGACCCCGCTGGTTCGCCGTCCTGAGCGGGCCAAGCCCACCCAGGCCCTCCGCCGTCTGCTGACCCAGGTGGGGAGCAATCCTGATGTGGATTTCCTGCTGGTCTCCGGCCGCAGCCATCAGATCATGCAGGACTGGTTCGGCGACCTGCCGGTGGGGCTGATTGCCGAGCATGGCGCCTGGAACCGTAACCTGCCCGGCAGCGACTCGGACGAGTGGCAGCGGGCGAAGGGCCTGCCCGACTCCGATACCTGGCAGAAGGTGATCCGGCCCATCATGGATGAGTCGGCCACCAGGGTCCCCAACTCCTTCGTGGAGAGCAAGTCCGATGCGGTGGCCTGGCACTACCGGATGAGCGATGCCCAGGTGGCCGACCATGAGCGTCAGGATCTGCTCCGTCGTCTGCGCGGCGTAGTAGTCGGCCTAGGACTGATGATCATGGAGAATTCCAAGGTCGTCGAGGTCACCCCCGTAGCCACCAGCAAGGGCCAGGCCATCCTGCCCTTCGTCAACAGCGGTGACTACGACTTCATGATGGCCTTGGGCGACGATGACACCGACGAGACCATGTTCGCCGTCATGCCCGATAAGGGCTGGACCATCAAGGTCGGGCCCGGCCAGACCAAGGCACGGCTGCGGGTCAACGATCCGACCGCGGTCACTCTGCTGCTGGCCGACCTGGGTGCCGGTGTGGCCCGTGGCTCCAATGAGCCCGTGGCCTCCCATGACTTCCGCGACGACCATACCGTGGTCGACGAGGCACATGCCCAGCTCACAGACGACAAGTAAGGCAGACGGCCACCGGCCGTCGCCGGTGACTGCTCGTGAAGTCCGTCAAGTTCACGGGCGGGCTGTTGGCAATTGCCGCCCACCGGTGACGGCTTGTGGCGACCACAGACGGAAGACCATTGGCGGTCGGTTGCGACCGTTGTCTGTTGGTGGCGGACTGGTGAGGGCTGTCGGCAACTATTGGCTGCAGACGGACTTTTTGTTCATCCATCATGTCCACTTGTTTGCCCGACTCGGTCGCATCGGCGTACCAATCTGTCTGTCGGAACTGATTCATTTATTGCTTGCTTGGTTGTCGGTCTAGTTGTTTCTGGTTGTTTCAGATCCGCTCTCATGCCTGTCCGGTCCTCGGGTGCCCAAACGTTCGATTGCTCACATATTTTGGTTTTTCAGTATGTTTAGGTGTCCACCATGTTGACGGCTGACCCCATTGGTCGGGCCCGGCCGACCATACTTGGAGCATGGATACTTCAACAATCACTGCCTGTCTTGAGTCCGATCATGCCGCTGATCTGCGCAAAGCCGCCCAACGTCTGGAAGGTGTGGCCCGTCATACCCTTATCGAGGAATCCGATGATCTGGGTGCTCGGATAGGCCATCGCGTTCTGCTCAAGCCGGAGAATCTGCAGCTGACCGGATCCTTCAAGATTCGCGGAGCCTACAACAAGGTGGCCTCGCTGAATCAGGACGAGCTGGACCGCGGCATCGTCACCGCTTCCGCTGGCAATCATGCCCAGGGGGTGGCTTTTGCCGCACGCAGCCGTGGCGCGAAGGCCACGATTGTCATGCCCCGAATCACGCCGCCCCTCAAGGTCGATGCCACTCGGGCCTATGGCGCCGAGGTTGTCCTGCAGGGCGAGGTCTTCGACGAAAGTTCCGATTACGCCTTGGGTCTGGCACGTGATCGCGGCATGACCTTCGTCCCGCCTTTTGACGACTACGAGGTCGTCTGCGGTCAGGGAACCATCGCCATGGAGATTCTTCAGGACGTGCCCGATGTCACCGATATCGTGGTTCCCCTGGGTGGGGGCGGGCTGGGCGCCGGCGTGGCGCTCGCCGTAAAGACCTTCAAGCCAGACGTCAGAGTCATCGGAGCCACCCCGGTCGGATCTCCGGCCTGGCGTGAATCTCTGACAGCTGGTCATGTGGTCGCAGCAGATCAGATGCGTACGGCTGCCGAGGGCGTAGCCGTCAGACGTCCCGGCGATCTGAACTATGCTCTGCTCAGCCGCTATATGGATGATCTGGTCCAGGTGACTGAAAGCGACATCTCCGAAATGATCTTATTCATGCTCGAGAAGCACAAACTGGTGGTCGAGGCGGCTGGTGCCGTCTCCCTGGCAGCACTGGGTCAGTTGGATCTACAATCCGATGTCTTCCGATCGGCCCCGGGTCCGCATGTGATCGTCCCCATCATCTCGGGTGGCAATATCGATACGGTCACCATGGGTGCGGTCATCCAGCGGGGGATGATCTCCCGCGGGCGCATCATGCAGTTCGGGGTGGAGTTGCCCGACGTTCCTGGTCAGCTGGTCAAGGTGGCCACGGTCCTGGCCGATTTGCGTGCCAACGTGATCGAGCTCAACCACGACCAGTTCAAATCCTCCGGCCACTATGACAACGGCGTGCTCTTGGAGGTGACTGTGGAGACCAACGGCCCCGATCACATCACCCAGATTCTGGACACCTTGCGCAGCCACGGCTTCCAGGTCCATCAGAACTACTGAGCATGGTTTCCCAATCGGCCCGGGGCCCGGTATCCATCTTTCCAGGTTCCGCGATAAGGATGATGGCCGATAGAACAGTCAGACTGGCTGTCGCCAATGCTGAACTTGGCTGATGGGCCCGACAGATTCTTGTATGGCCCAACTATGGCGATCCTTGCGCTGTCTTTCGTCTCGTCGCAGGCGGACTCCGCCTTTCTCGATGCTGTAATGAAGCCTGCCCTTTGCGCCGGCGTCGGCCAGGGCCGCGTTCCAGAGAGCGGCTACATGTTTCAGCGACTGTTTGAATCTAGTGACGAAGTTTCGTGTTTCGGCATAGTTCGAGCCCATCTGGTTCTGGAGCGATTTTCAGGTGATGAGCGGGGTCTGGTAGGCGTGTGAATGGTTGAGAGCGTATATGCGCTCGACAGCCATGCGTAGATGTCGGAGTAGGACAGGGCGCTGATCTGGCGTTTGAAGTTCTCGTAATCGGTTTTACGGGGCTTGCGTTGGATGCCCAGGTCTTCCATCAGCTGCCGCAGCGTGAAGGGAAGCATGATGACGCGGCTGGTCTTGTGCTTCTTCTGGCGCACGACTTGGGTGCTTATCCACACCATGAGCAACCTGGCCTTCTTCCCGTACGGCCAGATGTGGGTGATGCCCTTCCCCAGGGTCGTCACGGTCTGCGGTTGGAGGACGTGGGTATATCAGCCTATTTCGATAATCGACGAACAGATTTGCTTTATTTCTTCATTGTGCGTTGAGATGATGACGGCGGCACCTTGTTGGGCAAGTTCGCACAGTATACGTATTACGACGTTAGCGTTGTCTTGATCTAGCGCAGATGTCGGCTCGTCTGCAAGAATGACACTCGGCTGTTTGAGCAGGAGCCTTGCGAGGGCGATTCTTTGTTGTTCCCCGCCCGATAGGGTGTAAATCTTTTTCTTCTGTGAACCTTTCATCCCGACGATGTCAAGTACGCTGTCGATTCGTTCGTCCCGTTCCTTGCGATGCTCGCGCTTCTTCATTTTGAGGGGAATCTGCAGGTTACGCGATACGTTCCACTGTTCGACAAGACCATAGTTCTGGAATAGAAATCCTATGTTTTCGCGAAGACACACTCGCTGTCCCTTCCTGCTCTTGTGTAAATAACCGGAACGGAATGTCCCTTCGTTGTAAGTGACCGATCCTTCATCGAAGTCCTCCAACAAGCCGACGCAGTTGAGCAGGGTCGTCTTGCCTGCGCCGGACGGTCCGCTCACTGCGATTATGGAACCGGGTCCAGCGTCGAAGGACAGTCTCGACCATAAGGTGTGTTCTGCAAATCTCTTGGTAAGTCCTTCGACTTTCAATGTCGGCTGCATGCCTGCGTCTGTCATATGCATCTCCCTCCGCACCGCGGATTCACGGGCGTTTGATGTCGTCGGCACGGAACCTTGATTCGTATGCCGATACGGTAATGGCCATGATGAGGCTGGATCCGGCGAAGAGCAATGTTCCAGCCACCAGATCCGCAACCTTGTTCATCGAGCCGATCATGCCGACTGCTATGAGGGTCAGCAGCACCCCGGTGTTCTGCATGATAAGGAAGCCTCCATGTCTTCTGAAAAACCCGTATCCATGGATGAATTGGACGAAGGAGAGCCTGCGTCGTCTTGCGCAATACGCGGCCGAGCACACAAGGATGGCCATCATGGCAGCGGCCAGACCGAACGATATGGCTATAATGTCCCCGCGTTGCTCGTTCCTGGATAATGACAACGTATACGCCACCGAGTCTTTGGCGTTGTCAATACCCTGGAAGTTTCCAGAGATTCCATAATGGTCCAGCTTGCTTTGCAAGAGTTCCGGATCAGAGAACAATACACTATCGCTTGATGTGTATGACAGGTATACCATGGGGCTGATCAACCCTGACGATGGGGATGTGACGGCTACCACTGGATCTTTCAAAGACAGCCTCTGCTGATCTTCCGCAGGCATGAACTGGGTCCCCGAGAAGAGAGATATGTCTTGGCCCGAACGTGTGCGGACCAGGACGCCGTGAGGGTTGCAGGAATATGGTTTCTGTTTCTGGGTAACACCCAGTTGGCACTGTGTCTTGAAATATTCGGCATATTTCTTCAATAAGGCTCCGGGGTCCCCTTTATATGATGAAGGCACCAGGAGTGTGAAAGCCCCGATATCTCTTCCAACCACTTTAACCGGTTTCCCATCAAGTCCGGCAATGGATTGTTTGTCAAGATAGTTCGGGCTCACTATCATCGAATCGGATCCGTCCGGTTCGTAAGGATCATTGTTCCCATCAGCGGGACGAACGGAGTCACCATTATACCCGACCAACATCGCCTTCCCCCTGCCGTCAAGATCCTCGATCACTTTCATCAGGGGAGGCGCTGCCCGGAGCATATCCTCCTGTGTGGTGTTGATTGAAAACCTCAGGACATATTGATCCGAGATGCGAGACCACTGTGCCAAGGACCGGCTGGTGCTCTGTACCGCGCTGATTCTATTCAGAGAACCGCTGATGGTGCCAAAGAGAACAGCCACTACTATGAACTGGGCAAAACCCGCAATAATGCCATCACGGAGTTCGTTGCCCTCTCCGTTGAGAACGGCGGGTATTCGATCGCGGAATGCACTGGCACCACCTAAAGCCAACGCTAGGAAGACAAGATATGCTGTCAATACAGCCACGGCGACAAACAGCGCTCGAAGGAGTCGCCAAATCTGGTGGAAGTTATTGATAAACCAGAGGAAAGGTAATCCCACTAAGGTAATTGTCGCCAATCCCACGGCGAGTGTGGCGAGCAGTGACGCCAGCTCGCCGACGAGTATCCTTCCGCTGGTATAACCGTGCATCGCCTTGATCGCATGTATCTTCCTGTTCCTGGACAGGGAATACGCGGTGGAAACCACCAATGTGATGGCGATGATAACGACTCCCGCCCAAAGGCCACCCCTCCCTAACGCGTATATCATCGCAGCTATCCAGAAGCCTCGTGACCAGAGGCTTTGTGATTCGTCAACCACTATCCGGGAACGTGACAAAGCCTTGGCGAGCTGTTCCATATGCGACCTATCCGCATTGGTCGCATAGCTTCCGCGCAAGTCCTGGGTGGTAATCTCTTCAAAAGAAACTACTTTCGTTGACTGGTCACGCGTTGAAAAGGAAGGATAATCGTACCCTCCATTTCGTTGAAAAGACTCTTGGTCGCCCACAAAGGCCACGAGAACACGAGACTTCATTGAATCACGAAATGAAGGTTGGATCTTGAATACATTAATCCCCAAAGTTTTTGAAGCTTGAGCAATCGCACGCACAGCATCCGCCTTCGTCGCGGTATCAACCCTCTCGACGGTGAAAGAGGTACCAGTACCTGCAGGAAGCTCCTGGTCGATAGTGATAAGCATCTCGAATGTCACCACCATGGTGAGAATCAAGGAAGCCCAAATCGTCAACCGTTGAATCCAGTGAATTCGCAAATCACCTCACCCACCCAAAACAAAGAGCAGACACATGCCGGCCGACAAGGCAGGAGCTGCCATTCATGAAGCAACAACTTTCCCAAACTTCCTCATAGTCTTCTCCTTTGAAAGCAAATATGAGGCGAAAACGTTCTACCGCTAACTATTCTACGCCATAAACACAGCTAACTCATTCCGGCCTCTCACACATTGAGACTGCTCTCATGTCACTGACACCGATGTGGAAATCCGAACTGGTACGATGACGCCACCACTCTTGGAACAATACCCCTGCCGGAATTCGAACAACACATAAAAGACCAGTTTGCTTGGTTACACTCACACCATGAGCATGGGATGTTTAGTGGATGCAGTGCGGAATCATGTAGAGAATGTCGCTGGTGATGACACTGGTGGGGATGGTGGCGGTCAGCCAGTTGCGGGTCTGATGTCAGCCGAGCCGGTTGCTCATCCGTCTGATCTGCTCGCTGGCCTGTCTATCGAGTGAGACCAGTGCCTCGTCGAGGTGTCGTGTGACGTCGTGGGCGAGCGAGTCGAGCCCGCTGTTCTGCTTGCTCTGCAGCCTCAAGAGTCGATCGTTCACGTACCGCTGCTCGTCGTGCATCTTTCTGAGCTGTGTTTCGTGCCTGCTCGCCGTTTGCTCCACGTTCTCCTCGAACGCCTTGTAGCCAAAGAGGATGACCTTCCTTGAGGCTTCGCTCTGCCTGTTGCCTGAGTCCTCTAGTCGCTGCAAGCTGGTCAACAGCATCTGGTTGACCTGTTCCATCGTGGAGGTTATCGTCTCCAACTACTCCCTGAGGTTCACCTGGCGGCTGGTGACCAGCTGTATCTGCGCGCCCTGGTAGTTCCTGAGCTCCTCGAGCACCTGCCTCGTCTCGCACAGTCGTGCACTCAGGTCCTCCTCGTTGCTCTGGTTCGGGTTTTTGTCCATGTCTCCTCGTTTCGTCCAGCAGCGATTGCGGGCTATAGGAACTAAACGCGTTGTTTATGTTGGGGGTTTGGCCTTGTGGCTGTAAGCGTGTTGGGTGGTTGTTAATAGGTCGGGTTGTTAATAGGGGTCTTGCAGGGGTGCCCGTTCCTGTTCGATTGGGGAATGAGAACCAGATCGAAGAGGGCCAGGCATTGCCCCATATGCCATGGGCGGATGCGCAGGCATGGGCGCAACAGATCAGGCACGCAGCGCTGGATGTGTCCGTCCTGCTCGATCACGTCCACCGCGCGCAGGCAGGACCGGGCCCGCGCCGCGCAGTTGAGGGAGTTCCTGGACTGGCTGCTGACGGGCAGGACCCAGGAACAGATGGGGGCCATGGGCGCCAGGGCCTGGCGTAAACGGGTCGGCTGGTGCTGGAACATCAAGCCGGCAATCACACCGGACGGGGTGGTCCATCACACGCTCATGGCCGACGGCACGCATATGGCACACGGCTGGTGCCTCCTGATAGCGATCGACGGGCAGACGGGCCAGGTCATCGACCGGCAGTGGTGCCATCAGGAGAACACGGCGGCCTGCACGGCCCTGTTCTCCCGCATCCCCGGGCCCGACGTGCTCATCACCGACGGCCTTCGCGGCGTGCAGAAAGCCTGCCATGCCTGCTGCCGGGCACGCGCATCCAACGCTGCCTGGTGCACGTGCAACGCAACACCAAAACCGACCCGACACTCAAACCACGACTTCAGGCCGGCAAGGAACTCAAGCGACTCTCCGACCAGCTCACCCGGGTCCATACCATCGAGGAAGCGGTGCGTTGGGGTGAGGCCTTGAACGCCTGGCACGAAAGATGGAAAACCCTCATCGACGAACGCACCATGGCCAAGGACGACCCAGCCAACCCCAAAGCCAGCCACCAATCCTGGTGGTGGACCCACCAGGAACTCCGCCGCTGCTACCGCAGGCTCGAACACCTCTTCCAAGACAGGCAGCTCTTCGCCTTCCTGGAACCCGAACTCACCGCCGGCGGGCCAGTGGAACGCACCACCAACCGGCTGGAAGGAGGAGTCAACTCACCCATCAAACGCACCCTCCTGCAACACCACGGCCTACCCGAGAGCCACATGAGACGCGCCTGCGAATGGCACTGCTGCATGAAAACCGACAACCCCGACCCCGCCAGCCTGATCAGGGACGAACACCACCAGCCACAACCAGCACCCAAACGGGAAACCAGACAGGAACAGGACGAGCCCGAACACTACGGCACCGCCATCAACTGGAACGAGTTCCACACACCAGTCAGATACCCCAACACCACACTCTGACCAACACACAACCAAACCCACACACAGAACCTAAAACAACGCGTTTAGTTCCTATAGCCCCTGATGCCGGAGAGACCGTTCTGTATCAGCATAGAGGCTAGATTGGCTGAGCTCTGATAAGGATGCGAAGGGTAAGGAATACGAGCGGTGTCCATCTCAGTTACACCCCTTTAGATAAAAAAGTGCCGCCCTAGTGTGCATATCATATAAATATGATAGAGGCAGTGGCGGCTTCTAACAAGCTTTAATATACTCGGGATATCAGTTAGAAAGCTTCATCAAGATAAAGCTTCACAATATAAACACATTTCTTATCGGATGGTCTTTCTTCTATCATGAGCTACTGCAGATCACCCTTCAATCGGCAAACATAAAACTGGTCGGCTCGGCCGGGGTTGTGGTCATCGGCGGCTGCGCCTTGATGTCTGGCCGCCGCTGTCGCACGCCTGCGGCGTGCTGCTGAAGGGGTTGGGAATGTGGTGTTTGTGCCGCCCCCTTCCATTCTGGCCCGGGCCGCTGCGACTCAAGCCCCGAGCGTCTCCGCCCACACCCCGCTCCGGCCGAGGGGGCCGAACAGCATGCCCCCTCGGCCTCCGGGGGAGTGTTCGGATCCACGCGGGGGCTTGACTCTCCGCTATACCCGGGCCGCCATTCCAGGCGTCGGCACAAACAGTCCCGGCACCAAGGAAAGGAACACCCATGAACACCACAACCACAGTGACCATGCTGCCCATCGACGCCATCAGGCCCAACGACGCCAACCCCCGAAGCGAGATAGGAGACGTGTCGGAGCTGGCCATGAGCATCGCGTCCCAAGGCATACAGCAGGCCCTGGTCGTCACACCGGCGAACCAGGAGGGGCGGCACACCCTGGTCATCGGACACCGGCGGCTGGCGGCCGCCGAGCAGGCCGGCCTTGCAACCGTGCCCTGTATCATCACCGACATGGACGAGCAGACCCAGGCGGAGGTGATGCTGGTAGAGAACATACACCGTGACCAGCTCACCGCCCTGGACGAGGCACGCGGATACGCCCACCTCCTGGACCTTGGCGAAGACGTGGACCAGATGGCCAAAGCCACTGGCCGCAGCCGCAGCACCGTGCAGCGACGGCTCAAAATATCGTCCATCGACGACGAGAAAATACTCGCGCTGCCATCCCAGCTGAGCTTCGAGGAATTGGAGACGATAGCCGACTTCCGCGACGACGAAGGCCTGCAAGACCAGCTCATCAAAGCCGCAGGCACCAACAACTGGAACATGACACTGCACCAGGTCCAGGCCAAACGGTCGCTGGACAAGTGGATCGAACAGGCCCAGGAAGCCATCAAGCAGGCCGGGCTGCCCATCGTGCCGCTGACACCATCACAATCCTGGTCTGACCCGGAAGGTTGGCGCACCATCGCCCGATTCTCCCCGGATACCGACCCCGACCCCAAGCAGGCCCTCGACACATGGCTGGAGGAATGGGAAGGCGACAAACCCACGGCCGCCGGACTGCTCGACCGTGGCGGACAGTGGCGCGTCAAAATCACCCTGCTGGAGCCATACACCCAACAGGACCAGGAGGACGAACGCCGGCAAAGAGAGGATGACCTGGCCAGGTGGCAAGCCGAACAAGAAGCCGAAATCGCACCGGCCAAGCAACTGGACACGGCAAGCCACGACCTGCGGCTGGCCTACACGCAACGGCTCATGTCCCTCAAACGCCCCGCCAAAAACCAGTCCCAGGCCCTGTCCATGCTGGTCATCGCCCAAGCGAGCCAACGCACCTGGTGGGTCAGCCGGGACCAGGTGCGGGACACATGGCGCGCCATCGTCCAGGACCAGGAAGCCGAGCTGGCGCAAAAGGCCGACCTTGACGAGAGTCGCCGCACCCAGACGGCCTTCGCCCTGTGCCACGCCATCATGGAGACACAGATCAACCACGAGACCTGGCGCAGCCAAGACGACATAGACGGCCTGCTCAAACCCCTCTACCGTGCCCTCCAAACCGCAGGCTACGCCATCAGCGACGAAGAGCAATCCGGTCTCGACGGCGACCTGGTGCCCCGACCTGAAGAGGAAGACAACGAAGGGAACGAAGATGAAACAGACGACGGCGACCAGGAGGAGGACACCAAAGAGTGAATGAACCCCGCAGCCGGCCCCGCCACCAAGCGGGGCCGGCTGCCGGCGGCGGCGCAGCGATGCCTCGCGCCACCCCACGGGGTGGAATCGGCATCGTCGAACGCCCCGCGTTCGGACAGCCAGACCGCAACGCGAGGAACGCACGACTGGTTTGTATGTGCAATTTGTACTACACTCATGGTCATGGAGATCGAGATAGAGCAATCAGCCCGCAAGCACGGCTGCGCCGACGACGAAATCAGGCACGCGGTCCTCCACTCCATAGGCCACGAACAAATCGAGGGCTACGGCGACGAGATGACGGTGGTCTTCGTCGGCCAGCCACACCCCGGGGCCCTACCCGACAACCTGCTCGAAGTCATCGTCAGCAAATGGCAGGACGGCCAGCTCCACGCCTTCCACGCCATGCCGCTGACCAGCCGGTGGCAACATCTCAGATACCAATAGACACAACCAACAAGGAGCCAGACCATGACCAACACACAGACACCCGCCGACAGGGCAGCACACGCCGAAGCACTCGACCGCATGGCCGACGCCGGCCAATTCACACCCATCGAAGGCACCCGGGTATACCGGGGCTACGACGCCGGCCCCCTGACCGACGACGACCTGCTCTCCATCTTCGCCGGCCGCCCCCGCGACGAACTCAAACAACCCACCAGCAAAACCTGGCAGGTACGCACCACCCCGGCCCTGGACCAATGGGCCGAAGCCGCCGTCAAAACAGAAGGCACCAACCTATCGGCACTGATCCGCCAAGCCACCGCCGAATACCTGGCACACCACTACCCAGGACTCCGAAGCCAGATGGCCTGACCCATCAGGGCAACATCATCAAGGGACCCCTCAACGGGGTCCCTTTTTCCATGCTCGGCTCGGCCGGGGTTGTGGTCATCGGCGGCTGCGCCTTGATGTCTGGCCGCCGCTGTCGCACGCCTGCGGCGTGCTGCTGAAGGGGTTGGGAATGTGGTGTTTGTGCCGCCCCCTTCCATTCTGGCCCGGGCCGCTGCGACTCAAGCCCCGAGCGTCTCCGCCCACACCCCGCTCCGGCCGAGGGGGCCGAACAGCATGCCCCCTCGGCCTCCGGGGGAGTGTTCGGATCCACGCGGGGGCTTGACTCTCCGCTATACCCGGGCCGCCATTCCAGGCGTCGGCACAAACAGTCCCGGCACCAAGGAAAGGAACACCCATGAACACCACAACCA
>NZ_JACFQP010000003.1:0-308877 GCF_016101415.1 Bifidobacterium sp. M0404 | reverse complement strand
CCCGGAAGCTAAGACCCAGCACGGCAATGGTACTGCACCCGGAAGAGTGTGGGAGAGTAGCACACCGCCGCCACAACACGAAAAAGTAAAGGCCTCTGATGACACGAATCATCAGAGGCCTTTACTGTATGCACGGACATACACCCAATGCCACTTCTTCAGACATTGCGCCAGTTTTGAGCCTTCATCGCCTCGGTTCTTGCTTTGTCCTACAAACAAGACACCGGCCCTTGTTAGAGTGAGAAGAACCTGACAACAAAGGAGATGACAGTGAAGACGATCGAATTGGGTACCTCTGGTGTCGAATTCTCTAGCGTAGCCCTTGGGGCCATGAGGATTGACAACAAGACCAGGCAGGAGGCATCAGAGATTGTAAAGGCGGCACTGGATGCCGGCATAGATTACTTTGACACCGCAGACTGCTATCACGATGGTCTGTGCAGCACCATGCTGGGCCAGGCCTTGAAGGACTGCGGTGTGAAAAGGGAGGATGTTGGTATACAGACTAAATTCGGCATCTTCCGAGATAAGGAGAGCGGCAGGGTCACTCGTTATGACTTTTCCAGGAAGCACCTGTTGGAGGCCATGGAGCAGGAGCTCGAGAACCTGCAGACTGACTACGTGGACTTCGTCCTTCTGCACCGGCCCGACACCCTGGTCGAGCTGGATCAGCTGGCCGAGGCCTTCAATGAGCTTCAATCTTCAGGCCGCGTCCGCCACTTCGGGGTCAGCAACGTCAATCCCATGCAGGTAGAGCTTCTCCAGAGTGCCCTGGATCAGAAACTTCAGGTGAACCAGTTGCAGTTCGGCCTTGGCCATACCGGTATGATTCGCCAGGAGATTCATGTGAATATGGCCGACGAGGCCAGTCTAGACCACGACGGTGGGATTTTGGCTTACTCCCGCCTCAAGCGTATGACTATTCAAGCATGGAGTCCTTTCCAGAGTGGGACCGGCGAAGGGGTCATCATCGACAACCCGAAGTTCCCTGAGCTCAACGACTGCCTTGCCAAGATCGCAGATGAACATGGCGTCAGTAAGAACGCCATTGCAGTCGCATGGATACTCCGTCATCCGGCCGGGATGCAGGTCATCATCGGATCCATGAACCCCTCCAGGATTGCTGAAATGGCCTCCGGGGCGGATGTAGAACTGTCTGCTGAGGAGTGGTATCAGCTCTATGTGAGCGCGGGCAACGATATCTTCTAAATCCTGTGGTCTTCCGCGCTGTACTGTCACAGTGCCTGCCGGATCTTTGGAACAGACAATCGGGAATCGGTGGGGAAGACCGATATAACTGCTGGAAAGCAGTTATTCCCATAGTTGCAGGGTCAGTTGCTATGCGTTATTTTGTTCCCCACCGGTGCCCCCGGTAGCGCCAAAATCACGTACCACGACCAGGCAAAGGTTGCTAGGGCCGCGGAGCTATATCGAACGAGGGGCGAAGCGCTGGGTCTCTCGCTATGGCTTCTGCTAAATCTGGCATCTGGCCAGTCATGACCCAACCCTTTATGATCGCCTGCATGGGCATGATCACCGTGCTAAGCCGCGATCGGGGAAGAGGAGCTATAGCCACGCCATTGAAAAAGGGGAAGTCTAGTGCATCGGGTCGGTTGTGCTGGGCTTCCCCTTTATAATTTCTATTTTCATATTCTTCTTACTATTCCCGTAGTGGCCTGTCTGTCAGCTTGGATCATCGATACCATTTCAAATTTCCCCTGCACCCGGCCTGTAACTTGTCAGGAGAGCCCTCTTCTATCTGTTGCCAATCCGCCTCTGGCACCCGACTTTGCAGGCCGACGGTCAACGGTCCAGGTGGAAGCCTTGCCTTCGATGGATAGAAGCATCGGCTCATGGGTCGACTCGGAATCCACAGCATGATCTACGATGATGGCGCTATAGGTTCTGTGCGGGGGTGTCCGTCTTCCCAATGTCTCTGTAGTAACGCTGGACTACCTCATCGAAATCGGCCAGGGCTCGCTCGGTTCGTTCGTCCTAGGGTCTGCCTTCAGCGCCCAACTCAGGGTAGCGGTTCTCGAATATCCGGGGCCGCATGCTGTGCCGTCTCTTCCAGCGCTTGGACATCATTGTCGCTAACTGGACGGCTCGGTGAAACGCCTGATGGACCGTCTCCCGTGAGCACCCGGATAATCTCGTTGATCACCGGGTTTGAACCGGTATTGTCAGAAGGTCCCCTCGTGTGAGAGTTGCACCTGTCATAGGCTTACTCTGCTGTCAGAGGGTGCGACACATAAAAGAGCCAGCTCGCATTATCGCTGACACGGCTTCGGCACCGATTCCGTTCTGCCCGATGGGCCGCTCTGCAACAGTCCCTGACTGATTCAACCCTAACGGCGTTGATGACGGCGGTCCACGAATGCCTGGGACCCCCGGTCGATCACTCCCGAGACCAGGGTGGTGAGGGCGGCTGAAAGGACAGCGAAGGCCAGGCTGGCTATAGCCCCCTGCTGCTGCCCCTCTTCGGACTCGAGCCCCCCATTACGTCGGGTCTGTGCATTGTCCCAGACTGATTGGAATATCTTGCCGGCTAGGTAGCCGGCAAGGGATGGCAAGACCCACTTGATGACCTTGTCGGTGAGGGAGTCTGGGTCAGATTCAACTGAAGAAGTCATATCGCGTACCTTGTCGTCTATTGCGTGGAAACGTTCGACGATGGCATCAGCACCGTCCTTGGAAGGCCCAATCGCACTAGTCATGATGCCATTATCCCACACTGCACCGCTTGTGCCTGATACTGGGGGCCGTCGTGGTCCATACTGATGGTGTTGCTTTCCGGTACCGCCGGGGGCGAAGGTAGAATAGATACATGACAGTTTCACAGCCAATCGCGAGTGAAGGAGCTCGCAGCAAAGGACGCGTCGTCTTGCTGCGCCATGGTCAGACTGCATGGAGTCTGTCGGGACAGCACACCGGGAAAACGGACATACCCCTTACGGGGGAGGGGCGGGATCAAGCCAAAAGGGCGGGGGAAAGGCTCAGACAGGCTTTCCCGGACGGGTTCGAACCGGAATACGTGTATGCATCACCGCTGAAGAGAGCCCGGGACACAGCCCGTTTGGCAGGTTTTGACAGAATGACCATATGCGATGACCTGGCTGAGTGGGACTACGGGCGGGCAGAAGGGCGGACCAGACAGGAGGTGTCGCGTCTGGCCGGGCGTGAGTGGAACCTGTGGCGCGACGGCACTCAGGCTCTGGGATCGGACATGGATGGGACCTGGCAGGACACCCTTCCGTCCGGAGAACATGTGACGGTCAGAAACGGACCGGGGGAGACTCTGAACCAGGTGGCCCTTCGGGCTGGGCGGCTGGTGGCCAGGCTGGAGCCTTTGGTCAATCAGGGGCGGCAAGTCCTTCTGGTGGCCCACGCCCATATTCTGCGGATTCTGACGACCCAGTGGTTGAGCCTGCAGGCAGATGATGCCTGCAAGTTCCGCCTGGACACGGCCCACTACAGTGTCCTTTCCCAGTACAAGGGCAACAATGTGATAGAGACTTGGAACTGCTGAAGATTCGGAGGGCCTTCCATCCTGGACCATACCGTCATCTTCTGTCACAGGCACGTGTGCCTTCGGATTTGCCACTGGTAGATCCAGATGAGGGTCTTGACAGGTTTCCGCGCCATAGGTTACAGCTCCAAGGCAAAAACATCAGGGCCGCCTCGGAGTTTGCCGCCTGCGGGGGGTACCAGTGCCCAGAGCCCGTTACGAGATGGGTGGCATCGTCCTCGCCGACCAGAATCTAATGAAGGACTGCGGAGTCAGCGCAGATATGGTGGCGGTAGTTCAAAACAATGCGCTGGATGAACGCATCTGTTGACCGGATCAACTAGACAGGCACGGCTGGTTTTCATCGCTGGTTTTTGAGACTCTGTGCGGGCTTCGGCGAGGCTATCATGAGAGTCAAAGTCAATGCTGACAACGCTGCTGCAAGGACCGAGTACTGGAATGACACTTATTAAAACTAAAACCGACTGGCCCATTCCGTACAATCCGAACGGGGACGCAATCAAAGTTCACAGTGTTTTCGGCCCCATTCATGCGGGCGTATGGGGGTGCGGTGATGGCGGCGGAGCCTGACTGCTTCTTGGCCGTTGCTTCTCTGGCGTGCGGCAATGACGAGCCGGAGTATCGCAGTGGCGGGGATCTTGCATCGGCGGGTGGCCGATGCCGACTATATTGAGGACGCGAAAGGGCGGACATTATGCCACAGCGATTCACCACGGTCTTCTTCGACCTCTATGGGACCCTTCTGGACATTAGGACCGACGAGGATGGACCTGAAGGATGGCAGTACCTTTGGGAGTATTTCCACTCCCGCTGTGACATCTGGCCTGATGCCGCAGCTGTCAGGAGGGATTTCAAGCGGATTCAGGCCCCATTACAAGCTGAGGCGGACCGCCGTTACGAGGTCGGTGAGGTGGAGGTCCGTAAGGTCTTCGCCGCCCTCTTTGATCAGGCTGGTCTACCACACGATTGGCGTGATGTAGACGACCTGGCCTGGTCCTTCAGAAAGGCCACTACCACCCTTCTCAGGCCATACCCGGGTGCTTTTGACCTCTTGGAGGCTCTGAAATCGGCAGGGCTGCGGGTCGTTCTGGTCAGCAATGCACAGGCCTCCTACACGGATCCCGAGTTGGATTTGACCGGCCTGCGTCCGCACCTGGACCGGATCTTTATATCCAGCGACTGTGGGGTGAAGAAGCCCGATCCCGCCTTCTTCCGGATGGCCCTGGACGCAGAAGGGGCCGACCCGGACAGGACAGTCATGGTGGGCAACGACCGCGGTGCGGACATCATCGGAGGCAACCGCAGCGGTCTGACCACGGTCTATTTGGCCACTGGTATATCGCCGGGTAGTGACGGCGGTTTCTCGCCCGAAGCGGACCTCTCCCTTGCTGGTGCGGACTATGACCAAGTCTTCGACTTGGCCACAGGGGGTCTCAATATCGGAGGGGACCGCAACCAGTCATAAGGAGGGGGCGATTGTAGGTTGTTCCTGGACTGCACGGATTCCGCGGATACGGGAGCATCCGACCCGCTGCCCGATCCCGAAGTGGGGAGGAGATGCAGCGGGCCGGGTTTGACCATTACCTCCAGGAATGAGCAACCGGTTTGTGAGGGGTTTTGATTTACAGGGCCAGAACTGCGAAACTCTGTCCCCTCAGGGCCAGGGTGCCTTGGGAAAGATCGCTATTTACCATGACCAGGGGGCGGGGAATCTGGTCGGCGGCACCGGTACTGACCAGACTCAGCGGGAGGTCCTCCTCCTGTCGACCGGGATTGAGGGCCACCAGGAGGCGATCGTCGCCCTGGGTGCGGGTGTAAGCGAAGGAACGGCCATGCCTGGGGGCGTGGACCACGGCGAAGTCGGCCCCCGGTCTCAGGGACTGGTGCCCACTCCTCAGGGTGGTCATCTGTCTGATGAAGGTCAGGAGTGATTCCGGATCTCCATCCTGGTCGGCCACGTTCGGGGCGTCGGGACTCCCGTCCACGGGCAGATAGAGTTCGGTCGGGTCGGCCTTGGAGAACCCTCTGTTAGCCGAGCTGTCCCACTGCATGGGGGTGCGGGAACCTGTCCGGTGATAGCCGCCCTCCTTGGTGGGCAGGGTTTGGTAGCGCATTCCGATTTCGTCACCGTAGTAGATGAAAGGGACTCCTGGCATGGTCAGGAACATTCCATAAGCCACCTTGATTTCTTCGGGGGTCAGACGGGGCGCTAGGCGGGTGGTGTCGTGGTTGCAGGTAATGAAGCAGAAGCTTCCCAGATTTCGGCTACGCAGGTATTGGGGAAGGTAATCAGCCAGGAAGTCTGATATGCCGGTCTTGCTGTCTGCCTTGAAGTAGCTGGCATCGTCAGGCCCTTCCAGCTCGTCTTCAGTGTTGCGTGTCAGGAAGTTGTAACCGTTTGGTACGCCTGCCCACCGCCAATTCAGGTAGAAGTCCATGTCGAAGCCAGCCTCCAGGGACTGCCAGGGCTTGCCCCATTCAGAGACGAATGCTGCCTGGGGGAATTCCTTCCTGATCGGCTCGAAAAGACGATGCCAGGTGTCGATAGTGGCCGTCTTTTCCTTGTCGTCGTTCTTGACGAGAGAGTCGGCCATGTCCACTCTGAAGCCATCGCAACCCTGACTCAGCCAGAAGCGCATGACGTCGATCATGGCCTGACGGGTGGCAGTTGGGCCCGGGTCGTCGGGTGACTGCTGCCAGGAGCGGTCCCTTGAAGCGAATCCATAGTTGAGGGCTGGTTGGCACTTGAAGAAGTTGAGGATGTAGGCGGCATCCCTGGGAGCCTCACCGCCTATGAAGGGCATGCCGGGGTAGCCCTCGAAGCTGCTGTCCGTCCAGATGTAGCGGTCGGAGTACTCGTTGCGGGAGGCCCGCCCGCTGCTGGCGAACCAAGCGTGTTCTTCGCTGGTGTGCCCGGGAACCAGATCCAACAGGACATGGATTCCCCTTCGATGGGCCTGCCCGAAAAGGTCGACCAGGTCCTGGTTGGTTCCGTAGCGGGGCGCCACCTTGGTATAGTCCCTGACGTCGTAGCCTGCGTCCTTGAACGGGGAGTCAAAGCAGGGGTTGATCCACAGGGCGTTGCAACCCAAGGAGGAAATGTAGTCCAACTTGGCTGTTATGCCCGGTATGTCACCGATGCCGTCACCGTTGCTGTCGTAGAAGCTTTGAGGATAGATTTCGTAGAAGACTGCTTCGTCCAGCCATGATGGTGTCTGGTGCATATATACTCGCTTTTTCCGTCTGACCTTCGTCGGTCTATCTGTATGGACGCTGACCATGGTAGAGATCGATGATGACAATGGATGCATCATAAAAAACTGGGGCGGTCGATGACCGAGGCTGGCGGAACGGCGCGCCGTTGGTAGTGGGGTTCGGGCTGATTATCTGGGACAGGGCCGCATCGAGCACCCATGGCGGGTCCCAGCCAAGACGGCTTGGGCGAATGAAGGACCACAACACGGTAGAGACCGATACCCCGGCTCTGCGTGTTATGTCATATATCGTGGACCTCACCGCATACTTCTCGCTCACGCCTATCGGTTCGTTGCCGTCGCTTGCAATCAGTGGTAGGCAATGGTGCCCGTCTAGAATGAATGGACATGGTCACTCTTCAGGATATTGCCCGAGCCGCCGGGGTCTCGGTCGCCACTGCCTCGTGGGCCATCAATGACGACCCCAAGGCCCGTATTCCCCAAGCCACCCGCGACAGGGTCCGCAGGGTGGCCTCCGAACTGGGTTACCGCCGCAACGCCCTGGCGCGTGGGCTTGCCAGGGGGCATTCCGATCTGATTGGTTTTATCAGCGACGGGGTCGCCACCTCACCGTTCGCCGGTCAGGTGATTCGCGGTGCCCAGGATGAGGCATGGAGGCAGGGGAAGATTCTACTCGTCGTGGACACGGGCGGGGACAGGAAAATAGAGGAGAGGGCCTTCGAGTTTATGTTGGAACGCCGGGTGGAGGGGCTGGTCTATTCCAGCTGGGTCCACCGCCGGGTCGACGCTCCTGCGGGGCTGGCCGGTGTAAACGCAGTGCTAGTCAACTGTTACGACCGGCTGGGCCGTCTGCCAGCCGTGGTCCCGGATGAGGTCGGTGGAGGGCTCAGCGCCACCCGCCTACTGCTCCGGGCCGGCCACCGGCGGATCGCCTTCATCAACGCCAGCGCCCGGACCCCGGCCTCCGTGGGTCGGCTCAAGGGCTACCGGCAGGCGCTGTCCGAGGCTGGTGTGGCCTACGACCCCTCCTTGGTGATCCGCGAGAAGGAGGCAGACCAGGAGTCGGGCTACCGGGCCATGCGCGAGGTGATGGCTACCGATGCCACGGCCGTCTTCTGCCACAACGACCGCACGGCCATGGGCTTCTATGATGCCCTACGTGAATGTGGGCAGCGGGTTCCCGATGATATATCCGTGGTCGGCTTCGACAATCAGGAGGTGATATCCGCCCACCTCCACCCGGCTCTGACTACCGTGGGCCTGCCCCAGTATGACCTGGGGAGGTTGGGAATACGTGCGCTCATGGCAAGGGGGGACGATTCGACTAACCATCCGGCTGCTGGCTCTGGCGGCCTCGAGCCGCAACTGGTTCCTTGCCCTCTGGTCGTCAGGGATTCCATAGCCCGGATCTGATCCTCTGTTGCCTCCGCCCCGGGGCAGAAATTACCCGGTCTTCTCTGTGGCTATCTCATGCCATTCGTTCCGCTTCTTGTGGAAACTCCTGTCCGACTACTTGCCGGGTCGCCATCCCGTTTGACAGCGGCGTAGGCACTTTTATAATGGTTGCTTAACCGCTTAAACAACAGGCGGGATCCTGCCGAGGTCGTCGAGGAAGATGCGCGGCCCGGACGTATGGATCATCGGCGATATGAAAGGGTCAACATGAATAAGCTCTACTATCAATTTCCAGGCACCTGGTTTGGGGACTGCATGCCCTATGGGAAAGGCGATGAGTTCTTCCTCTTCCATCAGCGCGACACCCGCGATCCGGCCCCATTCGGGCAACCCTTCGGATGGGACCTGGCCACCACCAGGGACTTCGTCCATTACCAGGACTGTGGCACCGCCATACCCAGGGGTGGTGACGGAGACCAGGACCAGTTCATTTTCGCTGGCAGCGTCTTCGAGGGGCCGGACGGCTACCACGCTTTCTACACGGGTTTCAACCGTGATTATCCGGCCGAGGGCAAGGCCTCTCAGGTCCTGATGCAGGCCGTCAGCCAGGATCTCAGCCATTGGAGGAAGTTGGACCAGGCCCCCTCCATCGCCCCCCAGCCCGGGTACGACCCCGACGACTGGCGAGACCCACTGGTGGTCAGGGACGAGCAGGCCGGTAACTACCTGCTCATCCTGGGAGCGCGGAAGAAGGGGCCCAAGACCATGCAGACAGGCCGGACGGTCAAATTCACTTCCGACGACCTGGTTCACTGGGAGTTCGGCGGGGATTTCTGGGCCCCCGGTCTTTACACCATGCATGAGATGCCTGACCTATTCAGAATCGGGGACTGGTGGTACCACATCGTCACCGAATACAGCGACCGACATGGGATGACCTACCGGATGTCGCACAGCCTGGAAGGACCGTGGACAGCCCCTGTGGATGACGCCTTCGACGGGAGCGGATACTATGCGGGCCGTACCTTCGAGCTGGGCGGTAGACGGGTCCTCTTCGGCTGGGTGGGGACCAAGGCAGGCGACGACGACAGGAACAACTATGAGTGGGGCGGGACCTTCGTTCCCCACGAGGTCTATCAGAGGGAGGATGGGTCCCTGGGTGTGAGGCCGGTGGATACCCTCTGGGCCGCCTTCAACCCCCGCACTCCCCTGGACGATGTGGACATCCAGGCACCTCATGAGAGGAAGGAGGTGGTCATTGACCCCGACTGCCCCGACCTCTTCTCATTCGAAGCTGATGTCAGATTCACCCCGGGCACCCGGTCCTTCGGTCTGCGCCTGCGGGAGGAGGCCGGGACCGGGCGGTCTTACCAGTATGACTTCCAAGTGGGGCAGGGGCGTTACCTATTCGAGGGGTCGCCCAATGACCCCTGGTTCACGGTTATGAACATAGGCCTTGAAAGGCCGATCCGTCTGGAGGCCGGACGCATCTACCACCTCCAGCTGGTGGTCGACGACACCATAGCCACCCTCTATGTGGATGGAGTGGCCCTGAATGCCCGAATTTACCGGCCGGGGCAGGCCTTGGGCATCTATGTGACCGAGGGCGGTCTTCAAGTCACCGGTATGAGCCTGGCCAAGGGCCTGCGGAAGTAGATGTTTTCTGCCGGCCTCTGGTCGGGCAGATCCGGTTCGGGCATCCTCCTGATGAATTTGTGCCATGACGGGAATAATATTTGCCTCGGGAAGTTGAGTGATGTAGGCTCAAGTTTCGGAGTGGTCATGATGGCTGCTTGCCCGGGCCGACGGGAGCCGGCCATCGGGACCACGAACGAAGCGCGAGCGGAGAACGTGAACGACGAGGTGCGGGGTCAGGCCCTACGCCCAATTTCATCAGGAGGTAACGAGTATGGCACGTGCAGTTGGCATTGATCTGGGAACCACCAATTCCTGCATTGCAACCCTGGAGGGCGGCGAGCCCACAGTAATCGTCAACGCTGAGGGCGCGCGGACCACGCCGTCGGTGGTGGCATTCAGCAAGTCCGGCGAGATTCTGGTCGGCGAGGTGGCCAAGCGTCAGGCCGTCACCAATGTGGACCGGACCATCAGCTCGGTCAAGCGCCACATGGGCACCGACTGGTCCGTCGAGATTGACGGCAAGAAGTGGACCCCTCAGGAAATTTCGGCCCAGATCCTTATGAAGCTCAAGAGGGACGCCGAGTCCTACCTGGGCGAACCCGTCACTGACGCGGTCATCACCTGCCCTGCATACTTCAACGATGCCCAGCGCCAGGCCACCAAGGATGCCGGCAAGATCGCCGGTCTGAACGTCCTGCGCATCATCAACGAGCCCACGGCTGCGGCTCTGGCCTACGGCCTGGAGAAGGGCAAGGAGGATGAGCGCATCCTGGTCTTCGATCTGGGTGGCGGCACCTTCGATGTCTCCCTGCTGGAGATCGGCAAGGATGACGACGGCTTCTCCACCATCCAGGTTCAGGCCACCAACGGCGACAACAAGCTGGGCGGCGACGACTGGGATCAGAAGATCATCGACTGGCTGGTCACTGAGGTCAAGAACAAGTACAACGTGGATCTGTCCAAGGACAAGATCGCCTTGCAGCGGCTCAAGGAGGCCGCCGAGCAGGCCAAGAAGGAGTTGAGCTCTTCCTCGTCCACCAGCATCTCCATGCAGTACCTGGCCATGACCCCCGATGGGACTCCAGTCCACCTGGATGAGACCCTGACCCGCGCGCACTTCGAAGAGATGACTTCTGACCTGCTGGGCCGCTGCCGCACGCCGTTCAACAACGTGCTGCACGATGCCGGCATTTCGGTTCAGGACATCGACCATGTGGTGCTGGTCGGCGGCTCCACCCGTATGCCCGCTGTCAAGGACCTGGTCAAGGAACTGACCGGCGGCAAGGAAGCCAACCAGACCGTCAACCCCGATGAGGTCGTGGCTGTCGGCGCTGCCGTGCAGTCCGGTGTCATCAAGGGCGACCGCAAGGACGTGCTGCTGATCGACGTGACCCCGCTTTCCTTGGGCATCGAGACCAAGGGCGGCATCATGACCAAGCTGATCGACCGTAACACCGCCATCCCCACCAAGCGGTCCGAGGTCTTCTCGACTGCTGAGGACAACCAGCCCTCCGTGCTGATCCAGGTCTATCAGGGTGAGCGTGAGTTCGCCCGTGACAACAAGCCTCTGGGGACCTTCGAGCTGACGGGCATCGCTCCGGCTCCGCGCGGCGTTCCTCAGATCGAGGTCACCTTCGACATCGATGCCAACGGTATCGTGCACGTCTCCGCCAAGGATAAGGGCACCGGCAAAGAGCAGTCCATGACCATCACCGGCGGTTCCGCCCTGCCCAAGGACGAGATCGATCGCATGGTCAAGGAGGCCGAGGCCCACGAGGCCGAGGACAAGCAGCGTCGTGAGGATGCCGACACCCGCAATGCCGCCGAGTCCGCCGCCTACCAGACCGAAAAGCTGGTCAACGACAACAAGGACAAGATCTCCGACGAGGTGGCCAAGGAGGTCACCGACAAGGTCAACGCTCTGAAAGAGGCTCTGAAGGGCGAGGACATGGACAAGATCAAGAACGCCCAGAGCGAGCTGATGACCTCCGCCCAGAAGATCGGTCAGGCCCTCTATGCCCAGCAGGGCTCCGCTGACGGTGCAGGCGCTCAGGGCGCTGCAGGTGCCTCCGGTGCCGCCTCGGGTGCAGGCTCCTCCTCGTCCGCTGATGACGACGTGGTGGATGCTGAGGTCGTGGACGACGACGACAAGAAGAAGGACGGCGAGTGACATGTCGGCCTTCGACAAGGATGATACCGGGCCGCTGAAGGGCGACCCGGCCGCCGCCGGCGAACCGGACGGAAACGAGGCCAAGGCCTCTGACGCCGCCTCGACACCAGAGCAGGAAGCGGCTCGCGGACATCACGCCGACAAGACCGCTGCGGACGAGGGCCAGGCGGCCAGCCAGTCCTCGTCGGATTCCTCCGCCAAGGACGCGTCGTCAGCAGATGCTCAGGCTGATGACAAGGCTGGGTCTGACTCGGCTAAGGAAGACGGTGCCGACAAGGGATCAGAGGGGCTGACCCCTCTGGGTCAGGCCAAGAAGGAGGCCGCCGATTATCTGGAGGCCCTCCAGCGCGAGCGGGCCGAGTTCGTCAACTTCCGCAACCGTGCCAAGAAGGAGCAGGACATCTTCCGCCAGCATGGCATCGTGGATGTGCTGACCGCCCTTCTTCCGGCCCTTGATGACATTGACCGGATCAAGGAGCACGGACAGATGGACGACTCCTTCCAGGCCGTGGCCAAGAAGATCGACAAGACCTTCGAGAAGTTCGGTGTCGAGAAGTTCGGTGAAAAAGGCGAGGACTTCGACCCCACCAAGCATGAGGCCATCCTGCACAAGCCGGACCCCGATGCCAAGAAAGAGACCGTTGACACGGTGGTTGAGGCAGGCTATCGGATTGGCGACCGGGTGATCCGGGCCGCAAGGGTAGTGGTGACATCGCCCGGGCAGTAGCAGGGACGGTGATTGCGGACCTTC
Organism: Bifidobacterium sp. M0404; assembly: GCF_016101415.1. Classification (NCBI taxonomy): domain Bacteria; kingdom Bacillati; phylum Actinomycetota; class Actinomycetes; order Bifidobacteriales; family Bifidobacteriaceae; genus Bifidobacterium; species Bifidobacterium sp. M0404. The sequence continues at coordinate 296,179 of NZ_JACFQP010000003.1, read as the reverse complement.
CGCAGGCTGAATCGACGCCTTCGCATGCGGCGGCTGGGTGAGGTTATGATCCCGCCCGCCGCCGCACGCGAAAGGGCGGATTCCAATTCGATATATTCGTAGCTTATGAGGAAAGGAGACATGGATGGCTGAGAATGAATGGCTGAGCAAGGACTATTACAAGGTCCTTGGTGTCTCCAAGGACGCCAGCGAAGCGGAGATCACCAAGGCCTACCGCAAGCTTGCCCGCAAATACCATCCCGATCTCAATAAGACCAAGGAGGCCGAGGAGAAGTTCAAGGACATCTCCGAGGCCTACGACGTGCTCAGCAACAAGGAGCAGCGTCAGAAGTACGATGCCATCCGCCAGTTCGGCATGGGGGGAGCCCGGTTCGCCGGAGGCTCCGGCCAGGGCGGCTTCAACACCGATGCATTCTCGGACATCTTCGGCTCCATGTTCGGCGGGGCCGGGGCGCCGGGAGGCACCCGCATCCGTTTCGGCGATGGTTCCGGACAGCCCGACTTTGCTGACATCTTTTCCTCCTTCGGCGGAGGTGCCGGCGGTGGCGGTCGGACCGCTTACCAGGAGAGCAGGCTCAGGCCTGTCAAGGGAGAGGATCGCAACTCGAAAATTGGGCTGTCCTTCCGTCAGGCAGTCAAAGGGGCCACGGTCTCCCTGAGCGTGGGAGGCAAGCGCTTCAAGACGCATATCCCCGCCGGGGTGCGCAACGGTCAGCGGATCAGGCTGGCTGGCAAGGGTCGGCCTGGCAGGGACGGGGGCGCCAATGGCGACCTCTACCTGCAGATCAGCGTCCAGCCCAGCCAACGGTTCACCATGAAGGACAGGGATTTGGTCATGATCCTGCCGGTGACGGTAGCTGAGGCGGCCCTGGGGGCCAAGGTCCAGGCCCGGGACATCGATGACCAGATCGTCACCTTCAAGATTCCGGCTGGCTCCTCCAGCGGCGACGAGATTCGCATCGCCGGCAAGGGGGTTCAGGACCGGCGCGGCAAGGGCGACCTGGTGGGGCGCCTTGAGATCCGCATGCCCGGTCGGCTCGGCATGGCCCAGAAGAAGGCCATGCGCGACTTTGCCAAGGCAAGCGGTGACTTCGACGAGCAGATCGCCGGGGAGCGCATGAAGATATGACGATCCGGATGCCGGGTCAAGTGGGAACGAGCAGCGGAAAGGAGTGATGATCATGGTCAGGGTGGATCCCGAGACCAGGCGGATTTATCTGGCCTGCGCTCGCGGTCTGGTGGCCGGGCACATCAGCCTGGATGCTGCTGACGATGCTGGTTTGGACATCGAGCTGCCGGTCTTCAGTGTTGGCCAGGTCGGGCAGTTGGCCAACATCCATCCGCAGACCCTGCGCCAATATGACAGGCTGGGTCTGATTGTGCCGGAACGGACCGAGGGGGGTGCGCGCCGATACTCCCTGCGGGATCTGGACCGGCTGGGCCAGGCCCAGCATCTGAGCCAGGACGAGTCCATCAACCTGGCCGGGGTGACCAGGATCCTGGCCTTGGCCGAGGAGAATCGCCAGCTGAGGCGCCAGCTGCGCCGCTCCCACCAGTCACAGGGATCCAGCATGTTCGCAGCCGCTGCCGACGGCCGGGTCGTCGAAGTCAGGCGTTCCAGCAGGGCCCGTCTCTGGCGGCAGGACACAACGCATGACGAGGCCGACCCCACGGAGTCCAAATCGCTGATCGTCTGGAGCGTACGCTCCTGAGATGGGTGAGGGGCCTGTGCTATCGTGTACAGGTTGGCCGCTCGCCCAAGAGCTGCGGCTGATCGTCGCCTGATTGCTTTGAGTACGGGGAAACCGCTTGCGCGAAATTCGTCATTCTCTGCTTTGCACGCGGCCTGCGAACTGTCGACCGACAGTACCGTTTTCTTCCCTGTTGTGAAAGGTCATTGTGACTGCTTCATCCATGCCCGATTCCAATTCGTCCAATTCCGGCCAATCTGCCGTAGAACCTATGACTTTCGACCAGCTGGGGGTGCCTGAGCCCTTGGTCCGAGTCCTGCGCAAGGACGGCAAGACCAGCGCCTTCCCCATCCAACGGGACACCCTGCCTGATGCCCTGGCTGGCCGTGACATCCTGGGACGGGGGCGGACCGGTTCCGGCAAGACCCTGGCCTTCAGCATTCCTCTGGTGGCTCGACTGGTTGCCAGCGAGGGAGGACGGGCCCGCCATGGCCGCGGGGGCGCCGCCGGATCCGGCAGTCTGCCCCGCCCGCGTGGTCTTGTCTTGGCTCCCACCCGCGAGCTGGCCAATCAGATCGACGAGGTTCTCAACCCCCTGGCCCAGGCCTACGGCATGCGGACCTGCACAGTCTACGGAGGTGTTGGCCAGGGTCGTCAGGTCGATGCCCTTCGGCGCGGGGCCAAGATTGTGGTGGCCTGCCCGGGTCGCTTGGAGGATCTGCTTCGCCAGCGCAAGCTCAGTCTGGAGGACGTGGAGATCGCCGTGCTGGACGAGGCTGATGAGATGGCCGACATGGGCTTCTTGCCCGTTGTGGAGCGGATTCTGGCCCAGGTTCGTCCGGGCGGTCAGCGCATGCTCTTCTCGGCCACCCTGGATCACGGTGTGGATGCCGTGGTCAAGCGTTTCCTCAAGGATCCCAAGATTCACGAGGTGGATTCGGCCACCCAGCATGTGGATCTGATGACCCACCACATTTTCCGGACCACCCAGGCAGCCAAGCATGATCTGGTGCGCAGGCTGGCCTCGGGTACCGGACGGCGTATCCTCTTCACTCGAACCAAGTTCCAGGCCAAGAAGCTGGCCAAGAACCTGATTGACAACGGCATCCCGGCCGCACAGTTGCATGGCAATCTTTCTCAAAACCAGCGCGATCGCAATCTGGGGGCCTTCTCCCGAGGCGAGGTGAAGGTCCTGGTGGCTACAGACGTGGCCGCCCGCGGCGTGGACATCAGTGGTGTGGACCTAGTAGTCCAGGTGGATCCACCAGCCGATCCCAAGTCCTTCTTGCACCGGTCGGGCCGCACAGCCCGGGCTGGCCGTTCCGGCGATGTGGTCACCCTGGTTCTTCCCGACCAGTGGCGTGACACCAGGCGGATGCTGCGCATGGCCCATATCGATGCCAAGCCGGTTCAAGTGACTGCCGATTCGCCCGAAGTTACCGAGCTCGTGGGGCCGTTGGCCAAACCTGTACACGGCTGGTCCTTGCAGGTCGAGCAGCCGCAGGCTTCCAACGGTCGGCCTGCTCGTAGCGGCCGTGGTGGACATCGGGGCCGTTCCCGCGCAGACAGGCGCTTTGATCGTGGTGGCCAGGGCCGTGCTGCAGGCCGGGGTCGGGATCGTCGACCTTCCCGTTTTCAGCGGTCCTCAGAGGACCGACCAGTATTCGATCGCGAGGATGGCCCCTTGGACGGCCGGTCCAGAGTCCATCGTCATTCCGGCAACGGCGAGCGGGTCCACGGTCATGACCGTGGTCGCGCTGGCTCCCGTTTCGATGCTGATCGTCGTGGATTCCGCCGCGGTCATCGCCGCCACCGCCGTGATGACAACCCCTTCCGCTCCGCTTCTAAGCGCTGATCCGCTGATGGGCGCGTTTGCATAATGCGCCCATAGTGGTTATCGGTGCTGATTAGAATCGACAGTGTCTTCACTATTGGGAAGGCGATTGCCGGCTTCGCTGACACATCTCTGAGTGTTCGACGAGAAATTACAAGCTTGTCGGTTCAGGAATTGTCGTGCAATCCCACCCTGGCCCTATGCCAGGGTTTTGCTTATCAAACTGTCTGATTCGACTATGCATCTACTGACTGATGGGTCATGGCAGGAAAGCGGTGGTAATGCGTCGCTGCGACTGGAATTAGCAGGGGCTTCATCGGTCATGATGACGAACGACTTGGCGCATTGTCCAGTAACTGGATGCGGTCAAGAACGGCAAAGAAGAAAAAGCACTATCTCGACACTGTGGAGCTGAGGGTAGTCGAAACCCCGACCTCTTCGATGCGAACGAAGCGCTCTACCAACTGAGCTACAGCCCCATTCGTTGCCCGACCGTAGCCGAACAACAGACTGTACTGTATCGCAGGGTGGGCACAAACGCAATTTGGACGGTCTGTGCCATGACTCCGTGTTGCGAACCCGTGGCACGGTTTCCGCGGCTGCCGGATGGGTTGTCATATTCAGTCGCTGAGGTTCTCGTCCTGGTCAGCGGCTACCTGAGCGGATTCGGCCCTTTTGCCCCTGCCTGCTCTGGCCTTGATCAGTCCGATAACGGTCGGCATGACGGATATGAGCAGGATAAGGATGATGACCAGTTCGAAATGCTCCTGGACGGCCGGGATACCGCCGAAGAAGTAACCCAGGAGGGTGAAGAGGGTGGACCAGACCAGACCCCCAAGAACACTGAAGGGTGTGAACCGGCTCCACTTCATCCCCGAGATCCCCGAGATGAAAGGCATGAAGGTCCTGATGAAGGGGAAGAAGCGGCCTAGGAAAACAGCCAAGGGGCCCCACTTGTCTATCATTCCCTCTGTTTTGGCCAGCCGCTCCGGGGTCAAGGCCTTCACCCTGCCTGACCTGATGATGGCCCGTCCGAAAAAGTGCCCTATGAAGTAGTTGCTCTGGTCGCCGAGGATCGGAGCCAGGCAGACGACCGGCAGGAGGATGTCCAATGCCATCCCGCTGGTGGGGTCGTGTGCGAAGACGCCGGCCGCGAATAAGAGGGAGTCACCGGGCAGAAAGGGCATGAAGACCACGCCCGTCTCGATGAAGATGATCAGGAAGATGAATGCATATGTGGGCACCAGTCCCATGGCAATCCACCCCGCGATAGCGCTGCGCGGATCTTTGAGTAGGTTGATGAGCCAGTGTATGAATCCCATTTGTCAAAGACCGTCCTGTTATGTTGAAACACGAACCGTTCCAAACTGTAGCAAGCGTGGACCACAGCAGGTTGGTCTTCGCCAGACCCTTGCGAGGAAGACACAACCACCGGCCTTTGGCACTGCGCCTGTACGAGTGAGGCAAATTAGTCCTATGGTGTCTTACTCCATTGGAAGGGCAACGACCGGTGTCCATGGTCAAAGCCGTCATCGATGCACTCCAGTCCAGCCAGTCGTTAGGTCCGCCTGACGGGCAGGTGGAAGGCGGTGGTTTGTCATGGGCTCCCGAGGTCTGTCCGCGGATACCGTACCTGACGGGCCTGCTGATAGGGATAGCAAGAGGCGTTTCCTATTTGCGATTATTGGGATTCCCCTGCTAGTCTAATTGACATAAGAGGAATTGTTAATTTAATATCCTATTTACAGGGCTTTGGTAAAACCAAAGCGAAAATACATGGCTGTATTCCATTTGACCATGTACCGCATTCGAAGAAGCGAAGTGGCTGACCGAAGGAGGAAGGGTGCAGGTTAATCATCAAGATGCGAACGTCGTTTTGGACCGGGCCGTCGGGTCTCCCGCGTCCGAAGCGACGCTGTCTCATAGTGCGCGAGCGTCCGCGCCGAAAAGGAAAAGACGGTTTCCAGGGAAGGTAGAATCCTCCAAGCGCCACGGTTTCAATCTTTGGCTCCTCATCGTTCCCCTTCTCATTTTCGTAGTTCTCTTTAGTTATCTCCCTCTGTTCGGGTGGGTTTACGCCTTCTTCGACTACCAGCCCCCTATCCCTCTGTCGAAGAGCAAATTCGTGGGCCTCCAGTGGTTCGAGATGATGATTCAGAACCCCGCTCAGCTCCGCGCGGTCTGGCAAGTGCTCATCAACACTTTCGGCATTAGCGGCCTGGGCATTCTGACCAGCATGTTCCCCCTCTTCTTCGCCATCGCTCTCAACGAGATTAGATCCCGTTGGTTCAAGAACGTCGTCCAGACATTGACCACCCTGCCCAACTTCATCAGCTGGGTCCTGGTCTACGCCGTGGCATTCGCCATGTTCTCCTCCTCCGGAATGGTCAACGAGACCCTGATGGACCTCCATCTGATCACAGACCCCATCAAGTTCCTCGATTCCGACTCGCACACCTGGCTGAAGATGATGGCCTGGGGCTTGTGGAAGGGACTGGGCTGGGGGTCGATCATGTACCTGGCGGGCATCGCCGGCATTGATCCGGAGCTTTATGAGGCCGCTGAGGTGGATGGGGCCAACCGATTCCAGCAGATCATCCATGTGACGATTCCGCAGTTGATGCCCACCTACTTCGTGCTCCTGCTCCTGTCAGTCTCCAACTTCCTGAACAACGGGATGGATCAGTACTTTGTCTTCCAGAACGCCTTCAACCTCAAGCACATCCAGGTGCTTGACCTCTACGTCTACAACGTGGGCATGGGTCAGAACAGCCTCTCTCTCGCCACGGCCATATCCATGCTGAAATCCCTAGTCAGCGTGGTCCTCTTACTGAGTGTCAACGCACTGTCCAAACGTGTGCGCGGCGAGTCGATCATCTGAGGTCCCGAGCGGAAAAGGAGAGCTGAAATATGAGTGACGCCATCGACACATCTGCCGGGACCTTGGACGGGTCCCACCTGATTCGCAGATCAAAAGGGGAGAAGGTCTACAATGTTTTTAACATCGCTTTCTTCGTCCTCTTCGCCTTCATCTGTACATATCCCTTCTACTACCTGATCATCAACAGCATCTCCGACAATGATGCGAGTGCGGCTGGTGATGTCAACTGGTTCCCCCAAGGTTTCCACCTGGAGAATTACAAGGCCGTCTTCAAGCTGGAGGGTCTGGGGGATGCTGCCATGGTCTCCCTGGGTCGTACCGTGATCGGCACGGCCCTGACCGTCATGGCCAGCGCCTTCCTGGGCTTTATGTTCACTCAGAAGAAGATGTGGCACCGGTCCTTCTGGTACCGGTTCGTCATCATCACCATGTACTTCAATGCTGGTCTGATCCCTATGTTCATCACAATGAAGAACCTGGGTCTGACCAACAACTTCTGGGTGTACATCCTTCCGGCCATCGTGCAGCCCTTCAACATCATCCTGGTGAAGACCTACATCGAGTCCATCCCCTCCTCCCTTCAGGAGGCGGCCGAGGTGGACGGCGCTGGCACAATGACTGTTTTCAGAAAGATAATACTGCCTATGTGCACGCCGATCCTGGCCACGGTGGCTATCTTCTCGGCCGTAGGGCAGTGGAACTCTTTCCAGGACACTCTGCTTTACATGTCGGATTCCAAGCTCTACTCCCTGCAGTACGTGCTCTACCTCTACATCAACCAGGCGGCTGCCCTGGCCTCCTCGGTCAAGGCTAGCGGCACGGGCAGCGCTCTGAATGCGGCTGCTATGGCCACCCAGCAGACCCCGACCTCGATTCGCATGACTGTTGCCGTGATCGTGGTGCTGCCCATCCTCTTCGTCTATCCCTTCTTCCAGCGCTACTTCGTCAAGGGCATGATGCTCGGCGCCGTCAAGGGGTGAATCGTATCCCCTTCCGCAAATCGGCATCCGGCCGGAAGGGAATTCGGTCGGACCTGCCTGTGGGAGGTGACGTTAACGAGGCAGATGGTTCCGGCCAATAAAGAAGGAAAAACAGAAAGGGAGAGCCGACTGGGGGGTGTCGACTTCCGGTCTTCCCCCGGGGGGCGGACCGCTCTGGAAGAACTAAACAATAAGAATCAAAAGTAGAAGAAAAAGGAGGAACAATGTCCCTCAAGAAGAAGGCATCAATGGCGATGGCCTTGATCCTGTCCTCGGCCATGGCCCTTGCAGGCTGCGGCGGTGAGAGCAGCAGCGAGGGTGCTGACGACAAAGGCCTGATGAATGTGGAGATGTTCTCCATGTCCGCCACCGCCCAGGGAGAGCAGAAGGGCTGGTTCGCCAAGATACTCAAGGACAAGTTCAATATGAAGATGAAGGTGGTTGCGCCTGCTCAGACGGGTAACGCGGAGACCATCTTCCAGACCAGGGCGGCCACTGGCAACCTGGGTGACCTGATTCTGACCAACACGGACAACGGTCGTCTGCAGAAGCTGGTCGATTCCAACCTGATTGCCGACATGACCCCTTACATGAAGAATGAGAAGAATCTAAAGAAGTTCCAGGGTGCCCTGGACAGGGTCACCAAGGTGGCGGGTAAGGATGGCGTCTGGGGGGCCCCGTCCGATGTGGCCACGCAGTCGCCCTCCAAGCCTTCCGCTGGTGACGAGCCTGGCACGGCCCCCCACATCCGCTGGGATTACTACCGGGAAGTGGGTTATCCCAAGATTAACAATCTGGATGACTTCCTCGACGTTCTCAAGCTCATGCAGGACAAGGCCCGTGAGGACACCGGGAAAAAGGACATCTATGCCCTCAGCCTCTTCAAGGACTGGGACCAGGAGATGATGAAGTACCCGATGGATATGGCCTCCTGGTACGGGTACAATCCCATGAACACGGTCCTTACCCGGGCCGACGGAAAGGACGATCAGCCTGTTACCAAGGAGGGTGGCATCTACGAGCAGATGCTTCGTTTCCTCAACAAGGCCTCCCGGATGGGCCTGGTAGATCCGGATTCCTCCACCCAGACCTGGGATAATATCTCCCAGAAGGTCCACCAGGGCAAGGTCCTGGCAGACATTTGGAGCTGGCTGGGCCAGCCGGCCGTCAATACCGTGGGTAACAAGGCCAAGGGGGTTGGATTCATGCTGGCCCCCGTACCTGGCCTGAAGGTCTACGCAGACGGGTTTATGCCCGATGGTCACGACCCGGTCATCGCCGTGGGTGCCAAGGCCAAGAACAAGCAGCGCCTGGTCGACTTCATTGATTGGCTCTACTCGCCCGAGGGTGTCTATGCCACGGCCACCGGTGCCATGGGACAGGCCTGCCCGGAGAAGATGTGCTGGGAGCGGACCAAGGACGGCAACAAGATGACCGACCTGGGTATCAGGGTCATGTTCGGGACTGATGAGGAAGATCCGAACAATACTCAACCGGTGCCTGCCAAGTTCGGCGGCGGTCAGTACGGCAAGGGAGTGTCGATGATGCACTTCACCGGCATCCACAAGAACGACATCGACCCGACCACCAAGGAGACCTATAACCCCCAGCTCTGGAAATCTGAGCTGGCCAAGCCTGACGCCCTCAGGGACGACTGGTCCGCCCATATGGACGGTGCAAAGACCGCTCTTGAGTGGCTGCAGAAGCATGACGAGGCCATGGTTGCCGTCGGGGCAGGCTTCGTGGCTCCGACCGAGGACTCCTCCATCAAGGCCCTGCGCGGTCAGGTCAAGTCCGAGATCGTCTCCCAGTCCTGGAAGGCGGTCTATGCCAAGGATGACAACGAGTTCGACACCATCCTGAAGACCATGAGAGACAACCTGAAGGGGCTTGGATACGAGCAGGTCGAGAAGATTGACATGGCCAACGCCAAGGCCCAGACCAAGGCCCGTCAGAAGATCGTCAAGGAATGGGAGGAACAGCACGGCAAGTGATCCGGTCCGCTGAAAGACGGCCCGGGTTCTGACGGGGGCTGTACAGGCCCCCGTATGGCCCCGATGACCCGCCCGGTCCGGCCAAGAAAATTCGATTCAGATTTTCCTGGCCGGACCGGGCGGGTCGGGCGGTGGTAAGAGACGCCACGGGTTGGGTGGCGGATGACAAAGAAGGAAGATAATCCATGAATCTCAAGAAGAAGGCAATGGCGGCGATCGCCGTCGCCATCACCGGTGCCATGTCCTTAGCAGGCTGTGGCGGCGGTGCTAATTCAAGCGATGGCCCGGACGACCACTCTGAAATGACCGTCGAGATGTTCTCCCAGGACGCCACGGCCCAGGGTATGCAGAAGGGCTGGTTCGCCAAGCTGATCAAGGACAAGTTCAACATCAAGCTCAAGGTCATCGCACCGGGTGTCACCGGCAACAGCGAGACTCTCTTCGAGACCCGTTCGGCAGCCGGGAACCTGGGCGACTTGATTCTGACCCACACTGGCAATGGCCGCCTGCAGAAGCTGGTTAAGGCCGATCTGATTACTGATCTGACCCCCTACATCAAGAACGAGAAGTACTTGAAGAAGTACAAGGGCGCCCTGGACAGGGTGACCAAGGTGGCGGGTAAGGATGGCGTCTGGGGCATCCCCGGAAACGTGTCCTCCCAGTCCCCGCTCAAGTCGAACGCTGGAGATGAGCCCGGCACGGCTCCCCACATCCGTTGGGACTACTATCGTGAGGTCGGTTACCCGGAGATTAAGAACCTGGATGACTTCCTCAACGTTATGAAGCTCATGCAGGACAAGGCCCGGGCCGACACCGGCCAGAAGGACATCTACGCTCTCAGCCTCTTCAAGGACTGGGATGGGGAGATGATGAAGTTCCCCATGGATATGGCCTCCTGGTATGGGTACAACACGATGAACTCGGTCCTGACCAAGGCTGACGGCTCCGATGACCAGACCCCCATCCAGGAGGGCGGCATCTACGAGAAGCTCCTGCGCTTCCTCAACAAGGCCCAGAGGATGGGCCTGATTGATCCGGATTCTTCCACTCAGACCTGGGACAACATCACCGCCAAGACCAGCCAGGGCAAGATGCTGGTCGACATCTGGTGCTGGCTGGGCCAACCCCGCATCAACTCTGCTGCCAACAAGGCCAAGGGAATCGGGTTCATGCTGGCGCCCCTGCAGGACATGAACATTTATTCAGACGGCTTCGCCCCCGATGGGGTGGATCCCATCCTGGCAATCGGTGCCAAGGCCAAGAACAAGCAGCGTCTGGTTGACTTCCTCAATTGGCTTTACTCGCCTGAGGGTGTCTATGCCACGGCCCAGAATGCCGGTGGCCCCGTCTGCCCGGAAAAGCTCTGCTGGACCAGGAGCTCTGAAGGCAACAAGATGACCGATTTCGGCCTCAAGGCCATGAATGAGGCCGACGGACTGAAGGTCCCCGCAGAGTTCGGCGGCGGTGACTACAACAAGGGCATCTCCATGATGCACTTCCAGGGGCTGAACCAGAACGACATCGACCCGACCACCAAGGAGACCTACAATCCGGCCCTGTGGAAGACCGAACTGGCCAAGCCCAACGCTCTGAGGGATGACTGGTCCGCTCATATGGACGGTGCCAAGACGGCCTTGGAGTATCTGGAGAAGCACAAGCAGATCGTGGTCGCCCCCGGCTCAGGGTACATCCCGCCCGAGGAGGACTCCCAGATCACCGCAGTTCGCGGCCAGGTCAAGTCCGAGATCGTCTCCGAGTCCTGGAAGGCGGTTTACGCCAAGGATGACAACGAGTTCGACACCATCCTGAAGACCATGCGCAACAACGTGAAGGGGTTGGGCTACGAGAAGATCGAGAAGATTGACATGGCCAACGCCAAGGCTCAAACCAAGGCACGCCAGGACATTGTGAAGGAGTATGAGAACAGGACCAAGTGATTCCACGATTCCGGCATGCTCGGCGGTCCATGATCCGTTAGTAGAGCCGGGGTCCTATCGGTAAGCGAGGGGGCGGTGTCCGCCAGGTTCGGGGCCGGCGGACAACTACCCCCTTTCTTTACCCTGTATGCCACTCTTGGCAGTCTGGACGCAACTGTGGTTCATGCGAGCGACCTATGCCCTGTCAATCCACGTGAAATGTGACCTGCCATTCGGTGAGCTGGGTGGGAGGTGACGACACCGCCTTGGTTATAGAGAACCGTTCTTATAGGTGGTTGTGGTGTCTCCCTTGGCACCCCGCTCGAAACGGTCGAAGGCCCGTAGATAAATCAGTGACTTGGCATATGCCAGCCAGGAGAAGCCGAAGATTATGGCCATGACCCGCAGGAAGGGAACATAGTAGACGAGGAAGGCGAAGGCCACGTCGATGGCCAGGAGACAGATGGCGTAGAGGGGAATCCCCATGGGAACCCCAACAGAGAGTTTGAAGAAACCCCAGACCGTATTGGTGTAGCGGGATTGCAGGGGATAGAAGAACTCGTATGAGAGGACTAGCAGGACGGTTCCGATGATCAGGACAATGATGGCGAGGTAGGTCATCGCCCCCTTCATGCTCAGCCAGAAGGCCAGTGAGTAAATGATGATGGCACCCAGTGCCACGTGGATGATGAAGGCGATTATGGACTGCTTGAACTCCCGGATGAAGCGGTGCAGGTACTGTCGGCAGAGGGGGATGTCGTCGTGGTCGTCATAGGCGAAGACCGTGCCGTAGAGGGCGCTGCGGGCGGGCCCTATCGTGATCAGGGGTATGCAGGTGACGACGAAGAGCAGGTTCAGAGCTGTGAATCTGAGCAGGGTGTTCACGAACTGCCAGAAGGGGCTTTCGAGGTTGAAGTGCATGATCCGCCTTTCCTCTTTGACTCTACCTGCCAGTGCACCCGGCGGGGGCGGCTTTGCCATGAATGACAGAAAAGAAAGGAAAAGAAAACGAGGTGCGAGAGCTACATGCTTCCATTTGAAAAGAATTCAAGGATTGTCTTCTGCGGGGACTCGGTCACTGATGTCAACCGTGATTACAAGGCCATTCCCGCTGGCTGGGGCTCCTTTGGCGATGGCTATGTCAACCTGGTCCATGCCCTTCTGACCGCCGTCTATCCCGAGCGGGAACTCATGATTATGAACGAGGGGGTCAACGGGGACGACATCAAATTGATGGCAGCCCGGTGGGACAGGGATGTGCTCGATATGAAGCCTGACTACGTCTCCGTCATGATAGGGATCAACGACGTCTGGCGTCACTTCGACAGTCCCTTCCGCCAGGCGGACCTGGTCTCTCTGGATGAATTCGAACACACTTACGAGGATCTGATGGGCAGGACCGAGCCCCGTGTCAAGGGTCTGATTGTCATGAGCCCCTTCATGATGGAGCCCAACAGGGATGACCCGATGAGGGCCATGGTCGACCGTTATGCCGAGGTGGCCAGACAGGTGGCGGACCGGCATGGGGCCACTTACGTGGACGTCCAGGCCGCCATGGACCACTTCCTCGAGAAACAGAGCAGCTACATACTCAGCATGGACCGTTGCCACCCCGGGATCGAGGGGCATATGCTGGTGGCTAGGACCTGGCTCCAAGCCGTCGGCTTTGATTGGGAAAGGACCACATTCGATGACGAAAAATGAACAGGAGCCCCGTCCCCTGCGTGAAGACGTAGTCGGGGCCGACAATCTTTCACGGGTGGATGACGAGATCAGCCGTGGTGCCTTCAAGGCCGATTGGGCCTCTCTGTGCGCCATGGAGCCCCCCACCTGGTTCGCCGATGCCAAGTTCGGCATCTTCACCCACTGGGGCCTATACAGCGTGCCCGCCTACCAGAGCGAATGGTACTCGCGCAACATGTACATCAAGGGGTGCCCGGAGTTCGACCACCACGTGAAGACCTATGGACCCCAGAAGGAGTTCGGCTACAAGGACTTCATCCCCATGTTCAAGGCGGAGCGTTTCAACCCCGACCAATGGCTGGACCTCTTCCGCCGGGCCGGTGCCCGCTACTACATGCCTGTGGCCGAGCATCACGACGGATTCCAGATGTACCGCAGCGAACTGTCGGAATGGAACGCCTTCGACAAGGGGCCCCATCGCGACCTGATCGGCGAGCTGCGGCGGGCCACTCTGGATCAGGGCCTTCACTTCGCCCTGTCCGACCACCGGGCTGAGCATTGGTGGTTCATGGGCCACGGGCAGGAGTTCGACAGCGACGTGCATCAGCCCATGAAGAGGGGCGACTTTTACTGGCCCGCCATGCCCGAGCCTGACAACCAGGACCTCTTCAGCAAGCCCTATCCCACCAAGGAGTATCTGGATGACTGGCTTCTGCGGGTCTGCGAGGTGATCGACGCCTACCGGCCCGAACTCCTCTACTTCGACTGGTGGGTTCAGCACGAGGCGTTCAAGCCCTATTTGCAGCGCTTGGCCGCTTACTACTACGACCGGTCCGTCGAATGGGGGGCTCCGGCCGCCATCTGTTACAAGATGGACGGCATGGCCTGGGGTTCGGGCATCGTGGACGTGGAGCGCGGTGGATTCGCCAACCCCACCCCCTTCGTCTGGCAGACGGACACTGCCATCGCCCGCAACTCCTGGTGCCACACGACCACCCTAGATCACAAGTCGGTGGCTGAAATCCTGGCCGCCCTTCTCGACGCGGTCAGCAAGAACGGCAATCTCATGCTCAACGTGGGCCCTTGCGCCGACGGGTCCATCGACCCCGAGGAGGAGGGCATGTTGGAATCCATCGGTCGTTGGATGGATGTGAACGGGGAGGGAATCTACGGTTCCCGCCCGTGGTGGGTCGCCCAGGAGGGCCCCACCCACGCGGCAGCGGGGTCCTTCGCGGACCAGACCGAGGCCGTCTTCACCCCGGAGGATTTCCGGTTCACCTCGGCGTCAGGCGCCATCTACGCCTACCAGCTCAAGCCGTCCGCAGATGGACGGGCCCTGATCAAGGCCTTTGCCCCACGCGGAAAGGAGGGGTCGGTCTTTCAAGGGATTGTCCGCCAGGTCAGCCAGTTGGGTGCAGGACCGGTCGGCTACGAGCTGACGGACCGGGGACTGGCGGTTCAGGGCCTCAAGGATCCCGTTGGGACCACGGCCACCGGCCTGCCTCTAGGCATCCGGATCGACGTGGAGTGAGAATCGGCTCCTGCAGGATTTTGTCACCGGCCCGAGGACATAGTGACCGACAACAACAAGGAAAGATAGGGAAACATGAAGTTCCTCAACGGAGAGTGGCTGGTGCGAGACGGTTTCGACGTCAAATATGCGGCCAACATCTACAGCGCGGACATCGAAGAGAAGAGGCTGACCCTCTACGCACCCTTCCAGGTGATCAGGAATCCCGGCATGACCCTGGACGGAGGGTTGCTCACCATCGAGGTGACATCCCCCCGTCCCGACATCATCACCACCCGGATCATCAACTACAGGCAGGACCACAGCCATGACCCCCGGTTCGCACTTAACCGGACCGATCCGCCGGTGAAGATCGAGGAGAGTGAGAAGGGATGGACCTTCACCAGTGGCAGGCTGGCCCTGAAGATCGCCAAGGGTGACGCCATCGATTTCGAGTATGAGTATGAGGGCCGTCCGCTGACCAAATCGGCGTGGAGGGGCAAGGCCCTGGTGACCGATGACGATGGCAGGCCACACGTGGTTGAGTCCCTCGACCTGGGCGTGGGAGAGAAGATCTACGGCCTGGGCGAGCGTTTCACCAACTTCGTCAAGAACGGGCAGACGGTCACCATCTGGAATCAGGATGGTGGTACAGGCACGGCCCAGGCCTACAAGAACGTCCCCTTCTACATGAGCAACCGGGGGTATGGGGTTTTCGTGGATTCCACTGATAAGGTGGAGTTCGAGATCGGTTCCGATGAGGTCTCCAAGGTCCAGTTCTCCGTCCCCGGCCAGGAGCTGACTTACTCGGTGATCGGCGGCCAGGACCTCAAAGGGGTGCTGAACACCTACACCGATCTGACCGGCAAACCCCCACTGGTTCCCGACTGGAGCTTTGGTTTGTGGCTGTCGACCTCCTTCACCACCGACTATGACGAGAAGACTGTCAACGAGTTCGTCGACGGTATGGCGGAGCGGGACATCCCTCTGTCGGTCTTCCATTTCGATTGCCGCTGGATGAACGACCTGGAATGGTGCAACTTCGAGTGGAAACACTCCGCCTTCCCGGACCCGGAAGGGATGCTGGCCCGCCTTCACCAGAAGGGACTCAAGGTCTGTGCCTGGATCAATCCCTACATCGCCCAGAAGTCCAAGCTCTTCAAGGAAGGGGCCGAGAAGGGGTACTTCATCAAGCGCACTGACGGCCAGGTCTGGCAGTGGGACAAGTGGCAGGCGGGCATGGCCATCGTCGATTTCACCAACCCCGAAGCAACGGCCTGGTACCAGAGCAAGCTTAGGCACCTGCTGGAGCAAGGTGTGGACTGCTTCAAGACCGACTTCGGCGAGCGCATCCCCACCGAGGGTGTGGTCTATTACGACGGGTCCGACCCGGTCAAGATGCACAACTACTACACCCTCCTATACAACAAGGCCGTCTATGACCTCCTGGTCGAGGTGAAGGGGGCCGACCAAGCTATCCTCTTCGCCCGCTCGGCGACGGTTGGCGGCCAGTGCTACCCGGTCCACTGGGGCGGGGACTGCACCTCCAACTACCCTTCCATGGCCGAAAGCCTGAGGGCCGGCCTCTCCTTCGGTATGAGCGGATTCGGCTACTGGAGCCATGACATCGCCGGGTTCGAGGACCAGCCCACCCCTGACATCTACAAGCGCTGGACCCAGTTCGGCCTCCTTTCCTCGCACTCCCGCTATCATGGGTCCACCGCCTACAAGGTTCCCTGGCTATACGGGGATGAGGCCGTCGAGGTCACCCGTGAATTCGCCAAACTCAAGCAGCGTCTTGTGCCTTATCTGATCAAAATGTCGCATGAGACCCATGAGACGGGCCTGCCCATGATGAGGGCCATGGTCCTGGAGTTCCCCAGCGACCCGAGCTGCGAGGACATCGACACCCAGTACATGTTGGGTGACGACATCCTGGTGGCCCCAATCTTCAACGAGGACGGGACCGCCCGCTTCTATGTGCCAGATGAGGGTACGGGCCGACCCTGGGCCAACATGCTGACCGGGAAGACCTATGAGCCTGGACGCTGGTACCAGGAGACCTACGACTACCACACCCTGCCGGTCCTGGTCAGGCCCGGCACCGACCCTCTCCACGTGTGAGCCAGATCCTAGTGCTACGTGCTACATGCGAGACCGGGTGTCGCTTTCGGCATCCGGCCCCTGTGCCCGGTGCGGTCCTCCCCGGGCCAGTAGGTCAGAGGAGGACTTGGATTGCATAAATGAAAACGCTAATGGATGCATGTGCTCGTAGGTTTCCCCTCCGATTGGAGACCCTGCCGTCAGGGCGGTGCATCCCTTATCGATACAGCCTTATCGGCAGAAAGAAGTGGATGGTTCATGACGACCGCCCTTGAATTCGTCAGACAGTTGGGCCTGGGTTGGAACCTGGGCAACACCTTCGATGCTTTTCCCCTCCAAGGAGAGCATGAGAAGGCCGTGAAAGAGGGTCGGACCTGGACCCCGGAGGATCAGGAGAAGCTCTGGTTCAACCAGCCCTTCACTCCTGAGTGCGCCCGCCTGGTCAAGCAGGCCGGGTTCGACACCATCCGCATCCCGGTGACCTGGGTGGAGTGGATTGACGGGGAGGGCCACGTGGACTCCATCTGGATGAACGCGGTCCGCCGGGCCGTCGATTGGAGCTTGGATGCCGGGCTCAAGGCGATAGTCAATGTCCATCACGATGGTGGTGAGGGTGATCTCCCTTGGATCCGCAAGGCGGACAAGGACCCGGATGGGGTCTGCAGGCGGTTCGCCGGACTCTGGCGTGAGATCGCCGACACGTTCAAGGATTACGGGCAGGACCTCATTCTGGAGGGTGGCAACGAGATTGGTTTCGATGGCATGGACCGGGACCAGGCCTATGTACTCTTGGAAAGGCTCAACCAGATTTTCGTTGACACGGTCAGGGCCAGCGGATCGCACAACGCCGACCGCTTCCTGCTGATTCCCGGTTACAACACCGACACGGCCATGACCTGTGACTCCCGTTACCACCTGCCTAAAGACAGCGTGGCGGACCGGCTGATCGTATCCATCCACTATTACTCCCCGGCCGACTTCGCCCTGGCAACACACGACACCACCTGGTGCAAACCCAGGCAGGAGTGGGGCAGTGAGGCGGACGTCAAGGCAATGGAGGCCGATTTCGCCGCCCAACGCCGTCGCTTTGTCGATAGCGGCATCCCCGTGATCATCGGAGAGTACGGACTGCTGACCGAGGCCGTGGACGGGAAGGACCACGCCAGTAACCTCAAGTGGATATCGACCGTTCTAAACTGCTGCCGCAAGAACGGATCCTGCCCGGTCCTCTGGGATACCTCCACCAAGGAGATGTGTTTCCTGGACCGGACCACCGGCCGCTTCTTCGACCCCGATATGGCCTCCTTATTCGCCCAGGCCAAGGCGGACCGCCAGTAGGGGGAGGTACCGCGATGACCCTGTTCAACTGCAAACCCGCCCGCCGGATCGCCTCAGGATTCCACCCGGACCCGACCATCTGCCGGGCCCCTTCGGGCCGCTGCTTCCTGGTCAACAGCTCTTTCGAGTATTTCCCGGGGCTTCCCGTATACGAGAGTGGTGACGGGAAGCATTGGGCCCTGGTAGGGAACGCCATGGACCGCCCCTCCCAGTTCCCCTGCGAGGGCATGGGCAACAGCGGGGGCATCTATGCTCCCACCCTGCGCTGGCATGATGGCCTGTTCTACCTGATCGTCACCAACGTCAACAAGGGGACCATGATCATGACCACGCCGGACCCCCACCAGGGATGGTCCGATCCTCTGTGGATCAAGGGGTGGCCCGGTATCGACCCCACCCTTCTCTTCGATGACGATGGAACCGTCTACATCTGCGGCAATGAAAGCGACCAGGTTGACCAGGAAGGTCATAGGGAGGTCCCCGGTATCTATCTGTCCCGTCTGGATGTGGGCACGGGAACCGTCCTGTCTAAAAGGGAGAGAATCTGCGGAGGGACCACCGGGGCAAATCCTGAGGGGCCCCACATGTACAAGCGGGATGGCCTCTACTATCTGATGTGGGCGGAGGGAGGCACCGAGGCTGGTCACATGGAGAACATGGCCCGTTCCGCCTCGCCCACAGGCCCCTACGAGATGTGTCCGGGCAACCCCCTGATCACCAACCGGAGCACCCACCTGACCCTTCAGGCCATCGGCCACTGCGACTGCGCCGGATTCGATGAGGACCGCACCCTGATGGTCTTCCACGGAACCCGGAACAACCATGAGTATCCCGCCCAGGGTTGGCTGGGCAGGGAGTCCTATGCGGTCTGGTTCGCATGGAAGGATGGATGGCCCACCCTGGCCGACCAGTCCTACGATGTTCCCCTTCTGGGCAAAGGGGAGGCCCTTGAGGATCAGGTTGACTGGATCACCCCCTCCCTGGACAGGGCAGGTCGTTTTAGCGTGGCGGATTCGGGCGACCCAACGGCGAGCCGCATACTTGTGGAGGCCGCAGGCCATGACTTCGGCCTGGACGACGGGGCGCCCATGATCGGGACCCGGCAGACCGACTTCCGCTGTACCTTCGAGGCCACCCTCCCCGAGCCGGACCAGTTGGCTGATGGCCAGGCCGGATTGGCCGTCTACGCCAATGCCGGCCATTACATGGATCTGTCGGTGGAACCTGCGCGCAATGGTCTGGTGCATGTCCAGGTCCAGGTACACAACGCCGGCCTGGTCAGCCTGGTGGGGTCCGCAGAACTGCCGGCCGGGGCGCCCATAGGCCTTGAGGTCAGGGGGGACGAGATGGGCTACGCTTTTCGCGCTTCGGGGCGGGACGGGGATCACGATCTGGGTCATGCACCGGGCAAGGTCCTCAGCTTCACCAACGCCGGCGGCTTCACCGGAATCCTTCTGGGGGTCTACGCCCATGGAGCCGGACGGGTCACCTTCGATCCGGTGGCCTACCGGGTCTGAGCAATCCCCATACATTCGCAAAAAACAACAAGAGAAGTCGCCCACTATGGAGCCATTTGGTGCTCGTCGGGCGACCTGAAGGAGATTGATCATGAAACCCACATTCAGCAGCTTCCTGTTCGGGGGCGATTGGAATCCGGAACAGTGGCCGGAGGACACCTGGGAACAGGACATCGAAAAGCTCGAGGACGCCCACATCAACGAGGCCACCATCAACGTCTTCTCCTGGGCCCTTCTGCAACCTTCGGAAGACGGATATGACTTCTCCATGCTGGATAAGATTGTGGCCCTCCTGGTCAAGCACCGGTTCAACATCGTCATGGCTACGGGGACGGCGGCCCTGCCTGCCTGGATGGTCAGGACCCACCCAGAGGTGATTCGGACCGACCAGGAGGGCAGGCATCGCGTTTTCGGTGGCCGACATAACTTCTGCCCCACCAGTGAATACTTCCGACAGGCATCCGGGGCTCTGGCAGACCACCTGGCCGAACGCTACGCCGCCACCCCGGGCCTGGTGGCCTGGCATGTGGGCAACGAGTACGGTGGCGGTGGCGGCCTGTGTTACTGCGAGGGCTGTGCCCGGGCCTTCCGTGTCTGGCTGAAGGAGAAGTACGGCACGGTCCAGGCCCTCAACCAGGCCTGGTGCGCCAACTTCTGGAGCCACACCATCTATGACTGGGCTGACGTGGTTCCACCCGTGACCTACGGCGACGGGATCGGTGAGAACAAGTGTGTGATTTCCGGCCTGCAGATGGATTACCGCCGCTTCCAGGAGCAGGCACAGCTGGCTTGCTTCACCAATGAGCGCGATGCCATCCGCCGTCACGACGGTTCCACGCCGATCACCACCAACCTGATGGGGACTTTCAAGGACCTGGACTACTTCGAGTGGGCCCAGCAGATGGACTTGGTCAGCTGGGACAACTATCCGGGCATGGACACCCCACCCAGTTTCACCGCAATGTCCCATGACCTCATGCGGGGGGTGGGCGGAGGCCGACCCTTCATGCTGATGGAGCAGACGCCCAACCAGCAGAACTGGTTCCCTTTCTGCAAGGTCAAGCGGCCCGGCGAGGTCCGCAAACTCAGTTGGCAGGCCGTGGCCCATGGGGCCGACACGGTGCAGTTCTTCCAGATGAAACAGTCCCGTGGTGGCTGCGAGCGCTTCCACGGGGCTGTCATAGACCACAGCGGCAGTGAGGAATCCCGGGTTTTCAAGGAGACCGCTGCCCTTGGAGCCGAGCTGGATCGGGTGGGGGCCCGCCTCATGGGTAGCCGAGTGGTGGCCAGGGTGGCCATCATGTTCGACTGGCAGAGCTACTGGTCCCTGGAAGGTTGTGTGGGCCCCACGGCAGGCTTCTCCTACCCCCAGGAGGTCCATCGCTTCTACCGGCCCCTCTACCGCCGCAACCTGGCCGTGGACTTCATTCCCAGCACAGCCCCGGTCGAGACTCTGAAGAAGTATGACCTGATCCTGGCCCCGGCCCTGATCTCCCTTTTGCCTGGTGTGGCAGACCACCTGGAGTCCTATGTGTCCGATGGCGGCACCTTCGTCACCGGCTACATGGCCGGTATCCACGATGAACGCGACCTGGTGGTTCCAGGCGGATATCCGGGTGTTCTGAGGGGGCTGACCGGGGTTTGGGTCGAGGAGATCGATGCCCTGGCGCCTGATGACACCATACCGGTGGAAGGTCTGGCAGCTGCTGACGGCCAGCCCGCCGGTCAGATCGTTGCCAGCCTGATTCATTGCGAGGGAGCCAAACCCCTTGCCACCTACGGGGGCGGCGACTTCTACGCCGGCAGCCCGGCCCTGACGGTGAACGATTTCGGCAAGGGGAGGGCCTACTTCGTTGGCACTCCTTTGGACGAGGCTGGCATGGATGACTTCATGGATCCCATCATTGACAGCCTGGGGCTCCCCGCGGTCGATACTCCCAAGGACGTCAGCCTTTCCATTCGCCAATCGGATGACGGGACACGGTATGCCATTGTGATCAACTCGGCCCACTCGCCAGTCACCACCGACCTTCCCCTCCTGAGGGGCGGTGAGGAACTCTTGGGCGGTGGCCGAGTGTCTGGCCCATTGGACCTGCCTCCCTACGGGGTGGCTCTGGTCGCGCTGGCCTGACTTGTCAACGGTGAACCTGAGTATCCGGGTTCTGTTATGGCTGGCATCAAGGAGTTCTGAACTACGATAGTCAGACGGCCGGCTCCCCCTGCCCCCTGAAGGTCCGCTTGATCCAGGCGGCCGCGAGACGTGGCCAGATCTGTACGCAGGGTTCGATTCCATTGGTTCCCTGCCAGGCGGTCTCTTCGGTCCCCAGGCCCAGACCGTGGCCTCCGTGGGGGAAGAGGTGGGCTTCCACGCTGACGCCAGCCTGCTTGCACGCTTCTACTAGCATGAGGGTGTTCTCCGGAGGGACCAGGCCATCCTCCATGGTGTGCCAGACGAATACGGGCGGGGTCTTGCTGTCTATGTGCTTCTCGATGGAAACCGCCTCTAGGGCCTCAGGATCCTCCTTCTTGTCGCCCAAGAGGTGGTCGATGCTCCCTCGGTGGGCGAGGGGGCCGGAGGTGATGACCGGATAGCCCAGCATAAGACCGTCGGGGCGGACGGCGTCGGGGTCGTAGCCGTGGGCCCGGAGGTCCTGGTCTCCGGCGGTAGTGGCCAGGTTGGCTGCCAGGTGGCCGCCGGCTGAGAAGCCCATGATGCTGATGGCCTTGCGGTCCACGTGCCACTGGTCGGCGTGCTCACGGATGCGCTTCATGGCTTCAGCCGCTTCGACCAGGGCTGTCGGGTACACGGAGGGCCAGCAGGAATAGCGCAGGACGAAGGCATTGTAGCCAGCCGCCAGGAACTGTACGGCGATGGGTTCGGCCTCCCTGTCCGAGGTCATCTCATAGCCGCCCCCGGGGATGACCAGGACCGATGGGCGGACCCGGTCTGGCACTACCTCCTCGCTGTTATCCAGGCTGTAGCCGACGAACTTGGCCCGGCTGCCGTCAATCCCCTCAATCTCCTGCTCGAAATACTGCATCTGCTCTCATCCTCTTTGATACTTAGGGCCCTCAGGCCGTGACTCATTGTAAATCACCAGGTGGCTCGGCGGTCCTTCAGAAGGTCACGGTCACGTCTACGGGATTTTCACTGGTCTGGGGTGGTACTATCCCGCCACTCAGTTCGTGGCCGTCCAGGCTGATCGAACGCCTTCCAGTCCGCTTCATGGAAATCCGATAGGTGATCCCCCTCCAGGTTCTGCCGATGGTCAATTCGTTGAATTCGGTGGGCAGGTGGGGTTCGATAGCCAGCCCGTCCAAGGTGGGCCTGACCCCCAGCAGGTACTGGGAGATATCCACGAAGGACCAGGCGGCCGTGCCTGTCAGCCATGAGTTCTTTCCCTCGCCGGGGGTGGGGGACTCAGGACCGGCCATCATCTGGCAGTAGACGTAGGGCTCCACCTTGCGGATGTCGGACTTCTCCTCCAGGTAGGCCGGGCAGGTACGCTTGTAGACCGCAAAGGCCTCCTCGTCATCGCCGACCATGGCGTTGGCTATGGAGATCCAGGGGTTGACGTGGCAGAAGATGCCGCCATTCTCTTTGTAACCCTTGGGATAGGAGGAGATTTCGCCCAGTTCGATCCGGTAGGTGGAATAGGCGGGGGCCAGGATGGCGGTACCCCAGGAGGAGGTCAGCCTCTCCTTGACCGAGGTCAAAGCCTGTCGGGCCTTGCCGTCACCAAGACCAATACCGGCCATCACGCACATCCCCTGAGGTTCGATGTAGATCTGCCCCTCGGTGTCAGTGTGGGAACCGACAGGATGGGAGTAAGCATCGTAGGCCCTGAGGAACCACTGGCCGTCCCAGCCGGCCCCCTCCACGGCATGGGTCATCTTCTCGATGGCCTGGCGGACCGTGGCAGTCTCCTGGGCCACAGCCTCCCTGCCCATCCCGCAATCCGTTCCGTAATGGTCCAGGATGTCGGCGTAGTGGCCGGCGTAGAGGACGAACATGCCCCCGATCAGAACCGACTCAGCCACGCCTGTGTCATTGTTCTCGACAGTCTGGAAACTCTCTCCCGGCGTATCGGAGAAGCAGTTGAGGTCAAGGCAGTCATTCCAATCGGCCCGTCCGATCAGGGGGAGCTTATGCGGACCCAGGTGGTTCATTGTGAACCCGACCGATCTGCGTAGGTGCTCCAGGAGGGGCTCTTCGGTCCCTTCCACATTGTTGAAGGGGACGGGCTCCTCCAGGATGGAGGAATCCCCGGTCTCGGCCAAGTAGGCGTAGGTACCGGCCACCAGCCAGAGAGGGTCATCGTTGAAGCCGCCGCCAATGTCGGCGTTCCCTCTCTTGGTCAGTGGTTGGTACTGGTGCCAGGCCGACCCATCCTCCAGCTGGGTTGAGGCGATGTCGATGATGCGCTGACGGGCGCGGCCGGGGATCAGGTGGACGAAGCCCAGGAGATCCTGGTTGGAGTCACGGAAGCCCATTCCCCTCCCCGTGCCCGACTCGAAATAGGATGCCGAACGCGAAAGGTTGAAGGTGACCATGCACTGGTACTGATGCCAGATGTTGACCATCCGGTCCAGGCGAGGATCGCCGCTGTCCACGGTGAACCGACCCAGAAGGTCGGCCCAATAGGCCTTGAGGTCGGCGAAAGCCTGGTCGACCTGGTCGTCCCTTCTGAATCGGTCGAAGAGGGCGTGTGCGGGTTTCTTGTTGATGATTCCCACCTTGGCAGGGTCATCCGGGTCCTCCCACTTGTCTTCCTTGGGCAGCTGGACATAGCCCAGGATGAATACCAGGCTCTCCTCCTGGCCGGGGTCCAGGGATAGCCTGACCCTGTTGGCGGCTATGGGGAACCAGCCGTGCGCAACAGAGTTGTGGGCTCTGCCTTCGGTGATGGCCTGGGGAGTGTCCCAGCCGTTGAACCGACCCAGGAATTCGTCTCTGCTGGTGTCGAACCCGCAGGTATGTCGGTTGACGCCGAAGAAGGCGTAATGGTTCCGGCGTTCCTTGTACTCGGTCTTGTGGTAGAGAAGGGTGGCTTCTGGTCCCTGCTCGACCTCCACTTCGCCCGTAGACAGGTTGCGCTGGAAGTTGCTGGAGTCGTCCATGGCGTTCCACAGGCACCACTCCACGCAGCCGGTCACATCCAGGAGGACGGGAGAGTCGGTGGTGTTCCTGATTCTCAGACGGTTGATTTCGGCATCGGCATCCACGGGAACGAAGGCGGTCATGACCGTGTCGATCCCCTTGTAGGAGGATTCGAAGACGGTATATCCGGTCCCCTGGCGGCAGCTGTACCGGTCAAGGGGGGTCCTGGAGGGCAGGAAGGTGGGGGACCAGGTGGCTAGGGGGGCGGACTCTGGGTTGTCCCGATTCATGAGGCTCAGATAGTAGCTGCGGCTGCCGTTGTCGGCAGGTACCCCGTTGTATCGGTAACGGGTTATCCTCTGGAGCTTGGCGTCTTTATAAAAAGAATAACCGCCGCCTGTGTTGGAGATGAGGGAGAAGAAGTCCTGGTTGCCCAGATAGTTGATCCAGGGCAGCGGGGTGGCGGGTGTGTCGATGACATACTCCCTGGCTGCGTCGTCAAAATGACCGTATTGCATGTTCTCCCTATCTTCGATGCAACCTTGGCTCAGCCCCTTGGGTTTGGGCCGGTTGGGCAGGCCGTAGGCAGCCCTTCCGGTCTGTACCAGGGGTCACGACATCCTGAAGGCAACAGCGTTCGATTGGAATAGCTGCCGGAATCGTACCCCACTCCGGGAAGGACCGCTAGGCTGGCGACCCGCGTTTGTATTATCGTTTGACTAAGATGATAGCATTCATTAATAAACCTATAGATAAGCGTGTGTGGATTTCCTTTAATGGTTGAAATCATGCGGCGATCAACAGTTCGGAACCCCAAGGGTTGGGAATGTTGGAGGCGCTTGCAGTTATGATGGGGACCCACGAGGGCGGGCTGCAACCGCAGGGACGGGGTCCCCGCCCGCAAGGTGCCTGTGTAAAGGAGGTTCATGACCGGCGTAGAGGATTGGAACCAGTACCGGGCCGGCAAGAGGGTCACCGGATCCGGCCCAACGGTCGGATCCACTTTCTCGGAGAACCCTCGTGCTCGTCAGGTGTTTACCGGCAAGGCCTTCACCCGGCGCAAGCGGATGACTGCCGATGAACGCAGGGATCAGATTGTGAAGGCTGCCGTCAAGGTGATTGCCGTCAAAGGCTTTTGGGGGATGTCCCTGCAGGACGTGGCCGATCAGGTAGGCATCACAGAGGCCGCTCTCTACCATTACATCAACTCCAAGAACGACCTGTTCAGCATGGTCATGGAGCAGGCCTATGACTCCCCTGAAGCCGACGAATTCATCTACAAGACCTGTACGGGGACGGATGCGGACGGACACAGCCTCCTCTTCTTCCCCCGATTCTGCGCCAACAACGTTATTTTCAATGCTCGCAGGCCGGAGATGGTCAAGCTCTTCTCCATCCTGAACGGTGAGGCTCTCAGCCCTTCACACCCAGCTCACCGCTATTTCATAGGCCGCAACCAGAAGTTCTGGCAGACCATCAAGTCACTGAACTGGTGCCTGCCCAGAGGGTACGACCTGGACCGTTTCCACCACATGTGGATGCTGTGCATGTCGGCCATGGATGGCCTGCAATACCGCTGGCTGGCGGACGGGTCAGCCGACCTGGTGGCCGAGTGGCTCGCCTTCTCCGACGAGCTCTTCCCCCAGGAGAAATGGCATGGGTTCATGGACCCCAGTGACATCGACCCGGATTCTGAAGAATGCCTGGCTTCCTACGGCCTTATCACGGGTGGGGGGCAGACGGCTTAGGAACGGCAGCTTCGTTCAGACGGCGTCTGCAGTGGGACGGCGGCCGCCAAGGGTATCCGTCGGCCGAAGGACAGCAAATGATTGCAAGCGGGTAAAGCGCTATGGATATGAAAGAAACGAAAGAGAGGATTGGCATGGGCCAAGAGAGCAAGTTCATCTTCCCGTCCGATTTCACTTGGGGAACGGCCACGGCCGCCTTCCAGGTGGAAGGGGCGGCACATGAGGACGGCAGGACGGATTCCATCTGGGACACATATTGCGCCCGACCGGGCGTAGTCGTCGACGGATCCAACGGTGATGTGGCCTGCGATCAGTATCACCGCTACCCGGAAGACATAGCCCTGATGAAGCAGATGGGTGTCGGCGCCTACCGCATGTCCATATCCTGGTCCCGTATTTTTCCTACAGCCGGTGGTCCGGTGAACCAAGCCGGGCTGGACCACTACCTGAAGGTCCTTGATATGCTGCGTGACAATGGAATCAGGCCCGTCGTCACCCTATACCACTGGGACCTTCCCCAGTACCTACAGGATGCCGGAGGTTGGCCCAGCAGGGACACAGCTCTCCGTTTTGGCGACTACGCCTCCGCCCTGGCCGCTTCCTTCGGCGATCGGGTGGACACCTGGACAACCCTGAACGAGCCTTGGTGCGCGGCTTACCTGGGTTATGGGAACGGGGCCCATGCCCCCGGGATCAAAGACTACGACCAGGCCTTGGCCGCCGTCCACCATTTGAACCTGGCCCATGGACTGGCCTGCCAGGCCATCAGGGCCCAGGTTGGGCAGGATGCCCGACTCTCGGTCACCCTCAACCTTCAGGTGACCCGGGCGGCCTCGGACAGCCCGGAGGACCTCGCCGCCAAGAAGAGGGCCGACCTCTTCGCCAACGAGGTCTTCCTGGCCCCCATGCTGGAAGGGGCTTATCCGGAAGGCGTCAGTCAGGCGGCGAGGGGGGACACCGACTGGCGCTTCGTGCAGGACGGTGACCTGGAGACCATCCATCAGCCCCTTGACGTCCTGGGATTGAACTACTACGCCACCACCTATGTAAAGGCCAGGAGGGCTGATGACGAATCCGCCGATGCCTCGGTCGGCCCTGAGGGCAAGCTGGTCGATCGCCATGCCAACGCCATGCCGGCCCAGGATAGCGTGGAGGGGCAGGCCCCGCAGGGAGAGCTGACGGGAATGGGCTGGAATCAGGAACCCCAGGGTCTGACCGATGTGCTGGTGGAGATGGGCCGACGTTTCCCCGACATGGAACTCATGGTGACCGAGAACGGCTCCGCCTGGGATGACCAGGTCAGTCAGGATCCGGACGCACCCGGCGGGAAGATCGTCCACGACCCCAAGCGGGTGGCCTATCTGGAAGAGCATGTCAAGGCTGTGGCCAAGGCCATTCAGGCCGGGTCTCGGGTGACCGGCTACTTTGCCTGGTCCCTGCTGGACAACTTTGAGTGGGCCCTGGGCTACACCAAGCGCTTTGGGCTGATCAGGGTCGACTATGACACCCAGGAGCGGATCTGGAAGGATTCCGGTCTGCGTTACGCGCAAATCATCCGTGATCGCGCAGTCTGAGCAAGACGGCATACAAGGCATACAAAGGTTACTGCAAGGCGGTTGGGCATCGCTGTCCGACCGCCTTCTTTGTCTTAGATCCAGCTGGACAGCCACATGTGCATGCGCCAGAAGTCATAGGGGATGGGCATGGCGGTCCACAGCGGGTAGAAGAAGACTGAGGTCAGGCCCAGCAGGGTCAGGCCCATGATCATGGTCTGCCGGTAGAGGACGATGTCCGAGTTCTGCCGCAGCCAGTTGACCACGTAGCAGATGGCCAGGATCATCCAGGGCAGGATGACGATGGAATAGAAAGTGAAGGTGGTCCGGTTCATGTATTGGATCCAGGGCAGCCAGCCGGCCAGCATGCCTGCCAGGACCCCCCAGATCCGCCAATCTCCGTGCTTGACCACGACGGCGATGACGATGGCTAGGATCATGCAGATGCTGCCCAGCCACCAGGTCAGGGGATTGCCCAAGGATGTGACGGCGGCTACGCAGGGGGAGTCCTTGGCCAGTCCGCACAGGCCGGGGAAGCCCGTGAGCTTCTGCCAGTAGAAACTGGTGGGCCTGACCTGCAAGGGCCAAGTCAGGGGGTTGGCCATGTATGGGTGGCGGGTATGCAGGGTGGTGTGGAAGCGCCACATCTGCCGGTGGTATTCAGCCAGGGACCGCAGTCCCTCCGGCAGCCAGGTCAGACCCTGGCCAGGGTGCTGGGCCGCCCAATTGTGCATGAAGGAATCGTCGTGCAGGAACCATCCCGTCCAGGAGGCCAAATAGGTGCCCGCCCAGATGGGGATCATAAGCAAGGCCGCTGGCAGCCCGTCCCTGAACACGGCGCTCTGCAGCCAGGATCCATACCCTGCTTGATGACGCTCCCAGCCATCCCAGAGCACCGAGATCAGGGCGAAGACGGCGAAGAAGTAGGCGCCCGACCACTTGGTCCCGGTGGCTAGGCCCAGCAGCAGGGCGGCTCCGGTCCGCCACCAGGACCAGGCGATGAAGGGGCCGGTGGTGGCCACGGGCAGCTCGACACGGCTTTTCTGCCCCTGCTGTCCCTGTGACTGAATGACCTTAACCCGGTAGTGCAGGCGGAAATCAGCCTGGTCCTTTGCCCAGGATTGTCGCAGCCTGGCCCTGGCCCAGTCCCGATGGCCCATCAGACACAGCCAGGCTCCCAGAACGAAGATCATGACGAAGTTGTCCAGCAGGCCGGTGCGGCTCATGACGATGCCCAGACCGTCTATGGCCATGAGGAAGCCGGCCGTCAGGGCGATGGGCAGGTTGTGGAAGAGGCGCAGAGCTACACGGCAGAGCAGCAGGATGGCGATGGTGCCGGCCAGAGCGGTGGCCACTCGCCAGGCGAAGGGATTGCCTGCTCCGCCGAACAGTTTGAGACCCAGGGCGATGCACCACTTGCCCACCGGCGGGTGAACCACGTATTCGGCCTGGGGCAGCCAGTCGCTTGTCTGCCCCTGGGCGAAGATCTGGTCGATGGGTAGGTTCAGCGGGCCGGCTTTTTTTGGCCAGTTGCGTGGCTCGCCGGTCATCAGCATGGTCCAGGCGTCTTTGACGTAATATGTCTCGTCGAAGACGATGGCCCGGGGGCTGCCTAGCCGCACAAACCGCAAGAGCCCGCCTAAAAGAGCCATGAGTATGCAGGCCAACCAGCCGCTCTGCCGACGGGAGGGCCTGTGGATCCGGTTGACCCGACCCTTGGTGTGCTGACCCATGGGCGAGCTGAAGATAGATAGCATGACAGGGCGACCGGACCGGTGGGCGGCGTGCCTGCCGTGTCTGGAGGAGCGATGCTGCGAAGAAAGCCCTGCCAAAGATGTCATCACCCCTAGATTAGGCCATACTAAAGGCATGAGCAGCACGAATGGCCGGAGCGATGGACATATGCAGGGCAGAGAAAGTCATGAGAAGCCGATTCCACCTAGTGTTTCACGTGGAACGGTAGTGCTGGCGGCCACGCCTATTGGCAATGTCGCCGATGCCTCGAAACGTTTGGTGGAGCTCCTGCAGTCGGCGGACCTGGTTGCTGCGGAAGACACGCGGCGGCTCTACGACTTGGCCAACCGATTGGGCGTGCGTGTAAGCGGCAGGGTTATGGCCTATCACGATCATAATGAGCGACGGATGGCCGATCCCATTTTGGATCAGGTTCGTGACGGAGCCTGCGTGCTGGTGGTCTCGGATGCGGGTATGCCCACCATCAACGATCCGGGCATGGCCATCGTAAGGCGGGCCATCGAGCGAGGCATACCGGTCACCTGTGCTCCCGGCCCCAGCGCTGTGCTGGACGCTCTGGCTCTCTCCGGTCTGCCGACTGACCGCTTCTGTTACGAAGGGTTTCTTCCCCGCCGACATCAGGAGCGGTTGCGGCATCTGCGCACTCTGCGCAGCGAGGAGCGGACCATGGTCTTCTACGAGACACCCCACCGCATTGATCAGGCTATGCAGGACCTTCAGGAGGTCTTCGGCTCCGACCGGCTCATGGCCCTCTGCAGGGAGCTGACCAAGGAGCATGAGCAGATCCGGCGAGGTACCGTCGGCGACATTGTGCGCTCCCTCCAGGAGGATCCCCCCAGGGGGGAGATGGTCCTGGTCGTGGCCGGTGCTTCTGCTTTGGAGGCCAGGCGCAACGACCCTGAGGCCATGGATGATCGGCAGTTGGCAGACCTGGCACGCGAACTGGCTAGATCTGAGGATCTGCGGCTCAAGGAGGCTATCGCCCGGGTGGCTGCCGAGCATCCCTTGGCCGATGGCAGCCTGCCTAATCGCAAGCGGATCTATGCCTTGGCCGTTGAAGAGGATAAGGAGGACTGATTCCCGTCCCCTTCATCCAGCAGCACCTCGAGTGCTCTGCGCACACCGGGCCCACCCAGCTGTGAGACGGTTTCCAGCAGTGCCGGCGAAGCGGCGGGATTGGCCACCAGCCACCGGCGCAGCCGGGGCTCTTCTCGGGCGATGGTCCAGAGGATGCTCGGGTCGGTCTCGGGGTCTGTGGCCATCAGTGCCGTTGGCACCAAGGGAGGCTCTGGCGGTGGGGCCCGCCCCTCGGCCATTGGTTCGAGGCTATTGGGTTCGTCTTGACTCCAATCGTCTTCCGTTGAGGGGTGCGACCGGCTGCTGATGGCAGTCATGAGCCGGGTCATGCGTTCAGTAGCGGAGGATTCACGACGGTGTCTGATCCTATCCAGGTGCCGATGATGGCCATGACTACGTCGGCCGTCCCTCATCGCCTTATTCATAGGATCGCCTTGAGCCGTCTTATGGTATCCAGTCCTTGAGCGTGGCCAGGCCATCGGGGGTTGGAGGACAGAAGCGCCTCGCAGGATCCGCAGCTGACATGATACCGCTCCATGAGCTCATGGAGAACCGCCATGATGTCCTCACCGTTGCATTGGCCCGTGGGCTCGCAGGCCAAATCACAGGCCGTCCAGAGCGGCGAAGTCACCCAGAGCCGCCCAAGCTTCATCAGATAACGGGCATCCAGCTGTCGCTGATGGGGGCGAAGGGGCCTGCCGTAAACCGGCGTGCGGAAGTGGGAGTTGGAGATGATGTCCAGAGCATCGGGGAAATGGCCGTTGATCCATACCCAGAGCGCCAGTCCGCCGCATGCTGCTGCACCGTAAGGGACCATGGACATGACAATCGAGGCGCGACCGTAGAGTCCCTCCGCCTGTTCGTTCAGGTAGCAACAGGATCGGTCCAGGCAGGTCACGACTCCCTCGTTCACCAGCAGGCTGAGGCTGAGCGGACCTGGCAGATCTCCGATCTGAATCAGACTGGGCAGCGGTTTGGGCTCAGGAACCGGGGTTCCGAATTCGGTCGTAGGCGGACGGCCACGGGTGCGCGTTGGGCCTGTTCCGTATCGTGGCCCGAAACACTGCTGAGCGGTGTCGACGAGCGGTGCCCGGCCTGGCGGCTTGGTTGTAGCTCTAAGGGTGCGGCTGGCGCCAAGGGTAGTGGCAGGCGCCCACGTCGCTCCCCCGAGGACGTGTTCTCGATTCATGGTTCGACTGTAAAGGGCCGTATCCGGGCTTGCCTGAAGGAGGCCTAAATTTGTGAACTTGTGGATAATCTGCTTGACAGCCGGCAGTCTTGTGGATGAGGCGGGGGATTGTAGGCCTAAGCCGATAATCTTGCTGGTATGAGTCATATCCTTGTTTCCGTCGCCTGGCCCTATGCAAATGGGCCCCGTCACATCGGCCACGTCGCTGGGTTCGGCGTCCCTTCGGATGTCTATGCACGCTACGAACGCATGAAGGGCAATGATGTCCTTATGGTTTCGGGGACCGACGAGCACGGCACTCCCATCCTGGTGGAGGCTGATGCCGAAGGAGTAGGCCCACAAGAGATTGCCGACCGCTACAACCGGGTCATCGTCAAGGACCTGTGCGATCTGGGACTCAGCTATGACCTCTTCACCAGGACCACGACCGGCAATCACGAGAAGGTGGTGCAGGAGCTTTTCCGCCAGTGCCGGGCCAATGGCTACATCTACGAGGGTCAACAGAAGGTGGCTATCTCGCCTTCCACCGGACGAACCCTGCCGGACCGCTATATTGAGGGGACCTGCCCCATCTGTGGTGCCGATGGCGCTCGCGGCGACCAGTGCGACAACTGCGGCAACGAGCTGGATCCGGACGAACTGATCAACCCTGTGTCCAAGATCAATGGGGAGACGCCCCGTTTTGAGGAGTCCAAGCACTTCTTCCTGGATCTTCCTGCCCTGGCCGAGGCCAACTTGGCCTGGTTGAAAACCCGCAAGGGTTGGCGCAGCAACGTGCTCAACTTCTCCCTGGGGCTCTTCAAGGAGGTCAAGCCGCGGGCCATCACCCGAGACATCGACTGGGGCATTCCCGTGCCTGTGGACGGGTGGGTCGACGATCCCAACAAGAAACTCTATGTCTGGTTCGACGCCGTCATCGGCTACCTGTCGGCATCCATCGAATGGGCCCGCCGTCAGGGCGATCCTGAGGCATGGCGCAAGTGGTGGAATGATCCCAAGGCCCTGGGCTACTACTTCATGGGCAAGGACAACATCACCTTCCACTCGCAGATCTGGCCCTCGGAGATTCTGGCTTACAACGGCCAGGGATCCAAGGGAGGAGAGCCGGGGCCCTACGGCGAGCTCAACCTGCCTGAGCAGGTGGTGGCCAGCGAGTTCATGACCATGGAGGGCAAGAAGTTCAGCTCCTCCCGAGGCATCGTCATCTACGTCAAGGACATCCTGGCACGTTACCCGGTCGATGCAGTTCGCTACTACATTTCCATTGCCGGGCCGGAGACTTCGGACTCGGACTTCACCTGGGCGGAGTTCGTCCGGCACAACAACGAGGAGCTGGCCGCCTCCTGGGGCAACCTGGTCAATCGCGTTGCCAACCTGCTCAACAAGGATTTCGGTCAGATCCCTCACATTGAAGAAGGCTGGCTGACTGAAGAGGACCGGACTCTCCTGGAGGAGTCCCGGTCGGCCTTCGACACTGTGGGATCCCTGATCGAGCGCCAGCGCCAGAAGGCCGCTTTGGGTGAGGCTATGGCCCTGGTCAGCGATATCAACAAGTACCTATCGGCACAGGAACCATGGAAAATCAAGGAGGACCAGGACCGCCTGGCCACCGTCCTCCACACCGCCGCCCAGGCTGTCTGCGACGCCAACACCCTTCTGGCCCCCTTCCTGCCACACTCGGCCCAGAAGGTCTACGAAACCATGGGCGGTGAGGGGACCTTCTCCCCTTTGCCCCATCTGGAGGAGGTCCAGGACCTGGACAAGCCCGGCTTCTCTTACCCGATCATCACTGGCACCTATCAGCTGGGCGTCAATGTGCACCCCTGGAGGAGCGAGCCTGTAAAGGAGGGGGCCCTGATCGCCAGACCCGCTCCCATCTTCGCCAAAATCCCCAAGGAGGCCGTGCAGGAGGAGCTGGATCGGTTCCAGGCCCAGTCGGACGAGCGCAAGGCTAAGGAGAAGGCACGCTTCGAGGCCGAGCAGATCAAATTGAAGACTGCGGAAAACGAATCTGAGGAAGGCTGACCCCCCCCCCCCCTCCACTGTGCCTTTCTGGATTCCTGGCCGCCTTTCCCGGGCCCTGACCGGACCTACGGGAGGAAGACCAGGTGCATGCAGGGGCACAGGATTCACAGGGAACTTTGAGCTTATCCTACCCGGACTTGCAGAAAGCCATGGTTGTATAAATCGTGCCGGTTGAAGTGATGACCGGCGGGGCTCCTCCCTGGGCCTCATAACTGAATCCCTTCTTCTCTCTCAACCCGACGGTTCCTTGCCGTCGGGTTTCTCTTTATCCTGACCTTGCCATTGCACTTATGGTTGCGAGGTTCACGGCTGTTCCCGCCCTACCGTAATCCGGTGCATTTCCAATGAACAGAACAGAGTAAGCGCTTGCAATGACCTATATTTGTACTTATACTGAGAGATGCGCATGGAAGCGTCCGGCCGGGGTCGCGAACCCGTACGGAAATAATGTGCAAAGACGCTGAAGGAACTGTCATACGGATGGTGGGTCCTGAATATAGGAGCTGTCTGTATACGTTCACGAACACAACGTAGTGGGAGAAGTATGAGAAGGACAACGTTAATGAAGGGGCTGGCCCTGGTGGTTAGTTCAGCCACCTTATTCGGCATGGTCGGCTGCGGCTCAGGCAACGGCTCCGGCGATGGTTCGAAGAAGGCCGATTCGGCCAGTTGCACTGCCTACAAGAAGTATGGTGACCTGAGCGGCAAGAAGATCTCCACCTACACCCCCTGGATCGACCAGGAGGGGGATGCTACGGTCAAGGCCTTCAACGAATTCGCCAACTGTACCGGAGCTAAGGTGGAGCACGAAGGTTCGCGTGACATGGCCGCACAGCTCCCAGTCCGCGTCAAGGCCGGTTCCGCTCCGGATGTGGCCATCATGCCTCAGCTGGGAATGATCAAGAACATGGTGGCCACGGGCAAGGTCAAGGATGTCCCCGCCAAGGCTGCTGCGAATGTGAAGAAGTACTACTCCAAGGATTGGCAGGATTACTCCACCCTGGGTGGCAAGCTGGTCTCCATCCCGGTGGATGCCAATGCCAAGTCCTTCATCTGGTACTCGCCCAAGGCCTTCAAGGAAAAGGGCTACAAGGTCCCGACCACCTGGGACGAGATGATGGACCTGACCAAGAAGATCGCCGATGATAACAAGGGGGATACATCGGTCAAGCCCTGGTCCGTGGGTCTGGAGGGCGGAGCCGACTCCGGCTGGCCCGGCACCGATTGGCTGGAGGATGCCGTTTTGCGGTTTACCGATGCCGACACCTACAACAAGTGGGTCGACCACACAATCCCCTTCAACGATCCCAAGATTCTGGCCGCTTTCAAGGAAATCGGCAAGATCCTGAAGGATCCGGCCTACGTCAACGGTGGTTTCGGCGACATCCAGTCCATAGCCTCTACCGCGTGGCAGGATGCCGGCACCCCCTTGGTGGATGGCAAGGGCTACCTCATGCACATGGCTCTTTTCTATCAGAGCAATTACCAGACAGCCAACCCCGATATCAAGATCGCCAAGGACGGGGATGTCTGGGCCTTCCCCATGCCCAGCAAGGATGCCCAGCATAAGAGCATGATTGGCGGGGGTGACTTCGCCATCGCCTTCTCCGACAAGCCCGAGGTGCAGAAGTTCGAAGAGTTCCTCTCATCGCCTGAATACGCCAATGCACGCGCCAAGGCCATGACGGGCTGGATTACGGCCAACACCGGACTGGACGAGAAGAATCTCAAGCCCATCGACAAGCTGGCTTATGAGTCTCTGACTGCCGAGGGAACCACCTTCCGTTTCGACGCCTCAGACATGATGCCTGCCGAGGTGGGTACGGGCTCCTTCTGGAAGCAGATGATAGCCTACTTCGCCCAGAACAAGTCCGAGCAGCAGGTGCTCGACGCAGTCGAGGAATCCTGGCCCAGCGACGTCAAGTGAGTTCGTGTTCCCTCGGGGCGCCCCAAGGCCCACAGCTCCATAAGTCATAGTCAGGCCCTGTGCCACCCCGACGCACGGTAAAGAGTGCACACCCTCTCCACCAGCTCCGGCTGTGGAGGGGGTGGCCTGAGAAAGGCATCTTACAACCATGGATTTCATTCTGCATCCGGATAGCAACCTGTCCAAACTCCTGGCCATGCTTCTGGCCATCCTCATCTTCGTCGGCGTCATGGCGTTGATCCTCTTCCTGACCAACCTGCCCAAGCGGATGCCCTCCTGGGGAGTGGCGGTCATGTTCCTCCTGCCCTCGGTGGCCCTGGTATGTTTCGGCCTGCTCTACCCCACAATCGTCACCTTCCGTGACTCCTTTTACGGGCGTGACGGCAACGAGGCGGTGGGGTTCGCCAATTACGTGAAGATATTCTCCGAGCCTCAGTTCGTCCAGGTTCTGATCAACACGATCCTGTGGACTGTTCTGGTTCCCTTGTGCTCTACGGCCATCGGCCTGCTCTACGCTGTCCTGGTGGACAGGACCCGGTTCGAGAAGCTGGCCAAGTCCCTGATCTTCCTGCCCATGGCCATATCCATGGTAGGGGCCTCTATCATCTGGAAGTTCGTCTATGACCAGCGCGTGGGACTCCTGTCCGCCGTCTATACCGGTCTGGCCCACCTCTTCGGCAACAAGACGGCCTCGGCCCCGCAGTGGCTGATGTCCTCACCGCTGAACACCTTCCTCCTCATATTCGTCATGATCTGGATTGAGGCCGGGTATGCCATGACCGTCCTGTCGGCGGCCATCAAGGCCATTCCTGACGACTTGACCGAGGCAGCCCGTCTGGACGGGGTCGATGCCCGTCAGCAGTTCTTCTATGTGACCGTCCCCATGATCAGGCCCTCCATAGTGGTCGTTCTGACCACCGTGGCCATGGCCGGGCTCAAGGCCTTCGACGTGGTCAGGACCATGACGGCCGGCAACTACGGGACCTCGGTGATAGCCAACGAGTTCTACACACAGTCCTTCCAGTACCAGAACACAGGTCTGGGGGCCGCCCTGGCGGTGATCATGTTCATCGTCGTCATCCCCCTGATAGTGTTCAACGTCCACCAAATGAGAAAGTCGCAGGATGTGAGATGAGCAGGAAACTGACCCGCCATGAAAAGGCGCTGATCCGCACCAGGAACAAGCTGTCCTCTCCCTGGAGCTCGGCCATCTCCATTATCATTGCCGTCTTGTGGACCATCCCCACAGTCGGCCTTCTGGTGACCAGTTTCCGTGACAATAGGATGGCCATATCCACCTCCGGCTGGTGGACCAGCCTGAGCCCCTCCCACTGGAAGGATTTCGGCCTGGGCAACTACAAGTCGGTTCTGGGTGGTGGCTACAACCTGGGCGCCTACTTCGTCAACTCCTTCGTCATCACCATCCCCGGCGTACTTATCCCCATTACCCTGGCACTCCTGGCGGCTTATGCCTTCGCATGGTGTGAGTTTCCCGGCAAGAACATCCTCTTTGTTGCCGTCTTCGCCCTCCAGGTGGTCCCCATCCAGGTGACCATGATTCCCCTGCTCTCCCAGTATGTGAAGTGGGGGCTCAACAACACCTTCTGGGTCCTATGGCTGTCGCACACCATGTTCGGACTTCCGCTGGCCATCTTCCTCCTGCACAACTTCATGCTGGATATACCCAAGGAGCTGATCGAGGCGGCCAAGGTCGACGGAGCCAGCCATGTGCAGATTTTCCTGAAAGTGGTTCTGCCCCTCATGGTCCCTGCCATAGCATCCTTCGCTATTTTCCAGTTCCTCTGGGTCTGGAACGACCTGCTGGTGGCGCTGGCCTTCGCTGGAAACACCCCGGCGACAGCCCCGCTGACCTCCCGCCTGTCCGACATGGTCGGTTCCCGCGGGTCGGCCTGGTACCTTCTGGCCCCCGGTGCCTTCATAGCCATGGTCGTCCCGGTGGCCGTCTTCCTCTTCCTGCAACGCTATTTCGTCAGAGGCATGCTGGCTGGGGCGGTCAAGGGCTGAAAAAACCTGTTCAGAGTCCGGCAGATTCATCTGATCCGCAAGAACAAGTGAGTAGGATACACAACCATGAAAATTGTCCAGAGTCTGGCTGTTCTCTTTGATTTGGACGGGGTCCTGGTTCCCACGGTTCGCCTGCACAAGGCCGCCTGGAAAGAACTGTTCGACCAGGTCCTGCCGGAGGACGTCAGCCCCTACGGGGATCAGGACTATTTTGATTATGTCGACGGCAAGCCCCGCTATGACGGGGTTTCCGCGGTCCTGGCCAGCAGGGGGATGGACCTGCCGCAAGGGAACCCTGCTGACGGACCTACGGTCCGCAGCATCTGCGGGCTGGGCAACCGCAAGAACGCCATATTCGAGCGTCTTCTGAATGAGGAAGGGATCGAGCCCTACCCCGACACTGTGGATGTCCTGCGTCACCTGATGGGGACAGGCAAGCGCCTGGCGGTGGTATCCAGCTCCCGCAATGCCAATACCGTGCTCAGCGCCGCCGGCATCAGGAACTTCTTCGACATCATCGTGGACGGGAACGTAAGGGCCAGGGAGGGGCTCAAGGGGAAGCCGGCCCCCGACACCTATGCCTTTGCTGCACACCTCTTGGGGGTTCGGCCAGAGGAGGCCGTAGTGGTCGAGGATGCCCTTTCGGGGGTGGCGGCCGGCCGGGCCGGGGGGTTCGGCATGGTTGTCGGTGTGGACCGGGGGGCCGGTCGGCAGGCCCTCTTGGACTCCGGTGCCGACCATGTGGTCGACCAGCTGATCGAGATGATTCAGGACGGATCCGCCCGCGCCGATCTGGCAAGGCCGGCCGACCTGGATCCGACCACCTACCCTGTGGACCCTTGGGCACTGATTGAGAACAAGGAGGGAGATTCCAACAGTGCGACCCTCTTTTCCGTGTCGAACGGGAACATCGGGGTTAGAGGGGCCGGGGACCCCAGTCGGGACCTGGGCAGCGGGACCTTCATGAGCGGTTTCCATGACACCTTCACCATCAAGCACCCTGAGACCGCTTATGGGTTCGCCCGTGTCGGCCAGGTGATCCAGGGGGTACCCGATGCCTCCGATTTCTCCCTGAGCCTGGAGGGCTACCCACTGGGCAGTCCGGTCTCTGCCAGCCAAAAGGTCGATTTCAGACGGGGGATATCATCCTACGTCCGGCGTTACCGTACCGACGATGGGGCCGACCTGTTCGTGACGGTGGAGCGTATGGTCTGCCTCTTCGACCCCCATCTGGCCCTCTATACTCTGATTATCGAATCACCTGACAGGACAATGACGGTGGATGTGGATGCCAGGATCAACGGCAACGCACCCCGTCGACAGGTTTCTAACGATCCACGGAAGTCCAACCTGGTCGACGGCTGCGGCATACACGAGGTCCTGGAGGACGCAGACGGGGATCAGGAGGGCCCTGTCTGCCATGTCTACCGCTGCAACAACTCACAGATGACCGCAGTCCTGGCCGTCCGCCAGTATGCGGAAAGTACAGGCGGCGATCCAGGTGCGAGGCCCATGGTGACCTCCGCCCTCCCGGAGGATGTCTGGCACCTACGTGTGCCTGCAGGCGGAAGGGTCTCAGTCCGACGCTACGCCGCCTACCGGAGCCCATCCATCCTCCCGGTCGGGGTCGATTGCGGCTTGGTCGTGCGCACACGGGAGGGGTCGGATGCCAGGAGCATGGTCCTGGCTTGCCTGGAGGATCTCGACAGCGCCTGTCATAGGGGGGCAGGCGGTCTTGAGGGGGCGCAGCGTTCCTGGCTGGAGGACTTCTGGCGAAGGGGGGACGTGCAGGTGGCTGCCGGGGACGGCGGCCGTATCCAGCAGGTGAGCCGGTGGGAGATCTTCCAGCTGGCCCAGGCCACGGCCCAGGTCAGGAACGGAGTGGGGGCCAAGGGATTGAGTGGTTCGGGATATGATGGTCACTACTTCTGGGACACAGAGATTTACATCCTTCCCTTTCTGACCTACACCGACCCCGCACGAGCCAGGGCCATCCTCCACTATCGGCATGAGATGCTCCCGGCTGCTCGCAGGCGCGCTGCCATCATGAATCTGGACGGGGCCCTTTTCCCCTGGAGGACCATCAACGGCGAAGAGGGGTCGGCCTACTTCCCAACCGGCACCGCCCAATACCACATTGATGCCGACATAGCCTACGCCCTCATGCAGTATGTTTTAGTCAGCGGGGATGATGACTACCTGGGTCGAGAGGGGATTGACATACTGGTCGAGACCGCACGTATGTGGGCATCCCTGGGCAGCTACCAGTCGGACGGACGTTTTCACATACACAGCGTGACCGGGCCGGACGAGTACACGGCTTTGGTGGATGACAACCTCTATACCAACCAGATGGCTCGGTTCAACCTCATGGCCGTCATACAGGCCGTCCACAGGCTTGATGAGGCCGACGAGACCGGAGAGATCCTGGCCCAGGCCCGTCAACGCCTGGGATTCGGTGATGAGGACCTGAAGATCTGGAAGGGGATGGCCGAGGCTATGTTCATGCCTTACGCCAATCAGGAGGGGGTCCATGCCCAGGACGCCCAATTCATGAACAGGCCCAAGTGGGACTTCGAACACTGTCCGGCCCGCCCCCTGCTCCTCTACTACCACCCCCTGGCCATCTACGGTCACAAGGTCCTTAAGCAGACGGACGTGGTCCTGGCCCTCTTTCTGCTCAGCTCCTGGTTTACCCCCGAGCAGAAGTTGGCCGACTTCGATTATTACGACCCGCTGACCACTGGAGATTCCACCCTTTCGGCCGCCTCCCAGTCGATTCTCGCTGCCGAGGTGGGGCGTAAGGAGCTGGCCATGGACTACTTCAGGCGGTCCCTCTTCGCCGATGTGTTCAATCTTCATGACAATACCGAGGATGGCATCCACCTAGCGGCCGCTGGTGGTGTCTGGTCGACCTTGGTCTGCGGCTTCGGTGGAATGAGGGATACGGGGGGAACGGCCATAGGGATCGATCCCCGTCTGCCGGACGGGTGGACCTCTTTGGAATACACCCTTCTGATCAGGGGGACCTCGATCAGGGTGACGGTGACGCCGGAAGGTGTGGGCTTGCAGCGCATGTCAGGACCGTCTATGGTCCTCAACGTCAATGGTCATCCCCGTCAGGTGTGAACGAGGGCCTCTGGATACAGCTCTCCAAGGAGGTTCACCGGTCAACGGATCCTACCGGCGGGCGGGGGGCCGACGGTGGCCCGCTCTATCAGTTTGGTAGGGAAGATGATCGTCTTCAGTGCCAGGTCGCCCTCGATGGCCTTCAGCGCGACCTCGGCCGCTGTCACCCCCTGCTTGCGTACCGGTTGGGCCACCGTAGTCAGTCCGAATGGTCGGCCCAGGTCGTGCCCGTCGATGCCGATGACCGAGATGTCTCGACCCACTGCCAGGCCGCGCTCGCGGATGGCTTGGATGGCCCCCATGGCCATCTCATCCGAGGACGCCATGATGGCAGTGATATCGGGACGCCTGTCCAGGAGGCGTTTGGTGGCCAGGTAGCCGTTGGAGGCCGTCATGATGGTCACGGCTTCGTCCAAGCTGTCGGAGCACTCGAGGTTGAAGCGCGTCAGGGTCTGCTTCCAGCCATCTCGTCTGCGCTGGGAGGGAGCGAAGGGGCAGAGGTCATTGGTTTGACCTGACAGGTGGCCTATGGTCTTGTGGCCCAGCGTAATCAAGTGACGGCAGGCCTGTGCCGCAGCTTGCCCGTCGTTGATTCCTACATGACTGTAGCCCTTCTGGCGAACGGAAACGAAGACGGCCGG
Organism: Bifidobacterium sp. M0404; assembly: GCF_016101415.1. Lineage (NCBI taxonomy): Bacteria > Bacillati > Actinomycetota > Actinomycetes > Bifidobacteriales > Bifidobacteriaceae > Bifidobacterium > Bifidobacterium sp. M0404. The sequence continues at coordinate 254,562 of NZ_JACFQP010000003.1, read as the reverse complement.
CACACCCAAGGATCGCAGTTCGGCCTCCTCCTGCTTGTCGAAGAAGAGTGAGAGGACCAGGACCGCGTCCACCTTTCCCACCAGGTCCCGTGCCTTAAACCGTTGACGTTTGGGACCAAGGTAGTCGGGCAGGGAGTAGACAAGGGCGTCATAGCCCGCCTTGCGGAAGGTCTGTTCGGCGCATTCGAGGATAGTGCTGAAGAACCACCGCGACATGTCCGGCTGGATCAATCCGATGGAATGGGTCCGCCCGCTCGCCAGAGAGGAGGCGGTGGGGGAGGGGGTGTATCCCAGGGTCTTGGCGGCCTGGAGGACTAGTTCCCGGGTTCGCCCGCCCACCCCGGGCAGTCCCCGTAGGGCCCGTGAGACCGTGGCCGTTGAGACGCCGGACAAGCGGGCCACGTCTTCGATTCTTACGGTCATACCGTCATTATGCCAGCGTGAAGTCACAAGGGAATCCGCGATCCTCGATGTGGCTGGATGCCTTTGTACTGCTGGTCAAGTAACTCTTAACTAATGCAGACACGCCCGGATTATCGGGGTTGCATCTGGTTCAGGCTCCAATAAAATAGGCAACGCTTGACGAATCCAGGGCGGACACGCGCGGCGTTGCAGAGGCGAGGAACATAGCCGGGCGTCACCATCGGTCAGTCACTCTCCCGGACGGTCACGGCAATGAGAAGAGACCAGATTAGAGAAGTTCAACAGGGAACGTGAGGGTGTCCTCCAATGTACGTCGATTCTGCGAAGAATCAGCACAGCAGCAACCTTCGATGGATTCTCCCCTACTGCAGGCCGGACGCCGGTAGAATCGCCGCCGCCCTCCTGCTCTTTGCGGCGGATAAGGTCCTGGTCATGCTTATGCCCATTTTGGCGGGCATGATCGTGGACCAGGTCATTGGCCAGGGGCATGAGGACCGGCTGCCCAAGCTTTGTTTCGCCATGATAGCCGTCACCCTTGGGCGCAGCGTCTGCCGCTATGGCTACCAGATGTTCATGGAGCGATTCGGCCAGAACACCATCTATCGGCTGGTCAGCGACGAGTATGAGAAGCTCCACGACATGGACTTCACCTACTTCAACCACACCCGCAACGGCGACATCATGAGCCGGATGACCTCGGACACCGATGCCATCCGCCATTTCGTCTCCTGGGTCTCCTACAACATCCTGGAGGCTGTCTGTCTCTTCGTCGGGTCGCTGGCCGTCATGTTCACCATCGAATGGCGACTGGCCCTGGCCCTGCTGGCTGTGACCCCATTCCTCTTCTACTTCACCTGGCAGCTCTCCAAGCATGCCCACCCGCTTTTCTACGCCATCCGCAACTCGCTGGCATCCCTCAATTCCATGGTCGAGGAGAACATCGAGGGCAACCGGGTGGTCAAGGCCTTCGTCCGCGAGCCCTATGAGACCGAGAAGTTCGATCGGCACAATGATGACTACATGGAACGCAACATGGACTCCGCCCGCAACAGCCGCACCTATATGCCCTGGCTGGACGGCTGCTCCTACATGCTCCAGCTGATCACCCTGATACTGGGCGGTTGGCTGGTCATCCGCCAGCAGATGACCCTGGGCGCCCTGGTCTCCTTCAACAGTTTCCTGTGGATGATTGACGGGCCTGTGCGCCAGTCCGGCTGGCTGATCAACGATGTGGAGCGCTTCAATGCCTCCTGCGTCAAGATCCGTCGGCTGCTGACGGCCGAGCCCAGGATCGTCGAGCGCAAGAACGCCCAGGCCGGCGTGGTCCAGGCGGCTACGGTCCGTGCCAAGGTCAACGGCGAGCAGACCGAGGACCCGGTCAGAATCCGTGGGGACATCCGCTTCGACCACGTCAGTTTCGCCTTCCCTGACGATCCGGAGACCCCCATTCTCAAGGACATCGACTTCCACGTGGCGGCCGGCACCCGGCTGGGCATATTGGGGGAGACAGGATCGGGCAAGTCCACCCTGGTCAGCCTGGTGGCCCGCTTCTACGACCCCACCGTGGGCCATGTGCTCATCGACGGGATTGACGCCAGGCAGTGGCCTCTGGACCTGCTGCGGCGGCAGGTCAACATCGTGGCACAGGACACCTTCCTCTTCTCGGACACCATCGGCGACAACATCGCCTTCGGAGCCCACCGCGACGACGAGCAGTACGTCAGGACCATGGCCTCCATGGCTGGCGCTGACTCATTCATCAACCGGATGCCTGAGGGCTATGACACCGTGGTGGGCGAGCGCGGCGTGGGCCTGTCAGGCGGCCAGAAGCAACGGCTCAGCCTGGCGCGGGCCCTGGCCGACGACCCGGCCATCCTGATCATGGACGACACCACATCGGCTGTCGACATGGAGACCGAGGCCACTATCCAGCGGCATCTGCAGGAGATGGAGGGCACCAGGACCATGGTGACCATCGCCCACAGGATCTCCTCCATCAAGGATTCCGACCTGATCCTGGTCCTGGACCACGGCAGGATCGTAGAACGCGGGTCCCATGAGGATCTGGTCCACGCCCACGGCCGCTACTACCGGATCTACCGCAAGCAGCTGGGGCTGCAATCCGGGCAGTCGGCAGGGTTCTGACACATCAGCATGCATGGCAAGGTGAGACGATGAAGCAGCAAAAGCAACGTTCGGCGGGCACCGCGCGCAGAAACACCTTCCGGGAGGACGAGGACCTGGAGGAGCAGATCGACTTCGGTGACATCAAGCGCATAGGGGCCTATCTGAAGCCCTACCTGCGCCAGGGGGCGATCATCCTTGCGGCGGTCCTGTCCATGAGCGCCATCGCCGTGGCCATTCCCTACATGACCAAGACCATGATCGACACGGTCATCCCCTCCAAGGATCCGGTCCGGCTCTTCGCCCTGGGTGCGGTCTTTCTGCTGGCCATCGTGGTCTACGAGCTCCTTCTGCGGTACCGTACTGTGGCCATCACCCAGGTGGGCCAGCTCATGCTCAAGGACATGCGTCGGGACCTCTTCACACACATCCAGACCCTGCCTTTCTCCTACTTCGACTCCCGGCCCCACGGCAAGATTCTGATCAGGGTGGTCAACTACGTCAACACCCTCTCGGACACCCTGAGCTCGGGTCTGATCAATGTGATCGCGGACATCTTCACCTTCCTGCTGACCTTGGTGGTCATGTTCGTCATCGACTGGAGGCTGACCCTCTGGTCCCTGGTTCTCATGCCCCTGCTGGTGCTCTATGTGTTGGTCCTCCAGCGCTTCCAGCGGCGGGCCTACCAGCGTCTGTCCAACAAGCAGAGCAATCTGAACGCCTACATCCATGAGTCCATCGCAGGGGTCAAGACCACGCAGACCTTCGTCAGGGAGCGCGAGCAGTTCCGTACTTTCCAGGAGCAGCAGGGCCAGGTTCGCAGTTCCTGGATGCGGGCCGTGCACATCCAGTACCTTATGTGGCCAGGAGTGCAGAACATCTCCACCATCACCATCGCACTGATCTACTATCTGGGGATCACCGGCCTGGGCGGCGTGCAGGTGACCACGGGTATGCTGATCGCCTTCGTTGGCTATGCCAACAACTTCTGGAACCCCATCATCAACATCGGCAACTTCTACAACCAGCTGATCACCTGCTCGGCCTACCTGGAACGCATCTTCGAGACCCTGGACGTCCGCCCGGAGATCGAGGACCGTCCAGGGGCCATAGAACTGCCGCCGGTCAAGGGCAGGGTGGACTTCAACGACGTGGTCTTCAAGTATGAGCCCGGAGGCCGCAACATCCTCAACCTGGTGGACTTCCATGTGCCGGCAGGCAGCACGGTCGCCCTGGTGGGGCCCACGGGCGCCGGCAAGACCACCATCGTCAACCTTCTCTCGCGCTTCTATGACGTGACCGAGGGCAGCGTCTGTGTGGACGGGCATGACGTGCGCGATGTGACCCTGGCATCCCTGCGCCGGCAGATGGGGGTCATGCTTCAGGACACCTTCATCTTCACCGGCAATGTGCGCGAGAACATCCGCTACGGCCGCCTGGATGCCACTGACCAGCAGATCGAGGAGGCCGCCAAGGCCGTTCATGCCCACGAGTTCATCATGGAGCTGCCCGACGGCTACGATACCAAGGTCGAGGAGCGCGGATCCACCCTCTCCGCAGGTCAGCGGCAGCTGATCGCCTTTGCCAGGGTTCTGCTGGCCGACCCCCGCATCCTGATCCTGGACGAGGCGACCAGCAGCATCGACACCCGCACTGAGGAGGCCCTCCAGGCCGGACTGGCCCACCTGCTCAAGGGGCGGACCTCCTTCGTTATCGCCCACCGGCTGTCCACCATCGAAAATGCGGACCAGATCTTCTACATCGATCACGGGCAGATCGTGGAGCATGGCACCCACCAGGAGCTTCTGGCCAAGAGAGGTGCCTACTACCGGCTGCACGAGTCCCAGTACGCCATGATCCGCACGGCCAACGGCGACCAGGCGCAACCGACACAACCTGGCGATGATGCAGGACAGGGCAGCCAGGTTCGGCAGGATTCGGCCGTCTCTGCGCAATAGCAGGCTGGCCTATGCATCGCAATTGGTTCTCGACTAGCAGGATTACATCGTTGTAAAATAAGCGACGACAAGTCAAAAGCCGACAGGTTCGGCAGCCAGGGCAAAGGAGCAGACGTTGAGCAATACGGTTCACAAGGACGCCGAAGGAGCCGACCCCTACGGGTATCTGATGGTGCACTTCATTGAAGACCCCCAGGGGTATGCCGAGCGCCTCTACTTCGACCTGTCCCGGGGCGACGACCCTCTGAGCTGGGATCCGCTGTACGGGGGCAGGCCGCTGCTGACCTCGCACCTGGGCACCACCGGCCTGCGGGATCCCTACATGGTGCGTGACCCACGCAACGGCCGGGTCTATGTCATGGCCACCGACCTGCGGGTGTTCGGCGGTGATCAGTCGCAGGGTAGCGGCTGGGAGCACTGGTCCCATCACGGCAGCACCAAGCTGATGATCTGGTTCACTGACGACCTGATTCATTGGTCTGGCCCCCGGCCGCTGGATGTGTCCTTGCAGCAGGACGGCAGCAGGGTCCAGTTGGGCATGGCCTGGGCCCCGGAGTGCCTATGGGTGCCCGACTATGAGGGGCCGGAGCAGGGGGCCTTCGTCCTCTACTGGTCATCCAAGCTCTTTGACCAGGATGATCCCGACCATGCCGACCCGTCGGTATATGACCGGGTGCTCTGGGGGTCAACCACCGACTTCACCCAGGAGCACTTCCGTTATGGGGGAGTCCTTATCGATACTGGTCGCAATGCCATCGACACCACCATGGTCCAGCGTCCCCTGCCTGGCGGCGGCCTGCGCACCTACCGGGCCACCAAGGACAACGGATTTGGTCGGGGCATCTGGCTGGACAGCACCGACGATCCCCGCTGGTGGCTGCCACAGGCCCGGTGGACCACCATTCAGGAGCGCATTGGCGCCGCCTGGTGCGCTGATGGCAACCCCTCGGGTGTAGAGGGTCCGGCCCTCTATGCCGACCATGCCCGTAACCGGTGGTACCTGCTGGTAGACGTGATTCCTTCAGTAGGCTACAGGCCCATGGTCAGCGATGATCCGGACGCTGGGTTCGACTACGCCCGGGAGCAGGATTTCCACCTGCGCCCCCATACCAAACACGGCGGGGTCCTGTCCCTGACCCGGCAGGAGTATGAACGTCTGCGCCCTTTGACGCAGCAGAACTGAAACAAAAGGACCGAGAAAGGAGCAAGACATGGACAAGGCCTGGAGACCGCCTATGGGGTGGAACAGCTGGGACAGCTACGGGACCACCGTCACCGAGCAGGAGGTTCTGGACAACGCGCAGATTATGCGCGACAGGCTGCTCCCGGTGGGCTGGGACACGGTCGTCATAGACATCGCTTGGTACGACCCGACCGCCAGGGCCCATGGCTACAACGCCAAGGCGCCACTGGTCCTGGATGACTATGGTCGGCAGCTGCCCGACCCGGTCCGGTTTCCGTCGGCGGCCGACGGCCAGGGGTTCGCTCCGCTGGCCGCTCGAATCCACGATCTGGGGTTGCGCTTCGGCATCCACGTCATGCGGGGCATCCCTCGGTTGGCGGTTGAGCGGAACCTGCCCGTCCTCGGCACCTCCTACACCGCCGCCCAGGTGGCTGATACCGCCCATGTCTGTGCGTGGAATCCCGACAATTACGGACTGGACCAGTCCCATCCGGGAGCCCAGGCCTGGTATGACGCCCAGGTTGACCAGTTCGCCCGTTGGGGGGTGGATTACCTGAAGGTGGACGACATGCAGGTCCCCTTCATGGATCGTGAGATTGACGCCTACGCCCGGGCCATCCGCAAGGCTGAGCAGGCCCATCGCCATCCCATGACCCTCTCCCTATCCCCGGGAACCCGGGTGCCGACCACGTATCTTGGCTTCCTGCGGAATCACGCCCAGCTCTGGCGGATTTCGGACGATCTCTGGGATCGTTGGCAGGACCTTTACGCCCAGTTCGCCCGTCTTGCCCGCTGGGCACCTTTGCAGAGCACGGGCCACTGGGCCGATGCGGACATGCTGCCTCTGGGGCATATCGGGCTGCGGGCCGAGCGGGGCGGGGACCGGTCCAGCCTCCTGACAACCGACGAGCAGCGCACCATGTTGACTCTTTGGGCCATGGGGCGCTCGCCGCTGATGGTGGGCGGCGACCTTCCCAGCAGCGATGAGGCCACCCTGTCGCTTCTGGATAACCCGGCCCTGGAGGAGGTCACCGCCGGATCGGCCGACAATGGCGAGATCATCCGGGAGCCGGTCGAGGGCGGGGATGACCAAAGCAAGGAGATCTCAGGCGAGGAAATCGTCTGGAGGGCCCTGGCCAGCGACTGGGCCGACGGAACCCCCTCGGCCCATGCCAGCGGGGTCTATGCGGCCGTCTTCTGGACCGGGGATCGCCCGCGGCAGGTCAGGACGGCCCTGTCCTCACTGGTAGGCCTGGATAGGGCGGACGGGGCCTGGACCCCGGTCGACCTGTGGCGGGGCCGGACCTCGGAGCCCGCCCAGATCAGCCTGGAAGGACAGGGTGCCGACCGTGAGTTGGTGACTCTTGTGCCTGCACACGGTGTGGTCTGGGTGGCTCTGGATCCCCACTGAGGCTGATCAGCGCTTGGAGCCCCAGATGCAGAGGTTGTTGCCCAGGGCGCTGAAGGTCATGACCATGCGGTGATCCTTGTCCCTGGGCAGCCGAGCGAAGACTCCCTGGTAGGTTACGGTCCCGTCTTCCTCCTTGAGGTCCATGGACAACCGTCCCTGGTCGTCGACCTGCCAGTGGCCCTGGCGCGCTCCGGTCACCTGGCCGCCGGGCTCCAGGCGAATGTCCACGGCCTTGACCACGCCCCGGTATCGGGTGCTGTGAGTGTCGGTCACCTTGCGCGGTCCCTTGAAGAAGATGGTCGGATCATGCTCCACCAGCTCATAGGTGCCGACCTCGTCCTTGGCGCTGTATAGGCCGCCGGCTTTGGTGCCCAGATACTCATAGGGGGCGGCTACCAGCCACCCGTCTGTTGTGGGCATCAACTGCCTGACACGGATTTGATGCTCCTCCTTGCGGTCGGAGAATCTGGTGTGGTAGACCACGTAGTCCCGTCCGTCCTTGTCGTGCAGAGCCGTGTTCCCGCCCTGCGAGACCTCGATGTCGCCCTTCTTGTCCCCGCTCCACTGGTAGGAGCCCATCAGGCGGATGCCTGTCTTGCTGGTCCAGTTGTCGGCCTCACCGCTGGTGGCAATGGCCGGGTTGCCCTGCTGGTCCAGGTAGGGGCCGGTGATGGAGTCCGAGCGGAACATCCGCATTTGGTAGCCTCCGGTCTGCACCAGCTTGCCGTAGGAGAGGAAGAGGTACCAGTGGCCGTTGGTGTGCAGCAGTGCCGATCCTTCGCCTGAGTTGCCGAATCCTCCGGCGAGTTTGTGCCCGTAGTAGGCGTCGGACTGGTTGGCCTGGGTGGGATAGGTGGTGGAGTAGTCGCGCAGCCCGGTCTTGGGGTCCAGGCGGATCATCCAGATGCCGCCGAACCAGGAGCCGAAGCTCATCCACAGGCCCCCCTGCCCGTCATCCTTGACACAGGCGTCAATCGCATTGATACCCGTATCCGTGTAGGACTGATAGCGGTCCAGCTTCGGGTCCGAGCCCAGCACCTTGGGAACATCGGTGCTCATGTAATTGGCCCGGGTGAAGCCGGAGTAGACCACCGGTCCCACATAAGTCCAGTCGCCGTCCACCCGGTCGGCAGTCAGCAGGACGATGACCGAACGATGTTCGGCCCCGTTCAGGCTCAGGTACATGCACCACTTCTTCATGGTGGCGTTGTAGTAGACGTCAGGCGCCCACATGTTGCCGGTCACGTCCGGATTGGAGGACTGCTTGGGCCAGTCCTTCCAAATCTTGGCAAAGATCTTCTTGTAATCGCTGCTCAGGTTGTTGGTGAAGGGGGTCCAATTGACCAGATCCGTGCTGCGGGCATAGGCCCGGTGCGAGCCGAAGACGTAGTAGCTCTTGCCGGAGCGAACCACGGAGGGGTCGTGGACCGAGACACGCTTGGGTTCCTGGGTGGTGGCGGTTTTTGTGCCGTTGGCTGACGGCTGCTGGTTCGAGCAGGCGCCCAGTGCCCCTGTCAGCAGCACCGCCAGACCCGCCGTCAGGGCAGTCAGGGCCTTCATGGCCCGTCCGGTGCGTTTGGGTCTTCTCATGGTTCCTCGCTTTCCGTGAAGACAGCCCGATCGACATCGATGACGACCCGCGGCGCATGACCGGCCTTGTGGCTCGGTTCGGATGAGCGAACAGCCCGGCCTCATCCATGCGGGCATCGGGCGTCGCGGACTGATCTCCATGTATAATTTCTATCGTTAGAAACGATAGTCGTCGGCGTTGAAGCCGGCAAGCCGAACGGAAGGAATCGTCATGGGTGAGGATGCTCTGGACGGTAGACGAGAATCTGGGGATGGGGTTGCACTCATGTGCTACACCCGGCATCCCACTGATCGGCAGGAGGCCAACAACGAGGATGTCGCCCTGAGCATGCACCTGGCCCTGCGTTCGCGGGCGACTGGCCATTGGGAGCCACTGAACGGCGACTACGGCATCTTCTTCGCTGCGGCTGTGCCCACCAAGGCAGTGCCGGATAGTGCCCGCGGGGCCTGCACGGCCGGGGCTGCCCTACCAGGCGAGGAGGCGCCGCAAGAGGATGAGCACAACCCTGGACTGGACGCTCACCAGGCATCTCAGGCGGCCCAGGAACTTGCGGTGGTCCCAGGGCAGGATCTGATCCTTAAGAGCCTGATCGACCCCTTCCTGCTGCCGCTGAAGGACGGCACCTTCGTAATTCTGGCCACTAGAGTGGCCAGGGGCGGCCAGTCGGACGGCTCCCAGGCTGACTCCTTCCTAATGGCTCTTTCACCTGATCTGCTGACCTATCGACGGCTGCCGCAGGTCCATATCCTGGGCGCTCATGGTGTCCACCGGCCCAGGGCGCGGCTTCTGAACGATGGCCAGGGCTGCCGGCTCTACTGGGACGACGACCTCGGGCGGCTGTGCACGGCCAGGGTGGACGACCCCATGCGGATGGGCATGGTGGCCGATATGAAGATCCTGGAGGATGGCGATCCCCTGGCCCAGGGTGACCCCCTGCCCCTGGATCGGCGGCGCGCCTTGGAGGAGGACTGCGGCATGAAGGGCATTCTGGTCGGCAATGTGGTGCTGGTCAGCCCCGATTGCGAGCGTGGCCTGCTGGAACGCTTCGGCCGCATCTACAACACCGGCGTGAAGGTGGATCCGATTCAGGTGTCCCGGGGCGACGGCCTGGAGTCCGTCCGACAAGCCCAGGCACGGCTCCTCTACAGCGACGGGTCCACCGCCCTGCGCGGGGTGGATTGGGACCAGAGTCAATTAGATCGCCTGGCCAATGATCTGGCCCAGGGTCGTCTTAATTCTGGAGAGACCAGGCTGATCGGCGGACGGGTGCGGCAGACGGCTTATCCGGTCCCCTTCGCCCGGCAGCGGGCCGATCCATCCATTTTCCGCTGGTCCTGGAGGGGTCAGCGCCTGTTCATGTTCATCGCCACCGAGGATGCGGATGGCAACTGCATCGACCCCTTGAACGGGCACACACACATGCCCCTGCGGGTGGCCGACACCATCGAGGGCCTGAGCGATCAGGCCGGCGGTCATGAAAATGAGGTGGATCTGCTGCGCAGGGGTGATCGCAACAGCGAAGGCCGAGTCATGACCGGCTGTTTCTGGGCCCCGGAGATTCACCTGATCGGCGGCAGGCTCTCCATCCTCTTCATGCCCTGCTTCGATGGTCCGCAGACCAATCCGGATGGGACCGCCAACGATCGAGCCGGAAAGCCGGACATGTGGACGGGCTGCTGCCACATCATGCAGCTGCGCCGCGACGACCAGGGCCGGGATCTGGACCCTCGCCAGCCTGAGAACTGGGACAGCCCCCGACCCATCCTGCGGGCTGAAGGCACCCCTCTCAACCCTATCCAGCGCATCAGCCTTGACATGACGGTCCTGCACGATACCGGCCGCTGGTATTACGCCTGGCAGCAGCTGGGTTCGGTCTGGATCGCCGCCTTCGACCCGGCCCGCCCCGACCGTCTGACCAGCACGCCGCGCCAGATCATCGTCCCCGAGTTCGCCTGGGACAACATGATTGCCGAGGGGCCCAACGCCGTGGTCCATGACGGTCGGATCTTCCTGATCTATTCCGGTTCCCTGGTGGGCATCGACTACACCACCGGACTGGTGACTGCACCGGCCGGAGTCGGCGCCGATCTATGCGATCCCGGCGTGTGGAAGAAGCTGGACTACCCATTGCAGAAGTCCGGGAAGTACAATGGCCATTGGCAGCTGGGCACCGGCCACGGCATGTGGTCCCAGGACGAGGACGGCACCATGATCTACGTCTTCCATAATGCCGAGCATGACCAGGACCGCTACCTTGGCCGCGACAGTCAGGTACGGCGGGTACATTGGTCTGCTAAGGGGATGCCCGTATTGGATATGCAAACGGATGAGGAGCTCGACCCCACCCGCGCCACGGTAACCTTGGAGGTCAGGGTCTTATGAGTTTAGCCGCTTCCCCCGGCACAGGACGTGGTTCCACCCCGACTATGAAGGACGTGGCCCAGGCTGCAGGAGTGTCGGTCAAGACGGTTTCCAATGTAGTCAATGACTACGAATTTGTCTCCGAGGCCACCAGAGGCAAGGTCAACAAGGCCATAGAGGAGCTGGGCTACCGGGTCAACGTACCGGCCAGAAATCTGCGGCTGGGCTACACGGGGATGATCTCCCTGGCCATACCTGATTTGACCATGCCCTACTTCGCACAGCTCTCCTCCCTGGTTATCGAAGAGGCCAAGAAACTTGGTATGAGGGTGCTGGTAGAGCCCACCCTCTACTCGCGCGAGGGTGAGATTGAGGCCCTGCACGGCTCCCAGCGATCCATGATCGACGGCCTCATCTACAGCCCGCTGGAGCTGGGCATGGACGACCTGGACCAGTTGCGGGTGGACTATCCCCTGGTGGTTGTGGGCGAGCGTATCTTCAGCGACCAATTCGATCATGTGGCCACGGAGAACGTGGAGGGTGCCAAGCACGCCACCGCTTATCTGATCAACACCGGCTGCCGTCGGGTGGCGGTCATCGGCACCCACCCCGGCGAGAAGCTGGGTTCGGCTGCCCTTCGCTTGGAGGGGTACAGACAAGGTCTGGAGGAGGCCGGCCTGGACTATGACCCCCGGCTGGTGGCCCCATCGCGCATGTGGCACCGTATCGACGGGGTCAACGCTATGAACTCTCTGTTGGACCAGGGCATCGTCCCCGACGGGGTGGTGGCCTTGAACGACATGCTGGCGGCAGGGGTTCTGCATTCCATACAAATGCACGGCATGTCGGTGCCGGACGACATCTCGGTCATCGGCTTCGACAATTCAGACGATTCCCAGTATCTGTCGCCTTCGTTGACCAGCATCTCGCCCGGGCTCAAGGCCGTGGCCAGGCTCTCGGTCCGTGTTCTCAAGGACAGGATCAACGGGGTGCAGCCGCTGAACACCAAAGAAAGCCAGCACGTCTTCCGCAAGGTGTCCTCCTCGCTGGTAGTCCGCAATTCAACCCGTGCCCTGCCCGGAAACGAAATCGCTGTCTGATTGTTGATCTTCTTTTTTTTCGGGTGTCCCGGGTTCCTTGATTTCTAACGTTGTAATATACTGAAGACGTTCTCGAATGATTTGAGGCGGCATTGGCGGACCATGGAGGCCGGCCGGTCGGAGCGCGGTCGCTCCGATGCCGATATGGAAAGGTGTGAACATGCGTCATCAATCGTCATCAGACGCAGGACGACGGAGCCGGGGAGGGGTTGCAGCGGCGGCCCTCGTGGGCATGATACTGGCGGGCGGCACAGTCGCTTCTCCAGCCTGGGCGGATCAGACCCAAGCGGGCGGCAGTGCCTCAACCGGGATGTCAGCCAGTCAGCCGCAGCCCCTGCTCGGCTATGATTTTTCAGCCCTTGCTCCAGGAGCCAAGGAGGCAAAAAATACAGTCTCAGGCTCATCCTTTGGCCCGGCCCGCATCATGGACGCCGATGGCCGGCCGGCCGGGGCGGTCAAGACCGACGATGCGCTCTTGTTCGATGGATCCGCCTATGTCAGGCTTCCCGATGACATACTGAGCGGACACGCCAGCGCCACGGTGTCCATCCGCGTGCGCAACGATCGGTTCAACGCCTCAGGTCCCTGGACCTACCTCTGGTCGCTAGGGGGGACCGGTCAGCAGGCCGTCGGCTCCTGGACAGCCTCCACCCACACATCCCTGTATACCTCCATCACTTCCAAGGCCAATGGCGAGGGCGAGACCTATCTGCCGGCATCCAAGAACCTGCCCGACGACCGCTTCTCCACGCTGACGGCCACCATCGACGGCAAGGACAACATGGTTCGCCTCTATATCAACGGTCTGCAGGTGGCTGAGGGCAAAGCCACGGTCAACCCCGCCGCCTTTGGCGACCACCGTCACAACGTAATCGGCCAGTCCCGATATCCCGGCATAGGTGACGCACTCTTCCATGGCGCAGTGCAGTCATTCGCCGTCTATCCGCAGGCCCTGAATGCCGATCAGATCGCTGCCACCCTGCCCTCGGAAGACCTGGTCGATCTGATCGACCAACAGGCCACATCACTGGCGGTCCCAGCCGCTGTGGACGGTGATTTCAACCTGCCGGTCTCTACCACTGTCGCCTCAGTGAGCTGGACCTCTTCGGCTCCCGAAACAGTCAGTGTCAATGCAGCCACCGGCAGGGCCCATGTGGTCCCTGGCAAGCGAGATGTCCCCATTACGCTGACGGCCCGGTTGCAAGCAACCAAGGCCTCGAAGTCCTCCCTGGACGCTAAAGCCATCCAGCATGACTACCGTCTTATTGTCAGGGGTACCTCCAAAGACGGTCAGGACGCCTACTCGCGCGTCTCCGTGCATGACCCTTCCGTGGTCAAGGCCGGAGGGCGCTACTACATCTTTGGCTCCCACCGGGCCTGGGCCCGCAGCGCCGACCTCAAGCATTGGGAGCCCTTCACCAATAATCTGAGCCGGGATTACCAGCGTATCCTGGATCCCATCTGGAAGGCATGGCCCAAGCAGGCCTCCAATCCTGATGTGACCGGCAACATGTGGGCGCCCGAGGTCTACTACAACGCCACCATGAAGAAGTGGTGCATGTACCTGAGCCTGAACGGGGGAGGGTTCCCCTTCCAGAAGTCGGTCATCGTCCTGCTGACCGCCGACGACATCGAGGGGGACTGGAGCCTGGTGGGCCCGGTGGTCTACTCCGGTTTCCAGAAGTCCAACGTGGCGGCCACCGACGTGCCCAAGGTGCTAGGCCCCAATGCCGATTTGTCACGCTACGCCAGCCTCACGGATACGGGTATCAATGCGATTGACGCCTGTGTCAAGGATGACGGGCAGGGGGGCCTGTGGATGAGCTTCGGCTCCTGGTTCGGGGGCATCTGGATGATCCGCCTGGACCCCAAGACCGGCCTGCGCGACTATTCCGCCACCTATCCCACCCAGGCCAACCAGTCCGACGCCTACTACGGGCACAAACTCGCCGGAGGCTTCGGCAACTCAGGCGAAGGCACCGCCCTGGTCCATCAGGGCGACTGGTGGTATCTGATGCTTTCTTACGGCGGACTCGGGCAGACCGGAGGCTACCAGATGCGTGAATTCCGTTCCCGTTCCATCACCGGCCCCTACCTGGATCAGAATAGCAAGCCGGCAGTCTATGGGCGTGCAATGAATGATCTGGATGTCAATCGGGGTCTGCGGATCGACTCCTCCTTCGCCCAGCCCGGACAGGACCAGGTGCTGACCTCCCAGGGAGGCAACGCACTGTTGATTGACGAAGATCGCGTCTTCAACGTCTACCACACTCGCTTCGTGCGCGCTGACGGCAACCTGGAAGAGCACCAGGTCCGGGTCAAGCAGATGGTGCAGACCCCTGACGGCTGGTTGGTCATGACACCCTTCGAATACCGGGATTCGGTAGGTAGGGTCGCCTCCAGCCAAGTGGTCGGCGACTACCAGGTGGTGGTCCATGACCCGGTCCATTACTATGCGGGTTCTGGCTTGTCCAGCCCGACCATCTATCGGTCGGTGTCAGTGAGCCTGCTGGCCGGCGGTCGGCTGGGCGGCCAGGTGCAGGGTTCCTGGACGGCGACCGGCGGCGACCTGACCATAAAGGTGGACTCGGCGGATCCGGGCACTTTGTTGCACGGCGTCTATCGGGCCAGGCTGGGCCGACAGCTTGATGAGCAAGGCCATCCGGTCGTCTTCTTCTCAGGGCTGGGCGGCGATGTCTTCACCGATGCAGGTGCCGATGTCTCCAAGGCAGCAGGTGCCGCAGCCGTCTGGGGTACGCGTCCCCTGACCGATGCCAAGGTTCATGAGGATGCCGATGGTGGTAACGGTCATGTGACTGTTCCTGCCGCGGACTCCACTCCTGCACCTGCAGGTCGGTCCGGCAAGGGAGGCAAGACCGGTCGTCTGCCCTCGACTGGATCGGCCCTGTCGGCTCCCGTCGCAGTTGCATCTGCGGCTCTTGTCTTGGGTCTGGGCGCACTGGTGTTCACTACCATTCGCCGAGCCCGAGGCTGAACCCGAACGAGCCGCTACCGAAGCCGCCCTTCGCCTTCGACTTGATTGCCTGGCGAAGGGTGAGCAGTCCAATAATATTCAACGTTGTATATTGGTCATACAGACCAGTACCTTCGTCTTCGTGATAGGAACACATGATGAGCGCATACCACAATCCTCTGGTACTCCAGCGGGCCGATCCTTGGGTCATCAGGCACAGGGACCTCTACTATTTCACTGCATCCTACCCGGCCTATGACAGGATCATCCTGCGTGCCGCCGCCAGGCTGAATGACCTGCAGGCCGCACCTGAGCGCACCATCTGGCGCAAGCACGAGTCCGGTCCCATGAGCAGGTACATTTGGGCGCCAGAACTCCACCAGATCAACGGGACCTGGTACATCTACTTCGCGGCCGCCGAGGAGGACTTCGGTTCTGCTGATCTGCCCACCCACCGCATGTATGTGCTGGAGAATACCGGCGAAGACCCCATGGATGGCGAGTGGACCGAGAAGGGGCAGATCCACACCCCGATCGATTCCTTCTCCCTGGATGCCACCACAACGGTGATCGGGGGCAGTCAGTACCTGATCTGGGCCCAGAAGGATCCGGCCATCGCGGGCAATTCCAATCTCTACATCGCTCGCATGGCCAACCCTTGGACGCTGGCCACTGATCCTGTCATGCTCTCCAAGCCCGAATACGACTGGGAATGCATTGATTTCAAGGTCAACGAGGGGCCAGCCGTCCTGCTTCACCAGGGCATGATCTACCTGACCTACTCGGCCTCGGGAACCGGGGTCCCTTACGCAGTGGGCATGTTGACCGCCCGTGAGGATGCCGATCTGCTGGACCCGGCCTCCTGGACCAAGAGCGATCATCCCGTCTTCAAAACGGCAGAGGAGAACCATCAGTATGGCCCCGGCCACAACTGCTTCACAGTCAGCGAGGACGGCAGCCAGGATCTGATTGTCTATCATGCCCGCAACTACACTCAAATCGAAGGGGACCCCCTCTTCGATCCCAACCGGCATGCCAGGGTCGGACTGATCACTTGGACCAACCACGGCCCGGACTTCGGACGGCCCCTGCCTGACGACCGGTGGACTCCGACAAGCCGTCAGATTCTGCCTCCCGACGGCAGTCATTGAGCGGCATTGCCGGGCCATGCCCGACACGCTTGTACATCGTTGGAGAAGCGAGTATTATATAATTTGCAACGTTAGAAAGATGTCGGTTTACAAAGGCGTGGGCTACGTTCACGTATCTGGGAGCGTGACCAAGCGATGCAAGCCATTGGACCAGATGGGCAGGACATGGTTGTTCCGGCCGTCATCGGTTCCTTTGTAACCGTTGCTTGATGTCGAAAGGACAGAGACAATGAAGGCAATCAGAAAGGCTGCGGTAGCCGCGATCGCGCTCGCCACGCTCAGCACCGTGGGGCTCTCGGCCTGCGGTTCTGGCAGTGGAGGCAAGGATGCCAAGGGCAAGGACGGCGTTACCAACATCGTCATGTGGCACGGATTCTCCGAGGCCGATGGCAAGACTCTGAAGAAGATCGTCGAGAACTTCAACAAGTCCCAGAAGAAGTACCATATCGACGCCCAGCTGCAGCCCTGGAGCACCATCGGCGAGACCATGGTCACCAAGGTCACCTCGGGCGATGGCCCCGACTTCGTCACCACCGGCGCCGACAATGGCCAGGGCTGGTCCATTGACGGCACCTTCCAGTGCGTGCAGGACTTCTATGACGATCCCTCCAACGAGACCAAGAACTATCTGCCCAACGTGACCAAGCAGACCGAGTTCACCATTGACGGCAAGAAGCAGCAGTGCGCGGTCCCCATGGGCTACGCGCCCACCACAGTCTGGTACAACACCGATATGTGGAAGGCCGCCGGCCTGACCGATCAGGACTATCCCAAGACATGGGACCAGCTCCTGGATGTGGCCAAGAAGCTGACCAAGGGTGACGGTTCCCAGTACGGTATGGCCCTGTCCGACTCCGGATGGGCGGCCTTCATGAAGGGCAACGGCACTGGTCTATACGACACCAAGGGCAAGGTCACTATCAACTCCGAGCAGAACAAGGCCTTCCTGCAGAAGATGCGCGAGTTCTACAAGGGTGGTTACTCCAAGACCGGCATGGATGACACCGCTGCACGCGAGTCCTTCGAGTCCGGCCAGTCGGCCATGGTCATCGTCGGCCCCTGGGAGGATCAGGCAGCCACCGACAAGGGCATCAAGCACGATCTGTTCCCCGTACCCAACGGAGACGGCACCTATGTCTATCCCGATGGCAGGAAGGGCTCCAACACCGGTTCAACCGGTCTGTATTGGTGGGTCACTTCGCAGGTCAAGGACGAGGCCAAGAAGAAGGGTATCTATGCCTTCTTCAAGTACTACAACAACCATGACAATCAGGTCATGTGGTCTCTGGGGTCCGCCTATCCGCCGAACAACAAGACCGTGACCACCGAAGAGCTCTCCAAGCGCCCCCTGATCGCCAAGGTCTCCGAGAATACGGACAACTCCTACATCGGCATTGCCGGCCTCAAGGGCGGCTTCGGTGATATCTCGGCCACCCTGGATTCGGTGACCCAGAACACCGCCCGCACCGACGATGACATTTCCGCCTCGCTGTCCAAAGCCTCCAACAAGATCCAGAAGTATCTGGACGAGTACAAGGCTGAGGACTGATTGACCATCCGCCCCTGAGGAATCGGTCTGGCGGCCAGTAGCGCCGCCGGCCGGTCCCCTCATGGCTGACCGTCGCCTGGGCCCGGCGTCCGGGCGACACTTTGGAGTACCTATGTCCACTACCACTGGGATCCCACCCGCGCAGGGCGCCGACGCGGTCATCAAGGACAACAAGAAAACCCTTTCCAGGCGCAATATTCGAATCGGGTTGAGCTTTATAGCACCGGCCCTGATTGTCCTGTCGGTCTTCGTTTTTTACCCGACCATCAAGACCTTCTTCACCTCGCTGACTACAGACCGCATCAACCGTAAAGGCATCTTTGTCGGTCTGCACAACTACGCCGAGCTTTTCACCAATGCGGACTTCTGGACCGACTTCCGCAACACGGTCATCTATGCGGTCGCCTACGCACCACTGGTGGTCATCGTCGCCCTGGCCTTCGCCCTGTTGCTCAACCGCAAGGACATCAAGGGGGTCGGCTTCTTCCGCACCTGCCTGTTCATGCCCTACATCATTTCGCTGACTGTGGCCTCCATCGCCTGGAGCTTCATCCTCTCGCCCTCCCTGGGTCTTATACCCTACTGGGGCAAGGTGCTCTTCGGCATCCAGCACATGGATCTGCTGGGGACCAAGTCCACGGCCTTGGCCACCATCATCTTCATCACCGTTTGGAAGAACTTCGGCTATTTCATGGTCATCTTCCTGGCCGGCCTGCAGGGGATCAACCCGGACCTGTACGAGGCGGCCTCCCTGGATGGGGCCAACGCCTGGCAGCGTTTCCTGCACATCACCCTGCCCGGGCTGATGCCCACCTTCAACTACGTGGTCATCTTCGGACTGATCGGATCCTTCCAGGTCTTCGATCAGGTCTTCATTCTGACTTCCGGAGGCCCCGACCGTGCCACGGAGACCATCGTCTACCGTATCTATACCGAAGCCTTCGGCAACGGCAAGATGGGCTATGCATCGGCCCTGTCCTATGTCCTGCTGATCATGACGCTGATCATCGGCGTTATCCAGCTGGTCTGGAACAACAAGCATGAGAAGGAGGAAATCGGATGAGCCAGTCGACTCCTACCGCGATCGAGCACGATAAGCTGCTCAGGAGGGCCCATGCGCGACACATGGTGGCCAGGGTACTGACCTACTTCCTGCTGATCCTGATGACGGTAATCATCATCTTCCCGCTGCTGATTGTGCTGATTACCTCCTTCACGCCCAACAAGCTGACCCAGACCTGGCCGCCCAAGGTGATTCCCTCCTCATTCACGCTGGACAACTACACCTCGCTCTTCCAGCGGATGCCCATCGGCAAGCAGCTGATGAACACAGTAATTTTCGCCGGAGCAGTGACGGTCTTCTCGGTCTTCTTCGACTCCCTGGCCGCCTACGGGCTTTCCAGGATCGACTTCAAGGGGCGTGGCTTCCTGCTGGGAATCCTGATCGCCACCATGATGATCCCCGGCATGGCCCTGCTGATCCCGGTCTACAAGCTGCTGGCAAGCATGGGCCTGGTCAACTCCTACTGGGGCATCATCATCCCCAGGCTGGCTGATGTGGGCGGCATCTTCCTGATGCGGCAGTTCTTCATCTCCTTGCCCAAGGATCTGGACAACGCAGCTCGCATTGACGGTGCCGGCGAGTTCCGCATCTTCTGGCAGATCATCCTGCCCAACGCCAAGTCCTCGGTGCTGGTGGTGACCATGTTCAACTTCATGGGCAACTGGAACGATCTGCTCTGGCCCTTGATTATGACCAGCCGCCCGGAGACCAGGACCATCACCGCCGGTCTGGCTATGCTGACCGGGCACGGCTCCTCGGTCACGCCCTATGGCGTGGTCATGGCGGGCGCCCTGATCTCGGCGCTGCCCCTGCTGATCATCTTCTTCTTCATTCAGAAGAGCTTCGTGCAGGGCATCGCTATGACAGGCATTAAGTGACCGACAAGGCCGACATCATCGGCACCAGGTACAGGGCCCGTTGAGGGGTGGGCCGCTGTGCCTGGTGCCCAAGGGGCCGACGGAGGATGACCACCTCCGTCGGCCCCTTGTTCATTCTGGATTTAGACTGGGCTGGTGAGCGTCGCGGATGGGGAGGTCAGGCATGGATGAGCATCAGGGCGATCGGTATGGGCTTAGCTCCGATCAAGAGGATGCCCTGGGGGTTCTGGCATCGGCGGATCCCCACGCCGGACAGTCCAAATGGACCATCTTCAGGCAATTGCCGCCGGCCAAGCGCTGGCCCTACTTCGCCCAGCACTTCCTTCCTGGTGTTCTGGCCGCTGGTCTGGTACTGGCCCTGCTGATCGGCTTGGTCGTCACCAGACTGACCAGGCCGCCGGACCCGCTTATTTCAGTTCAGGGCTTCAACATGAGCGCCCATGAGGAGGGATTCGATCGCCTCAAACAGGGATTTATGCGCGACCAGGGAATCAAGGATGGTCGGCTGGTCGATATGGAGGCGACCTTGACGCTCAATGGTCAGGGCTACGACGATTCGGCCAAGGCCCTGACCCGGGTCACTGCAGGCCAGATCAACATGGTGATCGCCCCCGCGGGCCTCTTTCCGACTCTGTGCAAACGCGGGCTGGTGGCTAAGCCCTCGCAGGGGTTGAAGGGCGGCGACCTTCGGCGGTTGGCCAGCCAAGGCGTGCTGGTGGATTCCAAGGGCCGGCAGGTATCGAACCCGTCCCATGCCATGGGTCTGGATCTCTCCCGATCATGGCGCTGGAAACAGGTGCCCGGTTTGCCCAAGCATGCCATCCTGGGGCTGAGCAACATAGCCGACACCGTATCCTACGTCCGGGCCTTCGTTGACTATATGGATTTCGACTGAGTCTCCGGGTCCCTTTGAACCGTGTTTGTGGCATGGATTCCCAGGGTGGATTCTCGCTCCAGCAGATGGTAGCCCACAATCACTCTGCGAGGGGTTCGGGCTGAATCTTCCTGACCTTCCTGCTGACCGACATGATCCAGCATCATGGAGATGGCCATCCGCGCCATCTCAGTGAAATCCACTGCAACGGTGGTCAGGGTGGGAACAGAGTAGGCGCCCGGTTCAATCCCATCGAAGCCGGTGACCGCGACATCCTCAGGTACCCGCAGTCCGCATTCAGCCAAGCCGCGGATGACGCCAAGGGCTAAGGCGTCATTCATGCAACAGAGGGCATCATAGGGCATGCCTTGGCGAGCCAGGGCATGTGCCGTCCGTCGTCCGGCCGGGGTGGACCAGTCACAGCTGACCAGAGCCTGGGAGGTATCCATGCCCAGGTCCTGCATGGTGTCCAGAGCCTGCCGGTAGCGGTTCCGCCGCAAGGTCACGCTCAGGGCATGGCTGGCGCTCAGGGCTCCCTGATGGCCGCCCACCACGCCGATTCTCCGGCGCCCGCAGGCATGCAGATGGCGTATGGCGGCGGTCATCCCGTCCCTGCTGGGAGTCTCGATGGAGTCGTAGCAGGCCTGGTTCTGCACGCTCATATCGTCGAAGAGCAGGACCGGGAGCCCGTTGGCCACCTGCTGGATTTCCCGGGCGCTGTTGTGAGTGGAGCAGACGAAGAGCCCATCGCACATGGAGGAGCGTAGCTCCTGAATCTGGCGGAGTTCCTTGGCCTTGTCATACTGGCTGACCTGAATGATTAGCTTCAGGTTCCTGGCGAAGAGCCGGTTGGACAGGGAATTGGCCAGCCTGGCGTAGTAGCCGTTTTCCAAGTCCGGCACAATCAAGGTAAAGATGCCTGACCTGCCCGAGCGCAGGGCACGGGCGGATACGTTGGTGGAGTAGTGGAGCCGCTGGGCCTGTCTGATGACCTTGCGGCGTGTAAGCGGTTTGACGATGTCCATGCCGCGCAGGGCCGCCGAGGCTGTCGATGGGGATACGCCTGCGGCATCCGCCACATCCTTGAGTGTTACCACCGCTTCGCCTCCTTGCGAACTTGACCAGGAACCGACGGGTCAAGTCTGGTCCCACAGGTCGACCTGCCTATCGAATCGTTGCAATAATTCTATGTCCATCACCTGCCGAACGCGCCCACAACAGCGATGATTTGACAAGGAGGCAGCGAGAAATGCATAATCAAATCGTTACGATTCCTATGGGATGACGACAGGTTTCACCCTCTGCAAGTATGCAAAGACGTATGCGTAGGCAAAGCAGCCGGGGTCCTGTAGACCCGATCCGCTTGCCAGGCCTTTCAAGGGCCGGGAATGGAGAAGGAGACTGATGATGACAACCAAGGCAACCATGATGAAGGGCCTGGCCGCGCTGTCGGCACTGGCCATGGCGGGCACTCTCGCCGCCTGTGGCGGGGGGGGGGCTCCTCCACCGATGACAAGGGACGGCCCATAGTCAAGATTCTGGTGGTGAAAAACTCCAACGAAACCAAGATGGCCGACATGACCTGGGCCAAGGAGCTGGCCGCCGACTGCGACTGCTCCATCCAGTGGCACGAAGTCAGCGATGACGCCTGGGGGCAGCAGAAGAATGCCTCGCTGGCTGCTGGCGAGATCGACGATCTGAACATCAGGGCTTTCAATCCGGACGATGCCGTCCGCAATCCTTCAGCCTTCGAGACCTTGGGAGATGACCTGGACAAGCTCCCCAATGTCAAGCGCTTCTTCAAGGAGCAGCCCACAGCCCGCAAGTTCGTCACTGTAGACGGCAAGGTCCGTGTCCTGCCATCCAGCCGCACCAAGGGGTTCCTGGCCTCGGGGCAGCATCTGATGATCAACCGCGTCTGGCTTGAGAAGCTGGGGCTCAAGGCCCCCACCACCTGGGACGAGATGCGTACGGTCATGGAGGCCTTCAAAACCCGCGATCCCAACGGCAACGGCAAGGCCGACGAGATCGCCTTCAACCCGCGGGAACTGGTCACCGGCAAGATCGGGGACTGGTGGAGCCCCTTCCTGATGATGAATTCGACCGGCATCGTCACCCATTTCAACTCCGGACCCTCGCAGCAGGGGATCTATCTTCGCGACGGCAAGGTCGGCAACTGGATGCAGACCGACCAGTTCCGTCAGGTCATCGCCTTCTACCGTGAGATGGTCGAGAAGGGATGGGCCCCCTCTGACTGGGTCACAGCCAAGGACGACAAGTACAACGCCCGCAACCAATCTGACGGGCAGACCGCCAAGGTAGGCATGGTCTTCGGCTGGGACGACTCTGCCTTCGGATCCTACGGGTCGGCCATGGCCCAGCAGTATGAGAGCATCCCGGTGCCTGCGGCCGACGGGGTCTCCGCTGACAAGGTGGTCTGGGACGGCTCACGCGAGGCCAACCGCTTCGAGGACTACCACATGGCCATGTCCGCCAATGCGACCAACAAGGATGCCGCGTTGAAGGTCATCAACCTGCTTTATTCCGAAAAGTACTCCGTCCAGCAGCTCTACGGCTCCTTGACCGATAAGTACCTTGAGAAGACCGGCCCGCACGCCTACCGGGTCACCGACAAGTTCCACCAGGCCCAGGATGCGGCCAAGATTCCGGCCCTGGAAGACCGGCTGGCCGGCTGGATTCCTGATGCGGTCACCGTTGAGGGCGACCGGGGTATGGACCATGTGGCTGCCGTAGACAAGGCCTATGAGGAGCAGTATAAGCACTACGACCATGAGCGGGACATGATGCCTATTTATGTGCGTATCAGCGAGGCGGATCAGAACACCGTGGCCAACAACAACACCGCCCTGTTCAACTACGCCGTGCCCGTGGTCTCCAACTGGCTGGCCAAGGGGGGCGTCCAGGATGATGCCGCCTGGAAGGACTTCCAGAGCAATCTGAAGAAGTATCAGATCGAAAAGAACACCGCGATTTGGCAGAAGGCCTACGACAAGGCCATCAAGATCAAATAAGCCGATTGGCGCGGATAGGGGTCCGGCGGTCGGTTCTGCAGGATGGCCGGTCGCCGGCTCCTCTGGCAAGGAGGTTGAAGGTGCGTACGGACAAGGAAACGATTGAGCGCGGTAGCGACGCGCAGGTGGTGGATAACGACAAGGTCCGGAAAACCTGGCCTCTGCGTAGGCGGCTGGCCTGGCATTTCCGACGATACTGGCAGCTCTGGCTCATGGCCCTGCCGGCCCTGGGCTTCACCCTGCTCTTCGCCTACGTGCCCATGTACGGCATCCAGCTGGCCTTCAGGGACTTTGTTCCCGCCAAGGGGCTGACCGGTGGCCGATGGGTGGGGCTGCAGTACTTCAGGCAGTTCTTCCAGTCGCCCCTCTTTGCCTCCACCATGATCAACACCTTCAAGATCAGCCTGGGAACGCTGGTCCTGGGGTTCATCACCCCTATCATTCTGGCCCTGCTGATCAACCAGATCGGCTCGCAGCGGATCAAGGGATTCGCGCAGACCATCACCTACATGCCCCATTTCATCTCCACCGTGGTCATCGTGGCCATGCTCAACATCTTCCTGACGCCCAATACCGGGCTGATCGGTCGCTTCCTGGGCAAGGACAACGTCCTGGACAGCCCCGGTGCCGTGGCGCCCATCTACTGGATCAGCGAGGTCTGGCAGCACTGCGGATGGAACGCCATCATCTATCTGGCGGCCCTGAGCTCGGTGGACCTGTCCCTTTACGAGGCTGCCAAGATGGACGGGGCAGGCCGGCTGCAGCTGATCAGGTATGTGGACCTGCCCACCATCATGCCCACCTGCGTGGTCCTGCTGATCATGAACATGGGCTCGGTCCTGTCCGTGGGCTTCGAAAAGGTCTGGCTGATGCAGAACGCCATGAACCTGCCGGGTTCCGAGGTCATATCCACCTATACCTTCAAGATCGGCATCCAATCCTTCCAATTCAGCTACGGAACGGCCATAGGCCTGTTCAACACGGTCATCAACTTCATCTTCCTGGTCGCGGCCAACTGGATATCCAAGCGGGTCACCGACACCAGCATCTTCTGATTGTGCAGGATAAGGAGCGTCATCATGACTAGCGGCAACGTCGCGCAACCGGCACCCAAGGCGGACCCTGGGGCCATCCCGTGGAACAAGCACACCAGACAGCAGCTGAAGCCGGGGGATATGGCCGTCGACATCGTCATCGCCCTGCTTCTGGCCGTCATTCTTCTGGCGGTCATCTACCCGCTTTGGTTCATCGTGGTCGCATCCCTGTCCGATCAAGGGGCGGTCTCCTCTGGGCGGGTCACGCTCTGGCCCGTGGGCTTCACGCTGGCCGGCTACCAGAGGGTTTTCCAGGATGCCCGCATCTGGACCGGCTATGGAAATACGGTCCTGTACGCCGTCCTGGGTACAGCTCTGAACCTGGTGGTCACCATGCCTGCGGCCTTCGCCCTGTCACGCCTGGAGTTCAAGCCCCGCAGGGTGCTGCTCTTCCTGTTCACCTTCACCATGTACTTCGCCGGCGGGCTCATCCCCAACTACCTGCTCTACAAGCAACTGGGCCTGCTCAACAGCATGTGGGTCTTCATCCTGCCTGGCGCCCTGAGCGTCTGGAACCTGATCATCGCCCGTTCGTTCTTTGAGACCTCCATACCCGAGGACCTGCATGATGCGGCGCGGATCGACGGACTGGGCTACTTCGGCTACTTCATGAAGATCGTCATCCCCCTAAGCTCGGCCATCATCGCCGTCATCGGCCTTTACTACTTCGTGGGCCACTGGAACGACTACTTCACCGGTCTGATCTACATCCGCCAGGAGGCCAAGGAGCCTCTGCAGAACGTCCTCCAGTCCATTCTGCTGGCCAACCAGACCAACCAGATGGGCAGCGGCAACGGCGGCCAGAACGTCCTGCAGCAGCAACAGCTGGCTGACCAGATCAAGTATGGCGTCATCATCGTATCCACCCTGCCCCTGCTGATTATCTACCCCTTCCTGCAAAAATACTTCAACAAGGGTGTCATGATCGGCGCGGTCAAGGGATGAGACCATGAGCCTCATACCGGGTGTGCAGCTAGTCAGGCGGGCGGATGGGTCTGTGGCCCAGTTGCACGCTCTTGGCATGCTGAAGGATGGCAGCCGCTGGCTGGCCTATGGCGAGATCAAGACCGGGGGTAGCCGGTTCGGGGGAATCTGCTGCTATGCCACCGAGGACTTCGTTCACTGGCGCGACCTGGGTTGTGCTCTGCCAGTGGGGGCATCGGGTGGGATGACCTCTCCGGAGCGGATCGTGGAGCGCCCCCGGGTCCTGCGCTGTCCGGCCAATGGTCTCTATGTCATGTACCTGCATGTGGACGGCGAGGGGGATTATCGTTACGCCCATGTGGGCACGGCTGTCAGCGAGCGGCCCGAGGGACCCTTCCGGCCTCTTTCAACAATGCGGTTTGGCATGAATGCCAGCCGTGACATCTTCGCCTTTCAGGACTGGGATGTCAGCGGGTATCTGGTCTCCGAGGACCGGGATCAGGGAACACACATCTACCGGCTCTCAAGGGACTACCTGTCTCTGGTGGAGGATCTGGTCTGTCTGCGTGGACAGGACGGCCGCTTCGGCTATGAATCCCCCATCCTCCTGCACCGGGGCGACTGGTACTACTGGTTTGGTTCGCAGTTGACCGGCTGGGATTGCAATGACAACATGGTGTCTGTTTCGCGGGACCTGCGTGGGCCATGGAGCCCGTGGAAGCCTGTGGCGCCTCTGGGGACGCAGACCTACCAGTCGCAGTGCGACGCCATCGTGCCCCTGTCGGAGGATTCGGCCCTGCCCTGCCTGTACATCGGAGATCGGTGGCGGCCGGATCATCTGGGCGAATCCCCTTTGGTCACCCTGCCCATATTGATCGACGAGGGTTGCGTTCGTCTGCTCTGGCGGGAACAATGGAATCCAGAAAAGGGGTGGCGATGAAGCGCTTCGCAGTGGGATACGAGTTCCTATGCCGAATCATCATGATGATATTCGTGGTCCATGTGGCCTTTCTGGCCCACACTCTGCTGGGACTTGTCCTGATTGGATTCTTCCCTTCCATGGCGGCCACCTGCACCACGTACCGGACCTGGCTGCTGGACCTGAAAGACCGCTCATGGACGGTCAAGCAGACCTGGATGACCTTCCACCGGGCCTGGCGCTCAGAGCTGGCTGCGGCCAACCGCTTCGGATGGCCCCAGTTCCTGGTCTGGGCACTCCTGATCTGGGAGTACTGGCTGACCATGACCAATGACATGGGCACCCTGACACCGGTGGTCTCCGGCCTGCTCCTTCTGCTCAACCTGCTGTACGGGCTCTTCGTCCTTCTCAGCTGGCCGGTGCGGTCCAACTTCGACGAGGGCCCCCTCTGGGCGGCCCGGACCGCCCTGTCCATGGTGGTGGGGCGTCCCCTCTGCTCGCTGATGGTCTTGGTCCTGCTTATGATCACGGGCTGGGCCTACTACACCTGGCCGGGTCTGGCCGTGACCTTCGGCCTGGCCGTGCCGCTCTTTGCAGACATGGCCGCTGTTTATTCCTGGGGACGGCTGCCGGGCATGGATGTCCATGTGCTCGAACCCGCCAAGAAGCGGGTCAGCGGGTCAGGGTCCGCTTCAAAATCCGATACTCGCTCTCGGTGATGGGCATGATGGATCCGTGGCGTTTGGTCAGTCGGCCAAAGTCCATGTCGTTGACCAAAGTCCAGTCCTGTTGCTGCCTGGACGACAGATCGGCCGAGCGGAAGGGCAGATAGCCCCGGCCCTCGAGGAATTGGTCGCAGATCAGACCGAAAGGCATGGCCCTGCCGTCGGGTCCGGCAGCATCGGCATCGTTGTAGAGGAAGAGCTCGGGGCCCTCCAGATAACGCGAGGAGTAGCGCCCTTGGCCGAAGATGTCGGTCAGATTGGATAGGTAGGACCAGGCCTGGTCGTCGTCCGTGCGTACCAGCTCATGGGTGACCGCATAGGGGTTGCGCGTGCGCTCCAGGGTGATCTGGTCATCCTTGGAGGCCCGGTACCACCAGCCGTCGGGCGCCTTGAGCATGGTTGTGTCGATGATCCCGTTGCTGCGGTCGATCCACTTGACCGGGCGGGAGAAGGTGATCAGGTCAGCACTGGTGGCGTAGTACATGTTGATGCCGTCACCCAGCTCGTTGGCCAGGTCGGCTGCAGCCGGGTCTTCAGCACTGTCGGCGGCAGCCGTGGCCCAGAAGACTATCCATTGCTCCCTGTCGGCATCCCAGCAGGCCTCCGGAGCCCAGGCCATGCCGGCCTTGGGAATGGCCGAGGCCACATCCACCAGACGGGGCCTGCCCCAGTGGGCCAGGTCAGGCGAATCCCAGATGACCAGGCCGGTGGATCCGTTCACGGTGGTCCTGCCCTCCTGCCAGCCGCCCCTGTGGTAGACGGACAGATCAGTCGCGATGATGTGGAAGAGGCCGTCTGGCCCCCGGACGATATAGGGGTCGCGCACGCCGCCCTCGCCCTCGCTCCAGGTCAGCACCGGGTCTCCCTGGGCCCGCAGGTCATGCCAGTGCAGGCCGTCGCGGCTGAGGGCGAAGTAGAGCTGCTCATCCGTCTCAGCCTGTTCATGGCCGGTGAAGTGGACGAAGAGGTAGGCGCTGGTCGCCTCGAATGAGGGCTGCCAATCCGTAGACATGTTCCACCTTTCCTGCTTTCGGCAAAGATACTGCGGCGGCGGGGGACTGGCAGGGACAGATGGCGGGCGCTTCTTCGCTCTTCCGTTCCGGTCGTTCCAGGGCCGTCATGGGCGATTCTAGCTGCCGACCTTCCTTTTGACAGAGCCGGCCGTCCGGGCGGGTCGCACATTGGGTCGTATGGGTTCCTAGACTGTGGACCATGAGCAAGCATCATCGCGACCGTAGCTGGGCTCCCGACCCCGAGCCGCTGCCCGCAGGCACTGGAGTCATCGACGATCACACCCACATGGCCTCTGTGGTCCCCTTCGCCCAGGAGATGGACCGGCAGGCCAGGGAGCGCGGGCAGGACCCGGTCCCCGTCCGCACGGTCGACCAGCAGCTGGCAAGGGCTCGGGCCGTGGGCGTGGTCGGAGCCATCGACGTGGGCTGCGAACTGCCCCACCTGCAGACGGCTGTGGACCTGGCCCTGGCCCATCCTGGGGTGGTTCACGCGGCTCTGGCCATCCATCCCAATGAGGCTGTCCTGCACGGCCATCGAGGGGTGCCGGGACCGGACGGACTGCCACTGAAATATCAGCCCTGGCATGAGGTCCCCTTCGAGCAGGCGCTTGAGGAGGTCACCCGCCTGGCTCGCGCATATCCCGACCAGGTGGTGGCCATCGGGGAGACGGGCATGGACCTCTACCGGACCGGTCAGGAGGCTGAAGAGATCCAGCGGCAGGCCTTCCGGGACCACATCGCCCTAGCTAAGGAACTGGATCTGCCCATGCAGATCCACGACCGCGACGCCCACCGGCAGGTCATTGAGACCCTGCTGGAGGATGGCGCTCCCGAGCGCACGATCTTCCACTCCTATTCAGGGGATGCGCAGATGGCTCAGGTGGCCGCCGAGCACGGTTGGTATCTGAGTTTTTCCGGGACGGTCTCCTACAAGGGCAACGAGGGAATCCGCCAGGCCCTGTCCGTAGTCGGCATGGATCACATCATGGTGGAGACCGATGCGCCCTATCTGAGCCCCATGCCCTACCGGGGGCGTACCAACTCCCCCTACATGATTCCCTACACCCTGCGAGCCATGGCCGATGCCCTGGACTGCCCCCTGGAACAGGTGGCCCGAGCGACAGCAGCCACCACGCGACGGGTTTACGGCTTGTGAGGGATGTCCGACAGACGCTGCCGGGCGGGATTAAGCTATTGGTGTGTCGCGGTCTGAATCGCCCCTGCCGAGTGTGGGGGGAGAGTGCTACGGTTGTCGTCGCACGTGTGCGCGAACAGCAACATACGGCACCCAGAAGTAGATGAGTGAAGGCTTTGGCCGATGGAGGGCTCTATGGCGGATGAGCGGCATGAGATGGCGGCTCAGGATGATGGCAGGGGCGCTGACGAACCACCCCGGTTATCCGGCGAAAAAGCGGCGAAGTCGACTGCGGCCTCTCGTAAGGGTCGGTTGACGAAAGAATCGATACTTCCCCCGGAGAGTTTCACCAAGGCCCCAAAGATCTCGGCCAAATCCCGCACGCGCGAGGAGGAGAACGAGCTCAAGCGGGTCCGGCGCGAGGCCCAGCGGGCGGCCCAGCGTCGTCGCACTCCGCCAAAGGGTCCTTTGGGCCGCTGGTGGCGGCGGGTACAGTCCTCACCTGACAGGATCAGCCTGGGCATGTGCATCGTGGCTCTGGGCGTGGTCTACGGCGACATCGGCACCTCGCCCCTGTACACCATGCAGGCCTTTGTGGCCGGGCAGGGCGGCATGGCCCGTGTGGACAGGGCGGCCGTGTTGGGCATGCTCTCGCTGGTCTTCTGGTCCATCACGCTGATCACCACGGTCAAATACGTCCTGGTGGCCATGCGTATCGACAACAAGGGCGAGGGTGGCATCTTCGCCCTGTACACCCTGGTCCGGCACTATGGCAAATGGCTGGCCATCCCTGCCATGGTCGGCGGCGCAGCCTTCCTGGCTGATTCGGTGCTGACTCCGGCGGTCTCCATATCCTCGGCAGTCGAAGGCCTCAAGACCATCCCTGTGCTGACTCCGATCTTCCGTGAAAACGGAAATCTGACCATGGTCATCACCTTCGTGATCATCCTTATCCTGTTTGCGGTCCAGTCGCGCGGAACCGAGCGGATCGGCAAGGTCTTCGGCAGCGTGGTCATGGTCTGGTTCGCCTTCCTGGCCCTGATCGGCATCTACTGCATCGGCAACGACTGGTCCATCTTCGAGGCGCTGAACCCGGTCTACGGGATTCGCTTCCTCTTCAGCCCGCAGAATCCGGTGGGCCTGACCATCATGGGCACCGTCTTCCTGTCGACCACGGGAGCCGAGGCACTCTACTCCGACATGGGCCACGTGGGCCGCGGCAACATCTACGCCACCTGGCCCTTCATCAACGTCGCCCTGGTCTTCAATTACTTCGGCCAGGGGGCCTGGATCCTGCGCAACAGCGACAATAAGGCCCTGCAGGGCGTAGACGGGCTCAACCCCTTCTTCCAGATGATGCCCACCACCGTGCGCTACGTGGCGGTGCTTCTGTCGGTGACTGCTGGCGTCATCGCCTCGCAGGCCCTGATAACGGGCGCCTTCACCATGGTCTCGGAGGCCACCGGCCTCAACTGGATGCCCCACCTGCAGGTGCGCTATCCGGCGCGTACTCGCGGCCAGCTTTACATCCCCACCATCAACTGGGTCCTGTGCGCGGCCACGCTGACTGTGCTGGCCATCTTCAAGGATTCCGAGCACATCTCGGCCGCCTACGGGCTGGCCCTGACGGTGACCATGATCACCACTACCGTCCTGCTGGCCGACTACATCTGGCACGACGGCAAGCGGGCGCTCTCCCTGCTCTTCGCCCTGGTCTTCCTGGCCATCCAGATCCTCTTCTTCATGGCCTCCATGGCCAAGTTCATGCACGGCGGCTGGTTCACCATGCTGCTGACCGCGGCCATCCTCTACATCATGTACACCTGGGATGTGGGCACCAAGGTGGAGCGCTCGCAGCGTCGGCATATGACGGCCAAGGAGTGCCTGCCCGCCCTGGAGATGCTCCATAACGACTTCCGTGTCCCCTACTATGCAGACAACCTGGTCTATCTGACCTCGGACGCGGAGATGCGGCGGCTGGACACCGACATCTTCTTCTCCATCTTCGCCAACCGGCCCAAGCGTGCCCGGGCCTGGTGGGCGGTCTCGGTCCAGACCACGGACGCTCCCTACACGCGCAAGTATTCGGTGGAGAACTTCGGCACCAACTACCTCTTCCGCGTGCGCATGAGGCTGGGCTTCAAGGTGGACCAGAATGTGGCCACCTATCTGCACCAGATCATGCACGAGCTGATCGATAGCGGCGAACTGCCCAAGCAGCCCTCCATCTACCCCAAGGTGGACGAGGATCCGCAGATCGGCACAGTCACCTATGTGCTGGTCCACAAGGCCCTGATGCCCGAGTCCAAGATTGATTCCCGGGGCGCCTTCTCGCTGAAGGTCAAGTACGCCATTCGCAAGGTGGCTGGCTCGCCGATCAAGTGGTTCGGTCTGGCTCCCTACAACCCCATCGTGGAGGTGCAGCCCCTGTTCGTCTCCACCCGGGCGGTTCCCAAGCTGACGCGAGTGGTCCTGCCCTCCCGCAAGATGAAGGGCGGCAAGCACCACAAGGACTGAGTGAGTGGAATCTCACCCTGTGGATCCTGGCCCAAATCGGGTCCGGGCCATAGAATTGACGGCATGGAACCTGGTGCCCGGCCTTTCCGGGCTACCGTCGAAAGGTGATGTGATGACACAAGCTCAAGCCAATATCGGAGTCGTGGGTCTGGCCGCCATGGGCGCCAGCCTGTCCAGGAACCTGGCACGGCACGGCAATACCGTAGCGGTCTATAACCGCCACTATTCGCGCACTGAGACCCTGATTCACGATCATGGCCAGGAGGGCCAGTTTGTCCCGGCAAAGACGCTGCAGGAGTTCGTGGCTTCGCTGACCAAGCCCCGCACGGCCATCATCATGGTCAAGGCCGGGGACCCCACCGACCAGATGATTAATGACCTGGCCGACCTGATGGAGCCGGGGGATATCATCGTGGACGCCGGCAATGCCTACTTCAAGGACACCATTCGCCGGGAGAAGGCCATCCGGGCCCGTGGGCTGCACTTCGTGGGCTGCGGCGTCTCCGGCGGCGAGCAGGGCGCCCTCTTGGGACCCTCCATGATGCCCGGCGGGACCGATGAGTCCTGGAAGACCCTGGGACCCATCCTGGAATCCATCGCAGCCAAGGTCGATGGCGAACCCTGTGTCACCCACATCGGCACCGACGGGGCGGGTCACTTCGTCAAGATGGTCCACAACGGCATCGAGTACTCAGACATGCAGGTGATCGCCGAGTCCTATGACCTGATGCGCAGGGGCCTGGGCATGGAACCCGAGGCCATCGCCCAGGTCTTCGAAGAGTGGAACCAGGGGGATCTGAACTCCTACCTGGTGCAGATCACTGCCGAGGTGCTCCACCACACTGATGCCGCCACCGGCAAGCCCTTCATCGACATCGTCACCGATCAGGCAGGCATGAAGGGCACCGGCACCTGGACCGTGCAGACCGCGCTGGACCTTGCCGTGCCCGTGACCGGCATCGGCGAGGCCGTCTTCGCCCGGGGACTTTCTTCCTCGCCCGAGCTGCGCAGCCAGGCTGCCCAGGAGGGCCTGAAGGGTCCGCAGCCCAAGGCCGTCATGGCTGATCTGGCCGCCGACCCCGAGGCCCGAAAGTCCTTCATTGAGGACATTCGCCAGGCCCTCTATGCTTCCAAGATTGTGGCTTACGCCCAGGGATTCAACGAGATGCAGGAGGGAGCTCGAGTCTATGGCTGGAAGCTGGATATGGGTGCCATCGCCCGCATCTGGCGTGGCGGCTGCATCATCCGTGCCAAGTTCCTGAACCGGATCTCCGATGCCTATGCCTCTGGCCGTGAGCCGGGCTCCCTGCTCTTCGACCCCTTCTTCAAGCAGGCTGTCGAGCAGGCTCAGGATTCATGGCGGCGTGTTGTGGCCCGTGCCACCCAGGCCGGCATCCCCATCCCCGTCTTCGCCAGCTCTCTGTCCTACTACGACGGGCTGCGTTCCGATAGGCTCCCCGCCGCCCTGATCCAGGGCCAGCGTGACCTCTTCGGCGCCCACACCTATGGGCGCGTGGACCAGCCAGGTGTCTTCCACACCCTCTGGGCCGAGGACAAGTCCGAGATCAAGCAGGACTGAACTTCTCGTCAAAATCGCAAGAGTCCGCACAGCCGCTAAGTCGGCAGTGTGGACCCTTTTATTGCCTGACGCCGAGTGGAGATTTCTATAGCACTAACTGGCGGTCGGCCGTTGTTCAAGCGGGGGCGATCATTGCTGTCCAGCAGGCAGACCAGCACTAACAGAACAGTCATCGCCTGACTAACCAGATCCTCCTTGTCGATGCTGATCGGAGCTAATAAGGGCGAAGGGGGAGTGCTATCCATAGGCATCCACTGGTTATCCGTGCGTCGGGCAGGAAGACTGGTTTATGGCCCGACACAGGTTCTTCAGGAATGGCCGGGGCGAAGTATGCCGATGTGTAATCGTGAAATCGTCTTCGCCCCCTTGGATTTCGCTGATGACGGCGCCATGGTCCAGGTCCGTCCGCAGGTGGGATCCTACTGGTACCCGACCAGGAATCCGGTTACTCCCTGACGATGGGGTGGCCGCCGAAGGCGCTGCGCAGGGCGGAGACCACCTTCATGGTCATGGGGTCCTCGATCTTGGAGGACTGGCGGGCGTAGAGTGCCGAGGTGATGGCCGGTGTGGGCACCCCCAGCTCCAGGGCGTCCGCAATCATCCATTTGGTTTCGCCAGTCTCGTCAGCCTTGCCGGCGATTTTGCTCAGGTGCGGGTCCTCTTTTAGCGCCTGGGCCAGCAAATCCAGCAGCCAGGACTGGATGACCGAGCCCTTTCGCCAGGACTCCACCACTTCGCCTGGCTCCTTGATCAGGTCGGAGGCCTCCAGGACTGCGTACCCTTCGGCCAGAGCCTGCATCATCCCGTATTCGATACCGTTGTGGACCATCTTGGCGTAGTGGCCAGCGCCGGTTCCTCCCGCGTGGACCAGACCGTAGTCGCCCTCAGGTTTCAAGGTGTCCAGGATGGGCTGGATCCGGGCCACGTCTTGATCCGATCCTCCGACCATCAAGGCGTAGCCCTTCTCCTTGCCCCAGATGCCGTTGGAGGTGCCCACATCCACCAGGCCTATGCCCTTGGCGGCCAGGGCTTGGGCGTGCTCCTGGTCCTGGGTGAAGCGGGTGTTGCCCCCATCCACGACCAGGTCGCCGCGCTCCATCAGCTCGCCAAGCTGATCGAGAGTGGACTCAATGGGCTTGCCGGCCGGGACCATGACCCAAATCACTCGTGGGGCCTCCAGCGCTTGAACCAGGGCTTGCAGGCTGTCCACATCCCTGCCCGAGTCCGGCGCGATGTCGTAGCCGACCACCTGGTGGCCACCGGTACGCAGACGGTCCGCCATGTTCTTGCCCATGCGTCCCAGGCCAATCATGCCGATCTTCATAGTGTCAGTTCCTCTCCCTTGACTGCAACAGTGTGAAGTTGACCGCGATGGTTGGTGGTCGGCCGCGGTCGGGCCGCTTTGCCGGTGCTACTGGCGGGCTGCCTGCCGGGCGCGCTCGGCCTGAACCTGGGCGGTGTGCGCCTTGACATCACACTGCAGACCCAGGGTGTCGATGACCTCTTCGGCCTCGATCTCGGGAGACATGCGCAGACCCACGTCGATGGTCAGGTGAACCTCGTCCGGTCCCAGGGGTTCCAAGTCATCGAACTGGGAGCGGAGCATCTGCGGCTTCATGAAATGCCCCTTCCGCTTGGAGAGCCGTTCCATGATGGAGTCGTAGTCCCCGCTCAGGTGGATGAAGACCACCCCAGGCATTCGCAACCGGTCACGATAGATCCGCTTCAGGGCGGAGCAGGTGACGGTTCCGGGCACTCCTCGCCGCATGTGGTCCTCGATCCAATCATGGATGCTGTCCAGCCAGGGCCAACGGTCCTGGTCGTTCAGGGGGATGCCGCGGGCCATCTTGTCGATGTTGGCCTGAGGGTGGAAGTCGTCGGCCTCGGCCATGTCCCAGCCCAGTTTGCTGCCCAGGTGCTCGTTCATGGTGGTCTTGCCGCAGCCGGCGACCCCCATGATGACCAGAACGGGTGTGCGGCCTTGGAAGTAGTCCGGGGGAACCGTGTTGTCCACTGCCGAGGGGACCTGGGGCTCCGGGTGATCTTCTGCGCTCAGTGCGTCGGAATTCTTCAACGATGTGTCGACCATGTGCAACCTTTCTGAAAAGTAATCTGACAATGACGCTCAGGCGGTGATGGGCACAAAGATGCTGGCGATCATGACCAGGACCAGAACCACTACCGACAGCAGGCATTCCAGAACTGACCAAGTCTTCAGGGTCTCACCAACGCTCAGGCCGAAGTACTCCTTGATCAGCCAGAAGCCCGCGTCGTTGAGGTGGGAGAGGAAGATTGATCCGGCGCCGATGGCGATGACCAGGAGTGTAGTGGCCGTGGAGCCCGCATGCATCATGGTCATGGCGTTGCTGAGAATGCCGGCCGTGGTCAGGATGGAGACAGTGGCCGAGCCTGTGGCGATGCGTACGAAGACGGCGATGACCCAGCCCAGCAGGAAGATGGAGATGTTGGAGTTCTCCACAAAGGTGCCGATGATCTTGCCGATGCCGGTGGAGACCAGGACGCCCTTGAAGCCACCGCCTGCGCCCACAATCAGCAGGATGCCCGCTACAGCGGGAAGCGACGCTCCCAGGGAGTCATTGACGGTCTTCCAGGAGATGCCCGAGGCGGCCTTGAGGACCAGCATGGAAACAATCAGTGCTATGGCCAGGGCCATGACCGGGTTGCCGATGAAGTTGATGGTCTGTGCCAGGCCGTCCGTGCGATCCTTGAACCCGGGAATGGCTATCTCGAAGATGGAGGTCAGCAGCATGAGGACTGCCGGCAGCAGGATGCAGCAGACCGAGAGGGCGAAGGATGGAAGCCGGGTCTCCTCCTTGCCGGCCTGCTCGCTCTTGGCCACAAAATCGGCCGGGGCTTCGATGGGGACCCAGCGGGAGGCCAGACGGGAAAAGGCCGGGCCCACGACGACCAGGGTAATCAGGGCGAAGGGGATGCCGAACATCATGGTCAGCCCCACGTTTCCGGTCTGCTTGAACTGGCTCAGGGCTGCCAGGGGGCCGGGGTGAGGAGGCACACAGGCGTGCATGATGGACAGGCCTGCCAGGGTGGGGATGGCCACACGCATCAGGGGAAGCTTGGTGCGGCGGGCCACCAGAATGATGACCGGGACCAGAATTACCAGGCCGACTTCGAAGAACATGGGCAGGCCGATCAGGGCGCCGATCAGGGCCATGATCCATGGGATGGTGGCGGGCTTGGACTTGGCGACCAGGGTGTTGACCACCTGGTCAGTGGCTCCGGTGTCCATGAGGACCTTGCCGATCATGGCTCCCAGACCGATCAAAATGCCCACGGAGCCCATGGTGGAGCCGAACTCGCCGGTAAAGCTGGTCAGGGTGGCCACGGGGCCGTAGCCAGAACCGATGCCGACCACCAGGGCGGCACCCAGCAGTGAGACAAAGGGATGAAGTTTGACGACAGTGACTAGGAAGATGAGCACCGCCAGGCTGAGCACCAGGCTGATGCCCAATTGGGTGGTGTTCAGGGAAACGGCCTGACTCGCCGCCAGGGTTAGGTACCCGTCGGCTGTCGGCTGCGACGCTAAAAGCATGGCTGCCTCTTCTCTGAGGATGCGAGCCGTTCAGCCTGAACAGCTTCCCGGCTCTTATTTTTGCATTACATAATATCGACAGTGTGATATTACGTATGCCTTAACAGACAGTATTTTACACGAATCTGTGACGGATTGGAAGACGGCATGCTAAGAGGCAGGATTGAGTCTCAAATTATTTACATATCACTCTGATCCCATTAGGAATGAGCCAGGTTGCTAGAGTGGAATTCGTGAAAAACGCGAGGAAACCTGATGACGAAACGGCTGCAGAAGGCACCCTGCATGATCGGCTGCTGGATCAGTGGGGGGCGGCCATCGTAGATGGCACCATCGCTCCGGGAGACCGGCTGCCCGCCCCCGACCTGGATAGCCAGAGGCCTTCGCGCACGGTCACCCGCGAGGTCACCAGGGTTCTTGAGGCCATGGGTCTGGTCACTGTCAAACGCAAGGTCGGTGCCACAGTCAATCCTCGTCAACTCTGGAATATTTATGATCCGCAGGTGATCGAGTGGAGACTGCGCGGACCTGACCGGGGACGGACCTTGCATGAGCTGTCTGAGCTCAGGGCATGCGTTGAGCCCATGGCTGCCCAGCTGGCGGCCGGCAACGCTGATCAGGATCAATGGGCGAAGCTGACGCGGGCCGCCATTGATATGGTGGCCAACGCTGACCGGGCCGACGGGCCGGACTATCTTCGGGCTGACGAAACGTTTCATCGAACCCTGCTTGAGGCATCGGGCAACGCTATGTTCGCGGCCTTGGGCGATGTGATTGCATCAGTGCTGTCTGGGCGAACCCGGCATGAGCTTATGCCCAGGAAGGCCGATGAGAAAGCGTTGCGGTTGCATGGCGACGTGGCTGCACTGATACGTCGGGGCGATGCAGAGGGGGCCCGCCACGCTATGGATTGGATCGTTGACGAATCCGATCGGGCTGTCGAACAAATGACAAGAAAGGACTCCGAAGACTCCGCTCCTGCTGCGGATAAGGAATCTTCGGAGTCCTGAGATCTGTAGAGGCTCTTGGTGCAGAAGGCTCAGTTCAGTTTCGAGGCGGCATCAGCGTCCAGGAGCCAGAGGGTCTCCAGAGTGCCCCTGGCATAAGAGGAGGGGACATGGGGATCGTCTGTGGTTCCCAGAGCGGCAGCGACGGCCGAAGCCTTCTCAGCGGTTGAGGTGAACAGCCAGACCTTGGGGGTCCGGCGGATGAATGGCGTGGTCATGGTGACCCTGAGCGGGGGCAGCTTGGGGGAGTTGCTGACACCCGTCACCAGCAGATCGTCGTCCTGCAGCCTGACCTCAGGACGGTCGGGGAAGAGGGAGGCATAGTGTCCGTCAGGGCCCACGCCAAAGACAGCCAGATCCATCCGGCCCTCAGGGCCCAGTTGGTCGATAATCTCCTGCTGATACGTGGCTGCCGCCTGGGTTAGAGCCCGTTCGTTCCCCTCTTGATCGGCGGCTTCAACCTGAGCTGGGCTGCGAGTGTCCACGGGCATGGAGTGTACGTTGGCCTGCGGCAGCAGCCCCTGGTCGATCAGCGAGTCATACCAGGCCCGCCGTGCCTGTTCGTCGTTGCGGTCCGGGTCTTCCAGGCCCACGAACCGCTCATCGCTCCACCAGAGGTGGACCCGGCTCCAGTCCACGCTCTGGCTCAGGGGATCAGCACCCATCAGGGCATAGACATCCGCCGCATCTCGCCCGCCGGTCAGCGCCAGGTCGGCCCGGTCCTGACGGGCCAGAAGGTCTCCCAGCTCCAGCAGGATGCGGGCTGCTGTAGCTTGGTTGAGCAGCTCGGTTGTGGCATAGGTAACGATACGACGCTCGGTCATCTGATCCTCCTCGCATGCAGGTGATGCTTGCCTCAGCCTACACCCCTGCGCTTGCATATGAATTCAGTCGCTGCCTGGGCCTACTGGTGGTCGACCATTCCCCAGCCGGTGTGGATGACCTCCTGATAGACCTCGTCAGGATCCAACCGACCCAGTTCCTCGCTCATGCAGTCCACAGCGGTGCGCAGGGGCATGGAGATGGTCTGTGAAGCTTGTCCAGGTTGGTTGATTCGGGCCTGGTCATCATTGTGGCGCTCCATGCTCATGACTCCGTCAGGGCGTTCGAAGTAGACGCCGGTGACGGCCTGGGCCTTCGGATCGCGCTCGACGGTGACCGGCACCTTAAGTTTCAGTGCCAGCCAGGAGGCCAAGAGCTCCAATGGCAGGTAGTGGGCCTGGCCGGTCACCCTGACCGAACGGATGGGCAGGTGGGGCGGCTGCTGCACCATTGAGGTCAGCTGTGCCCGCCAGATGGTGATCCTGGTCCAGGACAGGTCCACGTCCTGAGCGCGCGAATGTGCCAGCAGCCCAGCGAAGGCAGCCTGACGATCGTCGGCCTCCATGGCATCAGTGATTCTGCTTGCGGCCATGGTTCCGATGGAATCCTGCGAGGGATCCAGTGGCGGATTGGTAGGCCACCAAACCACCAGAGGGGCATCAGGCACCAGGAGGGGGATGACCAGAGCATCTGAATGGTTCAGCAGAGCCCCCACTGGTCGCAGGACCACTACCTCGCCGGCACCGGCATCCGAGCCGAAGCGGATCTCGGCATCCAGTGTGCGGTCGCCGTCATGGTCGGTGTTCTTGTAGGAGACGCAGTCTTCAGAGGACTGTGCTGCAGCGAACTTCTGATCCGCTTCCTGCTCGGCCTGATGGTCTTCGGCGTCGGTCACCATGGCGATAACCCGGCAGGGGTGTTCACGGCTTGCGGCGTTTACGGTTTCCAGGGCCGTCTCCAGATGGGCCTGCTCGGTGACGATGACCAGGGTCAGCACCCGTCCCTGGGCCGCCTCTCCCCGCTCTACGTGGAGCTCGTCAATCTCCCGGGCGATGGCGGAGGTGGTGGTGTTGTTCA
The DNA here is from genome assembly GCF_016101415.1 of Bifidobacterium sp. M0404. Classification (NCBI taxonomy): domain Bacteria; kingdom Bacillati; phylum Actinomycetota; class Actinomycetes; order Bifidobacteriales; family Bifidobacteriaceae; genus Bifidobacterium; species Bifidobacterium sp. M0404. Next base: position 214,507 of record NZ_JACFQP010000003.1, on the reverse strand, counting down.
GTCTGACGATCATGGCATCCTCCAGTGGTATCCGTCGCGGGCAAGCATCAGATCTGCCTCCCGCGGACCCCAGGTGCCGGCGCGGTAGGGCTGGGGTTGGCCCTGTCCGGCCCAGAACTCCTCGATGGGGTCCAGAATCTTCCAGGACAGATTGACCTCCTCGGTGGTGGGGAAGAGGGGCGGGTCTCCCAGGAGCACGTCCAGGATCAGCCGCTCATAGGCCTCCGGGGAGGCCTCGGTGAAGGAACGCCCATAGGAGAAGTCCATGTTGACGTCACGCACCTCCATGGCCGAGCCAGGGGTCTTGGCCCCGAAACGCAGGGTCACGCCCTCATCAGGCTGTACGCGGATGACCACGGCGTTGGCGCCCAGTTCCCGGGTGGCTGTGGCTTCGAAGGGCAGGTGGGGGGCACGCTTGAAGACGATGGCGATCTCGCTGACCCGCTTGCCCAGGCGCTTGCCTGTCCGCAGGTAGAAGGGGACGCCGGCCCAGCGGCGGGTGTCCACATCCAGCCTGATGGCCGCGTAGGTTTCGGTAGTGGAGGAGGGATCGATCCCGTCCTCGTCCAGGTAGCCGACCACGTGCTGGGAGCCCTGCCAACCGGCTGTGTACTGGCCTCGAGCGGTGTGGGCCGCCAGGTCCTTGGGAAGGTGGACAGCTGAGAGGATCTTGGTCTTTTCAGCCGTCAGATCTGAAGCCGAGAAGGAGACCGGCTCCTCCATGGCCGTCAGGGCCATCAGCTGCAGGAGGTGGTTCTGGATGACATCCCGGGCTGCTCCGATTCCGTCGTAGTAGCCGGCCCTGCCGCCGATGCCCATGTCCTCGGCCATGGTGATCTGCACGTGGGAAACGTAGTTGGAGTTCCAGACCGGCTCGAACATCATGTTGGCAAAGCGCAAGGCCAGGATGTTCTGCACGGTCTCCTTGCCCAGATAGTGGTCGATGCGGAAGACCGAATCCGGCTCGAAGACCTCGGAGACCACTCGGTCCAGCGCCTTGGCCGAGGCCAGGTCGTGACCGAAGGGTTTCTCGATGATGACACGGCGCCAGGCCCCTTGGGTGGAGTGGGAGAGCCCCGACTCGGCCAGCTGACGGGCCACCTGGGGGAAGGCCTTGGGCGGCACCGACATGTAGAAAGCATGGTTGCCACGGGTGCCACGGACCCGGTCCAGCTCAGAGACGGTGGCCGACAGGTGGCGGAAGGCCTCGGCATCGTCGAAGCTGCCTTTGACGAAGCGCATGCCCTGGCTCAGATGTCGCCAGGTGGATTCGTTGAAGGGGGTGCGGCAGTGGGCGCGGACGTTCTCCTCCGCAAAGGCGACGAATTGCTGGTCGCTCCAGTCGCGCCGTCCGAATCCGATCAGCCCGAAGCTGGCTGGCAACAGTCCCCGGTTGGCCAGGTCATAGACGGCCGGCAAGAGCTTTTTCTTGGCCAGATCGCCGGTGACGCCGAAAATGACCAATGAGCTGGGTCCTGCGATGCGCGGCATGCGCAGATCGCGCGGGTCCAGCAAGGGGTTGTGCCAGGGCGCCTGTCGGCCGCCGTCCTCGTCGGGGGGAGTGGGCTGGTCGGCGGAGCGCGCAAGTGGTGAAGTGTCCATAGTGCTCCTCGTGAAATACCGTGGCTCCCAGTGTACTGTCGGCAGCAGAAGGGCAGGGCTGATTATCCGCTGAAGTGTGCAGAAGCGTCGCAAAGGTCACATTTGCGGCAAGGATCCCTAGAATGGTCGGTATGATTCCCAATGTTCCCATGGCTGAGGCCCTGCATCGTCAGTATGCGCCCTCCCAAGCCGCCTATGAACTGATACACACCCACTGCCAGATCATTGCTGCGCTCGCGGTGCGCATGACCGACCAGGTCAACGAGCGCCTGTCGCGTGGTGATGACCCTGACAGGGTCCTGCCCGAGCGGCCGTTGGACCGTGACCTGGTCCGCATAGGTGCCCTGCTGCATGACATCGGCACCTATCGGATCCTCAAGGACGACGGTTCTCAGGGCCGGCCCCTGACCTTCCAGGGCGAGCGGTACATTGAGCACGGTCTGGAGGGCTATCATCTGCTGCTGGACGCTGGTGTGGACGAGTCGGTGGCCCAGTTCGCCCGCAACCATACCGGGGTGGGGCTGACCCGCCGCCAGGTGGAGGAGGAGCATCTGAACCTGCCGCCGGACGACTACCTGCCGGTCAACCCTGAGCAGGAGGTGGTCATGTATGCGGACAAGTTCCACAGCAAGCACCAGCCGCCTATCTTCGTCTCCGAGCCCACTGCCGCCAAGCGCACTGCCAAATATGGTCCCGACAATCTGGCCCGTTGGAGGCAACTGGTGGCCCGATACGGGGTGCCGGACCTGCAGCCCCTGGCTAAGTACTACGGCATGACCATCGTCTGATCCGGCCGGGTCGACCCCCAGGAACTGCGGAAACGACCAGCGAATTCGCGCGCCATCCACGGGTCTGGTTGATAGGGGTCGACTGGATCGGTCCGGCAGTCCGCGACGGCTTTCAGGAAAGAGATCATGCCCTGTGGCCCGTAAGCGTAAGGGGCTGCGCACCAGACCGGGTTTCCCTCCAAAATCAGCGGCCGATCCGACCCACGGAGGAAGGCCAGGTCCACGCTGATTGGAGCAGAAGATCGACCATTGGCTGCCTGGAGGGCGCAGTCCTCGGCGATTGTTCGGTGTTTGGGATCGAAAACTGCACCGTCAAAAATCGTGGTGATGGCCCTAGAGCCCTCACCTTCATGCAGGCAGTATCCGCTGGATGCTGCAATCCGTCCCTTGTTGATGATGACCCGCCACTCCTCTTGGATATCGGGCAGGTGGGTCTGGATGCGAATCAACGATTGCGCAGGGGCCGTCCGCAGCTTGCTCTGCAGATCTTCAAGGTTTCGCCGGGCTGCAGGCAGGCCCGATACACGACCGACGGCCAGCTGCGACCAGGGGCGCTGCCCCAAGCCCGATGGTAGTCGGCGCCAGGCCAGAATGGTTTCGGCCGTTACAGTCAGAATTCTGCGTCCGGTCAGGGACTGGTCCAGATCATCCAGCCACATGGTCGGTGGGGCTGACAGGGCCCATGAGGGACGGCCGTGGGATACCAGCCAGGCGTTCTGGGCGATCAGCAGCCCTGGGGTGATCCATATGGCTTCCTTGATGCCGACTTCCCGAATGGGTCCGAATCCATGGTGATGGTGCAGAATGATTCCCCGTTGCAGATGTGGGTCCTTGTTGCACAAATCGATTTGTTCGGCCATGACCCGGGGTATCCACTCCTCATGGGTGATGACCGAACAAATCAGTGCAGTGCCATCCGTCTTCGGTCCGGAAGGCTGAGGCTCAATCGACGATGAATCGGTCGTCGTAGGTGCCCTCGTCTACAGTGTCCGAACCGCCCGAGGTCAGGATGATCACGGTGCAGTCATGACGGCGGGAGACCCGCTTCAGGGTGGCCAGCAGGGTATCCCAATCGCCCGGCTCCAGCCCTTCGGTGGGTTCGTCGGCGATAAGCACATCGCACTCGCAGCACAGGGCTCGGGCCACGGAGGCCAGGCGGAAGTCCAGGTGGCCCAGATCAGCGGTCAGTTTGTCCTGCAGACGCTCCGGGAAGCCGACCTCGTCCAGCAGTTGACGGGCCAGATTGTCCTTGGGGCCCAGGAAGGTGCGCCCGCTGGCATCCATGGTGTAAACAAGATTCTGCACAGCGGTCAGGTCGTGCCTCAGGGCATCGGTGCCAAAGATGGCCCCAATTTGGTGGCCCCGATAGTCGGAGGCCAGCAACTGGCGCAGATCTGTGCCCCGGAAGAGCACACTGCCCTGGGTGGGGGCGCGCAGGCCAGTCATCAAGGCCATCATGGCGGCTCGTACGGAAGGGGAGGTGGTCTCCACCGAGTAGATGCGGCGACGCTGGAATTCCAGATCGACATCGTCCAGGATCTGTTCGGGGCGACCCTGGATCTTGCGCGTGTAATCCACGTGCTTCAGGGAAAGCACCGGGTAGCCTCCAGGAACCAGCACCCGTTGGTCATCGGTATCCAACAGCGGGTCCTCTTCCTGATCGTCATCGGAATCTTCGGTATCTTCATGCTCGATGACCACTTTGAAGGCAGCCAGCGCGGCATCTTCTTCCGAAGAATCATCCTCCTCGGTCTTTTTGTCTGTCTGAGTGGTTGCTTCTTCCTTGGATTCCGTTTCCGTCTCCGACCCTGTGCTGGGTTCGGACATGGGTTCGGCGTTGGTGCTCTCGTCGGCTGTTTGCTCAGCTTCGGCCCTTGTCTGAGCGGCTTGCTTCTGATCGGTCTGTTTCTGATCAGTAGTTGCCTGGGACTCTTCGTCTGGTTGCTGGTCCGATGTCTTTTCGCTCATGCCTCGTCCTCCAGGTCGTTGGTGTATAGCTGGGCGGTTCTGAAGGCCGCTACTCTGGCGGCTGCTGCCAGAGCGATGACCAGGCAGGCGGCCAGGCCAATCAGGATTATCTTCCAGATCAGGCCAGCATGAGGCATGCTGGCCAGGCTCCCCAGATGGAAGAGCGACCGCCCCAGCGGCCGACTGATCGCGGTGCCCAGCGCCAGGCCCAGGGCCAGTCCGGGCAGGGTGAGCAAGAGGGTCTCCAAGGCGAACTGCCAGCCCAGCCGGGCCTTGTGGACACCGATGGTGATGGCCATGCCGATTTCGTTGGTGCGGCCGTGCAGCATGAGGAATAGGCAACCCAGCAGAATCAGCCCGCCCAGCAGGCAGACCAGGATGACGACAGTTCGCGCCTGGTCGGCAGCCTGGTGGACCGGCTCCATCCGCCGCTGATAGTCCTTCAGGCTGGGAGAGTCTATGTCGTACTGCGAGGCCTTGAGCCCGTCCTTACGGAGCTCCTTGATGAACTTTTGGTAGGTGCTCGGCGAATCCAGGACGAAGGCCACCAGCAGCTCATGGCCAGGGTCACCGGGTTTGCTGGCCGTATCCAACCCCAGCATGGCAAAGGTGGGATAGGCCGTGTAGATGGCCCGGTTGGCTGCCTGGTCGGCGGCCTTGCGGTAGTGATAGATGCCCGAGACGGTCAGCTTGACCTGCTGATCCTGCTGGCGGGGATCCTTGATGGTCAGGGTGTCGCCCACCTTGAGCTTGTTAGCCTGTGCCATCTGCTTGGAGATCAGCACGGTCTGGGTGCCGGAGGTATTCTGCGAGGCGTAGTCCAGCCCCTTGCCCTGGTCCAGCACGAAGGGACCATGAGGCAGGGTGGACTCGGCCTGCTTGTCGGAGACGCCCACCAGGGAGTAAGTGCCTGACTGGGTCAGTCCCTCTGGGTTGATGTCGGCGGTCTCGTGGAAGTAGGCCTTGTACTGCATGCCATCCATCTGCAGGCGCTGGGCGTACTTGGAATACTCGTTCCAGCCCAGGGGGGAGGCCTTGGTCCCCTTGCGCGGGCTGATGACGGCATCCACCTGTTGGGATTCGTAGTCTGTGGTACGTGCCTTGGTGTCAGCCTGGAGCACGGTGGCCGCTGTCGTGGCCAGCGCCGCCACGACCAGGCAGACCAGAACCGTGACCAGGCTCCGCGCCGCATGCCGCCTGATGGTGAACCAGGCGTTCTTGAGAACGAACATGACACCCTTCCTGATAGCGTTTCCAGGGATGACCTGGCGGCCCGCGATGGCGGGCCTTAAGTTCGGTCGTCGTCCTCCAGTCTAGCCAGGGACGTTCCCAAGCTAGCGGTGAGAACTTGGAGCTTGCTGAATGTCTCGATCGGCCTCTGGCTGCTCGGCGTGGGAGAAGTTGCGCACCTTCAGGGAGACGGCCAGAGCAGCCAGGATCAGCACCAGGGTGAATATCAATCCATAGTGGGTGCCTCTGGTGAAGGCCTGGGCTTTATCCACTCCGGCTGCCTGACCCTCGCCCATGGCCAGCAGGGAGGTGGTGATGGCTGTAGCCACGGCTCCCACAATCTGCTGCATGGTGTTGATGATGGTGCTCCCGTCGCCGGACTGCGGGCCACTCAGAGAGTTGAGCGCGTAGGTCTGTGCTGGCGACATGGCCAAGGGGCAGCCGATCATGAGGATGATGTGGGCTGCCACCACCAGGGCCACAGGGGTGTGCGGGCCGGTGAACAGGAGGATGATCGTTCCCAACAGTGCGATAAGAAATCCGCAGCGGACGGGCATACGAGCCCCGAAGCCGTCGTAGAGCCGGCCGGCGAAGGCCGAGACCAGGGCGTTGATGGCCCCGCCGGGCAGCATGAGGATGCCGGTCATGGCCACGGGCAGGAGCAGCCCACGCTGCAGGAACTGAGGCAGCAGATACATGGAGGAGAGGATGACTGCGAAGTCCAACATGACCAGGGTGGCGCCGTAGCGGAAGGCCGGGATGGAGAAGATGCGCAGGTTGAGCACCGGGTGTTCCAGGCCCAACTGACGACGAATATAGAGGACCAGGGCTACTAGGGCCACGACCAGAATGGTCAGGGTGACCGGGGAGAGCCATCCGAACCGGCTGGCAAGGCTGACACCTGCCACCAGTCCGCCGAAGCCGACAATGGATTCCAGAATGGAGGCCAGATCGGGCCGCTGGTGGGTGATGGTGCCAACGTTCTTCAGGAAGCAGACGGCGAAGATCAGGGCCACCACCAGGAAGGGGGTGAAGAACCAGAAGATCCAGTGCCAGGTCAGCTTGCCCAGGATGATCCCGGTCAGGGTCGGGCCGATGGCGGGGGCGAACATGATGACCAAGGCGCACATGCCCATGACCGTGCCCAGTCGCGCCGGCGGGAAGATCAGCATGGCCACGGTGAACATGAGCGGCAGGATCAGGCCCGTGCCGATGCCCTGGATTAGCCGTCCAGCCAACAGGACAGGGAAGGTGGGTGCCATGGCCGAGATCACCGAGCCCGCCAGGAAGGCGACCAGACCGAAGATTACGGTCTGCCTGGTGGTGAACCACTTGGAGATCAGGCTGGAGAAGGGCAGGACGATGCCGATGACCAGCATGTACCCAGTCACCAGCCATTGCACGGTGGCAGCGGGGATTTGGAAGCTCTCCATCAGGTTGGGCAGGGCGATATTGAGCGAGGTTTCGCTCAGCATGCCCACGAAGGCCCCGATCATCAGCGCGGCGATGGCCGGCCAGGGGTGTGGGACGGCCGGTCGTGACCGGTGAACGGAGGCAGAGGTGGACGTGTTTTGCACGATAATGATCTCCTTCTTCAGACAAACAGCACGCCATCTTAGGGAGGCGGCAATTTTTTCGTAAGTCGGCATGTCTACTCGCTTCGCCGAAGGCGTGCCGCGTCGGGATGGAAAAGGTTATGCTCGGGAATGGTCGTCAGAGACCATAAGGAGGGTGCGTGTGGATTGGCATGCAGCGGTCTACGGGTCAAGAGCCGGTGGTTCAGGAGGCCATGGCTTCTATGATCCAGGTGATGAGGAGGAGGGGCGGACCTTTGGTGATCCGGACACCATCTCTGACGCTGCTCTGCGTCGATTGGGCGGCAAGGCCTACTTCCGTGCCCATCAACTGCTGGATGACCGTCGCTTTACAGACTTGCGCCTGCGACACCTGGGGGCTTTGACCGTCCTCAAGGGACGTGTGCCCGCCACCTATCAGCCGGATGGCGACTGCATGGTTCAGGCTCGGCTGGACGAGCAGGCCCATCGGGTCATCGACTCCTCCTGCACCTGCCGGGCCTTTGGGCGCCAGGGTCCTGCATGCAAGCATGTAGTCGCTCTGATCATGGCCTATAACGAGTCCAACCAGGCCTTTGCAGGATCGGATGATTGGACCGGTGACGAGGGTCGATCCCGGTCCGCCCGCTCGACATCAGGACCCTTGGCAGCCTACATGCACCGGCAGGAGGGTCGGCGGCGGCAGGCCTTTCGTGACCGCCAGCTGAGCTTGCTCAAGCAGGAGAACGGACCGGTCGGCGGCCGTCACCTGCCCATCGGCTCAGTCGGACTGATCCCAGACCTGACCAGCGAGCGCGGAGGCTGGCTGGTCCGTCTGCACATCACCCTGTCCTCCCACGGGGTCGCCTATTTGGTCAAGGACCTTCCGGCCCTGCTGCGCGCCGTGGACCAAGGTGAATTCATGTCTTACGGACGGCGGCTGGCCTTCATCCATTCTCGTGACACCTTTGATGACCGGGCCCAGGCTCTGCTGACCATCCTGGAGAGGGCTGGCGCCATCCGCCGCAGCCTGACCGAACAGGAAGGGGGCATGCGCCGCCGTCTTACGCGTGCAGGATTGGCGGGGATCCGGCTCAGCGACGATGAGGTGGCGCAGATCCTCGACCTGTTTGTGGATTCCGGGCTCACCCTGGACTACACGCCTCCCGAGGACTCCTTCCTGCAGACCATGCCTGCCCCCGTGGTCGGCGGAGACCCGGACCCTGGCATCGCAGTCAGCAAGGAGGCGGAAGGCTACCGGATCACTCATGCCCTGGCCGTGGAGCGCTTCATCGTAGGCCAGGCCCATTCCTTCGTTATCGTGCGCCCCTCTCAGCCCGGTTTAGGGCTCGATTCGGGACCAGTCATCCACCGTTGCAGCGCGCGTTTCATGCGTCATCGGGACCTGTTGGAGACCCTCTGCCGCCCTGGTGAGGATCGGGATCTGCATCTGGATGCCGACGACCTGGACTTGTTCGCCCGGACTGTCCTGCCTGACTTGGATCAGGGTGCCCAGGAAGGATCCGGGCTCTCTGCCACATTGCCTGAAGAGCTGGATGCCCGCCGACGGCCGCCCTGCAGGATCGAGCTTTACCTGGACAGGGATCAGCAAGGGGTCAGCTGTGATCTCAAGGCCCGCTATGGAGATCGTCTTGTGTCCGTCGGCGCTGATCCCGGCTCCGAGGATGAACCTGGCAGAGATCGGGAGAGCGAGTCTCTGGCCCGGCAGACGGTCCGCCGCTATTTCCCCCTGATGGAGGAGGGATTGGCCCGCATTCCCGAGGAGAACGAGGAAGCCATCCACACCCTGCTGACCCGGGGCCTGCCGGTGCTCAAGAGTCTGGGACGGGTTTTTTCCACCCCGGCCTTCGACGGACTGAGCGTCGTCTCTCATCCGCAGATTCGTGTGGGTGTGCGGGTGCGCTCTGGTCTGGTTGAGATCTCTCCCATCGCCGATGAGGTACGGCCCGAGGAGGCCGCCGCCATTCTGGCTGACCATCGCCGTCGTCGGCGCTTCCATCGTCTGCGCAATGGGGCCTTCGTCGAGTTGGCTGATCTGAATACCGATGCTGTGGACACCCTGGCCCAAGATCTGGGCATCGACCCGGCTGATCTGGCCAAGGGGCCGGTCCGTGTGCCTGAATTCCAGCTCGGCTACCTGGATGCGCTGGTACCCGAGCAGGACCGCGATTCCAGCTTCCGCGACTACCTGAAGGAGCGCAATCCTGACCCTCAGGGGTTCAAGGTCCCTGACGGGCTGCGCGGGCAACTCAGACCCTATCAGGTAGAAGGGCTGCGTTGGCTATGCACCTTGAGCGACCGCGGTTTCGGTGGCATCCTGGCCGATGAGATGGGCCTGGGCAAGACCATACAGATGTTGGCTTACCTGCTCTCCCGTAAGGATCAGGCCAGGGGTCGAGGGCCTTCGCTGATTGTCTGTCCGGCCTCCTTGGTCTACAACTGGGAGGCCGAGTGCCGTCGTTTTACGCCGGATCTGCGGGTGGCGGTCCTGGCTGGGGGGCGTAGCCAGCGTCAGGCACTGCTGGATCGGGCCAGGTCCTACGACCTGCTGATCACCTCTTACGACCTGCTTAGGCGGGACCTAGACCGGTATCGGAGCCTGCCCTGGTATGCCTTGGTCTTGGATGAGGCCCAGTACATCAAGAACCATGCCACCAAGGCAGCCCGGGCCGTACGCGCTCTGGACAGTTTGCATCGGTTCGCCCTGACCGGCACACCCATCGAGAACCGGCTGTCTGAGCTTTGGAGCATCTTCGACTTCCTGATGCCCGGGATGTTGGGCCCCTACTCCCGGTTCCGGGACCGCTTCGAAATGCCTATACTCAGCGGCGATCAGGATGCCCAGTCCCGGCTCCAGGCCCTGGTGGGACCCTTCATTCTGCGCCGGCTCAAGTCACAGGTGCTGACAGATCTGCCCGAGAAGATCGAAAACGTGATCAGCGTGCCCCTGCAAGGTCGTCAGCGCAAGCTCTATGCTGCTCTGGAGCAGGAGCTGAGGGCTACGCTCAACAAGGAAAGGGATCAGGAGTACGAGGTCGGCAAAATCCAGGTCCTGGCCCAGCTGACCAGGCTGCGGGAGGTCTGCTGCGATCCACGTCTGGTCTACCAGGATCAGGGTCGTGACCGGAGGGGCGATTCGGCCAAACTGGATGCCATCGAGGATCTGGTGGTCTCCTGCCAGGATGCCGGGCGCAAGATGCTGATCTTCTCCCAGTTCACCTCCTACCTGGACCTGATAGCCCAGAGGCTCCGTCGGCTGGACGTGCCCTACGATCTGATCACCGGCGCCACATCCAAGAAGCGTCGGCTGGAGCTGGTGGAACAGTTCAATAGGGATGCCACGCCGGTTTTCCTGATCTCCCTGAAGGCCGGCAACACCGGGCTTAATCTGACCGGAGCCTGTGTGGTGGTTCATGCGGACCCCTGGTGGAACGCCGCTGCCCAGGAGCAGGCCAACGACCGCGCCCACCGGATCGGCCAGACCCAGGACGTCAACGTCTACCAGATCGTAGCCAAGGACACCATCGAGGAACGCATCCTCAACCTGCAGCACAGCAAGAGCGACCTGGCATCGCGCTTTGTCGATTCGGCCGCCTCCACCGGCGCCTCCAGCGTGGCCAGGCTTAGCAGAAAGGACCTCCTGGCTCTGCTGGGCTGATCCCGTACTGACATGGATCTACTCGAAACTAAGACTCAGCGATTTTGAATGTGCTGCCATCATTGATGGCGAGGTCCTCGGGCCACGGTTCCGGTTATTCTTGATGCGGTAGTCAAATCGAAAGACTATGTGTATGAGCAGATTGACGGTTGTGCCACTGCGGGCTTGTCGATTTGGCAACGGTCGATTATTCGGGTTATGGGAGCCTGGCCATTTTTCAGCTCCTTTGATTACGGGAAGCTAAAGGAGAGAGCATGATCAGCGGTGTGCAGATGTTCTGCTCGGAGTTCATGGGCACCGCCCTTATGATGGCCATCGCGGTCATGGTCGCCGCCAGCAGGTCGCTCCCCAAGACAGGGGCTTATCGATCCGACTGGATCAACGCATCGCTGGGCTGGGGTCTTGCTGTCTATGTGGGCGTATATGCGGGGTGGAGAACTGGCGGCCATCTGAATCCGGCAGTGACGCTGGCCAGGGTGGTCGGCCACTGGATTGATCCACAAGCGACCTTGAACGGTCTGGCCATGGGCAAGGGCGGCATTCCGGTCACCATGGCCAATGTGGCCATCTTCATTTTTGCCCAGTTCCTTGGGGCTTTCTTTGGCTCCTGCCTGGGCTACCTGGGCACTCGCAAGCATTTCGAACTTCAGACCGATACAGATACCAAACTCATGGTTTTCTGCACCAAACCGGCCATACGTTCGAATTTCTGGAATCTGACATCGGAGGCCATCGGCACGGCCATCCTGGTTTCCTGGGTTTTCCTCAATGGGGGGACTCCTACACAGGTCGGGCCGCTGGGCGTGGCCCTGGTCATCACGGTTCTGGTTATGGCCTTGGGTGGGGTTTCTGGTGCGGCCATGAATCCTGCACGTGACTTTTCCGCCCGATTGGCTTACTGCCTTCTGCCCATGTCCGGCAAGAAGGATGCGGACTGGAGCTACGCATGGATACCCTTTGTTGGGCCGATCATTGGAGCCTGCATCGGTGTGCTGGCTCCTGCCTGGATGGGACTTCTGCCTTGATCGTCGGCATGGAAAAGCCCCTAGCCTTGTCAGGGGGTTATTACGACAGGACCGGGGGTCGAGTTAGTTAGGTAGCTCGAACTCAGTAGCTGGCTGAGGTGGGCTCCTGGAAGCGGACTGTCAGCCCGCGGCCGTGGTGAAGGAACATCTCCGCACCGTGGCGGTCGACATCGCGATGGGTGAAGAGCATGCGGATGGCGAAGGCCGTCTGGGCATCATCGGGCAGGTCCAGAAAGGCCTTATGGGCATCCCAGCCATCAGCTGCGACAGCCTTATTGGGTACGTAGGCATATCCATAGCCGTCCTCGTCCACGTAGCCCAGGAAAGGCAGGTCCCATGCCTGGTGGTAGCTCAACTGATTCTTGTAATCCTCGACCTTCTTGAGGGCTTCGTCGCTGATGCCGTACTTGCGGGCAACCTCGTTGGCCTTGGCGGTCTTCGCCGCGGCATCTTTTCCGAACATGGAAGTATCAACAACAATGACTGTATCGTCTACCATGACTGACCTTTCTGTGTGACGGCCTGCACGTGTGACAATCAACGCCATGACCATGCAGGGCCATGACCTTTCGGGTGACCGTCCATCGTCGACAGCGACCCCTGGATACAAGATTCCTTCCACTTGCAAGAATACCAAATTCCGCCTGCAAATAGGGGCAAGGAACCGTGAGGTTCGCCATAGGTGCCTGACATTGGCGAAGAGGAGGGAACTATCAGTCCAGCTCGGTCTCCTGATCCCTGCGATGCCCAAGCAGATACATCAGCGCCAGGCCGAGAACGGCAGTGCCGACAGCCAGGGCTGCAGGAATGACTATGTCTGAGCCGGAGTCGGCTAGGGACGGGGAATTCGTAGAGGACTTCGCTTGGTCATCAGAAGATTGGCTTCCTGGCACTGGTTTTTGGCTATTTCTGGTTTGATCCGGTTTGCTAGGTGCATGATCGGACTCGACCGGCTTGCTCGGTTCCACCGGCGGATTCGGCTTGTCATGCTCTCCGGAGTTGTTGGAGTTGCCGGAGTCGCTGGGGTTGCCGGTGTTGTCGGTGTTGTCGGGGTTACCGGTGTTGTCGGTGTTGTCGGGGTTGCTGGAGTCGCCGGTGTTGCTGGTGTTGCCAGAGTTGCCGGTGTCGCCAGAGTCAGAGTTGCCAGAGTTGCTGGAGTTGCCAGGGTCGTCGGGCTTGGCCGGCCGGGTCTGGTAGGTATTGGTGAAGACCGCCGTGTCTACCTTGATGCCCTTGCTGTCAGTCCATTGCGCCTTGGCGGTACGGTGTAACTGAGCTGCATCGGTTGTCAAGGTGATGGTCAGGATTGCAACGTTCTGATCATATATCAGGCCAGGAATGGAGCCGGTTTCCTGGTGTATGCGATACTTGTAGCTGCCATCGTGGGGCAGAGCATACACGTTGACGGGCACCTGGGTATTTTGGTTGTCGGCGTTTATGATGATTTGGCTGGGCAACGCTGCGGAGGGTGCGCCTTCCAGGGGCTCGACAGTTAATGTGAAGGAGTCTGTACTGAGCCAGTTCCTGCCTTGGATCTGTACTTTGACTCCGGCAGACACTTCATCGGTGTCCATTGTTCCCGTCAGGCCGCAGTTGTTGTAGTCCAGGGATTGGCTGGCCGTGTCAACCATATCCTCGGCCTTCAGGAAATCAATATCGTTGATGACGACGCCTTTCATGGTTCCGTCTTCCAGTATGTCGCTGGCTGAGGAGTTTTCGCTCGGGCTGGCTGCGCTGGCCTTTTGGGTTGTTGTAGTCAGGTGGGTCCAGTTCGTGTTCGGGGCGGGGTCAAAGCGCAGGTGGAATTTCCCTGCCGGTATATTGGTCAGTTCGTACTTGCCCTGGGAATCAGATTTTGTGCTCAGAACATCATGTGGGGTGACGACCGACTTGGCGGGCTCGTTGGTACCGTCCTTGATCAGGGTCACTTTCACATCTTTAAGCAGAATATCTTCCGAAGAGCGGACACCGTCCCCATTGACGTCGTACCATACGATGCCACTGATGGAACGTTGAACAACCATGGCCTGGGCAGGCATTTGGTTCAGTGCATTGCCCCAGCGATTCCGATAGAGGTCGCCGGGGGAGTTGTTTCCGGGGTTTATATGGAAAGTAATGTCATAGCGGAATTGGTTGGGCTGCCCATCAATGATGAAGGCCCAGGCGACCACGTTTCCAGGCATTTTCACTTCGCCGCTTGTTGGGTCAAAGTCAGCCTTGCTCCAAGATAGGTAATCCTGGGATTGTATGGAACTCGTGTCATTCACCCGCCATCGAGAATCTGTGGTGTAGCGGATGGTGATTCCGCTCAGACCAGCCCCCGCCGAAGCTTTTATGCTCATATCGGCAAAAGTGGGTTCCCCGTGGAAGTCGGGTTTGCCGCTTGCCTGTTTGTAAGGCATGATGTCGATGGCATAGTGATGCTGCTTGCCACTGCCTGCGGTGCTGCTCAGCATGTTGGTGAAGCCGATTGGTGCACCGGCTTCATTGGTATCCCGTACGGCCGAAGTGGAAAGGCTGGTGGTGTTGGTCCGCCAAGCGTGGATGGTGAAGGAGTCGGCAGTCTTCAAGTATGTGTTGGGCTGGGACATATTCTGTTTTGACTGAACTGTGGCCGAGGTCATCAGATTTTCGTCGGGACCGATGTCTTTGCTGGGGTCAGTCAGGTCGCCCAGGGAGGTGGAGAAGTGGATGATGCGGTTGTTGCCGTCCACAGGAATGTTGGTCAGTGCCCAGGACAGAGTGGTGATTCCGGTTTCGGAGTCCGTGCTCACTGATGGCTCACAGGCGGTTCCGCCCTCTATGTGGCCCATTTCAGGCGTGGCTTCCGTATATGTGCCGCCCAATCGGGCGCTGCCGGGGATGTAGTGGAGCTTTGCTGGCAGTTTGTCGGTGATGTAGAGTTCGGTTTTGGCGCCCTTGTTGGCTTGGGAAGCTGAAGTGCCGGTGTTGATGGTTAGCCGCCAGTCAACGAACCGTTGATCGCTGTCTATGTCAAAATAGTCTTTGGGTTTGGAATTGGTGCTTGTTTGTGCTACGGCGTTGGAGATGGTGTTGGTTTCGCCGGCTACATAGAGGCTGTCCCCGTGTTCATTGCCGCCGGTGTCTCCGCCCAGGTAACCGTTTATTTGATCATAGCGGGCCTTGGTATAGCCTCCGACGGGGGTGGTTAAGACAGGAGATTTTATTTTGGCCAGATCGTATGGGTTCTGCTTCTCGGCCCAGTTCTCCCATTCCTGATCGCTGGAGTTCTCGGGGCTCAGCCCGGCCATAGCTGCTAATTGGCTGCGGGTGAAGGTGCACGACACTGATGTCAGCTGGGCTACCGAACCTACTTTGGCGTCGGGGAGGACGTTGATCACAAATCCGCCGAAGCCGAATCGGGAATTCTCTTCGGCAAACCTGGAGGGCGCGGCGGTGCGCCCGCCCAGCAGCATGCCTACAACCGTGCCATGCTTCTTTGCTTCCTCCTGTGTGCTGTAGAAGTTCAGATTCTCTATGTCGGCATTGGCTTGCTCAGTGTCGTTTTTCCAGTCCTTCCCGTCGGGTTTGGTGGCGTACATGACCAGGTCCAGCAACGGGTTTTTATCGCTCGTTGTATCGTTGTATTTGCCGTTCTGCCAGATGCCATTGCCCCAGGGAAGATCCAGGCTGTCGGAGTCCGGCAGTCCAACTACCTTTGGGTCGATTTTGACCAAGGACATTCCCAGCAGAGGCAGATCGGCCTTGCTGGTTTTGAAGTTGAAGCCAGCCGTTACCCGCACTTTGGTCCCTGAGACTGCTGAGTCGGTCCCCCGTAGATTGTCAGGAGCGTTCCACCACCCGCAGTCCACGCCGTTATCAAAAAAGTTGGAAGCCGTCATGCAACTGTACTGAATGATGTTGCTGATGCCTGCCTTTGATGTTTCGGAGCCTAGCGTGAAGATGACGTTGTGCCACATGTCATCGGACTGGTCGGGTTGGTTTGACGTGTCCGTGGGGCCAGAGGCAAGGGGTAAAGACTGGTTTGATAGCGATTTCGCACCCAGGTTGCCGTCATTGACCTTGCTCTGCAGGCTGAGACCGGTCTGTCCATAGTAGTTGGCCACGTCCTTGCCTCCGACAGTGGAGGGGTTGAAGACATATAGGTAGCCAGTGGAGATTTCGGCCACTTCCTGTCGCGTGCAGTCAGTCGAGGCCAGGGCAGGGGTGCAGTTGGTGCCTGGCGCATGGGTATGCCCTAAGTATGGGAAGGGGTCGTTGGTTTTATAATCCTTCAACGTCAGGTCCAGCCTAAGGCCCTGGCTGCTGCGCTGTTCAGCCACGGTGTATTGACCATTGCCTTGGACCCGGTCCTTCCCGGCATCGCCACCTGTGGATCGGGCATAGCCATAGTTGCTGAGAGTGGGTTTCCAGCCCTGATCGCCGGTGTTGCGCCCGCTGTTGTTGAAGTCGCCATCGATGGTGCCGATGTCCCAGAAGTAGGGTTGCAGATCCTCTATTTTCGGGTAGGCATCTCCGCTGGCGGTCTGCCACAAATTGCTCAGCGACAGGGAGAAGGTTATGGGGCCAGTGGGAACCTCCAGACCCTTGAGACCCTTGGTTCGATCGGGCCAACGCATGTCAACGGCCCAGTTGAACTTGCTGATGATCCCCTTGCGCTTGCCCAGCTCATGGTTGGGGTAATTGCTGGCGGCTGGGGTGTTGAAATCGAAGGTTTGGTTGCCGGAGCCTTCATTGGTTCCGCCAGTGATTCGCAGGTTCAGATTGAGCTTGGCCGATACGGTGATCTCATCGGACGTGGCTGAAGCAGGATCGGTCTTGGTGGTGGCATCCGGAGCGCCCCAGGCCTGGATCTCTGGGGCGAATTTGCTGCCATTGGGCATGCTTCGGACCCGGAGGACCAGAGTGACGCTGGAGGATCCCGGAATGACGGTAGACATATTCTGTGTGGCAGCGAGCAGCCTGTAAACGGTAAGCACCTGTGTGGGCTGACCGTTGATGATCTCTGTAGTTTGCTTTGGCTCGTATCCCTGCGTATTGTCCACCCAGCCCATCGAAGCCACATCAAAGGTGACCTGATCCTCAGGCTGGCTCAGTTTGAATTGGAAGCCTATTCGGCCCCGGCGGTAACTGGTTGTCTCGCTGCGGGTATTTACGGCGAAAGAATAGGTGTAGGACATCTTATCGAAAGTGCGCACTATGGCATTGTCCGCATCGTGGTCGTCGCCTGGATTGTTGTCGCTGTCGAAAGGGGCCGTGCCAGTGGAGCGGGAGGCCTGGGACAGTGTGGTGACCACGGCGTCGTCGGTGTCCAGCGTGTCCTTGATTACCGATTTGGCGGTCGGCCTTCTGCTGGGTTGTATGGGCGCGGCCTGGTTCGGGGAAGTTGACTTCGATTTATGAGTGGTTTGGGCTGCTCCAGCCGTGGCAGCGTCTAACTGTGGAGTCGAGGTTTGGATCGACGTGGATGATGCCTGGTTTGTCACAGTCGTCTGTTGTGCTTGCGTCGTTGCGGATGTTGATGTGGAAGCGGTGGTCTGTGCACCAGCCGTCTGCCCACCATCGGCTATAGCCATGGTGGGTATCAACATGGCCATAGCCATCAGGCCGGCCAGGACTTTTCCACTCAAATTACCCTTTGCCACGTTTCTCCTTTTGAGCGCCGACGACCGCCAGGGGCGTCGGGCCGGGCATCCCCTTCAGAACATCCGGTCGACTGTCTACGATGGTTCTCGAGTCATTCGATATTAGTTTTGTAGAGCTAGTATACAAAGTCTTTGGCTATGATTCCGATTGATATGCGCCTCCGGAGAAAAGGGCCAACCATGGACAAAACAGGGAGGTTCGCATGAGTGAACGGGATCATCATGAGCTCTCGGTTGCCGATTTTCCGGGTCACGGAATGCGCGAGCGGCTGGCCGTTTATGGGTTCTTCATCATCATGGGTATTGGTACATCGGCCTGGATTTCTCGACTGCCAACAGTCAAGGCCAGTCTCGGTCTGCAGCCTTCGGGCCTGGCTCTGATGACTATCCTGGGCGGATGCGGCGCTCTGGTCGGCATGCTGGTCTCGGGAGTGTTGACTGATCAGCTGGGCATGCGCCGGGCCATGTTGCTGGCAGCTTCGATCTGGTGCCTGGGCATGGTGATCGCGGCCCTGGCCGTCACTTTGCGATCAGTGCCGGGGGTTATCTTGGGGCTGCTCTTCAATTCGGCGGGAATCAGCCTGTGGGGAACGGTCAACACTGTTGAGGCCGGCGCAGTGGAGCGATTCTCCTCCCGGTCCATAATGCCGCGCTTCCATGCCTCATATAGTCTGGGCATGTTTCTTGCCTTGGGTCTGGGCTCGCTCCTGTCTCATCTGGGCGTGCCCATAGGCGCGCATCTGGCGGTCAATGCACTGATCAGCCTGGCTCTGGTGGCCGCTTGTGTTCTGCTCTGCCCGGCTCGGCCTCTAGGGGACTACAAGGGCAACGCTGATGGCAAACGTTCGGACCGTCATGCTGATTCAGGACGCTCATCCGCCTTCAGCAAGCAGTTGGCGGCCTGGGGTGATGCCTTGGTGCTCATCCTGGCCCTGATCAACGTGGCACTGGAGGCCAGCGAGGGTGCCGTCAATGACTGGAGTGGGATCGGTCTGGTCGATTCCTTCGGTGTCCCCGAGTCTCAAGCCGGTCTCGCTCCCACGATCTTCGCTGCAGCCATGATCGTGTCAAGGCTGCTGGGGACGCATCTGATTGAGCGGCTGGGGAATATGCGCTCGCTGGTCCTGACCCTGCTGGTTTCGGCTCTGGGCATCCTGGTCTATGCTCTTTCGCCCTCTTTCGTGCTCAGCCTCGTGGGCACTGGAATTTGGGGTGTCGGAGCAGCTCTGGGCGTACCCATCGTCACCACTCTGGCAACCAAGGATCCAGCCATGGCGGCTCAACGCGCTTCGGTCATCTCCACTGCTTACTACGGGGTCTCTTGGATCATTCCTCCGGCTATCGGATTTTTGGCCGACCACACAGGTGTCAGGCCGGCGTTGCTCCCCTTGGCGCTCTTACTGGCGGCGGTCACCCTCCTGGTGCCTAGGGTGTCCAGGCTCACTCGGGAATGATGCTCTTCGATTGGCGAAGGGCACTCTTTGGGCAGATACTCGGATTCAAACAGCCCTTCCCCAATATTGCCGTACACGTCAGCGAATTTTATGGCCACAGCAGTCAGTCGGCACCGGCCCTGAGGATCGGCCTTAGGACAGATGGATGCCCTTCCCTGCCAGGTTCTCCAAACACTCCTGCAGGTAGGCTGCATCATGCTCAGGATAGATGGGGTCCGTCAACGGCACTGCAGACAGGTCCTCGTAGGGCGGGCAATGTCTGCCGCGGTAAAGCGGATCATACCAGTCAGGATCAGGATGGTAGCCGCGCTCGCGCATCGTTGCCATGACCAGCAGATGAAATTGAAAGAGCTTGTATGGGCAGTGGCGGAAGACATAGTCAACAGTGGCGTGCCGTCTACCCCAGCCCAGGCCCCGCAGCGCGGTGATCTCCCGATGCTGACCCAACAGCTGCTGTCTGGGAAGCAGTCGAATCAGATCCTGATGCCACAGTCGCATGACGCCCCCTCGTTGGGGCCATAAATGAACCCCTCCTTCAGCCTAGCCACTTGCCTTACTGTAAAGCGGACTGGCAGAAGAAGGGGTTCCGGCAATTCCTTGCCGGAATAGCTCACTGGGCGATGAATCCACCGTCCACAACGAATTCGGCACCCAGCGCGAACTTAGATTCGTCACTGGCCAGATAGACGCAGATCTCGCCGATGTCCTGGGGCTCTCCGATGTGGCCCAGGGGGGTCAGCTTGCTCATCCTGTCCTCAAGGCTCTGGCTGATCAGAGGGGTCTTGATGAATCCGGGATGAACCGAGTTGATGCGAACACCATAGTTGTTGTTGGCGGAATCCAGGGCCGCGGACTTGGTCAGCAGCCTGGTGCCGCCCTTGCTGGCGTTGTAGGCTCCGGCTCCGCTCAGGCCTACGAAGCCCTCGATGGAGGAGATGTTGATAACGGATCCGCCACGGCCCTTCATGACCCGCATGCCGTGCTTGGTGCCAAGGAAGGTTCCGTTCAGATTGATGGCGATGACCTTTTTCCAGTCCTCGTAGCTTTCCTGGTCCATAGTGGCTCCGCTGCCGCCTATGCCGGCATTGTTGACCACGGTGGTCAGCTGACCCAACTCCTTTTCAACGGTGTCGATGGTGGAGACCCACTGGTCCTCATCCGTCACGTCCAGGGTGTGGAAGACGACCTGCCCGGGGTGCTTCTGCATGAAGCTGCGGGAAGCATCGCTTTCCTTGATATCGGTAAGGGCCACCTTGGCTCCCTCGCGGACGAAGCATTCGGCGATGCCTACGCCCATGCCACCGGTTCCTCCGGTGATGATGGCTACCTTACCTTGTAGTCGATCAGTCATATCCACTCCTTTATAGAGATGTGCTGTCATATTCCATCCTATGGGATGGCATGCCCACGGTGGTGACCGACGTACCGATTATCTTGGTTCCGTTAGTTCTCCGAAGTTGTTCATGAGGGGCCAAAAGTTCTGCAGGGTTTACAGCAAATTCCCCGCAGAAACAGTGCGTCTGTTCTGCTGACTGGGTATGTTCGGATGTCGAGCAGATGGCGGTAGAGCTCGTGATCCATAGGTCGGTCAAGACGGAGATTGGTGATGGTGACGAGCATCCGGTCATTGCCGTCCGGCCCTGCTTTCTTCCCGGCATACGGTGGCCCTATAGCGGTGACGGGGCCCAGGTAGTAGAAGTTGCGGTCTGCCGTATCCTGTCAGCCCATGACGCAAGGTGGAATGTTGCGTAGGCTGCTGGTTGCAAGGTTCGGTCAGTTGGTTTGATTAGCTGACTTGTGCGTGCCCTTCAGTGGGATAATGCCCAGGAACAAGGCTGCAACCATGATCAGGATGCTCAGACCGAACATGATGATGTAGCCGTGGGGCAGGTCGGCGATGGCTCCCCAGAAGAGAGCGGCGAAGGCCGAAGCCAGGGAGCCCACCATCTGAATGCGGGCGTAAATGTTGGTGTAGTCATGCGAGCCGAAGACTGCCGTAACCAGAATGGGCGTCTGCACTGTAGTGCATGCGTAGACCAGGCCGAAGGCGAAGGCTCCCAGCAGGAGAAGCGCAGGCAATCCGGGGAAGGCGACCATGAGGCAGACGCCGAGAACGCCGCCGCCGATGCCCAGGCAGAGCCCGCCCACGATGCTGCTGTCGTTGACCATGCCCAGGATGACTTTGCCGATGGCCTGGCCGGCCATGCAGGAGGAAGCAATCAGGCCTGTGCAGGCCGCCATGGATGGCAGGGATGCTGCATAGGAAGGCAGAAACTGGTAGATGGTCTGATTCATGGTAATCAGGCCGCAGAAGAGTGCCAGCGCCCAGAAGGCAGGGGAACGCAAGGCCTGGGAAGCGGTCATGCCCACAGTCGACGCGGCAGGCTCAGGGCTCTTTTTGTCTTTACTTCCGGTGTTTGGGCTGTTGGAGGCAGCCTCGGCTGCAGCAGGCTCCTGGTCGGCGGCGCCATAGGGGAGCAAACCCATCTGCTCGGGCGTCCCGCGAATGACGAAGATGGTGAAAGGCAAAGTGATCGCCAGAATGAGAATGGCAAAGACCAGGTATCCCCGCCGCCATCCGTCAGGGGCGGATCTGATGATCATAGTGCCTATCTGGTTGAAGATCACGCCGCCTATGCCGGTAAAGGCCATGCACAGGCCGATGAAGAACCCGACCCGTTTGCGGAACCAGACGTTGATGAGCGTGGGAACCGACAAATATAGAATGGGCGGCATGCCGATTCCCAGAACCACTCCGCATAGGTAGAACTGCCACATGGCGGATGATCGGGACATACCCAGGCAGCCCAGTCCGGCCAGGATGGTGCTTGCCGTCAGGACGATGCGCAGATCATAGCGGTGCATCAGCCATCCGGCCACCGGCAGGAAGATGACCATGGTGATGCTGAATATGCTGAAGTACCCCGTAAATGCAGCCTTGGGAACATGGAAGTAGTTGCTGACAGGAGTGAAGAAGATACCGGCGCAGCTGCATACCAGCGATACGGGGATGGCCGTGAAGACTATGCCCGACAGCACGATCAGGTAGGGATAAACAGTCTGTTTTCGTGATGAGGGCTGTGTCGGTGTGGTCGACATGACTGCGACCTTCCTCTTAGGGGATCGTGGCTAGCCAACTGATGCTTGGTTTGTATGCTCCCATCGATCTGTGGCTCGTCTGCTCTGAATGTCCACTATGGGAAATTTAAGGACTAATCATAGTTCAATATTTGACCCTCACCTATCGTTACAATGCAGATTAAGACGATGCAGATTAAGTAGTTTTGCGACACTGCCGTTTTACCTCTTGCAATGGGGCGATCGAGCCCACTTTTAGCTGGCAACCGCCTTTCCTCGTAGATTACTGCGCCGATTCTCCATATGCCCATGCTGATGCCGTCCTGGCTGATCTGTCCTTCACAAAAGGTCAGCCCTATACCAGGCATTTGGTCATGGTCGTCGATGTGTGCCTGATCGTAGTAAAGACTTGCACCTCCAGCGACTCGAGGTTGTACCATCAGGCCGAATGAACATCTAGGAAAGGCGGGACTATGACAGTTGCAGATAAGACAGTGCTGATCACCGGAGCTTCTTCTGGCATCGGAGAGGCTACGGCGAGACTGTTGGCGCAGCGAGGGGCCAAGGTGGTGCTGGGTGCTCGTCGCAAGGATCGGCTGGATACAATCGTCGACGACATCGTTCAGGCGGGTGGCCAGGCGGCCTCCATGGCTCTGGACGTTACTGATAGGCAGGCCAATGAGGACTTCGTGGCTTTCGCCAAGAAGCAGTTCGGCGGAGTGGACGTGGTATTCCTCAATGCCGGGCTCATGCCTAATTCTCCCTTGTCGGCTCTGCATGTGGACGAGTGGGATCGGACTATTGACGTTAACCTCAAAGGCGCACTGTACGGCATTGCTGCGGCCCTGCCGGAGTTCACCGGGCAGCGTCACGGGCAGTTCATCGCCACCTCTTCGGTGGCTGGTCTCAAAGCCTACCCGGGCGGAGCAGTTTACGGGGCAACCAAATGGGGCCTGCGTGATCTGATGGAGGTGCTCAGGATGGAGTCTGCCCAGGAGGGGACTCATATTCGCACCTCTACCATTTACCCGGCAGCCATTCGAACCGAGTTGCTGGGCACCATCACAGACAAGCAGACCTTGGCTGATATGAACAAGACCTACGACACCTATCAGATCGATCCCGAACGGGTGGCTCAGGTGGTGGCCTTTGCCATTGATCAGCCTGAGGATACCAATGTGTCGGAATTCACCGTGGGCCCCACCATTCAGCCCTGGTGAATTCCTCCGTCACTGCCTTTAGTCGCCACTGGAGGAAAGAAGACGGATGCCGGCTTGTGCCATGGCCTTTCGAGCCTCGATGCCCTGATCCTCGCTGACCGGGACAGTCAGATCCTCGAAGACCGTGACCTGGTAACCCAGCTTTGCGGCATCCAAGGCCGTCTCCTTGACGCAGTGGGATTCGGCGATGCCGACTACATCCACCTGGTCGACTCCTGCTTGCGCCAGTGCGTCGGCCAAGGTGACTCCAGATGACTTGGCGGCAGTGAATTCCTCCCTGCTCTGGATTCGATCGGTGTTGTCTTCGATGCCTTCGAATCCGGAGTAGGCGGCGGAATATTGGCCCTTTTTGAAGTGATGGGTGATGCCCAGCTCCCGAATGCTGGGATGCAGCTCCGCCCCGGGTGATCCGGCCACGCCGTGCTTGGGCCAAGTATCTACAAAATCCGGGTGATCGGACCAATGGGATCCGGGTTCGATGTGCCAATCCTGGGTGGTGGCTATGTAGGCATAGTCCTTGGCATGGTCGTGGACATAGTCGGCGATTTTGTCGGCTGTGGCGTTGCCTCCCTCGACTCCCAGCTCACCTCCTTCGCAGAAGGTCGGTTGAACATCCACGACGATCAAAGCCTTGGACATAGTGATCACTCCCTTGGTCGATGCTGACGGTAGGCAGAGGGAATACCGGTTGAAGCTCCTCGATCATTTCCTCTTACGCATCAGTCTAATTCCCGCAGATGCGTCGGTCCTTCCGCGTTAGTGCATGTGGACAAATATGGCGGCGAATCAGCACCTTGTGGACAAGATGATAAAGGAGGTAGCAAGGGTGATTAACCGTGGCTGTGTGAGGTGGATCCATACGGTCTTTTGGGGCGTTTGCTTGGTATCATAAGCAGGATTGTACGTAGTTGTGGCCGGTGCTTTTAGGCCTGCCTCTTCCGCGTGATGAGGGAGCGAGCATTGTTCCAAGGTAGGGGATACGGGTATGAGGATCAATGAGTTTGGGCAACCTATTGGAGATGCGATTTCGTTTGTCGGGGCCATGGTGCCGGAGCCTGTCAAGTTGACTGGCAGAACCGTTCTGGTGGTGCCCTTGGGCGAAAACCAAGGTGATGCCTTTTATGAGCGGATTTTCGGTCCAGAATGCGACCAATCCATCATGACTTATAGCACTCACGACCTCTATCCTGATAGACCAACATTCGACTCAGGATTCGCATCTATGATTGCAAGCCGGGATCCGCTCTTCTTTGCTATTCTCCGCAATCCGTCTGTGCCTGGCCTTGGTGTCGGTCAGTCTGCAGGTGGGAAGGATGAGGATATACACGGGCATGTCAAGCTTCATGATTCGTCGGATCTGTTGGGCATGTATGCCTTGCACCGGATAAGGTCCGACATGGGAAGCGTCGAGATGGGCCACGTTATCTATACCAGGGAGTTGCAGAGAAGCAGGCAGGCTACCGAGGCCCAATATCTGATGGCTCGGCATGTCTTCGAGGACTTGGGCTATCGCCGATATGAGTGGAAGTGCGACAGCCTCAACGCGCCCTCACGGTCGGCGGCGCTGAGGCTGGGATTCAAGGCTGAAGGCCGGTTCAGAAACGACATGGTCTACAAGGGTCGGACTCGGGATACGGATTGGTTTTCCATAACGGAAAGCGAATGGCCAACAGTGAAAGAGCGGTTGGAGACCTGGCTGGATGATGACAATTTCGATCAGGATGGCAGGCAGAAGCGCCGTCTGCAGGATTGCTGAACTATTGCTGTTGCACTGCTGCATCCTTGATAAGGCCAAAATAGGCATTCATGGCTTGGGCTGTGGGAGTGTCATTGTGGCGCATCAGTGCAAGGGGAGCTCCTTCAAACAGCACCTTGCCGCCCGCGCTCCCGGCTCCTGGGCCCATATCAATCACCCAGTCGGCCTGACCGATAAAGCGCAGATTATGTTCTATGGCGACAACAGTCAGGTCTTTATCAGTGATGAGTTTGCGTAAGAGGGCAATCTGCTGCAAGATGTTGGATTCATGCAGGCCGCTGGTAGGTTCATCCAGAATCAGGGTCTCATGAATTCCTTCTTTGAGGAGCTTGGCCAGCTTGAGACGTTGCAGCTCACCGCCCGAGAGCGTATCGAGAGCCTGTCCAACGGATAGATAAGACAGCCCGACATCCTCCAAGGCTCTCATGGCTGGGCCCAGCACCTCACGATATCGGTGCGTGGCCTCGCTGGCAGTCAGTTTCAGCGCCTGGGCGATGCTGAGACCGCGGTATCTAGCAGACAGGGCTCGTGCTGAATATCTGGTTCCATGGCAGCTTTCGCAGACAGTGCTGGCATCGCCCATGTAGGCAATATCAAGAGTGACAACTCCTTTGCCCTTGCAAACAGGGCAGGCTCCGGCAGCGTTGAATGAGAAGAGTGACGGGGACTCACCTGTGGCCTTGGCGAAGGCCTTGCGCAGTGGGTCGAAGACGCCCAAGTAGGTCAACAGGTTGGAGCGCCCACTGGCCTTGATCGGCTTCTGATCCAGGAGCATGGCATCATGCTGAGCCATGAAGCCTGCCTTGATCAGGGTGCTTTTGCCTGATCCGGCCACACCGGTCACCACTGTCAGCATATGCCTGGGTATCTTGGCGTGGGCTTCTCTGACGTTGTGGGCAGTGATCTTGTCTATCGCGTAGAAGCCATGCGATGGCGCCACTGGTTCGTTCACTACGCCTGGATCTGACAGAGCTCTGCCCGTGGCTGTGCCGCTTTCCAGCAGAGACTGATAGCTCCCTTCGAAGACGATCCGTCCTCCTTCCCTGCCTGCTCCTGGCCCCATGTCGACGATACGGTCTGCAATACCGATGAGCTCGGGGTCATGATCCACGATTACCACCGTATTGCCCTTGTCCCGTAAGCCCTTGAAGATTTTCTTGATCCCGGTCAGGTCATGGGGATGTAGCCCAACACTTGGTTCGTCAAAGATGTAGAGAACGTCATTCAAGGGGCTGTTCAGGCAATTGGCGATTTTCAGACGCTGTGCCTCTCCTCCGGAAAGCGTAGAGGTGCCACGTTGTAGGCTCAGGTAGCCCAGACCAACTGTTATCAGGTTAGCTATCTTGCGCTCTAGGTCCTGTAAAATGGACTCTGTCTGATCGTCATCAATCTTCCCCAGCCAGTCCTGCAGGTCAGCAACGCTCATGGCTGAGCAGTCAGCTATGTTCAGTCCGTCAATCTTGGCCGAGCGCACCCTGGCGTTGACCCTGGCCCCTTGGCAGTCGGTGCACTGGGTGATTCGCGTAACCTGCTCCAGCTCATGCTGGTACTTGTCACCGCTCTGGTTGATGAAGGACTTGGTGATCCGGGGCACCAACCCCTCATACATGGCTGTCTTGTGCCAGTTGGGACTAGGGTGTGCCGGTTTCTGCTTCTTGCCATAGAGCAGAAGGTCAAGGTCGCCGCTCGTCCACTCCCGCAGGGGCAGATCGTTGTCAAAGTAGCCTGAATCCGTATACCTGGTCAGTCTCCAGCCGCCCGGCTGGAAGGTGGGAAAATTGATGGCTCCCTGGTTCAGCGAGAGATCCATGTTGAGCAGGCGATCCAGCACCAGAGTGCGCACAGTTCCCAGACCCTGACAGGTCGGACACATCCCGGCAGGATTGTTGAAGGAATACGTCATGGAGTACCCGATGAAGGGCTGGGCAGTACGGGAGAAGAGCAGGCGCAGGGCGGTGTAGATATCGGTGTAGGTGCCTACGGTTGAGCGGGCATTGCCTGAGAGCTGCTTCTGGGTTACGACAATGGAGAAGGGCAGGTTGTCGATCCGGGCGACTTCCGCAGGCTCATACTTGGGCAGAAGCTGCTGAATGTAGGAACTGTAACTGCGGTTGATCATGCGCTGTGATTCGGCTGCCAGCGTGGAAAATACGAGAGATGACTTTCCCGAACCCGACAGGCCGGTGACTATGGTGATAGCCCGCTTGGGTATGGACAGTGAGACCTGCTTGAGGTTGTGCGTAGAGGCCCGATCAATAAGGATGGATTCTGTTCTCATCTGGCGACTCGCTCCTGGCGCAGCTTGGCAATAAGTCTGTTGGCAAGAGCGGTGAACACTTCCTGCTCGTCTTCGGACCAGACCTGTTGGGCATCCTCCTCGAGGGTCTTATGCTGTTGATCGATGATGCTGAGCATGTCTCGGCCATCCTGAGTCAGGCTGGTCTCTAGCTCTCGCCGGTCACGAACATCGGGTGTCTGTCTGATGTATCTGAGATCGTGCAGCGTGCTCAGGTTCTTGGAGACCTTGGACCGGCTCATGCCGAGCCGCTGGCCGATCTGCGAGGGCATGAAGGATCCTGTACGCAGAACAGTGAGAATGTCGAACTGCTGCCAGGTGATGTTTCCCGGGTTGACCCTGTTGCGCTCTGCTACGAATTCGCACTGCAGATACATGAGGGCATCGTAGAGGGAGGACGGCTTATTTAATTGCATAATAGAAACTATATCTTATCAGAAACTATCTGTCTCCCAGGTAGTTGGCTATGCTTCGGGTCCGGCCTTGTCCGACTGTATCGAACCGATGAAGTCAGGTCTCGGTAGGTTTACTGCTTGCCTTGTTTTGCTGGAACAGGACAGGATGCTTCGTGGACCGCTTAACCGGATCCTCTGGCGCTGAGGACTCTCTTTCGCGCGCAGCCGTTGTTGCTTGAAGGAGCTTCATGCATGAGAATAGGCGTACGCCTGCTTGGGTAGATTTCTTGATGCAGTTGAGCGATTCTGGGATGAAGTGCCGACCTATCAAACTATCGGTATTGCTTAGCTAGTCGGCTATACAGCACGACGATGCTGACACCTGGATGCTACGTAAGCAAGCATATCTACCGGTCGGAGAGGCCGAGCCATGGCTCTTCCTTTGCTCGAGTTTCACCTGCAGTAGGAACGTTGATTTGACAGCCAGGTCTTCTTTGTCAATAATGTAGCATGCTACATTTTAGAGAGGCGGTATCTCTTGGAGCTGTCGGAGAAGCGGCCAGAAGGGCTGGTCAAAATAGCCAACACCCTGCTGGAAAAGCATATAAACGAGTGCGTGCGGAGCATCTTTCCCAATCTGACTGGTCCTCAGTTTGTCATGGTCTATTACCTGTATGAGCAGGAGGGCCTGGAGGTGACGCAGAAGACGGTTGCCGACAGGTTCCGCTTAAGCCATCCCACAGTTCGGGGGGTTGTCAAACGGCTGGTCACGGCAGGATGGTTGACGGCAAAGCCGCAGGCTGATGACCGACGTCAAATGGTTCTTGAGCTCACCGGGCAGGCGCGCAAGGAGCTGAACGCCCACCAGGTGGAGATCCGGCATGCATTGGAGGCCACGGGCAAACTTGCCCTGTCTGGGTTCGATGAGCAGGAGAGCAGACGTCTGGTCGACTACCTGGAACGGATCATTAGAAACATGGAATCCTGATCTGCTTCTAGTAGGATCACGCAGGCTTCGGACCGAGCCGGTGAAGAACGGAGAGGATGCGGCATGTATAAGGATGGCAGCAAAGGGGAGCGTGGCCAAGGCGGAGGTGGGGAAAATCGCACTGCAATGATGGGCACGCTTCTGGCTGGAGCATTCCTTGCTTTGATGGCAGAGACCTTCCTTAACAATGCTCTTCCCACCATTATGGCGGAGTTCCATGTTTCCCAAGCCACCGCTCAGTGGCTGAGTACCGCCTATCTGCTGGTGGTGGGGCTGATGATCCCTGTTTCAGCCTGGGTGTTTTCCAACTTTCGGTCAAGGCACACTTTCATCGCTATGATGGTGACCTTTCTGGCGGGCTCCCTTGTCTGTATTTTTTCTGGAGGACATTTTGTCCTGTTGCTGATCGGCAGAATCATTCAGGCCTTGGCCGCAGGGTCGCTGATGCCTTTTATTCAGAACGTGGTGCTGTTGCTTTTCCCTCCGGATAGGCGCGGCGTAGCCCTAGGCGTGGTGGGCCTGGTGGTGGCTTTGGGCCCCACGGTGGGACCCACGCTCTCCGGGTTTATTCTGGAGCACTGGTCCTGGAGGGCTCTGTTCGTTCTGCTTGCTGCCTTGAGCGCCGCGATCCTGGGGGCATCGTTCTTCTTGGTCTACACGGTCAACGACCAGGTGAGAACCCGTCTGGACGTGCTTTCCGTAATATATTCCTGCTTGGGCTTTGGGCTTCTGCTTTATGCGCTATCCGCTATTGGTGCCGAGGGGGGCGCATCGGCATTTGACCTGGGATTGCTTCTGGCTGGCTTGCTGGTGGTGGTCCTGTTCTGTCGGCGTCAGTTGCACCTGGAGTCCCCGTTGGTGAATTTGCGAGTCTTCACGAACGCTACCTTCAACCTGACCAGCCTGCTGAGCACCCTGAGCAACATCGCCATGGTCGGTGTGGAGCTGGTCCTTCCTCTCTATTTGCAGAACACGCGTGGATCAAGCGCGCTCACCTCTGGTCTGGTCATGTTGCCGGGAGCCATTGTCATGGGCATATTCAACCCTCTCTCCGGAATGATCTACCAAAGAATCGGGGCGAGGAATATTTCCCTTTTGGGGTACACGGTGCTGCTGGCTGGCACCTTGCCGATGATATGGTTCGGCACCTCCACCAGTCTGATCTTGATCGCCGGCTGTTATGCCTTGCGCCTGGTCGGGGTGGCGCTGGTGATGATGACCACCTTCACCGAGGGCATTAACGCCCTGCCGCTGGAATTTGCGGCTCATGGCAACGCTGCAGCCTCTACCGTCCGCCAGGTGGGCGGCTCGCTAGGTACGGCCGCTGCCATGATGATTGTGACCATCGGCGCAGAGCGGGCTCGCCAGGGCGGACCCATGTCAGCCCAAGCACTCGACCAGGGCTACCAATGGGCCTTCATCTTCCTCGCAGTCATAGCCCTGATCGGTCTATGCGGCTCGCTCTTCCTCAATCCGAATAAAACTGCAACTGAGTAAGAAAGGCATCTTTTCGCTCTCAATACAGAGTCTTATACGGACACGGATCGGCTCAAAATGCCAACGGTCGGGGATGCTTGCATAGTCATAATTTGATGTTCAAAACTGTCGAAAACGCCAACTGCATAACGTGAGTAGGATTCTGGAGCGGCGAAGAGAACCTTTGCTGTCGGGAAATGCTTGAATTAGAAAATTTATTGCGGGCCTCAGACAGGTATACATAAGTGAGGATGGAGATAAAGGCTTTTACTTATCGAGCGTCTTTTGCAGTGCCCGGCAGCCCCTTTCAAAACCAGACTGCTTCTCGGGCACAGACCAACGCC
The DNA here is from genome assembly GCF_016101415.1 of Bifidobacterium sp. M0404. NCBI lineage: Bacteria > Bacillati > Actinomycetota > Actinomycetes > Bifidobacteriales > Bifidobacteriaceae > Bifidobacterium > Bifidobacterium sp. M0404. Next base: position 184,028 of record NZ_JACFQP010000003.1, on the reverse strand, counting down.
ATCCAGAATAACTCGCCCGAAGAGATACCAGAATGCGTCAAGAAGGGAATTACTGAGGACGTAGAAACGGCTATTGCGCAGGGCAAGGCCGGGAATTCGACAAGGAAGAGAAAAGCGTTATCCAATACGGGGCGAAGGAAGCCCTCGATCATCGAATCGGTTATGCTCTAGCAGGTGATATATCCTAAAAATTGCAGAACGATTACACGCACTTGCGACCACACCCTAGTGCTGATGCCTGGCTGAATCACAGGTATGACGCTTTATAGATGTACGAAATGCAAACTGATATGACGCCAATCAGCACATTTGCAGATCTCATGACCTGCATTCTGCCATGGACGTACTCCGCACTTAGCCCGAATGAGGTGCCTATCAGCCTGGCGACCAGAACTGCCAGCGACTTTTCCACCCCGGTCTCGAACCTGGCGAGGAAGCGATCGGTCATTCGCTTAAGTAAGCTCACCTGCTGCAAAGATCTATGGGTGCCAATTTGTAGTTGGTGACGGGCCCGAGCGTATCCTCGCCTACGTTTGCCGTAAGTCTTGAAAGGCATGGCCCTGAACTTCCTTTGTCTCGTCCTGCGCACAGCTTCTGGGTGCTGCGAAACATCCTTGTCTTGCGAAGCACTTAGGTGATGAGGCCCCTAATGATAACAAGACCGCCTATCTCACTATTAGACGACCCGCTGAACAACCAATGTGGAAAAGAACCAGACCGACAGCGCAAAGAACAACAATGCCGACATGCGAAATTCGAAACGCGGGGTATTGTTTTAGGTTTGGAATCAACCTTTTTGAGAATGCCGTATAAGTCTTGGCTGCTCAATCCTACGCTCTTACAGCCCGTCGTGATGCGGTGACACAGGTCGTTATGGATTTCAGGCTGGCAGAGCAACCTGCGGACATGATTGATGCTTTGGAAGAAAAAGGCGGAGTGCTATTTGTTGAATATCCCCAGGTAGCGTCGAGTGTGTAGGGAAAGGATTGTCCCTGTGGCTATGCAGCTTCGGTGAGAAATATGTGTTTGTGGTAGTCCTCGATAAATTCATGCGAAGGTTTGCTGATTGTGGCAATGTGATTCTCTGATCTTCAAAAGCGTAGAGCCATTGATCATTGACCGGCGAATGCCTTACCTTGTCATGGTTGACCATGATGCGGTAATCGTCGTCGATTGAGATGAGCCCTTGATCAAAAGCCCGGTCGTGGAATGCATTGAGCAGCAGGCCGTTCGACGCAGCGGTTTTTTCGGTCGGGGTTGATGCTTTCCATGGTTTGATATGGCTGGCAATCAGCATCGCAGGTATCTGCATACCGGTGATGCAGCATGTGTACTGGTAGTTCAAGGGCAGTGAATTGCGGAAGTAAGACTGGTTGATCCGCTGAATCGTGGTCGCTTCGCGCTCGCCGCCTTCGGGATTGGGCTTGTCAAACAGCAGTTTTGTTGCGGTTTCGAGCGTGGAGTACCGGTCGGAAGCCAATGGTGCTGGGTGGAAGTCTTGTTTGTTCGCTTGTAGGAGTGCATGTTGGAGCAAATTGAGGCATTCTGCCATGAAGGCATCGGGATTTTCGGCGTACCATTGCTAGACTTGGGAGTCCAGCTTGCTGCCATGCTTCATACCTGCCTTGCCCTGTGCAATCCGATTGATGACATGGGATGCGACGTTTCAGTTGCTGTTTTATTCTGGCTATTATTGCTTTGTTCCTGAGCGTACTGTGGAAGGAGAGGGACGGATGACAAGGGAGTTGGAGCTCTCGCCACGGCACGGCAGCGAGTTGGTTTCTGTTGAGTATTCGTTGGAGCTTGCGAACGACAAAGGTATAGAGGCTGGAATTAGCGTTGCTAAAGCGACCGGAGATTTTGGTGATGGAATCTACGTGGAATCCATTGAAGAAGATGCTGCATCTGACCATGTGCAAGATGACGCGCAGCTTGATTACAAGATAGCTGCAGCTTGTGGAGTGGTTGCTGGTTTATGCGATTCGATTTTTGTTGGCAAGTTCTCTCTGGACAGGGCGAACGAGTGGGGTTCGGAGAAAGTCAATGAATTCGTGGTTTGGGTGGCAAAGCAGCATTCTGGTTTTAGAGGAGAGTCCCTGCGTGATGCCATAAATTTCTTAGAAGATGAATATCCTTTTGTTGGCGATAAGTACACAGCCGAATTTGGCGGCGGTTTGCAACATCATCTCAGGGACTTTTCTCACCACTTCTCCCTTGAAGGATTGGTGTTCTCGATACTCACTCAATTTACCGGAAAGGTATACGGCACCAATCAGTACGGAGATTTCATTGCAATCCCGGTGGAAGAACAATGGTTTAAGGAAGGACTGATCGGTGATAATTTCTGCGAAAGGCTGTTCATAGGCACAGTGCAGTGGCTCTTGCACATGGCGTCAGACATGGCAGGGTCAAGTTCGAATCCCGGTCAGGGCACAGGGATACCTGGACCTTTGCTCTCTATTATTAAGGAATTGTCCGCCTTGCCCGTGTTTGAAAATGCCATGGATTCTGGCATGAGGACACGCAAATTCATTTCCAAGATGTTCAATGGGACCTTATTTGCACAAGTGGATGATGAAGGTCGTAAAGTGCCTCGTAGGTTCAACCTGCGAACTGAAATCGGAATTGTGCATGAACTGGGGCGCCAGGCGCTTCCGGTGTTGCTGAATGAATGCTTGACGCGAGGCTGCTATTTTCTTCATCATCTTTATCTGGAGATGAAAGATAATGAGGTCCGCTCTTTGTCCGATTTGAAGCAGCTGGACATGGACCGAATTCTTCCATTCAATAATTCCAGAGTTGTTCGCATGGTATCCATTGCCTCGGCCACTTTTACTGCGGTGGATCTGGCGGATGCTGCTATTCGGGCTGCATTGGTCGGGTTTACGGAAGGCAGGGTACTTGCCGGCAAGGAGTTCTTGCTGAGAGTCAACTACGTAGGTGTGACTCGTCTGGTTTTCGCAATAGGTGTGGATGTCAAAACGGTATGGGAACGAAGAACAAGCCACAGGCAGCGGCAGCAAAACGACGATTCGGCCGATCGGGCGACAATGGAAACGCTCTCGTTGAAGCCGGAGCATCTATCTGTTCTGTTCTCGATAGAGCGACTGGCGCTTTATGAGGACATAGATCGAAGTAAGGCAGTGGATCGAGGCGAAAAAGAAGAATGGTTTGGCAAATGGTCTGAAAACCTCCCTGCTGACTGCGTTCTTCTTAATCAGGGGCAAGTGAAAGAGAGAATTGAAGAACTTGATGCACGAGACGGAACTACATGGAAAGCCTTGGTTCTGATTGAACTTGCACGGTTTGTGCCGTATGACTCCTATCGCTCTGAAATGGAGTCAGAGAATCCTGACGGAAGTCCAGACTCCTCAATCAAGAAAACAAAATGTCCAAAATTTGATTCAAAAATTCTCGAAGAGTTATGGTGTGATGTAAGCGGCGATTTGGATAAATCCCCGGTGCAGCAGACCGCTAAGGCGCTGAATAAGAATGTCGGCGTATTGGATGGTAGCCGAACCAGGAAGATTGTCGGTGCTGCGGGAACTGCCGCGGTTGCGGTTGCTACGGGAGGTGCAGCGTTTACCCTAGCTCCAGTCATAGCGCCGTTTCTCGCCGGATCGGCTGTTGCCGGCCTATCCGGTGCTGCTCTTACCAGTGCGAGCCTTGCAGCGGTTGGCGGTGGTGCATTGGCTGCAGGAGGTCTCGGTATGGCAGGTGGCACAGCCATAATCGCTGGTGGCGGCGCAGTCTTGGGTTTGGTTGGTGGTAGTGGGGTAACTGCTGTTACTTCGCTTCTCACTGATTCCAAAGGAGCGTTTGCCCTCGACGAGTGTTCGAAGCTCCTAACATTTTGCCAATCCGACTTTGCTCAAGCTGATATGAAGCCAGAGACGATTGAACGGATGCGACAAGGCCTGCTCGATCAGATTGAACGCATGGAAATTCAGCAGGAGGTTCTCTCTAGACGTTCTGGAGACAAGGGTTTAGATAAGGCTGAGAAGAAGGAAACCAAGAAGGAGCTCTCCGGTCTTAAGAAGAGCTTGGGTTACATGCGTAATTGCGAAAAGGAATTGTTGAAGCTGATCAATCAAAAAAGCCACTCGTAGGAGATTACGGTAGCCGCCAAAGACGATGTCGAATTGGTCTGATTAAGTACAGCGCTGGAGCCGGAATCACGACGAGATGTGTATGCATCGGATTCTGCAGATTGTCCTCTTGGGGAATGCAGGGGATATCTCTGATTAAAGTCTTGTTCTGCTTTTTAGTATTCCAGGTTACTGATTGCATGGGAAATGTTAAAGGGGGTCCAGTTCTCTCTGCTGCCAGACTGTTTGTTTAAGGGTAGTTTTAACTGAATTCAGTTATCCTTTACCGGAATTCAGTGAAAAAGTATATAATTCAGTTAAGGCCAATAGCTCAGAACAGGTGGTGGACGACGGATGGCGTGTGAGTACGGCAAGGAGACTTTGTCCAAGGAATTCAAAAGTGATCTCAAGGGCTTGCCGGACTCCGAATTGGTAGAAGCAGTTGTTGCCTTGGCCAATACGGATGGCGGATGCTTATACTTGGGCGTTGAGGATGATGGCACGCCTACCGGTGCGCAGCAAAAGCATCAGGATCCGGTTGGAATGGCTGCGATGATAGCCAATAAGACTGTGCCACCGATATCGGTTCGTGCACAATTGGTTGGCAATGACATCGCGGTTGTTCAGGTCGAGGTACCCAAGGCGCAGAGCGTGGTATCAACAAAGTCGGGTAAGATTCTCCGTCGCATGATGAAAGTGGATGGCACGCCTGAAAGCGTACCCATGTATCCGTATGAGTTTGCAACTCGTCTTTCGGATCTGGGAAAGCTCGACTATTCAGCTCAGCCGGTGAGGGGATCAACTCGGGCAGATTTTGATCCGTTGGAACGTGATCGTCTGCGCAGGATCATCGCCTCTTATCAATCTGGTGACCAGAATCTTCTTGAGCTTTCGGATGAGGATATGGAAAAATCGCTGCGCCTTGTCGTATCGGTCGATGGGGATTTGACACCAACCTTGGCTGGCTTGCTGCTCATTGGCAACGAAGATGCATTGCAGCAGTTCGTTCCGACGAATGAAGCGGCTTTCCAAGTTCTTAACGGCACTGACATCAAGGTGAACCAGACGTACCATGGCCCTTTGCTCAAGACCATAGAGCAAATATCCGCGTCGTTTAAGCCGTGGAATCCGGGGACGGAGCTGAATGTGGGCCTGTTTTCTTCGATGGTCCCCGAGTTTGACGAAAGGGCTTTTCGAGAGGCTTTGGTTAACGCATTCGGCCATAGGGACTATTCGGTTCTCGGGCGTGTGCGCGTATTGGTAGACGATGCTGGCTTGACCATCGCCAATCCCGGTGGGTTTGTGGAGGGTATCAATGTTCATAACCTGCTTACAGCTGAGCCACATGGGCGTAATCCATGTCTGATGGATGCATTGAAGAGATCTGGCCTCGCCGAACGCACTGGGCGTGGGATCGACCGCATTTTCGAAGGTGCCCTGAACTATGGCCGTCCTCTGCCTGATTATTCGAGATCCAACGGGCGTGGGGTATCAGTGCTGTTGCCGCGCAGTGCGCCCGACAAGGCGTTTGTGGAGCTGCTGGCCGAGGAGCGTGAGCGTAGTGGCAAATCCATGTCTCTCGATGGGTTGCTTATTCTGGACAAGCTCAAGAGAGAGAGGCGCTGCAGCTTTGACGTGTTGTCGAAATCGATGGACATGAGCGACCAGCGTCTACGCACGGTTTTGGGGCAACTGACTGAATCTGGTCTTATCGAAAGCGCCGGCACCGGGGCTCGCCGAACATATATGTTGGGTGCGAAGGTGTATCGGCGTAGCGGCAAGGTAGTGGAATATGTTCGCCAATCGGACATCGATAGAGTTCGGTACTCCGAATTAATCATCAAGCTGATCCATGAACAAAAAACGGTGAGTAGAAACGACGTGATGGAACTGCTGCACCTTAGCGCGAATCAGGCGTATTACCAGTTGCGGAAGCTCGTTGATGAGGGGCGTATCAGAAAAGTTGGTAGTGGAAAACGTAAAGCACGGTACGAGGCGGTGTAGTGGATAAATCAATTGGGATATCGCTAATCGAGTCTACCTGAATTCAGTTATTATTAACTGAATTCTGCAAAACCATTGTTTGTTTTACGCTGTTTCTCAACATACACGGTCGCATACTCGCGAAATGTGATCTTGCTTCCGGTATTGGCCTTGCCCGGAACCTTCGGCGGAGTCCACGCATTCAAGTTGATAGGGCACATGCCTTATTGAATCATGTCTTGGCCTGAGTCTCTTTCTCTTCATCGAAGTTCTTGTGGATGCGGACAGGGTTTGTACTTTGCGAAGTGCGTGCCATGATAATCAACCCCAGCTGCCGCAGACGGATGAACAACGTCGTTTTTGGACTGAATGCTTGAGCGCTAAGGCGATACCGCTTAACTTACTCCAGATAACGGGTCAAAAAGAAAGAAGACGGAGCAGGGACAATCTTTGAAGCGTCGCCAAAAATGTTGCAATCCCGCCCTCTAAGCGACAAAAAGGGATTTTTGGAAAACCAAAAATCCCTGCTGGCGGAGGATACGAGATTCGAACTCGTGAGGGCGTGAACCCAACACGCTTTCCAAGCGTGCGCCATAGACCACTAGGCGAATCCTCCATGGCTGCAATGAACGGGGCCATAGCCTACGTGACCCTGATCAAGGCAACTAGGAAATAGTAACACAGGGCAAGGATTGCGGGCCAGTCCAGACGTGTCGCCGACAATCCTCGCCCTGTTTCTGTTTTCTGTGTTACTTGATCTGATCCATGGAAAGGCCAAGAGCCTCGGCAACACGCTGGCCGTAGTCGGGGTCAGCCTGGTAGAACTGCTTGGTCTCGAGAACCTGGATCTCCTGGTTATCGACGGATCCCAGGGTGTTCTTGATGGTCTGGATCAGGCGGTCCTTCTCTTCCGGGCTCATCAGCCTGTAGAGACGACCGGCTGCAGAGTAGTAGTCCTTGTCATAGGGGCGGGAGTATTCGGTTTGCCCTTGGACAGCATCGCCATGCATCCGGGCATCGTTGTCCTCTACGGGGCCGCCCTTGCTGTTGGGCTCGTAGTTGACCGATCCATCCTGGCCTTGGGACATGAAACCGTCTCGTTCGTAGTTGTGGACCTCGTTGACTGGCCGGTTGATGGGCAGCTGTTCGTAGTTGGCGCCCAGACGATAACGCTCGGCGTCCTTGTATCCGAACAGGCGGCCTTGCAGCAGCTTGTCGGGCGAGGGCTCGATGCCGGGGACGAAGTTGGCGGGGGAGAAGGCCGCTTCCTCCACATCATCAAAGTAGTTGGTCGGGTTGGTGTCCAGCACGAACTCGCCTATCTCAATGCGCGGATAGTCCTTCTTGGAGACCACCTTGGTCACGTCGAAGATATCGTCCTTATAGTCCAGGCCCTCCTGATAGGGCAGGATCTGCACGCAGACCTTCCACTTGGGGTAGTCGCCCCGGTCGATGGCATCGTAGAGATCGTGCAGCAGGAAGTCCGTGTCCTCGGAAGCGACCTTGGCGGCGGTCTCGTCGGTCATGTTCTTAACGCCCTGCTCGCTCAGGAAGTGGTACTTGACCCAGAACTGCTCGCCCTTGGCATTGACCCACTTGAAGGTGTGGCTTCCGTAGCCGTTCATGTTTCGGTAGCTGGCCGGGTTGCCCCTGTCGCCCATCAGATAAGTCACCTGGTGAACCGACTCGGGGGAGTGGGACCAGAAGTCCCACTGCATTTCCTGGCTGCGCAGATGCGTGGCCGGGTCCCGCTTCTGCGAGTGGATGAAGTCGGGGAATTTCAGGGGGTCGTTGACGAAGAATACGGGGGTGTTGTTGCCCACCACGTCGTAGTTGCCCTCTTGGGTGTAGAAGCGCAGAGCGAAGCCGCGCACGTCGCGCAGGGTGTCGGGATAGCCTGATTCACCGGCCACCTGGGAGAAGCGCAGCAGGATGGGCGTGGTCTTGCCGGCTCCGTTGAATACGTCGGCCTTGGTGTAGGCGCTCATGTCCTTGGTCAAGGTGAAGGTTCCCTTGGCTCCGGCCCCCTTGGCGTGGACTACGCGCTCCGGGATGCGCTCGCGGTTGAAGTGGGCCAGCTTTTCGAGGAGCTGGTAGTCCTGCATGAGGATGGGTCCGCGGGTGCCCGCCGTCTGGCTATGGTTGTTGTCCGCCCAGGGCTGCCCTTCGTTGGTAGTGAGTTTGTCGTTCATATTTGCTCGATTCCTCTGACATCTTTGATATTTGCGGTCTACGGTCCCATGCGGGCCAGGTCTGTGACCCTGCTTCTGGCCGGCCGTCCGATCGTTGATAGCAAGACCCTTGATAAAATCCTGCTATCCTCCACCGTATCTGACAGGCACTGGAGTTGGTGGATATGCGCGCTGAGCGAGAGTCAGATATCTCACTAATCAAGCGAGGCGTTTATGGCATCTCAGACAGAACCATAAGAAAGCCGCCGACATTGCCTCATTCATTCGGCAAATGGCGGCGGCTCTCATCAGAGCACTGGTGCTCAGAGCATCTGTATCAATTCGCCCACATCCTGGATGACCAGCTGGAGGTTGAGCCCGGTCAGGACAGCCACGACAATCCAGGCCAGGAAGGCCATCCATCGAGGGTTGGCATACTTGCCCATGATCTTCTTGGAGGAGGTGTACCAGACCAGGGGGATCATGGATATGGGCAGGGCCACGCACAGGAAGACCTGGGAGTAGACCAGCAGACTATCCAGGGCGGACTCCTTGCCGCCGAAGGCGATGGTGCAGATCAGCACGGGAATGATGGAGATCACACGGGTGACCAGCCTGCGCAGCCAGAGAGGGATCCTCATGCGGATGAAGCCCTCCATGACGATCTGCCCGGTCAGGGTGCCGGTGATGGTCGAGTTCTGACCTGAGGCCAGCAGGGCCACGGCGAAGAGGGTGGAGAGCAGTCCGGAGGCGACCGGCCCGGCGATGGCCTTGTCGCCAAGGGCGTTGTAGAGGGCGGTGAAAGTGTCCAGCCCTTCACCGTGTCCGAAGAACATGGCCGCGCCCAGCATCAGCAGCAGGCAGTTGACCACGAAGGCGGCGGATAGCTGGATGTTGGAATCCCAGGTGGCGAAGCGGACAGCGTTGGCAACCTGACGGTCGTCGCTTCGGTCGAAGTCGCGGGTCTGAACGATGGATGAATGCAGGTAGAGGTTGTGGGGCATGACCGTGGCGCCCACAATGCCCAGAGCCATGGTCAGCTGCCCGTTGCCCAGGATGGCCTTGTCGGGGATGAAGCCACGGAAGACCGCGGGCATGTCAGGCTTGGCCAGGAAGACCTCGTAGAGGAATACCGCCATGATGACCAGGATCAGGGTGGCCACGATGGCCTCGATGCGGCGGAAGCCGATCTTGGTCAACAGCAGGAGGATGAGCACATCCAGGACGGTCAGCGTCACGCCCAGGACCAGCGGAATGCCAAAGAGCAGCTTCAGGGCAATGGCCCCGCCGATCACTTCGGCGATGTCGGTGGCCATCACGGCTAGCTCCGTGCAGATCCAGAGGACGAAGCTCAGCCGGCGGCTGGTGTGCTGGCGTGTGGCCTGGGCCAGGTCCAGACCAGTCACGATCCCCAGCTTGGCAGACATGTATTGCAGCATCATGGCGATCAGGCTGGAGATGAGGATGACGCTCATGAGCAGGTAGCCATACTGGGCGCCGCCGCCGATGGAGGTGATCCAGTTGCCAGGATCCATGTAGCCGACTGCAACCAGGGCGCCCGGTCCTGAGAAGGCAGCCAGATTCTTCCAGAAGGAGGAGGTCGAGTTGGGCACGGAGACTGTGGCGTTGATCTCCTCCAGGGATCGCCCATTGGCCGTCTCGATGATGGGATGGGATTGGCGCTGCCGACTGGACGGCGGAGTCCCGACTTCGGATCCGGCTGGACTGGCGGACCCTGAGGAGGGTCTGGTCTGACTGTTCGGCATGACACCTTCCTTGATTCTGGTTGCTCAAATGTCTGGAAGAAAACTTCGACCCTTCGAAGTCTAATGGTGCCACATGAAAATTGCGAGACCTTGACAATGACATGTCTGTGACATTGCCTACATGCCGGATCCTGCTGATGTTTGACTGAAAAAATCGGGGAAGGGGCTGAGGAATTGTGCTATAGACTGTGCACATGGACGTCATTCAGCTTTCCACCAATGTCCAGGACTACCTCAAAGTCATTTGGGATCTGGAGGAGTGGGACGATGGCCCAGTCCACCCGACGGATATCGCTGAACGGACCGGCATGAAGCAATCGACCATTTCGGGCGCGCTCTCGCGTATGGTCAATGCCGGCTTGGTGGAACACAAGCCTTATGGACGGGTTGGTCTCACTTCGGCAGGTAGGCGCTCGGCCGTTACCATGGTCCGTCGCCACCGCCTTCTGGAGACGTTTCTGGTGGAAGTCCTGGGCTATACCTGGGATGAAGTGCACGAGGAGGCTGATGCCCTTGAGCATGCCGTCTCTGAAAAGCTGGTTGACAGGATTGATCGCTATCTGGGCCATCCAGCCCAGGATCCGCATGGGGATGCCATACCGACTGAATCCGGCAGCATGCCTGTTGTTCCTTTGACGAAGTCTCTGTCTCAGGTGGAAGATGGGCAAACCGTACGGGTATGGCGAGTAAGCGATCAGGATCCAGCATTGCTCAGGTACTTGAGCAAGCACAGGGTACGCCCAGGGACCTTGCTGAAATTGGTTTCACCTGGGGACGCATCACAGGGGGCGCAAATCCGCGTTCAGAAGATATCGGCCGGGCAAAGTAGTCCCAATAGGGATGAGGATGAATCGAAGGGGATTGCTGAGCCTTTGGAATTGGATGATGCACAGGCTTCAAGAATCCAGGTAGTTGTTCAATAGATTTTATGCACCGCAGATGTCACGGCAGCAACGATGGTTGTGCTGTCCATCAGGGAACACGTCCATCATCTCCGGCTATGAGTTCATGGATTATTTCACCATGCAATGTTTTTCTGTTGGGAGTCACGGTGTTGGGGGTCATGGCATCCCCTGCATCTGCGGGAAGATCCAGCTAAATTCCCCAAAACGTCCAGACTCTGTCTGGCAGCAAATGAATGGACGTCTCGCTTATCGTTTTCAAGCAAGGTTCCGGACCAATACATACGCCTTTTCTTAGGCTGAGGTGTCCGCTCGGCAGGCCTTGGAGCTTTCAGTGACGCTGGAAAGTCTGGTATCTGGTATGTTTCGAAACCAGTTCTGCGATCATTGGACGAACTCGGCTTTACCTCCTAAGCTGGTACCAGTGTGGTTGGTGGGTTCATTGTTGCATGACGATTGAAGGGGAGCCGTAACAGTGCTTTGGTCTGTGATTAAAAATATTTTGGTTATTGCTGCCACGGCTGCAATGGCTGGCCCTATGGGATTTCAGCCCAGCGCACCTGGATCCATGGCTGCTGAATGGAATACACAGTCAACAACGCAGGAAAAGGTGGCGGAGGAAGGGCATGCGAGCCCCTCGACAATAGGCGATCAGGACCAGTCGCAGAGCGCGTCTATGCCGGACAACCCCAATCAACCCCTGCCAGAGAAAATCAGCAACGCCATACCCAAGGATGCGACCGTAGTTGCGAATGATCTGGCTTTGACGCCAGACCAGCAGCTCAAGCAATTGGACTCAGGCAAGAAAGTCACCGATCCGAAAATCGTCGGGACGTCAACCCGTCAGGCAGATCCTTTGGCTAAGACCAATGGAGAATCATTCATCCCTGTTCATGTGGACAAAGTCAGAAAAGCCATAAAAGATTCCAAGACGGATCCCGATCAACAGACCAAGGGCAACCAAGGTGAGGAGGCAAGACCGGCAACAGTTGATTCCTCCGTACGGTCTCGTACATCCTTTGCCTCTTTGCAAAATAATGAATACGGTGCTCACTGGGGCTTTTATCAAGGTTCACAGGCATTTTTTGAGGCTGATGGGACTCTCTTCGCGGACCAGGCCAAGGGGGTCATCGATGTTTCTGTGTGGCAGAACACTATAAATTGGGAGGCTGTAAAGAACTCCGGAGTCGACGGCGCCATCATCCGCCTAGGCTACGGTTGGGGCAACGGCCTGGATAAACAGGCCAAGAGAAACATCAGTGAATGCAAGCGTTTGGGAATACCTTTCGGGGTCTATATCTACTCGTATGCCTATGACGCCAATACGGCCGCCGCTGAGGGCGACAATGCGGTCAACCTGTTGAGGCAGGCCGGTGTCAGCCCTTATGATCTCAGCTACCCCGTTCATTATGACTTGGAAAATTGGACCTGGGCAGGTCACAGCCATCCCACCGATCCTGGAACGTATGATCAAATAGTCAATACCTGGTGGGGCAAGCTGTCATCTGCCGGTTACAACAGGCTGTCCTTGTACTCATACACCAACTATCTTTATTCCGCCTTGAATTCTGACAACATCCATTCCAAGACGCATTGGGTGGCCAGCTATGGTCCGCGTACTGGTTTTCATTTCAGAAGCGCTGATAAGGGTTGGCAATACAGTAGCAGCGGTTCAGTCAGCGGCATCAACGGACACGTGGATTTGAACGCCTTCAGCAACATACGCAGTCAGCCTGATTTCAATGGAACCGACCCCAATTCATTTGCCGCCAAAGTCACGGACGTACCTGAAGGGCGTTACTATATCGCCAGTCTTTTCGACAATCGTTATGTCGACGTAACAGGAGCCAGTCCTGACAATGGTGTGCCCCTGGATATCTGGCCCTACAACGGGCAGGACAACCAGCAGTTCTATATCAAGCCGGCCGGTGGCGGTAATTACACCATTGCGACTGGCTACAGCAAAGTGGTGGATGCATCAGGACCCTCGGCTGATAACGGGACACCGTTGATCCAGTTTTCGGCAAATGGCGGTCGCAACCAGCAGTGGACCCTGTATAGATGCATTGATGGTTCGTACTACATCGCTTCTGTATATGCCGGAAGCCGGAACAAGGTTTGGGACATCACTGCCTCGAATGGCGCCCCGGGATCCAGGCTGGAATTATGGGCGGCTAATCAAGGCGAGAACCAAAGATTCAAGCTGGTCAGCGTTAATGGAAGCGGCAACGGCAACCCTTCAGCATCAGGTCAATTGGTGAGCGCTGATGGTGGGAAGTACTGGTATGAGAACGGAGAGAAAGCCCGTTCCAAGGAGATATATGATTCTTCTGCCGGACTCTGGTACTGGGCAGGTGACGATGGTCAGCTGGCCCAGGGCTGGAAGACGCTGCCTGATGGGCGAAGGGTGTATTACGATCCCCGCACTTTGGGAATGGCCCATGGCGAAAGGCTCATTGATGGGGCCTGGTATTACTTTGCCTATGACGGCAATATGGTCAGAAGCCGGGATCTCTACCTCACTTCAAACGGCGGAAAATATGTAAGATACGCCGCCGATGGAAAAATGGTCAAGGGCGAAAGCAGCAAGGCCGGCAAATGGTATTTCTTCGACCCCGTTACCGGCGCTATGGCTAAGGGGTGGAAGCATGTGTCGTCCAACGGCGGCAAGTGGGTCTACTACGATCCGTCCAATGGCCAGATGCTCCATGGAGAGGCCTATATCAATGAAAATTGGTACTACTTCAACGATTGGAGCGGCGCCACCACTTATGGATGGAAGCACTTGGCATCCAACGGCGGCAAGTGGGTCTACTACGATCCGGTCATGGGGTGGATGCTGAAGGGGTGGCACCAGGTCGATGGCTCCATGCGCCACTTCGATGAGACGACCGGGGCGGTGCTCAATTGATTCGTAGTTTGTCTTTCTAGCAATCCTTTGCCGGTATCCTGCAAACTTGGTTGAGCATTGGTTTAAAGTTGGAAACCATGAACACTGCTGGGCAATTGAAATCGGACCTGCCTAAAAGCGAGGCGGACGAATCTGCCTCCGGACACGGCGGGAATGCCGATGATCAGGGTTGCGATAAGGGTGCTCCACAACTCGCCTTGGTCATTCCTTGCTACAACGAGCAGGATGTTCTGCCCATCACTTTGCCCGTGCTCGATACCAAGCTCTCAGACTTGGAAAAGCGCGGGTTCATTATGGAGAACAGCTACATTCTTCTTGTGGACGACGGATCTCATGATTCCACATGGTCAATTATCGAGTCGAGTCATTCCCAGTACCCTACGAGGGTGCATGGCCTTAAGTTTTCTCATAATAGGGGACACCAGAATGCCCTGTATGCAGGGCTTATGGAGGCTCTGAGTCGTGGATGCGACGCGGCCATCTCAATGGATGCGGACCTGCAGGATGATCCCGATGCCATTGATGCAATGGTGAAGGAGTATGCCAAAGGAAACGACATCGTCTACGGTGTCAGGGACAACAGGGATACCGACACTGTTTTCAAGCGCTCGACAGCGGATCTGTTTTATAGGATGATGTCATGGTTGGGAACCGACACGATACCGAATCACGCTGATTACCGGCTTATGAGCCGTACGGCCTTGGAGGCTCTTTCTCACTACACTGAAGTTAATTTGTTTTTGCGAGGCATCGTTCCTTCTCTTGGTTTCCCCCACAGCAAGGTGTACTACAAGCGCGGTTCAAGAGCAGCAGGCGAATCCAAGTATCCTTTGAAAAAGATGATGTCATTCGCAGTGGAAGGCATTACGTCTTTTTCAATCACCCCGCTCAGAGCCATCACCGGCATCGGTCTCATTTCGGTTGCGGTGGGCATAGTGATCCTTATTTATGTGCTGGTCTCCTTCTTCTGTGGTCGTGCAGTGGCCGGTTGGGGGTCTGTGATGTGTTCAATCTGGATCCTTGGAGGGCTGATCCTGTCAGGCATTGGAGTGGTGGGCGAGTATGTTGGCCGAATCTATTTGGAAGTGAAGCATCGACCCCGCTATATCGTCGAAGAACGCATCTGATATGTACGTCAAACCGCATTTCGACCGGGAAAGTCTCGACAAGATAATTCAAAAGAGGTATTGAACGTGAAATCTGTCCTCTCTCGGCATGCACTGATGCCTATCGAATCGTTGAAGCGTCACGCTGGCATTGCTCTATTGGCCTTCATCCTTAACGTTGTTGCCTTTGCTCCCCTGATTGCCCGTCGACATTACTCGGTGGATTCCTACCATCTGATCGACGACCAGAACGCTCTTTGGTATTTGCAGAATGGCCGATACACATGGTGGCGTTTGACGCTGGTGGCGGACAGCCTCGGTCTGAACCTGGTTTTGCGGCAGCGACTGTTCATGGCAATCTGCATTGTCGGATTCTCCATCTCTTTGGTTATTCTCACGGCCTCTTTTGCCAGGCTGGGTGGAATATCATCCTTTGCTGGGCAGTGCTGTCTGTGTCTGACCTTGTCGGTGGTATGGATCAACGTATTCGTACTTGAATTCCTCTTGTTCCCTGAAAGCGCTGTGTCTGCAGCCGTCGGTTCCATATTCGTCAGCTTGGCCGTTAGCCTCATCCTTGGCAGACGGAATGCTTGGCTGTCGGCCGCATCGCTGATTTGTCTGTTGATTGCCCTGGGGTGCTACCAAAGCTTGGTAGGCGTGTTTTTGGCGCTCGCCTTGCTAGGAGGCTGCCTGACTTCTTTGAGGGAAGGACACGAGCCTTTTACGCGGGTGATGCTTCGTTGGGCCAAGGTGCTGGGCATGGCTGCCTTCGGCTCTGTTTTCAATGTCATCTGCGTAAGGTATTTGATACATATTCAGTACATAGCCGATCCTGGCCGTGGAGCCGGGCTTTCTTTGCCGACTATTGTCTCCAACGTCAAACAGGTATTGAAATACCAGCTGCCTCTGCTCAATAATGCCGATGGACTCATGCCCAAATTCAGCGTCACCTTGATACTGCTCTTTCTGATTGCCCTGCTGGTGCTGTCTTTCCGTACCAGGCACAATCTGCCTTATGGGCAATTGGCTTGCGCCGCCCTGGTCACCTATATGGCAGTCTTTGCTCCTCACTACATCGAGAAAAATATCCTCTTGACCCCGCGCAGCAATATGGCTTTTTGGGCTTGGATTGCGTCAATGACCACGGTTTTTGCGGTTTCCCTGCTCGCATCTCGGCATCAGCCGTTCACGGTCAGGACCCCGATCGAGCCTATGCCGGAACCGGATCGAAAGGTCGAAGTCACGAGGGAGGGGACCGAGGCCTTCCCGGGCTCTGGCAACGGTGCTCCGCATGCTGCAAGGCTTATCGCCGTCTCTGGCGTTTTCCTGCTCTTTTCAAGCCTATGCATGGCGGACATAGCTTATGATGCCTATGTCAGTAATACCCACGATCAGGCCTATGCCCTGAGCGTCGCCCAGAAGATCAAAGAGCATGAGGCTTCCACCGGCCAACATGTAACAGCTATCGCCATAGTTCCTGATGCAAGGGTGCATGTCAAATACGACAGTGTGCGTTATCAGAGGTACGAACTGAACCGGCGCATCATGAATACCCCTTACTCAAATTATCAGATGATCAATTATCTGAGTCATTCGAACCTCAGCAAAATTGAGATACCTCGGTCGGACTATCGCCGCTACTTTGCCGGTCGGGACTGGAACCAGCTTGATTTGGATCAGCAGCTGGTATTCTCTGGCGACAAGGCCTATCTGGCCTTGTACTAGCGGCTTGCTGCCTGCTCAGATACGCGAACTGGTTTCGAGCCAGGATGATGCGTTTGCGCTCCTCGGCTGCCATGATGTCCAGGATGATGCCGGCCACGATGAGCAAAAGGCCGGCGATGACGAGCATTACGGATCCGATAAGCGTGGGGAAGCGCAGAACCACACCGGTTTTCCAATAGTCGAACATGACGCTCAGGGTCAGCACCAGCCCAACCATGGATATCAACAGTCCGGAAATGCCAAAGAATGGCAACGGCCTGTACTCGCGTATCATGCGGAAGATGGTTGACATGACTTTAATCCCGTCACCGAAGGTATCCAGTTTGCTCACCGATCCATTCGGACGGTCGCGGTACTGGATGGGGATTTCGCAGATGCGCAGGTTGTTGTCCAGGCTATGAATGGTCATTTCGGTTTCTACCTCGAAGCCCGAGGAGGTTACGGGGCAGGTTTTGGCAAAGGCAAAGGATACGGCTCTGAAACCGGTCATGACATCCGTCAGATGGGCTCCGAAAAGCAGGTTGATTGAAGATCTGACCAGCCGATTGCCAAGGCCATGCAAGGGCCGTTTGTTCTCTTGGAAATAGGTGGAGCTGAGACGATCACCGGAGGCCATGTCATATCCCTGGAGGATCTTGGAGACAAGCTCGGGCGCCGCTTCGGCCGGGTAGGTGTCATCCCCGTCAACCAGCACATAGACATCCGCATCAACCTCCTCGAACATGGCTCTGATGACATTGCCCTTGCCCTGTCGAGGCTCCTGGCAGACGATGGCGTTCCGTTGCCTTGCTATGGAAGCCGTTGCATCCGTGGAATTATTGTCGAAGACATACAGGTCGGCCGTAGGCAAAGCCCGACGGAAATCGTCGATTACCTTGCCTATAGTCATCTCCTCGTTGTAACAGGGAATAAGTACGGCCACACGTGCATCCTGGTTCTTCCTTATCTCTTCCACAAGGCACAAGCTTACCAATCAGCGCAACAATGAATCAGGGTCGTATTCTGCGGCTACCTGGTGGTGTTGCAAGGTAGGCGGGAGGTTAAGCTTGCATTATTGACGTATCCATCAGTTGCAAAGGGAATCATGGTCGGACTTCGCAGGACTGGTTCGAATCGAATCAGGCCGATCGCACATGGCAAGAACCGTGACGTGTTGCTGCAAGGCAGAGCAATGGAAGGATACGTCTTTCCTCTGCTGCTGGGAGTGCTTTTCTCTCTGTCTTCAGATGCGGGAACCTATGGTGCCATTCAATGGGGTCAGGCGCATCTGTATCTGAATATCGTGCTCTATGGAATACTCTTCTGGGTCTTGTTCGCTACCATGTTCCGATTCTGCTTTCCCGATAGGATCGGTTCTTTTTCGGATGACCGAGCCGGAAAGCAAAAAAACAGCCTCATACGACGGCTGTACTTCAATCATATTGAATCGCCCAAAGGCGTGCTCTGCGATGGCATACGGATTCTTATCTGCTGGCTTCCGTACCTGATACTTCTATACCCGGGTTCGCTTTTTTGGGACACTGGTGATCAGCTGGCCCAATACTACGGGATTGCGGCTTTCAGCCAGGCCCCTGGCGTCATATCTGACCGCCATCCCTTTTTTGATACTTTTCTTTACGGTTGGTTTTCCGATCTTGGCCGGTTCCTGACGGGCAGTCCGAATTTCGGTTTTTCCTTGTATGTCATAATCCAGTTCATCCTTTTTGCGCTCTGCATCGCCTGGCTGCTGGCCTATATGTCCACAAGGGCGATGGGGAAAAGAATCATTGCCCTTTGCACGGCCTTTTTCTGCCTTTTCCCTCTGGTTCCCATGATGGCTATGATGATTTGCAAGGATACGACTCATGCCCTGTTTTTCCTGCCCTGGGCCATCCTGTTTGTAAAGCTGGTCGATGGCCGGCTGGAACCCTTGAAGAACCCCCGTTTTCTCAGCGCTTTTCTTGTTCTGACCCTCCTAAGCTCGCTGACGAAGAAGATGGGCCTTTACATCATTGTGGTGAGTCTGCTCCTGCTGGTCCTCGGCCATTTCCGAAGGAAAATGAAGGTTCTGGCCGCTTGCCTGGCGGCATCGATATGGCTGGTTGTCAATATGCTGATACCTGCCTGTCTTTTTCCTGTGCTGCACGTGGTGCCGGGGGAGAAGGTCGCAGCAATTGTCATGCCTGTACAGGTGCTGTCAAGGACGGCTCATGATCATCCAACGGCAATCGCTGATTCCCAGAAAAAAGCAGTGGATGAGATGATGCCTTTTGGCTGGGAGGGGATGGCTGCAAAGTACATACCTTATATATCTGATCCGGTCACCGGCTATGGGGCGAACGGTCCCAAAGAGTCCCTGCCCGGTTTCGCGCGTTTGTGGGTGAACTTAGGACTTCACCATCCCTTGTCGTATTTGAATGGCTTCTTCTGTTTAGAGGGCGGCTGGACGAGTTTTGTCGGCCCGCAATCCACCAAGGCCCAGAAACCCCCGTATAGGCAAGATCCCATGGTGATGCGCGTGTACACGTGGACCATGACGAATCCTGATACATATGGGCGGCTGCAAAAGGATCCGCACCCCAATGGGCGTCAACGGCTGGCCGATGAAACATACCAGACGCTGACAACCATACCGGTGCTGAATGTCTGCTTCTATGTGGCTGTCTGGTCATCGGTCGTACCCTTCTTCATTCTGTATGCCGCTTGGCGAAGGCGAGGCAAGGAGCGCTTGATGGTATTGGCCATGCGGCTGGCGCCCTATTTCGTTTCAGTGTTCAGCCTGTTCGCATACCCCATATCTTTTTCCGTCCCGGGACGGATGGATCCCACGAGGTATGTGTTTCATGCAGTGCTGACGGCCCCCCTGGCCCTGGGGGCTCTGTATTCAGCCAATAAAAAGATGTCTGAAGAAGGGGGTTTTGCCGCCGACCCAGCTTATAAAGGCAGCAATCAAAACAATAGCGGCCACCAGGGCAAGATTGATGAGCATGGGCGCCTTGTAGAATAAATGGAAATGCAGGATCAGATCACGAATCACCAATATCAGCATCAGATGCAGATAATAGATGCCAAGCGTATTGGAGCCAATAGCAGTGACGATTGCACTCAGGCCTGACGGGACTTTCCTGACCTGTATGAATAATTGGAATAGAGCGATGGCCAAGATCAAGGTTACAACGTTCTGGTAACCAGACTCTATATCGAAAGATATACCCTTTGTTCGGGCTTGGAACCGTTGCAGGGTGAAAAGCAAACCCCAGGCCAATAGTGCCACGAGTGCAAGGCAGATGTTTTTCGCCCTCGCGCTTGAGAAGTGACGAGACAGCCAGGCTGCTATATCGTGCCCGTAACCTCCGGCAACGAAATACACCAGGGCGTAACCATAGTCTCCCAGCATGTTGTATTGGCTGATCGAAGCGAGCACTTGCGGAACCTGATGCCCGCTGTAGCTCGACAGTATGTCTTTGGCATTGTCTCCTAGCGTTACAGCAAATATCAGAGCACCAAGCACAATCGTGACGTAGGCCAGATATCGTTTCCCGTTCGGGTCGTCGTAGACAGTCTTCAGTATGGGGAAAACAATGTAAATGGCCAGTAGCGCATTGATGAACCAGAAGTATCCCAAAGGAACCACGTCGTAAGAGCCGCCCAGAAGATACTGGGGAACTGATTTCCAATCTATGCGTTTGCGCATCAGGGCACTGAGTATCGGCAAGCTGATGATCTTCCATGCCAACAGGATGAATACCATCCTAAGGATTTTATGAAGATGCTTGTCCGCCGAAAATCGCGAGTTCATCAGAAGATACCCATTGACAGCAAAGAACAAGGGCACTCCGACGACTGAAAAAGTTGAGGCGAGGTTGTTCAGTGCGGTGTCGCTGACAAAACCGGTGTAAAAAATGTAATGTACAAAAATAACAAGAAATATTGCCAGTGATTTTGCCAGATCAAGGCCAGCGATCCGATCCTTGTGAACTCTCTGTCTGGCTGCATGTTCAGGAGGAGCAGCTCTTCGCTGGTCGTTCATCTGCAGCCTCTTCCCCGTGAAAACCCCAGAGCTAATCACGCGTGTAATCATGCGCAATCGCCGATGAGAACTGGATCCGACATCTATTCCATACTCGATTCTGAAATGTCAGCAGAAGCCACAACCAACCACCTCAACCTGTGTACTGACTTTACTCCCCTTGAAACTGTGGCCCACATGGTCATTGAGTGATGTTTACCTATTCCCGTCATGATCAGGCTATGCATAAAACAATCGGTGCTATTTCCAGTGCTTTCATCCAGGGCTCTGCTATCGAGCTGTTGGAGAACTGATGAGCGTTGTTGCCTACCGGTAAAGAATATGAGCCCAGCCTGGTACAACTAGACTTTGTGGCATGCTGACTGCAAGGAATCCAAGTTCTTAGCGATCCAGACGTGTTTATCTTTATAGGGTTGCCGAAGGTGAGGTGGAGTTTATGTCTACGGGCCTGTCTTTGAGGGAGAAGCGCAACAGGCTAAGGCGTCTTGGTACCCGATGCGGTCGGGCCCTGGTGCCTGGCCGTCCACGAATCATTGCCTCTATGACCTCGTACCCTGCCCGCATCGAGACTGTCCACCTGGCTATAAAGTCACTGCTTGCCCAGAAGACCCTGCCAGATTTGATCATTCTTTGGCTGTGCCGATCTGATTTTCCAGGTGGAGAGCGTGACCTGCCTTCCAGCTTGAAAGATCTGCTTTGGATGGATGTCCAGGTGCGTTGGGTCGATGATGATTTGAAACCGCACAAGAAATATTATTGGGCTCTGCGCGAATTTCCGAACGATTTGGTTGTCACAGTTGATGATGATTTAATCTACCGGAATACCATGATTGGGGATCTTCTGGCGGCCCACCGCCGCTATCCGCAAGCCATAGTGGCTTCCCGCACCCATCTCATCACTTTCAACAGAGACGGCAGTCGTAAAAAATATGAGGACTGGATTTACGAGGCACCGCATTATCATCCTCGTCTGGTGGGCGTTCCTTCCATGCGACTTTTTGCCACGACTGGTGCCGGCACGCTCTTCCCTCCACACTTGATGCCTGACTCTACCTTCGACAAGAACTTGATCATGTCTCTATGCCCCACCACGGATGACGTGTGGTTGAAAATTATGCAAGTAGAGGCCAACCCACCTATTCCGGTAGTGGCTTCGACAGATGATCAACTTCTGCAATATGTGCCCGGCACCCAAGAAGAGGCACTCTGCCACGTCAATACTGAGAGCGGAGGCAACGATAAGGTTTTCCAACGAATACTCGGCTATCTCAACGCAAATGGTCGTCAACTGGATTTTGACAAAGCCGTTCGAGACGACGAATTGAATAAGTTGTTGTAATTCGGTTTCGACTGGATAATGTGTGCATGTCAATCAAATACCTAGTTTAAATAAAGCAGTGCACTTTAGACGCAGAAGTTTAATATACGGTTCTTTATGGCATTGGTCAGTAATACTATATAATGTAGTTTCAGGAAGGAGCGGGGCCACAAAATCCAATCGGTTAATCAAGAGAGCTATAGATTCTGATTAAAGCAATGATGAGTCAGATTCTATGACACTCGAGATTGCCAACTACTCATGTAGGAGTATAGTGTTGTTGACGAAGGGGCCGGTTGGGTTCTTTCACGATAATAGAAACTGATATGTAGTACAACTTATACGATGAAGGAGAGTAAGTTGTCAAAAGTTAAAACATCCCTACCGTTGAAGCTGGGAGCCGGCCTAATCTGCGGTGCAACACTGATTGCATGCGTAGGTGCTTTGACTGTGCCTGCACGGGCTGCGGAATCGAAGTGCGGAGACGACAACAAACTGTCAGAGTGTGTGACTGATCCAAATCTTCTTGTTGCCGTTAAAGCTGGTTTGGAGTCAGCTCAAATAGGCAGTGGTTCAGATGATTCCTTAATTAAGAACATTAAGGATGAATCCATAAACGTAACTCTTAATGGTAAAAGCGGTGTTGACCTAGCAGGTTTGAAGACTTTCACTAATATTAAGTCCCTCACTTTGAAAGACGATGGACTTCGAGATTTGAGTGATTTGTCTGGGCTGAATCAGTTGGAGGAATTGGATCTTTCAGGGAATCCAATCGTTTATGGCCTCACACAGCTAGGGCAGAAAGATAAATTAAAGACCCTTAAGGTCGACGGCAATGGAAGCCAATTCATTGATGGTTTGTCAGCTGTCGGCTCGTTCAAGAACTTAACGACACTGTCTCTTCAGAATCAGAAACTCACCGATCTTTCTGCTCTTAGTGGGTTGAAGAAGTTAGCATCGCTTAACTTGACGAACAATAAGATATCAGATGTCACTCCGTTGGGTAATCTGACTGCTTTGACAGAGCTCACTCTTGACGACAACAACATCAAAGACATAACACCTCTTCTTGGCACCGTGTCTTTGACCCCGACTGGGTTGTCAGTTAAAGAGCAGAAGATTATGGTGAAGCCTGACCATGAATTCGACAAAAAAGCTGATTGGGTTCTTGATGGGGTGAAGGTTGGCGACGTCTACGCGCATATTGACAGCGCATCAACAGGTGGTGTCCATACGGATGACACTAAAGTCACTTGGGCTGCGCCGGCCGATTATGATTCAGTATCGTATCACTTCAAGTCAGCTGTATCTGCTGCGAATGGCACGCAACTTGGTCCTGATGGTGCTTTCAGTGGTACAGTTCAGCAAGACAGAAGTGTAATTCAGCGGCTGTCTGGCAATGATCGATACGACACAATGGGTGAGATCGTCGAAGCAGCCTATCCTGACTCAGAAGGTGGCACGGTGATTGTAGCTTCTGGAGATAATTTCCCCGACGCACTTGCATCGTCCGGTCTTGCTGGATTAGCAACTGCTCCTGTCATTCTGACTAACTCATACAGGCTTTCTGCTCGCGCAGATGGACAGATTTCTCGTTTGAAGCCTCAAAAGGTTGTAGTTGTTGGCGGAAAATCTGCAGTTTCTGATAGTGTTGTAAACCAAATTGAAAAGCGGGTTGCTCGAAAGGCAAAGATCGTCCGTATCTCCGGTGATACCCGTAGGGATACAGCTAATGAAATCTTTGCTCAGGCAAAGAAGCAGGTCGACGCAAATTGGGCGGATGATACTGCAATCATAGCTACTGGTGAAAACTTCACTGATGCACTGTCAATCTCTGCTTATGCTCAAAAGAACAAATATCCTGTATTCCTGAGTGGTAAGTCTGGCCTCGATGCGAGTACCGTTAAGGATATTAAGGGGTATGGCTTCACCAATATCGTAATTGCTGGAGGATCTGCAGCTGTGCCCAACAGTGTAATTGCTCAGTTGAAGAGTGCCGGAGTTTCTGAATCTAACATCGTTCGCCTGGGTGGTGCTACACGTTATCAGACATCGCTAGAGATTGCTAAGTACGCTTACAACAATGGTGCCGGTGTCCTGCATCCTGGTACTCCAGTATTTGCAACTGGTGAAAACTTCCCTGATGCACTTGCTGGCGGTGTGCTAGCTGCGGAAAAGGGTGCACCGCTTCTCTTGGTTAGCCCAGATACTGCCGTTAATCATGACGCTCTCAACTGGATTAACTCCACTGACGTGTTTGACAATACTGCTTATGTACTCGGTGGCACTGATGCTGTAAGTGAGACGGTTTCAGCTGACATTGCCTCAGTGTTGAAAGAACTGTGATTGCTTTAAATTATCTCTAGTTTGAAGCTGAAATAGTTTGCATTGGTGGACCCTGACATGTAATACTGTCAGGGGCCACCATTTTTTGTAAAGCCAACAAAAAGCTGCTCTTATTGTAAGATATGGGTTCTGGCTTAGAATCGCGATTAAGTCAGTAAATTTGTCTGAGCTGGTACATTTGATTAGATAATTGCGCCGGAGCCAAAGCGTACCGCTCTCTCAATTTGAACGATTTACCCCAGGCCAACTTATAGAGAAAACAAACTCCAGTATTGCAAATCATTTTTCTTTTAAGGCATGTAGCTAATAAAATGAATGGATGAGTAGTGAATATCCTATATCAGGCAACAATCTGATTATTACAAATGCCGGTATCCAAAAAACCATCGAGGGCAAAGCCGAAAAAGCTAAAGCCAAGGTCCAGGTTCCTCGTAAACAACCAATGCGAATTTGTATCTTGTCATCCTCATGTTTTGGTCTTTTTCTTGCGCTTCTGATTGTTGTAAGTTGGTTTCCGAAAACTCGGAGTATGTGGAATCTGCCTATCCAGGCTATTGATGCGCCCTCACACTACTACTTTATTCGCAAGCTTATGCAGAACGGCTTGTCAGTCATGTGGGAGCTCAACCCTAATGACAGTTTCTATCCACCTCTGTTTCATTGTTTAGTCTATCTATTAATTTGTGTGTCGAATTGGTTGGGGTTCCATGTCAATATATTTACCGGACTAAATTTAATATGGCTGGTCTCCTCGGGTCTTCTCTTTCCAATAGGCATGTTGCTATTGTGCTCATTTTTTTATTCAGATGCATCAAAGAAATGTTGGATCATCCTTAATATTGCAGTTCCGGTGCTATCCGTGGTATCGGTGGCGCAACCCTACTGGATGTTGAACGCCGGACCACTCATTGCTTATGGACTTGCTACCTCGATCCTGCCGTTTCTGATATATTCCAGTCTTAGGTTAATGGATGCCGTTACTATAAGGAGTGAGCGCACGGTCGCTCATGTACTCCGGTGGTCTTTACTAACAATTGTTCTCCTCTTGCTGATGTTATTGGCACACCCTCGAGTGGCATTTACCTATTTGGTTTTCATAGGCCCTTTTATACTGGTGAAAATGTCCAAAAAAGACATTCTCTGCTTCCTTCTATGCATATTCCTCGCGGCGGGGCTTTTCTTTGCGTATGTCTCTCACCGTGATCACGGCAAGGATTACCTACATCCTGGGTCATGGTTCCATACATTTCGCCCTACCAGAAGTCTTGGTAATGCAGTGAAGACTGTGTTGACTGACGCTATTCCTGGCCTTGCAGGCCTATTTATGGCAATTTTGGTCTGTATATGTTTTATTGCAGTCCTGTTGCTTTGCGGAGAGCGTTTTCGTGATGCACTAGCTGTGGACGGAGCATTTCTCCTTACTGCCCTGATCTTTGTTTCAAGTTCGGCACTTACTGGGCCGGTGGCCAACGTGATAACAGCTGCTTGGTACCGTGGCGAGACTCGGCCCCTGACCATGATACCTTTGGCGGTTGTTCCCCTGTTGGCCTTTGGTCTGCGTTGCCTTCTTGAGCCTCGTCCTGGCAGGAACCTGAAGATTCAAGCTCTATTCCGACCTGTTTCACCGCAGGTTCAACTCTCGCCTGTCGGTGTGATCACAGTGTTGCTTCTTGTCGTAGTGTTGGTGCTTTGCTCGTGTTTTGAGCCAGCAAAAAAACAATTGTCAGCCATCGTCGCTGGTAGCACGGATGTCGAAACACAAACTCCAGGGGAGCAATTGAGCCATGACAAATATTACGCCTTGAAGAAGGTGCACGACTTGGTGGAAGGCAACGCAGTAGTGGTGTCTGACCCCTTGAATGGCTCCATGTATGGAATGGCTCTCTATGGAATGGATATGTTGTATCCGGTATACAACCCCATGGATACGAAAAATGGTCAGGTGTTCGGAAGGGTGGAGCGTGCATTCGCCTCAGGTGATTCCGAACGCTTGCTGAATACAGTGTGCCCTGTCGTGACCAGCTATAAGGCAAAGAGCCAACCTGAAGAAAGAAGCAACAAGTACTTTTTGACCATGGGTCCGCAATCTCCAAGCTTGCGTATGTTCACCTACAAGGCGCAGTACTATCCCTTCCATGACGACCGTTTGATCAATGAATATGAACAACGGGGAACACTGGTAAAAATCAGTGCACTTGATTCTCCCAATGAGCCGGGGAGTCAATGGAATCTATATCGATTCGCATGCAGATAAGCAGTCTATGCGTCTTATATTTTAGGGCTTGAGAGGTAGTTGTTGGTTAACGGCTTGGGATAGATACGAACAGTAGCGTCGCACTGCTGCTGAAAGAAATCAGATGCTGCCGGCTTTCTCCACAGAATGACCGGCAGCATCTGGATGGGGCTAGTGCCGACCTTCCACTGCCCTGGCTACCGTTTTCAAGATCTCGCGACGGGCGCTGCCGATCGGGGCTATAGGGTCTACCAATCTGCGGAGTCCATTGTCCTCAGCAATCACGCGTTCATGCTGTGCCACCTGTACCTGGTTATGGGAGGATCCAGACAGGTGTTGTATCAGGCTCTCGTAGAAGGGTGTATGTCTGGCGTAGGACCAGTACACGTCAGCCAAATCACAACCGGCATCATTCCAAGGTTTTATGAATCCAGCGTAGTGAATAATCCTTGGCCGGTTACGGGACTGAAGATAGTCGTAGTAGGCATTGGCTGGTGCATGGCTGAATATACGCTCCAGCCTGGTGTCACAGTCATGTATCACGTTCCATGACCAATCCAGATAAGTCACACGGCCCTGGCATTGGGCGTTCAGAACATCCTGGTCGTTGTAAATAAAGCTGGTATTTGAAGACAGCCGCAGCCATTCCGGCAGGGAGTGCAGCTTCCGCATCTCAGCAGTGTTCAGCAACAGTACGCCTGCCTGGAAGTAGGAATAAGGATCTCGCATGCCTAATACCTGCCTGCTGTAACGCAGCCGCTTGCCATCCTTGTTGTTCAGGTTGCCCAGGTAATCGATATCGTGAATAGCCGCTAAGAGATCAGTACCCAGATCTGTATTGTAGAGTTCTGCAATATCATCGTTCACTACCAGATCTGAATCCAGATACAAAACTTTGTCATAAAAAGGCAGGACAGTCTGGATGATAAATCGGTAGTAGGTTTCGATGCTGATGTGTTGATTGGAGGTTGTAAGGTTGCAGCCGGCAATTTCGCGTTCCACATTCACGAAGCGCAAGGTGATGTTGGGGGAGGACACAAGGAACTTCCTCATGACCGCCTTATGCTGCTTGCTGATGTCCCTTTCCAGAACGACAATATCGTAGTGATACTTGTCTGATGCGTTTGACAGGAGCGAGTATATGGCTGTAGTCAGCATGGGGACATAGGCGTCGTTGGCCGCGAAGACTACCGGAATGATCTCTTTGGCATTGTCGGCAAGTTCAAGAGGCCTGCAAATCGTCTGCTGTTCGGGGTGGGTAAAATGGACGCATTGCAGCTCTTTGATGCGCAATGTGGGCTTGATCCGGCGCTGGTGAATAAGCCAGATGTTGAAAAGCCGCTCGGCCAGATGACCTGGCGTGCGCAGACCCTCCTGGCTGTATGCAGACATGTCGGTGCTTTGCTCGAATTCGTCAAGTATGGGGAACAGCCATTGGCAGTAGGCAAAGAAGAGGTCCTTGCGCATAATAAACATATTGCAGAAGCAGGAATAATGCCCATGCAGATACTGCTTGACGTCATCGCTATAGTCAGGGTGCGACTTCATGACGATGGCGCATGCCTTTTGCAGATCCTTCAGGTACAGGTCCGGTGCGGCCCTGTACAGAGCCAGCGGGCTGCCCCAATTGTCGATGGTTGTTCGAAGGTCCTTGATGCCGGTGGTGATAACGTCATAGCCTTTGACGGTTGCAGAGATAGTTGCGTCGTCCAGTCCGTATCGTTGGATGGCGGCATCGTCGATATAGTCATCCATGATTTCCCCGTATGGGTTCTCCCTGTGGGTGGCCTTGGAGAAATCAAAGTATCGACGGTAATGACAGAACCCGTAGTAGTCGGCGTCGACGTTTTTCCATGCCCAATACTGCGTGGTGAGTTCGCAGTATCTGGGGTTTTTCTCTGAGATGTTGATGCCGTCATCATCGTGCAGGGTATTCTTCATCCTTGCCTTTTTGAGGCCAGGACCTACCTGTACGGGTTGCAGGATCTCGGACTTGGGGATGTCGACTTTTTTATGCGTTGTTACAAAAATCCTGATGCGCTGTCGGTTATAGGCATCAAGCGTCTGTCGGGCATTGAGATCGGTCAGATGTTCATTGGCCTTGCTGCGCATGCTTTGATAGCGTTCAAGCTGCAGAGGGGGAGCGGAGTTCACAAATATCCTGTCTGCTATGGCCTTCCAACCCCACAGTGGGTCCGTGTCATCAATGGCGGATTGCTGATGAAGAAAGTCATATGCTCTATCTCGAATAAAGCGATAGATCTCCCTGCCGGTGATGACGGGGCCGAAAATGTCGCTCATATCATGGGCGGCCTCAGCCTTATGCTCATCATCGATGCGCAGCAGCCAGTCATTGGCCAGTATCTCCGTGCCCTTATGCTCGAAGCCCAGGGCGCATTTCTGCAATATGGCCGAGTGCTGGCTGTTGGAGAAGTCATACGCAGCTGCAAAGTTCGATTGGAATTCCCGACAATATCGTGCATACAGCTTGGGGGTGATCTGTGCGGTGCCGCTGATTCCACGACCATAGTAATAGCGGTATCCCCTGCATTCCTTGATCGGCTGATAAGACTGCGCAAGCGCTGAGGCGACAAAGCACTCGTACCCGTCCTGGGAGCGGCCTAGGCGATTGTCGGTCATGGCGGCAAAGGCCTTCTTGAGCAGGGCTGTTTTATAGAGCCGCTGGGTGAACCGCCAGTCCACCTGTTGCCCGCGGTCTTCATCAAAAATGTCGCGAACAATATCGAGACCCTGGCTTGGCTTGGTGGGCTTGTTGTTAAAGCTCTCGAAATCTTGCCGTTCTTTGTCCAGCGTGCCGTTCGCTGCCGTCACGGTGATGCCGAAATGCATGATGTCAGCAGGGTGAAGGTCTATGGCCTCTGACAGCTCGCTGAGCATGGAAGGCGCCAGGGCATCGTCGCCATCCAGAAAGAAGGTGTACTCACCCTTGGCTTCCTGCACACCTGTGCGTCTGGTTAAATGGGTGCCCATATTGCTGGGGTGCTCCACCAATCGAATTCTCTCGTCTTTGCCGGCTGCTTCCGCTGCAACGGCCGCCGTATTGTCCGTGCTTGCGTCATTGATGACCAGAGCTTCGAAGTCCTTATAATCTTGTGAGCTGATGCTGGCAAGGCATTCCGGAAGGTACCTGCCCACGTTGTAGGCGGGAATTACGACTGAGATCTTTGGCATATAGCTGGCATCTCCTTGTATAGCTAATCGAGGGCGACGAAGTCTTTACGTATCTTACCTGGATGCCGCAATAGGCAGGGGCATAACCATTGAATATTCAGCTGGATTACACAACTGGTTCCCTGGCATTCCCAGTATGGGATGAACTGTAGACTGTTAGGTATGAAAATAACGATCGTAGGTACTGGCTATGTCGGTCTGTCCTTGGCCTGTCTGTTGTCACAGCACAATGAGGTGCGAGCCCTGGATGTTCTGAAAGGCAAGGTCGATGCCATCAATCAAGGGCGTTCGCCCATCAAGGATTCTGAGATCAGCGCCTTTCTTGCTTCCGGAAAATGCAACCTGCGAGCCACCCTGGATTCTGACTGGGCTTACGAGGAGCCGGATTACATTGTTCTTGCCACTCCGACCGATTATGACGAGGAGCGCAACTACTTTGACACCTCATCAATCGAGCAGGAGCTCCAGAGGTTGGATGAACAGCACACCCAGGCCTGCATCGTCATCAAATCGACGGTTCCGGTAGGGTATACCGAGACTATATGCAAGCGTTATCCGCAATTGCGCATTGTGTTCTCACCCGAGTTTCTTCGCGAGGGCCATGCGCTTGCCGACAACCTGCATCCATCGAGGATTGTTGTGGGTATACCTGCCGACCACGTGCAGGACTGGAGGCATTATGGTGAGCAGTTCGCTCAGCTGCTCCAAGAGGGCGCTGAGGATGACGGAATTCCTTGCCTGTTGCTCCGGGCCACTGAGGCCGAGGCCATCAAGCTCTTCTCAAACACCTATTTAGCGCTGAGGATTTCGTACTTTAACGAAATGGACACCTACGCCGACGTCCGTGGCTTGGACACGGCGCAGATCATCAAGGGTGTGTGCCTGGATCCCAGGATTGGCGATTACTACAACAACCCTTCATTCGGCTATGGCGGGTATTGCCTGCCCAAGGACTCCAAGCAGTTGCTGGCCAACTACAAGGATGTGCCGCAGACCCTGATCAAAGCCGTGGTTGAATCCAACGATACGCGCAAGCGGTTCATAGCGGAGCAAATCGCCTCTCGCAAGCCCAAACTGACTGGAATCTACCGGCTGGTCATGAAGAAGGGTTCGGATAACTTCCGTGCAAGCTCCATCCAGGGCATCATGGAATACCTGGATAGCCTGGGTGTGGATTTCATCATTTACGAGCCCATGGCTGCCGATAGTTTCGCCGGGCATAGGGTGACCCATGATCTTGATGAATTCAAGGCCTCATGTGATCTGATTGTGTGCAACCGGATGACTGAGGAATTGAACGATGTGGCAGACAAGGTCTATACCCGCGATTTGTGGCATCGAGAGTAAAAGCGGTCAATTGACACTGCGCATGCCAATGCGCAGTGTCAGGACGCATTCCAAGTTGGAAAATATTGCTGTTTACGCTTTATGCAGTATGACTCGCAGCAGTGATTTGACGCGGGAGCGCCTCTTGGAGCCAACAGGAAGTATCTTGTCGGCATACTGCCTAAGAGGGCTGTCTTCGGTAATAAGACGCTTATGATGTCCGGTTGAAAGAGACCCGGTCTTGGTCATGATCGCCAGTACCTGGTGGAAAAGCGGGGAGTGCCGGACGTACAGCCAATACCAGGTGGATAGGTCACACCAAGGATCCAGCCAGGGCTTGTCGAAGCCGGCATAGTGAACAATATAGGGCTCCTCACGGGCTTGCGCATATTCCTTGAATGCTTGTGCAGGCGCATACCGAAAGACCTTCTCGACACGGTCGTTGCAATCGTGCAGGACGTTCCACCGACCGTCAAGGAACCTGACCTTTCCCTGGCATTCCATGTTGAGTATGTCCTGATCGTTGTATATATAGTGAGGGTTTGCTGCCAGCCGCATCCATTCGTTGGTGGTGTGTATTCTTCGGAGAGCCTTCAGGTTCATCACCAGCACCCCGGCCTGGAAGTATGAATACGGATGCTTCAGGCGCAACACATTGCGGGCGTATTGCAGACGCTTGCCATCGGAATACCCCAGGTTGCCTAAAAAGTCCAGATCCTTGACTGCTGCCACAGCGTACTGGCTGACGTCGGTATCGTAGAGCTCGGCTATGTCTCGGTTGACAACCAGATCGGAGTCCAAATACACCACCTTGTCGTATTGAGGCAGCACCTCCTGGATCAGGAATCGGTAATAGGTTTCGTTGCTGATAAAACCGTTGTTGGTTGTCAGGGCCCTGCCGGCCATACGCTGCCGTACATTAAGGAAATGCAGAGAACACCAGGGGTGTTTTGCGAATATTCCAGCAAGGATCTCTTTATTGTCCTTTGATATATCCTGCTCCAGGACAATGATGCGGTATCGACGATTCCCTGATGAATTGCGCAGTATGGACGTCAATGTCGTGGCCAGCATAGGCGCATAGGCGTTGTTGGCCGCCAGTACCACGGGTACAGCCTTGTCCGTCGGGCTTGCTGGTTCAGCGGTTTCCTGAGCATCGGGATAGCGGAAGTGCACGCATCCCAGTTGCTTGATTTTCCAATTCCCGCTGGTGCGTTGATGATGGCAAAGGAAGATGTTGAGCAGCCTTTCAGCCAGGTGTCCCGGCGTTCTCAGGCGTTCAATGTCGGCCGTAGAGGCATCCCATAAGGCCGTGAACTTCTGCAGGAGCGGAAACAGCCACTGGCAATATTGGCGGAAGATTGCTTTCTTCATTATGAACATGTTGCAGAAAGAACCCTTGTCGCCGTGCAATACGGAGTCTGCATCCTCCCTGTAGTCAGGGTGATTCTTGCAAAGGATCTCATACATGAGGCGGAGGTCGCCGACTCGCAGGTGATCGTTGCCTGCATAATGCTGGATCAGCGAATGATACCCCCCCATGGCTTCAACATTGTTGACGGGAGAGGTAATGACATCCCATCCGATCACCTGGCGCTTGATGGATTCATCATCCAGGCCATACCGTCGTGCAGCGGCCTCGTCGATGAAGTCGTCCATGATTTCGCCGTAGTCGTTGGCCCGGTGGGGTACGCCGCTGAAATCGAAGTAGCGACGGTAGTGGCAGAATCCGTAGTAATCGGCATCGACGTTTTTCCAAGCCCAATATTGCGCAGTGAGCTCGCAATACATGGCATTGAGCGAAGAAATCGAGTCTCCGCTGTCGTCGTGAAGCATATGCGGGAGCCTCTCCGGTGCCTGCGCTGTTCCGACTTGCAGGAGACTGATCGCATCGCATTGCGGGGCTGCAACGCGTGCGCGGGTGGCCACATAGATTTTTATTCGCTGCCCGTTTTGCCTGTCCTCGTTATTCATGCCGAATAAGACTCCTCGCTCGGTGGTTGGTACTTATGTTACTTCCCAATTGTGGGCTTCCTGTTTATATAAGGTAAAACTGCTGCCTTGCAAGAGGTTCCCTGCGATAATGAGCCTTTGCGCTATTGGACGAGTTCAGTAGAATAGGAGTTTTGTGAAAGCTTCTTTAAAGCGACTACAGCAAAGGTATCGCTACTCGTTTATCGTTTTCAAAGAGTTGGTGAAGACAGATTTTCAACTTCGGTACCAAGGGTCCTTCCTGGGTGTACTGTGGTCGGTTCTCAAGCCACTGATGCTGTTCTGCGTCATGTATGTGGTCTTTGTGAGATTCCTTCACTTCACGGACGGAACGCCCACGTTCCCCATTGTTCTGCTTTGCGGCACCTGCCTGTGGAGTTTCTTCTCGGAAGCCACCAGCATGGGGCTGCAGTCGATTGTCAACCGTGGAGACCTGCTGCGTAAGGTTCATTTTCCTACATACATCATCGTAGCGTCAGTCACGATGGGTTCCATGATCAGCCTGGCCATCAATCTGGGCGTGGTCATCGTTTTCGGGCTGTTCACTACGGCTCATTTCACATGGAGGATTCTCCTAGTCCCTCTCAATGTTTTTCAGCTCTATATCCTTGCCCTGGGCATTGCCATGATCCTATCCACGATGTTCGTTTATTATCGTGATATCGCCCATATTTGGGAAGTGGTTCTTCAGGCTATGTTTTATGCTGTTCCCATTATCTACCCATTGTCCATGGTGCAAAAGAATTATCCTTTGATTGCAAAATTCATGCTGTTGGATCCCGCAGCCCAGGTCATCATGGACGTGCGTCATAATCTCATTTCTCCTGAGAACGTGCCCACTGTTTGGACCCTGTACGGCAATAAGCTGTTCGCTTTCATTCCTTTGCTATTGACGGTTCTTATTTTCATGTTCGGCCTGTATGTCTTTCGGTCGCATAGCAGAAAATTCGCGGAGGTTCTGTAATGCAAGATGTTGATCAGTTTGATGATCGGCCAGTCGTGCTCTCTGTTGACCATGTAGCCAAGTCCTTCAGGTTGCCGACTGAGCAGGCCACTGGCCTAAAGCAGGCTTTCATCAACTGGACCAAGGGAATCAAAGGCTACAGAGAGCAGGTTGTTCTTAAAGACATTAGCTTCCAAGTACATCAGGGCGATTTCTTCGGCATCGTGGGAAGAAATGGCTCGGGCAAATCCACCCTGCTGAAAATCATCTCGGGAATCTATGTGCCGGAACACGGCAGTGTGGATATTCAAGGCAAGTTGGTGCCGTTCATCGAGCTTGGCGTGGGCTTCAATCCGGAATTGACCGGCCGGGAGAACGTTTTTTTGAACGGCGCGCTTCTCGGTTTCTCTCATGACCAGGTAGCAGCCATGTACGACGAAATCGTCGATTTTGCCGAGCTGGGCGAATTCATGGATCAGAAGCTGAAAAACTACTCGAGCGGCATGCAGGTCAGACTGGCCTTTTCCGTGGCCATCAAGGCACAAGGCGACATTCTGGTGCTTGATGAGGTTCTGGCAGTCGGTGATGAGGCCTTCCAGCGCAAATGCGACAATTTCTTCACTGAAATCAAGAAAGATCCGACCAAAACGGTCATTCTTGTTACGCATAGCATGGATTCCGTCAAGAAATACTGCAACAAAGCCATCCTGATCCGTGACGGCGAGATCGTGGTTTCTGGCGATAAGAATGATGTTGCCAGCCAGTACACCTTGGAGAACCTCCAGGCTGGGCAGAAAAAAACGGAAAAGAAGGTGGAAAAGGAAAAGCAGACCCATGAGCCGGGACTGAGCGATCAGGTGCCTATCTTCAGGGTCTTGCCGGTATCGCCTCAGCTGCGTACCTGTGACGACACCTTCGAGTTCGATGTGGAGTATGACTATCGGGGAGACAGCGACTTCTACATACCCATGTCGGTCATGGATACCGGTCGGGGAGGGGTCCCCTATGATTGCGGAGCCCAATTCCACGTCAATGCCCCAGGGCATCATCTGGTTCATTTTTCCATGCCGCTCAAGCTCTTTAATGACGGGAACTTCCGCATCATCGCCTCTATGCGGATCATCCCTGACGTCACCAACCTTTCCAATTACGAGCAGCTCGCTTTCACCAGCGATGAGAACGCCTGCGATTTTGTGGTGCGCAATCATGGCACTACCAATTTTGCAGGCCTGATCAATGACAGAAGCATGGAGATCGTCCGTACTGGCATGGAGGACATGGATTGACGGATAAGGATGAAGTTGCCAGCCTTCTTGTCACCGGAGGGGCAGGTTTTATTGGCTCCAACTTCGTTCGATATCTTGCCCGAGTGAATCCGCAGGCGAAGGTCGTTGTTCTGGATAAGATGACCTACGCCGCCAATCCGCATAATCTCGATGGTTTGTCGCGCAAACCCATAGTGATCAGGGGTGATATTTGCGATTCATCTTTGGTTGAGCAAATCGTCAAGCAGCATCATATTAATGGAATCATCCATTTTGCAGCAGAATCGCACAATGACAATTCCATTAGGGATGCTGCTCCCTTTATTCATACCAACGTTTATGGGACCTACGTTCTTTTGGAGGCCGCGAGACGCCATGACCTGCGTTTTCATCATGTATCTACGGATGAGGTCTTTGGCGATACATCCATTGAGGATGTGACGAGATTTGATGAGAACAGTCCCTATCGTCCATCGAGTCCGTATTCGGCGACGAAGGCGGCCTCTGATCATCTGGTCAGGGCCTGGTGGAGGACTTACGGCACCAGGGTGACCATAACGAACAGCTCAAATAACTATGGTCCATTCCAGCACGTGGAAAAGTTCATTCCCCGGCAAATAACCAATATTCTGACGGGTCACAGGCCCAAGCTGTATGGCCAGGGCGAGGATGTTCGGGACTGGCTCAGCGTAGAGGATGATTGCAGAGCCATCTGGCAAGTTTACCGTCGGGGTCGTTTGGGGCAGACCTATCTGGTTGGAGCGGATAATCGCCTCAGCAATCTCGCTGTGGTGCGGATGATTCTGGCAATGATGAACCGGCCTCTTGACGAAGTGGAGTTTGTAAGGGATAGGCCGGGAGCCGACAGAAGATACGCTATTGATGCCTCAAAAATACGGCGCGAGTTGGGATGGAAGCCTCTTCAGGCGGATTTCGCCGAGAGCCTTGAGGCCACTATTGAATGGTACAAAAGGCACGAATCGTGGTGGATGCCTGCAAAACAAACGACGGAATTGCGGTATCGGCAAGAAGGCCACTGAAATCCTTGACCCAAAGACCTGAACCCGTTGATGTCAACCTGCCAGGTTGTCTGGCACGATAGATACTATATAGCTTATCTGTCTATGTATGAGTTGCATAGCGGGTTGATGTGCTACACCCTCCTGTCACGGAAGGCCCGTGACCTGTAAGTCCAAAGGAGGTGGGTGATGTCTGCGCATAAGTATGAATTGATGTTCATTGCCGATCCGGCCATGGATGAGCGCTCGCTGAAGAAGCTGACTGACCAGTATCTCGAGGTGGTCACCAAGGAAGGCGGCTCTGTCGACAATATCGATGTCTGGGGCCGTCGCAAGCTAGCCTATGAGATCGACAAGCATAAGGAAGGCAACTACGTGGTGGTCGAGTACACCTGCGAGCCCTCCACCAGTGCTGAGCTCGATCGTGTGCTGAACCTGAACGAGTCCGTCATCCGTACCAAGATTCTTCGCAAGGACGACAAGTAAGCAAACAGCAAAGGACGTAGAAGCGTCGGAGGTCCAAGGGTGCGGGATTCGCCCCAATAGGCTCATTCCCAAGTCCTCATTCCGAGGAAAGGTCGTGACATGGCGGGAGATACATACATCACCGTGGTGGGCAATCTCACTGCGGATCCGGAGGTGCGTACGACCTCCAACGGAGGCACGGTGGCCAACCTGACCATCGCGTCCACGCCCAGGCAGTTCAATAGGAACTCGGGGCAGTGGGAGGACGGCGACTCGCTCTTCATGCGTTGCTCGGCCTGGGATTCCACTTACAGCCCCATGGCCTCCAACATTCAGGCCAGCCTGACCAAGGGCATGAGGGTTATCGCCCAGGGTCGTCTGGTGCAGCGCTCCTATCAGGATCGTGAGGGCAATAACCGCACGGTCGTGGAGCTGCGTCTGGACGAGATTGGACCTGCTTTGACACGGAACACCGCCCAGGTCACCAGGAACGCCAACACTGGTGGCGGTGGATCCCGCGGTGGTTTCGCCGGCTCCAACAACGGCGGCTACCAGGGCGGGGCTTCCTACCAGGGCGGTGCCAGCGCGGCATCGGCCCCCATGGGTCGTCAGCAGCCAGCGCAGAGCCAGCAGGCCCCTGTTCAGGATCCCTGGTCATCGACCGGGTCCGGCGATTCCTTCGGATCCTTCGGTTCCACCGGCGAGTTCGGTGGTTCCGGGGACGAACCCGAATTCTGAAGTTTCATAGCGTCATCATTCATTTAAGGAGTACCAATGTCACGTAAAAGGCCGCAACCGCCGGTCAAGCCCTTCAAGAAGAAGCCGAATCCTCTAAGGGCCGCCAAGATTCATACCATCGATTACAAGGACGTGGCTCTGCTGCGCAAGTTCATCTCTGACCGCGGCAAGATTCGTTCCCGCCGTATCACCGGCGTCACCGTCCAGGAGCAGCGCGAGATCTCCAAGGCCATCAAGAACGCCCGCGAGATGGCCCTTCTGCCCTACGCCACCAACGGTCGCTGAGGGAGGTCAGGATTATGGCAAAGGAAACCAAGGTTATTCTGACCGATACTGTGACCGATCTGGGTCATAAGGGCGACGTTGTCGGGGTCAAGCCCGGCTATGCCCGCAACTTCCTGATTCCTCAGGGACTGGCTTTTGCCTGGTCCAAGGGGGCTGCTGCGCAGATCGAGTCCCTGCAGCGGGCCCGTCGCGCCAAGTCCATGGCCACCCGTGAGGATGCCGTGGCCGCCAAGGCAGCCATCGATGGGCAGACCGTCGAGATCGCAGCCAAGGTGTCTGATTCGGGCAAGCTCTTCGGCGGTATCTCCAACGATGCCATCGCCCAGGCTCTTCGCCCTCTGGCCGACGTGGACCCCCGCACCATCTCTGTGGAGACCATCAAGACCACAGGCGAGTTCCCGGCAACCGTAGCTCTGCACCCCGAGATCTCGGCTGCTTTCACGGTCAAGGTCGTCGCAGAGTAGCAAACCTGGGGTCGGTGTTGGTTTCCAACTCGCCGACCCCGATCATCCCATAGCGATCCTTTTGAAATAGGGATCAGGGCTTAAGCAGAAGGCCTTCCCGCAGCAGATCATGCGCGGGAAGGCCTTCTTATGTATTACAGCGGATTATTCAATTTAGAAATTGCCGCCGTTCCAGCCCCAGTCAGTAGTGGCCGTGTAACGGATGTAGGTGCGGTCCTTAGGAATGGACAGTTCCGATTCCAGCGTGTCCATGATGGTCTTGGTCAGGCTTTCCCAGGCGGTCTTGGGCACGTCGCTGCCGAAGACGTTGACCTCCACATAGGCTGCGGGCTTGCTGTCATCACCGGCGAAGTAGATGGGCATGTCCGACTCGAATGGGCACATGAGCCAGCCCTCGGACTTGCCGGGGACGGCGGTGATGGCCTTGCCGTATGCGGTCTTGATCCGCTCGCGCTGTTCGGCGGTGATGGGTGTGCTTACATGAGTGTGGATGACAGGCATGGTGCTTCCTTTCGGTCCGTCCGGCATGACCACTCAGGATGATTCGGTTCGCCTGGCGGATGGCTGACTATTCCTGTCCCATAGTAGCCTCGCCCGGACTGGTTGGCTCAGTGCCAGCCGAAGGGCTGGTGACGCAGGGACCAGGCCCCCAGACGGTGGGCCACCGAACGTGGGTTGACCGGCTTGCCGGGTGCAGGCGCGTCCAGCAGCCACTTGCGGATCAGGAAGTTCCAGATGGCCACCACGACGGTGGCAGTGATCTTGGCGATGTTGGCATGGAGCAGGTAGCGGGCGTGCATGGTGGTGATGGCATCCGGCGGCAGCATGGCAGTGCCCATCCATAGGATCACCTCATTGATTCCCAGGCCTATGACTGAGGAGACCAGGAAGACCGTCATCTCCATCCACCGGGCCATGTCCTCCCGATGCTTGAAGACATAGCGCATGCTGGCCAGGTAGTTGAAAACCAGCGAGATCAGGAAGGAGATAGCCCCGGCCAGGACATTGTTCAGGTGCGGCCCCATGATCAGCAGGTTCATGATGCCGATGTCGATCAGGAAGGCGATGACGCCCACGATGCCGAACTTGAGCAGCTGTCCGATTAATCTACGCACGGTAGCCCATTCAATCATTCCTCCTGTGCTGACGGAGTGCCGGGAACCGCTTGTGTGCAAAAGCCTTACGTTACGCCCTCAGGCGGGTAGCTCGGTCAGAATGGGTTCCTCAGTGCTGTTGCGAATCTGGCGGAAGCCTACAAAGGCGATGGCCAGCGAGGCCAGAGCCAGAGTAGTGACCACCCCGAACCCGCCCTGGGATCCGTAACGGTCGATGAACTGCCCGGCCACAGCCGAACCGGCCGAGGATCCGATCGAATTCATGGCGCTCAGCCAGGCCATGCCTTCCGTGAAGCGGATGGGCGGCACCAGGTGGAGCATGAGCTGGTTGCCATTGATCCAGGTGGGTGCCTGGCAGACGCCGATGATCAGGTAGATGACCATGATGGTCCACAGATTCCTGGCGAACATGAAGGTTCCGATGCCCAGGTTGACCACCAGCAGGCAGAAGTAGAAACGCTTCCAGAGGGGAATGGCCCAGTTCTTGGCCCCGTAGAGCAGAGCGCCGACCAAGGAGCTGAAGGAGAAGCAGGCGAAGACGAACCCGGTCATCTGCTTCATCCCCTGCTCGGTGGCGAAGGCGATGATGGAGATGGATGCAGCGCTC
This sequence comes from Bifidobacterium sp. M0404, assembly GCF_016101415.1. Classification (NCBI taxonomy): domain Bacteria; kingdom Bacillati; phylum Actinomycetota; class Actinomycetes; order Bifidobacteriales; family Bifidobacteriaceae; genus Bifidobacterium; species Bifidobacterium sp. M0404. The sequence goes on along the minus strand of NZ_JACFQP010000003.1, from coordinate 144,059 downwards.
TGGAAGGCACCCAGACCGAACCAGGTGGCACAGATGGCGATCATGCCGGCGCTCCAGAAGGCGCCGCTGTGGCCGTTCCCTCCCTCCTGGGCACGCAGACGGGCCACCTGCTGAGCCTGCCGCTCCCGGTACTCCTTGCGGGTGATGCCCTGGGCGCGCGCCATGTCTGTCTGCGAAGGGGGCTCGGTTTCTCGACAGGAGAGGAACATCAAGGCCCCGACCAGCACACAGGTCCCGGTGAAAGAGAAAGCCAACACGCCTGAAATGACCGCCAGTATCGAAGCCAATGGGTTGCCGATCACCCACATGGCCTCGTCGAAGACCCCTGACAGGGACAGGGCCTGGTTGGTGGCACGGTGGTCGCCGCGTAGCAGGTGCGTCCACCGGCTACGGCTCATGGCTCCCCAGGGCGGAATGGCAGCCATGAAGGGGGTGACCAAATAGAGCACCCAGGTGGGAGCGTGGGCGGTGATGGCTGTGATCAGGACCGTGGCGGCCACAACCCAGACCAGAACCGTGGGGATGGAGACCTGTCGCTGGCCGAACTTGTCAACCAACTTGCCCAGCATGGGGCTGACCAGGGCCAGGGCCACGGCTTGGATGGCGGTCAGGGCTCCGGCCAGGGAATAACTGCCGTAGTAGTGCTGCACCGAGATGGTGATGGTCATGCCCACCATGGGGAAGGGCATGGAGGCAATGACCGACCCTACTGCGAACCGCGCCGTATGAGGCAGTCGCAGAAGCGCTGAGTATCCTCCGAAGACTCTGTGACCGGCTTCGACCAGAGCCGCCTTCAGTTGCCGTGGCATGGGTTGTTCGTCTCGCTTTCCCTGGGTGTTTTCACGGTCCCGAAGCATGTTTTCCACAAGACCTTCTAGACGCACGAAAGGAAGTGGGGGTGCTGGGGGGGACTGCTACAGTGGTAACCATATTGGCGCCTGATCGGTGCCATTCGGATAGTGATAATTCTACCCCCCGCCATGGTCACTCAAGGGGCCCGTCGGGGAGCTTGGGAGGTGGGTCGTGCCTGCGACGACCATTCATTTCGTCCGTCATGGCCAGGTTGATAATCCCGATCATATTCTTTATGAGCGATTGCCGGGATTCCATCTGTCTGGCAGGGGCAGGTCCATGGTCGAGGCGACGGCCCGTTTTATGGCAGAAGCTCCCGGTCTGCGCGATCTGGAGGCCGTCTATTCTTCTCCGCTGGACAGGACCAGGGAGACCACGGCCATCCTGCTTGAGCAGATCAACCCCGCTCGTGTCAAGCACGGCTTGAAACCGTTGGAGCCCATCTATGACCGTCGCCTGATCGAGGCCGGCAACGAATTCCGTGGCAAGCGCATCGGTCACGGGCAGGGGGCTCTCTGGCGACCCTCCAACCTGCGGCTGATCCTGGATCTTCGCCGTCCCAGCTGGGGGGAGTCCTATCGGCAGATCGCCCGGCGAGTGGGGGATTTCGTCCGGCAGGTGGTTCGCAGCCATCCTGACGCACAGGTTCTGGCTGTCTCGCATGAGTCGCCCATCTGGTCGTATCGTCATCTCTTGGAGACCGGCCACCCCGAGCACAATATGCTCCTCAGGGCCACCGCCCTGGCCTCGGTGACCTCCATCACCCTGGACTGTGAAACCGGCAAAGTTCTGGGAATCGCCTATGCGGACCCGGCGGCAGGCGTGTAAAGACCGCTTGTGCGGCTTAGGATAGCTGGGGATACTGTCGTGGATGACTGTCCGAGAACCCGATGAAGGAGCGTGATGATCATGGTGGATGTACAGGCAAGCGCGGAGGCGATAGCCGGACGGCCAGCCGTGGCCCAGGCGGCTGAGCAGGGGGCCAGGCTGGTAGACCTTTGGCCCTTGACGAATGCCGAGCACCTGGCCAACGATGCCAAGTATGCGGAGGACCTGCAGGTACGTATCAGCATGGTGCTGGCGCAGCTGATGACGGGCGAGGATGTGACCATTCCCGACGCAGAATACGTCTATGAGGGCGCTGAGGACATCCCCGGCCGTCCCCAGGAGCTGGTGGATGCCCTCATGGCTGCCAACGATGCCATCGAGGCGGCTGCACAGGCGAAGGACGACCAGTCCAAGATGCTTACGGATTTGGCCGAAACCTTGGGCAGCGGCTGGGACCAGGCCCGGCAGCAGGAGGTGGCTGCTGGCGTGGCCAAGGCCGAACAGTCCGTGGATGATCAGAACGAATCTGCCGAATCCTCTCAGGGCAAGGAGACGGTGGCCCAGGCCCTGGCTACGAGCCTGGAGATCTGCCGTGATCTGCTTCAGTGTGCAGGCGCTGACCCTGACCATGCTGCGACCGCCGCGCCAATTCTGGTCTATATCAATGAGCTCAACGAGCGACTGGGCATTCCCCGGGCTTTCCTGTCTGACGAGGATGTCGTCCGTGCCTTGAGATTACTGGATGATCCTGAGGCTTTCGCGGACCTGCTGGCCCCTTTGGTTGGCGCTGAGTGGGACCACCATCGTCAGGAGGTGCTCTGGGACCCCGAGGAGGCCAAGCGCAAGGCCAAGGAGGACGACGAGCGTAAGAGCCGCGAGGCCCTGCAGGCCAAGTTTGCCCATGTGCCTGAGGACCCCAACAAGCCTCCTGTGGAGCTTTAAGACCTTCTGTCCTTCGCCTCGGCATCGGTCAAGACGAAGGACCGGGTGAACTCAACGGTCGAAACGGGCTCCTCGTGGATCGCTGGGTCGGGCCAGCAGAATGATCCCGGCGACGGCTCCGGCGATCATGATCAATGCGCCCAAGCCAAGCAGGGAGAGCGAGGATCCTGGATGCCCGTCGATGATAGCCACAATGGCGAAGACCAGAGGAATGCCGCCCACCAGCTCACTTACGAAGGGCAGGAGTATCCAGAAGCCGGACATGTTGGTGTCGTGTAGTCGCCGTATGCCCACGGCCAGATTCGGTATGAAAAGTCCAAGGGCGACCAGGAAGGATAGGATCCGTCCCACAAAGACGGATCCTGAGGTGATGATCGAAACCGCAAAGTCGATGAGGAAGATCATGAGAAAAACCCACCAGAATTCCCCACGGGAGGCCCTCCCGGAGAAGACGGAATATTTGACGAAGAAACGCTTGCAAGCGTTTACGAAGTCAATGCCGTACCAGGGTGCGTTCAGTGGCGGCTCGCCGTTGAAACCGGCGTTCGCATAGGGGTAGGCCGGATACTGAGGGACCTGGGGTCCAGGCTGGTACCCTGCCTGATATCCCGATTGGTAGCCTGCCTGCGACCAACCTTCAGGCGATTGATAAGAGTTGTCCGATGTATAGCCAGAGGGCGGGGTCGTACCATTGGGCTGGCCATTGGCCTGGCCGGGATTCGGATTTTGACCGTAGGGCGTCTGCTGCTGTCCGTAGTACTGCTGTTCATTGGACTGTTGACCATAGGGCTGTTGCTGGTTGTAGCCTGGCTGTTGACCCTGCGGCTGTTGACCGTATGGCTGCCCTTGGTATGGCTGTTCCCGCTGGTAATCGTCAGCAGGTTTTTGGGCTTCGTTGATTGGATGGTAGATGTCGCTCTGGTCAGAAGCTGCTTGTGCATAGCCGGGTTGGTCTGGTTGCGGCTGGCTCGGGTAGGCTGCGGGCCCTGAACCGGTTCCATCTGCGTGATTGTTCTGGGACCAGCCGTTGGCGGAGCCCTGATCATTGGGGGTCTGGTTCCCGTCGTTCGTATCATCTGGATGGCTCATGGATATCGTCCCTCTCATCTTCTATTGATAATCCTGAATCTGACTTCCGTATGTTCCTATTATGGCAGGCCGGTTCTTCTGCCGGCCAGTCGTGGATGGTGAAGGGGATGGGGGGCTCGTCACACTTGCTTGGGCCAATCCGTCAGATTCGGTATGTAATTGCTGTCGCAGTGCTCTTCACTCGTCGTCTGGATTAACCATGTGATCATCGCCGGCATCGCCCAGCAGCACCCGCTCGGTCAGGGTGATCAGGCCCAGCAGGAGGGCGGTCAGCAGGATGATGACCAGGGTGGCCGAGAAGATCAGCGGGGTTCTAAAGGAGTTGAAGGCCGACTGCAGCCATATGCCCAGGCCGTTCCTGGCGCCCAGATACTCCGAGGTGGCCGCGGTGGCGAAGACATAGGCGGCGCTGATGCGCAGGCCGCCGAAGATCTGCCCCGCAGCCACCCTCAGCTTGACGTGCCATAGGGTCCAAGTTCGGGTTGCCCCGCAGTTCAGCGCTACATCCTGGTAGAAGCGCGGCACGGACTTGAGCCCCCGGTAGGTCTGGACCACGATGGGGAAGATAGCGAAGACGGCCACGATGACCACCTTGCCCAGAGGCTCGAACCCGAACCAGATCACGAACAAGGGTGCGATGGTGATCAGCGGAATCATCTGGGCGCCGGCGATCAGGGGGTAGAGGGCATCATGCAGGGTGCGCCAGCTGTAGAGGGCCAGGCCGATCACTATTCCCAGGACCGAGGCCAGGAGGAAGCCCAGAAGGCCCTCAAGAGCGGTGATGGTGGTGGCGGGCAGCAGGTCCTCCCGGGACTGCACTGTGGCAGCCAGGATTCGGCTGGGCGCCGGCAGAACCTGTTCGCTGACTCCGCCCAAGCGGGCAGCCAGTTCCCAGATGATGAGGAGCGCCAGCAGGGTGATGGTCGGAGGCAGCGCCCGGGTTCTGCTCTGCTTCCGCGACTTCATTTACCGGCTGCTTCCCGAACGTACCGATCGGTCCACAGATCCGTGGCCTGAGGGGCCTTGTTGGGGTCGCCCTTCTTGGCATCCCGGTAGGTGCCCGCCTTGAATTGGAAGTCCAGATAGTCCTGGGCATCCTTGACATTGATCAGTCCGGTGATGCTTCTTTGATCCGGGCTGTCAACCCAGTAGCCCTCCTTGACGATGCTCTCCATGGAGCGCTTGGCCAGGGTCGGGTCGATGGCCGATCCCTTGGTCTCCTTGACCAGGATGTCCGCCGCCTGGTCGGGATGGCTCAGGGCGTAGTTGTATCCCTTCAGGCAGGCCTTGACGAATGCTGTCAGGGCGCGACGGTGGCCGGCCTGCTGCAACCAGGAATTCTTGACCACGAAGCCCAGCTGATCCGGGTTGCCGGGCACTCCCCAGTCGGCCTGGGTGAAACAGTGCAGGGCTGGTCCCTTGAGCTCGCTCTCCACGCCCTCCCAGTTGGCGTAGAAGCCGGCGAAGTCGCCCTTTCCGCTGGTCAAGGTGGCGAAGGTGTTGGTGCCGCTGGTCACACGCTTGAAGTCGCCCTTGCCGCCTGCATAGCGGATCATCTGCTTGACCACGGCCGTCTGTTCGGCCGATCCGAAGCTGACGAAGGTCTTGCCGTCGAAATCCTTGGGGGTCTTAATGTCGGTACGCGAGGCCAGCGAGCACCAACGTGCCACGGAATGCTGGCCTATGTTGAAGACCTGCCGCAGGTCGGATCCCTGGGAGTTGAAGGTGGCCAGGTTGCTCAGCTTGGAGAAGCCTACGTCGGAGACCCCGTTCTGGACGGAGGTCTCGGCTCCCGCCTGGGCCGTCGGCAGGATGGTCAGCTTCAGGTCGGCCTTGTCGAAGTAGCCCAGATGCCGGGCCACGTAGATGCCCACATGATTGGTGTTGGGCGTCCAATCCAGCATGAAGGAGAGCTTGGAGCCATCATCGGCCTTGTCATCTGCCCCCTTGGCCCCACAGGCCGCGCTCGTAGCTGCCATGCAGATCGCCGCTGCCAGGGCGAGCGCCCGTACGATCAGTCTATGGCCGGGAATTCTCCTGAAACCACTGTTCTCCGACATGCTCATCACTGTCACCTTGCCTCTCCGGCACCCCTGGTGCCTCTCCGCATCGGGGCCGCTACGGGAAGGTGAGGAGCCCGCGCGACGGTCCGGTACGGTCTTGACCGATGGAATTCTGCGATGTGTGCTACGGCTGCTGCCACCAGCCGCGCGAACAAGACCACTCTAGTCCAACCAAGTCTGTCATGCCTCGCCGTGGTGAAAGGTTGCATCATTTGCCCCTATACTGGAAACTCACGAGAGGTCTGTGCGGGCCGACCACTGTCGGTCTCGTCCGGAGCAAGACATCCGATTTCGGTAGGGTACGACGGAGGGTTCCCATGTCGGTGACCATCAGTGATGTGGCCAAGCAGGCGGGCATGTCCGTATCCACGGTCTCCCAGGCGCTCAACGACACAGGGCGCATCTCCCCACCCACCAAGGACAGGGTCCGCCGGGCGGCCATGGAGCTGGGCTACATCCCCGACAGCCGAGCCCGATCCATGCGATCCTCGCGCTCGCATGCCGTAGGTCTGCTGGTCCCCGATATTCGCAACCCTTATTTCTCCGAGTTGGTCTACGCCGTCCAGGACCAGCTCTACTCGGCAGGTTACGCGCCCCTGATCGGCGTGTCTTCTTGCCAGGCCAGCAGGGAGGAGGACTATTACCGCATCCTTCTGTCTCGGCATATGGATGGTGTTCTGGTCGTGCCTGACGGGCCCACATCGCCCATGCTGCGCACCATGCTGGCAAGGGAATTCCCTGTTGTCTTCGTGGATCGTCCCGACCGGACCCTGCCTGGTGTCCCCCTGGTGGATTCCGACCCGGTGCCCGGCCTGGAGGCAGCCTTGGACGCTCTGGCAGCCAGGGGATGCAGGCGAGTGGCCTTTGTCCCGGGCCCCGAGAGCCGCTCCTATACCTTCCGCGAGCGCGAGCAGGCTTTTCTGGACGGCGTGGATGCCCGTCAGGGGCTGACGGGATTGGTGGTCCGCCAAGGATTCGAGGACCGTCCCCTGGCGGCCGCGACCATGCGCCATCTGCTCGGTCAAGGGGTGGACGCGGTCATCTTCGGTTACTCGGCCGATGCCATCAAGGCCATCGCCATGGAGTGGGACAGCGACCAGCGCTCGCGTGTGCCCCTCGTCTCCTTCGACGACCTGGAGGTCTTTCAGCTGATCAGTCCCCAGGTTTCGGTCATCTCCCAGCAGGTGGATCGCATGGGCCGGCAGGGCGTTGACATGCTTTTATCCATGATCGAGCCGGGGCGGCAGGCTCCGGAGGGTATGAGCGTGGATCGCCGGCTGCGCACCCAAACCCTTTTCGTGCCAAGGGGTCTGCTGGCTTAGTAATCCATTGCGTTCATACGTTCTCTTCTTGTCGTTATCGTATGACGTACCTGCCCAGGCATAACTATTGACATCCATCACAAAGGGGTATGAGCAATTATGAAATTTGAACATCTAGGGACAGCCGCAGCTGAAAGAATCCCCGGCATTTTCTGCATGTGTGATCTGTGCAAGCAGGCCAGACGCATCGGAGGCAGAGAAATTCGTACTCAGTCCCAGGCTTTGGTCGACGATGCACTCCTGCTTGATTTTCCTGGTGATACCTATTGCCATTTTATTAATAATAAGAACTTTGATCTACCGGCAATCACCCAGCTCTTCATCACTCATTGGCATTCTGATCATTTTTACGGTGAGGATCTGGCTTATCGCATGGATTCGTACGCCGATGACAATCCAACCCATATGGATGTCTATGGCTCTGAAGCTGTCCAAGGCTTTTACGAGCGGGCTTTCTTCCTGGAGGAACATTACGATTATGACAAGTTAACGTATCATGCTCTTCATCCTGGTGACAGTGTCACAGTGACGGCTGGGAATGGCAGGACCTACACGGTATATGCTTTTGAGGCAAAGCACGGCCATCATTTCGGTGATTGTCTCTTCTATGGACTGACAGACGGTCAAGTCGGGCTGCTGTATGCGCATGATACGGCCTACTTCTATGAATCGACCTGGAAGGATCTAGCCAAAGCTGGGCTAAAATACGACTACGTTTCCTTGGATTGCACCCAAGGGTTGACTGATCTCAGTTCCGACGTCCACATGAACTTTTCTGACAACCTGCGAGTTAGGGATCGCATGGTGAAGATGGGGCTGGCCGATTCGCACACTATGTTCGTGTGCAACCATTTCTCTCATCGTGGCAATGCCAGTTATGAACGTATGCAGGAAGCAGCCGTCAGGGAGGGATTTGTCAGCTCTTACGACGGAATGGTGACGAACATCCAGCCCCCAGCAGTCTAAGCGTTGCGTTTTGCAGGCGGCTATGACCATTTTGGCCAGGGCCGCTTTTCTGTGTCTTCGCATATGAAAGCTGGAGTGGAGGTGACGTATGCGTTGTAGCGAGGTCTAGACAAAAGGAGTACGTGGTACCGGAGTGTCGGGTAGTTGTGTCGTCCCTGTAACTGACCTCTACTGGTCTTTCGGCCATTTGCCGCCCTTGTCCAGACCCTGCTCTTTGTGACTCAGTTCACAAAACACGGGAATAACTAGATGTAGGAAACGAATCATCCTCAGGCACTACATATGGTGGTCACGACGTGATAGAGTGAGTCCTGTCAGCAAAAATGACATCCATGTGATTCGCCGTTCCCAATACGGAATTTGGGAACGCCAAAGCAACTGCACATGAACAACCGTATGAGGAGTGACGATGGATACTGAGGTCATGACCGATAGCGTGAAGGAGCGTGGCATTTCGGATCGCGATGCTGTCGATGGCATTCTGGTCGAGAAGCGCGACGGCCGGATCGTCGATTTTGATCCCGTCAACATCATGAACGCCATCGAAGCCGCCTTCAAGGATGTCAAGCACGAGGTCAGCCCTGAGGATCGCCAGCAGATCCGGGGTATGGCCCTGACCGTTCAATCCGAGATCACCGATCGTTACACCAACCCGGTCAAGATCGAAGACATCCAGACCCTGGTCGAGCACGCGCTGGTCAATGCCCATCTTTACGAGATCGCGCGCTCTTACACCTCCTACCGTCTCGACCGTGACATTCAGCGTGCCAAGGCCACGGATGTCAACGAGGCCGTTCATCGTCTGACCAGCAAGGACGAGACTCTGGTGCGCGAGAATGCCAACAAGGATGCAAACGTCTACGCCACTCAGCGCGATCTGCTGGCCGGTGCGGTCTCCAAGGCCTCGGCCTTCGCCATGCTGCCCAAGGATGTCTCCAATGCCCATATGAAGGGAGACATCCACTTCCACGACGCGGACTACTCGCCCTTTACGGCAGAGACCAACTGCTCCCTGCCTGACTTCGGCGATATGCTGGCCCACGGTTTCGAGCTGGGCAACGCCATGATGGACTCGCCCAAGTCCATCGGCACGGCCGCCACGCAGATCACTCAGATCATCAAGGACATCGCCGGCTCCCAGTATGGTGGCCAGACCGTCAATCGTTGTGACGAGATGCTGGACAAGTACGCGCGTCTGGACTACAAGAAGAACTATTCCATGGCTGAGGCCGTCCTGCCGGACGAGGAGCCCATAGACGTGGCCAAGGATGTCGTCCGGGGACTCAAGGCCAGGGAGGCCGATTGGCTCCACCTGGACGATCGTGCCCCTATCGGCGAGGATGCCCCCTTCGATCTGGATGCTCCGCAGATCGTTCGTCTGCGTCAGGTCTATGCCAAGATCCTGACCCGCAAGAACATTTACGATGCCATGCAGACCATGGAGTACCAGATCAACTCCAACCGTGTCTCCAACGGGCAGACCCCCTTCGTCACTGTGGGCTTCGGGCTAGGCACCTCCTGGTTCGCCCGGGAGATTCAGCGGGCCATCTTCCTGATTCGTATCCGCGGACTGGGCAAGGATCGCCACACCGCCATCTTCCCCAAGTTGGTCTTCACCATCAAGCATGGTCTCAACGCGGATGAGGGCGATCCCAACTACGACATGAAGCAGCTGGCCCTGGAGTGCTCGACCAAGCGGATGTACCCTGACGTGGTCTTCTATGAGAACCTGGTCAAGATCACCGGCTCCTTCAAGGCCCCCATGGGTTGCCGTTCCTTCCTGCAGGCCTGGACCAACCCCGAGACGGGCGAGGACGAGGAGGACGGCCGCATGAACCTTGGTGTCGTCACCGTCAACATCCCCCGCATCGCTCTGGAGTCCCGTGGCGATAAGGATCGTTTCTGGAAGATCTTCGACCAGCGCATGGAGGTGGCCCACCACGCCCTGCAGTTCCGCATCATGCGCTGCAAGCAGGCCACGCCCATCAACGCCCCCACCCTCTACCAGTACGGTGCCTTCGGCAGGCTGAAGCCGACCGACAGCGTGGACACACTCTTCCGCAACAGCCGCGCCACCGTTTCGCTGGGCTACATCGGCCTCTACGAGGCCACCAGCGTCTTCTACGGCAAGGACTGGATGAAGGACCACTCCTGGGATCCGGAGGGCAAGGAATTCGCCCTGAGCATCGTGCGCCGGATGAACCAGCTCTGCAAGCAGTGGGAGAAGGCCGAGGGATACCACTATTCGGTCTACTCCACTCCGGCCGAGTCGCTGACTGACCGCTTCGCCCGGATGGACAAGGAGAAGTTCGGTGTAGTCGACGGCGTGACGGACCACGACTTCTACACCAACAGCTTCCACTACCCGGTCTGGCTGCGGCCCACGCCCATGGAGAAGCTCAGCTACGAGCGGGACTTCCCCTACCTGGCCTCGGGCGGGTTTATCAACTACTGTGAGTTCCCCTCCATGCAGCAGAACCCCAAGGCCCTTGAGGCGGTCTGGGACTACGCCTACGACATCGGCATCGGTTACCTGGGCACCAACACACCCATCGATCACTGCTTCGTCTGCGGCTACGAGGGCGACTTCGAGCCCACCGAGGACGGCTTCAAGTGCCCCGAATGCGGCAATGACGACCCTGACAAGTGCAACGTGACCAAGCGCACCTGCGGTTACCTAGGCAACCCGGTCCAGCGGCCCATGGTCCACGGTAGGCATGAGGAGATCGCCCACCGCGTCAAGCACATGGAGGGCGAGACCGGCCACGTGGTCCTCAAGGACGGATCCACCAAGGAGTGGTTCGATGACAAGGCCGAATAAGCTCTGACAAGACGCAGTTAATGGCGGGCCGGGTAGTTTGTGGCCCGCCATTGTCATGAGGAGGACCAGATGACGGACAAACAGGGAGCCATGAGAAAGACAGGCAGCCACCGTGACTTCGCTGCTGATGAGCAGGGGCGCGGTCCGGGGGTTCCCTCTGCGCTGACCAACAATCCCAAGGCCGGCCAGTGGGACGGTCGCCGCCTCAGTCGGGGAATCGTGGCGGACTACAAACGTCTGGTCATGACCGACGGCGAGGGGATTCGCTGCTCCCTCTACGTCAGTGGTTGCCCCTTCCGCTGCCAGGGATGCTACAACGCCTCCATCTGGGACTTCGGCGCCGGGCACCCCTACACCCAGCAGCTTGAGGACCAGATCATCAAGGACCTGTCGCTGTCCTATGTGCAGGGCATCACCTACCTGGGCGGGGAGCCTCTGCTCAACACCCCCATGCTGCTTGGCCTTTCGGAACGAATCCGGCGCGAGTTCGGTCATGAGAAGGATATCTGGTGCTGGACCGGCTACACCTGGGAGGAGCTGAACCGGCCGGGGGAGACCCCGGACAAGGCCCAGCTGATCTCCTACCTTGATGTGCTGGTGGACGGACGCTACTTGGAGAACCGGAAGAACAGCCTGCTCCAGTTCCGGGGCTCGGACAACCAGCGGATCATCGACGTGCCACGGTCCTTGGAGCAGGGCCGGGTGGTCATCTGGCCCAAGCTGCATGACCAGACCAGGTTCATTCCGGAGACCTACAGCAAGGACCGGCAGCAAGAGCAGCAGCGAGGCTGATGCCGGCTCATGCTCTGAATTGGTCTACGTCGCCTTGCCGGGGCACAATGGGTGTCATGACTGATGAGCATGATCACGACGCCAAACCCGACCTGCCCAAGGATCTGAGGGTCCGCTTCTGCCCCTCGCCGACCGGCACCCCACATGTAGGCATGGTCCGAACCGCACTCTTCAACTGGGCCCAGGCCCGGCACTCCCATGGCACCTTCGTCTTCCGCATTGAAGACACCGATGCCCAGCGCGACAGTGAGGAGAGCTACCAGCAGATCCTGGAGGCCCTCAAGTGGCTGGGTCTGGACTGGGATGAGGGTGTTGAAGTCGGCGGCCCGGACGGCCCCTACCGGCAGTCCGAGCGCGGCGATATTTACCACGATGTGGCCCGGCAGCTGCTAGATGCCGGCTACGCCTACGAGTCCTACTCCACCGCTGAGGAGATCAAGGAGCGCAACCTGGCCGCTGGCCGTCCGGCCGCTTTCGGCTATGACGGGTACGACCGCGACCTGAGCGACCAACAGCGCCAGGCCTTCCGCGATCAGGGTAGGCGGCCCGCCCTGCGCGTCCGCATGCCCGACGAGGATATCGCCTTCGATGATCTGATTCGCGGGCATATCGAGTTCAAGGCCGGATCCGTGCCTGATTATGTGATCGTGCGCCCCAACGGCGATCCCCTCTATACTCTGACAAACCCGGTGGATGATGCCCTGATGCGCATCAACGTGGTTCTGCGCGGCGAGGATCTGCTCAGCTCCACCCCCCGACAGATCGTCCTCTACCGGTACCTGATGAAGCTGGGCATAGCCCGGGCTATGCCCCTGTTCGGGCACCTGCCCTACGTCATGGGCCAGGGCAAGAAGAAGCTTTCCAAGCGCGACCCCGAGTCCAACCTCTTCCTGCACCGGGAGCACGGCTTCATTCCCGAAGGGCTGCTCAACTATCTGGCCCTGCTGGGCTGGTCCATCGGACCCGACCGCGATGTCTTCTCCATGGATGAGATGATCAAGCACTTCGACATCCGCGACGTGAAGGCCAATCCGGCCCACTTTGACATCGACAAGGCCGTAGCCATCAATGCCGAGCACATCCGTATGTTGGAACCGCAGGACTTCCTGAACCGGTCCCTGCCCTACCTCAAGCGCGACGGACTGGTGAGTGCCGAGCACTGGCAGGACCTGAGTGATCGTGAGCAGCGAATTCTGACCGCTGCCGCCCCTCTGGTCCAGCCTCGTGTGCGCCTGCTGGGGGAGGTGTCCGGCATGGTGGGCAGTCTGCTCAGCCAAGAGGAGTACCTGGAGCCTGAGCCGGATGCCCGCAAACAGCTCAAGGACTCGGCTGGACAGGTCCTTGACCTGGCTATTGCCGCCCTGCAGGATGTGCCGGACCAGGACTGGAAGACCAACCACCTGCACGACCTGCTTACTCAGGCACTGGTAGATGAGGGCGGCTATAAGCCCCGTCTGGCCTTCGGCCCGGTTAGGGTGGCGGTCTCGGGAAGGCGGGTCTCGCCGCCCCTGTTCGAGTCCCTGGAAATCCTGGGCAAAAACACAACACTCCGAAGGATGACCAACTTGCGTCAAAACCTCTGAGCGGGTATATTTCTTTTTTGTTGTGCTACTGACCTGCTGAACCGGGTTCGTACGCGGCGAAAAGTGAAGCCCCCGTCGTCTAGCGGTCTAGGACTACGCCCTCTCACGGCGCCAACACCGGTCCAAATCCGGTCGGGGGTACGACATGTGGCAACCGTCCAAGCGATTGTCGCACAGCCAATTGGGGTATGGTGTAATTGGCAACACAGGTGATTCTGGTTCATCCATTCTTGGTTCGAGTCCAGGTACCCCAGCGATAGAGACATGGAGTCCCGAGGAGCGGAACATCGACACGGTGTTCCGCTCTTCCTATTTACGCATTACCATGGATTCCAGGAATGCTTCTGGTTTGCAAAGCGGCGGCCGGCGGTATCCACGAGAGTTGCTCACGGTGTGAGCAAGCAAACAAAAAGAGGAGGCTCGGCGGACTGCTATGTCAGAGTTTCCGATGATGGAATCTGATACTTTGAGCATAGAAGCTTGAGTGATGAACCCAATCATCGGCTGATCGGGCAACATCACCCGGTATATGAATCATTGTACGATTTTTTCGGTAGAGGTGTGTGATTATGACGACAATCATGGTGTTGGGAGCTGGTTATGCGGGTCTTCGCGTGGTCAAGAAGCTGGATCATGCAAAAACTGATGCCCATATAGTCCTGGTCAATCAGAACGAGTACCACTACGAGTCCACCCAGCTGCACCAGGTTGCGGCTGGGACCAAGGAGCCGGCGGATGTGGTCTTCGACCTGCGCAAGTCCCTGCCCGATTCGGTGGAGCTGATCGTCGACAAGGTGGTCGACATCGATCAGGACAACCGCCGGGTCAGCCTGGAGCATCACGATCCCCTGTCCTATGATTACCTGGTCAACGCCCTGGGCTTCGAGTCCGAGACCTTCGGCATCAAGGGTGCCGATGAATACGGATGGCCGCTCGTTGATGTGGACACCGCTCTGGCGGCCCGCAAGAAGCTGGAACAGACGCTGGCCCGATACCAGACCAGCCATGATCCGCTGGATCTGAGCATTGTGGTCTGCGGTGCAGGTTTCACCAGCATCGAGTACCTGGGCGAGCTGGTCTACCGGTTGCCTCAGCTCTCAAAGCGTCTGGGCTTCCCCATGGATCAGGTCAAGGTGGACTGCATAGAGGCCTCGCCCAAGATTCTGCCCATGTTCAGCCAGGACCTGGTCGACTGGGCTGTGGATTTCCTGCGCAAGCGCGGAGTCAACTTCCACACCTCGACTCCCATCACCGAGGTCAGGCAGGATGCCGTGATCTCCAATGACCAGGAGTTCAAGGCCCATACGATCATTTGGACAACGGGTGTGCGTGGCAGCCACGTTATTGCCGATTCCGGGTATAATCAGAAGCGTAACCGTGTAGTGGTCAGGGATGACCTATCGGTCGAGCAGCATCCAGAGGAATTCCTGGTGGGTGATGTCAGTGCCGTTCCCGATCCTCAATCCGGTCGGCTCTACCCAACCACTGCACAGATTTCGATGGCCCAGGCTGATACCGCGGCCGCGAATGTCCTTGCCAGAATGCGGGGGCAGGAGCCCCAGCGGTTCACTTTCCGAAGCCTAGGGACCGTGTGCTCTCTCGGTCCCCATGACGGGGTTGCCGAAATCGACCGAATGGGCACGCTGAAGCTCAAGGGCAAGGTGGTCTCGGTACTGAAGTGGATCGTCAACGAGCGGTCGGTCCTGGAGCTGGCCGACGTGCGTACCATGTTGGAGAGCAACTGAACCAGCGTCTCAATGAACGCAAGGGGCTGGACAACGAGGGAGATGAGGACGGACATGATTCAGGTCATGAGAACGCGGCGTATGTTCGTCCCTATTCGGCCTCGGATTGGATCGTTCTGGGAGACGACGTCCATCGGCTCTGTGTTCATCGACATCATTGACTACCTCCTGCTCCTCCTCGTTCCGGCGGAAACTGTGGCCGACCTTGGCCTCCGCCAGGATTGCGGAGGCCCCCGTGCCAGTGCGCGGATCGGCAGGAGCGAGAGGAGAGTGGCATTAGCATGAGTTTTCTACAAGGTTTGTGGTTCTTTGTCATCGGCCTGCTTTTTGCGGGATTCCTTCTGCTTGAAGGGTTCGACTTCGGCGTTGGCATGGCTACCAGGTTCGTGGCCCGCGACGGTGATGAGCGCGCCACATTCATGAGGGCCATTGGTCCCCACTGGGATGGCAACGAGGTCTGGCTGATCACTGCCGGCGGCGCTATGTTCGCCGCTTTCCCGCTCTGGTACGCCTCCCTCTTCTCGGGGTATTACATCCTGCTCTTCCTGGTGCTGGTCTCTCTGATTCTGCGTGGCGTTTCATTCGAGTTCGCCTCTCACGCACTGACCAGCCGTGAGCGTGGTGTCTGGCAGTGGGCCAACTTCATCGGCTCGCTCTTCGCGCCATTCTTCCTGGGCATGATGCTGACCAGCCTGATCCAGGGCATCCCCATGGATAAGAACGGCGATGCCTGGCCCGGGTTCTTCGATGTGTTCAACTGGCTGTCCGTGGTCGGCGGCATTGCTGTCGTCTTCTTCAGCTTCGTTCATGGCCTGCACTTCCTGAGCCTGAAGCTGGGTGTCATGGATTCCCGCCGGATGCTCAACGTGAGCGAGAAGGCCTACTGGATCGCCTATCCGGCCCTGGTCGTCTTCGTGCTCCTGGCCATCTTCAACACCGACTTCTACAAGGCACGCCCCCTGTCCACCTGGCTGATTACCGTAATCATCCTGGCATCCGTCATTGGAGGCCACGTCGCCGTCTTCAAGAAGCACGGCGGCTACGCCTTCACTTGCTCGGGCATCACCCTGATGGCCATCATCGCCTTTATCTTCAACGGGCTCTTCCCGCGTGTGATGATCTCTGATGATCCGGCCTACAACCTGCTGATCCAGGATGCCTCGGCTTCACCGCTGACCATGAAGATCATGACCGTGGTGCTGTGCATCTTCCTGCCCATCATGCTGGCCTACTTCATCTGGAGCTACTTCATCCAGCGCAAGCGGCTGGACACCGATGGCGCCCACCAGACCTCGCCTGTGGCCCCTTCGGCCACCGTGGCTGAGACCGTCTGAAAGTTAAAGGAGGCAGGGGGGCAGTGCTGGCAGGACCGGAGCGCATCCGGAGGATAATGCATTGATTGACAAAAATCTCTTCCGTTTCGACGGAGTCCGGTCCACCTTGGGCCTGCTGGCTGCCCTGTCCCTGGTCCAGGGAATAGGTGTGGTGGCTCAGGCCTATGGGTTGACCCTGGCTCTGGTGCGTATTTGGCACCTTCAGAACCTGAATGTTCTGGTGGTGCCAGTGCTGATTTTTCTGGCCGCCTACACCTGTCGACAGCTCTGCGACGTGGCCAAGGATCGTATCGCCACCGACCGTGCCGATGCCATCGTGGCTGAGCTTCGCCCCCATATTCAGGATAAGGTCTTTTCACTGGGACCATCAGCTCTGGCTCGGCGAGGCACGGGCTCAGCTGTCACCATGCTGGTGGACGGTCTTGATCAGGTGCGCACCTACGTGCTGACAGTCCTGCCGAAGATGATGGATCTCATCTTCATTCCCCTGATCGTCCTGGTGGTGGTCTGGACCCAGGATGCAGGTTCCGGCCTCATCCTGCTGCTCATGCTGCCCCTGCTTATCTTCTTCATGGTCATCCTGGGCCTGGCAGCCAGGGATCGCTCCAGTCGGCAGTACGCTCAGTTCCGCAAGCTCAACACCAGGTTCATGGATACGGTTCTGGGCCTGCCGACTCTGAAGATGCTGGGCATTGACAAGGAGTACGAGGACGAGATCTATTCGGTCTCGGACCGCTTCCGCAAGAGGACCATGAGCGTTATCAGGGTGGCCATGACATCCACCTTTGCTCTGGACTTCTTTGCCACCTTGGCTATAGCCATCATGGCCGTCTTCCTGGGCAACAACCTAATCAACGCCAAGGTGGAACTGTTCCCAGCCCTCCTGGCCCTGATTCTGGCTCCTGAGTACTTCATGCCCATCCGCCAGTTCGGCGACGACTTCCACGCCACGCTGAACGGCAAGAACGCCTTGGACGACATCGCGGATATGCTGGACCAGCCAGAGCCCAAGCGTTTGGAGGAACTGGACTGGCCCGGGTGGAAGGAAGACAGCCACCTGCGTCTGGAAGGAATCGACTTCGCCTATCCTGGTCCCAAGCCGGTGGAGAGCAATGCCTCGGCCGGGGCGCAGATGGATGCCATGGCCAAGTCCGAGAGTCAAAAGACCAGCAAGAAGAGCCGCAAGCCCAAGGCATCCAAGGCTCAAGACGGTAACATGCGGCCGGCCTCGGCACAGTCCGATTCCACAGTATCGCAGGGAACTGTAGCCAAAGCTGCTGCAGATTCACAGCTCAGTGGGTCCGACGGGAGTTCGGAGGAGCAGCCTCTGGCCCTGAGCGGTCTTCACTTCGACCTGCACGGTTTTTCCAAGGTGGCAGTTGTCGGTCGTTCGGGAGCCGGCAAGTCTACGCTGATGAATCTGCTGGCGGGTTTTGACCAGCCCAAGGCAGGCACCATCGACCTGGATGGTCATCAGCTGGAGCACTGCAACGTGGCTGCCTGGCAGCGGCACATCAGCTACATTCCCCAGAACCCCTTCATCTTCCACGGCACTGTGGCCGACAACATCCGCTTTTACAACCTAGAGGCGGACGATGCCGCCGTGGCCCGTGCAGCCCATCGGGCTGGACTGACCGCCTGGCTCAAAACATTGCCAGACGGTCTGGGCACCCAAATCGGAGAGGGCAACCGTGGCATCAGCGGCGGTCAGGCCCAGCGAATCGCCTTGGCCAGGGGCATCCTGGATCCCTCACGCGAGATTCTGTTCTTTGACGAGCCCACAGCCCACCTGGACATTGAGACGGAATACGACCTGAAGCAGACTTTGCTGCCCATTATGGACGGGCATCTGGTCGTCCTGGCCACCCACCGGTTGCACTGGCTGGCCAACATGGATTGGGTGATCATGTTGGAGCGTGGGCGAATTGTGGCCCAGGGCGATCCGCATGAGCTGATCGGTCAGGGCGGACCCTTGGATGCGCTGATCGATGAGATGGGAGGGAACCAGATTGCCGACTACCAGCAGGACTGAAACCGCCGGAAGAGACGGCATGGGATCGTCGAAGGCCTCCCGCCGCGGCCGCGGTCTGTCGGGCTATATGCATATCTGGCACCGGGACCATTGGTTCTGGCCCTACCTGCGTCAGAACAAGGGGCTGCTTGCCCTGATCTTCTTCCTGGGAACCATCACCTTCGTGTGCGCGGCCGGGCTTATGTTCACCTCGGGCTTCCTGATCAGCAGGTCGGCCCGTCATCCCTTCAATATCTTCGCCGTATACGTGCCGGTGGTTCTGACCAGGGCCTTCGGCATTGGACGGCCCACATTCAAGTATCTGGAACGCATCAAGAGCCATGACTGGGTGCTCCGAGTGGTTTCCAAGCTGCGGGTTCAGCTCTACCGCACCCTCTCGCAGGACGCGGCCTTCCTGAACGAGCATGAGCGCACGGGCACGGTCCTGGGCATGCTTTCGGACGACCTGGACCATCTGGAGAACTTCTACCTGCGCACCATTTTCCCCACGGTCGTGGCCTACATGATGTGGGTGGTGGTCACCATCGCCGTAGGCGTCTTCTCCTGGCTGACCTCGCTCCTGCTTTTCCTGCTTTTCGCCCTGATCCTGATTCTGGTACCGCTGGTCTCGCTAGCTTATTCAGACGGGCGTTACGACATGGAGAAGGCGCGGCGGCAGGACCAGTACACTGCAGTGACCGAGAGCTACATGGGCTTGGGGGATTGGGTGATCACCCACCGTCGGCGGCGCTTCGTGGATACAGCGTCCGGCGACTTCAACGACATCGCCGCCGGCCGCAGAGAGCAGAAGCGGTTCGAACGTTGGCGCAACTGCGGCATCCAGATGATTTTCGCCCTCATGGTGGTGGCTTTGATTGTTGGAGCGGATTTGCGTATGACCAGCTCTACCTCCATTGCAGACTTCGCGGCAGCCGTGGTCCTGGCGGTTTTCCCCCTGGTCGACTGCTTCATCGTGGTCTCCCAGGCTGTGGCTGAGGTTCCCCTCTACACAGACTCACTGGATCACCTGAATGATCTGACCGAGCGGGTCGAGTCCCGGCGGATTGAGCCAAGTGCCCAGACCAGGTTGGAGGGGCCGATCAAGTCCATTGTCTTCGACCATGTCAGCTTCTCCTACGGCCCTGATGACCCCCTGCTGCTGGACGACTTCAGCCTGAGGATTGAAGGTGGGCAGCGGGTGGCCCTGCTCGGTCCCAGCGGCGAAGGCAAGACGACTGTCCTTCAGCTGCTCTTAGGCGACCTGCGCCCAACCAGTGGCCGCATCCTGATCAATGGAATACCGGTCGATGCCTTGCAGGATCAGCGTCCTGAGCTTTTCGGCTACCTGAACCAACAGGCATTCCTCTTCAACACCACCATTGCCTCCAATGTGCGTCTGGGTGCCCCTCAGGCCGATGACGATCAGGTTCGCCAAGCCTTGAAGGCTGTACAGCTGGATCAGGTCGTGGCTGACATGCCCCAAGGAATAGACACGCCGGTTGATGAGGCCGGCGGCCGACTCTCAGGCGGGCAGCGCCAGCGTCTGGCCCTGGCCAGGATCGTGCTCAAGCGCACCCCGATCATCCTTCTGGACGAGCCCACCATCGGTCTGGATCCCATAACCGAGCGGCGGCTCATGGCCATGATCTTCAAGGTCAGCCAGGATCGCACACTTCTTTGGGTGACTCACCACCTTCAGGGGCTGGAGGAGGCCGACCAGGTCATCTTTATGCAGGACGGGCACATCGCCATGCAGGGGCGTCCGGTCGATCTGTACCGTGAAAACGCCCGTTTTCGTGAACTTTATCGCATGGACGTCTCGGACGTGGACAAGGGTGCCGGTCAAGGGATATACTCAAAGAAGCAGTCAGATTCAGATGGACGGAACCCTGTTGAATGACCATCAGGCTGTTTCCCGAGCAATGAATTTTGCACGGTTGTCGGGTCGCCGATCTTGTCGGATGGCTTCCCGGCCGGTCACCGTGCGCCGTCAGTTCATGGACTGGGCGGTATGGAAACCGGAGCCCGCGGAAGCGACCAGGTCGCGAAGTCGGGGAGAGCTGAAAGGTTCTTGTAGGCACAAGCCCGGTCATATCTGAATCCGTCCGGATTCGACCCGTGTACCCGCGCCCGACGAACCCTGCAGAGATTGGGAGGAACGATGTTCACTGTATTGGGATTGTCAAGATTCCAGTTCGCCATGACGACGATATTCCACTTCTTCTATGTCCCTATGACCATCGGTCTGGCCCTGGCGGTCGCCATCATGGAGACTATCTATGTGGTGACCAAGAAGGATGTCTACAAGAAGATGACCATGTTCTGGTCCAAGATCTTCCTGCTCTCCTTTGCGGTCGGTGTGGTTACCGGTATCATCCAGGAGTTCCAGTTCGGCATGAACTGGTCCAATTACTCCAGGTTCATGGGTGACATCTTCGGAGCCCCCCTGGCAATCGAGGCCCTGGTGGCATTCTTCCTGGAATCAACTTTCATCGGTGTGTGGATGTTCACCTGGAACCGTTTCAAGCCGGCCGTGCATGCGGTCTTCATCTGGCTGACCTTCCTGGGTTCCTCCATGTCGGCCATCTGGATTCTGGCTGCCAATAGCTTCATGCAGCATCCGGTTGGATTTGAGATCAACCAGGCCACCGGCCATGTTCGGTTGCGCAATTTTGGTGACGTCGTATCCAATCCCCAGCTGTGGATTGAGTTCCCCCACGTCTTCTTCGCCGCTGTCTGCACAGGGGCCTTCGTGGTCATGGGCTGCAGCGCTTTCAGCCTGCTGAGGATGCACATGGGGAACAAGGACCAGGCCGTGGCCGCTGTCGAAGCTGACTCCGAGAAGCAGGCCAAGGTCAACCTGTTCACCAAGTCCATTCGTCTGGCCGCTCTGATTGGGCTTATCGGCTCAATCTGCGTGATCACCTACGGCGATCTGCAGGGCAAGTTCATCGTGACCGATCAGCCTATGAAACTGGCCGCCACCGAGGCCATCTACGAGGACACGGGTGATCCCGCCCCTTGGAATGCCGTGGCTCTGATCAATGAGAAGGACCATAAGATCGAGGGATCCGTCGAGATTCCCGGAGCCATGTCACAGCTGGCTTACGGTAAGAAGACAGGCGCCGTCAAGGGCATGAACACCGTCAACAAGGAGCTGCACGAGAAGTACGACGCCAAGTTTGGCAAGGACATGAACTACTATGTGCCTGTCACCACCCTATTCTGGGTCTTCCGCCTGATGGTCGGAATTGGGTTTGCCTTTGCCTTGATATCAGCATTGGTGCTCTGGTTCACACGTAAGAAGAAGAACACCCTGTTCACCTCGCGTTGGAAGCTCTGGATTATGGGCATCTTCACCTTCGCCCCCTTCGCTGCGACGACCAGTGGCTGGCTGGTGACTGAGCTTGGACGTTATCCATGGCTGGTTTACGGTTATCAGACCATTGCCGATGGGGTTTCGCCCACCAGCACGGTGCCGAACCTGCTCTTCACTTGCATTGTCTACTTCCTGCTCTTCCTGGTTCTGGGCGGAGTCATGGTCTTCTACACCAGGAGGACCCTGCATCAGGGACCCTTCTACAAGCCGGATGACGGCAATGGGCCACAGCCTGCCAAGGTGCATGGCGCACCGGCCCGGGTAGCCCTGGCCTGATGCCCGACTGACCTTAAACACTTCCTTCCCCTTCGGTAAATCCCCCGCTTCGGACTGCATGGTTCGGAACGGGGGATTTGCTGTCCTAAGGTTTTTCCATCAGCGGCGGACAGCGGTGAGATTCAGAAAAGAGAGCAATGCCGAGCATGAAGCGACGGATGTAATGCAGGTTCGGCATATGCCTGATACAGGACTGGCCTCACTCGTTCATGTTCGGTCAGACTTGGGCGGTCAGCTTAACTGTGATCCGCTGCAACAGGTCGCGCACGCCTTTGTCGATGTGGGAATCCTCCAGGCTGTCTGAAGCCCGTTTTAAATAGTCCTTGGCGGTTTGCCGGCTGCTCTCCATCAGCTGTGGGTGGGCTCTGAGATAGTCGACCACACGGTCGGGATCGTCCTGCTGGACTAAGGCTCTGAAGTTTTCGTCCTCCTGGAACCCCAGCAGAACCGGCAGAGTGTAAATCCCGTCGCGAATATCCTCCAGCTTGGGCTTGCCGGTGTCGCGATCCAGATCGAAGTCGTTGATGTCATCGATGATCTGGAAGGCCATGCCTAGATTGCCGCCGAAGTCTCTGGCGGTCTGCTCCAAGGCGGGGTCAGTCGGCTGGTCATCAAGGCGAATCCCAGTCAGGCAGGCAAGGCGGAAGAGGGCTGCGGTCTTGCCGGAGATGGCTCGGTCGTAGTCGTTAATGGTTGTATGTGTGTGGTGGCGGTCTGACTCTTGGTAGAGTTCGCCGCCTACGATCTCGCAGACCGTGCCGGCCTGCTCGCGGATAAAGGCTGTGTCAGGGGCGATGGAGGCCATGATCTCCATATAGCGTGAAAGGATCAGATCTCCTAGATAGATTGCGGCCTTGTTGCCCCGGATGGTGTGGATCGTGGGCTTGTTGCGGCGGATGGGGGCATTGTCCAGAACGTCATCGTGGACCAAGGTAGCCAGATGAAGCATCTCGATGGCGGCGGCGCCGGTGATGACAGTGTCGTCCAGACGCCCTCCGGTTCGTGCTCCGGCACGGGCAAAGAGGATCACCATGGCAGCACGGATCATCTTGCCATGGTTGTCCAGCAGTCGACGGTAATCCTCTTGATAGGGAGCCACATGGGTACGCTCCTGGTGCAGACGGTCGACAACCCGTTCAAGATCCTTGCGCAACAGGAGCTCTTGTCCTTCTGCCATGGAGGTACGCTCCCTCTATCTCGTTAAGAACCGCAACGTATCCAATATAGCAAGACCGGGGCCACGCCTGAAGATTGTCGGCCTGGTCCTGGCTGTCGCCGTAATCACTGTGGTCAAGCTAACATTAGGCCGTCGCCGTGCTGTGAGGACGCTGTGGTCGGAATCCCATTCGTAATAGGGCTGCACAGAACGACCTGGGAGCGAAACCGGGTGAAGTAGGCTAGACGTATGAGTCAGCATTACCACGCGGATCAGGTCTCCCCACAAGGCGGCGAGGGAGAGCATGATCGACCGCTGTCCGTTTCAGCCAGGCTGGGGCGACTTCAGTTCCATTACTCGGGCAAGTTCAGACTTCTGCAGCTGGCCGACGTCCAGGAGGGCCCTAAGGTCTCTCCGGACACAATCAGGCTCATAGCCGCGGCATGTGATGCGGCAAAGCCTGATCTGGTGGTCTTCTCGGGCAACCAGGTGGCCGGTTACGACACGGCCTACGAGCGCACCTTCCGTAAGAGGCGTTGGAGCACCCCCCTGGACGGCATCTACTCTGCTGGTCTGAGCATGGGCGGCGCCCTGGGGCTCGGAGGAGCCTCCCTGAAGCGCTCATCCAAGACCCAGGATGGCCAAGTTCCTGCGGACCGTCGTGAACCAGACCGTAGGGATGCCGAGCGTGTACGTCGGCAGAACATCAAGCACACCGAGGATCTGGTTCGCAGAACCGTTGGCCTGATCACGGGCCCACTGGTTGAACGCGGGATTCCCTTTGTCGTCACCTATGGCAACCACGACTTCCAGTGCGGCCTGGACACCGATCAGATGGATGCCATCTATCGGGAGGTGCCCGGCTGCCTGAACCCGGAGGCTACGGTCGCCCATCCTGATCGGGTTCATGCGCTGATCGGATCGGCCCTGCCCTCCCAGACCGCATTCGTCTGTGCTCCGGGCACTTTCGCCCTGCCTGTGGCGGATTGCGACGGTCACGGGGTGGTCATGGGTCTGGTTCTGTTGGACTCTGGCGACTATGCCCGTGCAGGCGGCTATGGCTCACCTTCGGCCCAGGCCCTGGACTTCCTGGCGGCCGCTCCTGATCTTCTGGGCAACCGATCCATGGTCTTCCAGCACATGCCCATTCCCCAGTTCTATGATCTGCTCAAGCCGGTGCCGGCCACCACGGCCTATGCGGTCCAGGGCTACCGAAGCTTCGACTCCCGTTGCTACATCCTGGACGAGTCGCGCACCTGCCCGGGCTCCTACCTGGGCGAGGGTGTCTCCTGTCCTGACGAGGACAGCGGCGAGTATGACCTGCTGACCCGGAAACGGGGCTATTTTGCTCTCTTCGCCGGGCATGACCATCGCAACGGTTTCGTGGGACGCAGCGGGGATTTGACTCTGGGGGCCACGCCCACATGCGGATTCGGTTCCTACGGTCCGGTGCCCAGCAAGCGGGCGGCCCGGCTCTTTGAATTCGACATCCGCCATCCCCATCATCCTCGCACCCAGCTTCTGGAGTTTGGGCAGTTGGTGGGGCGGCCCGGATCCCACAAGGTCTACACTTTCGCCATGAGTCATGTGCCCACCTCTACCGGGGACGCGGTCAACCTCTTGCGTCGGCCTGGGTTTTTGGCGGGCGGCCTGACGGCCCTGGCAGGGCTGATAGCCTCCTGGGGATCCTCCCGGCGGCGATAAGAATCGGGATTACTGCTCAGACCCTGCGACGGGCAGGGGATGAGGCTCGCAACAGGGCTTCGGTCAGATATTTGCCGGCGGCCATGACCAGGGGGGCGTAGCGCCTTCCAGGCGTGGTGGACATGCGGTTGACCGGTCCAGAAATGGATATGGCGGCCATGACCTGCCCCGATCCGTTGCGGATGGGGGCGGAGATGGAACAGACGCCCTCCTCGCGCTCGTTGATGGACTCGGCCCAGCCGCGCTTGCGGACCGTGGCCAGGGTCGCTGCGTTGAACTTGGCGTGTCGCAGGCCTTGGTGGAGGCGCTCAGGTTCCTCCCAGGCCAGCAGAATCTGTGCAGCCGACCCGGCCTCCATGGACAGCAGGGCGCCGACAGGGATGGAGTCGCGCAAGCCGGAGGCGCGTTCCACTGCGGCGATGCAGACCCGGACCTCGCCCTGGCGGCGGAAAATCTGAGCCGACTCGCCCGAACGGTTGAGCAGTGTATGCAAAATGGGCCCCGACGCGGTCAGCAGTCGATCCTCGCCGGCGGCAGCAGCCAGTTCGGCGAAACGGGAGCCCAGGACGAAGCGACCATGCGCGTCCCGCAGAACGAAGCGGTGGCGCTCCAAGGCGATGGCCAGTCGGTGGGCCGTGGGTCGAGCCAACCCGGTGGCGTTGACCAGCTGGCCCAGGGTCATGGGTCCGGTCTCCAAGGTGTCCAGAATTCGCACCGTCTTGTCCAGAACGCCGACGCCCGAATGAATCTCCTCCTGATGCATGTTCTGATCGTTTACGGAGGGGTATCTGTCGTCGTCGTTCATAGAAGGTGTGTCCATGGTTGAATTATGCCATCTCAGTATATGAAATGCAAAAGTTCATAACGGTTGGGCAGTTCCATACTCGGTGGTAAGAGGCCGGCGGGGTGCCGATGAGGTTGGCGCCCCGGCCGGTCGTAGGTTTTCAGGAGGCGATATGGGACGCACAATGGCGGAAAAGGTCTGGGCCGATCATTTGGTCAGAAAGGGCCAGGGAGGCGAGCCCGATCTGATCTACATCGATCTGCAGCTTATGCACGAGGTGACAAGTCCACAGGCCTTCGAGGGACTACGATTGGCAGGCCGAAAGATCCGTCACCTGGACCAGGTCATCGCCACTGAGGACCACAACACCCCCACCATCGACATCGATCGGCCCATCGCCGACAAGGTTTCGGCCCTGCAGATCTCCACCCTGGAGCGCAATTGCCGCGAGTTCGGCGTCCGTCTGCATCCATTGGGGGATGCGGACCAGGGCATCGTGCATGCTTTTGCGCCCGTCCTGGGACTGACCCAGCCCGGCATGACCATCGTCTGCGGCGATTCGCACACCTCGACCCACGGGGCCTTTGGCGCCCTGGCTTTCGGCATCGGAACCTCCGAGGTGGAGCATGTTCTGGCCACCCAGACCCTGAGCCTGAAGCCTTTCAAGACCATGGCCATCACCGTCCGCGGCCAGCTCAAGCCCGGTGTGGGCGCCAAGGACGTCATCCTGGCCGTCATCGCCAAGATCGGCACTGGCGGCGGCCAAGGGCACGTTCTGGAGTACCGGGGCGATGCCATTCGGCGCATGTCCATGGATGCGCGCATGACCATTTGCAACATGTCCATCGAGGCCGGGGCGAGGGCCGGGATGATCGCGCCGGACGAGACCACCTTCGCTTACCTGGAGGGCCGTCCGCACGCTCCTAAGGGGGCCATGTGGGATCAGGCCTTGGAATACTGGCGGACCCTTCCCACTGATCCGGATGCGGTCTTCGACAAGGAGGTCATCCTGGATGCCGACCAGCTGACCCCCTACGTGACCTGGGGAACCAACCCCGGACAGGGCCTGCCCATAGGGGCTGATGTGCCTGTGCCAGAAAAGATCGCCGACCCGGCCAAGCGTCAGGCAGCTCAGGATGCCATCGACTACATGGGTCTGAAGCCTGGGATGCCCATTCGTGACATCGCCGTGGACACCGTCTTCATCGGTTCCTGCACCAATGGGCGCATCGAGGATCTGCGCGCAGCAGCGGCCATCATGAAGGGACACCACAAGGCCAAGAACCTGCATCGCGTCCTGGTGGTGCCGGCCTCTTCGCGAGTTCGTATTCAGGCCGAGAAGGAAGGGCTGGATCGCATCTTCGAGGACTTCGGAGCCGAATGGCGCAACGCAGGCTGCTCCATGTGCCTGGGGATGAATCCCGACCAGCTGGTGCCGGGGGAGCGTTCCATTTCCACATCCAACCGCAACTTCCAGGGTCGTCAGGGCAAGGGCGGCAGGACGCATCTGGCCTCGCCCGAGGTGGCCGCTGCCACCGCCATCAGGGGAACCATCTGTTCGCCGGCCGATCTGTAAGCCCATCAATCATTCGTAATCGCCATCCAGCAGGCAGGAGGTCATCATGGAGCCACTTTCCGTTGTAACCGGGGTTGGAGTGCCCTTGCGCCGCTCCAACGTCGACACCGATCAGATCATCCCCGCCGTATTCCTGAAGCGGGTGAAGAAGACGGGCTTCGAGGATGCGCTCTTCTATGCATGGCGAAGGGATCCGAATTTCGTGCTCAACAGGCCTGAATATTCAGGTGCTCGCATCCTGGTGGCCGGGCCGGACTTCGGCATCGGATCCTCGCGTGAGCATGCGGTCTGGGCTCTGCGGGACTATGGATTCCGCGTGGTCATTTCCCCACGCTTCGCGGACATCTTCTATGGGAACACCGCCAAGAACGGGGTTCTGGCCGCCATCATGCCCCAGGAATCAGTGGAGTTGCTCTGGAAGCTCCTGGAGGAGGATCCTGGCACCGAGATGACTGTGGACCTGGGCGCTCGTACGGTCACTTGCGCGGATGTGACTCTGCCATTCCAAGTGGACGACTACGTGCGATGGCGGCTCATGAACGGCTACGATGACATCGATCTGACCCTGCAGCACGAGGATGACATCCGTGCCTATGAGCGCATGAGGGCTGAGCGCTTCCCCTTCAAGCCGCGTACCCTGCCGGCACAGCATATGCCCGAAGAGCCGGTCACTTCAGCCAGAGAGGGCCAAATCGATTGGCCTGGGCCCCTGGCTGATCGCGGCATCATCTGACCGACGGGCCGTGCGCCCTGATATGAAAGTCCTCCGCCCCTTTTTCGCTTACCATGGAAAGTGACAGTCATTGATCGACTGTGACCGGTTAGTAAACGAAGAGGGGCGGTTATCATGAGGCACAGCAGCGGCGATGTGCACGACTGGGGCGTTAGACGGGCAGTGAATGCCCTAAGTGCTTTTGCCTTCATCTACGTGGCCATCGAGACCCTGGTAGGCCTTTTGGGAGGCAAGGTTGTTCTGCCTGCTCTCTTCCCGCATGCTTCCAAAGCGCAACTCAACGGTCCTTTGTCGGACTGGACAGTGGTTATCTCTGTAGTGTTGGCCCTGCTGTTTGCCTTGCTCAGTCAATGGCCGGTCATTGTAGGCCATGAACGGCATGGCCAGGACCAGGTGCGTTGGGTTACCGCCCGCCGATTCAGCCTGTTGGCGCTGATCATCGCCCTGGCCTGCTTCTTCCTCAGTCAACTGGTGGCCAGTGCGGCCGACTCTGGACTGGGCGCTATTCTGTCGGGTACTGGGCTGCATCCGCCGACCGCACCTGATGACGGCGGCATGGAAACGCCGATCATGCTCTTCTATGCCATTCTTTTGGGACCTTTTGCTGAGGAACTGGTCTTTCGCGGGGTCATCATGAACGGCTTGCGCCGCTTTGGTCGGGTCTTCGCCATTATTACCTCTTCCTTGCTTTTCGGCTTCATGCATGGCTCCTTGGTCCAGGGTCTGTTTGGTTTCATTTCCGGCCTGGTTCTGGGCTATTTGGCCATGGAGTACGGGCTGGTCTGGTCCCTGCTGGTGCACATGCTCAACAATGCCTTCTCTTCAGGTCTGCTGGCCAAGTACATGCCCCTGGCACCCGAGGTGGTTCGCATCGGCCTAGGCCTGCTCATGATCCTGGTACTGCTGATCGGTGTCGTCGGGCTGCTGTTCAAGATTAGGGCTCTGCGTGATTACTGCCGCAGCAATCGCGCTGCCAAGGGAATCTACGCTTCCTGGAGTGCACCCTGGTTCCTGCTCTTCTGCCTGGCGTGCCTGCTGATGGCCCTGAGCGAATTCGTACCGGGGCTGGCCTGACCGGACAGTCCATGGTACCGGCTCATTGTCGGGATTCTGTCGAGGAAGGGCGAGGTCGGGCTAGACTCTGATATGTAGTGTCATGATATGAATGCGGGGAAAGGTTCGTGTCGCTGGACGCCCTTGAGGGTCGTACGGTAGTGCATGAAGGGGAAGGATCATCGACGGATGAGGGATGATGAGGATCACGACAGCGGCGGCGAGTCTGCCGATGTCCAAGATGAGCAGGGGCGCTGGAAGGCTTCGCGTTCCTCTCTTGCCCTCGTGACCGCAACCCATACCGCCGGCAAGGACTACGCCCGCCACTGGGACTACCAGGAGGGGTCCATCGATCTGCCGCCGCTCAGCCTGCCGGGCCAGGCCGTGGATGATGGCCTGGCCTACCCGGGACGGATTGCCCATAGAAAGATTGTGCTTCCGGGCGCTGAAGGGGCTGGCCATCGTGGGCACACGGGGACTATGCCTGTCGGTGAACGACCCTCGGTGCTTCCTGGATCCGATGATTTTTTGACATCGGTCACTATGGCCAGTCAACCGGCTGTTCCAGCATTTCCTCCGACGGACCTGTCTGCCGACGAGCACGGAGAGAAGGGGGCCGGCGAGGGGTCTGTACCCCGGCGCGTGGTTATTCGCCGTGATCTGGAGGCCCCCAAAGCTACGAAGGCCTCGAAGCAGCAGGATCATTCTGCAGCCAAAGTTGTCTGGTCCTGGACCAAGCCGGAGGTCAGCGATGCTCCGGTTTTCTCCTGGAATATGGGCAAAGGCCGCAAGCCGGCAGCAAAAACCCATGCAGGCAAGCCCAAAGCCCCTACCGCCAAGGCTTCGTCTCTTGCCACATCTGTTCCTGCCTCGCCAACCAAGGCTACAGGTTCTGCCGTTTCAACAGCATCTGCCCCCGGTTCTTCGTCCGCCGAACCGGCTGAGTCCAAGCCGACGGCTACGGCTGGGGCGTCTCCGGTTGCCGTTTCGGCGGATTCGCTGTCTGTCAAGCAGAATACAGAGGCTTCCGCACCTGCCAAAGTGTATGTTCAGCAGTCTCCGACCCCAGTGGTGTTCACTGATCGGCCGGTCGTCGTTCGCCGCTCAAATGCCGACTGGGACTCGCTTATCGCTGGTTCATCAGCTTCAGGTCAGAACGTCGCAGCTGCACAATCCGTTGCCAGTGGCGCCAAACATCAGGGGCGCCAGGTCTGTTCGACCCCACGGGTAGTTGATCAGCTGGCCGAGGTCGGCGGCATCAGTACAGGCGGCCGGACTGTTTCGTCATCACCGAGGACTCCGGCCGCTCAGGCGGATCATGCCGTTCAGCCTGTGCAGGCCGTCCAGACAGTAGGTGAAGTTCAATCCGTCGGTGCCCAACCCGCTCCGTCTGATTCCGCCAAGGCAGCGAATACATCGGCTCCAGCCGCGCAGCACGTTGGCGTCTCAAGCAAGCTGGACGAGGGCACGCCGAATGCTTCGGCAGCAGCCAAGGCCCAGGTTCAAGCCAAGACGAAACCACAGACGGCCACCAAATCGGCACCCTCTGGCAAGCCCGTCTCCTACAGGGCCAGTTCGGGGGTTCTCCACGCCGTCAACGGCCAGGCCGCCTTCGCCTTTGTCTACCTTGCCATATCCGTTCTGATGCTCATGGTCGGTTCGGGGATGATCCTGCCGGTCATCATGGAGCGGGTCAAGGATCCGAGAGCCATTGTCTTCATGTCCGATGGGAATACTCTCCTGTCGGTCCTGCTGGCGCTGGCCTATGCCTGTATTTCAGAGTGGAGCGTTATTCGAGGTAAGGAGCAGCGAGGACAGGACGCTGTCCATTGGCGAACAGATAGAAGAATGACGCTGGCGGCTCTGCTGGCCCTTGTAGCGGTGCTTCTGCTGGGCCAAGGAACGGTCCATGGACTGAACAAGTTCTTCAACCACTTCTGTCTGCTTCTGCACATCCCCTCCCTGGCCTCGCGCAGTCTGCTGGTCACCGGCACTTCCTCGCCGATGATGGCCGTGTATGCCCTCTTGGCGGTTCCTCTGGCTGAGGAGCTGGTTTTCCGTGGCATCATCCTCAACGGGCTGCGCCGGTTCGGCAGAGTCTTTGCCATCCTGACCGCATCCCTGCTCTGCGCACTGTTGCAGTGTGACCCGGTCTCTGGGCTCTGGATCTTCCTGCTGGGGCTGGCACTGGGGTATTGCTCCCTGGAGTATGGCCTTGTCTGGGCCATTGGAGCCCGTGTGGTCGGCAATCTGCTCTTCAGCGGCCTGCCCAACCGTTACCTGATGAGCGCTCCACGAACTGCTCGTATGTCGATTTTGGCAGTGGCATTGGTCTTGGTTCTGGCTGGACTGGTCATGTTCTTCCTGCACCGCGCCAGTCTGTTTGACTACCGGCGGCGCTATCGAGCCCCTAAGGGAACCTACGCTTCCTGGAGGCAGCCCTGGTTCCTGCTCTATTTGCTGCTCTGCCTGCTGCTTACAGTCTTCAAGTTCGTGCCCGGTCTGCTCTAGAGCATGACGTATTGGGGCTGCCAGTGGTGGCGTAGACTTGGACCAGCTGGAGGTCAGTGCCGGATGGCCAAACCTGCAGAGGATCATGAAAGGGCATGGTGACATGGGGCAGACAGCGACGGCAGCCGACGCGTCAGGGACTGGGCAGACTCAAAAGCCCAGACGAGGCATGGCGGATCGCGCATGGATGAGTGCGGCCAGGGGGATGCTCAACCGTCAGGCCGCCCTGCTGCTGGTCTATCTGCTTATCATCAACAGCGTCGGTTTTCTGTTCGGTGTTCTGGCTCAGATGGAGTGGAATGCCGTGTTTGATCCGGTGCCTGCCCACTCGGGATTTATGTATGTGATCGTCCATGCTGACAAGGAGTATGGAGGCATCGTCAACCTGATCGCCGCCTGCACAGGTCTCTGCTTCCTGGTCTTCACGCGGCGGCGGCAGATCTGCGATTCAGGCCCTATGGGCATATTCCACACTGATCTGCACCCCATGACCTGGCAGGTTTTGCTGGGATGCTTTGCACTGACGCTGACCGGGCAGACCCTGGCGGACTGGTATCAGTCAGGCATGGACTGGACCACGGCGCGGTTGGGAGTGCAGCAGTCCTGGACCACGACTGAGCAGATCCAGCAGGCCTCGGGTACTATCCCCATGTTCATCTACGTCAGCCTGCTGGCCCCCGTCATCGAGGAGCTGGTCTTCAGAGGGGCTATCCTGCACGCGCTGAAGCCCTACGGCCACGTCTTCGCCATCGTCACCTCCGCTGTTATGTTCGGCTTCTTCCACGGCGATCTGGATCAAGGATTCTTTGCTTTCATTATGGGTCTGCTCTTGGGCTATCTTGCCTGCGAATACTCCATCTTCTGGTCCATAGCCCTGCACGTGTTCAACAACCTGGTCGTCAGCGACGGGCTGGAACTCCTGCTCGGGTTTATGAGCGACAATATGTCTTCTTACGTCAACGTGCTCATGATGTTGGCAGGCATGCTGGCAGCCGTGCTGGTCCTTTACTTGGGCCGCCATAGGATCGTCGCTTTTCTGCGGGAAAACCGCACGTATACGAACGTCTATGGTGCCTGGGCCTGCCCGTTCTTCATCATGCTGCTGCTGATCATGGGCTTCACGATGCTGACCCCCTTCGTTTCGACCGGTGCTTGACCAGTATCTGACTGGGTGGACGCTCTATGCCGGAGGCGACAATTCACGGTGTCCCCACACCCCCTGTGGCAGACTTGCAAATAGGGGCCGATGATGCGCCAAAGCCCGGCTCTGAGCGGATACGAGAAAGAAGCCGATGTATGGCCAAGATGAATACACAGAATGATGTGCTGCATGTGGTGGGCGGCAGGCCCCTGCATGGCACCATACAGGTCCGCGGGGCCAAGAACTTCGTCAGCAAGGCCATGGTGGCTGCCCTGCTGGCTCCCGATGTCTCGGTGCTCAAGAACGTGCCTGAAATCCGTGATGTCCAGGTGGTCTCGGATCTGCTGAGACTGCACGGCGTCAAGGTGGATGTCAGTCCGCAGGAGGGCGTGGTCACCATTGATGCCCGCCATGTAGAGCTGGCTGATGTGGCCGATGTGGACACCCTGTCGGGCTCCTCCCGCATTCCCATTCTCTTCTCCGGGCCGCTTCTGCATCGGATGGGAGAGGCTTTCATCCCCGTTCTGGGCGGCTGCCGCATCGGTAGCAGGCCTATCGACTTCCATCTGGAGACCCTGCGCAAGCTGGGGGCCAATGTCGACAAGGAGCATGAAGCCGGTATCCACATCACGGCGCCCGACGGCCTGCACGGAGCCAAGATTCACCTGCCCTACCCCTCGGTGGGAGCCACGGAGCAGACCCTGCTGGCGGCCGTCCTGGCCGAGGGGCGTACCGAGCTGTCAGGGGCGGCTACTGAGCCCGAGATCATGGATCTGGTGGCGGTCCTGCAGAAGATGGGCGCACAGATCTCAGTGGACGTGGACCGTACCATCCGCATTGAGGGGGTGCCCTCTCTGAAAGGCTTCACCCATACCTCATTGCCAGACAGGATCGAGGCTGCCTCCTGGGCTTCTGCCGCCCTGGCCACCCATGGTGACATCATGGTCAAAGGCGCCCACCAGCCCGACATGATGACCTACCTGAACGTCTTCCGCAAGATCGGCGGCCAGTTCGATGTGCGCGACGACGGCATCCGCTTCTGGCATCCGGGCGGCGACCTGCGGCCCGTGGCCATCGAGACCGACGTGCACCCCGGGTTCATGACCGATTGGCAGCAGCCTCTGGTAGTCGCTCTGACCCAGGCCAAGGGTCTTTCCATCGTTCACGAGACCGTCTATGAGAATCGCTTCGGCTTCACCAAGCCGCTGATTCAGATGGGTGCCACCATCCAGCTCTACAAGGAGTGCCTGGGATCCCTGCCCTGCCGCTTCCAGCAGCGCAACTTCAACCACTCGGCGGTTATCTTCGGACCCACCCCGCTGACTGGTCAGGACATCGATGTACCCGATTTGCGTGGCGGTTTCAGCCACCTGATTGCGGCACTGACAGCCTCCGGCCCCTCCACCGTCCACGGCATCTCCTTGATTGACCGCGGTTACGAGGACTTCCGCGACAAGCTACTGGCCTTGGACGCGCAGATCGACTGATTCGGCAGGCATAGATGGCTTCCAAAGGCAAACCCTCCCCCCGGTCTGCGGTACCAGCCCTGTCCGACCAGCAGGTGGCCCTACTGGCCCAGCGGCACAGACTGGTGGATCCGACCCGCTACTATCCCACTGGTCACCGCACACCGGCCTTGGACGAGATAGACGGTCAGCACCCCGTGGGGACTACCCGTCTATTGCGGGGGGTCTCCCAGGTGGTGCGTGACTCCTGCCGAGTCTATGCCTGGGGGTTGGAGCGGGTGCCGCAGACCGGGCCTTTTATTACCGCAGCCACCCATGTGACCCAGTTCGACGTTTTCATTCCCATGATGGCTCTCTTCCACCAGGGTCGTCGTCCCCGCTATATGGCCAAGGCCGAGATGGCCCACTGGCCCCTTATCGGCAGCTGGTTTCGCATGGTGGGCATGCAGCCGGTAGAACGCAAGTCCGGCAAGGCCAGGTCGATTGAGGAGGAGTCGATCAATATCATCACCTCGGGCAGGCCCCTGACCATCTGGCCGGAGGGGACCGTGACCCGTGACCCTCTTAAGTGGCCCATGTCGCTCAAACCCGGGGTCGGATTCATCGCCTTGGAAGCCTCACGGCAGTTGGGTCGCATGGTTCCCCTCTATCCCAGCATCACCTGGGGGGCAGCTTCGATCAACCACAAGTGGCCTTGGCCTCGTAAGAACGTGGTCATGTGCTATGACCGGCTCCTTGACTATTCCGACCTTCTGGAAGACATGGATCAGTGGGGCGCAGAACCCCCCAAGCAGTCCGTGCATGCCCTCTGTGTCCGCCTGCGCAACCGGATGGAAGAGGTCATGGCCGAGATTCGTGGCGAAGAGCCCCCGGCGGCTGGATATTTCGATTATGTGACCATGACCCGTCGGCCCAGAAGCGAGCAATAAGGCTGGAACCCACCTCCAATTCCTCCTGCCTGGCGGTGGTGTCATAGGATGGTAGGGACAAGAATGAGGCTGCTGGTCGGCGTTCCCGTGCGCACGGCATTATGCAAAGGAGAATGATGACGAAGATCGCGGTATTGGGAGCAGGCGCATGGGGAACCGCTTTTGCCCAGGTACTGGCTGATGCTGGCAACCAGGTGGTCATGTGGGACATCGATCCGGAAGTCGTGGACGAAATCAACAGCAAGCATTCGAATGCTCGCCGCCTGCCAACAGTGGAGAGGTTGCCCGACGCCATCATCGCTGAGGGTGACCGGGCCAAGGCCGTCTCGGGGGCTGAAATCGTGGTCGTGGCCATAGCCGCTCAGCACGCCTGTGAGGCCTTGACGGAATTCAAGAGTCTATTGGATCATGATGCCATTGCAGTCTCCCTGATGAAGGGGATTGAACGGGGCACCGACAGGCGGATGGATCAGGTGGTCTGCCAGACGCTGGATCTGGACCCAATCAGGTTTGCGGCCGTCTCCGGTCCCAACCTGAGCAAGGAGGTGGCCGCCCGCGAGCCAAGCGCCACCGTGGTCGCCAGCGCTGATGCCGATACTGCCATGAGAGTAGCCCGTGCTTGTACGACCGACTATTTCAAGGCCTTCGTTTCGGACGATGTGATCGGCCTGGAAATGTGCGGGTCGCTGAAGAACGTCACTGCACTGGCCGTCGGGATGTCACGGGGGGCTGGATTCGGGGAGAACACGGCTGCCATGATCCAGGCCAGGGGTCTGGCTGAGCTCACTGCCTTGGGGGAGGCCTGCGGGGCCAAGTCCAAGACCTTCGCCGGTCTTGCTGGGGTCGGCGACCTGGTGGCCACCTGTGGGTCGTCTCTGAGCAGGAACTACACTTTTGGCTTTAATTTGGGACAGGGCAAAAGCATCGAGGAAGCCACTCGCGTCAGCAAGGGTGTCGCCGAAGGCGTACCCACCACCGATGCTGTCGTCGCCTTGGGCGAGCGCTACCAGGTGGCGACCCCGCTGGCGACGGCCATGAGCCATGTGCTGGATCAGGGTCTGAGCTGCCGGGGCATGATCGACGAGCTGTTCGGCGGGCAAATCACTGCAGAGTGAGTCTGGTGGCCGTCAGAAAATTCTGAAGGCTATAGGGGTACAAAGGCTCTGAAACCAGCGCTACCAACATCCGATTGATGGTGTGCGGTTTTCCGAATCAGTCAGCAAGCCCAGCTTGTCTGGTGCCTGCATCAGCTCCACCTCGGCTGTGTTCGTGCCAAGCTTGTGGATGAGCGACTCCGACCAGGCCTTGCTGCCTGCCGAGGGGATATTCTGCTGTCTTGAATGATGCATCTGCTCGGGCAGGTGCGTGATGTTGAAAATCATATCCAGGATGAGGAAAGCCGAGGGATGATGGTCAGGAAACGTGTTGTAGTGCTTTATGGCGGGCGTGCCGACGAACATTCCATATCCTGCGTGTCGGCGGCTGGCGTGCTCAACGCCATCGATACCGATCGATACGAGCCCATCCCTATTGGCATCACCAAGGACGGTTGTTGGATCATCGGCGGTCAGGATCCCAGGCAGTGGGGTCTGGACGATGCCAGTCTGCCAACCGTACAGATAACCGAAGGCAGCCGTCCGGTCATCCTCGACATGGCTCGCGGCAGGGATGGGTTTCTGATTGGTGACCATGCCGATCTGGTTTCTGGAGCAGAGCCTTCCAGGACCGTTGGTTCCCTGGAGCCTTTGGGGCATGTTGACGCGGTCTTTCCGGTGCTCCACGGCCCATACGGTGAGGACGGCACCCTGCAGGGCCTGCTTGAAATGATGGGTCTGCCCTACGTCGGATGCGGGGTCTTCGCCTCTGCTGCATGCATGGACAAGCACTACACCAAGATTCTGCTCAGCCAAGCCGACATACCTGTGGCGCCTGGCATCACCATTGACTCCCGTGAACAGCGGTCCGGGGCCAACCTGTTGGCTGCTGTGCAGAAGGCAGAGCTGCATTATCCTCTCTTCATCAAGCCCTCCCGTGCAGGATCCAGCTTCGGCGTGGTCAAGGTGGAAGAGCCTCAAGCCGAAGCCCTGGCTGCCGCAGTCGCCGAGGCTGCCAAGCACGACTGGCGGGTCCTGATAGAGGAGGGCATTGAGGGGCGGGAGATCGAGTGCGCCGTGCTCGCCTCCAGCAAGGACAGACAGCCCCGTACAGCCTGGCCTGGCGAGGTGGTGCTGGACAAGGCTGATCAGGACGAGGCCTTCTACGACTTCGACAGCAAGTATGTGGACTCCTCCGCTTCCCATGTGGAGGTTCCTGCCGACCTGCCAGAGGAGACCCTTCAGAAGGTTCGCGACCTGGCTGCCAAGGCTTTCAGAACCGTGGACGGCGCCGGTCTGAGTCGTGTCGACTGCTTTGTGACGCCCGAGGGCAGGGTCATCGTCAATGAGATCAACACCATGCCTGGTTTCACGCCTATCTCCATGTATGCCAAGGCCTGGGAGGCCACGGGGATTACCTACACCGATCTGATTACTGACCTGATCGAGGGTATATCGGCCTGACTGTGGCCGTGGGTGCTTCCTATAATGGGAGCGTCCGCCGATGTACTCGCTGGTAAGGCAAGGTTCCTCATGGATGCTGGTCCCGTTAAGCTGCTGAGTCTGATTGCCGATAAGAGCAAGCGTTTTATTGTCCCTGTATATCAGCGCCCCTATTCCTGGGATAAGGAACAATGCGAGCAACTTTGGAACGACGTGCTTGCCATTGAGCGTTTACACGAGAGCGCCCATTTCATGGGTTCACTGGTCTGGATTCAAGAGGGCACCATGGGCGCCGATGGGGTGACATCAGCCCTCATTATCGATGGTCAGCAGAGAATTACAACAGTCAATCTTCTCCTAGCAGCACTTGCTGATTATGCAGACAGCCACCAAAGCCAGGCCAATGAGCTGCAGTTTTCCTGCGAAAAACTCACACGAGAATATCTGATTGATTGTTCTCGTGAAGGCGAGGGGCATTATCGTTTATGCCTATCGCAGGGTGATTGTGACACATACGAGTCCATCATTCACCATTTGGAAAATTCTAAAGCTCCGATTACTGGCGAGTCTCGTAGACTTATCGATAACTTCCATTGGTTCAGTCATCAATTGGAGGGCATGAAGGACCCGAACAGTGTGTGGTCTGGGCTCAAATCCTTGGAGGTAGTGTCGATCTCCTTGACGCAGGGTCAGGATGATCCACAGGCCATCTTCGAGTCGATGAATTCGACTGGTAAGGACCTGTCGACTGCAGATCTGGTTCGTAATTATGTGCTCATGCGGCAGCCTTTGGAGACTCAGGGGATGTTGTATGAAGATAATTGGAGAAGAATCGAAATAGCGCTAGGCGTGGACGTCTATGATGACGTTTTTGATGATTTTCTCTATGACTGGCTTGCCATCATCAACGCCCCCAGACCAGTGCCTACACGAGACGTATACAGGTTCTTTAAAGACTACGTGACCAACAATGGCTACGATAACCACGATCAAATAGTCGGACTTCTGGACCAGATGAGCAAGTTTGCCGGGTACTATTCGCGTATTACTTCGAGCTCGGGGGATGATCCTGAAATAGATCGATTGTTTGGCCGTATTCATGCTCTGAATATGTCCGTCATCAACCCCCTGCTCATGACCCTTTTGGACGATTACCAGGAGGGGGATGATCTCTTCAGCCGCAGTGATTTTATATCCATGTTGAAGTTGTTGGAGAGTTATCTCTTCCGCCGCATTGCCTGCCAGATATCGAGCAATGGGCTGAACAG
This sequence comes from Bifidobacterium sp. M0404, assembly GCF_016101415.1. Taxonomy (NCBI): domain Bacteria; kingdom Bacillati; phylum Actinomycetota; class Actinomycetes; order Bifidobacteriales; family Bifidobacteriaceae; genus Bifidobacterium; species Bifidobacterium sp. M0404. The sequence goes on along the minus strand of NZ_JACFQP010000003.1, from coordinate 105,198 downwards.
GTTTTCACTTTCGGTCATAGCACGTCTCAGACAGATAAAGGAAGACGGGTCACCCGACTATCGGCAGGCCTTCGAAGCAGCCTTGCTGGGCAGCGAAGGGACAAGCCATCGTATGCCTGATGACAATGAATTTCGCCAAACTCTTCTTTCGCGCGATTTCTATCCCTTTTCGCGTTGTTATTACATGTTGACAACACTGGAAAATGAACACCATCCTAAGAATCCGATTGACTTTTCCTCAAGGAAACTCACTATTGAGCATATTCTGCCCCAGAATGCGCTCGCTCATGAGCAGTGGCGGCAGATGTTAGGTGCTGATTGCGAAAGGGTTTTTGCGGAGCATGTCAACAAGCTGGGTAATTTGACTCTGACCGCTTATAACTCGGAACTCTCGGATGGGTTGTTCAAGCAGAAGAGGGATCGAATTGTCGGTGGATATCAGGATGAATACCTGTCTATTTCGCGTGAGTTGCGTGATGCGGAGACTTGGAATGCCGAGTCCATCGAAGCTAGGACGCGTCGGCTAGCCGATGAGGCTCTGCAAGTCTGGTCTATGCCGAAGATCGATCGTGCGACCATCGACAAGTATCAATCTGATAAGCAGGCGAAGATTCCGGCAAAGATGGTTTCCTTGCACATGTTGGGTGTCAGTGGCCTGCTGAAACCTGGCGATCAACTGGAAAGCCTTTCCCGCAAGTATGAGGCCAGCGCTCTGATTACTGAAGAGATGATGATTAGGGTCTCGGACGGGCGTGAATTTGAGAGTCCCTCGTCGGCGGCTTCGCATGTTCTCAAATTGGCTGGGGCGAGCAGCAGCTCAATCAATGGCTGGACGTTCTGGGGGCATGGGGGCATCAGCCTTGACGATTTTCGTTCTCGTTACCGGGTTTCGCAAGGAGATATGGAGTCTCTGGACCGCTCGAAGTTGAGGGCCATGTTCTGGGATGGGTTCGTTGACTTCTGCAAAGCCAGGAATGACTTCATGGCCGCTTTCGGTTCGGCCTTTACCAGAGCCGACCATACGAGGTACCTGTTGAGTTTTGGCTCGCCCGTGTCTGGCTGCAATCTGGCAGGTCTCATCGGCATCAGGGACGGATACGCCACTGTTGAATTCCTCTTTCATGATCCTGTGCAATACATGGACTTCCTTAAGCACAAGTCTCAGGTCGAGAGCGACCTGTCAGACCAGGAGGGTGATGTGGACTGGGATGATAAGGATGCAGACAAGAAGTCACGCCACCTGACTCTGACTAGGCGTACTGATTACAAACAAGACCAATGGGATGATATCTATCGCTGGCTGGCCGACGCTTTGCTCAAGATGAAAAGCGTCAGCAAATACGTCCGCTAGTGATTTGGGGCCCAAACCTAAAGCAATCAGTTGGCTTGGTCTACATCGTTCTCTGATTGGAGCTCGGCCTCTTGGACCAGATAGTCCTGGCCGGCAAGAGCGCGGGTGGCGGCATCCTGCATATCGGCGGCGATGACGCCCTGCTTGGCGAACATGACCACTTGGCCCTTGATGCCATAAGGGGTGAAGCCCTGGAGCTGGACAATGGGCGGGTTGGATGGCATGGCCATGCCCTTGGTTGCCTGGGCCACCACCTGTGCAATGGAGTGGGAGGACTTGGCTATATCGGCATCTCCTCGCAGGGTGAAGGGAACCGTGGTAGCGGCTTCGCCGGCCTCGGTGATCTTCTCGAGCGCCGTGGTGTTGAGGATGGAGTTGGGGATCAGCAGCTGGTTGCCAGTTCTGTCGATGACGATGGTATGACGCCAGGTCACATCGCGGACGGTTCCGGTGGTGCCCTGGATGGTGATGATATCGCCGGGCTGGACCACCTTGCTGACCATCAGTCCAAAGCCGCCGACGATATTGGCGATCGTATCCTTCAATCCGAAGGAGAGGGCCAGGCCGCTGACGCCCAGGGCGGCGACCACTGTGGATGGGTTGATACCGAAGACGGGTTGCAGGACTGTGGCAGCAGCGAAGATCCAGATCAGGGCGCGGACAATGTTGACGAAGATGGAGGCACTGGGCAGGTTGGTCCGTTCCAGAGCGCGTCGCATGGCCGCCGCCACAATCTTGGAAATCAATGCAGCGCAGACAGCCACGACGATCAGAAGGATGATCTTTCCGAAATTCTGTCGAAACCAGTAAATGACGGCATCGCTGAAGCTGGAGATGGCCTGTTCGGACCTTCCCATGGGATCCTTATTCGAATTCATACCTGTGATGCTTGTGCTGGCTGGAGCTGATATTTCATTGGCAAAATTGGCGGTCAGATTCATGAGGCCTGGTCCTCTGGCTCGTTTCCGGTGCTGCCTGTCAGGGGCTTGTCCATCCACATGTGCGGGCATCCCTCGTCTTGATCGTGTATGCCCATGTCCTTATAGCCTAAAGATTCATAGAAGCCCGCCACCCGTTCCTGGGCGTGAAGCGTGAGCCGGTCGGCCCCGCGGCTCCGAGCGGTCTCCTCAGCCTTGCCTACCAAATTCGCGCCCAGGTGCTGACCGCGGTAGGGCTTAAGAACGGCCAAACGGCCAAGGGTCCATGTCTTGCCACGGTCGGGAAAGATTCGGCATACGCCGGCGGGATCATCCCCATCGTAGGCCACGATGTGAAGACTGACGTCATCGGTCTGGTCGAACTCGTTGTGAAAGCCCTGCTCCTCGACGAATACGGCCTTACGGATGGCCTTGGCATCCTCGGGAATAGCCTCGCTCACCTCATACCGCATGCTTCCTCCTCGCCACGGTCCTCCGCTGCCTCTAATCTACCAAGCCTGACCCTTGGCGTGAACGGATGTCCGCAACAGGATGACGAATGGTACGTATGGCCGCAGGCTGTCTGACCCAGACGATTACATGGACAGGGACTCTGTAAGCAGTGTGAGCTTGCAGAAGTGACAGTGAAGTGACACAGGAACGATGGGATGGCCATGGACAAGGACTCAAAACTGACAAGTGTGACTGGCGGAGCTGGTAAAGGGAATTGGCGCTCGCAGAAGGAGCGGATGCTTGCTGGCGAGCTTTATGACGCATCGGATCCCGACCTGAGCCAGCTGCGGGTCAAAGCCCACGAACTTTGCCGTCTTTTCAACGCGTCTTCCGAGCAGGAGCGGGAACTGCGCAGTCGGCTTCTGGACGATCTGGTGCCCGAACATGGTCAGGACGTGGACTTTATGGGGCCTATCTACTTCGACTATGGGTGCTTCACCAAGCTTGGCTCGCGCATCTTCGCCAATTTCAACTTCACTGTTCTGGATACATGCCCTGTACAGATTGGCGACGATGTGATGATCGGCCCCAACGTCACCCTGGCAACCCCCCTGCATCCCCTGCGGTGGCAGGAGCGGAATCTGAGACGCCATGAGGATGGCACCCTCTACGACTACGAGTTGGGCGCCCCGATCACCATCGGCTCCAACTGCTGGCTGGCATCAAATGTGACTGTGGCCGGGGGAGTGACCATCGGCGATGGGGCGGTCATCGGGGCCGGATCCGTGGTCACCCATGACATCGCACATGACTCCCTGGCCGTAGGCGTGCCCTGCCGAGTAATTCGGACCATCACCGAGGCTGATCGGATGGAACTGCCAGGGGAGGGCTGAAGGCTTCCTGGTCTGGAACAGCATCCATGCTGGCCAGCTGCTGGGCTATGGTCTGCGGGTTTCCGCCCGGGCATGCCGCCTGAATGCGCCCGTCTTGGAGAAAGATGACGCGGTGGGCCCGGGCGGCGACGTTGGGGTCGTGGGTCACCATGAGGATGGTCTGGCCGCTGCGGACGGCCAGGTCGAAGAGGTCCATGACCTCCCGCGAGCTATGGGTGTCCAGGGCGCCGGTGGGCTCGTCGGCCATGATGATCTCCGGGCTGGCGGCAAGGGATCTGGCGATGGCCACGCGCTGCTGCTGGCCACCGCTCATGTCGGCCGGATAGGTGTTGGCGTACCCTTCCAGCCCGACGTTCGACAGGGCAGACAGGGCCGCTTGGGCGGAGATTTTCCTGCCGCCGAAGAGGCTGGACAGCATGGTGTTCTGCAGGCAGGTGAAGGCGTTGACCAGGTTGTAGTCCTGGAAGACGAAGCCGATATGGTCGCGCCGGAGTCTGGTCAGCTCCCTCTCTTTCATTCGTGTCAGATCCTCCCCGGCGATGGCCACCTTGCCCTGCCTGACTTGGAGCAGTCCTGCGGCGCAATAGAGGAGGGTCGATTTGCCGGCGCCTGAAGGGCCCATGATGGCCGTCCAAGTCCCAGCCGGACATTCCAGGCTGATTTCGTCCAACACTCTTGTGCCCTGCTTCTGCCGGGTTCCGTAGTCGTAGCAGACCTTGTCCAGAATGAGCGGAATCTGTGCGTATGGATCCCTGGCCATTCGATGCTGCATCGTTGCCTTCCTTTCGGTCGTCGCCTGCCTGGTCTCTTCTTCTATGAGACCATGGCGAGAGCTCCTGTCAGGGTGTTTTCAGGGTCGAATCGGGGACGGTTCAGGGTGGGATCCACAGGATTCGCATTCGCTCCTGAAAGGTATGTATCGTGAACGTAGAGGGGTCGCATCTCTTGCCGGAAGGGGGATTGATGGGCGGGTCGTCATCAGAATGACAGGGATTCAGTAATCGCTTATTTCCTTGGAATTGCAAGGATGCAACCGTCAGTTGACAGCAAATATCGGTGTCTTTGCCGGGGTGCAACCCAAAGCTGGTGGCGGTCGGAGCCCCGCACGTTTCATCATGGCCTCGTTGCTGGTTGAATCGGCATTCTGCTGATCGGGAGAAAGAACAATATGAGTTTCAGAACCAACGTGCAGTATCTGCGTTCGCAGCGCAATATGACTCAGGAGCAGCTGGCCATGCTGGTGGGGGTGTCCCGTCAGGCGGTGTCCAAGTGGGAGTCGGACAAGGCATATCCTGAGATGGACAAGCTCCTGGCTATCTGCGACCTCTTCGGCTGCACCCTTGATGATCTGGTCCTGGGCGATGTTCGGCATCCGGGTTCCGGGCAGCGTGCGTCCAAGCCTGACCATCAGGATGCCAACCAGGCGACTTCGGCAACCCATGTGACTGCGCCTGTCCAGTCTGCCATGGAAGACGTAACCGGCTACGCATCCTTCAGCAATGCCTACAGTCTTCGGATGGCTTTCGGCATCGCCCTTATCATGCTGGGACTGGCTTTCGGTGGTCTCTTTGCCGGAGTCAGCCAGCCGACCGACGCACAGAATGGTCTGGCCTTTCTTTCTCTGATGATCGGCATCGTCCTGGGACTGGCCTGTCTGATACCGGCGGTTTCCGCCAGGAGGGATTTCCGCCGCAGACATCCTTATGTGGCGGATTTCTATACCGATGAGGAGCGCTCGCGAGTATACCGGCAGACTACTTGGGAGTTGGTCTGCGGTTTGGCTGTCGTGCTCTTGGATGTGGGAATCAACTCTGCTGGGTTCCTGGTCTGGGGCTGGTCCCATCAGGTCAGAGGGTTTGTCTTCTTCCTTCTTCTGGCTCTGGGGATCTTCCTACTAGTCCATGCGGGAACGAGCCACAGAATGATGAACCTCCGAGCCTACAACAGGCAGATTGATTCCGTCGATGACGGTCGCTGGGACACCTATCGTTACGAACACCGGATAAGCAATGCCATCAGCGGAGTCATCATGGGCCTTTGCACGCTGGTGGCCCTGACCATGCTCTTCTCAGGCAATTACGACAACCTTTTTGGTTGGCGCATCCCATTCTGGGCCATCTGGATCATCGGCGGGGTATTTTGCGGAGTGCTTCAGTCTCTGATCGGCATCTTCCGCAAGCCTCCTCGTGCCTGAAACTGTTAATTTGCCTTATTTGGCGGAATGTAGTAGTCTAACAAAGTTGTGTGTTCATCCGTAGCCTTGTGTTGCGGCCTGGAGCACCTGGGACGACTTGGAAAACAACGTAAAGGAAGTCATCATGGCAGCTCGTTGCGCGGTGTGCGGCAAGGGCCCGCAGACCGGTTACAGTGTTTCTCATTCGCATATCCGGAACAAGCGCATCTTCCGCCCCAACCTGCAGTCGGTGCACACCACCGTTGATGGTCAGAACGTGCGTCTGCGCGTCTGCGTTAAGTGCCTCAAGGCCGGCAAGGTGCAGCGCGTCGCCGCCTGAAGGCGGTTCGTCGGTCGTATTGGGACCCCCGGGGGCAAAGCTCCGGGGGTTCTTGTCATCCTGAGGGATGATGATCGGCGCTTGCGGGAGGTGATCGGGTATGTCGGCAGTGGCTCATGTTGGGCTGCACAGCACCGTGGCCTCGCTGGTGGCCAACAGGCGTCGGGTGAGCGCTCTCAAGGCTCTCGGCGTGGTCACGGTCGGGGATGCGCTGACCTATTATCCTTTCCGCATCACCGATCCCATGCAGGTCACCACTATTGCCGGCATTCGGCTGGGTGCGCCTTGTGCCTTCGCCGCCCGGGTTGATCAGGTGCGTCTGGTGCCGCTGAGCGGTCACCGGGGCTTTCGGCTGGACGTGATGGTGGACGATGCGGCCTTCGTCAGCAGCCAAGGTGGCACTCCGCTGGCGGTCAGGCTGGTCTTCTTCTCTCATAAGAAGCCTTATATGGACTGGATGGTCCGTCGGCTGCAGGTAGGGGCGGATTTGGTCGTGGCCGGTGAGCCCGGCATCTACATGGACCAGCTCCAATTCACCCACCCCGAGACCCTGGTTGTTGCTAATGCCGATCGGGAGGTTTCTGCGGACGCATCTCGGCCCGATGCGGCCAGCCTTGACGAGGCCCTGGAGCGTGTGCGTCGACCGCGGCCGGTTTACCATGCCAGCTCTCGCATCTCCTCGGACCATATTCACGATGTCATTCTGGGGTTTCTGCGTCTGCTGTCGCAGGCTGATAATTCACCTGGTTCAACTCCCGCAGCCGGTGCTGCCGAAGAGGGGCAGCCCAGTGCCGATGTCCGTATTGATCCAGAAGCGCTGGGCCGTGCCATACCTGATGTGCTACCCGAGCAGGTCCGTGCCGACCAAGGGCTGTTGCATCGTGCCCGTGCCCTCTTGGGCATGCATGCGCCCGACAGTCCTGACGACTTCGCTGCGGCACGGAAGACCCTGCGCTATGAGGAGGCCTTTGTCGCGCAGACAGCTCTTCTGCAGACCCGCCGCCAGACCCAGCAGCAGCCTACTTATCCATGCACGGATTCGGGCGCTGACCGTCCAGACACCCTGCCTGCCCGTTTCATCGACTCCCTGCCATTCCAGCTGACCGACGGCCAGCGTCAGGTCATCAATGACATCGGCGTCGACATGGCTAAGGATCAGCCCATGCAGCGGCTTCTGCAAGGCGAGGTCGGCTCCGGCAAGACCGTGGTGGCCCTGGTAGCCATGCTCCAGGCGGTCCAGGCTGGTCATCAGGCTGTCTTGGTGGCTCCGACCCAGGTGCTGGCCGAGCAGCACTATGCTTCCATCGGCGGCATGCTCAAGGCTGTGGGCACCGATGTGACCGCAACTGCCGTAGAAGGCCGCCATAAGCCTGTTGACAACGTCACCATGATTCGTATGACGGATCAGCTGGTCCTGCCTGTGGTGCTGTTGACCGGAGGTATGAGACTGGCCCAGCGCCGCTCCGCCCTGGCTGTCTCGGCCTCGGGCCGTCCCTGCATTGTCATCGCCACCCATGCGGCTTTCTCCAAGACCTTTCAGGCTCCCAATCTGGCCCTGACTGTCATCGACGAGCAGCATCGTTTTGGTGTTGAGCAACGCGAGGAGCTGCGCCGCAAATCCGATCGCGTTCCCCATCTGTTGATCATGACTGCTACGCCCATTCCTCGTACAGCCGCCATGACCTGGTTCGGAGATCTTGACATCTCCACCCTGACCGAGCTGCCCAGCAACCGCAAACCGGTCCGCACACACGTCATTGCTGAGTCCGACGGAGCGACCATGGGCGCCATGTTCCTGCACTTACGTCGTCGGATCGAAGCTGGGGAAAGGGCCTACGTGATCTGTGCCCGTATTGACGATGAGGACGATCCTTCAGCCTCCTCAGACCGCCCTGGCCAATCCGGTGGGTCTGACTCCCAGCCTGAACTGCTGGTTGAGGAGGGCCAAGGTGATGGCCAGCGTCTGCCACTGCATTCGGTGGCTGAAATGAGTCAGCGACTGGCCGCCCTGCCGCAGTTCCAGGGCATCGCCATGGCCACGCTGACCGGGCGAGACGACGATGCCACCAAGAACGCCGTCATGGCGGACTTTGCCTCGGGTCGCACGCCCTTGTTGGTGGCCACCACTGTAGTGGAGGTAGGGGTGGATGTGCCCCAAGCCTCCTGCATTGTCATCTTCGATGCCGATCGGTTCGGGCTCTCCCAGCTTCATCAGCTGCGCGGCAGGGTGGGACGCGGCGGCACTGACTCCTGGGCCTTCATGATCTCGCGCGCCCCAGCGGATTCACCGGCTGCCGAGCGGCTTGAGGTCATTCGCGACACCACTGACGGGGCCAAAATCGCCGAGGAGGACATACGCATCAGGGGAGCCGGCGACGTGCTGGGCGATGCCCAGTCCGGCGGTCATTCTTCTCTGAAACTTCTGCGGGTGGTCACCGATGCGCCCATGATCGCCAGCGCCCGCACCCAGGCAGGCCAACTTCTGGAGTCCGACCCCACCCTGGCCGGGCAGCCCGAGCTGGCTGGCGCCGTTCTGGACTTCATGAGGGGCAACGAGGGTTTCCTGGTCTCCAGCTGAAAGGACAACAGACCATATGCACATCATCGCCGGCCGATTCAAGGGATTCCCCATTCCCGCAGCCCTCAAGGGCACCCGGCCCACTACCGATCGGACCAAGGAGGCCATTTTCTCCCATCTGGAGTCCGAAGACTTGCTGTCCGGTGCTCGGGTCCTGGACCTGTTCGCCGGCACAGGGGCCTTGGGATTCGAAGCCCTATCCCGTGGTGCCCAGAGCTTGGTGGCTGTGGAGTCTTCTGGCCGTGTCGCTGGGCTGCTGTCACGTTCAGCTGCAGAGCTGCGCCATCACCCGGCTTGGGATTCAGCCATGGACATTCGCGTCAGCAGAAACCGTGCCGAGCGCTTTGTCCGTCCCCTCTCCTCAGGTCATGAGGATGCTGGTCTGTCCGAAGCTTGCTTCGACCTGGTCTTCATGGACCCGCCTTATGATCTGTCGACGGATGACTGCCAGAGCATTATGACCGGTCTGACTGCCCGAAAAATGGTGGATGGCGGAGGCATGATCGTTCTGGAGCGATCCACACGCACCCCGCCGCCCACGGCTCCTGAAGGATGGGCCATTGATCAGGCTCGCAGCTACGGGGAGACAGCAGTCTACTATCTGACGGCTCGCCGATTATCCCCGCAATCGGACAGCTGATCAAATCGACGGCTGATCCAGAGGTCTCGGATGGGTTTCCCGTGTATCCCAGCCCAGGTCTTCCAAAAGACGCCGGTCATGCTTATCCAGGGTTGAGCAATCCAATCTGGCAATCAGGTCGGGACGGATCCGACTGGTTCGCCTGATGGCCTCGTTGCGCCGGAACCTGTCCACCTTTCCGTGGTCGCCACTGGTCAGTATCTCGGGCACGGCCATACCCCGCCAGGTGGTGGGGCGTGTGTACTGGCGATATTCCAGCAACGGCTCATCACCAGTGTAGGACTCTTGCACGATGGATTCAGGATTGCCCATGAAACCTGGCAGGAGTCGGGTGATCGCCTCCAGCATGACCGAGACGGCCACCTCGCCCCCATTAAGCACGTAGTCGCCAATGGAGTACTCCCGGACGTCGATCCCCTGATTCCGGTAGTAGTCGGGGATGCGTGCGTCATAGCCTTCGTAGCGGCCGCAACCGAATATCAGCCTCTCCGCCCGAGACAGCTCAGTCGCATCGCCCTGGCTGAACAGAGGAGCGGATGGGTTGGGGAAGATCAGAACTGGTCTGGCCACACCAGCCTCGTGGCTGTCTGCAGATGGATCTGCCTCGGATGCTATGCCGTAGCTTTTGCCTCCGGAACTCTTCATTGCCTCTTTTTCTTCTTCGGTATCGGCAGTATCGGTTGTCTGATTCATGGTGGGTGGTTGCAGAGCCGACCCGTCTGGCATGTCCAGCAGATCGTCCAGGCACCGGCCCCAGACTTCAGGTTTCATGACCATGCCAGCTCCACCGCCCACCGGCGTATCGTCCACGGAGTGGTGCACGTCATGGGTCCAGTTGCGCAGGTTGTGGGCGCGTATGGTCACCAGGCCTTTCTCCTGGGCCTTGCCTAGCAGGCTGAGCCCAGTTACGTCAAAATACTCGGGGAAGACGGAGACGATATCGATTTGCATGTCACCAACTCTACCCAAGCTTGTTTGGGTTGGAATCAAGCGCGGAGTGGCACATTTTTAAGTTCGCCTAAAGGTTCACCACGATGGCGAAATTCGTTTCCACCGAGTCTGTCAGATTGATGGCTGCTGTGCAGCAACTGTTCGGAGATGGTCAGCTCAGTGGGCTATATCGTCTCCTGGTATTTGTCGTCATGAAGATTCATGACAACATTGACGGTGAAAAGACAAAGCAAATCTGCATCTATTCTGACTTGATAGATTAATTTTGCGGTAGTAAACTCAAACTCAAATAGTAAAATAAAACAATGCTCCAAATATCAAACATGAACGCGCGTTTTAAGGAGACTCCTTGGAAAAACTTGAGCTCATTCGTCAGAACCTCATGCCAATCAATGATGCCCTTCCAACATTGTTGCCGCAGGCCAGGCTTCGCTCACTGTCGGCCATGAACACGCTTGGCACTCCTCGAATTAAGTATCCGAAGCTCTATGCAGACAACTTCAATGCGACGCTCCGCGCAGAAATCGCAGATGAGCCAATCGACGGCTGGCAACTTACGAAGTCCACCTCTTGTCTTCATCTGCGCAATATCGGTTCAGGCCTCAGGCTTCGATTCCTCAAGAAGTTCAAATTCGAGGGAAGTGTTCCTCCAGCTGGTCCTAACTTGCGACGTAGGGAGGCATGGGTGCAACCAGCTATGCTCGACCAGGAGCTTTCAGGCAAGAAGCCGCTGAGCGACTCAGAAATTGTCTTGGTTTGGACCGAAGCAAACGGCATTTTCCATTGTTCTGCCTACCAGCCTACTGGAACCGGCCGGTTTCCTAAGGGCGCTCCCTGCATTGCCCTCATGGTTCTTCAGATGGGTGAAGGTTTCAACGGTATGGCGTTCAACGGTGATGATGAGGGGAATGAGCTGTTGGTCCCTCGCTCAAATACAATTGTCCAAGAAGAAAGGGAAGAGACAATCCGATGAATGAGTTCAATCCCACGCGCATTGAGCTTGCACGGAAGTATCGGGGTTGGACCAAAAAAGAGCTTGCCGAGCGTTCTGGCATGACCCCGACCTACATCGGCATGCTGGTTGGCAATCCGACCACTCATCTTACGGAATCGAGCGTCGAAAAGATAGCCTACGCAACCAGCCTTCCTCTGTCTTTCTTCATGCTGCGCGATCCAGGTCTTGACTGGAATCGCCTCGCTTTTCGTCGCAAGAAAACAATCACCAGGAATCTCAGCAATCGCATCTGCGCGGAGTTTGAGATGTTGGCGGACACGGTCTCCAGGGTCAGTTCGATGTCAAATGTGCCAGATAAGACGGCATCCTGGCTAGATGAGATTGCACCGACCTTGGACCCTCAGGCACAGGGAGTTCGCCGCATTGCGGCAAACGCGCGCGCGATACTGGGGCTGCCTTCCAAGGGAGCAGTGCGTAACATGATACGAAGCGTGGAACGCAAGGGAGTGATCATTGCACCGCTAACGACGAAGGTAGCTGATTCGGTCAGTGATGGAGTTACTTACCCAGACAAGGCCCTTATAGGCTATTTTCCCGAAAACAAGCCTGGTGACCGGCTCAGATTCACTATTGCTCATGAGCTAGGGCATCTGGTTCTGCACCGGTACCGCCGTCCCAAGGATGTGTCCTTGATGGAGAGGGAGGCTAACGAGTTTGCTGGCGAATTCCTTTTTCCTGAGTCCGACGCGCGAGCGATCATCAGCCCGAGCATGATGCTGGAGGACTACCTGTACGTAAAGTCCGGATGGGGAATTTCCATTGGTGCAGCTGTGCGCAGAGCCTTCGATCTGGGTCTGATCGATGGCGACAAATACAAATCCCTGTACGTTCGCATGGCGCAGCGTCATTGGATAAAGCATGAGCCCGTGGAGGTCAAGGCGGAGCATCCGGTACGTCTTGCTCAAACGCTCGGCCGTGCGTTCGGCGGACTGGACGACACTGGTCGTTCCACGGTGCCCAGGGATGGGATTGAGGGATTCCTTGGTGTTCCCTTCGAACTGGCGAACGATTGGTGTGACAACAGGCTGACGGAAAAGGCGGCGAGCTGGACGATCATGAGATAGGCAAAGCGGCTATAGAAGCATCTCCATAAAGGCCATATTCGTCAGCAAGATATTCGGAAATGACTTACATGCCGGTAATGTCAAGTCAAAAAAGAAGCTCAGTGGGTTCTTTGTTGACAGAACAGGAAAGTATGACCGGAACAGCGAGGGCTAGACTTGTCCAGGATCATCGAAGTCGTGGCAAAGTTAAAAAACCAACGGAGGGGTAGCCTGGCCTGATCGATGTTGAACGTGAGTTGCAGGAAACACATCAGCGTTAACAGCAAATCTCAATGTCACCAACTCTACCCAAGCCTGTTCAGGTACAGAGTGAGCGCGGATTGGTACCCCTGCGGGTGCTACACTAGCTGGGTCTTCAAAGGTTATGGAGGTGAACCGGCTCTTCGCAGCATGCGGCTGTCAGTCCGGCGCCACCTTGGAAGATGTCATCAACGCAGCCAGAGAGCTATAACCGTTGCGCAAACTGCAATGAGAGCGACATCGGATGATGCCATGCCGTACGGATCCGTGGAGATGGCTATGCGAACAGTCTGATGCGTGAGGAGCGGACGGTCCATGGTCGACCATGTTGATAAAAGAACAAAACTGCTGATTGCCGGCACTGCCGGGCTCGCCTTCTGCGGGGTCCTTTTGGAGACCTCGCTCAACGTCACTTTTCCGGAGATGACCCAGTACTTCAAAACCGGGCTGGGCACAGTTCAATGGCTGACTACAGGCTATCTGCTGGTGGTAGCCTTGACGGTTCTAGCCGCCGCCTGGCTGGAGCATTCATTCACGACCCGCGCATTGATCCTCGCCAGCGTGGGAATATTCCTGGGTAGCGACCTGATGTGCATCCTTGCCCCATGCTTTCCCGTCCTTATGGCGGGACGCCTCCTGCAGGGCATCAGCACTGGTATTGCTCTTCCCTTGGTGTTCTCTCTGATCATGAAAAAGGTTCCCCTTCACATCCAGGGCCGTTACGTGGGCAGCGCCGGCATGGCGGTGGCACTGGCACCCTCCTTGGGTCCGACCTTTGGCGGAGCCGTTATCCAAGCCTTATCCTGGCGGGCCATCTTCCTGATCGTGCTGCCCATCGAGCTGGTATTCGGGATTATCGCCTTCATCTCAGTAGACAGGGAGACGGCCCATGTCGGTGCTTTCGCCTGGCTCCAGTTCCTTTTTCTGGGTGTCTTTCTGACCGGTCTGACCATGGGACTGAGCACCTTGGATGTGCATGGCCCTGTCACTTGGCTGTCCTTGTTCATTGGGGTTCTGGCACTTGTTGCAGGCATCTGGACCCTTACGCACCAGCGCACCAGGCTGATCAACATTGCGGTCTTCCGGAACCGTACTTTCACCCTTGCCTTGATCCTCTACTTCCTGGTCCAGTTTGTTCAGATCGGCCTGACGTTCATCCTGCCCAACATGGCCCAGTCCGTACTGGGTGAGACCTCTACCGTGTCTGGCCTCCTTCTGCTGCCGGGGAGCCTGCTCTCTGCGCTCTGCCAGCCCGTCACAGGCGGCTATCTGGATGGCCATGGCCTGCGTGGTCTGCTCGCGGTGGGAAGCGCCGCTTTCTTCCTCTCGGCCTTTGGCTTCCTGGTCCTCAGCCGGCACTTGTCCGTTCCGCTGATGATTCTTCTCTACGCCTGCTACATGGTTGGTCAGGCCTGCGTCTTCAACAACCTGCTTACGGTCGGACTGCAGCATATTCCGGCGAGACTGGTGCCTGACGGCAACGCCCTCTTCAATACGCTTCAGCAGTATTCCGGCGCCGCCTCGACCGGTGTCCTGGCTGCCATCATCACGGGCATGCCCAAGGCCAGAGGGATTCATGCCGGCGCTCAGGCCTTCCAGTTCGGAGCCGTTTGGGCTTTCGTTTTCGTCTTTCTCATCGTCCTGGTCATCCTTCTGGTGGCCTGGTTCCTAGAACATAGCCTGGCCAGTCAGGATAAGGGTGGGGTTCAGGTTGTATGACCTCTGATTCCTTCTGGAAGGCAGTGGTTTTAATTCAGCAATGAGATACCGACCCAGACGGCCCAGCCCAGTGCAAGAACCAGATAGGGCCACCAGTGCATGCGTGTGATGGCCACGAACTCCCGGATGAAGGCAGTCGGCCAGTAGTAGCCCTTGGTGTGCGAGCCGATTCCATCGGCATTCAGTCCGACCTTGCTGGCGTATTCGCTGGCTCGGAAGACGTGGTAGTCGCTGGTGACCAGGGCCACCCGGTAATGCTCTGGTCCGGTGCCCATCTCGTAGCGGTCATCCAGGATTTGCTTGGAGTAGCGCAGGTTCTCCAGGGTTGTGGTCGACCTGTCCTCCATGATGATGGCCTCGGCTGGCACCCCGCAGGAGTTGCGCAAATACTGAGCCATGGCCCTGGCCTCGCTGATGACCTCGTCGGGACCCTGCCCTCCGGAGACCACGAAGCGTCCGTTTCGTCCCTGCCGCTTCCAGAGGTCTACAGCCTTGTCCAGACGCCCCCTGAGCAGAGGCGTAGGCTCTTCACCGCGCAGGCCGGCTCCGTGGATGATGATGTAGTCGTAGCGACGCTTGCGGGGCAGCATCCTGTAAAAGTTGGAATAGAGCAGCAGGGCCAGGAAGGAGAAGAAGAACCAGGTGGCTTCCAGGTCGATCAGTCCGGCCAGCTTCTGCAGCCATGAGGGGGCGCCAAACCCAGCCAAGAGGGGTGAAAGAAGCATGTAGGCCACCACGGCCAGTGCAAGTAGGCCGGGCAGCAGAGTGGTCAGGGAGACCCCCTCGTGTCGGATGACGATGACCGTGTTGGCCAGCAGGAAGCAGATCACCAGCAGGGGAGCGGCGATGAGCAGGATGACCAGGGGTAGGATCAGCCAGCGCATGCCGAACTGCAGAAGAAGCGCTCCGCCCAGGGTCAGCAGCAGGAGCAGCAACCAGATGGCATTGCGGAACTGCCGTGGCTCCTTGTGCAGGTCCCAGAGGAAGAGCAGGCCGAAGATGATGGCGGGTGCATAGAGCAGGAGGAGTTGCAGGTGGTTGGACATACGCCGATTGCCCCTTTCACGAGGATGGCCGCGCAGGGTCTGACTCCACTGTAGCGAATCGGCCAGTCACCTCTCATCCTTGACATGCCAAAGATTCCCAGACCACAGTGGTAGTATAAGTGTGGTAAATCTCACACGTTCAAAAACCGAGGGTGGGCGATTCCCGAGGGCGCGAATTCCAGGTCGAGACCATGATAATGATGGGTCCTTTCAAGGATTGCGCATCGATGACCGCATGAGCGTGGTGGTCGCAAGGCAGCGATGTGTTGGAAGGATTAGGGGTTCAAGCGATGTTGGGTTGCTCCATGATCCGGATATGGTTCGGACCTGGCGTGCAAGGTTGTAGAGAGGTGCGGTAATGAAAGTAGTGATATTCTCCACCTGCGTGGTGGACCTCATGTTTCCGAACGTGGGGAAGGCCATGGTGGAGGTGCTGGAGCGGTTCGGATGCGACACCTATCTACCCAAGGAGCAGATCTGCTGCGCCCAGCCCACCTTCAACAGCGGGTATGTCAAGGAGAGCATGCAGGTCATGCGCAACGAGGTCGATGCCCTGCTGAGCGTGGATGCCGACTACATCGTGGGTCCGGCGGGCTCCTGTGTGAATATGCTCAAGGAGCTGCCTTTCCATCTGAAGAATGACCCGGTCTATGCGGCCAAGGCCCAGACCATGGCTGACAAGACCTATGAGTTCTCGCAGTTCCTCTATCGGGTGCTGGGTGTGCTGGATGCGGGTGCCGAACTCGATGCCGTGGCCACCTACCACCGCTCTTGCCACATGACCCGGCTGCTGGGGGAGCGGACCAGCCCCTTCGTCCTGCTGGGCCATGTCAAGGGTCTGACCATGGTCCCCCTGCCCCACATCGAGAACTGCTGCGGGTTCGGCGGCATGTTCTCCATGAAGGAGCCTGAGATCTCCAAGCAGATGGTCGATGAGAAGGTAAACGACGTGCTCAGCACCAAGGCCAGCGTCCTCATCTCCTGTGATCCGGGATGCCTGATGAACATCGGCGGCCGCTTCAACCGGCGTGGCGAGAAGATCACCATCATGCACCTGGCTGAGGTGCTCAATCACAACGTGGATATGCGTCGCGTCAAGTATGTGGAAGGTCGCTCTGCTGGCGATAAGGCTACGGGCTCCGTCAGGGCTGCCAAGGAAGAGGGGGCTCTGGTATGAGCAGCATGGTCAATGGCAAGAAGGCCGCGCAGTATCTGCGGACCAGCAAGGCTCCCTTCCTGACCAGGGTCAAAGAGTCCGAGCAGGACAAATTCGCCCAACAGGCCGTGGCCAAGGCCCAGGATGCGCAGTGGGTCAAGCGGGAAGCCGCCCGCCAGGAACTGGGCAACTGGGAACAATGGCGCGACCTTGGAGAGCAGATTCGACAGCACGTCATCCGTTATCTGCCTGACTACCTGGAGGAGTTCGCCGATAACGTGGAGAAGCGCGGCGGCCATGTCTTCTTCGCCCAGACCGACGATGAGGCTGCCCAGTACATCAAGCAGATCGCCATAGAAAAGAAGGCCAAGCACGTCGTCAAGAGCAAGTCCATGGTGACCAGCGAGATCAACCTGGATCCCACGCTGATGACTGTGCCCGGCCTGGAAGTGCTGGAAACCGATCTGGCCGAGTTCATCCTGGAGGAGGATGATTGGGACCAGCCCACGCATCTGGTCTTCCCCGCCCTGCACAAGAACCGCGAACAGGTTCGGCAGGTTTTCGAGAAGAAGCTGGGTTACAAGGGCGACAACGACCCTCAGCACATGGCCCGGTTCTCGCGCAAGGTTCTGCGCAAGCACTTCCTCGAGGCGGACATGGGCATCACCGGTTGCAACTTCGCCGTAGCCGACACGGGCATGATCAACCTGGTGACCAACGAGGGCAACGCCGACCTGGCCATGTGCATCCCCAAGACCCAGGTGGTGGTCATGGGCATGGAGCGCTTGGTGCCGACCATGAAGGAGGCCGAGACCATGGACAACATGCTGGCCCGGTCCGCTGTCGGCCAGAAGCTGACCTCCTACCTGACCTACACCGCGCCACGCACTGGTCAGGAGTCGGACGGACCGGACGATTTCTATGTGGTCATTCTGGACAACGGCCGCTCAAACGCTCTGGGAACGGTCTTCGAGCCCATCCTCCAGTGCATCCGCTGCGCCTCCTGCCTGAACGTCTGCCCCATTTACCGGCACATCGGCGGTCACGGCTACGGATCCATCTATCCGGGCCCTGTGGGCTCGGTGCTTTCGCCGGTGCTGGACGGCGGCTATGACGACTTCGGAGACCTGCCCTACGCCTGCAGCCTGTGCGCGGCATGCACGGCCACCTGTCCGGTCAAGATCCCCCTGCATCAGCTCATGATTGAGCACCGGCGGATCATGATGGATGACCAGTCCCAGGCCAATCTGATCGACGACACGGTCATGAGGGTCATGGGCCTGGGAACCGGCCACTCCTCGCTCTTCCGCACTGCACTGGGTGTGGATCACACCATGCTGACCCCCATATCCAAGAAGCAGCCGGAGACGGCCAAGAACCTCTTCGCCAGTGATCGGCATGTGGAATGGATGCCCTTCGTCTTCGGCGGATGGACCAAGGTACGTGATCTGCCGGATCCGCCCAAGCACGGGGAGAACTTCCGCAGTTGGTTCGCTCATCACAAGAAGGAGCAGCAGGCATGACCGATCGTGAGGTATTCCTGGACTATCTGGCCAAGAAGAGCGGACGGCCCCGTCACCAGCTCAAGGACCACCCTCTGGTGCCGGTCAACGATCTGCCGGAGACCACCCTGTCGGGTCATACCCAGGATGAGCTGCTGGAAATCGCCCGGAAGAGCAGCGAGGCTGTCCATGTGGACTTCCGCACATGCACCAAGGCTGAGCTTCCCACTGCATTGGACGAGTTCATCGATTCACGCAAGGACGACAGCGACCATGTGATGCTGCCCACCTCCGACCTGTTCGCAGACTTCGGGCTGGAGGAGTGGAGGGACAGCCTGAATCCGCCCGCCACTTTCTGGAAGCCGGGGGCCAGCCGTGAGGAGAACATCAAGACCGCCGACGAGTCAGGAACGGCCATCGCCTTTGCGGACTTCCTCCTGGCCGAGTCGGGCACCATTACCGTGGCTACCACTCCTGGTCAGGGTCGTGCCTTCCACTTCCTGCCGGTTCACTATCTGAGCATCATTCGCAAGTCGAAGATTCTGCCCCGAACCCGGCAGGCCATGGACTACTATGATCCCGCCCTGGTCTCAGGTGAGCTCAAGACCTCCAACATCAACTTCATCACTGGCCCCTCCAACACGGGCGACATCGAGATGGTGATTGTGGTGGGCGTGCATGGTCCCCTGGATATGACATATCTGGTGGTTGAAGACATGTAGCTCGATAAAATTTCCTGCTTATGCAGGCGCATTTCCCGCAAGTGGGGAGTCAGTGGCTTGAAGAAAGATGCTGACTCCCCACTTGCGGTTTTTGTTAAAAGACGGATTCAGCCCAGGCCAGGCAGAAGCCCTCCAGGTGGATCGATGGCCACATACCCGTTTTCAATGTCAACCTGGGGTACCAAGGCTTCGACGAAGGGTATCAGCCCCTCCGTTTCCTCGTCGTTTTCTGCGGTGGTCATGTGGATCTGCAGCTGCTGCTGGGCTACACCATCCAGTACATCGCTGACTTGGCCGACCACTCGTCCGGACGGTTCACCTAGTGAGTTGCCCGGGGCCATGCGAACCTCGAGTCCAATCAGATCCTCGGGATACCAGGCGTCCTCCTGCGCCAGCTCCTCGGCTGGATCAGCCTGGACATACAGTTCGATGCCATTCAACGCTTCGGAGGCGTTCCTGTCTTCCACTCCTTTGAAGAGGACGATCCAACGCTGTTTGAAGCGACGGGAGGAAACCACCGTGAAAAACTGTCCGTCCTTGGTCTGCAACTGGGAGCCGGGGGCGAAGCGCCGCTCAGGCTCGTCGGTGTAGACATATACGTTGACCTCGCCCTTGAGTCCCTGGGCGCGGCCGATACGGCAGACCCTCAGCAACCTTCGCTGCTGAGGGTCCGGACCCTGCGGGTCGTGATTGGTGGACCGGCTGGGGCTCACCGGCGCACGTCCATGATGTCGACGCGCACCTTGTGGTCGGCCAGAGCCTGGATCACGGTGCGGATGGCGTTGGCGGTCCTGCCGCCCCTGCCGATCACGCGGCCGATGTCCTCGGGGTTGACACGCACCCGCAACAACTCTCCGCGAGAGTTCTCGTGGGACTTGACCGACACGTCATCGGGAAAGTCCACGATGTTCCTGATCAGGTGCTCAACGGCCTGTGCAAGCATGATAGCCGGTCCTTCCAATCCTTGGTGAATGTGCCTTACTCAGCTGCCTGCTCGGCCTGGGCGGCATCCGCCGACTCATCGGCCTTGGGGGCTTCCTTCTCTGCCTGAGCCTTGGCCTTGGCATCAGCCTCGGACTTGGCGGCCTTGAGCTTCTGGGCTTCGTTCTGTGCCTGCTCGATGCGGGCCTGGGCGTCGACCTCGGCCTGCGGCACCTTAAGGGTGCCTTCCTTGCCGGGCAGATCCTTGAACTTCTGCCAGTCGCCGGTGATCTTCAGGAGGTTGAAGACGGGGTCGCTGGGCTGAGCGCCCACACCCAGCCAGTACTGGGCGCGCTCGGAGTCGATCTTGATTGAAGAGGGCTGGGTGTTGGGATCGTAGGTGCCGATCTCCTCAATGACCTTGCCATCGCGCTTCTTGCGGGAATCGACCACGACCACGCGGTAGAAGGGATAGAACTTCTTGCCCATTCTCTTCAGACGAATTCTGGTTGCCAAAACGGCTCTCCTTGGTACTTGGTATGCCCGGCGGCGTCTCCATGTGGGGCATGGTGGCGCTCCTGGCGTGTTCCTCACGGCCGTCGGAATGAGAGGGCTCCTCCGGACATGAATAACAGCAAAAGTATACCTCAACCTTGGGATATGGCGGGCGGGAAGCCTGTATGGTGTTCAAAGCTGGCGCGGCAGAGTCAGACGGGCCACTAGAGCTCGGTGGTCGCTGCCTGAAATTCGGAGGACATGCATGGATTGTGTGATCAGGTTGCCGTCCGTCAGAATATGGTCGATTTCGATCAACGAGGGTAGCGTGCTTGCGGAGGGGAAAGTCAGGTGGCTGCCGGCTTTCAGGTGCAAAGAAGCGTCATGCAGCCCGGATTCGGCCAGCATGGCCCGGAAGGTCGGATGCTGCAGGGTGGCGTTACAATCGCCCATGACTATGGTGGGCACGGTCGGATGAGTCAGCCTGGCCAGGGCAGCGATGCCCATGCCCCACTGTCTGGCGCCTCGCTGGGGTGATTTGGGATGGACGCTGGCCACTCGGATCGGTCCAGAGCTGGTCTTGAGCTCGACCAGGGGTACTGCCGCCGCCGGAAGGTTCACGGCCGATGGCGAAGCTTTAACGGGTTGGTGAGCCGAGAAGATAGCGTTGTAGCCGCCGTTGTCGCTAAGGCTGGCAGTCCCCTCTGTCAGATAGGGCAGGAGCTGATTCAAGCCCGCAGCCTGAAGTGATTCCAGCAGCTTCCCCTTTACTTCTTGTAAGGCCAGCACTTCTACTCCATAGGCACGCACGCAACGTACGATTTCTTCAGGATTGGCCCTGCCGAAGCGGCAGTTCAGAGTCATGACGCTCAGTCCATGGCCAGGAGATGATTGACCGGCCCGGTCTGCTGGAGGTAGTCGGTAGCGCAGGCGCTGGCAGCTGACCAGAGTAAGTTCAATCAGCGCCAGCAGGCATTGGGGCCAGGCGCCCGCGACGACCGTCCATATCAGTATGGCCAACAGAGGAGCGGTCAGCAGGTCGATCAGGGCGATCAGCTCTACCAAGGGGCGGTGCCAGTCAGCCCCGGCGGGCAGGAAGCGCAGGGCAATCCATAAGGCGATGAGCCCCAGGAGAATCCAGAGAAGGGTGTTCACGTGCCATTGTCTCCTGCAGGAGGGAGGGGTTTAGCGACCGCCGAAGAGACCGCCCAATCCACCGCCCAGGTTGGGGGGCAGGTCCGGCAGACCCTCGGGCATCTGCGGGGCCTCAGGGTGCTTGGCGAAGGCGGAGCCGCCGGAGGATTTGCCCTTGCCGGAGAGGCGCTCGCGTAAAGCCTTCTCTTCGGCCTCCCGCTTCATGGGATTGCCTGAGCGAGAACCCTTGCGGCCTTTCTTGCCTTTTTTGCCCTTCTTGCCGCTGCCAGCGCCCATGCCGCCCATGCCGGGGATCGAGCGGCTGCCATTGGTCATACGCTTCATCATCTTGGCAGCCTGCTCGAACCGCTGCAGCAAGCCGTTGACTGCAGAGACCGTAGTGCCGGCACCATAGGCGATCCGGGCTCGTCGTGAGCCGTCGATAATGCTGGGGTCACGTCGTTCCTGGGGAGTCATCGACTGGATGATGGCCTGGGTCCGGTCCACCTCCTTTTCATCGAACTGCTCAAGCTCCTTGCGATGCTGGGCCATGCCTGGAATCATACCCAGGATGCTCTTGAAGGAGCCCAGCTTGCGAACCTGCTGGAGCTGCTCCAGAAAGTCGTCCAGGCCGAAGCTACCCTCGGACATCTTCCCGGCGGCCTTGCGGGCCTCCTCCTCGTCGAACTGGCGTTGGGCCTGCTCGATCAGGGTCAGGATGTCGCCCATGTCCAGAATGCGGGAGGCCATACGATCGGGGTGGAAGACCTCGAAGTCCTTGAGACCCTCGCCGTTGGAGTCGAAGAGGATGGGCTTGCCGGTCACCGAGGCCACCGACAGGGCCGCGCCGCCGCGGGCATCGCCGTCCAGCTTGGACAGCACCACACCGGTGAAGTCCACGCCCTGGTCGAAGGCCTTGGCTGTGGTGACCGCGTCCTGGCCGATCATGGCATCGATGACGAAGAGGATCTCATCGGGGTGGACGGCATCGCGGATATTACGGGCCTGCTCCATCAGCTCCTGATCCACGCCCAGCCGACCGGCCGTATCAATGATGACCACGTCGTAGAGCTTGTCCTTGGCCACCCTGATCGAGTCGGCCGCGACCTTGACGGGATCGCCCGTGACCTGTCCGGGGGCGGCCAGCTCGGATCCGCTGGTCTGTACGCCTGGCTCGGGTGCGTATACCGGCACTTCGGCGCGCTCGCCGACCACCTGGAGCTGGGTGACCGCGTTGGGCCGCTGCAGGTCGGCCGCCACAAGCAGGGGGGTGTGGCCGGCGTCCTTGAGCCAGTAGCCCAGCTTGCCGGCCAGTGTGGTCTTGCCTGCACCCTGCAGGCCGGCCAGCATGATGACTGTGGGTGGATTCTTGGCGAAATTGAGCGGTCGATCCACTCCCGCGCCCAGGATACTGGTCAGTTCGTCGTAGACGATGGAGACCACCTGCTGGGCCGGGTTCAGAGCCTTGGAGACCTCCTCGCCCAAGGCGCGTTCCCGGATGCGTCCGGTGAAGGAGCGCACCACATCCAGGGAGACATCGGCATCCAGAAGGGCGCGGCGGATCTCGCGGATTGTGCCGTCGATGTCGGCCTCGGTCAGCTTCCCCTTGGAGCGCAGATGGGTGAAGGCCTGGGAGAGCCGATCGGTCAAAGATGAAAATGCTGCCATAATGTCCCAAGTCTACCTGTCAGCCGGGAGATTGGCTCTGGTTTCAGCAATGCCTGTGCCCAAGACCTGCCTGGCTGGTTCTGATATGGAACGACGATTTTGTTCAATAGCAGAAGGCGTGTTACCCTGAATTTGCAACGTTGCAAATCAACATGAACCGGTCGGTCCGGCTCGCAGGGTGTTGATGTTTGATGCCCGGGGGCCGACGGGTTCTGAAAAACGATGCAGGGTTGCCGGCATACGGGTGTGCCGGTCCCATCGAGAGGAGCAAGAGGGATAGTGAGTGTCTTCAATGAAGAAAGACACGGGGGAGGTGGAACCCACATGCCCTTATTTGCGCGACGTTGGCTCAGGCTGTTGCTGAGCCTGGCGGCCATATGCGGCATGGTGGTCTCGACCGCAGGCTGTGGCGGCGGCGATCAATCCGCCAAGGAGATCTACTTCTGGAATGGTTTGACCGGCGATGACGGTCCGGCCATGCAGAAAATCATCAAGGCCTTCAATGCACAGAGCCCCGAGTATAAGGTGGTCTTCCAGCCCATGAACGGCGGAGATCTGACCACCAAGATCTACAGCGTCATGCAGACCGGGAAGAACATCCCCGATCTGGTCATCAACGATTCGTTCTCCACTTCGGTTCTGCAGAGCCAGGGGCTGCTCAACCCCTCGTCGGTGTGGACCAAGTACCACCCGGAGCTGAAGGAGTCGAACTTCCTGCCGCAGGCCTGGCAGAACACCGTCGTCAAGGGCAAGTCCTACGGCATCCCCCTGTACATGTTCCAGATGGCCATCTATTACAACAAGGATCTGATCCACAAGTACGGCCTGGACTATATCCTGGACGACCGGCTGGTCACCACCGATGAGATCGCCTCCATGAAGGGCAAGCTGCCCAAGGACGTCTACGGACTCTGCCTGGGCAACCTGCCCTGGGCCATGATGTCCCTGTTATACAGCACCGGCAGCAACATCGAGGATGGCGTCAAGGACATGACCGGTCCGGGCTGGCGCAAGCCGCTCAAGGCACTGCGCGACCTCAACGACCAGGGCATGCTCTCGCCCATCGACAGCGACGGTGAGCAGGTCTTCGCCTCTGGGCATGCGGTCTTCGGCATGCTGGGCACCTGGGCGCAGGGCAACATGTCCTCCACCCTGGGCAAGGACAAGGTTGGCGAGATCAACACCCTCCAGTACGGTACCGAGCATCCTTCCAACTTCCTGTACCAGCAGAACTGGCTCCAGCTCAAGGACAAGAACCGGCCCGAGGCCAAGGTCAAAGCGGCCGCCGACTTTGTGGACTTCGTCTACAGGAATTGGATGATGTGGTCGGACGTGGGATCCATCTCTCCGGCCTACCGTGACCTGAACAACCCGGAATACCAGAAGCTCATCCAGGCCTCCTTCACCAATGACAAGCGTGAACGGCAGTGGATCAAGACATCCAACTACATCTATGGCGGCTATGCAACTGCCGGGTGGGGATCCTTCATGGACATCGTCTATCGGAACATCTCCCTGGAGGAAGGTCTGAAGACGCTTGATCTGATGACCCAGGGCCAGATCCAGATTCAGGAGCAATCATGAGCGCACACGGCACAACCGCAGTCATGGATGGACGGGGCAAGCGCCGTCCGCTGGGACAGAAGTCCTTCTGGCATGCCTTCCCCTACATCGCCCCGCACATGGTGGTCTTCGCCATCTTCGGCGTCATCCCGATCTTCTTCGGCATCTACCTGGCCTTCACCAGGTGGAACCTGGTTGGTTCCCCCACCTGGGTCGGGCTGGACAACTTCAAGCTGATCTTCGACAAGTCCACCTACTTCTATTCCATTTTCTGGAGGGACATGTGGCACACGATCATCTTCGTGCTGATCAGCGTGCCCCTGACCATCGTCGTCCCCCTGCTGCTGGCCTGCGCCCTGCAGACCAAGCACCTGAAGGGAGTGGGGCTCTTCCAGGCCATCTTCTATGTGCCCGGTCTGATCTCCGTGGCGGCAGGCGCCCTGGTCTGGCGGCTGGTCTTCAACTCCCAGTTCGGCCTGCTCAACACCACTTTCCGGTGGGACATCAACTGGCTGGGCAAGCAGCCCTGGGCCTGGATCGCCATCTTCGTCCTTAGCCTCTGGGGAGGTATCGGCGGCAACCTGATCATCTACCGGTCGGCCCTGTCCGGGGTAAGCCAGGATCTGTACGAGGCGGCCTCGGTGGATGGCGCCGGACCCATCCGGCAGTTCTTCAGCATCACCCTGCCGGCCATCAAGCTGCCACTCTTCTATACGACCATCATGACCACCGGCGGCGCCTTCAACGTCTGGGGCCAGCCACAAATGCTGACCGGCGGCGGTCCTGCCTACACTTCGCAGGTGCTGCTGATGGACATCAGGAACCTGGCCTTCCCGCAAGGGCCTTCGGCCGCTGGCATGGCCTCCGCAATGGCCCTGCTGCTGGGGATCATCCTCATGCTGATCTCCCTGGTCCAGATATTCTTCATGAACAAGGAGGACTGACATGAGTTCGGCAACCCTTGATATGGCATCCCTGGGCAAGGGGCTCAAGGCTCCTGGCCCCAGCGCAACGGTTCCCGGAGGCGAGAACGTGCCCGAAAACCACCACAAGGTGCTCAAGCCTTCGCTGGTGGCCATCTATGCGGTGCTGATCGTCCTGGCTGTGGTCTGGATCATTCCTGTGGTCTATACCATCACGACATCGTTCAAGTCACCCCAGGAGTTTCTGAAAAACGCCTACAATTTCCTGCCTGCGCACTGGGTCACCGTCAACTATCTGACCCTGCTGCAGGCCTCGGCCTCCTACCCTGTCTTCAACTGGCTGGGCAACTCGCTGGTCATCTCGCTGTCCCATGGCATCCTGGCGGTCTGCGTGGTGGCTCTGGCCGGGTACGGCTACTCCCGAATCAACTTCAAGGGAAGGGACACGCTCTTCTTCGTCCTCCTGCTCATCTCGATGTTCCCTGGTGTGGTCAACATGATTCCCTCATACCGCATCGTGGCCACTTTCGGCTGGATCAACTCATACTGGTCCTGCATCATCCCCGGCTTGGGGAACGTGGCCAACATCTTCCTGGTGCGCAACTTCATGAAGGGGATCCCCAAGGAGATCGACGAGGCCGCCGAGATTGACGGCGCCGGCGATTTCCGCATCTTCCGCAGCATCATGCTGCCCTCCATCCGCCCGATCCTGATTGTGATCTTCCTGTTCGCCTTCACTGGAGCATGGAACGACTTCCTCTGGCCCACTTTGGTCTTCAACGACATCAAGAAGACCCCGGTCACGGCCGGCCTGCAGCTGTTGGGCAACCAGATGATGCAGTACAACCAGATGGGCACGCTTTGCGCGGCCACCTGCCTGGCCATCATTCCCACCCTGCTGCTCTTCGTGTTCGCCCAGCGCTACTTCCTGCAGTCGCTGAACATCACCTCGGGCCTCAAGGGCTGAATCAGGAAAGGCGGCAACAATGGCAAAGGAAAACCGTAGCGATCATCTGGCGGGCAAGGACGTAGCGAGCAGAAGGACCGAGAAGATCATTCTCCTGGTGGCGGCAGCCATCAACGTGATCATGGCCTCGGTCACCATGTTCATATACTCGCCTTGGTTCAAGGACGAGGGCTATGCCATTCTCGGCCGGGCCGGACGTCTGGCCGACGATATGGCCACAGTCAACGGCGCGGCCACCGTGGCCCAATCCTACGGTTTTCTGCTGCTTATTCTTGGGGCGGTCTCCTTCATTGTGGCTCTGCGGGCCATGCGGCCCTCGACGATTATTCGAGGGGTGCAGTACTGGATGATCTTCTGCATGGTCTTTTCCTTGGCCACGGCGGATTGGCTTTCGCTGATCGCCTACGGCCTGGCCTTCGTCACCTATGTGGCCAGAAACAAGACCATCCGCCGGATCTCGTCGAGTCGAAGGTGACCAGCCCCGGGGGTATGCGGCGCCCCTGACCGCTGCACTTCCAATCCCCTCCCCTTGTCCGAAACCATCGGGCAATGGGGAGGGATTTTTGATTTTGGGCAATCTTCTTCTGCGTGCCTTGTTGACATGACCCCTGCCCGGCTTCTATACTAAGTCGAAACGATTCGATATTTCGGTTGCATCGACGAAGATGGTCAGCGCCTGCAGTACACCCGAAGTCGAAACCTTTCGACACATTGAATCGCAGTAGATGGATGCAAGGATGCAAGGAAGTTAGGAGCCATCATGAAGATCAGAAGAGGGATCGGGGCGGCCTTGGCCTTGGCCATGTCGATCCTGCCGCTGGCGGCCTGTGGATCGGGGGGCGATGCTCCCCAGGAAGCCCATCCGTCCAGCATCAAAATCTGGTACTACGAGGAGCCCAGCAGCGGTCAGGCCCGGGGCTGGCTGAAGGCTGCTGATATCTTTACCCGACAGACCGGCATCAAGGTGGATTTCGAGGTCAAGTCTTTCACTCAGATTGCCCAGAATGGCAGCCAGTTCCTTAATTCGGACGACGCCCCGGACGTCATGGAGTCCAATCGCGGCAACGGCTCGGCCGGGGTTCTGTCCACCCTGCAGCTGCTGACCGACCTGAAACCCTATGTACAGAAGTACGGCTGGGACAAAAAGGTACGCGGCCAGGCGGCGGCAGTGGGCAAGTACGATAAGCGCGGCGTCATGGATGGGAACACCTGGTACGGGGTTTCCTCCTACGCGGAGATGCAGCGCGTCTACTACAACAAGGACCTTTTTGATAAGTACAAAATCCCCATCCCTCGTACTTTCGACCAGTTCGTGGCAGCCCTCAAGGCTTTTAAAAGCCACGGGGTCACGCCCATAGCGGCCGATGCCCAAGAATACGGTGTGCTTTGGCTCTGGTGGCAGCTGGCCATGACCAAGGCTGATGCCCGATTCGTCGACGATTGGCAGCTCTACAAGCATCCAGTCAACTGGCGCAGCAAGCCGCTGACCTTCGCCACCAATACCATCCGTGACTGGATCGACAAGGGATACATTTCCAAGAACGCCACCGGTATGAAGGCCGAGGATACGACCACGGCATTCATCAAGGGGACCTATCCCATCTACCAGACCGGCACCTGGAACCAGACCCGCTTCATGGAGCAGGTGAAGGCCTTCGACTGGACGGCATCCATCTTCCCAGGGGCCAAGATGGTCGAGGGCTGCGCGGGCAACCTGCTGGTCATCCCGCAGAAGTCACGGCGCAAGGATGCCGCAGCCCGCTATATCAATGTGGTCCTGTCCAAAGAGGTTCAGAACTACATCGGCAACAAGGGCGGCGTGCCGGTGGCGGCCGATACGGACGCCATCACCAACCCCAAGAGCCGTGACCTGGTCAACGAATACACCAAAGCCTCGGACGCCAGCCGGATGAGCTACTATCCCGACTACCCCGCGCCCAACCTGACCGACGCCATGCCGGCCGCCTTCCAGGAGCTGGTCAACGGCACCAAGAGCCCCGACCAGGTTCTGGACACCCTGCATAAGAACTACGACGACGGCGTCGCCCAGCTCGATCTGGATGACGACTGAGCTGCGTCAATCCGCCAAGGAGAGTACAAGCATGTCTGACACACATAGCAGGAAAAAGGCGCAGTCCCGAATCCCGGGCAGTGCGCCCTCGCGGTTCGTCCCTTATCTGATTCCCGGTCTGATAGGCATTGTGGCCATCGTCATCGTGCCCATCTTCTGGAACATCTACCTGAGCTTCACCCGCTGGAGAGGGGTGGGGCCAACCAAATGGGTGGGTCTGCGCAACTGGCGACGGCTCATGGGCGACTCGACCTTCTGGGTCTCCTTCGGGCACACCCTCTGGATCATTGTGGCCATCGTCATCATTCCCACGGTTCTGGGCCTGCTGATCTCCTCGGCCCTGACTGATGTGATCCAGAAGAAGTTCGGCCCTCATACCTCCTCGACCCTGCGGGCCCTCTACTACCTGCCCCAGGTTCTGCCTGTGGCCGTGGCCACCATCATCATGGGCTGGATCTTCCGGCCTGAAGACGGTGCGGTCAACGACCTGCTGACCAAGATCGGCCTGGGCGGATTGGCCCACAACTGGCTGGGTTCGACCACCACGGCCCTGCCCATCCTCATGGTCATCCTGATCTGGATCCAGCTGGGCTATCCCATCGTCATCTTCATGTCCGGACTGCAGCGGGTGGATCCCGAGCTCTACGAGGCGGCCAGCCTGGACGGGGCCAACTGGTGGCAGAAGTTCCGCGTCATCACCCTGCCCTCCATCATTCCCGAGCTGCTGGTGGTCATCCTCACCTCCACCATCGGCGCTCTGAAGACCTTCGCTCCGGTCTATCTGCTGACCAAGGGCGGGCCCGGCACCTCCACCATGGTTCCCTCCTACTACTCCTACAACCAGTTCTTCCAGGTGCAGCAGGTAGGCTACGGCGCCGCAATCTCAACATCCCTGACCGTGGTCATCGTCATCTTCTCCATTGTCTTCACCATCGTGCAGAAGCGCGTGCAAAAGAGCATCGCCTGAGGAAGGCTAGGAAGTACATCATGAATAATCAAGCCACACTGCAAGCCGACGCCCGGGTGTCCTCCCGGCACGCCCGTAGAATCCGCACCTGGGGGAACTGGGCCGGTCTGATCCTGCTCATCGCGGGAGCTGTGATCATGCTCTTCCCCCTGCTGATCCTGGTCCTGAACGCCTTCAAGACCACGGCTGACTACAACGCCACGGGCCCCCTGTCCGTGCCCGCCCACTTCAGCATGGACGGCATCATCTCCTTCTGGAACAAGAGCAATTTCCCGCTCAAGCTGGGCAACTCCCTGCTGATTTCCCTGGTGGTTGCCGTGGTCGGGGTCCTGCTTTCGGTCCTCAATTCCTTCGCCCTGGGCATTGGCAGAGTCAAGGGCAACACGGTCATCCTCCTGTTCATCATGCTGGCCAACATGGTTCCCCAGGAGGCCCTGCTCTACCCGCTCTACGTCATGTTCAAGTGGATGGGCTTCTATAACTCCCAGTGGTCCATCATCATCATCTTCACCATTATTCAGAGCGCCTACGGTACTTATCTGCTTTCCTCGGTCTACGAGACCTTCCCCCAGGCCATACTGGAGGCGGCCACCGTCGACGGGGCCTCGCGCTGGCAGATTCTTCGCAAGATCGTACTGCCGGTGTCCTGGTCGACCATCAGCGTCCTCTTCGTCTTCTTCTTCATCTGGACCTGGAACGAGTACATGATCCCCATGGCCTTCCTGATGAGCGAGAAGACGCAGACTATCCCGCTGGCCCTTGCGACCATGCAGGGGCAGCACACCATGGCTGCCACCGACCTGGCCTCCGCCTCCCTGCTCAGCATCATTCCCACCATCATCTTCTTCATCTTCTTCCAGAGGAAGCTCTCGCAAGGAATAGTGGCGGGCGCTGTCAAGTAATCGCCGCCGTACAAGTACACTGAACATGGCCGCCCGCTGCAAGAAGGCAGAGGAGGGGAGCGGGCGGCCCGAATATGAAAGGCAACCACAACCATGGGTATGACCATGCCGAACATCACCAACGGTCTTGAGGCGCTGACCCGCCCATCCACAGACCGCACCCGCTGCATCAACGCCGAGAACCCCCGAGGTGGCAAGGGCAGAGCGGCCATGACGGCCAGCAATCTCGGTCCATCCAGAAAAGGGACCCCTTGTCTCAAGAACATTCCTCCCGGCCAGGACGTGGTCCTGGCCGACCTGTCCGGCGCGGGCGAGATCCGTCATATCTGGATGACCGTGACCGATGCCACCTCGCCCACCGGGCCCAACGTTCTGCGCAATCTGATCCTGGAATGCTACTGGGATGGCGAACAAACGCCGTCCGTCTGCGTGCCCCTGGGCGACTTCTTCTGCTGTGGTCACGCCCAGGCCTGCCGGGTTGAGTCCGTGCCTGTGGCCGTCTACCCGCGTCGGGGCTTCAACTGCTACTGGCCCATGCCCTTCCACAGCGGGGCCCGGATTGTTCTGCGCAACCGGCACAACGAGCCCATTGAGGCCTTCTTCTATCAGATCGACTATGTGGAGAAGGACGAGCTGCCCGAGGAGGTCATGACTTTCCACGCCCAGTGGCGCCGTCAGCGGGTCACCGAACTGGGTCAGGACTACATGATTTTGGATGGGGTGCATGGCCGGGGTTCCTACGTGGGCACCTATCTGGCTCTGACCGCCCTGGAGAGCCGCTGGTGGGGCGAGGGCGAGATCAAGGTCTACCTGGACGGAGACAAGGACTATCCCACCTGGTGTTCCACGGGCAGCGAGGACTACTTTGGCGGTGCCTGGAGCTTTGCCGGGCAGGACCCGGATGGCCGGATGCACGAGGTCACCTACAGCGGGGCCTACATGGGATTTCCCTTCCACTCCAGACAGTTGGACAACCGCGAATCCCAGTACTGGGATGCCGATACTCCGGTGACCAGGGGGTTCTATCGTTGGCACATCCCCGACCCCATTATTTTCGCCAGCGATATCAAGGTGACCTTGCAGCAGATAGGTGTGGACGAACAGGGCTACTTCGAACGTCAGGATGATCTGGCCAGCGTGGCCTATTGGTACCAGCAGGAGCCCCATAAGCCCTTCCCGCAGAACGTGCTGGAGACGGGGGAGCGGGACCGCCGACCCCGTTGATTGGCTCAGGCGGCCTCCTGCTTCTGTCTGCTGATGGAGGCGCGATCGATCAGCCTGGGGCGCTCCAGTAGGACTCGTCCAGCCAGAGAAGCCCCCTCCTCCACAGCCTGTGTCAGCAGATCCGCAGCCTTGGCGCACAGTGAGCGGGGGGTAAGTGGCATCTCAGAGATACCCTGAAGCTCAAGAGTATGGCTGACCTTGCCTGCAGCGCAGGACAGAACAGCCACGTCATCGGGAATGCTCATGCCGTCTGAGCGCATGCGGACCACCACAGTGTCCAGTAGGGAGGGGCGGATCTGGCCGATCAGACCATCAATGTGGCCGTGATGGATGATGTCCAGCACTTGCTGGGTGTAGGCCAGATCGCTGCCGGTAGGGCCCGGTTCAAGCTGCAGATCCATCCCCAGACGGCAGGCCCAGGTTTTGAGACTGCGTAGCAGGATGAGGCGGAAGCCGGACCCGCGCCGGTATTCGCCCTCCAGATCCTCCAGAAAGAGCAGGCGTTTGCGTCCCGCTCTGGCCATGGCTTCCACCGCCATACGACCCATCAGGTCAAAGTCCAGATCCACACAGGCGCATGCTGTGTGCTGCCGAGGCAACCCCAGTGCCACGCAGGGGCGTCCATACGAGGCGGCCTGGGCGGCGCGGATGTCATCGTCCACCAGATCCATCAGCACCACTCCGTCGGCCAGATTGCTACGAGTGACCCGCCGGATATCTTCAACGCCATTCTCGGCAGTCAGCAACAGGGAGTCATAGCCCCGGGCATGCTCGCAACTGGCCATCTCGATGAAGTAGTCCGCATATGAGGCCCGGTTCTGACCGGGTCGGAGCGGGGCGCTCAGAGCGACAATCTGATTGCGCTTGGCCCGCAGCATCCTGGCGCCGGCATCCGGGGCGTAGTCCAGTTCGTCGGCGGCCTGCATGATTCGCTGGTAGGTTCCGGGAGAGACGGGACGTTTGCCGGAGAAGGCATAGGAGACTGTGCTGACCGAGACCCCGGCCCTTCTGGCGACGTCGCGTATGTCGGACATGGGTTCAGCGGCTCAGGTCCCAGGTGCTGCCAGCGGGTGTATCCGCCACAGCCACGCCGGCCGCCGTCAGCTGGTCCCGGATGGCATCGGCACGGGCGAAGTCATGATCTTTTCGTGCTTGATTGCGTTCCTGCAACTGCTGGCCTACCAAGGCATCCAAGGTGTTCATGGCTCGATTGTCACGGACGGCCGCGGCTCCTGCCCAGTGGGGATCAAGTGGATCAAGTCCGAAGACATCAAGCATGGCTCTGACTTGGAGCAGGGCATTAGCCAGCCACTTCCGGTCCAGAGTTTCAGAATTGGCATCCATGGTCGCGTTGGCCTGACGGATCAGCGCATAGAGGGCAGCCAGACCGCCAGAGACGTTGATGTCGTCATTCATGGCCTGCACAAAGTCCTTTGGCAGATCGTCCGCGCCCAGTCCCGTTACCCGAGTGCGCTCGGGCTGTGATCCCAGGATTCGTCCGGCCCGGTCCACGAAGTTGCTGATGCGCTCGTAGGCACCTTCGGCTTCCTGCAGGGATTGGTCGGACCATTCCAGCATGGACCGGTACTGCACTGAGACCAGGGCATAGCGCACCACCCAGGCCGGATGCTGCGATAGCACCTGGTCCACGGACAGCCCGTTGCCCAGGGACTTGCTCATCTTCTCGCCCTTCTGGGTCACCCAGGCCGTGTGCATCCATCGATGGGCGAACCCCCAGCCGGCTGCGTGCGACTGGGCCATCTCGTTCTCATGATGGGGGAATCGAAGGTCAAGACCGCCTCCGTGGATGTCGAAATCCGCACCCAGATAGCGGTGGCTCATGGCCGAGCATTCCAGATGCCAGCCCGGCCTGCCCGTGCCGAAGGGTGTTTGCCAGCGAGCCGTGGGCGGATCGGTGGGTTTGGGCGCCTTCCAAAGTGCGAAGTCACGGGGGTCGCGCTTGCCGGGCTCTTCATCGGCGTTGGCAGCCTGGTCATCGGTGTCGATACTGGGTCCCAGCCGGTCGTTGGCGGCGGCCTGTTCGTCAGCGGGCTGGGTGCCGGTCTGCTGGTGGGTCAGGGCACCATACTCAGGCCAGGAGGCCACGTCGAAATAGACGTTGCCTGATGGTCGGCCCTGCTCGTCGGGCACCACATAGGCATGGCCGTGGTCGATGATGCGCTGGATCAGGTCGACCATCTCGGGGATGTGTCCGGTGGCTCGAGGTTCATAGGTGGGTGGCAGGACTCCCATGGTTTCATAGGCGTGGGTGAATTCGCGCTCGTAGATGTAGGCCCGCTCCCACCAGCGCTGGCCGTTGGCCGCCGCCTTGGTCAGGATCTTGTCGTCAATGTCGGTCACGTTCCGGATCAGGGTCACCTGGTATCCCAGCCTGAGCAGCCAGCGTCGGATCACGTCGAAGGCCAGGGTGGTCCTGATATGGCCAATGTGGGGCGAGCTCTGCACCGTGGCTCCGCACACATAGATGCCGACCTTGCCCGGTTCAATGGGTCTGAAGGGGGTCACCTGGTGATCAGCAGTGTCATACAGACGTAGACCAGCTGCGGCCAGACTGACTGAAGCCTTGGAATCATGCGGTTGCGAACTCGTGTCCATATCCTTGAGCCTACCAAGGCTTGCTGACTGTCCAGGGGGAAATGCCGAGCCCGCAGACTCGGTCCGACGGCATGTGTGCAAGAATGGAATCATGGCGAAACCTAGGGTGCTGGTACTCCAGCATGTGGATTGGGAAAAGCCGGGTCGCATTCTCGACAATCTTCAGGAGTGCGGGCTGGACACCGAGATCACCAATATCGTGGATGAGAAGAAGCCCGAGCTGCCGCGCTCGCGTGAATTGGCGGGGCTGGTCATCATGGGCGGGCCTATGTCGGCCGATGACTACGCGCAACACCCCGGACTCAAGGCGGAGACCAAGCTGGCCAAGGCGGCGATGGCTGCCAACAAGCCCATTCTGGGAATCTGCCTGGGTCATCAGATTGTGGCGCGGGCCCTGGGAGGCACCCTGATGAAGGACCAGGAGCCCGAATACGGCATGGGACCCATCCGCTGGGTGGGGCAGGACGACGATGTGGCCATGTGGAGCAAAAACACGGATGTGCTGCACTGGCATGCCGACCAGGTCACTCTGCCGCCGGGCGCCAAGCTGCTGGCCCGCTCCCAGGCCACCAAGGTTCAGGCTTTTCGGCTGGGGTCGGCTCTGGGTCTGCAGTTCCATTTGGAGGTGACAGCCCCCATCTTCGATGAGTGGATGCAGGTGCCGAGCATGGTCGGCTCTATGAAAAAGTCCAAAATCGCTAAAATGCGCGACGAATTTACCAAAGGGATGCCGCAGATGCAGCCATTGGCCGATGCCATCTTCTCTGCCTTCGCAGCCCGGTGCTCGACCCTGGCCGCCCAGCTGGCTGCCGCCTGAGATTACTCCAGCTCTTCCCCGATGGTCAGCCACTCTTCCTCAAGCTGATCGGATTGCTCGGTCAGGTCCTTGAGCTTGCTATTGAGCTCGTTGAGGCCCTGATAGTCGCCGGGGTCGTGCTCAGCCATCTGCCGTTCAAGTTCCTTGCGCTGATCGGCCAGCTTGGCCAACTTGCGTTCGATGGCGGATGCCTGCTTGCTCAGATTTCGTCTGGCAACTCGTTCGGCCTTGGCCTGATTGGGATCCCCAGTCTCCTTGGCCGATGTCTGACTTGGAGCATCCGCAGCCTCCCGGTCGGCAGACTCGACCATATCCAGGTAGTCCTGAACACCGCCGGGCAGATGAACCACCTTGCCGTTGATCAGCGCGAACTGCTGGTCGGTCACCCTCTCCAGCAGGTAGCGGTCGTGGGAGACTACAATCAGGGTGCCCGGCCATGAGTCCAGCATGTCTTCCATGACGGCCAGCATGTCGGTATCCAGATCGTTGCCAGGCTCGTCCATGATCAGCACGTTGGGCTCGTCCAGTAGGATGAGCAGGAGCTGCATACGGCGCTTCTGCCCGCCAGACAGGTCGCTGATTCTGGTCATCAGCTGGGAGCTTTCAAAGCCCAGGCGCTCCATCAATTGGCTCGGGGACACCTCCTTGCCTTCGACCAGATAGGTGGGCTTGTAGCGGCTGAGGACCTCTTTGATTCGATAGCGGCCGAGCTTTTCCAGCTCATCCAGACGTTGGGTCAGCACCGCAAAGTGGACCGTCTTGCCGACCTTGACGTGTCCTGCCGTGGGAGACACACTGCCGTCAATCAGACCCAGCAGAGTGGACTTGCCTGCCCCGTTGGCGCCTACGATGCCGAATCGGTCGCCAGGGCCGATTAGCCAGGTCACGTCGTCCAGGACCTTGTGTCCGCTGATGGTAAGGGTGTCGGCCGCTGCAGTGCCCGGACGGTCCTGGCCGTCTTCACCATCCTTGTTAGGATCAGCGGCCACTGTTACTGAGCCCATCAGAGGGCGTTCGGCATGAGGGGAGGGGACCCGGTTGTCATTGCCTTCGGCGGCATCGGAGTCGGTCCCCGGATAGATTTTGGTCACGTCTACCAAGTCCACCACTTGCTTGCCTAAGCGGGAGGTGGCCATCCGCTTGAGCTCCAGGCTGTTGCGCATGGGTGGCACGTCGGCGATCAGCTCCTGCGCGGCCTTGACATGGAACTTCTGCTTGGTCGAGCGGGCCCGGGCGCCTCGGGTCAGCCAGGCCAGTTCCTTGCGGGCAAGGTTCCGGCGCTTGGTCTCGGCCAGATCCGCCTGGCGCTCGCGCTCCACCCGCTGGAGCATGTAGGCGCTGTAGCCGCCCTCGAAGGGGTCGATGGTTCCGTCATGCACCTCCCACATGGAGGTGCAGACCTCGTCCAGGAACCAGCGGTCGTGGGTGACCAGCAGTAGGGCTCCAGAATTCTTGGCCCAGCGGTTCTTCAGATGTTCGGCCAGCCAGTGGATGGTGAGCAAATCTAGATGATTGGTCGGCTCATCCAGGGCCAGTATGTCCCAATCCTGGAGCAGCAGCCGTGCCAAATCCACCCTGCGGCGCTGACCGCCGGACAGGGTGCCCACCTTGGCCTCCAGCTCCATGCCACCCAGAAGGGACTCGACGATTTCGCGGGATCTGGGGTCGGCAGCCCACTCGTAGTCTTGTCGATTCTCCAAGGCCGCCTTGCGGACCGTGTCCGCATCCTTTAGGGGATCACGTTGGTCCAGCATGCCAAAGGTGAGTCCATTGCGCATGGTCACCCGGCCCTGATCGGGTTCCTGGGTGCCTTTCAGCAGGTGCAGCAGGGTGGACTTGCCGTCGCCGTTTCGGCCCACGATGCCAATCCGGTCACCCTCGAAGATGCCCTGCGTCACATCCGTAAAGATGGTTTTGGTGGCAAAGGATAGAGCGACGTGTTCCAGACCGAGATCATAGATGGGCATGATTCCCCAATCTACTGCCAGCCTTGGATGGAATGAGCTGTGGGCTTTTCAGGGAAGGGGATTATTGGTCCTGGTCGTTCTCCTGGTCCCGCTGACGAATTCTGTCCAGATAACCGGTTCTGTCCGCATCGGTGATTGGCCGCAGGACAGTGCAGGGGTTGCCGACCGCAACTACCTGATCCGGTATGTCATGGGTGACGACAGACCCTGCCCCGATGACGGCTCCACGGCCAATCCGTACGCCGCCTAGGACGACCACGTGACCACCCAGCCAGGCACCCTGGCATATCTCGATGGGTCGGGCCTGGCAGGCACCAGCCTTCCGCTCCTCATAGTCCAGGGCATGGTTGGTGCAGAAGAGCCCTGCGCCGGGGCCTATCCACACGTTCCTGCCTATGGTGATCGGGGCGTTGTCCAGCATGACGGCGCCGTAATTGATCAGAGTCTGACTGCCGATCCGTATGTTGCAGCCTACCTCGCATCTGAAGTCCGGGTTGATGACGACATCCTGCCCCACTTGGCCGAGCAGATCTTCCAGAATCCTTCGGCGTTCCTGCTTCTGTCCGGGGCCGGTCCTGTTGTATTCCATGAAGAGGCTTTCGGCCCGTTCCCTTTGGCGATCGATGTCGGGGTGGGTGTCCTGATAGACCTGGCCGGATACCATCCGCTCCCATTCGATTCGGCCCGTCCGGCTCATTCCTTCCATTACATCGTCAGTCATGGGCACCACCTTCTAGGATTTGAGGATGAGTCAGCGGCCGGTGATCTGCGAGCCCAGTACCTTCTCGCTCAGGGCCCGGGGTCCCCGAGTGACGGCCACGGCGCCCGAACGGACCAGTTCGATGATGCCGAAGGGACGCAGCAGACGCAGCAGGGCTTCCAACTTGCCCTCGGCCCCGGTGGCCTCAATGGTCAGGGACTCGGGGTGGACGTCGACCACGCGCACGCGGAAGAGTTTGACAATCTCCAGCACGTCGGAGCGGTTGCGTTCATTGGCCTTGACCTTGATCATAACCAGCTCGCGCTCCACGGCCTCGTCGCCCTTGAGTTCGACGATCTTGAGCACGTGCAGGAGCTTGTTGAGCTGCTTGATGATCTGCTCCAGCGGGACGGCCTCCACGTCTGCCGTGACCGTGATCCGGGAGATATCGTCTCGCTCAGTCGACGAGACGGACAGGGAGTTGATATTGAAGGCGCGTCGGGCGAACAGGCCGGCCACCCTGGCCAGGACGCCGGGGCGGTTCTCGACCAGGACGGAAAGGGTGTGCCGTTCGGAACCGGGCTTGGATGCTGGATAATTGGCCATGTGGTGCCCCTTTCCTACTTGTTCATGCGACCGGCGGCGTCGCTGGCCATGGCTGCCCGATCGGCTCCGGTCTGCTCATGCGGCTCGGGCTGCTCCTGCTCCGGACGGATGCCGGCCAGGGGTTGCACGCCAGGCTTATAGATGATGGTGTCATTGGAGGCGCCTGCCGGGACCATGGGCCATACCATGGCATCCTTCCAGACGCGGAAGTCGATCAGGACCGGTCGGTCGGTCACTGCGTTGGCCTTGTCGATGGCCTCAAGGGCCTGCTCCTGGGTAAAGGCCCGCAGTCCCAGGCAGCCATAGGCCTCGGCCAGTTTGACGAAGTCGGGGATGCCGTTGCCGTCTGTGGGCTTTGCGCCGCCGTCCTCCAGGTTGGTCTGGGAATAGTGGCTGCCGTAGAAGAGGGTCTGCCACTGACGGACCATGCCGTAGACCGAGTTGTTGAGTATGGCGATGCGGATGGGCAGTCCCGCCTGCCCGGCCGTGGCCAGCTCCTCGGAAGTCATCTGGAAGGAGCCGTCCCCGTCGATCAGCCAGACGGGCCGCGGATCTTCCTCTTCCCTGGTGCCGATTGCTGTTCCTATTGCAGCGGGCAGGCCGTAACCCATGGTCCCCAGTCCGCAGGAGGAGACCCAGGAGCGGGTGCGTTCGAAGTCGATGAACTGGCTGGCCCACATCTGGTGCTGGCCCACGCCGGATACCCAGATGGTATTCGGATCGGCCTTGTTGCTCAAGGTCTGAACCACCCACTGGGGGGCTAAAGTGCCGTCTGGGCTGGGTTCAAAAGTGGTGGGGTAGTCGTGCCGCCAGCCGTCGATCAGCCGCCACCAGGGCTTGAGGTCGGGCTTGCCCCAGGTGCGTTGGGCCGCCTTGAGCGCCGGGATCAGGTCGTCCAGCACCTGGCCCACGTCCCCGACGATGGGTACATCTGCCTGCCGGTTCTTGCCGATTTCGGCCGGGTCGATGTCGATGTGGATGACCCGGGCCACCGGAGCGAAGTCCTCCAGGCTGCCGGTCACCCGGTCGTCGAAGCGTGTGCCCACGGCCACCAGCAGGTCGGAGTGTTGGATGGCCCCGTTGGCGGCCACCGTGCCGTGCATGCCGGGCATTCCCAGAACTGCAGGATCGGAGTCGGGCACGATGCCTCGCGCAGGCAGGGTGGTGACCATGGGGGCACCGGTGGCTCGAACGAGCTCCTGGACCTGTCGACGGGCATCTGACCGGACTGCTCCGCCGCCCACATACAGGACCGGCCTGTGTGACTGGACCAGGAGCCGGGCGGCATCATCCAGGACGTGTCCATGGGCCCGCGTCACCGGGTTGTAGCCGGGCAGGATCATCTCCTGGGGCCAGGAGTAGAGCATTTTGCCGTTCTGAGCCGTCTTGCTCAGGTCTACCACTACCGGGCCCGGCCTTCCCGAGCGGGCGATGTGGTAGGCCTCAGTCATGACCCGGGGGATGTCCTGGGCCTTGGTCACCAGATAGGAGTGCTTGGCCACCGGGTAGGTGATGCCCACGATGTCGGCCTCCTGGAAGGCGTCGGTGCCGATGGAGTCCACGCCCACCTGGCCGGTCACCACCACCAGGGGAACCGAGTCCATCATGGCATCGGCTATGGGGGTGACCATATTGGTGGCTCCAGGTCCGGAGGTCACCAGGCAGACCCCCACCTTGCCCGTGGAGACGGCGTAGCCCTCGGCAGCATGCCCTGCGGCCTGCTCGTGGCGGGTCAGTGTGAAGTTGAAGCGCACCTGTTCATCAATGGCGTCATAGGCGGGCAGAATGGCCCCTCCTGGAACGCCGAAGACCTGGGTGACCCCCAGGTCCTCCAGGGACCGAATAAGCGCCTGGGCTCCCGTCATGGGCTCGCCCTGGGCGGGGACATCCTTGTCGTCGTGGTCCCAGTTCCTGGGTACCGAGCTGAACGCTTGCAGAGGTGTCGGCAGACTCATCTTTCCTCTCGACCTCCAGACTGCGCGCCGACCTGCGGCCGTGCATGTCGAAATACGAACCTGTCGGAGCGTCGGCGGGGTGGGCGGACGATTCCCGATCAGGAGGAGGCACCTATGCCGTTCGTGACGGCGTACCTCCGGGTTATGCCCATAGTCTAAACAGGGGTCTGGTCGGGGCGTGGCGGCAGTACCGCATGCCGAAATTCCGGCTCGAACTTCAGGCTGATTGCTCGGCGCGCAGGGCCGCAAGCAGATCCTGATCGTCCAGCCGCTTCCACCCCTGGGCGGCAGCAGCCAGCTGGGCCTTCCGCTTGCTGCTGGCCCGGCCTTTGCCGATCACGGTCCCGCCGTCCTCCAGTCGCAGTTCGGCGGTGAAGACCTGGGCGTATTCCGGCCCGGAGACCGCCATGGCGTACCGGGGCTCGCCCAAGCCCAGCTTGTGGGCCTTGACGGTGATCGAGGTCTTCCAATCCAGTGCTGGCCCCTCGGTGGCCACCTCGGCCAGGGTGTCGTCAAGAAGGGTATGGACGGTGGTCCTGGCCCCCTCGATGCCGTGCTCCACAAATACCGACCCGATCAGTGACTCGACGGTGTCGCAGAGTATGGAGTCCTTGTCGGCCCCGCCGTTTTCGCTCTCTCCCCGGCCCAGAAGAATATACTGCCCCAGATGCAGCTTCTGCCGGGCGATGGCCGACAGGGCCTCCTCGGAGACTGCCTTGGCCCGCATCTTGGCCAGCTGGCCCTCGGTCATGTCCGGATGAACCTTGTATAGGGTCTCGGTGGCCACCAGTTCCAGAACTGCGTCGCCCAGGAACTCCAGCCGTTCGTTGTTGGGCATGCCTGGGTGCTCATGGGCGAAGGAGCGATGGGTCAGGGCGTGCACCAGCAACTCCGGGCTGATCCTGCCACCTAGGGCCTGGAAGAGATCCTCAGCCGCCTGGTTGCCGGAATCCACTTGCTCCTGTTCCTCCTGCTGCATATGGTCTTTCTCGCTTTCCCGGCCTTGTCGTCCGATGATATGGAAAAACCCCTGCCACCCGTCGATGGCCGGGGTTCTCTCATTGCGTGTCGATCGCCGATCGGCTCACTTGCTGAACTGCGAGCGAATGGCGTCGCGGTAGACGCGCCCGCGGTACATGCCGCAGCTGGGGCATGCCATGTGCGGCAGCGCAGGAGCTCCGCAGTTGGGGCAGGTCACCGTAGCGGCGGCCTGGGTCTTCCAGTTGGCGCGCCGGGAATGGGTGTTGGCGCGCGAGGTCTTGTACTTTGGCAGTGCCATATTGTCCTCTGTTTCGATCGAATACTTCGAGCTTAAGCGTAGAGCAGTCTACCGCAACCTCCGGTCATTCGCCAGTCTGGCCGTCGCTGCCGGGGTTCTCCTCCTGCTCCAGACGCTGCTTCAGTCCCTCCAAGGCAGCCCAGCGATCGTCCATCATCTCGTGGTGGTGATCGGGATGGTCATTCAGATCCATGCCACACTGGGGGCACAGACCCCGGCAGTCGGGTCGGCACAGGGGCTGCAGGGGAAGGGCCTCCACCAGGGTGTCACGCAGGAGGGCCTCCAAATCCATAAAGGCGCCTCCGCTGACCAGAGGATAGGTCTGGCCGCTGGCCTCGTCCTGTTGGGCCAGAATCTCCTCCTTGCCATGGGTCGGCTCTGGTTCGGGCTCCTTGTATGGGAAGAAGACCACCGGATCGTCTTGGATGCTGGTATTGACGGGCCTCAGGCAGCGGGTGCATTCGGTGTTCAAAGGCACGCTGATGTGGGCCTGCAACAAAAGGCCATCCACCAGGGAGTCGATGTCACCCTCCACATGCACGGGCGTTCCTGCAGGGATGCCCACCACCTGGTCGCCGATGCCTTCCGGGGCTGGAAAATCACGGTCCACCCGGGTGCTCTGCCCTGCTCGCGTCGACACCTGAGCCACTGAAACCGCCCAGGGGGAATCCTCCGGTCTGCTCATCCCTGCGTCTCCTCTCCTTGGTCCGGAGCTGACGCGTTCATGCTACGCGCCGCCTCTTGCTCACGCTGGTGGAGAACCTCCAGGCCGGCACGCACATCCTGACCCATCTTGTCCAACTGGGTATCAAGCTCGCCCATGACCTGGGCGGCGTAGCCATTGGCTCCCTGGACCAGACGGTCTGCCTGGGCCTGGGCCGTGTCAATGATGGTCTGGGCATTCTGCCGGGCTATGGCCACCACATTCTCCTGGCCGGCCAGGAAGCGTGCCTGCTCACCGGCTTCCTTGACGATGTCCGCAGCTCGACTCTGGGCATCGGATATGGTGGCGTTGGCCTGGGTCTGCGCCGTGTTCAGCCGACGCTCCGCCTCCCTCATGAGCGCCGAGGCCCGCTCCAGTTGCACTGGCAGCATTTTCTTGAGTTCATTGAGGTCGTCGGACAGCTCGTCCCGGTCCACCTTGACCAGTCCCGGGCTGAAAATGGGGGCCTTGGCCTCATCCAGCATGGCCTGAATCCGGTCGATGATGTCATAAACGGTGGTGAATTCCGATCGAGGATTCCCGCTCTCGCTTCTGTCCTCCTGCAGGTCGGGCAGGTCCTTCATGTCGACTGCGTGCCTGGGAGCGCTTGCTCTGGTCGAGTCATCGATAGGCTCGTCATCGTCCCTTTCCTGGGTCTGCTCGTTCATCATTGACTCTTTTCCGTGTGCGGTGTGTCCCTGTGCAAAGTGCCTATCAGTGCGTTCACGACGCTGTCGGGGACCATGCCGGTGATGTCCCCTCCGTGTCTGGCCACGTCCTTGACGATGGTGCTGGAGATGTGCTCCCGCACCGGGTCGGCTGGCAGGAAGAGCGTTTCAACCCCGGACAGCTTGCGATTGACCAGGGCCATGCCCAGCTCGGCCTCATAGTCCCCGTTCTGCCTCAGTCCCTTGACGATGACCGAGGCACCCACCTTACGGCAGTAGTCGGTGATCAGGCCATCGGTAGAGGCTACGGTGATGTTCGGGTACCCGTCCTCGTCCAGGGCCCGGCGGATCATGGCCACCCGCTCCTGTTCGCTGAACATGGGGGTCTTGGCGGCGTTGACGGCCACAACCACGTGGACCGTCTCAAAGAAGCAGGCGCAGCGTTCGATCACATCCATGTGGCCGGAAGTGACCGGATCGTATGAGCCAGGGCATACAGCGATAGTCATGATTCTCAGCGTAGCGCGTCATAGGGAGCGAACGTGCAGCTCGCCGCCGTACCATAGGTGTCATGACTGCAAGCAAGAGCATTCGCATGGAGGATCCGGAGCGGGAGCAGAACCCCGACCAGGGCACCGGTACGGCCGTTCTGGACCGTCCGGACACCGAGACCGCCGAGAAAACCCGGCTGAACGACCAGGGCGATGCCGACCGGTTCGCCCACTACGTCTCCCGTGAGCGCATCGCCGAGTCCAAGCTGACCGGCCGGCCTGTCGTAGCCCTCTGCGGCAAGGTCTGGGTGCCCAAGCATGACCCCTCCCAGTATCCGGTTTGCCCGGACTGCAAGCGCATCTACGAACAGATGACCGGCGGCAGCCACTGAGCGTTGCTGAGCGGTCCAGGCTACTTCAGGACTGCTTGCCCAAGGCGATCCGGTCGATCGTCTCAAGCTCTTCCTGGCTGAAATCGGCCGACTGCACAGCCTTGAGATTGTCCAGAATCTGCTCGGGCTTGGAGGCGCCGATGAGCACCGAGGTGACAGCGGGGTCCCTAAGCAGCCATGCCAGGGCCATCTCTGCCAGACTCTGGCCGCGTTGACGGGCCAGGTCGTTCAGCGCCTGGATTTGCTTCAGCCGCTGTGGGGTCAGGGCGGACTCCTTGAGGAAGCGACCGTCGGCACGAATCCGGCTGTCCTCGGGAATCCCATGCAGGTAGCGGTCGGTCAGCAGTCCCTGGGCCAGCGGGCTGAAGGTGATCAGTCCCTTTTTTTCTTTCAGCACTGCCTGTTTGAGA
This sequence comes from Bifidobacterium sp. M0404, assembly GCF_016101415.1. Taxonomy (NCBI): domain Bacteria; kingdom Bacillati; phylum Actinomycetota; class Actinomycetes; order Bifidobacteriales; family Bifidobacteriaceae; genus Bifidobacterium; species Bifidobacterium sp. M0404. The sequence continues at coordinate 60,999 of NZ_JACFQP010000003.1, read as the reverse complement.
CCGTTGTCCTCGATGGTTCTGTCGAAGATGGAATAGCGGTTCTGGTTGATGACGAAGGGAACGTGCATCTCGTTCAGGATGGCCGAGGCCCGCTTCATGGTCGGCCCGTCGTAGTTGGACAGTCCTAGGTAGAGGGCCTTGCCGCTGGTGACCGCCTGGGCCAGGGCGCCCATGGTCTCTTCCAGAGGCGTGTCCGGGTCGGGGCGGTGGTGGTAGAAGATATCCACATAGTCGAGTCCCAGCCGTTTCAGACTCTGGTCCAGTCCGGACAGCAAATGCTTGCGTGAGCCGAAGTCCCCATAAGGGCCAGGCCACATTTCATAACCGGCCTTGGTGGAGATGACCAGCTCCTGGCGATGGTGGCTGAAACACCGCCGCAGGATGATTCCCATGTTGCGCTCGGCGGCGCCTGGTCCGGGACCGTAATTGTCGGCCAGGTCGAAGTGGGTGATGCCATGGTCGAAGGCCGTCGTGCACAGCTCCTGCATACGTTCCAGGGGCGTGGTGTCACCGAAGTTGTGCCAGCAGCCCAGGCAGATGGGCGGCAGTTTCAGGCCGCTGTCGCCGCAGCGCCGGTAGGTTGTGGAATCGTATCGGCTCGGGTCGGGCTGGTAGGTTGCGGATTGCACGCTCATCAGATGCTCCTCACTAGGGTGGGCAGGACTGGTTCGCCCTTCATCAGGCTCAGGGCGTTGATGGGCATCTCCTCAAGGGCCTTGGCCCGGTGCTCCCGGGCATCCAGAACGGCCTGCCCACCCTGGTACTCTGGCATGCTCTGGCCATGGTCCACATAGGTGACCAGCAGATCCCGCCATTCCTGCTCAGGCTTATAGGCTGCCAGAGCCTCCTCGGCACCCGAGATGACGTGCTCGGCGTCGGCCACTCCGTTGTGGTAGGAACGGTAGGCCAGCTTGCGTCCCGGCACCGAAGCCTTACCCACCGACTTCTTGGCGACGGCCTGCATAACCCCGTCGGAGTTCTCTCGCTCGGTCAGTTTGTAGACCATGGCGCAGGTGGGGGCTCCCGAACCGGTGACCAGCATGGTGCCCACCCCGTAGGAATCAACCGGAGCGTCCTGCAGGGAGGCGATGGCGTACTCGTCCAGATCGTTGGTGACGGTGATGGTGGCCTTGGTGGCTCCCAGTGAGTCCAGCTGGGCGCGGACCTGCTGGGCCAGCGAGCCCAGGTCTCCGGAGTCGATGCGGACCCCTCCCAGCTCTGGTCCGGCTACCTCGACAGCCGTCCTTACGGCCTCCTCGATGGAGTAGGTGTCGGTCAGCAGGGTTGTTCCCTTGCCTAGGGCCTGAATCTGCCCTTGGAAGGCCTCGCGCTCGCTGTCATGCAGGAGGGTGAATGAATGGGCTGCGGTTCCGATGGCCTTGAAGCCGTATTCTTTGGCTGCCAGCAGGTTTGAGGTTCCTTGGAATCCGCCGACTATGGCCGCTCTGGCCGCCGCCACGGCCGCATACTCGTTGGCCCGGCGCGCGCCCATGTCCATGCAGGGTCGGCCCTTTGCCGCGGTGACCATGCGGGAGGCAGCCGATGCCACAGCCGAGTCGTAGTTGAGTATGGACAGGATCAGGGTCTCCAGCAGGGTGCACTCGCCGAAGCTGCCTTCGACCTGCAGAATGGGGGAGTTGGGGAAGAATATCTCGCCCTCCCGGTAGCCGCGGATGGTACCGGTGAAGCGGAAGTGTTCCAGCCAGTCGATGGTGGTCTGGCTGACGATGTGACGGTCGGACAAAAAGCGAAGCTCATCCTCGCTGGGCTGGAAATCCGCCAGCGCATCCAGAATCCGCCCAGTGCCTGCTACCACCCCGTAGCGGCGTCCTGCCGGCAGGTGCCGGGTGTAGACCTCGAAGACGGATTGGCGTCCAGCCGTACCATCCTGCAAGGCGGCATCCAGCATGGTGTATTCGTACATATCGGTCATCAGAGCCGTGGAGGTTCCGGTGGACTTACTGTTGTTTTCGGCATTCATATCTTCCCCTTTGTGGGTGGAAAAGCCCTTGGTTGGCACCCAGTCTAATCCTCTGACCACCTGGCTCGCCCTGCCCTCCCAAGGTCGGGATAAGCTGGTCCGCATGAGATTCGTTGTGGGCATCTACCGGTTGCTGATCGCCTTTTTCTGCCTGGGCGGCACCTACGAGGCCTGGCTGTTGGGAATCGGCAATAAGTGGGTCTATTTTACCTTCCAGACCAATATCGCCCTAGGTCTGGTCATGCTCTGGGCCGGAGCGGCCACCCTGCTCAAGGGCATCCAGCCTCCAGCTTGGCTCAAAGGCTGCCTGACGCTCTACATCGTCATCACCGGGCTGGTGGCCATTCTGGTTCTGGGGCTGAACAGCACGGACTATAAGCTTGTCCTGGGCATCCGGACCACATGGATGATTCACGTCATCAGTCCCATCCTGGCATCGGTGGACTTCCTCTTGTTCGACCCTCATCGTCGTTTCCACTGGCACAACGTGCTGACCTGGCTGATCTATTTCCCCTTCTACGTAGCTTTCGTGCTGATCAGGGCCGCCATTTGGCCTCATTCAGGACCGGAGCCGGGCGGAAACCCCTACCCCTATGCCTTCTTGGACCTCGGACACCTGGGCTGGGCCCAGTTGATGGTCAACCTGGCTGAGTACCTGGTCGTCTTCTTCGCCCTATCGCTGGTCATCTTCCTGATCGATCGCATCCTGCCGGCCAAGACACCGCTGACCATTGATCGGTAGACGGCTGACGGAATAATGGGGACCAGACCAGGGGAGCCTGGGCGGAACGGAAAGGATCATCACTGATGGTTGCTATCAAGGACATGCTCCAGGAGGGTGCCGTGCTACGGCCTGACGGCAGGGCGGCTGATGAGTTGCGACCGGTCGTCATCACCAGGCATTGGACGGAGGCTCCTGAGGGTTCGGTGCTGATCGAGTGTGGCAAGACCCGGGTTATGTGCACCGCCTCCTTTACCCCGACGCTGCCCCGTTGGCGCAAGGACTCCGGCCTGGGTTGGGTTACGGCCGAGTATGCCATGCTTCCCAGGGCCACCAGCGACCGGACTGCACGAGAATCGGTCCGGGGAAAGGTCGGCGGCCGCACCCAGGAGATCAGCCGGCTGATAGGCCGTTGCCTGCGCGGTGTGGTGGATATGAAGGCTCTGGGCGAGAATCAGATCCAGCTTGACTGCGACGTGCTTCAGGCCGACGGCGGCACTCGTACCGCCTCAGTCACCGGCGCCTATGTGGCCATGGTCGATGCCCTCAGATGGGCCCAGGACCACCATCACATCCGTAGCGCCGACAAGGTGACCAAGGATTGCGTCTCGGCCGTCTCGGTGGGCATCATCGATGGCAAGCCCATGCTGGACCTTCCCTATTTGGAAGACAGCCGGGCCATGACTGATATGAACGTGTCGATGACAGGCTCCGGCGATTTCATAGAGATACAGGGAACGGCGGAGCATCGCCCCTTCAGCCGTCAAGAGCTCGGCCTTTTGCTGGACCTGGCATCCAAGGGGAACAAGGAGCTTCAGGCCGCTCAGCGCAAGGCTCTGGCAGCTGACTGACGCCTGGGGCGGGCATTTTAGCGAAAAGGATCGGTATGGGGCAGGGCAAAACAGTGGTTGTGGCCACACACAACGAGGGCAAACTACGTGAGCTTCGTTGCATACTTGACGGTTTCCTGGCCGATGAGGGCCAGAGGATCGAGTTGGTTTCGGCCGGCCAGTTGGGCCTGCCCGATCCGGTGGAGACCGGCACCACTTTTCAGGAGAACGCCCTTCTCAAGGCTGGGCAGGCTGCCCATGAGTCCGGTTTGCCTGCGCTGGCGGACGACTCGGGGCTGGTCGTTGATGTGATGGGCGCCGCCCCGGGGATCCTTTCGGCAAGATGGAGCGGCCGTCACGGCGACGACCAGGCCAACTTGGAGCTCTTGCTGAACCAGCTGAACGACATTCCTGACGACCACAGGGGAGGGCGGTTTGTCTGTGCTGCCGCCCTGGTCGTTCCGGATGTGCCAGGATATGCCGTCCGTGGGTGCCAGGTGACCAGGCTTGGCGAGATGCCTGGAACCATCATCCGCCAGGCACGTGGGGAAAACGGGTTCGGCTACGACCCGATCTTCGTACCGAGGGATCAGCCGCAGGGCACCGGCAAACAGCGACTGCTAACCTCGGCGGAAATGACCTCGGACCAGAAGAATGCCATATCGCACAGGGGCAAAGCATTGGCAGCCATCATGCCGATTCTCGTCAGCTGGGTGCTGGGGGACGGCCATATAAAAGGCTGATAGGCCTGGCGGAGTCAACACCGTGAAAGACCGTGGAATACCGGCTGTGAAAACACCCTATTTGAATCCCAGATTACGCCTTCAATTTCGGTACCCTTAAAGCAAGTAAGGGGGATAGAAGACACCGTAAATGAAGATGCGGCACTTGTGATCTAAGGTTTTGTGGCCTGCACTGGGGACATATCAAGCGTGCAGTCCATCTGATCCTAGAGATGGTCTCATCGTGGTGTGGGGGGTAGCGTGTTGAAGCATTTGCAAGAACGGGGCACTAAGGGTCCACAGCATGTGGATCGCCCTATCATCGCTGTTTTGATAACTCTTTTGGCGACGCTGGCCATGGTCGTTCCCCTTGGGCTGAGCGCTCTTTCGGCAAACCAGGCCAATGCCACCGATGCGCAAGGCGCAACAGCAAGCGCAAAGCCGTTGCTCTATAAACTTCTGGCTTATAATGACAAAATTGATTCCTACGAGGATGAGCTGCGCATGGACTTCATCCTGCGTGTGAAGCATGGCGCATTCGATCCGCAATGCCAAAACGGGGATGATTCCTCTGCGGCTGGAACGCAAACTTGTGCATTGTCTTTCTTCTACGAATTCGAGGGAGAGACCAGCAAAACGCACTATCGGCGACTGCGTTATATGCAGACCATACCGTCAGACAGCAGTGATCCCAATAAACCAACTTCTATTGCCGACCCTGGCGCTGGTGCAGTGAAATGGGCGTATAACCAGAACGAATACTTCACGGTCCACAAGGTGATCAACTCTGGCCTTTATGATTTTCTGGTAATCTCCATTGAAGGAGATTTGTCTTATGGAGACAAAAACGATAACCCGCAATATTACCAGGCGGGGGGTTATCCTCAGCCGCTCAACCTCTATGCGGTTGTTGGTCCGCAGAATACTTTGACCTGCGGCTCTTTCCCGTGGGCTTATAATAGTGATGATTGCACTGACTTCCATCCTGAATCTTTGGTCGGTTTAGGCGATACGGTCTCCAACATCACTGCAGATCAGGGGAAAAACATAAAGCTGTACATGGGCGATTGCTACGCCAGCGATCCGAACCGCTGCAGCGGGCCTGCATCCTTTGTCGGCTGGGACAATTATCCGGTGCTGTGGAGCGGGCATCAGGCCAACTGGGGCCTGGTAACCGATTATGGGCTTTCAGTTGATCTGGGAAACAATCAGAGCAAACCCTATAACCCAGGGATAGCACCGCCCAACTCCTTCTTTGTCTATTGGTTCAATGTCCGAGGCGGGAGCAATATATGCTCCAAGACCGATTCTTACTACTACCAGTGGGTTGGTCTTAAAAACAGCCAGTGGATGCCTGTCGATTCCTTGACGCCCAAACCAGTACTGTTAGGCAATAAACAACAAATCAGCAAGAACAACGCAAAGACAACCTCCTGGGGCATTCAATACGATGTGGGAACCAACAACGCTAATAATTCCGGCGTTCAAGCCTCGAATATAGCGCAGCCGGCGACAGGTCCAGCAAACGAGCTGAACGTGAACGCAGCAAATCCGACGGGTCCGCAGGCAAAAGACGGATCAATCGATTTCAAGCGCATTACGGAACAAGAGGGCTTCGACGGGTACTTCAAGCTGGTCACCTGGCCTGTGACCAGGAATATGGATGACACCGGCACCAGCAACAACTGCACGGTCAACCCAGAAGTATACAACCCAATGCGAGTGGGTCTTGTCGGCATAACGGACGATATGGATGCTACGCAAAAAGATAAAAATCTGGACACGGGATGGACCATTGACACTGCCTTCTATAAGTATGACGTGCCTCGTCCCAATGATCCGACCATAACCAACATCCAGAATGATGCCGACGGCTCCTTGAATGCCTCGGGGAGCGTCTATACCGGCACGCTTGACCCGGTGGTCAGTGGTGAGTGCACTCCCTCCAAAGACGACACGCATCCCAACACGGTTACCCTTTATGGCGAGGATCCCAGCAAACCCTTCAAGGAAGGGCAGACCAAGAGCAGCGATGACTTGGTGAAAAGTTCGGACTCCTGGGGGTTCAAGCTGGGAGAGACCGTGTGCAAGGTTGATCCCAAGAGCAAACAGGGAGGGTCCTGGCAGATACAGGACACCAACAAGCAGTATCCGTCGCCGGATCCCGGCAATAAGTATAACGGCTACAGGCGCTATCACGCCTGGGTGACCGAGTCAGCCTCCGGGTTTGGTTTGACCTCGCTCTTCTCGAACATAGGAACAGCCTATTTCGTCTCCAACGAGAAGGCTCCCGATGGCAAGCTCTCTGTTACGGTGCCCCATACGAAAAACGGGAATCTGCCGGCAAACTCGGTCGTCACCTTCAAGGGCACGGTTTCACCTATATATACAGCCTGGTCTTCGGGAGGTCTGGGGATGACCGATTCCAAGATGGCCATTTCCATGAAACAGAACACTGCCTCGGACTGGACCAGTCTGGTGACCACTCCGTCCAACACCTTCCAAAGGGACTCGGCGGTCAATACTGGGCCTCCCTCCTTCACGGACCCCACGTCAGGCTCTGTGCTGAATGTCGTCAAGACGACGGCTTCCACATGGGCTTGGACCTTGAACATACCAGCTGACAAATTCAAGGGCTACAACGGTGACGACGAGACGGAAAAGTATACCTTCCAGGTCAAGATGATCAACCCTCTGAATGCCCCTTCGGATCCGGTTTCCATCAACCAAAAGGTCGACATCACGCCAACCACTCTGACCTTGGAACGGTATGATGCCTTCCAGGTAGCGGGCAAGGCCTATAAGTATGTCAACGGAAACACCAGGATTCCTGAGACCAAAGGCACGCTGGTCCATATAACCTGGACCTGGCCCGGCAATACAAGCACCGATGTCGCCGTGGGAGACCAGGGTTCATGGCAGGCGAGTACCCCTGAGGGGATAAACAAGGGGATAATCACTGCCCAGGTTTCTTCCGATGATGCTGAAAGCCCTGATCCTCAAAGCGGCAACTTCAAGGGAGGAAACGAGTCAGCCGCAGTATCGCACGCGCTGGAATTCCGGCCCTCCAATGCCTCCCTGCCCCTCACTGGAGGATGGCCGCTTTCCGTGCTCAAGATACTAGCGATGCTGGCACTGGGTCTGGTCGGCTTTGTCGCCTGTTTAAGGAACAGGCAAGAGAGCCGATACTGATTCCGCGGCATAAGGCAGGGCCTGCGCTCGTATCCATGGAATTTGGGGTATGAGCGCAGGCCCTGCCTGTGTTTCCTGTGCGCGAGATGGGACTCGAACCCACACGTCCGAAGACACAGGAACCTAAATCCTGCGCGGCTACCATTACGCCACTCGCGCGTACGACATACCTCGCCGTTTAAAAAGCAGCTGGTAGAAGAGCCACTTGACAGAATCGAACTGTCGACCTTCTCATTACGAGTGAGACGCTCTGCCAACTGAGCTAAAGTGGCCTTCGCCTCCCGTCCGGACATGCCGGAAGAAGACAACATGCTACATCATACTGGATGCGCGCGATAAAAAACGCCTTGGGCTTCGGACCGAGGGTGTACAAGCTTCTTGACACAATGGAAGGCATGGATCTCAATGATTTCTATGCCGTCATTCCGGCCGGTGGCGTGGGTACCCGGCTCTGGCCATTGAGCCGCCAGGACCGGCCCAAGTTCCTCTACGATCTGTTGGGATCAGGCAGAACAATGATCCAGGGCACCTTTGACCGGCTGGCTGGCATCTGCGGGGCCGATCATGTGGTCGTCTCCACGGGCCAGCGGCATGTGGACCAGGTGCGTCAGCAGCTTCCGGACCTGGCTGAGGACGCGCTCTTCGCGGAGCCTGTTCCTCGCGATTCCACGGCGGCTATAGCCTTGGCGACTGCTGTGCTGGCCCAGCGGCACGGTGGGGAAATCATCGTGGGCTCCTTCGCCGCCGACCACGTCATCCGAGACGACAAAGCGTTCGCTGCCTCAGTGGAGCAGGCGGTGGCGGCGGCCCGAGCCGGTTATGTGACCACCATCGGCATCGCAGCCTCCCGTCCCTCCACCGCCTTCGGCTATATCCACCAAGGCCCCTCCCTGGCCGATCGCATTCCTGAAGCCCCGGATGCCTGCCTGGTCAGCGAATTCGTCGAGAAGCCGGATGCCTCTACGGCGCAGGCCTACCTGTCAACAGGGGAGTACCGATGGAATGCCGGCATGTTCGTCATGCAAGCGCAGGTGCTCCTTGACTGCCTGCGTCGTTACAAGCCGGAGCTCCACGCCGCAGTTATGGCCATTGCCCGGGTCTGGGACCAGGGCGAGCAGGCGCGCAGCCAGGCCATGGAGGAGCACTGGCCAGGCATCGAGAAGATCGCCTTCGACTATGCCGTGGCCGAGCCATTATCGGCGGCCGGCGGGGTGGCGGTTGTTCCAGGGGGCTTCGATTGGGATGACATTGGCGACTTCAATTCAGTGGCGGGTCTGCTTCCGTCGTCCAACAGGCGCAACATCAAGATTCTTGGTGATGCCGACCGGGTCATGTACTTGGATTCAGCCGGAGACATGGTCGTGCCCGGCTCCGAACGCACGGTCGCCCTTCTGGGCGTGGATGACATGATCGTCGTCGACACTCCCGATGCTCTCCTGGTGGCCCCTCGGGCCCGCAGTCAGGAAGTCAAGGACATGGTGGCCAAGCTGGCCCAGTACGGCTGTGACGACATACTCTGAGAGCGATCCGGTCCAGCTAAGAAGGTTGGCCGATTTTGTTGTCTTCTGTCTGCTTTTGTGAGTAGTTTGGGATACAGAACCGGGTGCTCGGCAGACCGGGCATCACCTCATGAAAGGACCCGAACAACCATGGCCATCAATCCTCCAGTGGACGCTACCAGCACCAAGGCCTGGGCGGCCTTGCACCAGCACTTCGACGACATGCAGCGCCAGGGGATCGATCTGCGCGCATGGTTCGCCAAGGACCCGCAGCGCACCGAAAAGCTCAGCTTCGAGCTGGGCGATCTCTATATCGACCTGTCCAAGAACCTGATTCAGCCCGAGACCTTGTCCCTGCTGGCTCAGCTGGGCCGCGAGGTCGGCCTTGAGGAGCGGATCGAGGCCATGTTCAACGGCGAGCACATCAACAACACCGAGGACAGGGCCGTTCTGCACACAGCCCTGCGCCGTCCCGAGGAGGACCGCGGCCGGCTGATCGTGGACGGGCAGGATGTGGTGGGCGACGTCCGCGACACCCTCAATCGCATTTATGCCTTTGCCGACCAGGTCCGCTCGGGTAGCTGGACCGGTCTGACCGGCAAGCGGATCACCACGGTGGTCAACATCGGCATCGGTGGCTCCGACCTGGGCCCGGTCATGGCCTACGAGGCTCTGAAGCCCTATGCTGATGCCGGCATCAGCGCCCGCTACATCTCCAACATCGATCCCAACGATCTGGCCGAGAAGACGCGCGATCTGGATCCGGAAACCACGCTCTTCATCATCGTCTCCAAGACTTTCACCACACTGGAGACCCTGACCAACGCACGCCAGGCCCGCGCCTGGCTCCTGAAGAGCCTTGGGGAGCGTGGCCTGCTGTCCAAGGACGGCGAAGACCGTTCGGCCGAGGCCATCCGTCGGCACTTCATTGCCGTCTCGACTGCCCTGGACAAGGTGCGCGACTTCGGCATCGATCCGCAGAACGTCTTCGGTTTCTGGAACTGGGTCGGCGGCCGGTACTCGGTGGATTCCGCCGTGGGCACCTCCCTGGCTATCACCATCGGCCCCGAGCGCTTCGAGGAGTTCCTCAAGGGCTTCAACACCGTAGACCGCTACTTCCGTGCCACTCCTCTGGATCGGAACGTGGTGGCCCTGATGGGCCTGCTCAACGTCTGGTATGTCAACTTCTTCGGCGCCCACTCGCACGCCGTGCTGCCCTATGACCAGTATCTGCACCGTTTCCCGGCCTACCTGCAGCAGCTGACCATGGAGTCCAACGGCAAGTCTGTGCGCTGGGATGGCACCCCGGTGACCAGCCTGACCGGCGAAATCTTCTGGGGGGAGCCCGGCACCAACGGCCAGCATGCCTTCTACCAGCTGATCCATCAGGGCACCCGTCTGATTCCTGCTGATTTCATCGCCTTCGCCAACACTCCCAACCCGGCCAAGGACGGCGACCAGGACGTGCACGAGCTCTTCCTGGCCAACTTCCTGGCCCAGACCAAGGCGTTGGCCTTCGGCAAGACCGCTGATGAGGTCCGTGCCGAGGGCACTCCCGAGGCCATCGTCCCGGCCAGGGTCTTCACCGGCAACAGGCCCACCACCTCCATTTTCGGCGATGCGCTGACCCCGGCAGCCCTGGGCGAGCTGATTGCCCTCTACGAGCACATCACACTGACCGAGGGCACCGTCTGGGGCATTGATTCCTTCGACCAGTGGGGAGTTGAGCTGGGCAAGAAGCTGGCCCGCGAGATCACTCCGGCCATCTCCCGGGACGACCAGGCGCTGGCCGAGCAGGATCAGTCCACTAAGTCTCTGATCGCCTTCTACAGGGCCCACCGCCGCTGATGCCCAGCCGGGCCTTGCAGGTCCGGCTCGTGGTATATTATTGGACAGTTGTTTGCCGGAAGGGTAGCTGCCGCATGGGCTCCCTTCCTTTCAGGTCCAGCCGGATGCTCCGGCGGATCGGCACCCCCGACGGCAGACCGTCGGGTTCCGTTCAGGATCGCTTCCCTGTGGGTTGCGATCCATGACATGGGTCGATGTGCGGCGGCCATGGAGGAACAGCATGAATGCGATTCAGGAATTTGACGCCAGCCACATGAAGCCTGCGGAGCAGATCCCCGACTTCCGTCCCGGCGATACCGTCGAGGTCAACGTCAACATCACCGAGGGCAACAACTCCCGTATCCAGGCTTTCACGGGCGTGGTGATCGCCCGTCAGGGCTCCGGTGTGCGCGAGACCATTCTGGTGCGCAAGGTCAGCTTCGGCGTGGGCGTCGAGCGTCGCTTCCCTCTGCACTCCCCGCAGATTGACTCCATCAAGGTGCTGCGCCACGGCCGTGTCCGCCGTGCCAAGCTCTACTACCTGCGTGGGCTGCACGGCAAGGCCGCCCGTATTGTCGAGCGGCGCGACAACAAGGCCGAGTCCGACAAGTAGGATTTTGCCGGGGCGATCCAGCCCAGACCTTGGCCGTAAACACCCGGGATGCAGTTCTCCCGGGTTTTTTCATGCTTGGGTGTGTACGCTATGAGGCATGCGGGACCTATTCTGTTAGTTAGTGTGTGGTTTTCTGCGGATGACAAGGAGTGAATATGGCCTTTCGGGATGAGGAAACGACCCCGTCAGGACTCTGGTACCCGGACGGCAGGCAGGCCACCTCAGCCCCGGTGCCACCCCGTCATGCCCACGGCCACCCTGGTGGACGCGGCTCCGCCAGGGGCAGCCACCCACGTCTCGGTGAGCGTGGCTTTCTGCCCGAGTTCTTGTTCGAGCTGGTTGTCCTGCTGGTAGTGGTCTCCATCCTGCGCATATTTTTGATTTGCAACTACATCATCCCTTCCGGCTCCATGGAGAACACCTTGGGCATCGGGGATAGAATCCTGACCACTCATAGGCTGACCAGATCCATGGTGGCTCCCCGCCGTGGGGATGTGGTGGTCTTTACTGATCCAGCTGACTGGCTCGGTGATGAATCCTCGCCCAGCTTTCGTGGCAATCACCTGGTCAAGCGTCTGATTGGCATGCCCGGCGACACGGTGGCCTGCAAGGGTCATGGCGCCCCGGTCACCGTCAACGGTGTAGCCCTTGACGAGAGCTCCTACCTGCGCCCAGGAGTAGAGCCAAGCTCCTTCCCTTTCAAAATCAAGGTCGACCCTGGGCATGTCTTTGTCATGGGCGACAATCGCTCCAACTCTGCAGATTCCCGCCTGCACAAGGACGACGGCCATAATGGTCTGGTTCCCATAGACAACATCAAAGGCACTGCGTTGCTGACCTATTACCCGGTGGGCAGCTGGAAGCTGCTCAATAACCAGCACAAGGTCTTCGACGCCGTGCCCGACCCGACGCAGGACTGAACCGGCTGTGAGGCGGATTCTGCCAACCCTGGCCACCGAGGCTGCCTTGGCTGACCAGGGAGCTGAGTATGTGCTGGGCCTGGATGAGGTCGGTCGGGGAGCCCTGGCGGGTCCCGCCATGGTCGGCGTGGTGGCGGTCAGGTCCGCCGACCTGCCCCATTTGAAAGTCCCTGACGGGGTGGCGGATTCCAAGATGCTGACCCCTGCGCGTCGGCTGGCCATGTACCGTGATCTGGAGGACTGGGCTGCCGGCTGGGCGGTGGGGGCCTGCTCCAACCATGAGATCGACCAGTGGGGCATCGTTCACGCTCTGGGCATCGCCGCCCTGCGTGCGCTGACCGAATTGGAGCATGGGATGGACCTGGGGCCTGACAGCCGCCTGGCTGCCATCCTTGACGGCCCCCATGACTACATCACCCCGGCCGCCGACAGCTTTGACGCCCCCGACATCCCGGTTCTGCCCAAGGTTTCCACCCAGGTCAAGGGTGATGCCCACTGTGCCAGTGTGGCCTGCGCAGCGGTCATAGCCAAGGTCACCCGTGACCAGCTCATGGTCCGGCTGGCCGCCTCGGATCCCGCCCTGGCCCCATACCAGTGGGAGCACAACAAGGGCTATGGGTCGCCTGCACACCTGGATGCCATTCGCCGCCTGGGGCCCAGCCGTCTGCATCGGGTCAGCTGGCATTTGCCTTCATCCGGTCCCGGCAGGGGCTAATATCGGAACGGTCGAAACGGCTATCGGAAGAAGGTCACATGCCCGCAGGCAGCGGCGGCAGGTCACGGTCCAAGCGCCCCTCCATGTTCGAGGTTGCCCGGCTGGCCGGTGTCTCCCACCAGACTGTGTCCAGGGTCATCAACAATTCCAAGGACGTCTCGCCGGCAACCAGGGTCAAGGTGCAGCAAGCCATCAGAAAGCTGGGCTACCGACCCAGCAACTCTGCGCGGGCCTTGGCATCCAGTCGCAGCCGAACCATCGGACTGGTGGCGGGCGGTGTCAGTCTCTTTGGACCTGTCTCATCGATTACAGCCATTGAGACCGTAGCCCGTTCCCATGGCCTGTTCATGTCGGTCATGATGGTGGACGAGTCAACCTGCACGCTTTCCGGATTCCAAGAGCTCTGCGGCACCTTCCTAGAGCAGAATGTGGATGCCTTCATCTTCCTGACGCCCACCGACACCATGTTCCAGGCCGCCTGCCAGGTAGAAGTCAGCCAGCCCCGTGTCATCGTCACCTCCACGCACGGCATCACCAGCGTCGAAGAAGCCCTGAGCCACCGGCGGGGCGACGGCCGGATAGCCCTGACCGGAATCGACCAGTGGGGCGCTGTGCAGTGTCTGGCCCGACTGCTGGTCTCCCGGGGCCATCGACGGGTGCTGTATATGGCCGGCCCCTCTCAGTGGCGGGATGCCGCCACCCGGCTGGCCTCCTGGAAGGTGGCCTGCGCCCGCTGCCGCATACGAACGGCCGTGGTCCACGCCCGCAGCTGGGAGGCGGGGGAGTCCTACACGCTGATGAATCACCTGATCGATCAGCGGGGCATGAGCGGCACGTCCATGCCCTCAGCCGTGGTTACCGCCAATGACAACCAGGCCGTGGGCGTGGCACGGTCCCTGCAGGAGCACGGCATCCGCATTCCCAGTGACATCAGTCTGGTGGGCTTCGATGACGTTCCCACGGTAGACAACATGTTTCCGCCGCTGGCCACGGTCCGCCCCCGCTTTGAGGATCTGGGGGTGGCCACCATGCGGCAGGTTCTGGCCCTGCTTCACCAGGGACAGCCGGTAGACTTTCCGGTCACCCACCATGGGGTGGGGCTGATCCAGGCGGATGTGATTCAGCGTCGGTCCCTGGGCTACGCCGTCAAGCGCCTCTGACTACTGTTGGCCTGTATCCAGCGGGCTTGCCTGATGCTCTGGTCTCAGTTACAATTGTAACCAGAATATGTGAGCGTTAACATATCAGGCAAAGGAGCGGACATGGTTCTTGGAGAACAAGGCGTCATCGTTAGCGAATTACAGGAGGGCGCGACCAGTCTGGGCATCGAATTCGGCTCCACCCGCATCAAGGCTGTGCTGATCGACCATGACTACCGGACGCTGGCCACAGGGGACGTCGAGTGGGAGAACCGGCTGGAGGACGGCCTCTGGACCTACTCCATGGACCAGATCCATCAGGGTCTGCAGGCGGCCTATGCGGCCATGGCCGAGGATGTCCGCCGCCAGTACGGGGTGACGCTGACCAAGATAGGCGCCATGGGAATCTCGGCCATGATGCACGGCTACCTGGCCTTCGACAAGGATGGTCGGCTGCTGGTGCCATTCCGCACCTGGCGCAACACCAACACCCGCCAGGCCCACGAGGAGCTTTCGCAGGCTTTCAAGATCAACATTCCCGAGCGCTGGTCCATTGCCCACCTTTACCAGGCCATTTTGAACGGCGAAGAGCATGTGCCCAAGGTGGCCTATATCACCACCTTGGCCGGCTACATGCACTGGAGGCTCTCCGGCCGCAAGGTCATCGGCATCGGCGATGCCTCGGGCATGTTCCCCATCGACTCCTCCCGCAAGGAGTTCGACCAGGGCCTGCTGGACATCTTCTCCCGACTGCCCCAGGTCCAGGCCCAGCCCTGGGACATCCACGACCTGCTGCCTGAGCCATTGACCGCCGGCAGCGATGCGGGCGCGTTGACCGCAGAAGGGGCCGCCCTACTTGATCCCAGTGGTCAGCTGCAGCCCGGCGTACCCATGGCCCCGCCCGAGGGCGACGCGGGAACCGGCATGGTGGCGACCAACGCGGTTCGTCCCCGCACCGGCAACGTGTCTGCAGGCACATCCATCTTCGCCATGGTGGTTCTGGAACATCCCCTGCGTGATTTCCATCCAGAGGTGGATCCGGTCACCACACCGGCTGGGGATCCAGCCGGCATGAGCCATGCCAACAATTTCACCTCGGACCTGAACGCCTGGGTGGGGCTGTTCGGGGAATTCGCCAAGGCCGCCGGTCTGGATCTCAAGGGGGATGCGCTCTACGCCACCCTGTTCAACCAGGCCCTTCTGGGAGACAAGGATGCCGGCGGGCTGATCAACTACTGCTTCTATTCCGGGGAGTTCCTGGCTGGTCTGGAGGAGGGCCGGCCCGTCTTTGCCCGCGGCCCTGAGGGACGGATGACCCTGGCCAACTTCATGCGTGCCCAGCTCTTCTCGGCCTTCTCGCCGGTCACCATCGGCATGGATGTGATGACCCGCCAGGAGCATGTCCAGGTGGACACCATGGTCGGGCACGGTGGCATCTTCGCCACCCCCAAGGTGGCCCAACGGATTCTGGCCGCCGCCTTCAACGCCCCCATCAAGGTCATGTCCACTGCTGTGGAGGGGGGCGCCTGGGGTATGGCCGTCCTCGCCGACTATCTGGGTCATGCCGACCAGACCCTGGCCGACTACCTGGATGCCAATGTGTTTGCAGGCGTCCAGTCCACTACAGAGCAGCCGGACCCGGCTGATGTGAAGGGCTTCAGAGCCTTCTTCGACCGCTTCACCAAGGGCCTGCCCATCGAGCAGGCGGCTGTGAAGACCATCCCCCTGCAGGGATGAGGCCGGGAGCTGAAAACGTCAAGCGGCCGGATCAGCAGGATCGGGCCGGGAAAAGGAGTTGCTGATGGTGTCCTTGGCTGATTATTCGCCCGAGGTGCGCGACGAGGTGAAACTGGTGCGCGAGCAGGTGGCCACCCTGCATGCGCAGTTGACCAGGTGGAATCTGGTGGTCTGGACGGCGGGTAATGTCTCGCAGCGGCTGCGTTCTGCCGATCTGATGGTCATCAAGCCCTCGGGGGTGCGCTATGAGCACCTGACCCCGGGCTCCATGGTGGTCACCGATCTGGATGGCAACGTGGTCGACGGTGCCGAGGCTCCCTCTTCGGACACGCTATCGCACGCTTATATCTACCGGCACATGCCCGAGGTCTATGGCGTGGTCCACACCCATTCCACCTATGCCACCGCCTGGGCGGCCACCGGCAGGGACATCCCTTGCGTGCTGACCATGATGGGTGACGAGTTCGGCGGTCCCGTGCCGGTCGGTCCCTTTGAGCTGATCGGCTCCGAGGCCATCGGCAAGGGCGTGGTCGACACCCTCAAGGATCACCCGGGCTGCCCGGCTGTGCTCATGCGCAACCATGGGCCCTTCACCGTGGGGGCCGACGCCGAGGCTGCTGTCAAGGCGGCGGCCATGACCGAAGAGGTGGCCCACACGGTCTGGGCGGCTGAGCAGATCGGCACGCCCAAGCCCATTGATCCGGCCAACATAGCCAAGCTCAATGACCGGTACCAGCACGTCTACGGCCAGCACTGAGTTGGAAAACATAAGCAAAGGAGCAAGTATGAGCATGAAAAATCCCTTCGAGGGCAAGGAGCTTTGGTTCGCCGTTGGTTCGCAGGACCTCTACGGCGAGGAGACTCTGCGTCAGGTGGGCGTCCAGGCGGCGGACATCGCCAAGTCCCTCAACGACTCGGGTCGGATCCCGGTCAAGCTGGTCCTGAAGCCCACCCTGAAGGACTCGGATTCCATCCTGAATTTCATGGTCGATGCCTCGTCGAACCCGGCCTGCATCGGCGTGGTGGCCTGGATGCACACCTTCAGCCCGGCCAAGATGTGGATCAGAGGTCTGGAGAGGCTGCGCAAGCCGCTCCTGCAGCTGAACACCCAGCATCATGTGGAGATCCCCTGGGACACCATTGATATGGACTTCATGAATCTGAACCAATCGGCCCACGGGGACCGTGAGTTCGGCTACATTCTGACCAGGCTGGGAATCCCGCGCAAGATCGTGGTCGGCCACTACACCGACCCCGAGGTTGCCGACAAGATCGGCGTCTGGGCTCGCGCCTGCGCCGGCTGGGATGCCGCCAACAACATGAAGGTCTGCCGCTGGGGCGACAACATGCGTGACGTCGCCGTCACCGAGGGCGACAAGACCGAGGCCGAGCGGGTCTTCGGTGTCTCCGTCAACACCTGGCCGGTCAACGAGCTGGTGGACCATGTCAACGCCGTCACCGACGACCAGGTCAAGGATCTGATCGAGGACTACAAGCGCAGCTATGAGGTGGCTCCCGAACTTCTGGACTCCCGGTACGACTCTCTGGTGGTGGCCGCCCGCGAAGAGCTCGGCATGCGGGCCATGATGGAAGAGGTGGGTGCTACCGCTGCCGTGGACAACTTCCAGGATCTGGGAGGTCTGCGTCAGCTTCCCGGCGTGGGGGCCCAGCGGCTGATGGCTGACGGGTACGGTTTCTCGGCAGAGGGCGACTGGAAGACCTCGGTTCTGATCCGGATCGGCAACGTCATGGGCTACGGGCTCAAGGGTGGCTGCTCGCTCATGGAGGACTACTCATACAACTTTGTGCCCGGCCATGAGGAGATCATGGGCGCCCACATGCTGGAGGTCTCGCCCACGCTGTTGACCGAGGGGCGGCCCCGCCTGGAGATCCACCCCCTGTCCATTGGCGACAGGGAGGACCCGGTGCGCCTGGTCTTCACGGCTACGCCTTGCACCGATGCTGTGGTCGTCTCCCTGGCGGATGTGCGCGAACGCTTCCGCCTGGTCATGAATGTGGTGGATGTGGTCGAGCCCGGCGGGTCCTTGGCCAAGCTGCCCGTGGCACGTGCGCTCTGGAAGCCGCGGCCCTCGCTCAAGGTCTCGGCTGAGTGCTGGCTGCGCGCCGGCGCAGCCCACCATACCTGCATGACCACAACCGTGGGCCGTGAGGCCTGGGAGGACTTCGCACGCATGGCTGGTGTGGAACTCGCCGTCATCGACGAGAACACTGAACCCCGGCGTTTCGAGGCCGACCTGCGTGCGGCCGAGCTCTACCATCGGCTGGATAACCGGCACTGAGCGCCTGTTCCAGGAAGATATCAAGGCCCCGCCACTGCACATGTGGCGGGGCCTTTACATATTCGGCTTGTCGGTTTGCGTTGTCACAATTTTGTCGGTACAGTGATGATTAGGCAATGGGAACAGTGGCATGTCCCAAAGTTGACATAAAGCCCACCCCCCTGAGTCGGGGAAGTGATCGGTTGGGGAGGCGAAGATGTGCCTGGCCATCCTGTGCCTATTAATACAGAAGGGAAAGCGTGCATGCACATGCAACGAGATAATGAAGGGATAAGGCTCCCCAAGCTTTTAGGCTTGGCGGTCGCCGGAGCGACGCTCCTAGCGGGCATGGTCGTTCTGCCAGCCACCCAAGCTTCAGCCGATGAAGATTCGTATGGATTCAGCACAGAGGATAACTTCAAACCTGGCGATTTGGATGACAGCGTCCAGCCACAGCTGACAGTTACCAAGTACTTCTCACTGGTTGAAGGGTACGCTGCAACTGGATCTGCTAATGATGTCAATAATTTTAAGAACGACAAAGATCTAGTCCCGGCTAAGGGTATTAGGTTCAATGTCTTTGAAGTTGCTCCCAACGGATCAGCTACGAATATTAGCGATATAGTTGCCAGTGATACTAGCACTTGGAAGATGAAAGATGGCACCCAAAAATTCGTCGCAGAGACGGACGGACAAGGTGTAATAAAGCAGTGGTACGCGGCGAATACGGATGGGTCTCCTAATAAGGCGAACCCGCTGCAGTTCCCCAAAGGTGCTAACCATTACTTCATTTTGCAGGAAGACCAGAAGAATTCGCCTGCTTTCGCTAATGACAATCCTCAAAAGCTAGACATCACTAAGTATGCTCCTTCAGCAAACGCTTTCTTCGGCTTGCCCTATAGAACCAATGGGAGCAATACTGACAGCACTCCTGGATACATCTATAACCTCCACCTCTTCCCCAAGAACAGGCACAGCTCGGCATTTGCCAAGACAGTTCAAGGAGTCGCAGATGCCAAGACTGGTGAGGCGAAGGCCTCTCGTTTTGCGAAAGCAGGAGATAAGATCTCGTACAAGCTATCGCAGACGATTTTCAATACCACCAATCCAGTGTCGAAAGATGGCAAGCTCGATACGCACGAGTTGAAGGGCTCGTTCGCCGATCTTCGTATTGTCGATCGTATGTCCAGCTCGTTGAGCGCCAATAACGATTTCACTGTGAAAATCGACTACAAGGATAACACTAATGCGGATAAATCGCTACCTCTTACACAGGGTGAGAGTGGGCAGTACAAGCTCAGCACTCCTACCGAGAATCCAGACAGAATCCTGAAGACCACAGCTTCCCCGCATATGTTCCCGGACAATCCTGAGAATGTCAGTTACTTCCAGTTTGACTTCTTTGGTGGGAATGCCACGGATACAGATGGTTTTATTAAAAAGTTGCAGGGACTTCCGGCAACGGTTCTGCAGCTTGATATCACTTACACTGCCACCGTTACTGGCAAGGGTGATTCGACTGGTACTGACGGTGTAGCAAACGATGCGGCTTCCGACTTTACCGAGAACACTACTGCAGACGGGGATCCTACTGACCCGATTCATGAGCATACGAACGTCGTCAACGCGGTTCTTGTTTTTGGTTCCATCAAGAGCGAGAAGGACGGTTATGCCGCCCTTCCTAAGACTGAGTATCGTCTGGTGGATCCCGGCAATCAGGACAAGTATCTGGCGTCTGATGGACAGTTCTATGCCCCGAAAGCACTGCCAGAAGATGCCGTGTTTTATTCGGCGACAGCCAATGAGGATGGTCTGGTAGTATTTGCTGGTCTGCCTATCTTTGATACCCCAGCAAGCGGTACCAGTCCCAAGGCTGCTACCAACACCGTCCCGGCAGGCATCAAGTGGAACGTGCTTGAGACCAAGACTCCTTCAGGATGGCGTAGTCCTGGTTTCTCGTTCCAGCAGGTTACTTATGACAATTACAAAGGTAAGACTGTAGACGAGCTCGTACAGGAACTTGGTCCTCACGCTACGATTCAACCTGACTATTCTAAGTTGAGCTTCGGAAAATTTGATGTACCGGCTACAACTATTACGAAGAACCCGATTAAGTTCAACAATGAAAACATCAGCAAGTACTTGGAGCATTATGCGGTGACCGATGCTGATTCGCCTCTGGCACTGCCTCTGACTGGTGGTCGCGGCATCCTGCTTCTGCTGGTTGTTGGTGCCTTGCTCATGGGTGGTGCTCTGTACGCTCGTAGTCGGCGCAACAACGCCGCCCGGGCCTGATGATGCGGTCACATTAGAAATTATGTGAGGTGACCTGATGGCGGACGGTTCCTCCGAGAATCGTCCGCCATTTTCATACGGACCGTCGGATTCTAGATGGTTCGTACATGTCGGGGCCGTTGGTCTGGTTTTTAGGCCAGCGGATCTGACGCAACCACGTCGTCGAAAGGCGGCCTTGGAAGGGAAGGTTTATGAAGGGAATTGCCTTGCCGAAATGCCTCACCCGCCGGGTCCTGCCCTGTCTGATTGTGGTCTTGGCCTGTTTAGGTCTGACTGCTTTCGATATGACGCCGGCGGCAGAGGCGGCGACGGTCAACCCGACACTGACGGTGCAACTCAAGAGAGGACATTCAGGTCAAGGCGGTCAGAACGACATCCTGCCGAGTGCTCCTGTATCGGCTGGAGCAGGGTATGTCTTTCGCGCCCTTAGGCTGGATGCCAGTACTCTGAAAAGCCGGGTGCAGGCACTTGACCATAACCCTGGGGCTGATAAGGCTCAAGCGGCTATCAGTAGCGAGGTGGCAGCCAACCCAGATGCTTTCAAGGATAAGAAACAACCAGCCGAATACTACGGTGTTTCTGATCAAGACGGGACCATCACCAACGCATCAGAAGCAAAATCTCAGGGAGTCTGGCTCACTGGAGCCCATCTTGATCTAGAAGCGTCCACACTGACAGGAGGAAGCCCAGCTGTTTTTGACGGAGACTACTTCAATGCCTCATATTGGCTGGTTACTTTAGTAGCGCCACCAAAGAGCGAAAAAGTGAAGGTAGATCCTGTAGTTGTGCAGTTGCCGCTCTACCGGGAGCAAGGTGACGTCCATCCGCTTTACGAGGTAACCATTAGTCCTAAGCTCGTTGACGTGCCTCAGAATGCGATTCCGAATGGAGATCAAAGTGGGAATGGAGCCAAGACTGTTCCTGTCGTAAGATCAGGTCCACGAAAGCTGGCCGCTACTGGCGTATCTATGGTAGCGCCTGGTATTCTGCTCCTGGTTTTGGCCGCGATGGGCCTTTACTTGGCAGTCGTCGCGCGCTCCTGGAACAAGAATCAGCGCTAGGTATTCGCACAGACATGTCGGTTTGATATCATCACAGGATATCAGCGGCATCTGTGAGGGTGTATAAAAGACCGGCAGCATCATACAGGTGCCGCCGGTCTTTGTATGTCAAAAGCTATATATAGCTATTAACCGGAATATACGAAATGCAGCATGAGGAAGGCTGTAGATGGATCATAATATTGACTCGGTTACTATGAGCCCAGCTCATGCCCCCGGCAACAGTGATGTTGCTTATGTGCCCATTCCTGCTGATCAAGCAGATATGCCGCCTACCTTTGCTCCTAGTTCTGAACTGCCGCCTTCCTATCCGCCCTTGAAAGCTCCCAAGGATCGCGGTGCTTCAGACCCGAATGGTTCAGATGCAATAGCAGATCCGGTGCTCGTTTCGGGCCAAGCTAAATCATTGGCCCCGATAATCGTCGTTTCAGGAAATAATCGCAAAGCAGTAGATGAGCAAGTCAATGCTGGGCAGATTGCCGTAACAGCATCCAAACAGGCCAAGAAGGGTCGAAGGACAGCCAAGTCCGGCCGAGGATTCGGGCTCCTGGAGACTTTGGCCTTTCTGATTGGTCTGGGAATCTTCCTCTACCCGCTGTTGGCCGCCTACGTGAACTACTCCGAGGATGCCACCGCAGTGGACAACTACGATCAGATCGTGGATGCACTCTCGCCAGCACAGCGCAAAGCCATGTGGCGCGATGCCAAGAAGTATGACGAGGAGTTGGGCAAGCCCACGCTGAGGGACCCCTTCAAGTACAAGGAAGTCAAGGAGCCATTGGGTCGCTACTACAAAACCCTCAATGTAGACGGCAAGGGCATGATGGCCTATGTGGAGATTCCCAAGATCAACGTCAAGCTGCCTGTGCGTCACGGCACCAGCGACCAGGTGCTCAAGGACGGCATAGGGCACATTGCTACAACCCATGTGCCTACCGACAACCGAACCATCCACTCCGTCATCACAGGGCACACCGGCGAAGTCGGCTACATGCTTTTCGATAACCTGACCCAGTTGCGCAAGGGAGACGTCTTCCAGATACGAGTGCTCAAACGGCATTTGAGCTATAAGGTAGACCAGATAAAAGTCATTTTGCCTACCGATGTCAGCGCACTGCAGCCAGTCCAGAATTCCAACTATGTGACCCTTCTGACCTGCTACCCCTATGGCGTCAACTCTCACCGCCTGATTGTGCGCGGACACTATATAGGCGATGACGTGCCTCCTACCCAACCTGAGGGTGCACCCATTTACATGGTCTGGGTGCTCCTGGCTCTGTTTGCGGCCTGCCTGGTGAGCTGGTATCTGCTCTCACGTCGTCGGCGCAACTGCCGTCACGACCTGGAGCAGATGGAACATCTGGAATCTCGGGCGACAGGACCCGGGACTGTGGGGGAGCCGCTGGCGACGATCATGGTCAGCCATGAGCGGGAGACCCGATCAGAAGCCAACCGCCGTCACAGGTTGATCAAAACACGGCGAATCTGCAGCGCTCTCATGTGGCTGCTGGCTGTGCTCGGCCTCTTCTTCGCCTGGGGTGCGGTTGGGATGATGATGAGAATCGGCTTCCTGCCCGTATTCGACCTTGGCTACCACTGGTTCGATACCCACCTGATCTACTTCTTCGGCATTACCAAATTCTAGGCCTGTGCAGGTGCGGACACGTTTGACCACATGGGCCTGTTCTGTTGTAACCGGACTTTTGCCCGGCTCTAGAATGGAGCGAGCATGGCCCGGCAGACTGCTGGGCAGCGTCTGGGAAGGTGTGGACCATGACAGCAGTTCCTGACATCTTATTGTCTGACGGCAATCGCATTCCGCAGGTAGGGCTGGGCGTACTCAGGATCGACGATGATCAAACCGCTGGAGTAGTGCAATCTGCCTTGGAACTGGGGTATCGTCACATCGATACGGCAGCGGGCTACCGCAACGAAGGAGGCGTGGGCCGTGGCCTCAAGGCCTTCGGTTGCCAGAGTGGTCCTGAGCGTGCCAATCTGTGGCTGACCACCAAGCTGCGTGACTCCGAACAGGGCTATGACAGCGCTCTGCGGGCCTTCGACCGCCAGCTGGCCCTGCTGGGCACTGACTATGTCGATATGTACATGATCCACTGGCCAACACCGTTCGATTGGCGGGCTGATCAGGTTTGGCGCGCTTTCCATAGGCTGCGCGATGAAGGGCGGGTGCGGACCCTGGGGGTCTGCAACTTCCTCCCAGAGCATCTGGAACGGTTGCATCGAGAGACCGGGGAGTACCCAGCGGTGGATCAGATTGAGCTGCACCCCAGCTGGCAGCAGCGCACAGTGACGGCCTTCTGCAAGGAGCACGGCATCGCCGTCCAGGCCTACTCGCCATTGGCGCGCGGCGCAGACCTGACAGCAGGAGGCGGAAGGCTGGAGAAAATCGCACAGGCCCACGGGGTCACGCCGGCTCAGGTGGTACTGCGCTGGCATATTGAGAACGGGACCATCATCATTCCCAAGTCTGTCCATCGGGAAAGGCAGGCGGAGAACCTGGACCTGTTCGGCTTCAGCCTGACCCCTGAAGAGCACGCCGCCATCGATGCCATGGACTCCCCGGTGCGTGCAGGACACGACCCGATGACCTACGCCTACGCCTGACCGCTATCATGGATGATTCATGCATGCAGTCTAGATAGGAGGTAGCGGCGGTAGATGACCGGTCCGAGACGCAGAAGATATCGGTATCGAGGCCGCAGCCGGTATGGTTCGGCATGGAGGAATCCCGCCCCGGCCCGCTTCCATCGCGAATCGCTCACGGAACGGGTGCTGATCCTTCTGGTAGTGGCTGTGGTCCTGGGCATCACCATCGGCCTGATATTGCCAAGGGTCAATGGCGGGGTCGGACGGCTGACCGGCCGATATACGGCAACCGGCGATGCGGCCCAGACCCTGCAGGGCCTGACAGTGGACGATCACGCCCGCCCTGGCCGCCAATACCGGCGTGAGGCCTTCGGCTTCAAGGAAACCGATGAGGACGGCAACGGTTGCAATGTGCGCGAGGATGTGCTGACCCGCGACCTGACTGACCTGCGTACCACCACTCCCGGTGGGTGCAAGGTGGCCAGCGGTCGTCTACAGGATCCCTATACCGGGCGGACCATCGAATTCGTCAGAGGCCCGAAGACCAGTTCGGCCGTGCAGATTGACCACGTGGTCGCGCTGGAGAATGCCTGGCGGTCAGGAGCCAGCAAGTGGGACACGGCCCGTCGCTACCGTTTTGGCAACGATCCCTACAATCTGCTTGCCGTGGACGGCCCGGCCAACCAGGCCAAGGGGAGTGCCTCGGCCGACTACTGGCTGCCCGAGAACAAGGGGTACCAGTGCTCCTATGTGGCCCGTCAGATAGCGGTCAAGGACAAGTACTCACTGAGCGTCACCAGCTCGGAAAAGCAGGCCATGCTGGCCGTTCTGCATACCTGCCCAGGCCAGCCTCTCCCGCCGGACCGCTGAGTGCTGGCCCGTAGAAGGCTGACTGACAACTGGCATCTTCCAATTGACATCTTGTATTTACCAGTCTGTCTATCGTGTTGTAGCTAGCGATGAATCTGCTCAGATCAAGCAGGTATTCATGGACGACTTTCCGGTGATCAGTCCTGGGTTTTGGAGTCGGCGGGGGAGGCTGTGAGGGCAGGGGCGTCGGTGTGAATGATGTGCATGTGGCGCAGGAGCATGCGGGTCATTTGGCGGCCGGAGCCAGCACCGTTTCCACGAACGCCGAAGTAGACCAGCAGGACCATGCCCAGGCAGATCAGTGCTGAAATGCGCAGGGCCCACTGCACGCCGAAGATGTTGGCTGCGATCTGGGTGGAGTGGCCGCCGCCCAGAGCGTTGTGGCGCAGGGTGGTGATGGTTTCCATGAGGATGACCAGGATGGGGGCTCCGACAGCGCCGGCGATCTGGCGGGCCGTGTTGGTGACGGCCGAACCCGCAGAAACATCCTTGGGAGCCAGGTTGTTCAGGGACCAGGTGGTCAAGGGCATCAGGGTGAAGCCCATGCCGATCTGACGGATGAACTGGCAGATGGAGACCAGGCCGATCCAGGTATTGGCGCTGATCATGCTCATGGCGATGGTGCCCAGCAGCAGGACCGAGCAACCGGTCATGGCCACGGGTCGTGCACCCCAGCGGTCCAGCAGCCGGCCGCCGAAGAACTGGGCGATAGCGGTGCCGATGGCCCCTGGAAGCATGACCAGACCGCTCATGGTGGCCGAGAAGCCGCGATCCGTCTGGATATACATGGGCAGGATGACGGTGACCGAGCTGAAGGCGAAGAAGGACATGGATGCGATGATGGTGCCCACGGTGAAGTTCTTGATCCGCAGCACATGCAGATCCAGCAGGGGCTTGTCGTGGTGGAGCTGGCGAAGCACGAACCAGATGATCCCGATCAGGCCGACCAGCATGAAGGGCCAGGTCATGAGGGAGGTGATGGGGAAGTTCTCGATGTTGGTGAAGCCGAACATAAGGCCACCGAATCCGAAGATGGACAGGGCCACCGAGAAGAAGTCCGCCTTGACGCTGGTATCGCGCTGGCCGAAGTTGCGCAGGCCGAAGATGGACAGGAGCAGAGCCACAGCCCCGCAGATGCTCAGCGTCAGGAAGATGGAACGCCAGCCGTTGGCGTCGGTCTGCCAGCCGCCCAAGGTGGGGCCGATGGCCGGGGCCACGCTCATGGCCAGGCCCACAGTGCCCATGGCCATGCCGCGCTTGGCCAGCGGGTAGATGGAGAAGACGGTGATCTGCAGAACGGGCCACATGGTTCCCGTGCCTATGGCCTCAAGAATGCGGCCCAGCAGGACCAGGGCGAAGGTCTGCGACTGCCAGCTCAACAGCGACCCCAGGGTGAAGACGGCCATGGAGGTGATGACGATCTGCCTGGTGGAGAAGCGCTTGGTCAGAAAACCGGTCAACGGCACCATGACGCCCATGACCAGCTGGAATACCGAGGTCAGCCACTGGCCGGTGGTCAGGGTGATGTGGAACTCGTCCACAATGGTGGGCAGGGCCGAAGCCAGCTGCAGCTGGGTGAAGTTGCCCAGGAAGGTGATGACGGTCAGGATGGCCAGCGAAAGGAAGGCTTCATGGGTGAGCCTTCCGTTGACGAAGGCTCCATCCTTGCTGAGGGTCCGCCCTTGCTTGGCGAGCTCCTGCTTCCTCATGCACCACCACTTCCTTCGGGTTGGTCCTCACTGCGCATACCGCTCCCCGCGGTGCCGTCCTAGAAAGCAAATCAGGGCATACCGATACCGGTGACACTAAGAAAAGAACAAGAGAGCTAAGCGTCTGACAATGACCTTATAATATACCCGGCTGTGGATTGTGATTGGGTTTTTCCACATGGCTGACGCGGATGTGGCGACCTTGTCCGGCGGTCAGCGTTTCCAGTATGCTGTGTGAGGCGAGCTTCGGTAATGTGAATACGGAAGGGTCCAACACGGGCTGATGAGGACGGACGTTCGAAATGCAACGGCGGTCAAGGTAGGTAGCATGCACGCACATGATCATGGTCGTGGCAGATTCCCGGCCCTCCTCATGTCCTTGGCAATGATGATTTCCCTGGCGGCCTGCGGCGACAATGTCCCCGTCGATGGCGGCGGAACAGGCAATAATGCAGATCAGGCCCTCTTCCAGGGCGAGTTCGCCGGATCTGGCGCATCCTCCCAGCAGAGCGCTGATGAGGCCTGGATAGCCGGCTTCCGCAAGCAGCATCCTGGGGCGCGCATTTCTTACGATCCGGCAGGTTCCGGTGCTGGGGTCAACGCCTTCCTGTCGGGTTCGACCATCTGGGCCGGCACCGATGCGCCGCTGACCAGCGATCAGCTTGAGCGCTCGCATAAGGTCTGCGATTCCGGTACGGCCTTTGACCTGCCCGTTTACGCCACCCCGATTGCTGTGGCCTACAATCTGCCTGATTTGTGGCCCAAGGGTTCAGATGGCCATCTGCGGATGGACCCGGCTCTGATTGCCATGATCTTCTCCGGAAAGGTCACCAACTGGCGTGATCCGAGCATCGCAGCGCTCAATCCGGGAGCCAATTTGCCCGACTTGGACATCACCGTGATTCATCGTTCGGACAAGTCGGGCACCACGAAAAGCTTCCTGTCCTACCTGCACGACACGGCCGGGTCCGCCTGGCCTTACCCAGCGGGTGAGAATTGGCCCAACGACCTGGGGCAGGGCGCCAAGGGCACTGCCGGAGTGGTCATGACCATGAACCAGGCACAGGGTACCTTTGGCTATGCTGACGCGGCCCAGACCACCGGTTTAGGCACCGTGGCCGTCCAAGTGGGGAAGACCTGGCAGCCGCCTACAGCCAAGACCGTGGCCAACCTGCTGGATGCGGCCCAGCGGGATCCTCAGGCCAGTCAGCCTGGCAGGGTGGTCCTGACCGTGAACCACCGCACCACCCGTGAGCACACCTATCCGATTGTCCTGGTCTCCTACGACGTGGTATGTGCTGTCTATCGAGATGATCGGGACGGATCCAAGGCCCAGTTCGCCAAGGCCTGGCTAACCTATCTGCTGAGCGAGCAGGGTCAGCGCATGGCAGCGGCCAATGCGGGTAGCGCTGAGCTGGGGCAAGGGCTGCGCAGCCAGGCCATGGCCTCGGTAGAGACCATCGGGGG
Source organism: Bifidobacterium sp. M0404 (assembly GCF_016101415.1). Classification (NCBI taxonomy): domain Bacteria; kingdom Bacillati; phylum Actinomycetota; class Actinomycetes; order Bifidobacteriales; family Bifidobacteriaceae; genus Bifidobacterium; species Bifidobacterium sp. M0404. Next base: position 32,818 of record NZ_JACFQP010000003.1, on the reverse strand, counting down.
GAAGTCATGAGCGACAAACCGGACGAGACCGCAACCCTGAATAAGGCCAAACGGGTGGATCGGATCTTCAAGGCCTGTGCCACCGGGGCAGGCATCCTGATCCTGCTGGCCCTGGCTGCGGTCACCCTCTTTCTGATTCTGCGCGCTTTTCCGGCCTTCACCGGAGACCCTGATTCCCGCACCCAGGCCATAATTTCCCTTAGCGGTGGACGGGCGAGCAGCTTCCTGGGCTATGTGGGTCCGCTGGTTTTCGGCACCATTCTGATTGCCGGCCTGGCCTTGCTCTTGGCTTTCCCCGTCTCCCTGGGCATCGCTCTCTTCATCGGCTACTACGCCCCCACCCGCCTGTCCACGCTGCTCAGCACGGTGATTGACCTGCTGGCCGCCGTGCCCTCAGTGATTTACGGGCTCTGGGGGGCTCTGGTCCTGGTTCCCAATATCACCGGCTTCTGGCGTTGGCTGTCTGTCCATTTGGGATGGATTCCACTCTTTTCCGGACCTGTTGCAGCCCCGGCCCGGTCCGTGGCCACGGTGGCCCTGGTGCTGGCGGTTATGATCCTGCCCATCATCACCTCGGTCACCCGTGACATCCTGATTCAGGCCCCTCGGCTGCAGCAGGAGGCCGCTTTGGCCTTAGGCGCCACCAAGTGGGAGATGATCCGGCTTGCGGTCCTGCCCTTCGGCCGCTCAGGCATCATTTCGGCCTCCATGCTGGGGCTGGGTCGCGCCCTGGGCGAGACCATGGCGGTGCTGATGATCCTCTCGCCAGGCTTCAGCTACTCCCTGCGGCTGCTGCAGGCTTCAAAAAGCCAGACCATCGCCGCCAACATCGCTGCCCAGTTCCCCGAGGCGGACTCCCAGGGCGTGGCCCTCCTGGTGGCCACCGGTCTGGTCCTCTTCATCATCACCTTCATCGTCAATTATCTGGCGCGCAGGATCACAGCAAAGGCGGGTGCATGATGGCAAGCCGAACTGATCGCGGACCGGTCATCGACTTTGACCGCTTCAGGCCAACCAGGTCCTCCATCCGGGCACGCAAGCGCAAGGACCGGCTGATGACCGTCCTGATCGGGCTCTCCTTCCTGGTTGCCTTGATCCCGCTGGTCTCGGTGCTCTGGGTCAGCCTGTCCAAGGGGGTGCGACGGCTGACACCCGACTTCCTTACCCACAACATGAGCGGGGTGGTGGGTGGCAACCCCACGCCGTCCGGAGGCTACGGCGGTATTCTGCATGCGGTAATCGGCACCCTGGAGATCACCTTTGGATCCATGGTCATATCCATTCCGGTGGGTGTCATGTGCGCGGTTTATCTGGTCGAATACGCCCATGGAGGCCGCCTGGCCAAGGCCATCGGTCTCATGGTGGACGTGATGAGCGGAATTCCCTCCATCGTGGCTGGTCTCTTCGCCTTCTCCATGTTCGCTCTAGTGGTTGGGCCAGGCACCGTCAACGGGCTGGCCGGTTCGGTGGCCCTCTCCCTGCTCATGCTGCCCACGGTGGTCAAGACCTCCGAGGATATGCTGGCCGTGGTTCCCAACGACCTGCGAGAGGCGGCCTATGCCCTGGGGGTGACCAAGCAGCGGACCATCACCAGTATTGTTCTGCGCACGGCGTTGCCTGGCATCGTTTCGGGCACCATCCTGGCTGTGGCACGGGTCATCGGGGAGACGGCGCCCCTGCTGATAGCCTCGGGCTTCATCGCCACCACCAACCCCAACCTCTTCTCCGGGAGGATGACCACCCTGCCGGTCTTCGTCTACAACGAGTATTCCCAGGGGCTGGCCGTCTGCGGGCCAGGCGCTGACCCGGGATGCCTGACCGACATCCACATGCAGCGGGCCTGGGCTGCGGCCTTGGTGCTTATCCTTATCGTCCTGCTGCTCAACCTGCTGGGGCGGCTGGTCTCGCGCATCTTTGCTGTTGGGCGGACGCGTTGAGCAGCGCCATGAGAGAAACGGAGGCCGGAACATGGGCCAACGCATAGACATCAACCACCTCAACGTCTACTACGGCGACTTCCTGGCCGTCCAGGACGTGAACATGCGCATCCAGGCCAACAAGGTCACCGCCTTCATCGGTCCCTCCGGCTGCGGCAAGTCCACGGTCCTGCGCACCCTGGACCGCATGCACGAGATCACCCCGGGTGCGCATGTGAGAGGGCAGGTGCTGCTGGAAGGCCGCGACCTCTATGGGCCGGATGTGGATCCGGTCGAGGTACGGCGGGACGTGGGCATGGTCTTCCAGAGGGCCAATCCCTTCCCGACCATGTCCATCCGGGAGAACGTCCTGGCCGGCATACGACTCAACAAGAAGCACATCGCCAAGTCCGACGCGGACGATCTGGTGGAGTGGGCCCTGCGTGGTGCCAATCTTTGGAACGAGGTCAAGGATCGCTTGGACAAGCCAGGCATCGGGCTCTCAGGCGGTCAGCAGCAGCGGCTCTGCATTGCACGTGCCGTGGCCGTGCACCCACAGGTCCTGCTCATGGACGAACCCTGCTCGGCCCTGGATCCCATCTCCACCCTGGCTGTGGAGGATCTGATCAACGAGCTCAAAAGGGACTACACCATCGTCATCGTCACCCATAACATGCAGCAGGCTGCCAGGGTCTCGGACTATACAGCCTTCTTCAACCTCAAAGCCGTGGGTCAGCCCGGCCACCTGGTGGAGATGGATGACACCACCACCATCTTCTCCAATCCGCACGAGCAGGACACCGAGCGCTACATCTCCGGCCGCTTCGGCTGAGACAGAACCGGTCCGCGCACCCAACCGTCAGGTATCATGGTTCCGGCATCCGCGGAAGGAGCGACGGCATGGGAGTATTGCTGGAACCGGCCACCCTCTTGGGCATCATCCTGGTGGGCTACCTGTTCAAGCGTCTGGGCCTCTTTCGTCCGCTGGACTACCGGGTGCTGCAGACCATTGTGTTCGATCTGGTCCTGCCCGGGGCCATCATCTACTCCTTCGCCACCAACCCCCACAATCCCAGCCTGCTTCTGGTCTCGGCCTTTGCCTTCGTTGCCTCGCTGATTCCGCCCCTGGCCATCTTTCTGACCAGCAGGCATCGTCATACGGCCCAGCGGGCTTTTCTTATGCTCAACGGGTCGGGTTTCAACATCGGATGCTTCTGCTTCCCCATGCTTCAGTCGCTGCTTGGCACGGCGGCCCTGGTGCCCGCCGCCATGTTCGACATCGGCAACTCGGTCATGGTCTCTGCAGGGACCAACGTCATGACCCAGGGGCTTCTTCATATTCGACCTGGCCAGTCCCTGGATCCCAATGCAGGCGAGCCAGTCAAGCTGGATGACCCTGATGCCCGTAAACTCCATCGCAAGGCCGCAGCCATCTCAATAGCCAAGGGCTTCCTGAGCTCGCCCTCCTTCGACACCTACATGGTCATGGTGGTCTTCATGCTGGCCGGGATTTCGCTGCCGGACTGGTCGGCCCAGATCACCCGTCCATTCTCGGCGGCCAACGCCTTCTGCTCCATGCTTATGGTGGGCATGCTCATGGACTTGCCCGGCGGACGGGATGATGTCAAGTCCGTATTGCAGATTCTGGCCTGGCGCCTGCCCTTCGGCATCCTGTTCGCGGCGGCCGCATGGTATCTGCTTCCCTTTGAACCGTTGATCCGTCAGGCAGTGGCCTTGTGCTGCCTGGCTCCGACGGCGGTTTTCGCCACCATGTTCACTGACAAGGTTCTTGGCAACGCCCGACTGGCGGGATTCACCCTGGCCCTGACTGCGGTGATCGGTGCGGTGCTCATGGTCTTGGCGCATCTGCTGATGGGCACCCTCTGAGGATTCAGTCCTTCTTGTTGGTTTTCTTATCGTTCTCGCCCTGGTCGCGGCGCTCCTGCTCCTGACGCAGGGTGCGGCCCTCGCGGGTGCGCTGCTTGTTGACCGTGGCTGCTGCAATCCGCTCGGCAACGCGCTCATCCTGTCCACGATCGACTTCGCTGTCGTGCACATGCTGATACTGCTTCTGATCGTCCTGGTCCCAATGATTGTTCCTGGCCATATACCCCTCCTCAAAAGCGGCGTGCCCATCAAGTATCCCCATGTGGAACGGCTTCAGGGCCATGCCTGTATGCCGATTATAGGTGGGCGGAAAGTTCAGCGGCGGTATTGGAGCTCAATAGAGGGAACTTGTAACAGAAAAAGCCGAGTGCTCGTGATATTCTTCTCTTGTCTCATCGCCAAATAAGACAATAAGGAATCGAATATGCATAAGCTATTTCGGCTTTCGGATAATAATACCACAGTCTCTACGGAAGTGGTAGCAGGCATCACCACCTTCTTCGCCATGGCCTATATCATCGTGGTCAATCCCTCGGTGCTTTCCACGGCGGGCATGCCCTGGGGTGCCGTCTTTCTCGCCACTCTGATTGCTGCCATCATCGGCACCCTGATCATGGCGCTGGTGGCCAACGTCCCCTACGGCGTGGCGCCAGGAGTTGGACTGAATGCCTTCTTCACCTTCACTGTGGTCAAAGGGCTGGGCTTCACCTGGCAACAGACCATGTGCATGGTGTTCCTGTGCGGCCTTATCAACATCCTGGTCACGGCCACCAAGCTGCGCAAGATGATCATCCAGGCCATTCCACCCCTGCTCCAACACGCCATCGGCGGCGGCATCGGCGTCTTCATCGCCTATGTGGGTCTGCTCAATGTGGGCATCATCAAGTTCGCCCCCGACAAGACCTCGGCGGCAGGAGCCAACCCTGGCCTGACCACCTTTAACACTCCTGGGGTCGTTCTCTTCGTCATCGGCCTGTTGCTGACCATCTTCCTCCTGATTTTCAAGTTCAAAGGCCACTTGGCTTTCATCAACAAGGGCGCCTTCGTCATAGCCATCATCGTGGTCACGCTGCTGGGCATCCCCATGGGGGTCACCAACATGGCCAAGTCGGTCGATCTGGGCCAGGCCTGGTCGCAGCTGCCGCAGACCTTCCTGGCCATTTTCCGTCCGGAGGGCTTCCCGGCTCTCTTCTCTGACCCGGCCAAGCTGCCAGTGGTTCTGGTGACCATCTTCGCCTTCTCCCTTTCGGACACCTTCGACACCATCGGTACATTTGTGGGCACCGGCCGGCGCTCAGGCATCTTCTCCGCCGAAGACGAGCAGGCTCTGGAAACCGGTCGTGGTTTCAGCTCCAAGATGGACAAGGCCCTGTTCGCCGATGCCACCGCAACCTCCATCGGCGCTCTCTTCGGCACCTCCAACACAACTACCTATGTGGAGTCTGCAGCGGGCATTGCAGCTGGTGGCCGAACCGGACTGACCTCGGTGGTCATCGCCGCCTGCTTTGCACTCAGCGCCGTCTTCGCTCCGCTGATTTCGGCTGTGCCATCGGCGGCCACCGCACCCGTTCTGGTCATTGTGGGCTGCATGATGATGAGCTCCTTCGCCGAGATTGAGTGGGGCGAACTGTCTGAGGCCATTCCGGCCTTCTTCACGGCCATCTTCATGGGCTTTGCCTACTCCATCTCCTATGGCGTGGCCGCCGGTTTCATCACCTACTGCCTGACCATGGTCTGCAAGCGCAAGGGCAGGGAGGTCCACCCCATCATCTGGGCGGTCTCGGCCCTCTTCATCCTGGACTTCGTGCTTCAGGCTGTCCTCTAGAACAAGGTTTTCGAATTCCAGGTCTATCCAAGTTGTGCAGGATTCGGTCTTGGCGAACTGCTGGCTAGGGGAGACTGAGAGAAAATAAACAACAAGACAGCAGTGGGGCCTCGCCGCAGGTGTAATGGCGAGGCCCCACTGGTCCGTGATCTGGTTGAGTGGCTTCAACTGGCAATCCTGTTATAAAGCAAGCTGATATCCCTCGTCCCGTTCCCCCCCCCCCCCTGAAAAGGTGGGAGCCAGGATGGATTAAGGGGGGGGTATAGCGCCATTTTTATGGGTTGCGAAGTCACATTGAGCTTCAAAATGGTGTCTCGGTTTCTCGGCGCGGGCCTAACGGCTGGTGCGAGGACAGTCCCGTTTCTGCTCCGAAGACGACAAAAAGATACCCGGTTGATAGGAGGCATCTTGACAAGGGAGCGAATGATCTGCGTCGCATGGCCGACCAAGGGTTCTGGTTTAATAAATCCTGGTTGTTGTCTACCATACTGCTGATCTTGTGGTGAGCAAACATTGCGCTCAAGTCCAAAACGGATAATCAAAATGACGGGATGATTGGTGGCCCTGTATAGATTGCCCTATATAGAAAATCCCCGGCAGACTATGAGAAGTCTGTCGGGGATTCCTGGTTCAGGTGGTAGGAAAATGGATCAGTACCAGTTGGATGCCTGGGATTGAGCCCAAGCACCACAGGGAGTCCCATAACGGCCCTGGATATAGCCCAGGCCCCAAACAATCTGGGTATGAGCATCAGTCTGCCAGTTGGGACCGGCCGAGGCCATCTTGCTGCCGGGCAATGCCTGAGGAATGCCATAAGCGCCTGATGGGTTGGATGCGTTGGTTCGCCAGCCGGACTCCTTATTCCACAGCTGCACCAGGCAGGTGAACTGGTCTTCTCCCCAGCCGCGGGAGGTGACCAGACCGTGGGCGATGCTTTGGGCTTCGCCCACAGGGACTGTAGTGGTGGTCGAGCCGGCCTGTGCGGGGGTGCCACCGCCGGTGCCCACCAGGACCACCTTGTCGACGGGGACCGTCTTGACGAAGGAGGCGAAGATGTTGCTGGTCAGATGCTTGTTGCCGGCTGCGGTGACCAGGCTGGTGGTCTCCATGACTCCGTTCTGTCCCTCCGTCTTGACCTTGGTGGTCCCCGCCGGGAGGGAGTCGGTCTTCTCTTCAATGGTGTTGAAGGGGATGGGCGACTCGTCCGTTTTGACCTGGGCGCCGGCCCGGTCGATGCGGATGACGGTCTTCTCATCGACACGAGTGGTCAGAGAGGGTGTGATCTGGTCTCCAGGCTGCAGAGTGATGTCCCCGGCCTCCAGCACGGATTTGACATCGGTGAAGCCAGTGCCCAGGACCACCTTGTTCTTCCCGTTGATCTGCACACTCACATAGGAGGTGTTCGCGTTAGCGCCGCCCGCACCGTTGCGGATGGCCTGCCTGGTGCTGCCGCGGGACACCGTGTTTGCATCTTGAGTGGCAGAATAGGATGTTACGCCTGACTTGGCCGAGTTTTCAGTGGATGTGTAGAAGTCGCGCGAGACGAAGCCTGCGCCAACGACCATGCCGAGAACAGTGACACCGGCAGCCAGCCGCAGCCACTGACGCTTGGTCAGAGCCTTGACCGCACTCATCCGTCCTCTACGGTGGTTCGCCATTACTCTCCTCTGTTGGACCGACAGATCCTCAGTGATCAGTCGACTTAACGCTTCCTATCGACCTCATGCTTCCGGTAAGACCGAAAGGGTCACTGGACAAACACATCACTACTTTAGTGCAAATCGGCCGTGGAGCCAACTCGACCGACTCAGGCCTGTGCCGGGGTTGACAGATCGGCCTTGCGTGCCTGGTCGATCAGGTCGTCCAGATCCGAAGACCTGAGCGCACCGGCCTGCTTGAAGATAATCTGGCCCTGCTTGGTGATCATCAGCGTGGGCACCGCTTGGATGTCGGCAGCTGCAGCCAGATCCTGGTTCTGGTCGATGTCCACCTTACCGAAGACGATGTCGGAGTTGGCCTGCGAAGCCTTCTCGAAGATGGGGCCGAAGGCCTTGCAGGGTCCGCACCAGGTGGCCCAGAAGTCAATCAGCACCAGGTCGTTGTCCTTGATGGTTTGTTCGAAGTTTTCCGAAGTAATAGTCGTGGTGGCCATGATAACGCTCCTTGAAGTCGTTTGACTGTCGCGCGGGAAGCTCCCGTGCTTAGCAACCGCTTTCAATCATCAGCATTCCATCAAGGCTGGAAAAAGCGCCCGAATATGCTCTGGGTGGAGATGTCCGCCGGGGTCCCGTGGGCGGTCAAGCCTGGTGCGGATAATGGAGCCATGCCAGTGCTGAACGACGAGATTCCCGATGATGACGACTTCGATGCCGATCGCGACCGTGGCGCCTTCTCACACATCACCCCTGAGGATTTCAACCGGGGTTTTTCGGGCTCGAATCCCCCCGGATGGCTGGATCGTGACTCCATCGACCGTGCTCGGCGCTGCCTGCCCATGCCCTATGTGGAGGTAGTTCCGGTTCGTGTGGATGACATGAGTGCAGTCACACAGGTGGGTACCCTTCTGCGCGTGGATGATCAGGGCAACATCGAGCGCACCCTGATCACCGGACGGATTCTCTATCACGAGACCATCAGGGAGGCTCTGGCCAGAAACATCGCCAAGGATCTTGGACAGCTGGCTTTGCCCATGCTGCCTGCCAGCCCCCAGCCTTTCACCGTGGCTGAGTTTTTCCCCACGCCAGGGGTTTCGGAGTACTACGATCCGCGCCAGCATGCCATCGCGCTGTGCTACCTGGTGCCGGTGGCCGGGGACTGCAAGCCCCAGGACGAGACCCTGGATGTGGAGTGGATCGATCCCAAGGGGGACATGCTGGAGTCCTTCATGAGCCAGATGCCCGGCGGGCATGGCAAGGTGCTGATGGGCGCCCTGACCTGGGCCGGTGCACTGTGAATCGCGAATCCTCGGAGGCGGGCATGACTATTGCCAATACCGTATATCGTCGTGGGGAGGGGCTGCCGCTGGTCCTGGTCCATGCTTTCCCTGTGGACCACCACATGTGGGATCGGTGCGCGGCCTCGCTGATTGCTCAAGCGGATCGTGCGGGTATGACCCCCTTCTCTGTCTATGCTCCGGATATGCCGGGAGCAGGCGAATCCCCCCTGCCTGGGCCGGCTTCCTGTGGTCCGGAAGATTCCGATGGCGCCCTTCCCGGCGCATTGGATGCCATGGCTCAAGCCTTTGTGGGCATGATCGCCGCCACGGGAGCGCAGAAGGCCATCTGGGTCGGACTTTCCATGGGAGGCTATTTGGTCGAGGCCGTAGCCAGGCTTCATCCGCAGATGGTGGCCGGGCTTGCCCTATGTGACACCACCATGATGGCTGACCGTCCGGCCTCCCGTGCCAACCGGCTGCGGATCGCCCGAACCTGTGAGGTGGAGGGGACGCTTGATCCGGTCATGCACTTCGCCAGGCCCCAGGAGGGCGATTCCACGGTCAAGCGTTCGCCAGCCTTCGTGCGGACCATGACCGAATGGATACAGTCCCAGGATCCCCGGGGCATCGCCTGGCGGGAGCGGATGGCTGCAGGCCGCCCGGATCAGAGCGATCTGGCCGGCCGCATCACGGTGCCCGTGGCCCTGGTCAGCGGCCGCTGCGATCCTTCCAGCCCTCCAAGCACCATGGAGCCGCTGGCTCAGACCATGCGTCAGGCCGGAACCGACGTTACTTTTACCGCCATTGACGACTGCGGACACTTCAGCGCCGTCGAGCATCCGGATCAGGTGGCCGCCGCCTTGCTGAACCTGGTTCGTCGCGCGGGGAGGCAGTCATGAGCGATTCCGGGACGGTCTTCTCCCCGCTGGCACTTACTGGACCCCTGCCCTTCCTGCCCTTGGCTCAGGGGGATGTGGATTATGACACGGCGTCTCGGCAGCAGCCCGGGCTGCTTGACCGCCTGCTGGACCAGGACGGCACTGGGGTCATCCTGGTGCGGGGCGACAGGGTGGCTGTGCCCAGGGGCAAGGGGGTTCTGGCCGGCCGAACTGGGGCCAGCATCCGTCTGGCCACCCTGCCCGCTGCATATTTGCGAGGTCCTTTGGCGGGCTCGACGGACCAGTCCGAGCCGCCCTGCTACTACCTGGGTAAGGCCGGCCAGCAGGCCTGGCTGGCCCTGGATCTGGATCTTGCCTGCGCACGTCGGGCTGTCCAAGCCCCCCTTCGTGACCTGGCTCAGGCTGCGGATCAGCGCTTTGACTGGCTTGCCCTGCGTGAGTATGCCCCACATGGCCGTCCGCGTCAGGTGGGCCTGGCAACCTGTGCGGTCGCTCTGTCCATATGGCATGAACGCCAGGTCTTCTGCCCTCGATGTGGTGCACCGGTCCATCCTTGCCAGGCCGGATGGGCTCAGATTTGCCAAGGGAATGCATCAGGGGACAAACACACGCTCTTTCCCCGCATTGAGCCTGCAGTGATCATGGCCGTTGTGGACGGTCGCGATCGGCTTCTGCTCCAGCACAACCGGAAGTGGGCTCCTGGCTTTCGCTCGGTCACTGCAGGATTCGTCGAGGCTGGGGAGAATCTGGAGCATGCAGTCCGACGGGAGACCATGGAAGAGGTGGGCCTGAACCTGGGCGAGATGCGGTATCTGGGCTCCCAGCCCTGGCCCTTCCCCTCATCGCTGATGGTGGCTTTCAGAGCCAGATCCCTGAATACGAATATCCGAGTGGACGGTGAGGAGACCGATGAGGCCAACTGGTTCACACGGGAGGAATTCGGGGCTGCTCTGGCCTCGGGCCGGTTGCGCATACCCCAGGCGGCCAGTGTGGCCAGGTACATGATTGAGCAGTGGTACGGCAGCGAGCTCTGATTCATTGGGGTGGTGTTGCACCCCCGGACCTGGTCTTGCCGTAAGATATTTCAAGGACTGTAAGCAGCGAAAGGTGTGTTATGGCTATGGAGGAGCAAGAAGAGTCCCGTATCTCTGATGTCGACCAGGCTGAAACAGTGACCATGCCGCCGACGATGGGCAACGGGCCTGATCCTGTGGACCTCTTTGCCGACGAGGAAGCAGAGCGGGCCTTCGGCGCAGGTGTCAGCCATAAGGCTCCTTCGAGCGGTCATCGGGGACGTACCATCCTGGCTCTGTTGCTTTTGGCTGTGCTGATTCTGGTGGGTTGCTGGTTTGGCGTCCGTGCCTTCTTCCGCGATCGGGTGGCCCCCGGCGTCACCCTGGGAGGGCAGGTCATGATGGGCCGGACCAAGGACCAGGTCAAACAGATCGTCGATCGACAGGTACGTGACTCCCAGGTGGAGATCAAGGGTGAAGGCACATCCGCCAGGGCGGGGCTGAAAGACCTGGGCGTAAGCGTGGATTCGGATGCAACGGTCACCAAGATCATGGATGCCAAGGGCTCCGCAGGCCTCTCCCGGCTGAACCCTTTCCACGGCGAGGCTGTGCCGCTGGTGGCCGAGCGGGATCAGCTGGTCATGGACAAGTATCTGACTGAACATTTCATCCCCCGCCAGGACCGCTCCGCTCCCTCAACCATCGTTTTCGATCAAGGTGCGCACGCCTTCCGGGCCCAGGAGGGTCGCAGCGGCAAGGCGCCTGAGTTGGGCCGCGTGCAGGATGCCGTCTCCTCCTTGATAGACAAGCCCGGCAGGCGTCTGGCCGTAGGGATGGTCTACAAGGATGTGGCCATGCCCATCAGCCTGGACACTGCCAATAAGGTGGCCTCTCAAGCCAACCAACGACTGGCCAAGGATCTGGTCATCAAGGGTGCTGATAATGACCTCATGACCATTCCTGCCGCCACCGTGGCCACCTGGGTCAAGCCAGTTACCGATCTGGACAAGGGGACCATGGAGCTGGGCTTCGATCGGCAGGCCATCAACCAGTATCTGGACCAGGAGCTGGCCCGGCAACTGAACAGGGATATGGTTACCGCCGTCAATGTCAAGAACACCAAGGGCGATGTGGTGGCCGAGACCACAAAAGGAGTGGACGGTGTCCGGGTCAAGGACGTGTCCGCCACTGCAGACTTGGTTGTCAAGGCATTGGAACAGGGCGATACAAACCCGGTACAGGCGAGCGCCGAGATCACACCCCACAAGGAGCAGACCCGTGTGGCCCGCTACGACGTGCCGGACGGCGACATGTGGATTCAGGTCAACCTCAGTGACCAGACCGCCACCGCCTACCACGGCACCACCCAGGTCAAGACCTTCCCCATATGCTCAGGCAAACCCGCTGACGGGAGATGGTCCGACACCGGCACCTTCTTCATTTATCTGCGCTACCCGGTCCAGACCATGCGAGGGGATGGCTACGTCTTGCCCAATATCACATGGGTCTCCTACTACAACGGTGATGAGGGCTTCCACACGGCCAATTGGAACTCTACCGGCATCGCCAAGGGCGACCCTGCCCTATACGGATCCCACGGCTGCATCAATATGTATGAGCAGGACGCCAAGTGGGTCTTTGACAACGCTCCGATCGGGACCATGGTCAAGGTGGTGGGACAGGCTCCGTCGGGTTCGGTCCGCTAGGAGCACCTGCTGCGGCAGACGGCCGAGTAGGCTGGAACCATGAGTGATGAACACAGTGATGGGACTTCCCGTTTGGATGTGCCCGAACACCTGCGGTATTCCCAGGATCATGTCTGGATCGACCCCAGCCAATCCCCGGCGCCCATGGGCGTGACCGAGTATGCGGCGGACCAGCTGGGAGATTTGGTTTTTCTGGACTTGCCCGAAACCGGCACACACGTCGATGCCGGCGATGAGGTCATTGAGTTGGAGTCCTCCAAGGCTGTTGAGCCGGTGGTCTGTCCAGTGGCGGGTACTATCGCCTACGTCAACAGGGCGGCCTCGGACGATCCGGAGGTCATCAACTCCGACCCCTATGGGGAAGGCTGGATAGCCAAGATCGACCTGGAGGACGATGAGCCCGACTTGATGAGCGCCGAGGAGTACGGTCAGCTGCTGAAGAGCCTGAACTGACGGTTTAGCTATGACCAGGCGATCCGGCCGCAATGGAGGGCCCTTGCGGGTCCGATCGGTCAGCACCACCTTCGATTCAGCCGCGCCCGGGGAGGACATCGAGAGCAGACCAGCTCCGGTGCGTCTGTTGCGTCGCCTGATTACTGGCGCCTTCGACCTCTGGGTGGGGTTGTCCATCAATATGACCGGGCGCCTGGGCTGGTCGGCCGACGTCCAACCCTATGTGGGCTACGGTACCGAGTCATACTCCCGGCTGATATGCCGTACCATTCTGACCGACGGCCGCAGACGCGCAGATCCCGCCATTCGAGGCATCCGCGGCCTGCTGACCGTACCCGCGCCCAGGACCAGGGTCAGGCTGGCCATTGACAGTACGGCCATCGGAAGGGTCCAGGTGGGCGATTCCTCGGTCTACGATGCTGTGGATCCAAGCCGCAGTCTGAGTGCGGATGCCGTCTTCTCCGACCGATCGGGCTACCTGGATCTGGTGGCCGAGCATCGGCTGACCCCGGGCGTGCACCGGGTCTCCTACCAGGTGCGGGGCCGTCGGCCCGTCGACGCGCCTTTATACATCGTGCCCGGTCAGACTCCTGTCGGCGTCATCTCCGACGTGGACGACACCATCATGATCAGCCAGGTGCCCAATCATTGGAAGGCTGCCTGGAACCTGCTCCTGTCAGACCCGCACCGCCGGTCCTCGGTGCCGGGCATGGCCGTGCTTTACAACCGCATCCGCGATCTGGACCCCCGGATGCCTTTCTTCTACCTGTCGGCCTCGCCCTGGAATGTGGAGGGATCCATACGCGCTTTCATCCGCGACCACGGCTTTCCGGCTGGCCCCTTGCTGCTGCGGGATCTGGATCCCAGGCCCAAGACCTTCGTACCCTCCATCGTGCAGCACAAGATGGAGTTCATCCGCCAGCTCATGGCCGACTTTCCCAAGATGCGCTTCGTGCTCATGGGCGACGACGGGCAGAGCGACCCCTCCACCTTCGCCCAGGTGGTACGGCAATATCCGGGCCGCGTCCTGGCCATTGGCATCCGTCAGCTGAGTCCTCAGGAGACCGGGCTAGGAACCTTGATCAAACGCACTGCCACCCAGCCGATGCCAGTGACGGAGGTGCCGGTCTTTTACGGGACCACAGGCGCCAATTTGATGCGAACCCTGCTGCCCTATCTGCGTCGTTGTGCCCGAATATAATCGCCCCATGAGTTTTTCGGCCGTCAATCCCGTTCCTCCACGTGCACAACGCCGTCCCTCTGATCGATGCTTCCATGGGGATCACTTCGAAGATCCTTACGAGTGGATGCGCAACCGTGAGGATCCGGCCACCAAGGCTTACGTGCGTGATCAGAACCGATACTGCCAGGAACGGCTTGCCGGTCAGGAGGGTTTGCGGGCCACCCTGCTCAAGGAGTTCACCGACCGGGTACTGCAGACCGACATGTCGGTGCCCACCCGGATGCACGGCTACTGGTACTTTTCCCGCACGCTCAAGGGCCAGGAGTATGGGGTGCAGTGCCGCCTGCCGGTGCGCGATCAGGATGATTGGGATCCTCCCGCTGTCCAGGCTGATGCGGCGCCTGGATCCATGCCGGGCGAGGAGGTCATCTTCGATGCCAACGCCGAGGCCAAGGGGCATGACTTTTTCTCCTTGGGGTGCCTGGACCTGAGCGCCGACGGCCGGTGGATGCTCTATGGACTGGACACCAAAGGCAATGAGCGCTACGACCTGTGTATCCGGGATTTGGCCGAGAACCGAGACCTGCCTGATCGGATCGACCAGGTCTCCTCCGGGGCAGTGCTGACCCCCGACGGCCGCTGGGTCTTCTACACCGGCCTGGACAAGGCCTGGCGTCCGGACACGGTCTGGAGGCATAAGGTGGGCACCTCGGCCGATCAGGATGTCATGGTCTACCAGGAGGACGATGAGCGCTTCTGGGTGGGGCTGGGCCTGAGCTACGACGAATCCGCCATGCTGATTGCCACCGGGTCCAAGACCACCAGTGAGGTGCTCATGCTGGACCTGAAGGATCCGCAGGGTGAGTTTGTGCCCTTGATTCCCCGCAAGGAGGGGGTCGAGTACGACATCAGCCTGGCCCGGTTCGAAAATGCCGGTCCGGCGGGGGAGGACCTGCCGGTGGCCGTGGTTTACCACAATGTGAACAACCCCAACTTCGAGGTGGACCTGATCGATCTGCGCAGCCACCGTCCGCCCTTCCGCCTGGGAGAGGGGGTGCGGCTGGTACAGGGCAGCCCCTATGGCTGCGAAGGCTCCGGAGACCTGTCCTCTCTGCCGCCCGAGAAGCCTTATCGGGACCCGAGCAATCCCGCCATCCTGCAGGGCGCTCGCGGGTTGGGCATCGAAGGGTTGGGCATCCACCGCAGCTTCGTGGTCCTGACCTACCGGGCCGACAGCCTGCCCCACATGGCCGTCATCGCCAAGGACCAGGCGTTGGAGGATTTGCGGGCTGGTCGGCCCTGGCGCTTCCGTGAGGTCCTGCCCGACCGGGCCAAGAACGGCATTGACCGTCTCTACAGCATCGGCCCCACGGACAACCCCTCCTACCAGGCTCCCGGGCTGCGCTACATCCGGGGCAGCTATGGAACCCCAGCCGAGTTGCGGGAGTTGGATCCAGTCCGGGGTGTGGATCGGCTGCTCAAGCGGGCTCGGGTTCTAGGCGACTTTAAACCCGAGCGCTACGCCGAGCGTCGAATTCTGGTCCGCGTCAGGGATGGGGCCCTAGTGCCGGTCTCGCTGGTCTGGCGGCGGGGCATGCATCCGGCGCTGGACGCCAGCGGGAGGACCGGGCCCGATGACACGGTCATCCAGGCTCCCGACCATCCCGAGCGCCGTCCTTGGCCGGACCAGGATCCGGACAGGTCTGCCCCCATGTTCATCACCGGGTATGGGGCTTACGAAATCAGCCAGGACCCGGGCTTTTCCACCGGTCGGCTCAGCCTGCTGGACCGGGGAGTGCTCTACGCCGTCCCACATGTGCGCGGCGGTGGGGAGATGGGCCGCGCCTGGTACGAGCAGGGCCGCCGGCTGCACAAGGTCAACACCTTCCTGGACTTCATCGACGTCACTGCCGCTCTGCAGGCTCAGGGTTGGGCGGATCCCCGTCATACCGTGGCCAACGGCGGGTCGGCCGGCGGGCTTCTAATGGGGGCCGTGGCCAATATGGCCCCTCAGCTCTATGCCGGCATCGAGGCGGATGTGCCTTTTGTGGATGCGCTGACCAGCATCCTGGATCCGAACCTGCCGCTGACCGTGACCGAATGGGACGAGTGGGGAGACCCCCTGCATGATCAACAGGTCTACCGGTATATGCGTTCCTACTCGCCTTACGAGAACGTTCCTGATGCTGATAGTAGACGCCGGCTCTTCGGCGGCGACCACTTCCCCGCCATCCTGGTGACCACATCCATGAACGACACCCGCGTGCTCTACGTGGAGCCGCTCAAATGGGTGGCCAGGCTGCAGGAGCCGCAGGTGGGGGCCGATGCGCTGATTAGAATCGAGGTCCAGGCAGGCCACGGGGGCATTAGCGGACGTTACCGGCAATGGGAGGAGCTGGCCTTCGAGAATGCCTGGTGCCTGTCCATCATGGTCCCCGAAAGCCGCTGATCCTGGTCTGTCCGGGATTCGGTCGGGGTCATGAAAGGGCCTTGGCTGGCTCGTTATGCTCGGGGTATGACAAATAGCAAGCAGAAAACATATCACATTGCGGTCATTGCCGGTGACGGCATCGGCAAGGAGATCGTACCCCAGGCACAAGCCGTCCTGGAAAAGGTGACCCGAGGCAAGGCTGATATCCGTTATGAGGACTTCGACCTGGGCGCTGAGCGTTACCTGCGTGATGGAGCCGTTCTGCCCGACGAGGATCTGGACAGGCTCAAGCAGCAGGATGCCATCCTCCTGGGGGCCATCGGCGACCCGCGGATCAAGGCCGGCATCCTGGAGCGTGGACTACTGCTTAAAATGCGTTTTGAACTGGATCAATACGTCAATCTGAGGCCTTCCAAGCTATACAAGGGCGTGGTGTCGCCCCTGGCCAATCCGGGAGACATCGATTTCGTAGTCGTGCGGGAGGGCACCGAGGGGCTTTACGCCGGGGCCGGCGGTTCCATTCGCCGGGGCACCCCCCAGGAGGTGGCCACCGAGGTCTCCATCAATACGGCTTACGGAGCGGAACGGGTCATCCGCTATGCCTTCCAACTGGCCATGAAGCGTCGCCGCCGCCTGACCCTGGTCCACAAGAAGAATGTGCTGACCAACGCAGGAGACATGTGGCAGCGGCTGGTGGATCAAGTGGGCCAGGAGTATCCCGACGTGGAGCGTGAGTACCTGCACATCGACGCCTCCACCATATTCATGGTGACCGAGCCCAGCCGCTTTGACGTGATCGTGACCGACAACCTCTTCGGAGACATCCTCACCGACGAGGCGGGAGCTGTGGTGGGGGGTGTGGGTTACTCGGCCTCCGGCTGCATCAACGCCTCGGGCACCTACCCATCAATGTTCGAGCCCATCCACGGATCCGCCCCTGACATCGCCGGTAAGGGGATTGCCAACCCCACGGCGGCCATTCTCTCGGCGGGTATGCTCCTGGATCATCTGGGCTTTGAGAGCGAGGCGGCCAGCATTGAGCGTGCTGTGGAGGACGATATCGAGCGGTCCGGCTCCACCCAGCGGAGTACGGAGCAGATTGGCAAGGATATTCTGGCCCGGCTGTAATCGGGCCGGATGGCGGCTAGACTGGAGGGCATGACTATGGATGATGCCCCTCAGCCGGGCGACCGGCAGTCCAACGATACGCCGACAGGAAATCCTGGTTTCGGCACCTCCCCATCCCCGCAGGTACCGCCTGAGCATCGGGATCCTGTCGGCGGGGATACCCCTGCCGGTGCAGCTGACGGTCAGCGGCAGACTGCGGGCTATCCAGCTGGCCATGACGTTGGCGGCGGGAACCAGAATCCGTATCAGGCCGGTCAATATCCCACTAGCCAGTATCCTCATGGCGGGTATCCGACAGGGCAGAGGTACGATGCCGGATACCCGTTTGCCCCTCAGAATGGCGGCCAAAATCC
Source organism: Bifidobacterium sp. M0404 (assembly GCF_016101415.1). Taxonomy (NCBI): domain Bacteria; kingdom Bacillati; phylum Actinomycetota; class Actinomycetes; order Bifidobacteriales; family Bifidobacteriaceae; genus Bifidobacterium; species Bifidobacterium sp. M0404. The sequence continues at coordinate 15,089 of NZ_JACFQP010000003.1, read as the reverse complement.
TGGGGCCTATCAGACGGGGCCCAACCGGCCTAATCAGTATCCGACCGCCGGTTATCCAACAGGTCAGCAATATCCTGCTGGGCAGTATTCAGATGGCCGTTATCCTGACGGACAGTATCCTGGCGCTCAGAATCCACAAAGGCCCTATCAGCCGGGACCGGGCTATCCCGGCCAGTATCCGGCTGGTCAATACCCCCAGGGCGGGTATCCGGGCAATCAATACCCGATGGGCCAGTATCCCGGCAATCAGTATCCCGGCGGGCAGTATCCTCCCCAGACTTCCATGCCCTGGCCCTACCCGGTCATGCCCCAGGGAGGGTATCCGGGGGCAATGCCCAACGGCAGGGGAGCCTACCCGATATCGCCCACCCCGCACAGCAAGCTGGCAGCCGGGTTACTCAGCATCTTTCTGGGATGCTTCGGCGTGGGCAACTTCTACCTGGGCAGGACCGGCCGGGGCGTGGCTCAGCTCATGCTCACCCTGATCGGCTTCCCATTCTTCTTCATCGGGCCGACCATCGCCATGATTTGGGGGCTTATCGAAGGCATCCTGATTCTGACATCCTCGGCCGGCTCCTTCTGGCATCGTGACGCTCGCGGATGGGAGCTGACGGATTGAATCCGGCCTGTCTGCGCGGCGTCGGCAAGCAGAGGGGCGGCAAACTGGCGGCCGTAACCCTGACCCTGGGCCAGGGATCCGACTCGCGTCCGGTCATTTCCTCATGCAGGATTGACGGCGACTTCTTCGCTGAACCAGCCCCGTCAGCCTCTCAGGAATCCGGAGGGGTTCATGGGCCGGTATCCCGGCTGGAATCCGCAATCTGTGACCTCCCGTTGCCTTTGGACCCTGGTCTGGCTCTGGAAAGGCTGGACAGGGTCATGGCAGAAGGGGACGGTCAACGGGTAGTCGGTGTGTCTCCATGGAGCCTGGTGACCGCTCTGGAGCGCGCTCTGCCTGATGGGTTGGTTATCCAAAGACAGGGGAAGTCCGACCAGATGCCGTCCGTCTCGGACCAGACCTCTTCCAGGCGGTCCCAGCCGGACGAGGCCGAATGCCGCCGCCGTTGGTCTGGCCTAAAACTGGACCTGATCAGGGACAGTCCACGTCAGCCGGTCATGCAGATGGCCATGGACCAGGCTCTCAATGATGCCGTGGCTCAGGGCCAGCTGCCACCTACCCTGCGAATCTGGAACTGGTCGGCACCGGCGGTGATCCTAGGGCGCTTCCAGTCCCTGAGCAGAGAGGTCCACGTCGAGCGGGCGCGCAGTCTGGGCTTTACCGTGGTCCGCCGCTGCACCGGTGGTGGCACCATGGTCATTCAGCCCGAGCGGGCCATTACCTATTCCCTCTATCTGCCCTTGGACTTCGTCAAAAGAACCGACCTAATCGACTCCTATCGGATCTGCGACTATTGGCTGGTCCGTGGCCTGCGCATGCAAGGGATTCAGGCCGGATGGCAGGGCATGAACGACATCGCCTCCCCGCGGGGCAAGATGGGGGGCGCCGCGCAGAGAAGGCTGCCAGCAGGCTCCTACGGACCGGGCGGGTTGCTCCACCACACCACGCTTTCTTATTCGGTGGACGCCGATCTGATGGCCCAGGTGCTCAACGTGGACCCGGAGAAGTTCCATGACAAGGCTGTAACCTCGGTCAGAAGCCGGGTGGATCCCATCGACAGGCAGACCAGCCTGTCCCGTCAATCCCTGATCGATATTCTTCTGGATACCCTGCCCTCCCTGGTGGAGGATCTGCGCATCTCTAAGCCTGCGCCCGAGGTCGAGCAGCGGGCCCGCACTTTGGCCCGGCAGCGCTACGGCCGTGAGGAGTGGACCGCCCAGATCGCCTGACCAGGCAAGGGGGTTGATGTGTGTGGGTATAATCGTGCTCAGTCGCGTCGAACCCGGCGTGAGGTCATCAACCATACGCGAGTCGGTGCAGACCCGCCAGACATGGCAAAAAGGAGTGCGGAGTATGGCGGTTCACAAGCCCAATGAGATTCCCGATGACGGGAACGCCCTCAGGCAGACCGCCTTATTCAAACAAGTGCCCAGGCTGGACGCCGACCAGCTTTTGGGTACCATGCACGAGTCCACATACGCCAAGGGGTCCACGGTCTTTCGACAGGGTGACACCGACCACCGCATGTATCTGCTGGAGGAGGGCCGGGTCAAGCTGGTCCGCCAGTCGCCCGACCGTCGCATCCAGCTGCTCAGCATCCACGGGCGCGGGGAGATCCTGGGCGAAATTCCCGTCTTTGACCCTTCCGGCGGGCCGCGTACAGCCTCTGCCGTGGTCATGGTCAACAAGACCAAGGTGGCGGCACTGGACCACGACACCCTCTTCGACTGGCTCAACCAGCATCCCAAGGTGGCTGTGGACATGCTTCAGGTGCTGGCCCACCGTCTGCGGACCGACAACGAGCACATCTCCGACCTGGTCTTTCTGGACGTGCCGGCCCGCCTGGCCAAGACCCTGCTGGATCTGGCCACACGCTTTGGCGAGCCCTTCGAGCAGGGGCTGATGGTCCCCTACGATCTGACTCAGGAGGAGCTGGCCCAGCTGGTCGGCGCCTCACGGGAGACCGTCAATAAGGCCCTGATGGACTTCTCCAACCGGGGATGGATCTCTCGCAAGGGTCGTACCATCATCATCTTCCAGCCTGGACCGCTGATTCGACGCTCGCGCATGTGAACGCCACTGTTCGGTAGAGCCGACGGCCTAGGATGGAGACCATGCCCGAACAAAAGAAATCCATGTCGGTCAGGCGCTTCTTCACGCTGCTGCTGGCTTACCTCATCTTCTGCATCGCAGGTGGCGTGGTCGTCTCTGGTTTCCTGTCTCCCGCTGTCTTCGGCATCAACGCCGCCTCCAGGAATCTGATGCCTGCACTGAAGACGGACAACATCGACTTCAACGTGAACGACCTGCCTCAGCAGTCTCGCCTCTACGCCTCCGACGGGCATACGGTCATCGCCACCTTCTATGCGCAAAACAGGATTGTGGTGCCCATCAAGGACGTTTCCGGGTACATGCAGAAGGCTGTGGTAGCCCGCGAGGACCGTCGTTTCTTTGAGCATGCCGGCGTGGACACCCAGGGCGTGCTCAGGGCCTTCATCCAGACCTACATCAAGCAGGGCGACACACAGGGCGGCTCCTCCCTGACCCAGCAGTACGTCAAGAACGTGCTCATGAGCCAGGCTGCGGAGAACAACGACCCCATCGCCGAGTACCACGCCCAGGAGGAGACCATAGCCCGCAAGATGCGGGAGATGCTGATTGCGGTGCAGATGGAGAAGAAGTACTCCAAGGCCGAGATTCTTCAAGGGTATTTGAACATCGCTCAGTTCGGCACCAACGTCTACGGGGTTGAGTCGGCGGCCAGGCGCTACTTCAGCAAGTCGGCCAAGGACCTGGACCCGGGCGAGGCCGCTACCATCGCCGCCGTGACCAAGAACCCCGCCCGCTTCGATCCCACCGTCAACGTCAAGGCATCTCAGGAGCAGCGGGACATCGTCCTGGATCTGATGCGCCAGGAGAACTACATCACCCAGCGCCAGTATGACGAGTACAAGGCCAAGCCGCTGGATCAGATGCTGCATGTGCAGTCCGCGGACGCCGGCTGCCAGGCGGCTGGGGACGCGGCCTTCTTCTGCGACTACGTGACCAAGCAGATCCTCAACTCCAAGGAGTTTGGCAAGAGCCAGGAGGAGCGCAACAAGCTCCTCAAGGAGGGCGGTCTGGACATCTACACCACAATGGACGTCAACGCCAACGCTGCAGCCATGAAGGCGGCCCGGGACACCATCCCCGTGGATGATCCGACCGGGTTCGAGGTCACGATGGCGGCCATTCGCCCGGGCACCGGCGAGGTCCTGGGCTTCGGCATCAACCGCATTTACGATGCCACCCAGAACTCCGGCGGCGGCACCCGCACGGCCATCAACTACGCAGTGGACCAGCAGGACGGTGGCGGCTGGGGTTTCCCCGTGGGCTCCTCCTGGAAGCCCATCAACATGGTGGCCTGGATGAAGGCCGGCAAGTCCATCAACCAGCCCCTGCGCACATCCACCAGCTACCCAGAGACCACATTCGCCTGCACTGAGGCTGACGGCACCCCTTACGGGTTCGGCACCGGCAGCTGGCATGTGGAGAATGCAAGCGGCGGCACCACCTCGCCGGAGACCCCCCTGCAGGCCCTGATCCGCTCGCACAACACCACCCAGGCCTCCATGGCCCAGCAGATCGGCCTGTGCAGCATAGCGGATACAGCCAAGGACATGGGCTACCACAATTCGCCCAAGGACCAGATGGACATCCACTCGGCCAACAGCTTCCAGCCGCCTATGGTGATCGGAGCGGTCCAGGCTTCCCCCCTGACCATGGCCAATGTCTTCGCCACCATTGCCGCCAAGGGCGTGGCCTGCAGCCCCATTGCCATGACCAAGGTGGTCGACAAGAACAATCGGTCCATCAAGGTGCCCAAGGCCAATTGCCATCAGGCCATCGACCCGGGCATCGCCGAGACCACCGCCTATGCCATCAACCAGGGCGTGGTCCAGCCCGGAGGCGTGGCGTCCGTGGCCCAGCTGGACGGGGGCCGCAAGACCTTTGCCAAGACGGGCACCCATGAGGACAAGTACATGCTGACCGGCGGATTCGTACCCCAGGTGGCTGCCTTCGTCACTGTGGGCAATGCGGAGGGCCAGGTCTCCTTCAACAACAAGACCATCAACGGACGGTTCTTCCACATCTGGGACGGCGTATCCATCGCCGCCCCGGCCTGGAAGGACTTCATGAACACCTACCTGGCTGCAGCCAATATCCAGCCGGACAATTCCTACGGCAATCCCGATCCTCGCTTCACCGGCGGGGTCCAGCAGTCTCAGCCATCCCAGCAGCTCCAGCAACGGTCCACGGGCAGACAGTGACAGACCTGTCGTCACGGCCAAGGGGAACAACAAGGGAACCAGAGGAGCCAGTCCGGAGCGATCACAGACGGCGGATTCGCCAGAGGACCAGGGCCTGTGGCTACAATAGAGACCATTAGGGATTCGTCAACGGGCGGACCACGAGGGGTGCGGCCGCCCGCCGGGAGAGGCAGGAACTGATGGTCCAGGAATATTCGGAGCTGGATGACAAGGCTCCTCGGGCCGACGGCCGGGTCAAGGAAGATCAGGCAATGCCAGGACCAGTGAGCGGCTCTGGCAGGCTGGATGTGTCCAAACCGATCCGGCCCTTTGAGTCGGGTGTCGCCGACGGCAGGAAGAAGTCTGGCAAGGCGATCAAATCCTTCAAGAAGGGCAAGAAGGATAAGAGAGACAAAAAGGCTGGGAAATCAAAGTCAGGCAGAAGGCGGGAGAGGGCCCTGCCCGCGCTCTTCCAGCCCATGGAACTGCGAGATCAGCATATCCGCAACAGGATCTGGATGCCGCCCATGGACACCTATTCGGTCCTGCGACACGACGGAGTTCCTACCAACTTCCATTATCAGCACTATGTGTCTCGGGCCCTGGGTGGCTTCGGAGTCGTCATCGGGGAGGCCACGGCCGTAGATCCCCAGGGGCGGATCTCGCCCTGCGATGTAGGGCTGTGGAACGACGAGCAGACCAGGGCCTGGCAGGGCATCGTCCGGGATGTCAAGGCCGCTGGGGCGGTTCCTGTCGTCCAGCTCAACCACTCGGGGCGCAAGGGCTCCTCCGGATGCTCTTCCATGGGCTATATCAATGCCACCGTGCCCGTGGCCGAGGGCGGCTGGCAACCTGTGGGCCCCAGCCCCATCGCCTTTGGGAAGATGGCGGTCCCTGTTCAGCTCTCGCGGGCTCAGATAGCCTCCATTGTGGCTGACTTTCGCGCTGCTGCCGTACGAGCTGTTCAGGCTGGCTTCCTGGGAGTGGAGCTGCATGCCGCCCACGGCTACCTGCTCTCCCAATTCCTCGACCCCCTGATCAACCGACGCAACGATGAATACGGAGGGGACCTTTCTGGCAGGATGCGCCTGCTGATCCAGGTGACCGATGCCGTGCGCGAGGTCATTCCCTCGGGTATGCCCCTGCTGGTGCGCATGTCCGCCACTGACTGGGCTACTGGCGGATGGGGCCTGGACGAGACCGTCCGTACTGCCAAGGTGCTCAAGCTGCACGGGGTGGATCTGATTGACGTTTCCACCGGGGGTCTGGTGCCAGGCGTGGAGATTCCGGCCGCCCCCAACTACCAGGTGCCTTTCTCCTATCAGGTGCGCAGCCAAGTGCTGATTCCCACCACGGCGGTGGGGCTGATCACCAAGCCCAAGCAAGCCGACCGGATTGTACGCAAGGGCTTGGCTGATGCGGTCGAGATTGGTCGAGCCAGCCTGCGTGACCCCTACTGGCCGCTCAGGGCCGCCTACAAACTGGGACTGTCCGCTCAGCAGACCCCTTACCCTGAGCCTTACAGGCGCGGGGCCTACGGCATCGCACGCTGAGAGCAGCCATGGACGCTGTTCGCGGCGGAGTAAGGACCATTGTGGTCATGCCCACCTATCAGGAGGCTGACAACATCGGGGTGACCCTTCCTCAGTTGCTGGCCTGCTGTCCTGAGGTTGATGTCCTGGTCGTAGACGACAACTCGCCGGATGGCACCGGCGGCATGGCCGAGGATATGGCCAGTCGCAATCCTCGCGTGCATGTCATCCATCGGAATGCCCGTCGTGGGTTGGGTCCAGCTTACGTACAGGGGTTCCGCTGGTCGCTGGAGCACGGCTATGACCTGATCTGCGAGATGGACATGGACGGCTCCCATCGGCCCCAGGATCTGGCCAGGATGCTGGCGGTGGCCCGAGGCCATGCACATCCGGGCCTGGTCATCGGCTCGCGCCGGGTGCGCGGAGGCCGCACTCAACATTGGCCCTGGTATCGGGATCTGATCTCGCGTGTGGGATCCTGGTATGCACGCATCGCCCTGGGGTCCTCCGTACGGGACATGACTGCCGGCCTGAGGGTCTATCGAGCGGACGTGCTGAGGCGGATCGATCTGGGAAGGGTTCGATCCAGCGGCTACGTCTTCCAGGTGGATATGCTGCGTCGAGTCCAGGCCATGGGCGTTAGCGTTGTCGAAGTGCCTATAGTCTTCGTGGAGCGGGTTCGCGGCAGCTCGAAGATGGATACGGGGATTGTTCTGGAGGCCATGGCCCAGGTAACCCTGTGGGGACTTGAGCGGTTGACCCGTCGAAACTGACATCGGGTTACATTCCTGTTCGCTTTCTGAAGCGACCCCGCAGGCCTCATCTAAGCCTTTTAAGGATAAATTACGCCTTGGTGAATAGATTCCTGCAAGAGCTTCGGCTGGCTTCAGGTCTATGGAAGAATGGTTTCAGTATCGGAGAAATATCGATTTTCCGCCCCTGCTTGGTAATGGCGACCGCAGTCCGATTACCAGCTTGCCAATTTGGGCGAATGTGTGCGATAATGTTCGAATGATATCGTCACAACGCCAACACCTGATATTGAACCGGTTGCGTACTCGTGGCGCAGTCCGTATTACCGCCCTCTCCAAGGAGCTGGGCGTCTCAGCCATGACCATTCGCCGGGACATTGCCGACCTGGCAGACAAGGGCCTGCTCAAAAGGGTCCACGGAGGTGCCGTCACCACCAGCTCGCTTCTGGCTGAGCCGCTCTTCTCGGTCAAATCACAGATGGACATGGGTCTCAAGGACACCATCGCCCGGCGTGCCATCGACTATGTCTCACCGGGCGATGTCATCGCCATCGGGGGCGGGACCACGGCCTATGTCTTCGCTCAGCACCTCCTGGAAAGCCGCCAGTGCGCCGGGGTGACCCTGCTGACCAATTCAATTCCCGTGGCCGAGCTTGTCCAGGCCATGGAGAGCAAGGACGTGGAGGTCATCGTCACCGGCGGCGTCATCACCCGGTCCAATTCTCTGGTAGGCCCCATTGCAGACAAGGTCATCGCCTCCTTGCGGGTCAACACGGTCTTTTTGGGCACCCACTCGGTTTCCATCCCTCGTGGCTTCCTTATGCCCAACTCCCTGGAGGCGGCTACGGATATGGCCTTGATGGACATCGCCGACCGGACCATCATCCTGACCGACCACACCAAGTGGAGCTGCACATCCCTGTCCCTGTTCGCCTCCTTCGACCAGGTGGACACCGTCATCACCGACGACCAGCTGGACCAGGAGTCGGCCGAGGCCACGCGGTCCCTTGTCAAGCGGCTGGTTCTGGTGCCGGTCAACCCCGAGGAGGGCCAGGCTCAAGACGGGTCCTCCGACGGGACCGGGCCTGAGACCGGGGAAGCGGACCATGCCGGATGAGCGAGCAACCATTCAAAGATGCGCCGGTTGCCATAGCGGGTTGTCATGGATTGTCAATCATCACGGACGATGAAGGAGCAGCATGAAGTCAGAGCAGTATGTCCCCCAGCGGTATGTTCCCGGCGACTATGCCAGGGAGCACATCCGCATCACCCCCACCAGGCTGGCCGACGGGCGTCGGTTCTTCTACCTGGATGATGATCCCGAGTATGTCTCCGGCCGCAGGACGAGACGCCTGGATGACCCTCGTCCCTTGACTGACCGGTTCGCTCCCCATCAGGATCTGGAGGGCAGGATGGTGCCCTTCCAACCGCCGCAGATGCGCCGGGATCCTCTGACCGGAGACTGGATCCCCATGGCCACAGCTCGTATGAACCGGCCCATCACCGCCGGTCCCCAGGCCACCGCCAAGGGCAACCCCCTGGCCGCCAGAAAGCCTGGAGACCCCTACCAGGATGGGGAGATTCCCGATGTGGACTACAACGTGGCGGTCTTCGAGAACCGCTTCCCCTCCATGATGCAGGTGCCCAATACGCAGGCGGCCGACCAGTCCTCCCTGGTGGACGGCAACCCCCTATGGCCGGTGCGCGAGGCCAACGGACGCTGCGAGGTGGTCTGCTTTGATCCCGACGAGCACGCGCTGCCTGCCGATCTGCCGGTCTCCCGTCTGCGGACGGTGGTGGAGGCATGGGCCTTCCGGACTGCAGAGATTTCGGCCATGGAGGGCATCGAACAGATTTTCCCCTTCGAGAACCATGGGCAGGAGATCGGTGTCTCCCTTGCCCACCCCCACGGACAGATCTACTGCTATCCCTTCATCGCCCCCCGCCTTGAGCAGGAGCTGAGACAGTGTGCCGCCTACCGGGAACGCACCGGCGGCAACCTCCTGGCGGACATCCTCAAGGCTGAGCTGAACTCCGGTCGACGTGTCGTCTTCCGCAACGCCACCTGGGTGGCCTATGTACCCGCCGCCGCCCGCTGGCCCCTGGAGGTCCACGTGGCACCCGTCCGCGACAGGATCCTGAGCCTGGACCAGCTGAACGACCAGGAGCGCTGGGATCTGGCCGTCATGTATTCCACGCTGCTCAAGCGGGGCAACGCCTTCTTTGACAAGGGCGACGGCAAGGGGATGGACCTGCCCTACATCGCCGCCTGGCATCAGGCCCCGCTGCACGATCCGCGGCGGGAGGACTACCGGCTCAACCTGCAGTTCTTCTCCTTCCGTCGCGCCGTGGACAAAATCAAGTATCTTGCCGGGTCCGAGTCAGGCATGGCCGCCTGGGTGTCGGACACCACCCCCGAGCGGATTGCCGACCGTTTCCGCCAGCTGGGGCCCTTGGATCTGGAGAAGGGAGAGAATCAATGACGACCACAGTTGAATTCATACAGCCCTGGACCCAGGGTGCTGACGGCCAAGGGGCCACCAAGGCCCGGGAGCTCTTCCAAAAGGTCTATGGCTTGGATCCCCAGGGCGTCTGGAGCGCCCCCGGGCGGGTCAATCTCATTGGCGAGCACACGGATTACAACGCCGGTCTCTGCCTGCCCATCGCCCTGCCCAATCGTACCTATGTGGCCGCAAGCCCCAGGACGGACAGCCGGGTCCGTCTGGTCTCCAGCATGGATCCGGAGCATCCGGTCCAGGCTGACTTGGATGGTCTTCAGGCCCGGGGAGTGAGCGGCTGGGCAGCCTATCCGGTCGGTGTGGCCTGGGCCCTGCAGCGGCACGGCTTCCCCCAGGTTCGAGGGTTCGATCTGGCCCTGGCTTCCTGCGTGCCGGTGGGATCCGGATTGAGCTCTTCGGCGGCCATGACCTGTGCCGTGGCCCTGGCCCTGGATGACCTGTTCGGCTTGGGGCTGGGCGGTGACGAGGCTGGCCGGGTCAAGCTGATTCAGGCCGCCATCACTGCGGAGAACGATATGGCTGGCGCCTCCACAGGTGGCATGGATCAGAGCGCCTCCATGCGGTGTCGATCCGGTTGTGCCCTGCGGCTGGACTGCCGGCCGGAGCTGGATGCCATGAGCAACGTGCGCCAGGTTCCCTTCGATCTGCAGTCTGCGGGCCTGGAGCTGTTGGTCGTCGACACCAGGGCCCAGCACCAGCTCAACGATGGCCAATACGATCAGCGGCGGGCCACCTGTGAGCAGGCTGCGCATCTACTGGGAGTGGCCAACCTGCGCCAGGTGGCAGACCAGGTCAATGGGGCCGCAGATCCCCCGTCCGCCCTGGCTGCCCTGCTGGAGCAGCTGCCCGATGAGATCATGCGTCGGCGGGTCCGTCATGTCATCAGCGAGATAGGGCGGGTGGACCGCTTCGTCGAGGCCTTCGGCAGGGGCGATTACGTCTTGGCCGGTCGCCTGTTCAACACATCCCATGACTCCTTGAGGGACGACTACGAGGTCACTTGCCCGGAGTTGGATGAGGCTGTGGATGCGGCACGTCAGGGCGGGGCCTACGGAGCTCGCATGACCGGCGGCGGGTTCGGCGGATCCATCATCGCCCTTGCTGACGCCGGCAAGGGTTCCGATCTTGCGTGTGACATTGCGGAACGATTCGCCTCCAAGGGATTCAAAGCCCCCAGAGCCCTGATCGCCCTGCCCTCCTCGGCGGCCGCGCGCGAATCCTGAATCCAGACTGTAGACCTCTACGACCCTGCTTCTCCCGGCGCTCCTCTAAGCTGGGGGAGCGGGGTCCCGGTTTTCAGGGGTCCAGTCAAGGGCGAGGTGGATGAGGAGGACGGCCATGGACAAGGCGATCATCACGGTGGTGGGCAAGGATGCCATTGGCATCATCGGCAAGGTGTGCACGGACCTCTCCCAGCAGGGTGTCAATGTGCTGGACATTTCGCAGACCATTCTGGACGGCTTCTTCACCATGATGATGATCGTGGACTGCACCGCCTGCAGGGATGATTTCGATGCACTGAGCCAGCGGATGGAATCTTTGGGAGAGGACATCGGGGTCTCCATACGCTGCCAGCGCGAGGAGATCTTTACCAGGATGCACCGGGTCTGAGGAGGCAGTTGTGATCACACGTGACGAGGTCCTGGAGACCAACGACATGATCGACCGGGAGCGCCTGGACGTGCGCACCATCACCATGGGCATCAGCCTGTTGGACTGCGCCAGCCAGGATGTGGACATGCTCTGCCGGAACATTCATCGCAGGATCGTCTCCCTGGCCGGCGACCTGGTGTCCACTGGGGACTCCATCGCCCGCGAATACGGCATTCCCATCGTTAACAAGCGCATCACCGTCACCCCCATCTCTCTGGTGGCCGCCGGAGCCTGCCACACCGTGGAGGATTATGTAACCGTGGCCAAGGCCCTGGATCGCTCGGCCCAGGAGGTCGGGGTCAACTTGATTGGTGGTTACTCGGCCCTGGTCGGCAAGGGCATGACCCCGGCCGAGCGGTTGTTGATCAAGTCCCTGCCCAGGGCGCTGAGCCAGACGGAACGGGTCTGCGCCAGCGTCAACGTGGGCTCCACCAGGACGGGCATCGATATGGATGCCGTAGCCCTGATGGGCCGGGTCGTCAAGGCCACCGCCGAGAGCACCGCCGACTCGGACAGCTCCGGCTGCACCAAGCTGGTGGTCTTCTGCAACGCCCCGGACGACAACCCCTTCATGGCCGGCGGTTTCCACGGGGTCAGCCAGGGGTCGGCCGTCATCAACGTGGGGGTCTCCGGGCCCGGCGTGGTCAAGACCGCCCTGGAATCAGTCAAAGGAGCGGACTTCGGACAGCTCTGCGAGACCATCAAGCGCACAGCTTTCAAGATCACCCGGGTGGGGCAGCTGGTGGCCCAGGAGGCCAGCCGTCGCCTGGACGTGCCTTTCGGGATCATCGATCTGTCCCTGGCGCCCACTCCGGCTGTTGGAGACTCGGTGGGGGAGGTCCTGCAGACCATGGGCCTGGAGCAGGTGGGAGCCCCGGGGACCACTGCGGCCCTGGCCATCCTCAACGATCAGGTCAAGAAGGGTGGCATCATGGCTTCCAGCTCGGTTGGCGGGCTGTCTGGAGCCTTCATTCCCGTGTCCGAGGATGCCGCCATGATCCAGGCTGCGCAAGAGGGGAGCCTGACCCTGGAGAAGCTTGAGGCCATGACCTGCGTCTGCTCGGTGGGGCTGGACATGATTCCCATCCCCGGGGACACCTCTGCGGAGTCCATTGCCGGCCTTATCGCCGACGAGGCGGCCATCGGCATGATCAACCAGAAGACCACCGCAGTCAGGGTCATTCCTGTCATCGGCAAGCATGTGGGCGAGTGGGCCGAGTTCGGTGGGCTCATGGGCGGCGGCCCGGTCGTGCCCGTCAATACCCGCTCCTGTGCGGCATTCGTCAATCGGGGCGGGCACATCCCGGCGCCCATCCATAGTTTCAAGAACTGAGCCTGATCGCAGGATTCAGCGGCCGCCCGGCTCGGATCCGAACAGGAGGATGTCGTCGGGCCGGTAGTTGACCTCGATGTAGAGCTTGCCGGCCTGGTCGACGCCGGTTTGGCTGCACAGGCGGCCCAAGACTTAGCTGATGAGTTTCGCCATATGTGTTTCAACCAGCCCAGATCCCTGTCCGACGTGGCATCCTCCAGAGCCTGGTCAGAGGTCTGAAAGTGGCTTTGTCCACCTCGGCCGTGCTGGCCATCGCCGATTTTAGCGAAGGGGACAGCACGGCCGAGGTTTTCCTATGCACGAAGGGGCTCACGGAGCCGTGAACCATGGAACCGCAGATGGGATTTATTCAGTGTCCCAGTTTTCCCAGAGGCGTCCGTCGAAGTCCAGACGGCCCAGCTTGTTCGATGCCCAGTTCCCTTTGGACTTGAGGATTGTGACCCCTCCCACGGTGTAATCCTTTATCAGGAGGCCTTCATGGTCCCTTACCTGGTTTCCTATGGTGACTGGCCTGCCTGATGGGTCTGTGAAGGCTGTGAAGTTGTTCATATGACCTTCAGGGCTCATCTTATTCCATGATTCCACATGCAGCCCGTCGATTGTGACCCGCTTCATCCCTTCCAGAGCGTAAATCCGGATGACGCAGTTGACCATGCCTTCCACGTTCGTGTTGACGAAACTGACATCCGTCATTTCCTGCGTGGTGTCAGCCGTAGCTGTCGAATCCACGTCAATGATGGAAGGAGAAGAGTTGAAAATACAATGGTTCTTGGTCCACCGCCACCACATCCTGTTGTGGATGACATCGGTATTGCTCACCTGGATTCTGCTTATCGTCCGGGGTCCCCACCCCCACTGGAAGACCGGTCCGTTCTCCACCTTCCAGATGACATTGTTGTCGACGCTGACATCGGAGTGATAGAGCTTGATAACATCATCATTGGAATGGAGGAAGGAGTTGCGCAGACTGCTGCCCTTATAGAGTTCGAGCCCGTCCGTTTGCCAATACCAACCGCCGACCTGCTGGTAGTTGTTCACCTCCATCTGGAAATCCCCGTCTTCATTGCCATACATGACGAAACTGTGGTATGGGGGTGTCGCCACGGTGATTCCCCGCATGAGCAGGGTCTGTTTGGGGCCGGATTGGGGCGATTGGAACTGAAGCATCTTCACGCAGCTGCTCCAACAGTTCCCCTTGCCTGGAGCAAGGTGCTTGTAACCATCCGTGGTGTCGGCCTCGTAGACGTATTGCTCACCGGACAGTACCCCGTAACCGGTGATTCTGAAGTCAGTATCACCGGTTGACAGGAATTTGAAAGCCCCTTTGACATAGGCTCCGGGGGCCAGGTATATCCATCGGACGTTTGCAAGTTCGCTGCGGTATTGGCCGCCCATGTAATAAGTGCCCGGCGCGAAGTAAAGGGTGTCCACATGATCGGGCAGGCTCTCAAGCTCCTCTCTGGTCAGTTTGCCTGGCTTGGGTAAGTAGACGTTCTCGGCTTCCTTGTCCGGAACCAGGCCGTCTTCCCTGCTTGTGTCCATCTTGGGTTGGGCGAAGACCATCATGGCGTTGCGGGGTTCGGTCTCCACGCGGCTGGCCCCGCCGGCCGGGCTCATGGTCAGGTGGCCGGATCCTGCCGTGTTGTCGTTGTAGACGGTCACCTGCTGGGGCTGGAATTCCACCGAGAACCGGTAACCGGTCCGGGCGTAAGGAACAGTGATCCGTACCGTATGATCGTCCATCAGCTTTTTGTCGAAGCCCAAGCCTGTTGGTCGGATGGTCACCTGGTCGGCAGAATTGATGGTCTGGCCAGTGTCCAGACTTACCTCGATCAAGGCATCGGCTGCATACTCGAAGGTTGACCAGGACATGCTCATGTCGTTGTTGGCGGCGAACTCGGCACCGTCTTCCTCTGTGTAGCCGATTTTGGGGTTGCCTGACCGAGGCAGGCTGAGGTAAGTGAAGGAGTCGAACTTATTTGCGGGGGTTTTGGCCGGGGCCACCTTCATGGAGTAGAAGGGGGACTGGCGGACGGCCTGGTCCTTGACGGGGGCGTCCGCCTGTTTTTCGGCATTATCCTGCCACCAGGTGTGGAGGGTTTCCGTATCAGCCGTCTTGGCACCTCGCGAAAAGGGGAGGCGAATGGAACCTGCGGCCGGCCCGCTCGGAATCAAGGCCGCTCCTACAACGGCCAGGGCGGCCACCATAGCACCTATCGTCACTGCCAAGAGGATCCATCTGTGTCCAGGTCTGTCCTCGTGATCCATCTTCTTATCCTCTTTTCCGTTCTCGGGTTCTTTCTCCATTCTGTTTATTTGTTGTTGTTGAGGTTGACTCCGATGGTGTCCATGTTCTTTTTGAAGGAGTTGTAGACGTCCTGTTGGATCTTGA
>NZ_JACFQP010000017.1:0-1180 GCF_016101415.1 Bifidobacterium sp. M0404 | reverse complement strand
TGTGTATTCGTTGCGCAAATTTGCATCTATTATTCGTCTTAGTCTGAATAACTATCTACCATTTATGTAATGATTGGAAATAACAAAACTATCGATTCGCGGGGGAAGACAATGAATACACGACTTGCCGACATAGCCGAAAAGGCCGGAGTGAGCCAGGCCACAATCTCCCGTGTCATCAATAACAAACCGGGGGTATCGGACGACACAAGGAACACCGTCCTGAACACCCTATCCTCCATGGGAATGTCCAAGGAGCGCCTGCAGCGCAGCGGCACCCGCCTGGTTGCCATTATCGCGCCGGATTTGTCCAACCCGATTTTTCCCAAGTTCATCACCACCCTGGTCACCCTCCTGGCCCAACACCAACTTCTGCCCATCGTCTGTGTTTACACACCGTCAGGAACATCGGAGGCCGGCTTTTTGACCATGTTGCAAGGTCAACCCTTGAGTGCTGCGATCTTCCTGGCTGGGAGCTATGACACCAAAGACACCAACCTGTCCATTTACCGGAGTCTTACCGACCGCAATATCCCTTGCGCATTCCTCAACAGCACCCCGCGTAACATGGACGGCCTTTTCGTCGGGACCGACGATGAGGCGGCCATCACTATGGTCCTTCATCACCTGATCGATCTGGGGCACAATCGGATCGGACTCCTACTCGGCGACAGGAACCACTACCCCTCCATCCTCAAGCACCAGGCGGCCCAACGATTGTTCAAGGAGAAAGGTTTCAGCCCCGACCAGGCCCCTACAGCCTGGACCACCTATGGGGTGGACTCCGGCAGGATGGCTGCCCGGACCCTTCTGGAACAGGGCGTCACTGCCATCGCCTGTGCAAGTGATCAGTTGGCCCTGGGTGCCATAAGGGCCGCACGGAGCATGAATCTGTCCGTCCCCGGCGATGTCTCTGTCGCCGGATACGACGACTCCCCCTTCATGAGTGACATATCCCCCTCCCTGACTTCGGTCCACCAGCCGGTCGACAAAATCTGCCAGTCCATGGTCAACGGGGTTCTGGCTATGATGGACAACCACAAGCTTTCCAGACGGCGGGATGTGCTCATGTTCGAACCGGAGCTGGTTGTCCGTGAGTCCACTGGCAGGGTCAGCCCCATCCCAACTGATGCTGCAAGAGATTTGAATAGACACTGAATATTTGCGCTCTAATTTCCTT
>NZ_JACFQP010000016.1:0-1718 GCF_016101415.1 Bifidobacterium sp. M0404 | reverse complement strand
TCTGTTTATTTGTTGTTGTTGAGGTTGACTCCGATGGTGTCCATGTTCTTTTTGAAGGAGTTGTAGACGTCCTGTTGGATCTTGATGTTCTCGTCCAGTTTGTTCTTCTTCAGGTTGGCCACGTAGGCGTCCCATTCGTCCTCCACGCCGCCCTTGGTGACCCACTGGGCGAACTTGCTCATGGCCCCCTGGGTGATCCCGGTGTTGTTGGCGTTCATCGTGTTGGTCTGCTCCTCCGTCATGGGCATGTTGGCGTAGAGGATGTCCTTGTTGAAGTCCACGTCCGCATAGTCCCCGTCGTAGACGGCGTCCACGCCCTTGACCTCGGTGTGGAAGGCGGGCAGGTCCAGTTTCATCTCGTCGCTGATCCAGCCAGGGGCGCCGTCAGCCAGGGACTGGAAGAACTGCCAATCGGAGAGCTGGTGGTCTGCGGGAGGGTCGAGGATCTTGTAGTCGTTGACGGCGTTCTTCTTGACTGCCGTGCCGAAGGCGCCGTAGCGGGCCTGGATGGAGATGTCGGGCGAGTAGAAGGCGTCGACCAGTTTCAGGGCCGCCTCCTTGTTCTTGACCTTGCCGGAGACCACGATGCGGTCGGCCTGGTAGGCCAGGTCGTCCCCGTTGTAGGACCACACCGGCTTCTCCGCCTGGTCGGCCCTGGCCTTCAGGGAGGGCAGGGTGATGTACTGGTCGGCCAGCTGGGGGCCGAAGACATCGGAAGGGGTCCACATCCAAGTGAACCCGACCTTGGCCGTGGTTCCCTCGCCCTTGCAGGTGCCGGTGTACTTGGACCAGTCATGGGTGAAGGCCTCGGCCGAGATGACCCCGTCGGCCCAGAGCCTATGGAGGTAGGAGATGAGCTCCTTGTAACGGACGTCGGTCAGGTAGTTTTTCACCGTGCCGCCCTGCACATACATGCCCAGGCTCCCGTTGGGGACAACGATCCCCAGGCTGGCCAGGAGGACGTTGGGCTGGAAGAGGCCGAACCCGCCGGTCCCCGGCGAATTGAACTCCATGGGAATCTCGTCGGCCTTCCCGTTGCCGTTGGGGTCGCCGGTCTTGAACGCCTTGAGGACGGTCTCGAGCTCATCCCAGGTGGTCGGCACCTTCAACCCCAGCTTGTCAAGCCACTGCTTGTTGATGAACATGTGGTTGCTGGTGCGTGCGGTGGTCGGCCGATCCACGGTTGGGGCGCCCAGAATCTTGCCCGAGGCCGTCGTCGAGATCACCCGCGCATAGGGCTCCGTCTTGAAGGTCTTGGACAGGTTGGGCATCTTCCCCAGCTCGGGCTTGAGATCGAGGAAGAGACTGCCATACTCGCCCATGTCCCCCGATCCGAAACCGCTGATGGTCACGTCGGCCACCTCGCCCGCGGCCAGGGAGGCCTTCTTCTGCTGGTCCCACGAGGAACCAGCCACGTCCTGCCAGTCGATCTTGCACCCGCAGGCCTTCTCCAGATCCTTGGTCCACCCCATCTTCGACATCTTCTCGGCCCGCGCGTCCTTGACGACCTGCACCGTGACGATCGGCCTGCCGTCTTCGGCGGTGGAAGCCCCGCCGCTCCCACAGCCCGCCAAGGCCATGACCGAAACACAAGCCAGGGCCGTCACCTTCAACATAACCCCATAACGCCTCATCGCTCTCATCCTCCTATTGAATGCCGGGACCCCATAGTCCCGGCTCACCAGCTGTAATCAGCAAAGCAATCTCACAGTAACAGA
>NZ_JACFQP010000002.1:0-627765 GCF_016101415.1 Bifidobacterium sp. M0404 | reverse complement strand
AGTCAGATACCCCAACACCACACTCTGACCAACACACAACCAAACCCACACACAGAACCTAAAACAACGCGTTTAGTTCCTATAGGCCCATTTCATGCATCTATCGTTCAGGACAACTGTCTGGCCACCCAGTCGACGATGTAGGGCGCGGTGTGCTCAATCTGATCGATGGCCACCTCGAACTCATGTGGGCCGCCATACCAGGGGTCCACCAGATCGATTTGGCTTTCCCGGCCCGGCGCTGGCTTGGGCAGATCCGGGTCGAAGCTGCGGTACAGGTGCACATCGGATCGCTTGCCTGAGGGCAACAGACGCAACAGGGCGCGCATATGGTCGGCCGTCATGGGCAGGAGCAGGTCGGCGTCTTCGGCCTCCTCCCGGGTAATCCGGTGGGCGAAGTGGTCAGCCGGCACCTCGTAGCCCCGCTCGCGCAGAACCTTCTGAGCACGCCGATCTATCGGGTTGCCAAACTCCTCGTCGCTGACCCCGCTGGATTCCACCCTGACCTGGTCCTCATCCAGTCCGCGATCTTGGAAGAATTTACGCAGGATGATCTCAGCCATGGGTGACCGGCAGATGTTGCCGGTGCAGACGGTCATGACGTTGTAAGGGCCCCGTGAAGCCTTTCCTTTAGAATTCTGGGCCATCAACGCACCTTCCCATAGGTGATGTACCGGAAGCGCCGGATGGCATCCGCCTGGTCTGGTTTAGCAGGGGTCATCCAACGGCTCTCGTCGCGCACCTGCCAGAACCGCTTGCTGACAAGCTCCTCCATATCAGGCACAAAGACATCAGCTGGAGTCCGCAGGTCCAGGTCGGTCACATAGGCCGCATCAGCCAGCGGAAAGAAGGTGCTGAAGACCCCTGCGCCGCCGATGATCCAGATTTCGCTACGATCCATCCCATCATCAGGAATGGCTTCCTGCCTAGCCAGTTCCAGAGCATCGTCGGCCGCAGATACCACAGTGGCGCCTGGTGCATGGAACCCTGGGTCACTGGATAGAATGATGTTGTCCCTCTTGGGCAGGGGTCGCTCCCCCATGGAGACCCAGGTCCGCCGCCCCATGATGACAGGATGGGATACGGTCAGCTCCTTGAAGTGCTGCATATCCTCGCTCAGATGCCAAGGCAGCGCATTGTGGTAACCGATGGCGCCACGCCGACCGTCAGTGGCCTGCGCCTGCGCCCAGATCATATTGACCGATGAGCGGCGGCCTATCTCTTCTTCCTGATGCCGCCAATCCTCATCGCCTAGAAGCCCGGCCTGACCGGGCTCGGGTTCGTGATAGCCACTTCGACTATTGTCATGCTCCATCTGTTGCGTTCACTCCTCATAGTGAGTAGATATACGAGAACATTCTAATCTTCGGATTCGACGGTGCCCGTATTCGGCTCAGCGCACCTTCAGACCGCCACCGGGGCCTTGATGGCGGGGTGGCATTGATAATCCACTACCTCGAAGTCTTCATACTGATAGGAGAAGATGGAGTCGGCCTTGCGGATGCGCATGGTCGGGTAGGGATAAGGATTGCGCGACAGCTGCTCCAGAACCTGCTCCACGTGGTTGTCGTAGATGTGGCAGTCGCCACCGGTCCAGACGAATTCCCCAGGTTCAAGATCGGCCTGCTGGGCCATCATCAGGGTCAGCAGGGCATAAGAGGCGATGTTGAAAGGCACCCCCAGGAACATGTCGCAGGAACGCTGGTAGAGCTGGCAGCTCAACTTGCCGTCGGCCACATAGAACTGGAAGAGCGCATGGCAGGGTGGCAGAGCCATGCTGTCAACCTGGGCTGGATTCCAAGCAGTGACGATCATTCGACGGGAGTCCGGATGGGTACGTATCAGATCCAGCACTTTGGCTATCTGGTCAATGGTGTGATGGGGATCCTCCGGCGTCGGTGCGGGCCAGCTGCGCCACTGGACCCCATAGACCGGACCCAGATCCCCGGTTTCCGGGTCGGCCCACTCGTCCCAAATATGCACGCGGTTCTCCTGCAGCCAGCGCACATTCTGCGATCCCTTCAGGAACCAGAGCAACTCGTAGGCGATTCCCCGGAAGTAGACCTTCTTGGTGGTGATCAAGGGAAAGGAATGCGACAGATCGAAGCGCATCTGCCGCCCGAACAGGGATATGGTGCCGGTCCCCGTCCTGTCGGACTTCAGGGTGCCCTCGCGCAGGATGGTGCGCACCAAGTCCTCATAGGGGGTGGGAATGTCCGAGTCAGGACGCTCAGGGATACGTGTACGAATACGCTGCAGTTCTTCGGGAGTCAAGGCCATGCGGCCATACTATCAAGTCCTCGGTCAGCTGAGCGCGCCCCGGTGACGAATTGCACAGTCCGGGTTAGATTGGAGGAACAGGTCCGGCTACAGGGTCGGATCCGGATGACGCACCCATTGGGTGCCGGACAAGGAGGAACAGATGGGCAAGAGACTTTGGGTCGAACGCGACAAGGACGGCACCTGGAACGCCTATGGCGACAATGGGGCCCACATCACCTTCGGCAAGGGCGAGGATCAGTTCAACCCGGGCGATCTGATGAAGATCGCTCTGGCCGCCTGCGGAGCCCTCTCCAGCCAGTTCGCCGTGGAGAGCGCCCTAGGCAAGGGCAAGGGGGCGAAAATCGTGGTGGACGGCACCTATGACTCCGACGACGACGCCTACCTGAGCTTCGACGAGCAGGTGGATGTCGATGCCACTTCGGCCAGGCTGGCCCAGGAGGATGCGGACAAGCTGGAGGAGCGGATCCGCCGCCATATTGCCAAGTCCTGCACTGTGGCGCATACCTATCAGCGGGAGACCCCGGTCAGGATCTCCGTCAAGGTTCGCCACTGATCTGATAGCCATAAAAGAGCGGGGATCCCCAGGTTCATTGAACTCCGGGAGTCCCCGCTCTTCGTCGATGTTGCCGTTGAATCGACCGCCTTACTCCTTATGCTCGGGATCGATGGTCGACTCCAGATCAGCCAGTTGCTCGGGTTTGGCCAAATCCACAGAGATCTTCTCCACTCCGGTGATATCGGCCACATCCGTGCTTTCTGCCGCGTCGGCTGCGGCTTTGAGACCGGATTCCTCGGCCTCCACATATTTGCGCGGCACCACGTAAACGGGGCTGACCGCATGCTGCAGGAGGCCCTGGCTGGTAGATCCCAGCAGGAGCCCAGTGAAGCCGCCGCGGCCCCGCGAGCCGACTACGACCACGTCATGAGTCTTGCTGGCCTGGGTCAAGGCCTCTACGGCAGACCCTGGCACCACGGTCTTGTTGATGCGCAGATCGGGATAGGTCTTCATGAGCGGAGTGATTCGGGTATTGAGATCATCCAGATAGGAGTCCATGACGCTGCGCTCCTCGGCCGAGCCCGTGCCGGTCAGTCCGGAGATATTGGGCACTGCCGACATCACATCCAGCTCGGCATTCCAGCTGTCAGCGAAAGCGGCGGCAATCTGCAATGCCTTAAGACCCCACTTAGACTCGTCGGAACCCACGGCAACCCGCTTGATGTCGTTGCTCAGATGCATCAGGTTGCCATCGTCGTCGGTGTAGGGAACGACCACGATAGGGCAGTAGGCATAGGCGGGCAGACTGGAGCTTGTGGTGCCCAGCAGCCGCTCAGCCAGGCCGCCCTTGCCCCGGTTCCCGATGACAATCAGCCGGTAGTTGCGGCTCAGCTCCACGAAGACCGAGGAGGGATCCCCCGTCACAATCAGCGTGGCTGCACCGACACCTTGTTCATCGGCGATAGCCTTGGCCTTTGAGAGAATCTCCTGGGCGTCGTTGTGAGCCGCTACGTCGTCTCCCATGGTGGTGTAGGTCGCGTCGAAAGAGACAGCCGCATAAGAGGGAAGGGAATATGCGCAGACGATTTGCAGGGTCAACCCTGCATGCTTAGCGTAGTTGGCGGCCCACCACGCCGCCTTGTAGCTGGCGTCCGAGCCATCGACGCCTACCAGAACAGCCTTGTCGTTGCTCATCCGACGACCTCCTTTAAACTTGGCGATGACAAACCGACACCGCTCTTTCTGCCAGAATATCGCATGCAGACCTGATCGATAAGTTGGCAAGGGCCAACACGCGAGGAACTTCGACTCTGAATATGCAAAACGCCCCACAAGGGGGCGTTGAGGTTACATGCACAAATGTGTCTCAGACCAGACGACGATACTCGAAAGCCCGATAAAGCTTCTCAACTGTTACGGTCCGACCGACATCCGGGGCATGAATCATGCGGCCACCGCCAACATAAATGCCCACATGGCTGCCCTCAGGGGTCACAATCAGGTCGCCAGGAGCAGGATCCGTGACCGGCACACCCACTGAACGTTGCGCATCGGCTGTGCGGGGCAGGCCGATGCCGAAGTGAGCAAACACATACTGGGTGAATCCAGAGCAGTCAAAACCCGTGGCCGGATCGGTCCCACCAAACACATAAGGAACCCCCTGGAACTGAAGAGCATAGTTGACCACATCTGCGCCCCTGCCAGTGGCCGGCACTTCAGTGATTGTGCTGACTGTACTGCTACGAGCAGCCGAACGACTGACCTGCTGCGAGGACTGGTGCCGACTGGCTGCAGCCTGGGCCTGTTCCTGAGCCTGCTGGGCCTTGGCTTCCGCATCCTTCTCGGCCGGAGACTTGGTGGCAGGAACGTTCAAAGACTCGATGCCACCCCAGCTGCTGTCCTTTTCGACGGTAGTAGCCGTCGACTCGGTCAACAGGTCGGCACGCACCTTGCTGCCGGGGGTGAATGAACGCGACGAAGTGACTGCGGCTTCACTGCCGTCACTGGCCTGGGCCACGGCGGGTATACCGATGGAAAGCATGCCACAGATTGTGGCAGCTGCCATCATGCTCACATACTTGCGTGTCTTTTTCATTGGTCACAATTCTATCACGTATCTGGCACAGGGATCAAACACAAGAGGACACGATCCGCGCAGTCAAGGATCAGTAGTGGATGTAGTTCAGAGCGTGCACATTGGACAAGGTGCGAGAGTATGTCTTTCCGTTCATGTTGGCACTGCACTCGGAGGTGACAATGGAACCATCGGGATTGATCTTCTCCACGATGGCCACATGGCCATAGGTGGAATCCGAACCCTCCTGGCCGGCCTGGAAGACCACGATGTCGCCGACATTGCGCGGCGTATTGTCCACCCAATAGCCCAGGGTGCGTGCAGAGCCGGTCCAGTCCTTGGCATTGCCCATGTGCGAGCCCACCGGTAGTCCCAACTGGTGACGACGGACGTAGACCCACCATGTGCACTGGCTGAACTCATAGGCGTTGCCCACATCTCCAGTGACATGGTTGGGATTGAACCCTGCCGGCAGTACTGATTGGTTGGCATCCATCAGCACAGCCACGACTGGATTGTTGGCCAGGGATTTGGACATCTGTCCGGCATCGAGTTCGGATTCGCCCAGCTCCCAGCTGCCCTCGTTGCGTTGCGAGGCCGTGGGCAGGGGCTGGCGGTAATCAGAACGGGAGACCCTTGCACCACCAGTTGCGCTGGAGGAGCCGGTAGAGGATGAGGGGGTGACCAAATTGATTGCGACACTGTCGGCCAAAGGCAAGGACCAGTCGCCCCGAGCCTGGCTGACCGCCATAGAGGAAGCGGCAGCACCGACCAGGACGGTCAGGGCCGAACCGGTCATGATATGAGAGCGACGGGCTGAGGCCTTAGCCGCCAGACGGATAGAACGACGGGTCCGAGGGGCTACCTCGTTGAGCTTGGCTGCCAGGGCATCATCAAGACCCTCAATGCCAGCTGCCTGGGTTATGCCCGACGATCGACCGGTCGACCGACTGCCGACACCTGTGCCCCGCCTGGCCGAAGCCCCGTGCGCAGCATGCTTCATCTAGAATCACTCCCGTTTATGTTCCGACGCGACTTTCGTGCCGTACCACGAACCATCACAAGGGAACACCATAACGCAAGCGAGAATCCAGGCCAAATGACCTGAATTGTCCATACTGGTGTACTCAAGCATGGCTTCGGTGGTCGCTCATCTTCGACAACCACGGAATACTCTAGGATTATACGGACATAATGCGGACATGAGCAAACCCGCATGCGTGCCGTCCGCCACGGCGTGTCCCACAGTTTTGAACCCTGCATGGTCCACCCTGAGCGAACCGGACTCATACCAGATCAGACCGGAGTCGAGGCCAGGAGGAAGGATCCGCCGGCATCGTTGGAATCTTGAGGCATGGTGATGTCGACACGGCCGTCCTCGGAGGGAATGAAGAGGGCCCGCCCCTGGTCCAGCACACAGGACTGGTCAGCGGCCGTGCAACGGATCCGGCCATCAGTGCAGACGATGATGCGTGGTCCGCGGCGGGGAATCATCAGGTGGCGGGGCCCCAGACGCTCTATCAGATCCCCGTAGCGCTGCTGAAGCCTATTGAGCAGGGGCCAAGTGGCTCCACCCTCCTCCACATGCCCGTAGACCAGCATGTATTCGTTGATCTTGGGCCGGTAGGTCACCATATTGTGCATGATCAGGGTGGCGATCATGGAGCTCGATGGATCAATGGGGGCCGAAGGCTGGCAGTCCAGGCTACGTAGGAGGTTGGGAATGTCCCGATGTTTGGGGGTCATGCCGGCCCTGAGCACATTGTCGGAGTTGGTCATAATCTCTGCCGCAGTGCCGTGGATGTATGCGTGAGGGGTCCCGGCGGGGATATAGACCGAATCGCCCTCCTCCAGATCCACGGGGTTGAGCATAAGCAAGCAGAGCACAGCGGGGTCATCCGGAAAGGCTCGTGCGGCACACAGGGCATGGTCCAGCACGGCTCCCGCCCGCCTGGACCGCAGCCTCCCGGCAGCAGCCTCCAAGGCTTCCTCCAGGCCTCGGGCTGTTTCTGGCTCGGCAGTCACGGCAGCGTGGAAGGCCCGGAAGATACGTCGGCGGGAGTCCGGCCAAATCAGGGAGGAGACCGGCATCATGGCATCGGCAGAAGCGAAGCGGGCCGGAGGAACCCCCAGGTGGAAGGTGCGGGCGGTCAGCGCCTCGGTCATCAGCTCGGCCAGAGGGTGATCCACGGCGCGCAGGAGAGTCAGCTGGGTGGAGATGGTCGCAAAGCCTACACAGGCCTGAAAAGGCTCCAGGGCCACTACCATTTCGTTCTTGGCCAGACTGTCGTGAAAGGAGCGGCTGGGATCGTCGTCCGGCACTCCCAGGGCATTTTCACGATTGAAGCCGGCACGGGCTTCGAAATCCAGGGGATGCACCTGCAGAGACAGAGGGATGCGGGCCGAGATGATCTTGAACAAGTAGGGCAGGGTGGGGCCGAAGAGGCGAGAGTCGCGCTCCCCCAGCATGGCCATGGGATTGCGGCGGATGGCCACGGTCAGAGGCAGCAGCGAGCCGTCGGGCAAGGTCAGGGGCGAGGGGGATTCGGTGTGTCCGCTGAACCACATCTCCGCCAATGTATCCCCCGGGCATCCGTCTGACTCATCCAGATGGAACATGCGCTGCAGTCGGTCATATGAGCCCCAGGCGTAGTGCTTCTCCACAGCTTGGATCGGATACACGCACTCCCCTTTCCACGGGAAATCCCTCCATGGGCCGGTGCATACGAACCCACCAATCCCCGTCATGATAAGACAAGGGCCGAGGCCTGGGCAAGGCGAGAGGGTCGCCGCATGTCATTGCGAACGGTACAGTAGGGGTATGAAGCTGGCTCCCATTTTCGACCCGGATGCCCGCAGGCCTTCGCCTCGGCCCGTGCAGGTGGACCTGCGACGCATCTTCCTGCTCGGTACTGGCGCATGGATTCTGGCCTTGGCCGTGGTGGGCATTCTGGCCCTGACCGGAATGACGGTCACCAAGCCTCTGATTGTCTGCCTATCCGGGGTTGGCGTTGGCATTCTGCTGTTGATTTGGGAGCATTTCAATCGCTGGGATTATCGCCGCCTTGCCCAGCAACCGGACCCTGAGCCAGAGGAAGCATCAGCGTAAATGTGCTCCCCTCTCCCGGCGCGCTCCAGACCGTGACCGAGCCATGGTGGGTCAGAGCCACATGCTTGACGATGGCCAGCCCTAGGCCGATGCCTACGGCAGTCTCTTCACTCTGATTGTCGGCACGGTAGAAGCGCTCGAAGATCCTGTCTTGGTCCGCCTTGGATATGCCTCGGCCGTGGTCTACCACCCTGATGATTCCGTAGTGCCCATCCTTGGAGGCCTGTGCCACCAGGGAGACGGTAGAGCCTGAAGGCGAATAGGAGATAGCGTTCTCCACCAGCTTGGCCAGAGCCACTCTGATCTGCTGCCCGTCGCCATGAATCGTCAGCGGCTGGTCGCATCGCCATCGCAGGGTCACATGGGCCTGATCCGCTCCATTCTGCTCATCCTGCACCACTGCAAGTATTTGCTCAGCTACGTCAAGCACATTCTCCCTGCTGGGCTTGATCCGCTCCTGAGCCCGGATCAGCAAAAGAAGATCCTTGAGCACATGCGCCAGATAGGCGCTGTATCGCTGGACAGAAGAGGCGTCCTTGGAAACGCTGCGCAGGTGGCTGCGAAGCAGTTCTGGGTCATCCCCCTCCAGATGGGAGGTGGTTTTGAGCTGTGCCGCCAGCTCCTCCAGGGCCTGGACCGGCTTGAGCATCTGCTCGGATACATTGGTCATGAAAGCGTCCCTGGTCCGGACAAACCTGACCGAATCGCTCACGTCATCGATAAGCACCACCACCAAGGACCGGTCGATCCGCCCCACAGTGACCTTGAGCCAGTTCCTTCTGGAAACCGCCTGGGCCTGAACATGGGTCGCGTCCCCGGGATCCTCGGCCTCGTCGATATCCCAATTATCGGATTCCACGCTCTCAGCTGCGACATCCAGAGCAAATTCGGTAGGTGTTCGCGTAATCAGATTAAAGCTGCGTCGACCGCCCGAACGCCGTACCTGCGCGACAGCTTCGGTGATCTTCGGATTGGAGATCTCGTCGTTGCTGACGATTCCCAGCCTGTAGGCATCCGGGCTGGAGCGCACAACCTCGTCATCGCCATCGACCACAACGGTGGCGGCGGGGATAAGTGCCAGCAAGGCCTGGGTCGAGCCCTCCAAAGCCTCACCGTCGGCCTCTTCGCCATCCTTGCTCCGGTTGCCCATAAGGCTGCGCAGGCGGTCCATGAACCCTCTCATAAGGACTTCCCTCCAGTCCGGCGCCGACCCCGGACACTGCGACATCAACCAAGTCTCGTCGGCCGTTCCGGCTTTATTCTCGCATACCCGACAGTGATTGCCGCTCCAATGGCCCGACATTCTTCGGGGCTGGCTTTTTCTTGCCACCCTGGTCACATAGACTGTAGTCATATCGTTGACCGAGGCCGAAAGGGAAGAACAATGCGCGTGATTTTCAACGAGGAGCTGGGGCTGGTCGCCGACGATCTCGATCGGATGGCTGCCAAGGTTCGCGATGCCATCAAAAAAGCGGGACGGTCCCTGATGGACTGCGACGTGGAAACGGCCCAGGAAGTCATCGACGGGGATGCCGATATAGACAACCTCCAGGCCAGCATCATCGATCAATGCATCAGGCTCCTGGCCAAGCAGAGCCCTGTGGCCACTGATCTACGGGTGGTGGTCTCCACCCTGAGCCTGTCGGCAACCTTTGAGCGTATGGGAGACCTGGCCAGGCACATTGCTGAGACTGCAAGGCGCTCCTACCCTGAACCGACCCTGCCCGCCGAGGTCATTCCCCTGTTCAAACAGATGCAGGACTTTCTGGATGTCATGGCCGACCGTCTGGTCGAGATGCTCTCCGACAGGGACACGACCATAGCCGAGCAGATCATCGTCAGCGATGATCAGATGGATAAGCTCCACCAACAGACTTTCAGCTATGCCCTCTCAGACGACTGGAAGGGGTCCAGGCAGCAGCTGATCGACTTGATTCTGGTGGCACGGTTCATGGAGCGGCTGGGAGACCACGGCGTATCGGCGGCCCGCCGCGTGGTCTACATCGTCTCGGGCTTCGACCCCTCAAAAGACCCCAAAGATCTCGACCTCGATCTGGACTGAACATATATAGCAAAAGGGCTACTCATCACCTGACAGCTGGTCGGGTGGAGGCCCTTTTTACTTCCATAACTTCCAGGGAACACCAAAGGTGGTGCCCTCTACAAAAGCAAGGACACCACCTCAACAACTTTGGATGCTCTGTATCCAAAGTCCGGCTCACATCATCGGATGAATTTGGATGTCACTTTTGGCCCTGGGCCGCCACAGCAGCAGCACCGGCGGCGGCTGCCTCAGGATCCAGGTACTCGCCGCGAGGCTTGATGGGCTTGAAGTTCTCATCCAGCTCATAGACCAGGGGGATGGCCGTGGGGATGTTGACCTTGGCGATCTCGTCCTCGGTCAGGTTATCGAGCATCTTGACGATGGCTCTCAGCGAGTTGCCGTGGGCGGCGATCAGGACGGTCTTGCCGGTCTTGAGCTCAGGAACAATATCGCTCTCCCAGTAGGGGGTGACGCGCTTGACCACGTTGGCCAGTGCCTCGGCGCGGGGCACAGGAGCTCCGGCATACCGGGGATCATGGGACTGCGAGTATTCGTCGTCAGGGTCGATTTCAGGCGGCGGGGTGGCATAGGAACGACGCCAAAGCATGAACTTCTCGTCGCCGTACTTCTCGCGGATCTCGGTCTTGTTCTTGCCCTGCAGAGCCCCGTAGTGACGCTCGTTCAGCCTCCAATCGCGCTTGACGGGGATCCAAAGGCGGTCGGCCTCGTCCAGGGCGATGTTGGCGGTGTTGATGGCGCGGCGCAGCAGGGAGGTGAAGACGATGTCCGGCAGAACACCCTTATCCTTGAGCAGCTTGCCGCCCTTGCGGGCCTCCTGCTCGCCCTGCTCGGTCAGCGGGACGTCCACCCAGCCGGTGAACTGATTGGTGTTGTTCCATGCGCTCTGGCCGTGCCTGAGCAATACTAGTTTGTAGGTCATACTGCAAATTCTAAGACTTAAGAGGGACTGTTTGGCGGACCTTCCCCGCCTTAGAACAGTCTCTTAAAACAGGCAGACGCCCAACCAGCAGAACCCTGTCAGCAGATCGGTATAGCCCGACAGCGCAAAGGCCCTGCTGAAGCGGTTCCGACAGCTGGCTACCGTGGTGGCAACAGTCATCACCAAAACAGGCAACAGACAAAGCAGGCGAGGCCAGGCGGCGGCTAGGGAACCGCCGGACAGGGACCATGATTCGACGATTCCCAGAATCACAGCCAAGGCATAACAGGACCCCATCAGAATCAGCGTGCCTTTGGCTCCGATGAAGGAAGACAGCGTGTACTTGCCAGCCAGAGGATCCGCATCGATGTCACGATAGTTGTTGATCTCCAGAACAGGAATGCAGATAAGACCACCAACCAGCGCGCCGATGAACCCGTGGCGGTCGATGCTGCCAGTCTCCAAGTACTGGGTGGCCAGCACGCCCACCAGGCCGAAGAAAATCATGATGCTCAGCTCTCCCATGGCCCTATAGCCGTAAGGGTGTTTGCCACCCGTGTAGAACCAGGCACCCAGCAGACAGAAGATGCCGACCAGAATCATCCACCAGTGGCCAGTCACCCAGCAGAGAATCAGACCAGCCAGGCAGGCCATAAGGATGTTGAGATAGGCAGACAGCAGGACCTTGCGAGGCTCCACGCCACCGGCCACGCCTCTTCTGGGCAGATCAGGCACCGAACCGTCAGCCCCGGCGCCCGAAAGACTGCTACGACCTTCGTCAGTACCCCTGATTCCGTCAAAGTAGTCATTGGCGAGATTGCAGGTGCTGTGGATGAACACAGCCGTCAGACAGCATAAGAGAGCAGTCAGCCAGAAGCGCACATCCGGCCCAAGCCCTTGGTTGAACAGTTGCCGGAGGGCCACCGCTGTGCCAATCAGAACCGGCGTGGGCGAGCAGAGCAAGGCCGAGGGTCGCAGCGCGTCCTTGTATTCCCGAAGTGTGATGAACATGATTGCCTGATTATCCACCAAATCGCTCGAAAGTCGGACCGCTCCCTTATGAGGGTATCAAGATTTTCATAGCTGCAGGAGTAGGCCCGCCGACCAACACAGGGCGGAGACCAGGGTGCCTTTACCCGCCATGCCAAAAGCCTTGGGCACCTGGCCACGAGCAAAGGCTCGACAAATCAGCAGAAAGACAACGGCCACTGGCAGGAGGATCAGCACAAGAGGGAAACCGGGCAGGCCACGTCGCATGACAGCCGGAACGAACTGAATCAGGCCCAGAACCAGGCTCAGGATGTAGACCAGGTAAATGGAGATCGCCGCTGCGCGCGCCCCCACAAGAACTGCATATGTGTGCTTGCCGGCAAGGCGGTCGTCGTCCAGGTCACGGTAATTGTTGAGCATGAGCAGGCCCACGGCATTGAGCCCGCATACGCAGGCACCCAGGATGCCGGCGGCATCGACCCTATTAATGAGGAAGTACTCGGTACCCAGGGTGGCCACCAAACCGAAGAAGATGAAGACGCTGACCTCGCCCAGCCCGTGGTAACCATATGGGTGCGGGCCGCCCACGTAACACCAGCCAGCGATCAGGCAGCAGACCCCGACCAGGATCATCCACCAGTGGCCGGTCAGTGCCATGACGGCCAGACCCATCAAGCAGGTGAAGGCCGCCGAGATCATGGTGGCGTAAAGCACCTTCCTGGGCGGCACTCCGGCAGCCACAAGACGTCTGGGTCTGCCGGCCGTGGCCTCCTCGCCGCCACGGCCGGAATCAGTGCCGCGAACACCATCGGCATAGTCATTGGCGAAGTTGGCTGCTATCTGCATAGACAGGGCAAGTAGGACCAGCAAGACCACGATCAAGGCCAGTCGTCCCGGTGTGGCCGCCTTCAGGGCAGGGTCGACAGGAGTGGGCGAGCAGGAACTGGTGCACTGTTCCAAGATCCGTGACCGCTCCAAGAGTGCAGCCGAAGCGCCCACGCAGACAGGTGCCACCGAGGCAGGCAGCGTCCGGGGACGCATGCCATCCATCCACAGCCTGATATTCATGACCGTCCCTCCCCTCTTATCATCTCAGACCAGCGGCTTGACCAGGGGGAAGGTGATGGTCTCGCGGATGGATGCACCGGTAAGGGCAATCAGTAGACGATCGATGCCCATGCCCATGCCGCCAGCGGGAGGCATGCCTACGCCCAGGGCCTCCAGGAAGTCCTCGTCAATGTCCATGGCCTCGACATCGCCGCGGCTGGCCATCTTGGCCTGCTCGACGAACCGCTGCCGCTGGACCACCGGATCGTTGAGTTCGGAGTAGCCCGTGGCCAGCTCGAACCCGCGAACGTAGAGGTCCCACTTCTCAACAACGCCCGGCTTGGTGCGGTGGGCCTTAACCAAGGGCGAGGTCTCGACCGGGAAATCACGTACGAAGGTCGGCTCATACAGCTTGTCCTGCCAGAAGTGCTCCCAGAGGTGTTCGACCAGCTTGCCGTGGTTTTCTGCAGGCTCCTCCTCCAGGCCCAGTTTGTCAGCGATGGTCCGCAAATGGTCCACGCTGGTCTGCGGGGTGATCTCCTCGCCCAGGGACTCAGAAAGGGAATCATACATACTGATCTGGCGCCAATCACCGCCAAAGTCATACTGGCTGCCATCCTGCAGGGTCACCTTCAACGATCCAGCCGTGGCCATGGCCGCCTTCTGTATCAGTTCCTTGGTCAGTTCCCCGATGGTGTCATAGGTGCCGTAGGCCTGATAGGCCTCCAGCATGGTGAACTCCGGAGCATGGGTGGCATCCACGCCCTCATTGCGGAAGTCGCGATTGATCTCGAAGACCCGCTCAATGCCGCCCACCAGGCAGCGCTTGAGGAAGAGCTCAGGGGCGATGCGCAGGTAAAGGTCGATGTCGAAGGCGTTCATATGCGTGGTGAATGGCCGGGCCGCAGCGCCGCCATGCACGGTCTGAAGCATGGGGGTCTCGACCTCCATGAAGTCGTGGTCCTCGAAGGTACGCCTCAGGGAGGAAACGGCCTTGGAACGGCGGCGGACCATGGCCCGCACGTCCTCATCGGCGATCATGGCCAGGTAGGGCTTGCGGGTGCGCTGCTCCTCAGTCAGTTCCTTATGCAAGGCTGGCAGTGGCTGCAGGGCCTTGGCCGCGATGTTCCACTCAGTGGCGAAGACGGAGAGCTCTCCGGTCTTGGAAGCGACCACACGACCACGCAGGTAGAGGTGGTCGCCCAAGTCGACCAGCTGCTTGAATCGCTTCAGAGAATCAGCACCTATCTCACGCTTGGAGATCATGCCCTGTATGCGGATGCCGTCGCCCGCCGCCAGCTGGACGAAGCAGAGGCCGCCGCCGTTGCGCAGGAAAAGGACTCGGCCGGCGATGCCAACTACATCCTCGGTCTCCTGACCCGGCTCAAGGCGGTCCTGATACTTGCGGCGCACATCCTCGATGCGGTCGGTCACATCCAAATGAACCGGGTAGGGTTCAATGCCCTCCCTGAGCATGAGCGCCCTCTTGGCCACACGCATGCGCACCTGTTCGGGATGGCCTTCAGCGCCGTCCGTCAGGTTGCCGGGATCGATGGCGTCATCCAGCTGGGCGCCCTGATCGATCTTCTCAGTAATGGCCATATCCTGATCAAGCAGCGCCTGGGCGCGTTCGACCGTCGTCAGACGAGGGGTTTCTTCCGATGAGTCATTCATAAATCGGTATTTTACGCATGAGCCGGTACTTGGTCCCGGTTGCCGCCTAACGGCAAGCGGCTGAATGGCTGCGCCGCGCAGACGATAGCGTTTGGCCGACGGTACGTGTACTATATAGAACGTTGTCACGGGGTATAGCGCAGCTTGGTAGCGCGCTTCGTTCGGGACGAAGAGGCCGGGGGTTCAAATCCCCCTACCCCGACAAATTATCCTGGTCCGAGTGGGCCGGGATTGCAACGTTTAGAGCACATCACGCAGCCGGCGAAACCGATTTTGAGCGCACTTTGCAGTAGCAACTCGTTCATCGACCCCCCCCCCCACCGAATCCAGGTCATCGTCGAACAGATCCGCATACGCATCCAAGGTCATCGCGGCCGACGTGTGCCCCAGCCGCCGCTGGATGGCCTTCACGTTCGCCCCGCTCTTGACCATCAGGCTGGCCACCGTGTGTCGTAGGTCATGGATGGTCATCCGTTTTCAACCCGGCCGCATCGCACGCACGGGCAAACCACTTGCCACCGTCCTTCGGCGACACCGACTTCATATATCCATGGAAGCTCCCTCTGAATCTCAATCTCGTGGGGTCTACCTTTCCATCGCCACATTGGGATCATGTAGAGCGGCTATATCGAAATCTTCCGGATGATCCGCAACCCGATCCAGCTTCGCTGCTCTGCTCTTTTGTTCTTCGTTTTGCCGGCTTAGCTGCAATACTTGCTCTAGCGTTGAGGCTGGATTGAGATTGAAGAATTGGCACAGCGCTATAAACTCACGCAAAGAAGGCGACCCATGCCTGCAATTGAAAAGGTCGCTGACTCTTGGCGCACTTACGTCAATGGCACGGGCGAGCGCGCGGTCTGATATTTGAAACGGTGACTCATCCCGCTTTTCGGAAATAAGTCCCATAACCGTAATATCAGCCAACGTCCAAACGCGCGCGTACTTTGTCATGGCAATCAGATCAGACATGTAACAGCTTTTTATAAATCGCAACGCGAGTTTAACATAGTAAAAGAATGCTCTTATAGACTTGCTGCTCGGGCCATAGACGTGCTTCGCAAAACGGCACTGACAAACAAGCAATCCAAAACCGAACTGACATCAGCGCTGCACATAGCCAGGCCCACATTGAACGCCCGGTTTAAGCCGGCGACATGATGCTCAGCAAGTTCATACAGCAGTCAAAAGAAGTCGGTGTCGATCCATGCGAAGCACTCAATGACTGCGACGGGGAGTCTCCGGCATCATCATTGCTCGCAGGGAAGGAGAAGCGATGAAAAGGCTGGTCTTGCCCAAATCTTTTTGACGTGCTCGCGGATCTTGACGACGTGATAAGGGCAGATCGTCATTGCTGGGCGACCAGAGCCTCTGAAACAGGAGCAACCCGTGCCCTTTCTGCGTCATGCTGGTCGGCAGGGGCTTCCACCCTCGGCGGCTCCTTCCACAACGGGCGCTGCACGCTGTCCAAGCCGTGGCCCGACGAGGTCATCCAGCCGTACCGGCAGGTCTGGGAGCACATCCTGGGCAACCACAGGCCAGGGACCTTCGTGCCCGGCAAGACCGCGTTCCCCTCCTCGTGGAGCGAGAAGCGCGTCAGGCATGAGGTCCTGGAGACCGTGGCGGCACCCGACCTTGTCAGGAGCATGAAGGACGGGAACCGGGAGGAAAGGTATAGGCTGGTCGGTGAGGAGATCATCCGCGTGTGGCTGCGGAAGAAACGGAACACCCGCGGACGATACATGATCAACACTGCGTTCCCGACGGTGGGCGAGGAAAAGGAGATGGCATGACGACTGATCAGGAAGCAGCACAGGCTTTCCGCCGGCTGAGGCCCTACCTAGCGCCGGTCATGGACGAGTGGGAGCTCATCGCGCTTGACGGCGGTTTCGAGGCCGGGGAGCCGTATTTCGCCTTGTCCTACGCCGTGGCGTCCATCCCCTCGTACCAGGTGGACGTCCCCCGCGACGTGCTCGTGCAGGCGTTCTCCTGCCTCAACGAGGACGACCGTCAGGAGTACGCGGACATCCTGAAGGGCGCGACGGCCTAGCCCGGGCACACTTGTAATTGCTTTCCAGGCCATCCCTTACCGGGGTGGCCTTTTCCATGCCCTGACGGGCCATCGAGTTTTCCGCGGACCCTGCACGCCGCGTCGCTAATCGTGCGTCCGATTACCAAGGAGCAACCATGCCCATGCATTTCATCCACCGTTTCGACAGGCTCCACATGCGTCTGGCCGACTCCCCGCAGGGGAAGCCGGTTCCGGCGGAGGCCAGCCCAGTCCGGAAGCCGGCATCGACCCGGATAACACGCGGATCCTCGCACAATTTGAGACTCAAGGCACAGCGACAGCCACCTCCAGCATCTACGCGGTACGATACGGCTCCTCGGAAGGCGACCAGGCGGTCACCGGCTTGACCAACGAGGGCGTCAACGTGCAGGATCTGGGCCGGCTGCAGGACAAGCCCGCCTACCGCATCCGCATCGAGTTCTTCGTCGGGCTGGCCGTTTTCGGCGGCAAGGCCGCCGCACGCCTGAAGGGGGTCATCAATGGCTAGCAGGAAGACCGCCGTGCAGCGGCCAAGAAGCAGGCTGAAGCGGAACCGACCCTGGCCGTCACCCCGAACGAGCCCGTGCAGGAGGTCACCGCTCAGGAGCCCGACAAAGAGAAGGAGCCGCCCGCGGCCCCCGACTGTTCCGCGGCGGTTGCGCCCGCCGGCCGTTACGAGACTTTTGAAGACGGATGTATGTAAGAATACTAACCTCGCTATTCTCTTTCTTTTCTTAAAAAGCAAAAGCGATTCTCGTTTTTCTCGCGTTTTATAAGTTCAAGGATCACAGCCCCGACAATTCTGGAATTGCCTACTGCATTAATATTGAGGTTCATCGGCACATAACAACCAATCACCAACCTTCAGGTGTAGCATATAAACAGATATTCTGTTCAAAGGAGCATAATGCGGATCTTAGCCTTTGACCTCAAAGGACTTCGTTTATACGACAAGGGCGCACTACGCATGATCATGTTCGCCGAGGATAGGATTACCGATGGCAGCTTCACCCATCGCCTTCAGGGCACCACCTCACCGCTTGGCATCGTCACAGCCATTGGCATCTCCGGCATCAATGCCTCCGGCAAAACCACTGATCTACGCCTGCTTTCTCTAATCATCAACATTGCCAGGGGCGCCTCATTGGGTACTCAACGCTCCACCATCGATTCGCTGATGGACATTCTTGAGCCTACGATTACAGCACGCATTATCTTCGAAGAAGACGGCGATGCTTGGCTACTCAATGCCACACTTCGACGCGCAGATCAGAACGAGGCCACCGCCGACTCTCCCTTGGTTTTTGAAAAGGAACGGCTGTGCCAGTATGCGGGCAGAAGCCTGAGCAAGATTCGTTTGAGAAGAACCATTGATGGCGATGAAGAATCCTGGGTGACTGTAGCGACTCGGGGAATGAACAAGTCCGGCGACGAAAAGGAGCTGGCTGAGGACGTCAAGAGATTCTTACCCCCCGATCGCTCTCTGATGAGCGGGATTTTGCGGGCCAAGGAGACCATGGTCACCATCTGTCTGCAAAATCCGCTGCAAATGTCCATTACCGTCACTCCTCCATCCCAAGTGGTGCGTCTATTCGATCCGACCATCGAACACTTAGAGGTAAGCGATCACCAATTCCATATCAAGTTCCGCAACGAAAAGCTTGAACGTAATTGTGATCCCTCACAAGCTATGGCCATGATATCGGCGGGAACATTTCGCGGAACATCCCTGGCGCAGCATGCTATCGAAACACTTGCACAAGGAGGCTACCTACTATTCGACGAAATCGAAAACAGCATAAACAAGCAGTTGGTATTCGCCATCATCGATTTGTTCTCCTCTCCCGCCACTAACCCGCATGGGGCAGTACTCGTTTTTTCTACGCACTACCCTGAATTGCTGGATCATTTCACCAGAAAGGACAACATCTGGTTCGCTGTCAGACATGAGAACGCGGGATTCCAACTGGTCAGATACAACAAACTTGTCACACGCGGTGAACTGAAGAAGAGCGTTCAGTTCATGTCAGGTGCCTTGCAAGGAACGGCACCCTCAGCCGCTTCCATTAGCGCCCTGCGGAGCTACGTCAAGGATACGGTTCATGGATAGTCAAGCAATATATAACCAACCTACCTTGGTTATCTCTGCGAGGGATCTGCCGAAAGCGTCATCTTTGAACTCCTGCTGGCAGAAGGAAAACTGATCATTCCTAAAGATTCGCTTATTGAGGATCCGCAGACTGGTCGGCTTTATACCCGCTGCCGGAAGGATAGGGATATCGAGGAACGGTTCCTTTCCGTTACTTATGGTTCTTCGTGCTTGAATATCGTCCGTATTATCGACTCGCCAAATGAGCGCTTTCACTTGTCGCCTCTGTACCAGTCTAAAGCCCGTGTATTTACACTGACTACCCGTCCGGAGATCGAGATCCTGGCCATCATCAAAGAGGGGGCTTATAGGGCCTGGACGCATGTCAATAACATGAAACCCAGCGAATTCTGCAAGGAGAAACTGGGGTTGCGCAAGATCAAGCAGTATGCTTTCCTACGCCAATATCGGAATGATGCGGATGAGCTCTGCCGTGTCATTGAGCAGTACCGAAGAAACCATCACTTCCAAAACCACGAGCGATGTTTGGCCGAGATACTCGTTGATTATTCAGACAGCTGCACCGAGCATGTGTGACCTAGGCGACATAGCCGACTAAAGTCCATCAAAGACCATCAGCCTAGACTGATAGATAGAAGCGACCAGGCGCTAGAGCTCCACGAGGAACCGGCACCTACAGATACCCTGACAGCAAGGGAGCCACATGAGCCAGGACCAGACACCGATTTTAGGCAGCAGGCAGAAAGAACCCCAACAGTCCTACATGCAACCGGACGGCACCTTCGACACCCAAGCCTTCCTCGACGGTCTGGATGCCATCTTCAGCGCCGGCAAGGCCCGCGACGAGGCTGAGCCCTACCTGCAACAGGCGCTGGTGGATGCGGAGAATGCAGGTGACGATGCCGGACTGCTGACCGTGCTTAACGAAACCATGGGCTTCTACCGGTCCCAGGGCCGCCACCAAGAGAACATGTGGATGATTCAGCGCGCCATCGAGCTGGCCTCACGAATGCGCATCGAGGGGTCCGATGCCTGGACGACCACCCTGATCAATGCGGCCACAGGTCTGCGGGCAGCCAAGAAGTACGACCAGGCCAAAGACCTCTACCGGCAGGCGCTTGCCTCTGCAGCCAAAACGCTTGGACCCAAGGACCGCCGGCTGGCGGCCCTGCACAACAACCTGTCCATGCTCTACAGCGAAACCGACAGACCCGACCAGGCCGAGCAGGAGCTGCGGCAAGCCATGGACATACTGGAGAATTCCAGCACCGATCCTTCCCGGGATCTGGACCTGGCCTCCACCCACACCAATCTGGCCCTCCTGCTCATGCAGCAAAGCGACAGTCCGCAGGCTCTGCAAGAAGCTTGGGATCAGGCTCGCACAGCTTTGGACATCTATGGAACCGGCCACCTGGAGAACAGCGCACACTATGCCTCGGCCCTTGCAGGCTTTGCCCAGGTCTGCTATTTGACCGGCCGCTTCAGGCAGTCGGTAGACACCTACCGCAAGGCCCTGACCATTATTGAGGACCGGTACGGCAAGAGCAGCGACTACTACCAGATCACCAAGGCCAATCTGGACCAGGCTCAGGCCGCTGCTGAGAAAAACGGGGACGAGGACCAACCAGACCAGACTGACGAAGTATTATCCAACCAGCCGAAGACCAGCTCAAACCAGACCCCGATCAGGAATCAGAACGATGAAAACGATCAACATGACTCCCGCCCGGATATTCAAGGGCTGGACCTGGCCAGGGCTTACTGGGAACAGGTGGGCCGTCCCATGCTGGAGGAGCGTTATCCCCAGTATCGCAACCGGATCGCCGTGGGCCTGATGGGCCATGGCTCGGACTGCTACGGCTTTGACGATGCCATCTCCCGGGATCACGATTTCGGCCCCGGCTTCTGCCTGTGGTTGACCAGCGAGGATTACCAGGCCATCGGCGACCAGCTGCAGAAGGACTATGAGTCCTTACCTACTGAGTTCATGGGATTCGGTTCGCGGACCGACAGCGTCAGGGCAAAGGGAGCCAACCGCCGCGTGGGCGTCTTCGAGATCGGCGCCTTCTTCGAATCTCTGACCGGCTACCGGCAGGCGCCCCCGGAAGATCACCCCCACGAGTGGCTGCTCCTTGACGAGGCCACGCTGGCGGCAGCCACTAATGGCAAGATTTTCGCGGATCCTCTGGGACAGATGCTGGCCACCAGGCAAGGGTTCAAGGCCATGCCCGACGATGTGCGCTTCTGCCTGATCTCCCGCCGGCTGGGCATGATTGCTCAGGCGGGCCAGTACAACCTGCCGCGGAGTCTGCAGCGGGGTGATGGGGCTGCAGCTATGCTGTCAATCAACGAATTCGTCAAAGCCTGCGCCTCCCTGATCTTTCTGATCAACAATCCGCTGACAGTCGGTTATCTGCCCTACTACAAGTGGACCTTCGCGGCCCTTCGCCGACTGAGCGGACGAATGGCCACCAGGCTGTCCGACCTGACCGAGCACCTGGAGGACATCCTACGCCTGGCTTCGGCTGCCTGCTACGGGGGGCAAGGCTTTGGCGAAGGCGGCAAGGGAGCTCGGCCGTCCGCCGAACGCATTACCAAGCTTGTAGAGTCAATCTGCGCCAGAATCGTAGAAGAGTTGCAAGCGGAGGGCTTGACCAACAGCCCGGAAACCTTCCTGGAATGGCAGCGCCCCTATGTCGAGGCCCACATTTCCAGCGACGATCCGGTTCTGCACAGCATCTGAAAGGAGCCAAGGATGGCAAACGACAAGCAATGTCAGGATGATGAGTCCTTGCGTGAGGGGATCGTCCGCCACGAATGGGAACAGTTCCAGCAGGTCAACAACGAGGGTGGCCCGGCCAACTGTCAGGGCAACTGGCCCATGTTCCATCAGATGCGCCTGAGCCAGTTTCTGACCTGGCCTTATCCCCTGCTGGCCAGTTATGCAGACGATCTGGATCAGGCTGACGCACAGGGACGCAACCTGCTGACTGAAAAGTATGGGCGGATGATGGAATCCACCGCCCCGGACCAGTACCACAGCAGCATTGCCCCCTACCTGCCCAGGCTGGGCCTGGATCGCCAGGAGCAGCAGGAGCGCATCATCGACCGGCAGGTGGCCTGGGCCAAGGACTTCCGCGAGCGCTACCCCCGTCTAGGTCAGGAGATGCGCGTCCTGCGCACCAGTGAAGACACTCCGGAGGCCACCTCCTTCGAAACCTACCTGCGCGGCGAACTGGGCACCTATTCGGCCCGGACGCTGGATCTCTACCAATCCATGGTGGACCGGATCGAGGCCCGGGGCGGCAACCTGACCGAGGAAACTATCCTGGCCACAGTGCAGATGAACGGCTTTGAAACCCTCGACGAAGCCGAACAGGCCCAGAACCGACCACCTGAATCACAATCATGAAGTCCATCTGACCAACCAGTCGAGCGGTCGGGTAGAGTTGACGGGTGCAAAAGCTGAAACGGGCGGGTTTCACCGCCGCCTCCTTTGTGGTCATCCTGTTGGTCATGCTCCTTTTGGGCCAAGCCATGACGCCGGACTGGCGGGTGGAACCCTACCGCGACCATCTGCGGGTCTCGACCCGCTCCACTACCGTCGCTTCGAGTTTGGGCCCCACGACCCCTGAGGGTACCCACCCAGTCAGGGAGCAGAAAATCAGCATCACTTTGGCTGGCGGAGTTCGTATCCAGGCCATCGTCAGAGAGCCAAGCGACCGCAAGGGCACAGGACCAGCCTGCCTGTTCATCCATGGCGCCGGAACAGGCAAATCCTCCGAAGTATTTGGCGACCTGGCTTCAGCCATGGCCTCAGCCGGCATCACCACACTGGTGCCAGACAAGCGTTTGGACACCTACACCACCTTCCACCGCGACTATCAGGCCATGGCCGTCGACTACGGGCGTTCCCTTGACCGTCTGCGATCCTGGCCGGGCGTGGATCCAACCAAGGTGGGCCTGTACGCCGAGTCCGAGGGCACTTGGATATCGTCCATCATGACCGCCAAGGATCCCAGCATCGCCTTCTCCATCCTGACTTCGCCTCCCGTCTACCCGGGACGACGGCAGATGGCCATGGCGGCCACCAGCTATTTGGACTTGATTGGCGCGCCTAAGGGGATTCGCAACGTTATACCGCGTCTCATGGGCATGGACCTGTCCCTGCTGGGTCTGGAGTACGCCGACTTTCCCTCTCTGCCCTATCTGGATCAGCTGCGGGTGCCGGTCATGATCAACTTCGGCACCATGGATGTCTCCATGCCGGTAGAGCAGGGTGCGCGCGATATCATCCGCAGAACACATGCGAGTGGCAACGACAACGTGACCCTGCGCTACTACCCCACCAACCATCAGATCCGCACCGGCAGCCGGCTGGCCAAGGCCGGGTTGCCCCTTGAACCCAGATATACCCATAATCTGGAAGACTGGATCAACGCCGTGGCAATGGGCACCAAAGCCGATCAATGGTCAACGCCTATGATTGCCGGCAGCCAGCCCCATCAGCTCAATCAAGTGCCCAAGCACACGAATACAGGGTTGATACCTTCGCTGACCGCCCTGTTGACTCTGATGGCCAGTGGTCCCATTCTGCTGGCTGCTGCCCTGGTATCTGCCCTGATTGGAGCCTTGAGCTCACATCTGCGAGCTCGAGGCAAAGACCACCGACAGTCAGGTTTCAGCAAAGGCCTGACCGGACGGCTCTGGTCGCTAGGCCTGCTAGCCGCAGGACTTATGGCTGCCCTGCTGGCCTATGCCTTTACTGTGGTCCGCCAGGCGCTAGACCTTATGCATCTGTCATCGATGATGGCATCATGCTGGCCCCTGTTGTCCGTCCTGTGTCTGGTACTCATCCTGCTCTTGGCGAGCACCCTGACCTCTGTCTTCAGCCGATCTGACGGCAAGCCAGCTGTTGCCGGGGCTGGCCACTGGTTTACCCTGGCCCTGACCCTGCTGGGGTCTCTGACCATCCTTGGCAGCCTGATCTTCTGGAATATCCTGGTCTTTTGAGACAGAGCGGGTGCGCCTTGCTGATGCCAGCCAGGCTAATACAGACGCGCCAATCAGCACCACGCCCAGGGCGGCAAAAATCAATGGAATAATCCGCTGCCAGGGTATGACTATGGTCAGATCCGTACCGTAACGCAGAAAGACCAATCCTAAAGCCAACATGGTCAGAGCCAAAAGTCCAACCAGGGCGCCAAAAATGATGGTCGGCAGGCTGGGGCCGCTAGGACGGACCGGCTCCGGCGGCTGCATCCGAACCTGATATATC
This sequence comes from Bifidobacterium sp. M0404, assembly GCF_016101415.1. NCBI lineage: Bacteria > Bacillati > Actinomycetota > Actinomycetes > Bifidobacteriales > Bifidobacteriaceae > Bifidobacterium > Bifidobacterium sp. M0404. Next base: position 603,673 of record NZ_JACFQP010000002.1, on the reverse strand, counting down.
GGAGGTGCCTGCGATTCAACCGGCATGACCTTGGTGGTGCGCTCCTGACGATCCAGCGGCTGGGGCTGGCCTCCTTCTGGTTGCTGTATATCAGTCATCTTCCTGATCCTCCCCAAACTGCCATGGATTGTAGCTATAATCCCAATATTCATTGATCGAGCCGCTGTAGAGCTGCGCCCGCTTCGGCTGGGTAGCACTCCCCTGGGCTTGCACGGTGACCCGTGCACCGTCCATGAGATTGGCTTCGACGATCAATTCGGGATCGTCGGGCATATGCCACTGATCCTCCTTGGACGCTCGCAGGGCTTCCTCCCAATTGCGTCGTTCAGCTGATGACGACGTATTGCCCCACCACATCCGGTTTCCCTGTTCCGTCTCGGTTATCCAGTCAGCCGCGCCTGATCCCAAGACCCTGTAGAGGTCGGTGTGTTCCCTATAGGACAAACTGCACCCCTTAGGAATGAGCAAGCGAACGTCAGCATAGGCCACAGCCAGGCGCACGGTGCCCGTCGGGCAGCCTGAGACTGTACTCACCGCATCATCCATAATCTGAACACGATGGGTACCGTGTTCCCGCTCATAACCAGTCAGGTCAATGACGGCACTTCCCTGATCCTGCGGGTCTCCGACCAGCGCGGTGCCGCGGCGATAACGCCTCATGTCCGCACTGCTCGCCCCCAACGAGCGCCCATAGTTGTTGCCATTAACTTGAACTGTGGCGTAGTCGGCCAAGATCCTGCGGTTCTGGGTTTGCTCAATGCCGGGTATGGCCGAACCGGTAGCCAGAATCAGGACAACCAGGCAGGCCATCAAGGCAATAGGGGTCAATCCTCCTGACCTGCGGCCCATCAAGCCCAGGATCAGTATGACCACGCCAAGTGTCAGCGTGACGCCTCCAGCCCAGATCAGAGCGTAGGCCAAGGTCGCATTCAATCCGCGATAGGGGCTCGTGGCCATCCACCAGACCCCTGCTCCGGAGACCAGGATCAGTCCCGACAGAAGACTGACCAGCATAGGTCCGGCGGGACGACGCCTCAGCCGGGGCGGAACCGACGGACCCTGACGGGCTATTCCCGGCCCTGTCGAGAATGACCCGGCTGTGCCATAGCCCGGCCAGGCACTGAATCCATACGACTGATTCTTGTTCCCAGCAGGTTCTGCAGGGCCTTCTGCCCCTGTCCAACCTCCGGGAGCTGCACCGGCGCTGGGATTGCCCCCATCTTGCGTATTATTCGAATCGCTGCCGGCGTTTGCCGAATCCTCTGTCTCAGAGATGGGTCCAGGAGAGGCTACCTCCCCCTGTTGCTCCGAAGTTACATACGAATCGGAATGCTCTGGCTGGTCCTTGTATCCTTTCGAACTCGCATCACTTGCTGTCTGTGCATTGCTTCGCGTCCCTGTGTAATCCTGGTATCCCTCATACCCTGAAAAGCTCGGATACTCAGGCTGATTCGAATACCACTGCGAACCTGTACCACTCGGCCGTTCCGAATACTGCGGTCCCATCACCCAAGGATCGCCCGAAACCGGCCTGCCGGCATCCGGCCCAGCCCAGTACCCTCTCTGGTACTCCAGGGCCTTATTGCGACTCCACCGGATAAGGAGATACAAAATCAATGCACCCAAAGCCAGGGAAACGATTCCGACTCCAGGAATCAGGATGGCCAGCAGCCAGTAAATGATGATACCCACCATGGAAGCATGCCAAATTCCGTGAATCAGCTCCTGGGCGATAATGACCCCACGCCGATCCGGCAAGACGAACCAGGCAAAACCATAGAAGGCGGCACCAGTGCCGAAGAGAAAGACCGCCAAAATCATCAGCGCTCTGACCAGGGTTACGCTCCAGCCCAGCCGACGGGCCAAGGCTACGCAGACGCCGCCGATCCATCCCTGGTCGCGGATCAGATAGGACTCCCTGCAGGCGCGGAAGAACTTGTCGGACTTCCACCGCCAGCCGTTATCAGGGCCATTGCCGTTCATGTCGCTACTCATGTCTTCATTACAACACCCAGCGAGCGCAAATCTTATGGGGGAACACCCTGATTCGACCCTGATTTCTTCCGTTTATCGCCTTATCGGCACCATCCGAAAACGATAATGGAAGCATGAACGCACCCATGCAGGAACAGCGAATGCTGAAGGAACCACCTCCTCTGCACCCTGCGCGCATGCCCCTGATGAGGCCGCACAAGGGCAGGATCCTGTGCGGAGTCTGCAAGGGCATCAGTTTGCACCTGGGTATTCCCGTCTTCTGGATACGCCTGGTCATGGTGCTCCTGGCCCCCAAAATGATCACCTGCGTGGTCTACTGCTTCCTTTGGTTGATACTGCCCCAGGGCGATCCCACCCAGGCGGTCCAACCGAATGACCCGCGGTCGGCTCCGCTGGCACCCAGCATTCTTACTGGACAATCGGGTCAGAAGGAGGACCACAACATCACCCCCGGGCGGATAACCAGACTGCTGGCAGGCCTAGGCATCATCCTCCTGCTGACCACGGTTTTTCTGCTCAACAGCGGTATGCGCCCCGCCTTTGTCGTCCCCTGCCTGCTTTTTTGCGCTGGGCTGGTTCTGGCCTGGCTGAGGCCGGAAAACCAAGGAACCGGCTACCACCTGCCGGCCCTGATCGGCAGCCTGGCCCTGATCCTGTCTGCTGCGATAATCTTCCTGCTCTCCACACAGGAATTGCATTGGGCCCTGACCCTGATAGTCCTGGCCGGACTGCTGCTTGTGGGCGTGACAGCAGTGGTTGTGCCCTGGGTAGGCTCAATCATTAGCCAGCTGGGCGATGAACGCGCCATGAAGGAACGCGAGGAGGAACGGGCCGATATGGCAGCCCATCTGCACGATGGCGTCCTGCAGACCCTGGCTCTGATTCAGCTGCATGCCGATGACCCGCATACCGTCTTCACCCTGGCCCGATCCCAGGAGCGCGATCTGCGCAACTGGCTCTATCAGGAACGCACTCCCTCAGACCGGTCCGTCAGCACTGGGCTGAGCCAGATAGCCGCACAGGTGGAGGATGATTCAGGCAAGCCGATCGAGGTGGTCACCGTGGGCGATGCCATGCCCTGCGCGCAGACCGACGCCCTGCTCAACGCGGCCCAGCAGGCCCTGGTCAATGCGGTCACCCACGGTGGCGAACCCATATCCGTATATTGCGAGGCTCGCAGGAATCAGATTGAAGTCTACGTGCGCGACCACGGTTCTGGCTTTGATATGGATGCGATTCCAGCTGACCGTCTCGGAATTCGAGAGTCCATCATAGGTCGGATTCGTCGGCGTGGCGGCAGGGTCGAAATCGTCTCCCGCCCGGGCTGGGGCACCGAGGTCAGAATGCACATGCCGCTGTCCGAGGCCAGCCAGCATCAGGAGGGCGAGGTTGATCAGGCTGAAAAAGGGACTGAGGCACAGCAATGATAGGATACGTGGTGAACCATTCATTCACAGACGCATGCCGGTCCGATTCCACCAACACTTGAGGACCCGCGTCGGGAAAGGCGGGCTGAACCACGCCCATGACCACGACTGCAGCAGAGCCCCATCAAGCCGAGGATGGGCCCGCAAGCATCCGCGTAGCCGTCGTCGACGACCATGAGATGTTCCGTACCGGCGTCATCACCACCCTGCAGCCGCATTTCCACGTCGTGGGCCAGGCGGCAGACGTGGAGTCCTCCATTCTCATGGTCGAGCAGACCCGTCCCGATGTGGTTCTGCTGGATGTTCACGTGCCTGGCGGCCAGGGCGGCGGAGGCGCCGAAATTCTGAGCCGTTCCCATCCACTCTCCCCACGGTCGGTCTTTCTGGCTCTTTCCGTATCCGACTCGCCCAGGGACGTGGGTTCAGTCATCCGTGCCGGAGCACGTGGCTACGTGACCAAGACCATCTCCGCCAAGGACCTGGTCTCCTCAATCCGTCAAGTTCACGAGGGGTATGCAGTCTTCTCCCCCAAGCTGGCGGGATTCGTGCTCTCCGCCTTCCAGGAGGACGAGGCCGCAGATGCCGGTCGGGTGGAAGATGACGAACTGGATCGACTCTCCGCGCGCGAGCAGGAGGTCATGCGCCTGATCGCCCGGGGTTACACTTACCGCGAGGTAGCCTCCGAGCTTTTCATCTCCATCAAGACGGTTGAGACCCACGTCTCCAACGTCCTGCGCAAGCTTCAGCTTTCCAACCGAACCGAACTGACCCGCTGGGCCGCAGACCGCCGCATCGTCTGAACGTCCGCTCAGCAGTCAATGCCCCGCTGATGAAGGAGCTGACGCAGACTGCTGATGTCACGGGCAACAATCCCCTCCATACCCAGTCTGTCTGCCATAGCCACATGCTCAGGATCCGCATCGACGAAGATTGTATGCCCGGGGCTGATGGCGAAACGACGCAGAGCCAGACGATAGAAGAGCGGATCGGAAAGATCCAGATGCTCCTCGGATGAGATCAGAACACCTTTCAGAGCAGAGAGGGGCGAGAGGGCGTCTGACACCGCTTCGGTCAGCTTACTGGTCGTCGCCGCCAGGCCCCAACGGGTCAGGCCGGCTCGCCGCAGATCCCCCAGCAGATCCGATGCTCCAGGAAGCAGGCCCTTTACTGCCAAGGTGTAGTTTTCCAGACAGACGCGAACCACCCAAGCGACCGCAGGTCCGTGAGTGGTTTCATAATCGGCCAATGCCTGCTGTGGGTCCACGCCCAGATTGATCTGCCTCCTGACACAAGCGAAGCCCCAAGGGTCCTCCGGGTCCAGAACCATATCGACCACCCCGTCAGGATAATGCCCGACCAAGGCTCGGCGCGGGTCCCAGTCCACCAGGGTCCCAGGCAGAGCGAAGAGGATGCTGCCACCTGGGGCCGCTGGGTCGGGGCGGTCATCGTTGAATATATCCTCACCTGGCAGGTCGCCCGATACGCCTTGGCTTAATCCCTGCCGGAACTCCCGATGCTGCCTTGCCATGCCCCCAGAATAAACATCTGGACCTACAGAACCTGTGGCAGAATCCAGAAGGCACGTGGTCAATCACTAGGTGAAGGCCACCGAATGGATATATTGAAGCCAGCAATGGTCGAATCTTACGTTTTGCGACCTGCCCAGGGCGGAAGTCCCGCCGGGCACGAAAGGAGCCGTTATGTGTCGGCTGCTGCTCACATCCTCATTCTCCGCTACCGCTGACAGGCTGCCCGCTTTCCTCGAAGGCTCGCCCGAAAATCATACGGTGGCCTTCATCCCCACGGCCAACCTTCCACAACGTTCAGATAGCTATGTCCAGGAAGCTCGCCAGGCTTTCACCAACATGGGCTGCCGGATCGACGACTTGGAAGTCTCGACCGCCGATCCGGAGACCATGCGTCGCAGTCTGGAGAAGGACGACCTGATCTATCTATCCGGCGGCAACACCTTCTTCCTGCTGCAGGAGCTGCGTCGCTCAGGTGCTGCTGATTTGATCAGGCAGCAGGTGGGTCAGGGCAAACCTTATATCGGCGAATCGGCCGGCGCTGTGGTGACCGGTCCCGATATCGGCTTCCTGGATGCCATGGATCCGCGCTCAGCCGCCCCGGATCTGGACTCCACCGCAGGGCTGGGCCTGGTGGACTTCCGCCTCCTGCCCCATCTTGATTCCGAGCCCTTCGCCGAGGTGACCAGAAAAATTCTGGACCGCTACGGCGACGATGAGCCCATGGTGGCCATCAGCAACACCCAAGCCGTGGCGATTCGCGGGCAGTGCCTGACTATTCTTTAGAGAACGCCAGTCATCGACAGAGACCTTCCATGACCTGACGGGCCTGGTCCAGACGATCACCCGGACAGAGCAAGATGACACCATCCCCAGCGAGCAGCCGAAGATCACCAGCGGGAATTAGCCTATGCTCGCCCCGGCGAAGACCGATAACGGCGCATCCATGCGGCCAGGGGACCTGTCCCAGCAGACGACCAGCCGCTGGACTGCCATGCTCTATGGGAAACTCCACAGTGACCCTGTCAGGAGTCTGGGCATCGGGAGCATGTCCGCGTCGATAACACTCCAGCAGAGCCTCGTAAATGGGCTCGACTCGCAGCAAATCGGACACCATCAGGGCGGTGAAGGCGCATAGAGCCACGGGAAGCATATGAACCAGGGATCCAGACATCTCCACCGTCAGCAGGATGGATGTTATGGGAGCCTTGACCGAGGCCGTCAGGGTGCCTGCCATGGCGCAGACCGCGCATACCGGAATGATCCGGACGGGCATTCCGAGGGCGGCTGCACCCATACCGCACAGGGACCCAGTCAGCGTGCCGACTGCCAGGATGGGCATAAAGATGCCGCCGGGGGCGCCGCTGCCGAAGGAACTGGCCGTGAAGAGCATCTTGACCAGAAGCAGAACCAACAAGTTCATGGCCACCGACCAGGCCAGCTCGCGAACGCCTTCCGCCTTGCCGATCAGGTCCTCGCCGCCACCCAGGACGGCAGGCAGCAGCAATCCGACCGGCAGAGCCAGGAAGAGGGAGACCACCGGTCCCAGCTTTGAGGGCAGGTGGCTGTAAAGACTCTGAGCACCCAGCAGCAGGCGGTTCATGGCAGCTCCCACCAGACCTGCCACCAGCCCAAGGGGGATCATCAGCAGATACTGGCCGATGGTCAGCTGTGGCATAGCAGTGAAGTCCAGGACCGGACGCAGGCCGAAGCGGTTCTTGGCGATGAAATCAGCACTCAGGCAGGCCATGGCCGCCGAAAGAAGAATCATGGGAGAAAAAGACCTGTGAATCTCCTCCAACGCGAAGACCATCCCCGAAAGCGGCGCATTGAATGCTGCAGACAGACCGGCCGCCGCACCGGAGGTCACCAGGCAGGTCTCCTCCACACGGTCTCGGCGCAACCCACGGGAAACCAGTTGGGAACCGGCCGCGCCGATCTGCACCGAGGGTCCCTCGCGCCCCAGAGACAGGCCGAACATACCGCAGGCCAAACCGCCCAGGAATCGTACGCCAAGCACAGGCAGAGCAGGCATGCGCATGCCGTGGATGACCACTCCCTCCACCTGTGGAATGCCGGAGCCGGAGGCCATGGGAACCCGGCCGACCATCCAGGCCAGGGCCAGCCCGACCAGCAGGGCGGCCAGCAACCAAGGAAGGATCATCAGAGGCTGATCACGCATCTGCCCGTAGGCCCATCGAGCGAACCGGGTGCCATAGCCGATGCCTTGCCGGTAGAGCACCACCAGTACTCCCACCAGCAGTCCGCAACAGGCGGCCCTGAACGCTACCAGCCACCGGCTGGCTCGACCCGGCCTGGTCGCCTGGACCGGATCGTAACGATTGTCCTGATCCATCTCATCCGCCGACGGCCCTTTCCTCCAAGACAGATTCAGCCTCACCGGCCTGCTCCTTCCCTCCTTCGCACACAACGGTTTCCAGCTTCTCCCAGGGCAGAGACCAGAAGCAATGACTGAGCCGACGGCTTCATCCCTCTGGCAGTATGAACACCTGGGATGCCAGCTTCCGAGCAAGATCCGGCAGGCAGGAGCCGGGCAAGCAGACAGACACGTCGTCAGAGCCTAACGGCAGTGCTGTCTGTTCGTCAGTTGCCGTCAGACTACCGTCCAAGACAACGGTGTTCACCTGGCCACGATGACCCACCAGATCCAGCAGCGAGACCCTACCTGGCACCGTACCCAGGCACTCGCTCAGGGTGGCAGCTGAGGCCATGTGCAGCCTCCGGCAACCGACCACTGCTCGCACCTGGCGCAAATCCGGTCGCCTTATGCCCCTGGCCACTAGGAGTATCAGCAGACCTCCAGCATCCTCCAGCAGCAGGAACTTGGAGAGGTTTTCCACAGAGAGCCCCAGCAGGTCAGCAATGCCCAGCTCCATGCCTTGGTCGATGGTATCCAAGGGCGGGTGTTGAACGACACGCCAATCTGTTCTCAAACCATCCAGAAGCTCTCGCACCGGCAGGGGAACCATCCTGTCCCCCGAGTCTGATGACCTCTTATCCATACCGACCTGGGCATCAAGGCCTACTCTGGCTGCAGGATCAGCGCTGCCATTGCCTGGTCTCATGGGTGCCTCGTCAATCGTTGGCCACCTCAGAGTCGGGCTTCAGTTCCTCCTCCTTCTGGCCTATACGCTTCCTGTCTATGCGATAGTAGGCGTTGAAGAGACCACCGGAGGTCAGCAGAACAATCAGAAGAACCAACAGCCATATGTTCTCTTTGGCTTCGTATGTTTCAAGCAATTCATAAGAGGAGGAAACCATCTTCAGCCAGCCTGCGACCGACACGAAGTACCAGGCCGTTGCCTGATCGAGGAAGCTTAGCGCCCGTCGACGTTCTGATCTGGTCCTGGTAGCCTGACGGAGAATTTCGTGCCCGCGTTTGCGCTCCAGTTGAATCTTGACGATGGGCACCAGCCACCACCAGGGCGAGACCTCATCCCAATTCTTGCTGAGCTGATCAAAGTCGTCCAGAAGCTCCTGATATTCCTGCAGCTCCATCAGCCCCTGGAAGAGCGGGAATGTGAAAAGCAGCCAATCCCCGATCAGAGAGACAATGGCGATGAATTGATCCACGACCCGACCTTTCCCTTGCAGAGTCGGCACCCAAGGGTCGGCTCACGTGATTAAGCATGGCTACCATCCATCATTGTAGACACCAAGTTCCAGCCCAAACCGCTGTCTCAACCGCTGACCTCAGTACTGGGAACATAGAACTCAGCGAATACAAGAATGCCCCGGAGATAGCTCCGGGGCATCAGCCAGGCGGACAGGGCGGGATTCGAACCCGCGGTGGCTTGCGCCACAACGGTTTTCAAGACCGTCTCTTTCGGCCGCTCAGACACCTGTCCAAAAGACGTGCCAATCAGGCACGTCACTCATCATACGACATCAAGGTTGGTCTAACCAGCAACGGAATGTCGGTCGCTTCCAATAGAGGCGGCTCAGGCCTCCCAGGTCTGGGGCTCGATGACTTCTTTCCCACCCACGTAAGAGCGCATGGCCTCGGGGATGACAATGGAGCCATCGGCATTCTGGTGGTTCTCCAGGATGGCGACCAGCCAACGGGTGGTGGCCAAGGTCCCGTTCAGGGTGCTGACAGGGCGCGTGGAGCCGTCCTCCAGCCGCTCGCGCTCGTTGAGGCGGCGGGCCTGGTACTCGGTGCAGTTGGAGGTTGACGTAAGTTCCCGATAGCGACCCTGAGTGGGCACCCAGGCCTCGCAGTCGAACTTGCGCGCAGCCGAGGATCCCAGATCTCCTGCGGCGGTGTCGATGATCCGGTAGGGCACGTCCACCTTGGCCAGCATTTCCTGCTCCATGGCCAACAACTGCTTGTGCTGGTCGCGGGAGTCCTCCTGCTTGCAGTAGACGAACATCTCCACCTTGTCAAACTGGTGGACACGGATGATGCCCATGGTATCCTTGCCGGCAGAACCAGCCTCTCGCCGGTAGCAACTGGACCAACCGCAGTAGCGCAACGGACCCTTGCTCAAATCCAGAATCTCGTCCTCGTGCATGCCAGCCAGAGAGACCTCGGAGGTGCCCACCAGATACTGGTCGTCAGGCTCACGCAGACGGTAGATCTCGTCGGCATGGGCGTTCAGGAAGCCGGTGCCGGCCATGACCTCGGGCCGGACCAAAGTGGGGGTGATCGTAGGAATGAATCCATGCTCCATGGCCTGGTCCACAGCCATGGTCAGCATGGCAATCTCCAGCCGGGCCACATCACCGCGCAGGAAGTAGAATCTGGATCCGGAGACCTTGACGCCCCTGCGCATGTCGATACCAGCCACGCCAACGCCCAGGTCCAGGTGGTTCTTGGGCTCGAAACCCTCCTTAGCGAAGTCGCGCGGAGTGCCGACCTTTTTGACCACCACGTAATCATCCTCGCCGCCCTCGGGCGCCTCAGGCTCCACTACGTTGCTGAACTTCCACATCAGATCGGTGTACCTGGCGTTGGCCTCGTCAGAGGCTGCCTTGCAGGCGTTCACCTTGTCCGACAAACTCTTGGTCTGGGCCAGAAGGTCGGCTTTCTCATCAGGAGAGGCCGAACCCATGCGCTTGCCGAGCGACTTCTGCTCGGCCCTGCGGCTTTCGTAATCCTGGAGCGCCGCCCTGCGCTCGCTGTCCGCCTTCAGCACTTCGTCGACGAGCTCGACCGATTCGCCGCGTTTGCGCTGTGATTCACGGACAACATCCGGATGTTCCTGAATGAACCTGATATCTAACATATCTGAATTCTATGACTTTCGGGGGACACGAAAACCGGCCCCGCACAACTCTTCCCAAGCCTTATGGCCTCTGTCGCAACCGGCCGACCGCCGCCGACCAGCCTGGAAAAACAGCCGAGGCAGGAAGGCGGACGGGAACCATCCGTCTTTTATATACATCTGCCCCGCATCACTTGCCGAATACGGTCTTGCGGAACCGTTTGCCGGTGGGAGTACCCGCAAGCCCGCCAATGCCGGTCTCCCTAAGTGACGATGGCATGCTCTCGCCGATGGACTTCATGGCTGCGATGACCTCATCGGGCGGGATTCTGCTGACGCCACCCGATAAGGCAATATCAGCAGCAATCAAAGCGTTGGCAGTGCCGATGGCGTTGCGGTTTACGCAAGGCACCTCCACCAGGCCGGCCACGGGATCGCAGACAAGGCCCAGCAGATTGCTCATGGCTATGGCGAAGGCCTGGGCGCAGGCATCAGGATCGCCTCCAGCACCCTCAACCGCTGCAGCGGCAGCCATGCCGGATGCGCTGCCCACTTCGGCCTGACAACCGCCTGTAGCTCCGGAGATCATCGCCTTGTTGGCGGTAACCAGACCGAAAGCCCCTGCCGTGAACAGGCAGCGAATCAACCCATCGTCATCCAGCCCCATTCGATTCTTGAGCACTGTGAGCACGCCGGGCAGAGTGCCCGAAGAGCCGGCGGTAGGAGTCGCACAAATGATGCCCATGGCCGCGTTGACCTCATTGGTAGCCATGGCGGCCTCAACGGCCTGCAACATGGCGTCACCGCTCAGGCTGGTTCGCGTCTTCCGATAATGCGCCAGCAGAGCCGCCTGGCCACCACTCAGCCCAGTCTTGGAAAACACGCCATCGCCCTGGGACCCCCTGGCAACAGCAGCCTGCATGACCTGCAGATTCCTGGCCATTCTTGCCCAGATCTGCTCACGGGTCTGGTGCGAACGTCGCACCTCCTCGTCGATGGCCACTTCAGATATCGACGATCCACGCTCTTCGGCCATACTCACGAGTTCAGCAATCGAAGTGAACATGCGCCATGCCTCCTAGTCGATATACATCATCCGGGACGAGTGACCCGCGATCTGCTTCTGTTGCTGCGTGGACAGCGGATTGTCCAAATCGAACTCGTACACCGCCACGCCGGCCGGACCCTCGGGCTCATACCTGGTCTGCTTGGTCACACCCTCTTCTCGAAGCAGATCGCGTATACGCTCCAATCGCCGACCTGCGCCCTTTTCGGATTCATCCACTTCCACCAGCAGGATGGGCAGAAGCCCTGGAGGAGTGATCTGGCAGCCGTCCAAGTTGATACGCCGTACTTCAATGGTCCCGCCCCCGATGGAACAAGCCGCGTATATCACCCGACCGGCTGGCCCCCGCAAGTCCAGGACAGCGGTATTCGGGTGGTCGATGGGGCTTGGTTCGTCCTCCTCGTGGAAGGTCAGATCCATGCCCTGCCTGCGTGCGATGCCAACGGCATCAGGCACCCGGGGGTCATCCGGCGCAAAACCTAGCAGGCCACTGATGATGGCGTAGTCGGTACCGTGGCCGCTGTGCGTGCGAGCGAAAGAATCATAATAATGAACATCAGCACGACTCGGAACACCCCCGGCAAGGATGTGGCCAACCCGACCAATGGCCACGGCCCCGGCTGTGTGCGAGCTGGAGGGTCCAATCATGATGGGACCTATGATGTCGAACACGCTCTTGTATTTATCCATGCCTGCCTCCTCTTCCCATACCCCCGGGCTTTCCCGGACTTCCAGCGCACGAAGCCGTTGCAACTCCAGACCGAAGGGACCACATGGACCGAGTGCCATCTTAACTTTACGGTTTTCACTACTCAATCGGCTCATACTGTGAGCGTGATTGCTGTAGAGGGTTCGTTCACGTCGGACACACCCAGAAGATTCGGGTCGGCAGGGCGCGCAAAATAGAGTCATGCCAATTCCAGCGGTCGTCATCCTCGCCATCCTGGCAGCGGCGGCCATTGCCGTCACTGCGGTGGTGCTGATCGTCCGCGCCCAAAGACGGCATAAGTTCGCCATGCAGATACTGGCCCGGGACGACGACCAGCTCAGCTACGCCTTCGTCATCAACCCCTCCAAACCCCAGGCTGCTGCCGCCCGCGAACGCATCCAGCAATACTGCCGAGACAAGGGCATCCGCGAATTCAGCTTCATCGAAACCCAGTTGGATCGGGACGGCAGGGCCTGCGCCCGCATGGCACTGGAGCGTGGGGCCAACGTAGTCGTTGCCGTGGGCGGGGACGGGACTGTACGCACCGTAGCCAGCGCTATGGCTTCCAGCGATCATGTCATGGGCATCATCCCAATCGGGACCGGAAACCTGTTCGCACGGAACATGGGCATTCCAGTAGGCGATCTGGACGCCGCCCTGGCCGTGGCCACCTCGCACGGGTCCACCCAGGTGGATGTGGGCCGCATGACCCTCCTTGACGCAGACAGTAAGGAGCAAGGTCGTGGTCACGCCTTCCTGATCATCGCTGGCATCGGCTTCGATGCTCTGATGATTGACGACACCGACCCTAATCTGAAGAAGACGGTCAGCTGGCTGGCCTACTTCATCAGTGGCGCCAAGCATCTGTTCGCACCCAAGTACACGGCCGACATCTCCATCACCCGGCCCGACCAGGTCACGCAGACCAACACATCGGTGACCTTCCGCACCTTCATGGCCGGCAACTGCGGGGAGATTCCAGGATTCTCCCTGATGCCCGATGCCTCCTACGATGACGGCATCCTGGACTTCGAGATCATCGACACCTCCGCCGGCTTGATCGGCTGGGCCAACCTCTTCGGGGACGTGATGCATCAGACCATCACGCGCAAGACCAGCCAGAGCCCCCTGTCAACCAACTCCACCATCGTCCAGCTGCAGGGGACCAAGGCGGAGATCCGCCTGGAGAAGCCGGCCCTGGCTCAGGTGGACGGAGACATTCTGGGCGAGACCTGCCACATCGCACTCAGCGTGGAGCGTCAGGCCCTGGACGTGCGGGTGCCCCAGTCCGACTGAGACCAAAAGAGCCTGTTGCCCATCTGTCCGCTTTCTCATGCCGGGATGGCATGATGGGAGCCATGACAGCACAGAATGCGGGCAAGCCTGCCAGCCCAGAAGATCTGATCAACGTCGACGATCTGATCGGCAGGTACTACGATCTCATCCCCGACCCTTCAATTCCCTCCCAGCGGGTGTCCTTCGGCACCTCCGGGCATCGTGGCTCCGCCCTGACCACCTCCTTCAACGAGGCCCACATCGTGGCTATCAGCCAGGCCATTGCCGAACAGCGCACCAAGGACGGGATCACTGGACCGCTCTACCTGGGCCGTGACACCCACGCTCTTTCCCTTCCCGCCTGGAAGACGGCCATCGAGGTTCTGACCGCAAACGGAGTACGGGTGCGCATCGATGCCAATGATGACTACACTCCCACCCCCACCGTCTCCCAGGCCATCCTGACACACAACCGGGCGGCTGACGGCACCCAGCGCTTCTCCGGCGGGGATCTGGCCGACGGCATCGTGGTCACCCCCTCCCACAACCCGCCCACCGATGGCGGATTCAAGTATGACCCGCCCACAGGCGGTCCGGCTCCGGCCGAAACCACCAACGCCATCGCCCAACGGGCCAACGAGCTCCTGGGCGACTACAGGCAGGTCAAGCGGATTCCTTTTGAGGATGCCATCAAATCCGACCTGGTGGAGCGCTTCGACTACCGGGAGCATTACGTGACCGACCTGGGCAATGTCATCGACTTCGATCTGATCAGATCCTCCGGAGTCCGTCTGGGCATCGACCCGCTGGGCGGCGCCTCAATCAACTACTGGCCGCTGATCAATGAAAAGTACGGCCTGAACATTGGTGTCGTCAACCAGCAGGTGGATCCGACCTGGCGGTTCATGACCATCGACCATGATGGAAAGATCCGCATGGATCCCAGCTCCCCCTATGCCATGAAGGGGCTGGTGGATCGCCTCAACGCCGGAGCTTGGGACTCCTACGACCTGGTGGGGGGCACCGATCCGGACGCCGACCGGCATGGCATCGTCTGTCCAGGAACGGGGGTCATGAATCCCAACCACTACATCGCCGTCTGTGTGGAATACCTCTTCTCGGGCAACCGTCCCGGATGGCCCCATGGTGCCGGCATCGGCAAGACCCTGGTTTCCTCCTCCCTGATCGACCGCGTGGCCGCATCCATCGGTGCCAGGCTGATCGAGGTACCTGTGGGTTTCAAGTGGTTTGTCGACCCCCTCTTCAAAGGCGAGGTGGCCTTCGGCGGCGAGGAGAGCTCCGGAATGAGCTTCCTTCGTAGGGACGGCCGTGTCTGGACAACCGACAAGGACGGGCTGATCCCCGACCTTCTGGCTGCTGAAATCACAGCCAAGACCGGCAAAAATCCGGCCCAGCTCCACCAGGAGCAGGTGGAGCGCTTCGGCCAAAGCTGGTACAAGCGGGTGGACACCCCGACTACATTGGAGCAGAAGCAGAAGTTCACCCAGCTGAACGGCGACGATGTGACGGCCTCCACACTGGCCGGCGAACCCATCACTGCCAAGCTGACCGAGGCTCCGGGCAATGGGGCCAAAATCGGGGGCATCAAGGTGACTACCCGGAACAACTGGTTCGCTGCCCGCCCCTCCGGCACCGAGAACATCTACAAGGTCTATGCGGAATCCTTCGTTTCGCCTGAGGCCCTGGACCAGGTTCTGGACGATGCTGACCAGGTGGTCGCCAAGGCCCTGAGCTGAGTTCCAGGCAAGACCGCATGCACCTGCCCGCAGTACTCATCGCCGGCACGGGTGCTTTCTATCTGTCTGTCTAGGCTGGAGCCATGACCAATGACAAGAACCTGGTCGTCTCGACCGACGGCAGCGCACTGAGCAACCCCAATGGCCCCATGGGCTGGGCCTGGGCCGATCACGAGGGCAGCGACGCAGATGCAGGCGGCGCCAGCAATGGCACCAATCAGATTGGCGAGCTATGTGCCGTGCTGCAGGCGTTGCGAGCCCACCCAGGCGAGCGCCCGCTAGTCATCGAAACAGACTCCCAATACGCCATCAACTGCTCCACCACCTGGGTGCCCGGATGGAAGAAGAAGGGCTGGAAGAACTCCCAGGGCAAGCCGGTGAAGAACCGTCCCCTGATCGAAGCCATCGACCAGGAGATCCAAACACGGCCCGGGTCGGTCAGGTTTGTCTGGGTCAAGGGCCACGCCGGCGACACCTTCAACGAGAAAGTGGACACTCTGGCCCGCGGCTACGCCACAGCTGCAGGCAAGGGCGAACGGGAAGGCCGTCTGCCCATCGAGGGCTGGCGTTCGCTGCTGGCCTCTCCCTATGCCAAGGGCACGCAAGTGCCGTCCGCAGTCAAGGCTGAACTGGACGGAGGACCCCAAGTTCTGGACAGACTGGGCCGCAAGAAGGTCGGCCTGGACCAGGAGGAGCAGAAAGACCTGGCCGAAACCGCCGTCGAAGCCGAATCTGTGGAAGCAACATTCCCCCAGTCGCCAAAGACGTGGGATATCGAAGAAAGCCAAACCACAGTAACGGACCCAGGCGATGAGGCCATCAATGGCACACCCGACCCCGACATAGCCGATGGTCAGGAAGACGAACTCGCGCCGGCTTTCAAGGACACCTCAGATGCCGACACGGCTGACCAAGGGACCAAGAACTCCGGCGCCCGGGGACTGAGAGCCAGCGGCCGCGTCCGCATCACGCCGCCCCCATCCGGCAGCAGCATGTTCACGGGACAGGATCTGCATATCGTCGGGAGCATCGATATAGATGCAGACATCGATCCTGACGGCTACCTGACCATTCAGGAGTCACCTTTCCGCCTGCACGCCATCGAAGTGGAGGATTGAGCGGCTCATGGACCGTCAGGGGCCATCGTCTAGACTGGAATGAACCTGAATCAACAAGACCCGCAGACATCAGCAGTTGAGCGCATGCGGGCATGAAGGAGCGTGTATGGACAAGACCGAGCAGGACAGACTGAAGAAGGCCGCCGGCGTCGAGGCGGCCAAGCTGGTCGAGAACGGCATGACCGCCGGACTGGGCACCGGATCCACGGTCCGGTTCTTCGTGGATGAACTGGGACGGCGCGTGAAGGAAGAAGGTTTGGAGTTCACCGGCGTGACCACCTCCCGGCGGACCAAGGAACAGGCCGAAGGCTACGGAATCCGCATCGTCGACATCGACCAGGTTGATCACATCGATGTCACCATCGACGGGGCCGACGAAGTCGACAAGGACTTCAACGGCATCAAGGGCGGCGGCGCAGCCCTGCTCTGGGAGAAGATCGTAGCCGTCAACTCTCGAAGGATCGTCTGGATTGTGGACGAGTCAAAAGTGGTCGACACCATTGGCCGCTTCCCGCTGCCTGTGGAGGTCATCCCCTTCGGCGAGCGCCACGTCCTGGATCGTTTCAAGGAGCGCGGCTACAACCCAGCACTGCGGCTGGACGGCCAGGGGCAGCCGGTTCTGACGGACGAGCACAACCACATCATCGATCTGCATCTGGATCGGATCGAGCACCCGCAGGATCTGGCCCAGGACCTGATCACCACCGTGGGTGTCGTGGAACACGGCCTCTTCCTCAACATGGTCGACACAGTCATCGTGGGCGACCCCAACGGGCCCCGGGTCATGACCAACGCCAACAAGTGAGCGTCAGCAATCATCCCCTCCCCTACTGGTTGGAGGCATCCGGCTGGCCACGCTGACCGGCGATGATATACACGAAGCCCCCCGCGTCCATTCGATGCGGGGGGCTTCGTTGACCCTGATGGGCCATAAGTCATAAAGCTACTTGCGCTGGTGACGAGTCTTGCGCAGCAGTTTGCGGTGCTTCTTCTTGCTCATCCGCTTGCGGCGCTTCTTGATGACAGAACCCATCCGAGCCTCCGATCCTTAGTTACCTGGAAGTGTCCAACTTGCTTATCGTACACCGCTTGCGGGACGACTAAAGCGGAAAGGCCTTGTAAAAAGCCTCCAGCGCAGTCCGCTGGCCCTGGGCGCGGAAAACCACCGTATCATTCTGCCAGATGACCAGGGCCTTGTGCTCGTCGTCGGCATCCGCCTTCTCCAGGTAGGATCCGGTGACCGTGCCGCCGCTGCGAACATTGCCCGAGGCCAGCTCCTTGCCGGACATGCCCGTGGACTGGCTGTCATAGAGCGCCTTGGCATCCTCGCTCCTGGACCACTGAGCCAGGTGGAGGGTCACATCCCCGCCCGACTTGCCGGATGAGTAGACCAGGTTGTACTCCTCAATAGGTGTACGGGTGCTCCACTCGCTGTCGGAATCCGCTTTGACGCGGGCGAACTCGCCCACCGTATCAGGCATTGCCTTGAGCAGCTCGGAAGCCGAATCAGGCAGGGGAACCACCTTGGCCTTGGGACTGCTGGCTTGCGAGGGCTGTGAGGAGGCGGAAGCCGAGGCCTGGGCGACGGGCTCTTGACTGCGCACCGCCCAGTGGGGCCAGACGAAAGCCGATAGGAGCACCAGGACCACCACTGCCGCCAGGGCGATGACCAGACCGATCCGTCGACGGCGCTGCTTGGCATGCGCGGAGGAATCAGAGGAAGAGGACACGGGTGCAGAAGGATTCTCAGCCATACCTCCATTCTCTCATGCGCAGGGTGTCGGCACTGCGAAGATGACGTAAAAGCCCAGCTCCTCGTCCCTGAATCCCGATAGCGTGCAGGTATGGCCAAGACGACGACGCAATACGTGTGCACGGAGTGCGGCTGGACCGGCGGCAAGTGGTTCGGACGCTGCCCTGAATGCGGCCAGTGGGGAACCATCGAGGAATTTCATGAAGCCCGTGTCGTAGGTGCAGGCGGTGGTCTGTCCTCCTCTGGCGGCAGCCATACGGCACCTGCGCCCCCGAAGACCGGCCTGGCCCGGCCCATCACCCGTGTAGGCACGGACCAGGTAAAGCGGATACCCACGGGATTCGAGGAGTTCGACCGAGTCCTGGGCGGGGGTATCGTACCCGGGTCGGTCATTCTCTTGGCCGGCGAGCCGGGCATCGGCAAGTCCACCCTCCTGCTCGAGACCGCTGGCCGTGTGGCCGACCGGGGCGACCAGGGAGGCAAGGTGCTCTACATATCCGGCGAGGAGTCCCAGGCCCAGGTGCGAATGCGGGCCAGTCGCGTGGGAGCGCTCAAGGATTCACTGCTGCTGGCTTCGACGACCGACCTGGCCACGGTACTGGGGCTGATCGAGCGCGAGAAGCCGGCACTGGCCATTGTGGACTCCGCCCAGACCATAGTCTCTAGCCAGGTCGACGGCATCGCCGGGGGCTCCACCCAAGTACGCGAGGTAGCCATCAGCCTTATCGACATGGCCAAGTCGCACGATATCCCCATCCTTTTGGTAGGCCACGTGACCAAAGACGGCTCCATAGCCGGGCCGCGGACTCTCGAGCATCTGGTTGATGTAGTCTGCCAGTTCGAGGGCGATTCCCAGACCGCTTTACGCCTGCTGAGAGCCGTCAAAAATCGGTTCGGCCCCACCGACGAGGTGGGCTGCTTCGACATGGGCGAGCAGGGCATCGAAGAGGTCAGCGATCCCACTGGGCTCTTCCTGTCCACGGCCGGGCAGGAGGTGGAGGGCACCTGCGTGACCTTTACCTTGGATGGCCACCGCAGCCTACCCATCGAAATCCAAGCTCTGGTCACCTCCTCGGTTCTGCCCACTCCCCGCCGCAACACCAACGGAATCGATGCCAACCGCCTGGCCATGCTGGCCGCGGTGCTCTACCGCCACGGCCGGGTCAACCTGCTGACGCGAGACCTGTATGTGTCCACCATCGCCGGCGGGTTGGCCAAGGAACCTGGATGCGACCTGGCCATCGTGGCCGCCCTGGCCAGTGCAGCCAAGTCCCGGCCCATCCTGCGCACCACCTGTGCCATGGGCGAGATATCACTGACAGGACAGGTCAGGCCTGTGCCTCAGCTCAACCACCGACTGCAAGAAGCCGCTCGCCTAGGATTTACACGAGCACTGGTCCCGCCTGATCGTCACTCAGGAGGTCGAAAGCCCATTCAGGGATTGGAAGTGATCGAAGTCACCTATCTTGCCGAGGCTCTGGAGGCTCTGGGGCTGGTCTGAAAAGTGGCCGCTGGTCCCCTATCGCACCATATGGCGTTCACCTGCCGACTCGTTAACCTGCCGGACTAGGATGGAGTCGCCGGAAGACCGACACTCATTATCATCGCGAGGAGCAGATCAGCATGACTATCTTCACCAGGAAAACCATACGCAGGCTGACGGCGGCCGCACTCACGACAGTCACGCTCATGGCCGGCGCGGCCTTGTGGCTCCTCATCGAGCAACAGTGGGCAGTCAGCGGACAAGCAGGACATCACCCAGCAGACCATCAATCCCGGCACCCTGACCATTGCCACTGGAGACCCTGCCTACGCCCCCTACGTGCAGGACAACAAGCCCGAATCCGGCAAAGGCTACGAGGCTGCCGTGGCCTATGCAGTAGCAGAGAAAATGGGATTCGACAAGGCGCACGTCACCTGGACCAGGACCACCTTCGACGCCGCCATCGCACCGGGAAGCAAGGACTACGACCTGAACATCCAACAATTCTCCATCACCCCGGAACGTCGGCAGGCCGTGGACTTCACTCCCAGCTACTACAACTCCACCCAGTCGCTGGTGGTCAGAAACAGCTCTCCATATGCCTCCGCCACCTCCCTTGCGCAGATCAAAGACGCCAAGATAGGAGCCATGGTCGGCTCCACCTCCTACGAGATGGCCCACAAGCTGGTCAAGCCTGACATCGACACCTTCAACGACGACGTGGCCTCGTCACAGGCCTTGGACGCCAATCAGATCGACGCGCTTGTCGTGGACACCCCTTCAGCCGTAACCATGGTCGATTCCGGGCAGGTCAAGAACGCCAAGATTCTCGGGCAGATCAAGGGCTCACAGGACCCGGAGGGCATGGGCATAGTTCTGCCCAAGGGCTCCAAGCTGACCTCGGCCGCTTCCAAGGCTGTCACCACCCTGAAGAAGGATGGGACACTGGACAAGCTGCAGAAGCAGTGGCTGCACGTCTACACCTCCCTGCCCACCCTGGGCTGAGAGAAGAAAGGAAACCTTGTCGTTCATGGCCACCTCGGCACAGGACGCGGTCAGCGATATTCAACGGGAACGGGAACGCTACGGCCGTCGACAGAATCTGCGCTCCGTGGCAGTCAGCATCGCCAGCACGCTTGTACTGGCTCTGCTGATCGCCCTTGGGTTGCACGCCTCACCCGGCTGGCCCCGAGTCAAGCAGTCGTTTTTCTCCGGCGCCTACTTCGCGAAAGCCTTCCCTAAGGTCCTCCAGGGGCTCTGGCTCAATCTGGAGGTCCTTTTCTTCGCGGTCATCGGCGTGGCCCTGCTGGGCACCCTCCTGGCCATGATCCGCACCAGCCGGAACCCGCTGCTCTTTCCCCTGCGGGTGCTGGCCCAGGTCTACACCACAATCATGAGGGGCATCCCCATGATTGTGGTCCTCTACCTGATTGGCTTCGGCATTCCCGGACTGGCCATCTTCAACCGGATTCCGGCAGCCCTGCTGGGCACCGTGGCGGTCATCCTTTCCTATTCGGCCTACATCGCCGAGGTACTGAGGGCCGGCTTCCAGGACGTCGGCCCCTCCCAAAGGGCGTCAGCACGCTCACTGGGCCTGACCTCGGCGCAGACCATGCGTCTGGTCGTCATCCCCCAGGCTCTGCGCAAGGTGGCTCCGGCACTGATGAACGACTTCATCTCCATGCAGAAGGACGTGGGGCTGATCTCGGTTCTGGGAGCCGTCGACGCGGTCAGGGCGGCCCAGATCATCGTGGCCACCTCCTACAACTTCACCCCCTACGTGGTGGCTTCAGTGCTCTTCATCGCCACCTCGGTCCCCTTCATTCTTCTCAACGACTGGTATTCCAACAGGCTGCGCAAACGTGAACAGAGCGGAGGCATGGTATGAGCGAGCAGGCAGGCGCCAATCAGAACCAACCGGTGCTCCGTTTGGAGGACGTGCGAAAGACCTACCCTGGGGGCAACAAGGTCCTGCGCGGCATTTCCATGACCATCATGCCTCATGAAACCGTGGCCCTGCTGGGTCCCTCCGGGTCGGGCAAGTCCACCCTGATGAAGTGCATCAACCTGTTGGAGACCGTCAACGATGGACGGATATGGCTGGGCGGCACCGACATCACCGATCCCAGGATCAACCAGGATGCCTGCCGGGCCAGAATCGGCGTGGTCTTCCAGCAGTTCAACCTCTTTCCCCACATGAACGTCCTGAAAAACGTGACCTTGGGGGCCATCAAGGTTCACGGCATGCCCAAGGACCAGGCCAGGGAGCGGGCCCTGGATCTGCTGGATCGAATCGGCATGAAAAAGAAAGCCGGAGCCTACCCCGACCAGCTCTCCGGCGGCCAGCAGCAGCGGGTGGCCATCGTCCGAGCCCTGATGACCGACCCGGAACTTCTCCTGCTGGATGAGATCACCTCAGCCTTGGACCCCATGCTGGTAGGCGAGGTCCTGGCCATGGTTTCGGAGCTGACCGCCGGGGGCACCACCATTCTCATGGCCACCCACGAGATGAGTTTCGCCCATCATGCGGCCAACCGGGTTGTCCTGTTGCTGGACGGTGTCATCGCCGAGAACGGAACGCCGCAAGAGGTCATGGACGAGTCTGAGAATCCGCGAACCAGGGAGTTTTTCAGCCACTTCCGAGGGCTGTGAATTCCAAAGTTCCTACAGTCTTCAGTTGACGGAAAACACTCTTCCTGCTGCTTTGGTCAGCTCCAGGGTGCGATCGGCATCCAGGGCCAACTGTCGTTTGAGGGGCTCCTCGCCCGCATACCGTTTCTGACTGCGCAGACGGCTGAGGAATTCCACCCTGACCCGGTGACCGTACAGGTCCACCCAATCCGGCCGGACGGCATTGGCCTCCAGGACTCTTGGCATCTGCTGGCCAGCAGCCAGGAAGGTCTCCTTGGTGCCGATGGAGATGGCGGCAGGCATCCGCCAGGGCGAACCCTGAGCCAGCCGCCCCTCCCGTCCCTCCGGCGTCGCCATAGGATCCGTAGGCAGACCCAGGTCAACCAGCCAGCCTGCATAGACTCCATCTGCGGGCATCATCCCCTGGCTGTCGGGAGCAAGATTGGCAGTCGGGAATCCCAAGCGGCGACCCCGCTGCTCCCCATGGACCACTGTGCCTTGAACCATGTGCGGCCGGCCCAGAATATCCAGGGCCGCATCCACATCGCCGTCCAGGATCAACTGCCGAAGGTGGGAACTGCTCCAGGCTCGTACACGACGTCGCTCCAGGCCGTCAGCGTCAGGCAGAGTGCAGTCGCCAGGTCCCTGGTCGTCCACTACCTTCAGGTTGAACAGTCCTGTGTCCGCCAGGTCGCCAATCGCCTTGATATCTCCGATCCGCCCTGCGCCCATCTGCGCATCGCGGCCCAGGACCAGCGTTCGCATGGCCAGCTGTTCGGTAAGCTGCTTGAGGAAGAATCGATAGGACTTGGCTGCAAAAGCCAACGTGTATCGCACCACCACAACCTGATCCAGCCTCAGCTGGGCCATCAGCCTCAGGCGCTCCTCCAGAGGCATGATCTGATCAGGGTCATGGCGAATCAGGTCCAGGGGCGGTTCAGTCATGTCATGGCCGTCAGCGTAGCTATGAACCAGTTTGGGACTTGGGTCGAAAACCAGGGTCATGGGCCTATCCTGATTCTTGGCAGCGAGTTCGACCACCCGGCGCAGTAGGGCCTGATGACCCCGGTGCATACCATCGAAGACACCGATGGTAACCACGCTGGACCGGGCCCCCAAGGTTCCCGGCCACCTGACAATGCCCGACTCGTCCGGGCTGACCTGGCTGACCTTCATCCGCTTCCCATCACTTAGTCATGGCGGCCCCCGAACCCGGGCGCCGAAAATTCCTTAAGCACTGTATTCCCACCGTCGCACCCTGGCAAGACCCTGGGGCTAAACACGACCTGCGCACTCAGGCCTCGGGGTGGAAGACCACATCCGGCTTGGCCCCGCCTCGTGAACCGGGCACTAGGATAGCAGCCAGCCGCTGCTTGCCCTGAGGCCCTGCCAGGGCAGCTGTGGGCCCAGTGACAGGCAGGTCCAAGAATCCGCCGTTGGAGACTCTGACGGCCTGGTCGGCATCCAGGTTCAGAACGGGCATGCTCATGCGTGCCGCCTGCACCAGGTCAAGCGAGCCATCCAACATCGCCTGCCGGTTGCGGTCCAGGACCATGCGACTGCGAACAACCGTCTGACCTTGGCGGTTCCGGTAGGTGTGAGGGACCACATGACCGCCCAGAACCCTGGATGCCAGGTCGGAATCCTCCAGGTCGAATGGACCCACTCGAATCCTTCTTAGGACCGTCAAGTGACCGCCCAGGTCCAGGCGTTCGCCCAGATCGCGAGCCAGGGCGCGGATGTAGGTGCCGCTGGAGCAGGTCACCTCCACATCCGCATCGACCACCTTGACTCCCTGATCAGGCAAATCCACACGGCGGAAGTCAAGCAGATTGAAGGATGCAATCCGAATGCGTCGGGGCTCCAGCTTGACCTCCTGGCCTGCGCGAGCCAGATCATAGGCTCGCTTGCCCTTGACCTTGATGGCAGAGAATGCATCAGGCACCTGGTCGATCCAGCCGGTGAAGCAGCGATCAATCAGATCCTGCAGACCCTGGGCTGTCAGATCATCCACCCTCTGCGCGGCTCCAGGACGCACCGGCAACAAATCCCCGTCCGCGTCGTCCGTGGTGGTGCCCAGTCCCAGGCGAACAGTGGCTCTATAGGTTTTATCATGGCCGACGATGACCGTCAGCAGGCGCGTGGCCTGGCCGAACCCTATGACCAGCAGACCAGTGGCCATGGGATCCAGGGTTCCGGCATGGCCTACGCGACGCATGCCAAGGCCAGAACGAACTGCAGCCACCACGTCATGGCTGGTCACACCGCTCGGCTTGTCAACAAGGATGATGCCCGAGGTCGGTTCACCGGTGCCGGACTCCATACCATCCGACGACTCGGAAGCCTCTGCCCCACCGATGCCTTCAGCGGTCGGTTTCATCCGCACCCTCTGCCGCAGGTTCATCAGTGACGAAATCCGACCCATCGGCCTCTTCCTCGTCGTCATGCCTGTATGGATCGGGGTCGCCGGCATAGCTGGCATTGACCCGGGCTTTGGCCATGGCCTCGTCCCGGTGACGGGCTGCGGTCAGCACATCCTCAATCTCAGTCGCCTCGGCAGGCACCTCATCGTAAATGAAGCGCAGGGTAGGCGTCAGCCGCAGACCGGCCCGAGCACCGACCAGCGTGCGCAGCCTGCCCGAGGCCTGCCGCAGAGCTTGCTGGGCGCGCTTGCGCTCCCCGGCCTCATGGCCCGACCGACCCAGCTGGGTCCAATAGATTTTGGCTATCTGCAAATCGTTGGTGACCCGAACCTCAGTGACGGTGACCCCTGCCAGGCGCTTGTCGTGCATCTGGGACTCCAGCGCAGAGGCTACGACCCGTTGTATCAGGGCCGCTATGCGTACAGCGCGGGGATTTCCAGCCATCATGATTCCTTTCTCGAACCGTCCATGACCAATCGTCGCATTCATGGACATCCGCCCCGGCCAGGGAGTACCCAGACCGGGGCGGATTGCCACGGACTCTCCGACATGTGGTCGGATGGTCAACAGGCTCTACTTACGTTCCACTTCCTGCATCTCGTAGGTCTCGATGATGTCGCCCACCTCGATGTCATTGAAGGAGCCCAGGTTGATGCCAGCCTCGTAGCCTTCGGATACCTCGTTGACGTCGTCCTTGAACCGGCGCAGGGAGGAGATCTCCAGATCGTTGACAGTGACCACCCCGTTGCGGGCGATTCGAGCCTTGGTGCCCCGCTTGACGGTGCCATCCTGGACCATGACGCCCGCGATGTTGCCGAACTTGGAGGAGCGGAAGATCTCGCGGATCTCGGAGTGTGAGGTGGTAACCTCCTCGTACTCCGGCTTGAGCATACCCTTGAGCGCGGCCTCGATGTCCTCGATGGCGTTGTAGATGACCGAGTAGTACTTGATCTCCACGCCCTCGCGGTCTGCCAGATCCTGGACCTGCCTGTTAGGCCTGACGTTGAAGCCGATGATGACGGCCTTGTCGACCGTAGCCAGGTTGACGTCGTTCTGGGTGATGGCGCCCACGCCCCGGTGGATGACCTGAATCCCGACTTCGTCGGAGACTTCGATCTTCATCAAAGAGTCCTCCAGCGCCTCGACCGAGCCGGAAGAGTCGCCCTTGATGACGATGTTGAGCATGTCCACCTCGGACTTGGCGAACTGCTCCTTCAGGCTCTCCAAGGAGACCACCTTGCGGCGCTTGGCCAGCTGAGCGGCGCGGGCCGAAGCCTCGCGCTTCTCGGCAATCTGACGAGCGGTGCGATCGTCGGGCGCAACCAGGAAAAGGTCGCCGGCGGTAGGCACCGAGGTAAGCCCCAGAACCTGGACGGGGGTGGAGGGGCCTGCAGCATCCATCTGCCGACCGTTCTCGTCCAGCATGGCACGCACACGGCCATAGGCCGATCCAGCCACAATGGCATCGCCCACATGCAGGGTCCCCTGCTGGACCAGCACAGTGGCCACAGCTCCACGGCCCTTGTCCAGACGGGCCTCGACCGTAGCGCCGCGAGCGTCCATGTCGGGGTTGGCCCGAAGGTCAAGGTCGGCATCGGCAGTCAGCAGGACGGCCTCCAGGAGCTTGTCCACATTGGTGCCCAGCTTGGCGGAGATGTCGACGAACATGGTGTCGCCACCATACTCTTCGGATACCAGGCCGAACTCGGTCAACTGACCGCGTACCTTCTGGGGATTGGCTCCCTCGACATCAATCTTGTTGACAGCCACCACAATGGGCACATGAGCTGCCTGGGCGTGATTGATGGCCTCCACGGTCTGCGGCATAACGCCGTCGTCCGCGGCTACCACCAGGACAGCCACATCGGTCAGCTCGGCACCACGGGCACGCATTGCCGTAAAGGCCTCGTGGCCAGGGGTATCCAGGAAGGTGATCTTGCGATCCTCACCGTCCAGGGTGACCGTGGCTTGGTAGGCCCCGATGCGCTGGGTGATGCCGCCAGCCTCCTGGGTGGTCGTGTTGGTCTTGCGGATGGTGTCCAGCAGCCGGGTCTTGCCGTGGTCGACATGGCCCATGACCGTGACCACCGGAGGCCGGGGCTGCAGGTTCTTGTCATCCTGGTCCTCACGTTCTTCGTCCAGGTTGATGTCGAACTGCTGAAGAAGCTCTTTGTCCTCCTCCTCGGCGGAAACGATGCGGATCTTCCATCCGATCTCGTCGCCCAGGATCTGGAAAGTGGCCTCATCCAAGGACTGGGTGGCCGTGGCCATCTCGCCCAGGTGGAAGAGCACTGTGACCAGAGCAGCGGGGTTGACGTTGATCTTGTCTGCCAGATCGGCCAGAGTAGCACCCTGACGAAGCTGAACGGTACGACCGTTTCCTGCGGGGATGCGCACACCGCCGATGACGGGTGCTTTCATCTCCTGGAATTCATGCCTCTTCGCCATCCGGTTCTTGCGAGCCTTGGAGGACTTGCCTCCCTGGCGACCGAAAGCTCCAGCAGCACCGCCGCGACCGCGACCACCACGGCCTGAACCGCCGCGGAAGCCACCTGAGGGTGCTGACGAAGCGCCACCGAAACGGCTGCCGCCACCTTGGTGGGTCTGCTGGCCTGGACGGCTATGGCCCCACTGCCCTGGACGGGCACCCTGTCCGGTACGACCGCCACGACCGTTGCGGAATCCGCCCCGGCCTCTGCGTGAGTCGTTGACGGTAGGCCTGGCCATGGGGTGCGGCCTGGGAATGTCTGAAGGCATGGGGGCCTTCATCCCCTGCTTGCGGCTGAAAGGATTGTTGCCTGGACGAGGCGTGGATGCTCCCGGACGTGCGCCATGACGTGCTGGCGAAGCCCCGGAACCGCCGGAACGACCGTTGCTGTGCGAGCCCTGAGGGCCGGGCTTGCCCATGGCTGAGGGCTTGGGCCCACGGGACTGGTTGCGCTGCTCATGCTCGTTGCGGTTACCGTGGGGGGCACCAGGCTTGGGGAAGTGGCCACTGGGACGCTGCTGACTCCGTGGCGTGTCGACACCAGCCGAGGGCCGACGGTTCTGTCCGGGCTTGGGCCCAGGTGTGGATTGCTGCTTGGTGCCGCCGGACTGCGAGCGGCCATGCTGACCCTGGCCGCTTCCATGATTAGGGCTGCCGGGGCGGGCATTTCGTGCAGCGGCCTGGCCAGCGTCGCCCTGACCCTTCTGAGGGAAAGCATTCTTGAGTCGACGAACCACAGGGGCCTCGACAGTGGAAGATGCGGACTTGACGAACTCGCCCATGTCCTTCAATTTCGCCAGAACAGTCTTGCTGTCTACGCCAAATTCCTTGGCCAGCTCATACACGCGTGCTTTGGGCACTTACTTTCTCCTTACCGGACCGCGCATATGACCGGCGCGATCACTCTTTCATGACGGCGAACATATCCTGTCTCATCGTGCGACCATGATCGTGTTACCTCGTCTCTGTGCCGGGGCCGACGGCATGAACCACCGGACTCGGGATACCGGGTCCAGCATACTCGCGTCCTCGGATGTTTGCTCTCATGCGTCTTCACCAGCAGCCGAAGGGGATTGCGCCTGCAGCTCACGCAATTTTTGCTGGTGGGTCTCCTCGGACTCGATGCCGATCTTCCAGCCCGTCAGCTTGGCAGCCAGACGGGCGTTCTGCCCTTCTTTGCCAATGGCCAGAGAGAGCTGGGCATCCTTGATGAAGGCAATGGCCGTACGGTTGGACTCGCTGACGATCTGCACTTGGCGGACCACAGCTGGAGACAGGGCCGCAGCCACGAATTCAGCAGGATCCTTGGACCAGTCCACAATGTCGATCTTCTCGGGGCCCAGATTCTCCATGACGGCACGAACGCGAGCGCCGCCAGGGCCGATCAGCGCACCCTTGGGATTGACTCCCTTGCTGTTGGCCCGGACTGCAATCTTGGTCCTGGCCCCGGCCTCACGGGCGATGGCCATGATGGAGACTGCACCGGAAACCAGCTCAGGCACCTCCCGCTCAAAGAGACGGCGAACCAGCTCCGGATGGGAACGCGACACGATGATTTCCGGCCCCTTGAGCCCACGGGAGACATTGACCACGTAGACGCGGATCCGCTGGCCATGCCGGTAATGCTCTCCAGGCACCTGCTCGCGGCGGGGCAGAATGGCCTCGACATTATCCACGGCCACATGCACATTGCCGGGGTCACTGGCATCCTGCTGCACGATTCCAGTGATCAGGTGACCCTTCTGACCCGAGAAAGCTCCGAAGACTCGTTCGTCATCGGCCTCACGGAAGAGCTGGCGGATGACCTGGCGGGCGGTGGAGGCCGCCAGCCGATCGAAGTCCTTTGGTGTGTCGTCGTATTCCTCACCCAGATCGTATCCCGGTTCGGGCTCTTCGGGCGTGGGTTCTCGAGCGATCTCGTCCTGTGCCCAGATAGTGAAAGTCCCCGCACGTTCGTCAAGCTCCACCCGTGCATGTTTTGCTGCGTGAGGTGACTTCTGATAAGCCAGAAGAAGAGCCTCGCTCAGTGCTTGATCCAAGGTCTCGGCATCAATCCCTTGTTCGTGTGCCAGCTGATGAATTTCAGCCAGGTCCAGTTCCATGTCAAGACCTCCTATGAAGTTATTCAGACTGCGCTTCTTTTAGTCTGCAATGCCTACTATTCTAGCCTTTCATGCAGACACTGCCGGTTCTTGAATACCACGGGTGGGCGAGTCATCGGCCGTCGATTCTAGCACGACGGATGAGGACCGGCATCGCAGTACTTCTGCTGGCTGTCACCCTATCAGGATGCGCACCTTCAGCGGTGCATGTCAGTCAGCACGATCCCGATAATCTCCGCCCCACTGCCTGCGAACAGGCATGGACGCGAGCCCGGCAGTCGGAACAGCTTCACAAGCATCAGGCAGACAACCGAGCCCAGGCCTGGACCCAAGCGGCCCGCGAATGCCCTGCCAGGCTGGATGAAGCCACAGTGCGCGCAGCCCAGGCTTTGACGGCCTCCCAGGGCGGGCAGACCAATCGTCAAACGGCTACACTCAGACTGGTCCAGGCTGCACAGCGGTTGGATCCGCTGGCCAAGGCGCTGCCCGTCGAATTGGCCGATCAGGCCATCACAGGCGAAGACCGTTCCGGATTCGAACTCTCGGTCCTCGCGGCCCGCAAGACCGATGCCGCATGGATGCTGACCCTAGCCGATGCGCACACTGCAGCCGCCCAGATTCTGGTCGGTCACTCCAAGCACGATCCCAGGCAGGGAGTCTATCCCATCACTGATCTGCTGGCGCACCCCGACGAGTCCACCGACCCTGCCAACGGAATACAGACTCCTACTCCTGCCCTGATTGAAATGGATACGGCCCGGTCCCTTCTGGCCGTGGGGAGAAAGCTGAACGGCTCCGCAGGCACCATACGAACTGATGTCGGCCAGAACGCAAAAAGCCAGCAAGAGGCCACATCTGCCCTGATCGACATGGTTGTAGCCCACTTGTCCATGGCCATGAACCTCGGCTACCCTGCCACATCGTCAGCCCTGTTGCAAACACCAAAGCATTGACGGCAAAGGCGGACCATCGACCTGCCGGTTCCGCCAATCGCTCACTCATAAGTTTCCACATTCGTATATGCAAGCAATCCCTGCCCATGCATGACCAAAACCTGACCAATCGTGAGCAAAGATCATCAAGCAAACAAATCAATTAGTACTTATCCACAGATTTCACGAAACTTTGCGGTGGCGACATCGGTTCAGACAGTGATATTATAGAACGTGTTCCATAGGAGCATTCCATAGGAACGCGGGGGGTATGAACCCGTGCAATGTAGGAGGCGACCCGGTGTTGACCATCGCATCGCCTTCTGCATTGGACGGTCTTTTATTTGCCTAAGATCAAGGATCAGGGCCATGTCAGCCCGGATAACCAAAGCGGGCACAAGGAAGACCAATTCCGGCTGAAACTCAGCCAATCCACCTGTTGCCATGCTCAGTTATCATGCAAAACCAATCTTCCATGGACTGCATATCAGCAACAATAACGAAACTCGACTCCACGGGTTAACCACTGCAACTTGGCAATGCGGCGACAGTATTTACATACAAAAAGGCCCCGACCGTCGGGTCAGGGCCAATGGGGGCGGTTGAGGCGAGATTCGAACTCGCGGAGGGAGTTGCCCTCACACGCTTTCGAGGCGTGCTCCTTAGACCGCTCGGACACTCAACCATGGTCGTTGCCCGACACTGCCGAACAACAACTTTTCTATTATGCCACAGAGTCCCTACCTAGCAAACGGCGTGGCGCAGTCAACGGTCGCTACAAAACAGCCCGGTGCGTCACAGTGTACGGCGGGCACGGATGGCCTGCGCTCGTTCAGCAAGCTGGTCATCAGGCGGGTAGGCTACTTGCTCCAGGGTCAGGCCCCGAGCAGCTATGGGACCAGTGGAACCTTCACGCAAGGGGTGGGCAATCTTGTCGGCAAACCATTGCACGGACCGGCGCCCCAGGCCCACCTGAATGCAGGCCGCGACCAACGAGCGGACCATGTTATGGGCAAATGCATCGGCTACGATCCGGAAGACGGTCAGCCCGGACTCCATGAAGGGCGGAAGGTATCCGACGGCACTCTGCTCCGGTTCAACACCGAACAGATTCACGGTCGGAACCAGGTCCCAGTGTGCTGCCTTGACCTTGCGGATGGTCGTGCCCCCAGGGTTTGGCCTGGCGAAGGATCCGAAGTCATGCAAGCCGATGCACTCCCCTGCAGCCTCGTTCATAGCTTCCAGATCCAGGCTCCCCTCCAGGTCCAGCACATAGCCACGCATGCGTGGATCCCCCGGCCGACCCCCCTGGCTGACCCGATACAGGTAAGTGCGTTCCAAGGCAGAGAAGCGGGCATCGAAACCCATGGGAGCAGCTCGGAGCCCTAGCAGCACGATGTCAGCAGGCAACAGGTGGCGGAGACGGCGTTCCAGGGCCAAAACACCATCAACCCCCATATGTCCCCTGCAGGCCTCGAGCACAACTTCAGGAATATCCAGGTGCGCCACCTGATGAGATGCGTGGACCCCAGTGTCGGTTCTGCCAGCCACGACCAGCCTTGGTTCCCAGACGACTTGACTATGGGAAACCTCGCCATCTGATTTGCGGGCTCCAGTTATCAGAGACAGGGCATGCTCGATGCAGCCTTGGACCGTGCGAAGCCCAGGCTGCCGGGCCCAACCGTGGAAGCCGCCGCCGTCGTAAGCCAGATCCATGCGCAGCCTGACAAGGGACATGTTCTTTTCCTGATGCTCCATCGAGACCTCCCTGGCACCAATGACAAACGGGGCCGGAGAGCCATGCTCCCCGACCCCGTCATCAGAACAAAGACCGATTACTCAGCGGCCTTCTCCGCATCCTCAGCCACGTCGGCGTCTTCCTCAGCCTGGGCTGCTGCCTGATCCGCCTTGTCAGCGTTCTGCTCCAGATCCTCTGCAGCCTGGTCGGCCTGTGCCACGTCCTGATCGGACTCATTGGCCTCGACGGCCTGGTCGACAGCATCCTTGGCTGCGCCTTCGGCGACTGCAGCATCGGTGGCGGCAGCCACCTCCGCGTTGTCGTCCTTGGCGGCCACCTTGGCTGCGGACTCAGCCTCCTTGACCACGGCCTTCTTGGCGGACAGAGGCTCGGTGACCAGCTCGATCACGGCCTGCGGGGAGTTGTCTCCACGGCGGGGCGCTATCTTGGTGATTCGTGTGTAGCCACCCTCACGCTGCTGCATTTGCTCAGCGATCTGCGTGAACAAGATATGGACCACAGACTTGTCGCGGATGACGCGCATGACGCGGCGGCGGGCAGGCAGATCCCCGCGCTTGGCGAAGGTGATCAGCCGCTCAGCCAGCGGACGCAGGCGCTTGGCCTTGGGTAGGGTGGTCGTGATGCGGCCGTTGGCGAAGAGGCTGGTGGCCATGTTGGCCAGCATCAACCGCTCATGCGCCGGGCTGGAGGCCAGACGTGGGCCCTTGCTAGGTTTTGGCATTGGATTATCTCCTTACGGCCCGGGAGGACAGGTGGGCATACGCCCGAACATCCGACTTCCCGGAATTTCTGTCAGCAGGCGACGGAACCCTTCCCCCTCGCCCGCTCATACGAAGGCTGCAATCCCTCACTCGTCGTCAGGCGAGAAGAAGGTGCCTCCCTCGAGATTATTAGTGTCGAAGCCCAGCGGTGAGGCCTTCAGCGACAGCCCCATGCCCTCAAGCTTCTCCTTGACCTCGTCGATGGACTTCATGCCGAAGTTGCGGATGTCCAGCAGATCCTGCTCGGTATGCGAGACCAGCTCGCCGATGGTGTGGATTCCTTCGCGCTTGAGGCAGTTGTAGGAACGCTGCGTCAGGTTCAGGTCCTCAATCGGCACGGACATTTGCGGATCAGCTTCTTCCACCTCAGGCTCGGGCCCAACCTCTACGCCCTCGGCCTGGGTGTTGAGCTCGCGGCAGAGGCCGAAGAGCTCGACCAGGGTCGACCCAGCGGACGCCACTGCATCACGCGGCGAAATAGCCGGCTTGGTCTCCACATCCAGGATCAGCTTGTCGAAATCCGTGCGCTGCTCGACACGGGTGGCCTCGACCTTGTAGCTGACCTTGAGCACAGGAGAATAAATGGAATCAACCGGGATGCGGCCGATCTCATCGTTGTCCTGCTTGTTGAGCTGGGCCTGGACGTATCCACGCCCACGCTCCACCGTAAACTCGATCTCCAACTCGCCATCCTCGGCCAAGGTCGCGATATGCAGATCAGGATTGGCCACGGTGACGCCTGCCGGCGGGGTGATATCCCCGGCTGTGGCCTCGCCCTTGCCGCTCTTGCGCAAATACATGACCACAGGCTCGTCGTATTCGCTGGTCAGCACGATGCCTTTGATGTTGAGCAGGATCTCAGTGACGTCCTCCTCCACACCGGGCAGCGTGGTGAACTCGTGCAGGGCACCCGAGATGCGGACCGAGGTCACAGCCGCACCGGGTATGGAACTCAGCAGGGTACGACGCAGGGAATTGCCCAGAGTGTACCCGAATCCCGGCTCCAAGGGCTCGATGGTGAAACGGGAGCGCTGGGCATTGACGACTTCTTCAGTAAGAGTCGGACGCTGTGCAATAAGCACTGTTGCTATCCTTTCAGCTCCGACCGGCGGTGCACTCACCGGTCTTCGCGGGTGGATTCATGGGTTTTCTAGTGCTCAGACGCGACGGCGCTTGGGAGGACGAACGCCATTGTGTGCCTGTGGGGTCACATCCGAGATGGAACCGACCTCCAGGCCTGCGGACTGCAGGGAGCGGATGGCGGTCTCACGGCCCGAACCCGGGCCCTTGACGAAGACATCCACCTTCTTGACCCCATGCTCCATGGCCTTGCGGGCTGCGGATTCAGCGGCCATGCCCGCTGCGTAAGGAGTGGACTTGCGGGAGCCCTTGAAGCCTACGTCGCCGCCCGAAGCCCAGGCCACTACAGCACCGGAAGGATCGGTGATGGAGATGATGGTGTTGTTGAATGTTGACTTGATATGCGCCTGCCCGACCGGAACCGACTTGCGATCCCGACGACGAGGCTTGCGCGCGGCCTGCTTTGCTGCTGCCATTGATCCTCGTTTCCTTGTCACGAATAACGAATAACTAATTGCTAGTGCGAACCATCGGGGACCCTCATCCCCGCTTCGCATTCAGCCTTACTTGGTCGCCTTCTTCTTTCCGGCGACAGTGCGCTTGGGTCCCTTGCGGGTGCGGGCGTTGGTCTTGGTCCGCTGGCCGCGCACGGGCAGACCCCGGCGGTGGCGCTGGCCCTGATAGCAATTGATTTGGATCTTACGGCGAATATCAGCGTCGATCTCACGACGCAGATCACCCTCGATCTTGTAGTTTCCCTCGAGGTAATCACGCAGCGTAATGAGCTGCTCGTCCGTGAGATCCTTGACGCGGGTGTCCGGATTCACTCCGGTCGCGGCAAGTGTTTCCTTGGCGCGAGTACGCCCCACACCGAAGATGTAGGTGAGGGCTATCTCTATGCGCTTCTCGTTGGGGATGTCGACTCCGGCAAGACGTGCCATTGCGATTCCTTTTTGCTCTACGCAGGTCGTGCACCGAGTCTTCCGGTCTCCCGGCCCGGGCCTGCGCACCCGGGGTTCAGCCTATCGGCTGTGACTCAGCGCCTTTGGTGTTCGTTGCCGCTGGGAATCCGCTCAGCCCTGGCGCTGCTTGTGGCGTGGGTTTTTGCAGATCACCATGACGCGGCCGTGACGACGAATCACGCGGCAGTTCTCGCAGATTCTCTTCACACTAGGGCTGACCTTCATGGTTTTCCTTTGCTTGTGTACCTTGTTACTTGTACCGGTACGTAATCCGTCCGCGGTTCAGATCATAGGGACTCATTTCGAGCACCACCCGATCCTGAGGCAGAATGCGGATGTAATTCTTGCGCATCTTGCCGGAAATGGTGGCCAGCACCAGGTGCTTGTTCTCGAGCTCGACGCGGAACATCGCATTCGGGAGGGCCTCGACCACACGCCCTTCCACCTCGATCACACCATCTTTTGCCATAAGCCTTCTATCCGATCCTCGGCCGGTTACACGGCGCGCCGAAAGACACGCCAAATGGTAAGTATAGCATTGATGGACCCAAAATTGGGCAATAGCGTGTTGACACGACAAAAGGGCCGTCCGAACGGCTGTCGCTCAATCAGTATAGCAGTCGTTCAGACGGTCCGATAAGGGCCCGAATCCCTCAGTCCTCAATGGCGATGTTCTGCGTGTTGTCAGCCGGCTCGATGCTGGTCTTGGGCAGGGTCACCTCGAGGGTGCCATTGGCGTAGTGAGCATGGATGTCCTCCTGGCGTACCTTGTCGCCCACATAGAAGCTACGGGAGCAGGACCCTGTGTAACGCTCGCGCCGAATCCAACGGCCCTGCTCGTCCTTGTCGCCCTGGTCGCTGTTCTTCTGCGCGGATACAATCAGGTAGCCGTCCTCAAGACGCAGGCCGATGTCCTTCTTGTCAAAGCCAGGCATGTCGATGGAGAGCTGGTACTGCCCGTCTTTCTCACGCACATCCGTGTTCATCAAGGGGCTGTTCAGCGCGTTCTTGGCGCTCTGACCCTGCCGACGCCCGTCACGCCAGTTGTTGAAGAAGGGATCGTCGAAGAAGTCGCCGAAGATCGAATTGTTCATCAATGCGGGAAACATAGCCATAATCACATCTCCTGATTCTCTAAGTCATCGTTTCTGCGGACCGGAACCCCAGACGGACATCCTGACCTGTCCTCCCGGGCTCCCCGCCCTTCACTTTGTCCAAACCACGGGCCCCGGGTTCCATGCCCGATGTTCACCCAAGGAATAAAAGTTGAGTCGCGGAGACTCAACTTTTGCTAGCGGACTTGATTACTCTTCTTTGTTCTCTCATTCTTCGGGCCTTGAATGACCACATGTTAGACATTACGGGCCAAAATTCTTGTGGCGTAACTTTGAGGCATTTACCATGGGATAAGATTCCGCCAGCCCCCGTAGGCTCTTGAGGGCGGACCCAATCGTATGTGGACCGGACGGACCGGCCATTCCTAGTCAAAGGAGCTCAGATGCTCACCAACGAATACATCAAGCGCGTCTACCAGCAGGTTGAGAAGCGCGACGGCGACCAGCCGGAATTCCTGCAGGCTGTGCGTGAAGTCTTCTCCAGCCTGGAGCCCGTGGTGGAGCGGCATCCCGAGTATGAGGCCAACGGCGTGCTGGAGCGCCTGGTCGAGCCTGAGCGTGCAGTCAAGTTCCGTGTGGCCTGGACCGACGATCAGGGCCATGTTCAGGTCAACCGCGGTTACCGGATCCAATTCAATTCGGCAATCGGCCCCTACAAGGGCGGCCTGCGCTTCCACCCGACCGTGACCGAGTCGGTCATCAAGTTCCTGGGCTTCGAGCAGATCCTGAAGAATTCGCTGACCGGACTGCCCATGGGCGGTGCCAAGGGCGGATCCGACTTCGACCCCAAGGGCCGCTCGGATGCCGAAGTCATGCGCTTCTGCCAGGCCTTCATGACTGAGTTGCAGCGCCACATCGGGCAGTTCACCGACGTGCCCGCCGGCGACATCAACGTGGGATCCCGCGAGATCGGCTACCTGTTCGGTCAGTACAAGAGAATGCGCGACGAGTACTCGGGCGTGCTGACCGGCAAGGACCTGACCTTCGGTGGCTCCCTAGCCAGGACCGAGGCTACGGGCTATGGCCTGTGCTACTACACCCAGGAGGCCCTGCAGACGCTGCGCAAGGATTCCTTCCAGGGTAAGACCGTCGTCATCTCCGGCTCGGGCAATGTGGCCATCTTCGCCACCGAAAAAGCCCAACAACTGGGCGCCAAGGTGGTGACGGCATCCGACTCCAACGGATACGTCTACGATCCCAACGGAATTGACCTCGACGTCGTCAAGGACATCAAACTGGGTCACCGCGGCCGAATTCGCGAGTATGCAGACCGCGTAAACTCCGCTGAGTACCACGAGGGCTGCAAGGGTGTTTGGACCGTGCCCTGCGACATCGCCCTGCCCTGCGCCACACAGAACGAAATCGACGAGGAATCCGCGAAGACCCTGGTCGCCAACGGATGCACCGTAGTCTGCGAGGGCTCCAACATGCCATCCACCCCCGAAGCCATCCAGGTCTATCAGGACAACAAGGTGCTCTACGGACCTGCCAAGGCCGCCAATGCCGGCGGCGTCGCAGTCTCCGGTCTGGAGATGAGCCAGAACTCGCTGCGCCTGCAGTGGACCTTCGACGAGGTGGACCAGCGGCTCAAGGACATCATGACTGGAATCTTCCAAAAGTCCTACCAGGCCTCCAAGGAATATGGTCATGAGGGCGACCTGATGCTGGGCGCCAATGTGGCCGGCTTCACCAAGGTGGCCGATGCCATGGTGGCCCAAGGCATCCTCTGAGGATAGGACTTAGACCATTTGAACATAAGGGGTCCGACCCGCTGAAATTGCAGGTCGGACCCCTTATTGTGCTTTAGCGGACAGCAGGACTCAGGCAACCAGCTGGTCGATGACCTCGGGATCAATCCTCTGACGCGGGTTGAAGTCCTTGGAGCCCAGATACCGATAGATGCTGGTCTGAAGGGCCTGAGCCTCCGGATATTCGGTCAGATTCTGCAGGCCCATGGAGGAGAGCAGAAGCCGGCCCTTACCGCAACGGCATTCCAGCAGCTGTGTCATGGGTCGCAGGTAGGCGTAGCTGTCCATCTCAGTGATGATGGATTGGTAGCGCTCAGGCAGGATGATGGCCCGCTGGGTGGCCATGGGCCACCACTGCCAGTCAGTATGCGAGTCGGTCGGGAAATCGGCAAAAATAGGGTGGTCGGCTTGAATGAACTGCCCCATGGTGCCGCTCTGGTCCTTGAATGTCCCCACTGACCAGAAGTCCGTGGAGAAATGGGCCTGAACGGATCTGGGCAGGGACTGGGCCGTAGAGTCAGGACTCAGATAGACCGTGCCCCCCTGGTCCAGGACCCGACGCGCCTGTTGGTCAAACCTCCTGGCCTCGTACAGACCGCCTGGCCGTTCAGGCTTGCTGTCCCGGTAGACCCAGACCGGATAGACATTGGTCACGCCGTCGATCTCCAAACTCAGACGGCAGCGTTGGTTGCCTTCAACGCCATCCAGAGGCAGTTCGAAGGCTCCAAGATCGGTCAGCTTGCCCACCGGACAGGTAATCTGAGGGAAGACACGCTCCAGATCAACCCCCTGGCCCTGCAACCGCAGCCGAAGATCACCCTGCAACATGCGTCGGCCGTAGTTGGCCACTTTGACCGTCCCTGAGAGCTTCTCCTGGCTGGTATAGGCATAGCGATCCATGACTGCCAGCGTCAACTGGTCGGTGAAGAAGGACCGGAAGCGTTCAGGACGAGCGAAGGGAAATCGCTTGGGATGCAGATGGGCATCCATCATGCCCACCAGAGCCGTGCCCTGTCCGGGAAAGTCCTGCAGACCCAGCAGCGAAAGTCCCGACATGGAAGGGGTTCGCAGGACGGACTCCACCTCCTCCCGGTAGCAAATCCGCGACAGTTCGCCTGTAGCGGCCACCCATTCCAGCCAGGTGCGCTGGTCCAGGCCAGATTCACGGACCCTGTCACGGATCATTGCGTAATTGTCAGGACGGGTGACCCCGGTGAACTCCTCGATTTCTCGGAAGTCCGGCAACACTTCATACTGGCCGACCTCGAATCCATAGACCGGCACCTTGCACTCTTTGCGGACTGCCTGCATGGAGTCCTGGAAATTGTGGGCAGTGCCCGGATGGGCAGCGTTGGTGGACCCGCGCATATTGGCGAAGCAGCAGCGCAGGTCGTGGCCCTTGTAGGACTCTGATGTGTAGACCTCGTTGCAGTCATCACTGCCCAGCTGTCCATAGTGCGGGTTGGAGGAATTGGCATAGAGCCGGGTGTCGTCAATGCTCCGGGCATCCTCGACCAGCTGAGCCATGCGCTGGTGGCCGGTCGCATCCGCAGACAGCTCGTTGCCCAAGGTGAGCATGACAAAGGAGGGATGGTTGGCCAGGAAGAGCAGCGTCTGCTCCAGTTCGGTGCGATAGTAGCGGTAACTCACATCCTCCTGGAAGGCATGATGGTAGTCCCAGTGGGAGAGCTCGGGCTGCATCATCATCCCCATCCGGTCCGCGGCGATGAAGGCTGCCTCGGGCGGGCAGTGCGAGTGGAAGCGGACTACATTCACTCCGTATGATCGGTAGGCCTTCAAAATACGAATCCAGGAGCCCACGTCCATGGGCGGGAAGCCGGTCTGCGGAAACTCAGCGCAATTGGCCTCGCCTCGCAAGAAGAAGGCCCTGCCGTTCAGAGCCAGTCTCCCCTGCTCATCGGCTGCGAAATCACGGATACCGAAGTCCGTACTTACCCGCGAGAGCACCCTGGATCCGTCTGGCGGCAGGAGCTCGATTGCCATGCCATGCAGACAGCCCTGGTATTCGTCCCAGCGATCCGCATGGGCATCAAGCGGAAGATCGGGCCAGGTCAGTGTTCGCCGCCCAGGTTCCAGGTTTGCAGCGACCTCCAGAGGCTGGGCCAGTGCATCGGAAGAGATCCTCAAGCGACCATGGAATCCTTGGCGCGAATCCACATCAGCCTCTACGGTCAGCGCATCGCCATGGGGGTAGGCACGAACGCTATCTACAAAAGTGTCCTCCTCCACACGCAGGCCAATGTTTCCCAGAAGCCCGTTCCAGTTGGTCTGGGTGTGGTCAGTTGCGGTCGAAGAATCCACGATGGCATCGTGAGGCATGCCCTGGTAGGCGTTGTCCGAATCCACCTGCAGCAGGTCATCGCCCGTCAGCAGTCCGGTCAGCTCGAAGACATGCGGCGTATTCAAGGTCTGAGGACGATAGGGCTCGACCAGATGTTCTCCCACCCTGACCTCCAGGCGGCGAGCGCGCTCCACCTCGAAGAAGACCCTTCGCCCCGGCTGTGGAGACCATCTAATCTGTCGGGACAGCCTGACCGTCCCCTCAAAGGTGTGCCGCCTGGTCAGCCGAGAGCCGATGGGGCCGGGCTTGCCGCTGCCATAGTCATCAGACAGCTCCTGATCATCGTGTCCGAGTCCGTTGGTGTCCAGCGTACCCGGCAACAGGACGGTTCCCTGCAGCTCAGATGGGGACTGAACCCGCCAGGCTCCAGTCAATGCAACCTTGATCATGCTTTCCTCCCGGTAAGAATTGCCCTGTGGTCCAATTCATCAGTGAACAACCCGGCCTGAATATGGCCGGCATCCAGTTCCAGCACCTGCTTCAGGCACTCCCGAGCCTGGTCGATCTGCCCTATGCCGATGCGTGCCAGTGCCATCAGGTAGAGGCAATGAACCCGGTTCATACGGGTATAGTCCGCATCAAAGGTCAGGAAGTCGGGAAGGGAGACTGCGAAGTAGTCCTTCTCCACATGATCGTCCAAATGCTGCTCGCCAAAGTCCAGCAGCCGGTAGTAGCAGGCGTTGGCCGGACCCTGCTCGCCAAGAGCCTGGTGGGCCAGCCCCTGGAAAAGGACCATCTCAGCAGGCTGGTCGTTGTAGTAGAGCGACTCCCCCACCTGCCCGGAGCCCAGGCAGGCCAGACGGAACTCCTGATCCGCAGCATCCTTGTCTCCTGCTGCTCGTCTGGCCAGCCCCAGATAGTAGTGAAGATCGTTGTCCTTCTGACCTTCCAGTTTGCCTTCGCCCAGGTTCTCCGGATAGGTCATGGCTCGTTCCAGCAGGTCCGCAGCACGGTCCCAGTCCTGGGCCGCCATGGCATCCTTGGCCATTAGCTTCAGCGAGATTCGGTATTGGGCGGTGATTTTGCCCTCACCGCCCTCCCAGGGATGGAAGCGCCGGCTGCTCATGAGCTGATAGGCCCGTTCGTAGCCGCCGGTCTGGTTGAGCAGGCTCAGGTATTCAATATAGAGATCGTCCCTGTGGGCCACAACCTCTGGATGCTTTGCAAATTCCGTCAGCCGACGGGCAAAGCTCCAGCCCATCAGCCTATGAAGCTGATCCCGCTCCAGAAAGACCCGGGCGTCTTCGGGATCCAACCGGTAGGCGGTTTCGATTTCCCGGTCGGCGGCCTGCCAATCGTGTCGCTTGTTGCCGTAGGCGATGGCCAGGTTGCGGTGGACCGTGGCGAAGTCGGGATCCAGTTGCCGCGAATGCTCCCAAAGCTCGATGGCCCGGTCCGTCAGAGACTTGTCGTAGTAGAGACAGCCCAGATAATAGGCTGCTTTGGGACCATCGACCATGTCCATGGCCATCCGTAGCGGCGCGATATCATCCAGGGAATTGGGGAAGCAGTAGTCCGAAGGCGCCGCCTCGGCAGCCTGGAAGGCCTCAAGGGCCTGATCCTTCCGGCCCAGCAAGTGCAGATACCAGCCTTGATAATAACGGACCATGGGCTGATGCTGATCGGCCTGGCCCAGCAGCTGCAGCGCCTCCTCATAGGCGCCGAATGCCGCGTAGCCACGGGCCGCTCGCAGGAGGTTGAGGTAATCCCCGCGCATCAGTTTGAACAGCTCGTCCGGATCGCTGCCTGCCAAGACCCGCTCGTATCCGGATACGAAGTCGAACCGATCCAGGGCCAGGTTCTCGCGCACCACTTGGTCCGCCTGATCCTGCCTGCCCAGCCGACGCAGCAGATAGGCCTTGAGCCCGCGAGCCCGAATATTGTCGGTGTTGCGGGTCAAAGAGCGCTGGACGAAGTCCAATGCCTGCTCCAACTGGCCGCGACATGCAGCGATGCAGGACAGGCAGAAGAAGGCCCCTTCCTTTTGGGCATCGTCCCAGGTGGCCTTGTAAAAGGCATCATAGGCCTCATCCGTTCGTCCTTGATAGCTCAAGGCGAGACCCAGATTGTAGTGGGCCTCGGAGTCATAAGGCTGATTATTGCGCCAAGTCAGCCGCTTGATGGCTGTGCGGAAGTGCTGCTCGGCTCCGGCGAAGTCGCCGCGTCGAAGCAGAAGTCGACCGTAGGCGTTGTTGATGCGCGCATCGCCGGGGTCACGCTTGAGCCCCTCCAGGTAGTAAGGATCAGGCCTGTAGGTGGCATGGCGGTACTGTTCCAGGTGCAGTCCGGTCAGCAGCAGCTCCTCGTTGGTGGCGATACGTTCCGGCTGATCGGCGGCCTGCGCCGGCTCGGGAATCTTGCCTCCGGCGGGTGGCTGCGGACGATAGCTGACCAGGAGCCGTCCTTGAGCGTCCTCCACTCGCGCTGTCAATGAAGTAGCCGGACGATTGCCTGTCTCGAATTCGGCCCTGACTTGATTGTCGGGTCCAAGGGTGCCCTGCCACTGGTAAAGGATGGATCCGTCATCGGAAGCGACCTGGACGCACGCATTCTTTTGAACCCGTGTGGTGTAGACGGCGACACGCCCTTGCCCGGCCCTCAGCCCCTGGGCCTCGATACCCTCATGCTCGCCGGCAGCTCCGAAGGTCTGCTCGGGGCCGACTTCCAGGTTCAGGGCCGCATCCACGCTGGCGTTCTTGACCAGCCCAACCTGTTTGTAGGGCATGAAGTACTGGGTGAAGGTCTTGCCCTCGTATGGCTTGAGCCAGGTGAAGTCGGGCTGGTTGTCGGTGAAGACCCCGGTC
Organism: Bifidobacterium sp. M0404; assembly: GCF_016101415.1. Lineage (NCBI taxonomy): Bacteria > Bacillati > Actinomycetota > Actinomycetes > Bifidobacteriales > Bifidobacteriaceae > Bifidobacterium > Bifidobacterium sp. M0404. Next base: position 561,169 of record NZ_JACFQP010000002.1, on the reverse strand, counting down.
ATCAGCTCCACGTAGGGGCCGTCGGCATCGGTCAGATTCCGATCCCAGGCGTGGCCGAAGTCCCCACAGCCCCAGGTCCACTGCTTTTTGCCTGGGGAGATGTGATGGTCAGCCACATGCAGAATGCCCGCCTGCCGGGAGAAATCGTAGCCGCCAACGAAGTCATAGTCCGAATGTGCCGCCATATATGAGGTCGGTACCGGCACATTCTTGTAACGGCTGATGTCCACTCCTTGGGAGTAGTCGTGCTTGTAGTAGGTTCCCGTGGCGATCGGATAGCGGGAGACGTCGCGTTTGCCGTGGTCCATGACTGCAGTCACATCGGGTGGCATGACGGTCCTGGTGTGCTCGTTGACCGCCACGGCCGGGTTGGCCCACCAGAGGAAGGATTGGGGCAGGGGCGTGCCGTTGTAGAGCCGGGCCGAGATTTCAATGACGCTGACCCCGGGGTGCAGGGCGATGGTGGTGGTGACCTGGGTGCTGTAGATGCGGTCGGTATCGTGGCAGACCACCGCCTTGCCCCCGTCCGGCAGATCCTTCAGCGCACAGTCCACCGGAAGGAAGGTACTGGGCCGGTGGTGCTGCGGCCAGTTGAACTCGATGCCCCCGGAGATCCAAGGGCCGGTCAGGCCTACCAGAGCAGGCTTGATGACCCGATTGCGGTAGACGAAGTCATAGTCGTTGGTCTTGTCCCGAGCATACTGAATGCGTCCGCCTAGCTCAGGCAGGACGGTCACCTCCAGGTATTCATTCTCCAGGATGACCGCCTTGTAGTCCTGATCCTTGCATTCATCCGAGATGGTCTCGATCACCGGGTAAGGATAGACCCGTCCCGAAGAGCCCTGATAGACTCGATTTTCGATAAATTGCGGATTCTTGTCCGGTTTTCCAATCCCGTAAGTGGGAATCGTAAGCTTTTCGACCTTTACTGTGACGCCCATGGTCATCAGCCCCTTGTCTGATCAGCAAAACTGTATATATTTGCTCTCAGTCTATAGTCGGAATTGGCCCTCAGAACTGTGAAAAATGGTTTAAAAATATTAAAAAATTGCTACTAGGCCAGCACTTGTCGAACTCGGGACGACTGCAGAAAATGGTCGAATGCATATACAGGAAAGGGGTCGGCCCATCGCGGACCGACCCCCTACACTAACGTCGCTTAATGCTGGATCATGCCTTTGGCAATCCTGGAGAGCCCTACTCCAGTTCCAAGGCTCCGGTGTAGAGCTGGTAGTACTCGCCATGCTTGGCTATCAGCTCATCGTGATTGCCGCGCTCGATGATTCGCCCATGGTCCAGGACCATGATCACATCAGAGTTGCGAACCGTGGAGAGCCTATGGGCAATGACGAAGACCGTCCGGCCGCGCATCAACGCGTCCATACCCTGCTGGACCACCTCCTCGGTCCTGGTGTCGATCGAGGAAGTGGCTTCGTCCAGGATCATGGCCGGAGGATCCGCCACGGCCGCCCTGGCAATGGAGATCAGCTGGCGTTGACCCTGGGACAGTCCGCTTCCATCCCCCTCAAGAACGGTCTGGTAGCCCTGTGGAAGCATGCGGATGAAGCCGTCAGCGTTGGTCATCCTGGCGGCTTCGATGCACTCCTGGTCAGTGGCATCCAAACGTCCATAGCGGATGTTGTCCAGGACTGTCCCGGTGAAGAGGTTGACATCCTGAAGGACGATGCCCAGGGAACGGCGGAGGTCAGGCTTGCGGATGTTCCTCACATCGATCCCGTCATAGAGGATCTGCCCCTGCTGGATGTCGTAGAAGCGGTTGATCAGGTTGGTGATTGTGGTCTTGCCAGCACCAGTTGCGCCGACCAGCGCCACCTTCTGCCCGGGCTTGGCGAACCAGGTGATGTCGTGCAGGACAGGCTGGCTCGGGTCATATCCGAAGCTGACGTCGGTGAATCGCACATCCCCTTGGAGGAGGGTGTATCGTCCGTCAGGCGAGGTGATTGCCTGATCCTTGGCCTTCAGGGCCACATCTCGGGCATCGCCGGGAAGCTTCATGGCGGCCTCCAGCGAGCGCCTGCCATCGTCGTCGGCCTCGCGCTTCCAGGCCCAGTGCCCTGTTTCGTGGTCGACTGGGGTCATGGTCCGGCCGTCCGAGGCCAGTTCGACGCTGACCAATCTGACCGTACCCTGGTCGGACTCGACGGGCTGGTCCATCAGGTCGAAAATCCGGGAGGCGCCTGCCAGGGCCATCATGACCATGTTGAATTGCATGGAGACCTGGCCGATGGGGTTGATGAAAGAGCGGGAAAGGGTCAGGAGGGAGACGATGGTTCCCAGGGTCAGCGGCCCTGCCCCGGTCAGTCCTACGTTGCCTATGCCCGCGATGCCGGCCAGCCCGCCCACGATGGCCAGGATGACATAGAGCAGGTAGCCCATGTTGCCCACAACCGGCATAGTGACGTTGCCGTAGGTATTGGCCTGGGCCGAGGCCTGGAAGAGCTCTTCATTCCGTGCCTCGAAGACCTTGGCGGTGGCATCTTCGTGGTTGAAGACCTTGATGACCTTCTGGCCGTTGACGGCCTCTTCCACGAAGGCGTTCACCTGGCCCAGATAGCGCTGCTGGTGAACGAAGTACCGGCCGCTTCGGGTAACCAGAACCCGGACCACCACAATCAGGACCGCTGCGAAGACCAGGGTCAGGACGGTGAAGGGAATGGAGAGCCAGAGCATGGAGATCAGGGCTGCCATGGCGGACAGGGCTGAAGAGACCATCTGCGGGAAGGACTGGGAGATGGCCTGGCGGAGGGTATCCGTGTCGTTGGTGTAGCGGCTCATGGTGTCGCCGTGCTCATGGGTGTCGAAGAAGCCGATTGGCAGCTCCTGCTGGTGGGCGAACATCTGGTCGCGGATGGTCTTCAGGGTGCCCTGCTCCACCTTGACAATCAGCCAGTTCCAGAACCAGGAGCAGAAGGTCCCCACTGCATAGAGGCAGCCCATCAGGATCAGGGTCCTCATCAGCGGTCCCCAGTCAGGGTTGGCGGCCCCGACCAGCGGCAGGATGTAGTGGTCGATCAGTGGCTGAAGGAAGAAGGCCGATGCGGCTTGGGCCCCGGCGCTGATGATGATGCAGACCACAATCACCGCCAGCTGCCAGCGATAGGCCAGCAAGTAGCTGAAGATACGACGGGTCGTCCCCGGCGCGGCCTTGTCCAAGCGGGGCTTGCGGTCCTTGAATGATCCGTCACTCATGGTCCTTTTCCTCCTCGCTCTGGTTCCTGGTCTGTGATTCATAGATGGATCGGTACTCCTGACATGTTCGCAGGAGCTCCTGGTGGGTGCCCTTGTCGAGGATTTTGCCCTCCTCCAGGACCACGATCATGTCGGCGTCCTCCACAGAGGCCAGACGCTGGGAGATGATGATCTTGGTGGTGTCGGGAATCTCCTGGCTGAAGGCCCGGCGGATCAGCTGGTCGGTCTTGGTGTCCACGGCGCTGGTTGAGTCATCCAGAATCAGGATGTCAGGTTTCTTCAGAAGGGCACGTGCTATGCACAGACGCTGTCGCTGGCCGCCAGAGAGGTTGGTGCCGCCCTCATCCAGGTAGGTCTGATACCCATCGGGAAACTCCCGCACGAAACCGTCAGCTTGGGCCAGAGTGCAGGCACGCACCAGATCTTCGTCCGAAGCATCAGGATTGCCCCAGCGCAGGTTCTCGGCGATGGTCCCGGTGAAGAGGACATTCTTCTGAAGCACCATGGCCACCTGGTCGCGCAGGACGGTCAGGTCGTACTGGCGCACATCCACCCCGCCCACCTGGAGGGACCCCTCGGTCACGTCGTAGAGACGGGGTATGAGCTGGACCAGGCTGGATTTGGAGGAGCCGGTCCCGCCCACGATGCCCAGGGTCGATCCCGAGGGAACGTCCAGATTGATATGGCTCAGAACGGGACGTTCGGACCGATCCGAGTAGCGGAAGGTCACATCCTGGAAGCTTATGGAGCCGTCGGCCACCTTCATAACCGGTTTGGCGGGATCATGCACGGTGCTGACCTCGTCCAACACCTGGCAAATGCGCTCCGCCGAGGCCTGGGAGATGACGACCATGACCACGATCATGGAGACCATGTTCATGGCCATCATGATCTGGATGGCATAGGTGACCAAGGCAGTCAGATCGCCCGTGGTCAGTCCCAGGGCCGCATTGTTCCCGGATGCCACGATCTGGGAGGCACCCATCCAGGATATGACCAGCAGAGAGGCGTAGATGCAGAAGTTCAACAGCGCCGGGTTCAGGCTCATGATTCTCTCGGCCTTGCAGAAGGCCCGGTAGATGGCCAGAGAAATACCGTTGAATTTGCGCTCCTCGTAGTCCTCCCGGTTGTAGGACTTGACCACTCTGATGCCCTGAAGATTCTCGTCCACCACATTGTTGAGGTGGTCGTAGGTGTGGAAGACCCGTTCGAAGATGGGGTGCACCAGCAGGGACAGACCGATCAGCCCGAAGCCCAGGATGGGGATGGCGATCAGGAAAACCAGGGATATGGGCCTGGAGATCTTATAAGAAAAGAGCCAGGCGATGATGACCATGATCGGCGCCCTGACCCCGACCCTGATGACCATCTGATAGGCGTTCTGCAAATTGGTCACATCGGTGGTCAATCTGGTGATGATGGAACCGGTGGAGAAGCGGTCGATGTTGGTGAAGCTGAAGGACTGCACCTTGGCGAAGAGGTCGCTGCGGACATTCTTGGCCAGGCCGGAAGAGGCGATGGCCGCATACCGCCCGGACATGAACCCGGAGAACAGGGAGACGGCCGAGCAGGCCAGCAATATCAACCCGAATTTGAAGATGGCCGGCATGGACCTCCCCGAGACTCCTTGGTCGATCAGGGAGGCCATGATGGTCGGAATCACAATCTCAAGGACGCTCTCCAGAAAGACGAAGGCTGGAGCTAGAAAACTGGCCTTTCGGTATTCGCGCAGTGAGCGCAGAATGGTTCGGATGGTGTGCTTCGGACGCGCTGGTTCCTGTTTATCCGATCTGACCACGGATGCCGTAGACCCCTTCAAGTGGACCTCTTCTGTTTCTATTGATTTCTCTATCTTTTACGGCCAATCACCGACATGCAATACCCCCGGAAGAGGGTCTGAATGCAACTAGGCTATCATCCTCTCCGCCACAGTTGGGCGGACGCGCGGGGATTTCCGCCCTCCACAAAAAGAAGCTGTCAAGCCCCCTGGGGTCATGCAGCTTCTATGTTTGGGTTAGTCTTAGCAGCGAGCTGTGCCAGTGTGTTCTGAACAAGGCCTTCTTACGGTTGATTCAGCTGGCGACAACCCTTTCGCCTGACGGCTATGAATTAGCGCTTGTCCAGCTGCGCGATAATCTCCTTGGATATCTGCTCGACCGCTCCCTGACCGTCCACTGCGACCAGAAGGCCACGAGACTTATAAGTGTTCAGCAGGGGTGCGGTCTCCTTGGCATAGATATCCAGACGCTTGGCGATGGCCTCGGGGGTATCGTCTGCTCGCCCCTCTTCCTTGGCCCGCTTGGCGATGCGCTGCATGAGCACGTCATGGTCGGCGTCCAAGGCCACCACAGCCGTCAGCGGAGTATCAAGCTCTTTGAGCATCTTGTCCAGTGCCTCGACCTGGGAAGCTGAACGGGGGTAGCCGTCCAGAATCCAGCCCTGGGCGGCGTCGTCCATGCCAAGACGGTCCTTGACGATTGTATTGGTCAGCTCGTCTGGAACCAGCTCACCCTTGTCGGTGTAGACCTTGGCCTGCTTGCCCAGCTCAGTTCCGTTCTTTAGGTTGTATCGGAAAATGTCGCCGGTGGAGATGGCCGGAATCCCGTAATGCTTGCTGAGCAAGGCCGCTTGCGTGCCCTTGCCAACACCTTGAGGTCCCATGATCAACAGTCGCTGTGCCATTCCCTATCCTTTGCTCGATGTTCTATGTTCTTGACTCTTTGGTCCCGGACGGTCTTAGCCGTCTTTGCCGGGTAGAACCCTCATTTACGTATGCTAGCGGCTACCCGACCCAATACAGGTTCCACTCACTGAACCCATGCAAACTGTCTTCCCGCGACATAAAAAGAATCCGGCCCCTTGCCACCAAGGGCCAGGGCCGGACCTTCATTTGTTTTAATCTGACACCACTTGCTGGTGCTTAAGTTAGAGTCAGCCTTCCTTGTGCTCGCCCTCCAGCAGGAAACCAGTGTACTGGAACTGCTCGGTCTGAGCCCTGGCCTGACGCAGGGTGTCCAGGCCGACGCCGGCGATAATCAGGATGGTAGTGCCGCCGAAGGGCAACTTGGAGTTGATCTTCAGCAACATGATTAGCACCGTGGGTATCAGCGCCACGAACAGCAGATAGATGGCGCCGACTGTATTCAGCCGATTCATCACGTATGACAGGTACCGGCTGGTGGCCCGTCCGGCCCTGATGCCGGGGATGAAACCGCCGTACTCCTTCATGTTGTCGGCCGTCTCATCGGGGTTGAAGGTGATGGAAGTGTAGAAGAAGCAGAAGAAGACGATCATGACCGAGTAGAGCACGATGTACCACACCGAGGTGGTGTTGGCCATGTTGGCATCGATCCACTTGACCCAGCTCTGTTCAGGCTTGCCAAACTGGGCGATGAGGGTGGGAATAGCCAGAATGGATGAGGCGAAGATGGGAGGAATCACGCCTGACATATTGATCTTGAGTGGCAGATAGGTTGAGGATCCGCCATACATCTTGCGGCCGATCATCCGGCGGGTGTACTGGACGGGTATGCGGCGCTGAGCCAGCTCAACATAGTCCACCAGTATCAGAATGACCACCAAGACAGTCACAACGATGCCGAACTTGACCCAGTCGCCGTTCTTTCCGTTGGTGCCCCAGCCGATGTTCCAGAGCTGAGGCAGGAAGCCAGAGCAGATGGAGATGAAGATCAGGACGGACATGCCGTTGCCAATGCCCTTGTCAGTAATCAGCTCGGCCATCCACATGATCAGGCCTGTGCCGCCGGTCATGATCAGGACCATAACCACCAGGTTCCAGACTGAACTGTCAGGGATAACCTGCTGCTGGCATGCCCCGTTGAAGAGCGCGCCGTTGCGGGCAGTGACCAGAATAGTGGTGGACTGCAGCACCGCCAGGCCGATGGTCAGATACCTGGTGTACTCAGTCAGCTTGGCCTCGCCGGACTGACCTTCCTTGTGCAGAGCTTCAAAGCGTGGAATGACCACACGCAGCAACTGCACCACGATGGATGCGGTGATGTAGGGCATGATGCCTAGTGCGAAGATGGACAGCTGCAGCAGAGCCCCGCCCGAGAACAGGTTGACCAGGCCGATGAAGTCCTCATTGCCGGCTGTGGTGATGCACTTTTGCACGGCAGGATAATCCACACCTGGGGTAGGTATGAACGACCCGATGCGATAGATGATGATGATGCCAAGAACAAAGAGGATTTTCTTCCTCAACTCCTTGGTCTTGAAGGCCTGGATTAACGTCCTCACCTAAGTTCCCTCCCTACGCGCCCACGCGTTGGTCCCGGTGCATCGCACCTTATTGCTCCGACCAGCTTAACCGATGGCTCCGTCAAATCCCGACGGCAACCTGGCCGGAAACGAATTCCGGCCCTCGCCCGCTTGGAGCGGGGAGGGCCGGAATCATCTGCCTTGCGGTCTGTCCCCTATGAGTGTCAGTCCTCAGAGACGGTCCCGCCTGCGGCTTCTATCTTGCTTTTGGCCGAGGTCGAGGCCTTTACACCCTTGAGGGTGAAAGCAGCCTTGACATCGCCATCACCCAAGACCTTGACGGGGTGGCCCTTGCGGACCGCTCCCTTGTTGACCAGATCCTCGACAGTGACCTCGCCGCCATTGGGGAAGAGTCCTTCCAGAGCACCCAGGTTGACCACCTGGTACTCCTTCTTGAAGGGACTCCTGAACCCACGCAGCTTGGGCAACCGCATGTACAGGGGCAGCTGGCCGCCTTCAAAGCCCGGACGGACTTGGTAGCGTGCCTTGGTGCCCTTGGTGCCACGACCGGAGGTCTTGCCCTTGGACCCCTCGCCACGACCCACACGGATGCGGTCACGCTTGGCACCCGGAGCAGGACGCAGGTCATGCATCTGCAGGATGGTGGGCTCTTGCTTCTCGCTGGCCATAATCAGTCTGCCTCCTCTACGTTCACCAGGTGGCGGACCTTGTCGGCCATCCCCCGGTAGACGGGGGTGTCCTCACGCAGGACTGTCTGGCCGATCTTGTGAAGGCCCAGAGACCTGACGTTCTCCTTCTGGCGGTCGGTGGCATGAGCCACGCCCTTGACCAGGGTGATCTTGATCTGCTTGGTCATCACTCACCTGCCTTCGACTGTTCGTCAGCCTTGGCCTTGGCCTCTTCGCGCTCCTTGCGCTCGTCGGCGATGCCGGCGGCACGTGCGCGCAGGAGGGAGTCAGGGGCGACCTCCTCCAGGGGCAGACCGCGGCGTGCCGCGATCTCCTCAGGCTCCTCCAGCTGCTTCAGGGCAGCTACAGTGGCCCGCACCATGTTGACGGCCGTGGCCGAGCCCATGGACTTGCTCAGAATGTCGGTGATGCCTGCGCACTCCAGAACGGCGCGGACCGGACCACCGGCGATGACGCCGGTTCCTGGGGCTGCAGGCCGCAGGAGAACGGTTCCGGCTGCATCGTGGCCAATCACCGGATGGGTTACGGTGCCGCGGATGCGGGGAACGGTAAACATGTGCTTCTTGGCGTCCAGCTGACCCTTGGAGATAGCTGCGGGGACCTCACGGGACTTGCCGTAGCCAACACCCACAGTGCCCTTGCCGTCGCCCACGACCACCAGAGCCGCGAAGCTGAAGGTTCGGCCGCCCTTGTGGACCTTGGAGACACGGTTGATGGTCACGACCCTGTCGAGCATGTCGTCACGCTCGTCGCGGTCGCGGCGGCCACGACGGCCATCCCTACGGCCGTCACGGGAGCCGCCCCGACGACCGCCGCGGCGATCATCGTTCCGGTCGTTCCGGTCCCTTCTGCCACCCTGGCTGGACTGAGTGTTTGTGGAATCTTCAGTCACCTGGGTTGTTTCCTTTGTCGTTTCGTTGTCGCTCACAGTGCCAAACCTCCCTCACGGGCGCCTTCCGCAACCGCTGCGACCCTTCCGTGGTACTTGTTGCCACCACGGTCGAAGACCACGGTGGTGATGCCAGCCTTCTTGGCCTTGGCCGCGATCTGCTCGCCTACCTTGCGGGCGGCCTCGGTCTTGGTACCCTTGAAGGAGCCGTAGTCCGAAGCCATGGTCGACTCGCTGACCAGGGTGACGCCCCTGGTGTCGTCGACGATCTGGGCGATCATGTTGCGGTTGGTCCGTGTGACCACCAGACGGGGACGCTCTGCCGTGCCGGATACATGCTTGCGCAGACGGGCATGGCGGCGCAGACGGGCGATCTTCTTGCCTTTGCCTAGTATCGAGACCGTCATATCACTTACCAGCCTTTCCAGCCTTGCGCAGGATGTGCTCATCGGCGTACTTGATGCCCTTGCCCTTGTAAGGCTCGGGAGCACGCAGGGCGCGGATATTGGCCGCAGCCTGGCCGACAGCCTGCTTATCGATGCCGGAGACGACCACTTCGTTGGCGTTCGGTGTCTCGAAGGTGATGCCCTCCGGGGGGTCGACAGTGATGGTATGCGAGTAGCCCAGCGAGAACTCCAGGGACTTGCCCTTGGCAACCACGCGGTAGCCGGTGCCGACGATCTGCAGGTGCTTGCTGTAGCCCTTGGAGACGCCCTCGACCATGGATGCCACAATGGAGCGGCTCAGGCCATGCTTGGCCTTGGTGGTGCGGTCCTCGTCGGCGGGGGTCATGATGATCTCATTGCCCTCGACTTTGCCGGTGATGCCCTCGGGCAACGTGCACCCGTCGGAGCCCTTGGGACCCTTCGCGGTGAATTCCTGGCCCTTGAAGGCCACCTCCACACCTGCCGGAACGGCGATGGGGAGCTTACCAATATGCGATGCCATGTTCAGCTCTCCTTTCTCACCATACGTAGGCGACGATTTCGCCGCCGATGCCCCTGTCGAGGCATTCCTTCTGGGTCATCAGTCCCGAGCTGGTCGAGATGATGGCGATTCCCAGCCCGCCCAGCGGCATGGGCAGGGAATCCGATTTGGCATAACGGCGCAGACCGGGCTTGGAGACACGCTTGATTCCCTGAATGGACTGGCGTCCATCGGGACCGTACTTGAGCGTGATCTCCAGATCCTGCCCGACGCGCGCCTCCTTGGCGCGGTAATCGGCGATAAAGCCTTCGCGCTTGAGAATCTGCGCGATGTTCGCCTTGAACTTGGAGTACGGCATGTCGACTGTTTCATGCTTGGCCGCACTCGCATTACGCAGACGTGTCAGCATGTCTGCGATGGGATCTGTCATTGTCATGTGGGCTTATGCCCTTCCTCGCCGTGGTTTCCGCCGCCGGGCAGCAATCTGCCTCGACCGCGGACCTTCAGCGTCGATCTTTACCAACTGGACTTCGTCACACCCGGCAGCTCGCCGCGATGAGCCTTCTCACGAAGGCAGATGCGGCACAGGCCGAACTTGCGATAGACGGAATGAGGACGACCGCAGACCTGGCAGCGCGTGTAGCCACGCACCTTGAACTTCGGCTTGCGTGCCGCCTTGTTTCTCAGAGCGGTTTTTGCCATATCAGTTCTCCTTGAAGGGGAAGCCCAGCTGCTTGAGCAGCGCCCGGGCCTCCTGATCGTTCTTGGTGGAGGTCACCACTGTGATATCCATACCACGCTGGTGATCGATCTGATCAGGATCGATCTCGTGGAACATGGACTGCTCCGTGAGACCGAAGTTGTAATTGCCCTGGCCGTCAAACTGACGGTCGCTGATGCCGCGGAAATCGCGGATGCGAGGCAGAGCCAGGGTCAGCAGTCGATCCAGGAACTCCCACATGCGCACGCCACGCAGGGTGGCGAAAGCGCCGATGGCCTGTCCCTCACGCAGGTGGAACTGCGCCACGGACTTCTTGGCCTTGGTGATCTTGGGCTTCTGGCCGGTGATGGCCGTCAGGTCCTTCACCGCACCCTCGATCAGTTTGGAGTCGCGTGCCGCGGCACCCACGCCCATGGAGACCACGACCTTCTCGATCCTGGGCACCTGCATGGGGTTGGAGAACTTGAACTCCTTCTCCATCTCGGGCACGATGTTCTCACGGTACTGCTGCAGCAAACGAGGGACTGCCGGTGCTTCAACGGTGTTATCGCTCATGACAGCTCCTTGCCTGACTTCTTGGCGAAGCGGGTGCGCACGACCTTGACCTTGCCGTCACGCGCCTCCTCCTTGATGTTCACGCCGATGCGAGTCGGCTTTTTGGTCTCCGGGTCGATGACCATCACGTTGGAGCGATGGATGGGCGCCTCGGTCGGGACAATGCCCGACTCCTGACCCTGCTGGGTGGCCCGCACATGCTTCTTGACGATCTGAATACCCTCGACGATCAGGCGGTCATTGGGCAGAATCCGCAGAACTTTGCCCTCCTTGCCGCGATCCTTGCCGCGGATGACCTTGACCTGGTCGCCTGTCTTGATTTTGGCTACCACCTCAGATCACCTCCGGTGCCAGGGACACGATCTTCATGAAGCGCTTGTCGCGCAGCTCACGGCCGACCGGTCCGAAAATACGAGTGCCGCGGGGCTCACGACCGGTGCCGAGGATGACCGCCGCGTTCTCGTCGAACTTGATGTAGGAGCCGTCATGGCGACGGTGCTCCTTTACTGTACGGACGACAACCGCCTTGACGACCTCGCCCTTCTTGACCGACCCGCCGGGAATGGCATCCTTGACGGTGGCGACGATCACATCGCCAATGCCGGCATAGCGTCGCTTCGACCCGCCGAGCACGCGGATGGCCAGGATCTCCTTGGCACCCGTGTTGTCGGCGACCTGAAGCCGCGATTCCTGCTGAATCATTGATTCTCCTTAGCCGCGCTGGTTCTCCGCAGACACCCCGCGCCAGGGCGGGATGAAATGCGGAGCCTGGCCGAACTTGTTACTTGGCGCGCTCGACGATGGAGTCGAGACGCCAGCGCTTGGTCTTGCTCAGAGGACGGGTCTCCATGATACTCACGAAGTCACCCACATGGGCCTCGTTCTTCTCATCATGGGCCTTGACCTTGCGGTTGCTGCGGACGACCTTGCCGTACAGCGGGTGGGTCGAACGCTGCTCCAGCTCTACGGTGATGGTCTTGTCCATCTTGTCGGACACGACGTAGCCGCTGCGAACCTTGCGGAAGTTGCGCTCCTGCTTGTCAGCCATGCTTACTTCTCCTCAGCTTTGCTCTCGGCCTTTGCTTCGGCGGGCTCCTGGCTGATGCCCAGCTCGCGCTCACGCAGGACGGTGTACATCCTGGCGATGTCGTGCTTGACGGCCTTGAGGCGGGAGGTGTTCTCCAGCTGACCGGTGGCCGACTGGAAGCGCAGGTTGAACAGCTCTTCCTTGGACTTCTTCAGGAAATCCTCGATCTCCGCATTGGTCTTTTCATTCAGATTCTTGATGGAATACTCGGCTGTTCCGACTGACATCAGATGTCACCGCCTTCACGTGCAATAATCCGGCACTTCATGGGAAGCTTGTCAGTAGCGCGGCGAAGGGCCTCGCGGGCCACATCCTCGCTCACGCCGCCAATCTCGAAGAGCACCCGGCCGGGACGGACGTTGGCCACCCAGAACTCAGGCGCACCCTTGCCGGAACCCATTCGGGATCCCAGGGCGTGCTTGGTCAGGGGACGATCCGGGAAGACCGTGATCCAGACGCGGCCGCCACGCTTGATGTACCGGGTCATGGCGATACGGGCCGCCTCGATCTGCCGGTTGGTCAGGTAGGCCGGAGCCAGAGCCTGGATGCCGTAATCGCCGAAAGCGATCTCGTTGCCGCCCTTGGACATGCCGGAACGACCCGGACGATGTTGCTTGCGGTATTTAGTCCTCTTTGGGATAAGCACGGCTCACTCCTTTGCTTCGGTTGCGACGGGGGCCGAGGCGGTCTGCTCCTGAGCCGCCGCCGGCGGCGCGGCCACACCGCTGTTCTGCTTGGCTGCATCCTGCTCACGGCGGGTGCGTCCCTCGGAGGGACGGACGCCACGGCGAGGACGGCGATCGCCACGCCGACCGGGGCGGTTGTTCTGCTGAGCCTGCTGCTCCTCGAACTGACGCTCCGTCATGTCGCCCTTGTAGATCCAGACCTTGACGCCGATACGGCCGTAGGTGGTCCTGGCCTCGAAGAAGCCGTAGTCGATCAGGGCGCGCAGAGTCTGCAGGGGCACACGGCCCTCACGGTAGAACTCCGAACGGCTCATCTCGGCTCCGCCCAGGCGGCCGGAAAGCTTGATCCTGATACCCTTGGCGCCGGCCCGCATGGCATCCTGCTGAGCCTTTCGCATGGCCCGGCGGAAGGTGACGCGGTTGGTCAGCTGCTCGGCGATGCCCTGAGCCACCAGCTGGGCATCAATGGAGGCATTCTTGACCTCAAAAATGTTCAGCTGGACCTGCTTGCCGGTGATCTTCTCCAGCTTGGCACGCACGCGCTCGGCCTCGGCTCCGCGACGACCGATGACGATGCCTGGCCTGGCGGTGTGGATGTCGACGCGCACACGGTCCCGGGTCCGCTCAATGACGATCTTGGAGACGCCTGCGCGCTCCAGGTCCTTGTTCATCTCCTTGCGGATCTTGTCGTCCTCAAGGACGAAGTCGCTGTAACGCTCCCCCGCCTTGTTGGAGTCGGAGTACCACTTGCTGCGGTGCTCCTCGGTGATGCCGAGTCGGTACCCAAACGGGTTGATCTTCTGCCCCATTATCGGGCTCCTTCCTTGTCGGCCACCACGACGGTGATGTGGCTGGTCCGCTTGTTGATGCGGGCCGCACGACCCTGGGCTCGGGCGCGGAACCGCTTCAAGGTGGTGCCCTCGTCCACGTAGGTCTCCCGAACCACCAGCTCGTTCTCGCGGAAGGGCTGGTTGGCCTTGTCCGCCTTGACACGCGCGTTGGCGATGGCGCTCTCCAGGCACTTGCGGACCGGAACGGCCGCGTCCTGTGGGGCGAACTTCAGAATGGTCACGGCCTCGGTCGCCTGCTTGCCTCGGATGAGGTCGACGACGCGGCGAGCCTTGCGAGGCGTCACGCGAACGTGACGTGCAATTGCCTTAGCTTCCATGTGTCTCTACTCTCCCTCGCCTCAGCGGCGTGCTTTCTTGTCGTCCTTCACGTGACCCCTGAAGGTCCGGGTGGGGGCGAACTCGCCGAGCTTATGGCCGACCATGGCCTCGGTGACGAAGACCGGGACATGCTTGCGGCCATCGTGCACAGCGAAAGTGTGCCCGATGAAGTCCGGGGTGATCATGGAACGACGGGACCAGGTCTTGATGACGTTCTTGGTGCCCTTCTCGTTCTGCTCGTCGACTTTCTTCTGCAAGTGGGCGTCGACGAATGGGCCCTTCTTGATGCTACGAGTCATCTTTCCGACACTCCCTTACTTGCGGTTCTTACCATTTGGACGACGACGCACGATCAACTTGTTGGAGGCCTTCTTGGGCCTGCGGGTGCGAACCTCGCCCTTGCCCCAGGGAGACACTGGCGGCTTGCCGCCACGAGTGCGTCCGCCATGCGGGTGGTCGACCGGGTTCATGGATTCACCACGGGTGATGGGTCTGCGGCCCATCCAGCGGGCACGTCCAGCCTTGCCGAGCTGGACATTGGCGTGGTCGTTGTTGCCGACCTCGCCCACTGTTGCACGGCAACGGGAATCGACGTTGCGAATCTCGCCGGAGGGCATACGCAGCTGGGCGTAAGCCCCGTCCTTGGCCACCAGCTGGACGGCAGCACCGGCCGAGCGGGCGATCTTGGCGCCGCCCAGAGGCCGCAGCTCGATGGCGTGGACGATGGTGCCGGTGGGGATGTTGCGCAGAGGCAGGTTGTTGCCGGGCTTGATGTCGGCCTGGGGACCGGTCTCGATGACGTCACCCTGCTTGATGCCCTGCGGGGCGATGATGTAGCGCTTCTCGCCGTCTGCGAAGTGCAGAAGAGCGATGCGGGCCGAGCGGTTGGGATCGTACTCAATCTCAGCAACCTTGGCGGGCACGCCATCCTTGTCCCAACGACGGAAGTCGATGAGGCGGTACTGGCGCTTGTGTCCACCGCCGCGGTGACGGCTGGTGACGCGGCCGTAGGAGTTGCGTCCGCCGGTCTTGCTCAGCTTGCGAACCAGCGACTTCTCGGGCTTGGAGCGCGTGATTTCGGCGAAGTCCGAAACCGAGGCGTTGCGACGGCCCGCGGTCGTCGGCTTGTATGTACGGATAGCCATAATCTAGTTCTTCCTTAACTTTTCTCGGCTAGCCTTCAGTTGTTGGTACCGAAGACATCGATCGACTGGCCCTCGGCCACCTTGACGATGGCACGCTTCTCGGCGGTGCGACGACCCCAGCCCGTACGGGTCCGGGTCCGCTTGCCCTGCCGATTGAGGGTGTTGACCGATGTGACCTTCACGTTGAAGATCTGCTCGATGGCCTGCTTGATGGCGACCTTGTTGGCGTCAGGGTCCACCACGAATGTGTACTGGCCGCGGTCCGAGTTGGCGTAGCTCTTCTCGGAGACGACCGGGCGCAGAATGATGTCGTGCGCTGGCTTGTGAATAGCTGCCATGAAAATCAGGCCTCCTTGACGGTCTCGGACTTGGCGCCGTCCTTGACGGCCAGGAAGGCGTCGAAGCCATCCTTGCTGAAGACGACATCCTCGGCCGTGACCACATCGTAGGTGTTGAGCTGATCGGCGAAGAGGACATGAACGGTGGGCAGGTTCCTGACGGAAAGCCACTCGTTGATGTTCTCGCGGGACAGCACGACGGTGGTGAATCTGTTGTCGACCAGGGGCAGCAGGGCTGCCTTGGCTGCCTTGGTGGACGGGGTCTCGCCGATGCCGAAGTCGACCACGTGCACACGTTCGGCGTTGACCCGATCGGACAGGACGTAGCGCAGGGCTGCGGCCTTCATCTTCTTGGGGGTGCGCTGGGAATAGTCACGCGGCTGCGGGCCGTGGACAATGGCGCCACCGGCCCACTGGGGAGCGCGGATGGAGCCCTGACGAGCACGACCGGTGCCCTTCTGCTTCCAAGGCTTGCGACCGCCGCCGGAGATTGTGGACCGGGTCTTGACCGAATGTGTGCCCTGGCGGGCTGCAGCCAGCTGGGCGACGACCACCTGGTGGATCAGCGGCACGTGTGAGCGGACATCCTCCTCGGCAATGCCGAAGATCTGCTCGGGTGCATCCACGGTCCCGGTGTTCTTGCCCTGGGCGTCGGTGATGTTCAGAGTCAACTTAGCCATGGTTTCAGGCTCCCTTCACTGCCGAACGAACCAGGACGATGGCGCCGCGGGGCCCGGGCAGGGCACCCTTGATGGCGATGACGCCCTTCTCGGCATCTGCGGAGACGATGGTCAGATTCTGGACGGTCGAGGTGTCGTGACCCATGCGGCCGGCCATCCGCTTGCCCTTGAGGATGCGGCTGGGCGTGGCGCAGGCTCCCACTGAACCGGGACGGCGCTCGTTCTTGTGCGAGCCGTGGGTGCGGCGGTAGGACTTGAAGCCCCAGCGCTTGATGGTGCCGGCGAAGCCCTTGCCCTTGGTGGTGCCGGTCACGTCGACCTCACTGCCCTCGGGCAGCAGGTCCAGGCCCAACTCCTGGCCGGGCTGATAGCTGTCAGCATCGGCGGTGCGAACCTCGACCAGATGACGACGCGGGGTCACTCCAGCCTTGGCGAAGTGGCCTGCCAGCGGCTTGGTCACCTTGGTGGGGTCAATCTGCCCGTAGCCGATTTGGATGGCCTGGTAGCCGTCCTTCTCCTGATTCTTGACCGCGGTCACCACGTTGGTGGACACATCCACCAAGGTCACCGGGACGAAGAAGCCGTTCTCGTCCCAGACCTGGGACATGCCCAGCTTGCGGCCCAGGAGAGCCTTGCGGTTCCTCTGCTCTTCAGCCATGCGGTTTCCTCCTCCCCTACAGCTTGATCTCGATGTTGACGTCCGCCGGCAGATCGATGTGCATCAGCGAATCCACAGCCTTGGGCGTGGGATCCACGATGTCGATCAGGCGCTTATGGGTGCGCATCTCGAAGTGCTCGCGGGAGTCCTTGTACTTATGAGGAGAACGGATGACGACATACACGTTCTTCTCAGTCGGCAGCGGAACGGGGCCAACCACAGTTGCGCCCGCGTTCGTCACCGTCTCGACGATCTTCTTCGCCGATTGGTCGATGACCTCATGGTCATAGGACTTTAGCCTGATGCGGATTTTCTGTCCCGCCATTGCCGTCCGCCCTTTCTAGCGATCTATGAACTGATTACCCAGTCTGTTTCGAGGGCACGGAACGACGGCCACAAGGAGACATTCCTCCCGACAGGCCTCAGCCGGATCCATGCGCAGCCATGGAGAATCCCGTGGGGATGGGACTCCTCGCTGCACCCGCTATTGTGATTGACAAAATGCGAGCCCAAAACAGGCAACTTTCTTATTAAAGCACGAGGGTTCCCCTAGAAGAATCCGGGCGTGTCGCGCTTCTTCCAGGGGAACCCACGACTCAATTACGACCCTGTCAGACCCGCTGGGAAGCCTCCTGGGCCGCTCCATCACCTTGACGGGCGACCCTCATCCGGTGGCCCTCCTCCTGGCTGACCCCATAGTATGCGGCCACGGCGATGTCCTTCATGTCCTCAATCAACGGAACGCGGGGGTTGGCGGGCGTGCACTGGTCCTCATAGGCGCGCATGCCGATCTGATCCAGGGACTGCCAGTAGAGGTCCTCATCCACTCCGGCTGCCTGGAAGGAGGCATCCATGCCCAGGCGCTCGTCCCTGTAGGATTCAATGGCACGGGCCAAGAGCTCCACACCCTCCTCGGGGGTGGATGATTCGATACCTAGCACATGGGCCATCTGCCTGTAGCGCTCCGGGGCCACATACTCGCTGTATTTGGGCCAGCTGGTCGGCTCGTCCGGGACCCGTCCGTTGTAGCGGATCACATAGGGCAGGAGGATGGAGTTGGCGCGTCCATGGGCCACATGGCAGAGGGCTCCGATGGTATGCGCCAAGCCGTGGCACATGCCCAGGAAGGCCGAACCGAAGGCCATGCCTGCCATGGTCGCCGCATTGTGCATCTTCTCCTGGGCGCGCATCTTGGCCTCACCGCCGGCAGCGCCCACGGCAGGCTCCAGGTTGTCCCAGATCAGCTTGGCGGCATGCAGGGCCATGGCGTCGGTGTAGTCATTGGCATAGACCGAGACGAAAGCCTCCATGCAGTGGGTCAGAGCATCGAAGCCCGAGTCACAGGCCAGCCTCTTGGGCTGGGTACGGGCCAGAACCGGATCCACGATGGCCACGCTGGGGGTCAGGGCATAGTCGGTGATGGGGTACTTATAGCCGGTCTTATGGTCGGTGATGACCGCAAATGGGGTGACCTCCGAACCTGTCCCCGAAGAGGTGGGGATGCAGACCAGCCTGGCCTTGGTGCCCAAGGGCGGAATCTTGAAGGCCCGTTTGCGGATGTCGAAGAACTTCTCCCGAACATCGGCAAAGGAGATCTCCGGGTGCTCATAGAGCAGCCACATGATCTTGGCGGCGTCCATGGGGCTGCCGCCGCCCACGGCGATGATGGTGTCGGGGCCGAACTCGTCACGCATCATGGTTGCGCCGCGCTCCACCGTCTCAACGCTGGGCTCCGGCTCTACATAGTCAATGATGCGGAAGGTGACCGGCTCGGACCGGGCGCGCAGCTGATCGATGATCTTGTCGACGATCCCCAGCTGCTCCATAACCTTGTCGCATACGATGACGGCCCGGCGGATGCCGAACATGTCGCGCAGGTAGCGGACTGAGTTGGGCTCGAAGTAGGTCTTGGCCGGCACCTTGAACCACTGCATGTTGTTGTTCCTCCGCGCGATCCGCTTGACGTTGATCAGATTGACCGCCTGAACGTTGCCCGACACCGAGTTGCCGCCGTAGGAGCCGCAGCCCAGTGTCAGGGAGGGGGCGATGGCATTGTAAATGTCGCCGATGCCGCCAAGGGAACTGGGCTGGTTCCAGACGATCCGGCAGGCGTGCATGCGCTGGCCATACTCGCGCACCAGCCTCTCATCGTCAGTGTGGATGGCTGCCGTGTGCCCGGCACCGTAACGCAGCATCTGCTCGCAGAGGGTGAAACCCTCTTCCTTGTTGCTCGCCTTGAGCACGGCCTGAACCGGAGCCAGCTTCTCCAGGGTCAGAGGTTCCATGGGCCCTACCTGGTCGCATTGGGCAGCCAGGATGGTCGCATCCTCGGGTATTTCGAAGCCGGCCTGATGGGCGATGAACTGAGGAGACTTGCCCGGAACCTCGGAGTTGAGCCTGGGAGCAGGGGCATCGGCACCGGCATGAGCCCGCACACCGAACATGTATTCCTCCAGCTTGGCCTTCTGCTCAGGATTGACGAAGTAAGCCTTGCGCCGCTTCATTTCCTCGATCACACGGTCATGCACATCCTGATGGGCGATGATGGCCTGCTCTGTGGCGCAGATCATGCCGTAGTCGAAATGCTTGGACAGGATAAGGTCGTTGACGGCCCTGGGGACGTTGACCCTGCGGTCCACATAGGCCGGGGCATTGCCGGCTCCTACACCCAATGCTGGCTTGCCCGAGGAGTAGGCGGCCTTGACCATGCCAGTGCCGCCGGTGGCCAGAATGGTAGCCACACCGGGGTGCTGCATCAAGGCGCCGGTGGCCTCGACTGAGGGATGATCGATCCACTGGATGCAATCCTGCGGAGCGCCTGCCTCGATGGCGGCATCTCGAACGATCCGGGCCGCCTCCACCGAGCAGCGCTGGGCGTAGGGGTGGAAACCGAAAACGATGGGACAACGTGTCTTCAAGGCCAGCAGCGACTTGAAGATGGCAGTCGAGGTGGGGTTGGTCACCGGAGTCACCCCGGCCACGACTCCCACCGGCTCGGCCACCTCGATGATGCCGTCCACGTCGTCTTCGCTGATGATACCCACGGTGCGCTGTCTGGCCAGGTAGTTGGTCACATGCTCGCAGGCGAAGATGTTCTTGGTGGCCTTGTCCTCCACCAGGCCGCGTCCGGTCTCGTCCACGGCCATCTGCGCCAAATGCAGGTGCTTGTTCAGGGCCGCAATGGATGCCTTGGCCACGATCCGATCCACCTGTTCCTGGTCGAGCTTCTCAAAGGCGCGTAGAGCCGCCTGTGCGCGGACAACTAACGCATCTACCTCCAAGCGGGCCAGCTTACTGCTGTCGGCCGGGCTGCCTTCCCTGCCGACTGGCGGCTCCTTCACTTGATGCTCATGCTTCTGCTTCTGCGTTTCAGCCAAGATATTGGCCCTCCTCATGTTCCACGGATTCCGATCAGGACCAGCAGACAGTCTCCAGACCGTGTAGATCCATAAAAGGCTTCCGTCATAACGTGACGAAAGTCACAATATAGACCCGAGGGGGCACCATTGAGCCCCAGGATGAGCGAACGTTCGCTTGAAGCGTGTCGTGTGGGAATTCGTGGTTTTTCTGGTCATTTTCCGCACCCGAACGTGCGCTTTGCCGTTCGCTTCAGACTGGACCTGCCAGGCATGAATCCAGACATGAAAAAATCCCCAAGGTCCATGAGAACCTCGGGGATAAAAGAAACTGCGAACGTCAGCGCTTGGAGAACTGCGGGGCGCGACGGGCCTTATGCAGACCAGCCTTCTTGCGCTCCACCACGCGGGCGTCACGGGTCAGGAACCCGGCCTTCTTCAAGGCAGGACGGTTGGCGTCCCTATCGATGGCGTTCAAGGCGCGTGCAACGCCCAGCCGGACTGCGCCGGCCTGGCCGGTCACGCCGCCGCCATCGACGCGAACAACCACGTCGAACTTGTTCTCGAGCTTGAGCAGCACGATAGGCGAGTTGACCTCGCGCTGGTGCAGCTTGCTGGGGAAGTACTCCTCCAGGGTGTGCCCGTTGATGCTCCACTTGCCGGAGCCCGGGATCAGACGAACGCGGGCGACTGCCTCCTTGCGACGGCCAGTGCCGTAGCCCGGCTCGATGGCGGAGGTGCCGGTGCCTGCACCAGCGTTGGTCTCGGAAGTGTAGGAAGCACTGGTCTCCTCGGCCTCAAGAACCGCGGAGCTGTTGTTGTTTTCAGCCATGGTGATTATCTCCTCTGGTCCTACTTGGCCTGCTGGGCAACCTGATGGATCTTGTACTCAATGGGCTGCTGTGAAGTGTGAGGATGCTCCTCGCCTGCGAAGACCCGCAGCCTGGTCAGCTGGACCTTGGCCAGCTTATTCTTGGGCAGCATGCCTTTGACCGCCGTCATGATGATGCGCTCAGGGTTGTGCTCCATCAGCTGCCCGTAAGAGTCGCGACGCAGGCCGCCGGGACGACCGGAGTGGGTATAGAGCACCTTGTCGTTCTTGTTACCCGTCAGCACCATCTTGGATGCGTTGATGACGATGACGTTGTTGCCGGAGTCGGCGTAGGGCGCATAGGTGGGCTTGTTCTTGCCGCGCAGCAGATCGGCCACCTGAGCTGCCAGACGCCCCAGCACCACACCGGAGGCGTCGACGATATACCAGTCATGTGTCAGATCGGCTGGTTTCGGGGTGAAAGTCTTCACGATTCAACCTTTTCCTTGCATTGTGTTTCAGGCTCTCCGCGCCACATGCTGCCATGCCGGCCGAAAGCCATGTATTCCGTGGGCTCCCTTAAAGTCCTAGACGGCGAGTGGGAAAAGCGCTTTGAGGACCCCTTAGGGAAACACAACAATCCATTATTGTAACGCCTGTATGCCGTTCGTCAAAATTCGCGTCCGCTCCTGTTTCAACGGGAGGCAGCCGCCCGTGCCACCTGACCGTCCGGGTCCTTGCTCAGGGCCTCAAGGGTCGCCTGTCCCGTGTTGGGATTCAGGGCCACGGCCCGGCGCACCATGGCGGCCAGCACATGGGGGGCATCCTGCTCCGCGCGGGTGCCCAAAGCTCCCAGGAAGTCTAGTGTCTCGGCATCGGTTCGTTCATCCTGGGCGCCTTCCAGACGCATCTTCCAAGAGGTCATAGGGTTGGTCAGCGCGGCAGCCCTGACTCCGGCGTCGTCATCCTTGGTGAGCAGACCTGCCAGCCAGTTCTTGTCGTCCTTGTTGGCGGCCACCGCCCGGCGGACCTCGGAGCTGGAATCCTGGGAGAGCTTGACCAGAATGTTGGGAAAGGGCATGGTCTGCGCCAGGTAGACCCTGTCCTCCACCGGCGTGTGTTCATTGCCAGCCACCGCCTCCAGCAATGCCGTGAAGCGGGAGAAAGCAGCCTGATCTGACCTGTCGGGCAGTGGACTGCGGGCGAATTCGTGCAGCTCGGCCGTATCCGTGGAGTGCCTGAGCCTTTCATAGAAAACGGTCAGGGCCTCATGGGGCTTGCCGGCTGATGGAGGTTCGGTTTCCGGTTGGTCCTGAGGATTGGTCATGCGGCCAGCTTAGGTCGCCTCCTTGATATCAGACTCGGCCCGGAATCCCCTCTAACATGGAGATAGCGCAGGAACCGAGAGACGGTAGGCATAGGAGGCAAGCCGATTTGCTCACCATATTGGATACGCCGCAGAAACCGGCCACAGGCTCTCTGACCGAGCGGAAGTCCGAGTTCATCGGCCAGGCCTGCCATGTGGAGGACCAAGATGCGGCCATGGCCTTCGTCCAAAAGGTCCGCTTACAGCACCCCAAAGCCCGGCACGTCTGCCACTGCGCGATCTGGGGACCCGAGGGCCGCACCAGCGAGCGCATGAGCGATGACGGAGAACCCTCAGGAACGGCCGGCAAGCCCATACTTGAGGTCATGCGTCGACAGGGACTGACCGATTGCGTCCTGACCGTGACCCGATACTTCGGGGGAATCCTTTTGGGATCAGGGGGGTTGATCCGAGCCTATTCCTCAGCAGCCTCCCTGGCACTCAAGGCAGCAAGATCGGCACGCGTGCTCCCGACGGAGCGCTTCACGATCACCGTGGACTACCCGGAGTATGACTCCATTCGCCGTCTGATCCGCACCTCTGGGGGACACATGGAAAACGAGGACTTCACTGACCGGGTGCGACTGACCTACGACCTGGAGCCCGCGGCAGTGCCAGCCTTCAATGGTCGGCTGGACGACCTTCTGCAGGGCCGTGTCCAGCCCACTGCACTGGGCGAAGGCCACATGCTGATTCCCCTGTCTGGAAGCCAAGCTCCATCCACCACATGATCGGAGGGAGGTGGCATGCGGCCATTGCCCAGCGGTGATCTGCACTGCCAGACAGACTTATGCCATGCACCATCGGTCCGCCACCTCACAGACTTGAATCCTCCCAGACTGCAGCCCTGCAAGAGACAGGGAAACAGATACCAATGGCAATAAATAAGACCGGTGATCGTGCAAAATCAACAATCACCGGCCATCAGGCGGAGACGAGGAGATTCGAACTCCTGGACCGCTTGCGCAGTCAACACCTTAGCAGGGTGCCCCTTTCGGCCACTCAGGCACGTCTCCATGCTGGCTCCCGATCCGGGACCTTAGTCCCTCAATTTTCGAGAACAAAACAATAGAATACCATGATTGACTGACCTGACTCGCCGGAGCAGCAGAATCGGATGAGGCAGGTACATGTCCATCCATTTTTCATGGATAAAAACCAGAATATTGAATCTTTTCTAAGAATTTACATTCGAGAATAATTTATCGCATGTTCCTCTGGGGGCCCCTTATATCATGGAGTCATGAGTACCGCACCAAGGCTTGCAGCCGCCAAGAAGGACTGGGGACATGACGAAACCGGCTGCACGGTGTTGCACATTGACATGGATGCTTTCTACGCCTCTTGTGAGGTTGCACGACACCCGCAATTGCAGGGAAGGCCGGTCATTATCGGCACCGGGCAGCGTTCGGTGGTGTCGGCGGCCAGCTATGAGGCCAGAGCCTTTGGCATCAACTCGGCCATGCCCCTGGCACGCGCCAAGCGACTGTGCCCTCAAGGGGTCTTCCTCCCGGTCGACATGACCTATTACCGGGGCATTTCACGACGGATATTTGATACGATTTTCTCACAAATCACCGATCAGATCGAGCAGGTCTCCGTAGACGAATGCTATATGGACGTGTCCGGGGCGCTCATGCGCTGGGGCATGCCCACAGCCATAGCCCGGTGGATTCGAGCCAGCGTGGCGCGCCAATTCCACGTGACCTGCTCGGTGGGCATCGCCACCAACAAGCTGGTAGCCAAGATGGCCTCCACCAATGCCAAGCCTGACGGCATGCTGCTGATTCCCAAGGCCCGGCAGGCCGAGTTCGTCCAGCTGATGCCCCTGCGCGGGATCCCCGGCATCGGACCGGCCCTGGAAAAGCGGCTCAACGCCTGGGCCATCAAAGATGTGGCCGACTTGGCCACCATGAGCGAGCGGGATCTGGCTCGGGCCACAGGTTCGACCGTCACAGCACGGATGCTGGCACAGGCCTCCCACGGCCTGGACGACGATCCGGTCAAGCCACGAGCACCTGAGAAATCCCTGGGCGCGGAACGCACCTTCCTGCACGACACCACCAGCATGAAGCAGGTCTGCGACCTCCTGCGCACCTGCAGCGACGAGGTGGCCACCGGACTGCGAGCGCATGACCTAATCGCTCGGACCATCACCGTCAAACTGCGCTTTGATGACCTGCGCTATATGACCAAGGCCCATACCCTGGAGACACCGGTCAACTCAGCCAATCGCATCTATCCGCAGGCGGTCGGACTGCTTAAGGCCATGCTGGGGCTGCCTGAGGGTGTTCCCATGGACACCTCCCTGCCCAGGTTGATCCGCCTAGCCGGTGTCAGCGCATCCGGTCTGAGCCGGGTGGAAGATACCCCTATCCAGCCATCCTTGGACGACATCATGCGCGAGAGCAAACGTCACACCGGCAGCGAGTCCCAGCGCCTGGATCAGGCAGAGGCCACCATGGACTCCATCAGGAACCGCTACGGCAAGGGTTCAGTCAGCATGGGTCTCTAAGCGCCTGTATGCAAACGCTCCAGGGCCAGCTCCAACTGGTCGTCGGATATGGTGGATGAGAATCGCAAACGGTGACTATCCCCGTAGAACTCCCCAGGACTGGCCAGAATCCCCATACGGGCCAGGTCGGCCATATCTGCCCAGCAATCGCCCGAACGGGCTTGCGCCCAGATATAAAGTCCACCCTGTGGCATGACGGCATCGTATCCGTAAGCCGTCAGAGCTTGAGCCAAGGCCCGAAGACGACGGGCGTAGATCTCTCGCTGGGCCATCACAGCTTCTCCGTCCTCCAGAGCGGCTCGCATGGCCCGCTGTACCGGACCTGGCACAATCAGTCCCACCTGCTTGCGGTAGGCGGTCATGGCCTTCACCAAACGAGCATCGCCGGCCACGAGGGCCGCCCTGTACCCGGCCATGTTGGACTGCTTGCTCATCGAATACAGACAGAGTATGCCGCTGGCATCGCCGCCACAGACTTCAGGTTCCAGGATGCAGGGTGAGGCCGGGATCGGCGCATTCTGCCCGACTTGGGTAGTTCCTGACCAATCCAGCATGGCATAGCACTCGTCGCTCAGGACCGTGGCACCAATCGAGCGAGCCGCCCTTACAATCTTGGACAACCCGGCTCGGTCTATGACCTGCCCACTGGGGTTGCCTGGCGAATTGATCCATACTGCTCGCACGCCAGGCAAATCCACCCATGAATCCGTATTAGCCGGATCATCCACGGTTGTCACCTGGGCTCCAGCCAGCTGGGTTCCGATGGCATAGGTGGGATAGGATACCTTCGGCTGCACCACCCGGTCCCCCGGTCCCAGATGCAAGAGTGAGGCCATGAGTGCCACCGCTTCCTTGGACCCGACCGTGGGCACCAGGTCCGCGCCCACGGCATCAAGATCGACCCCACGGCGACGACGGAACCAGTCGGCCACGGCCTGCCGCAGGGAATCATCACCGGCGGTTTTGGGATATCCTCGCGCCTGGCCATCATCTGCAGCCTCAGCCAAGGCCTCCTTGACCGACCTGGGCACTGGATCCACCGGCGAACCCACCGAGAGGTCGACCAGACCGCCAGGGCATTGCTCAGCACGCCGCCGGTAAGTGTCAATCCTTGACCAGTCGTAGGGGGATTCGAACGAGTGAAAACCCATGGTCTGCCTTTCTCCTATAAATAAGCCGCGGTGGGATGGCTCCCTTCCGCGGCTCGTCAGCCTTAATCGACTATTTGTTGGGTGGCAGGGCTGCAACACCCTCCGGATCGTGATCATAGGGGCCGACCGCGGCAGCACCACCGGCATCTCCCACCTGGGCGAAGAAATCAGTCGCTGCGTCCTTATACCAAGTCCACTCATCGGGCAGGTCGTCCTCGTAGAAAATGGCCTCCACCGGGCAGACCGGCTCGCAGGCGCCGCAGTCCACGCACTCGTTGGGGTTGATGTAGAGCGAACGAACGCCCTCGTAGATGCAGTCCACCGGGCACTCGTCCACGCAGGCCTTGTCCTTGACGTCCACGCAGGGCTGAGCGATGACGTAGGTCATGGGTTACCTCCTGAGTATGCGAGTACTCACTCTACACTCCAGCGCCGACGCTCCAGGTCAGTCCAGACCGGCCTGGGTGGCCTCGGATATCTTCCCGCTGAGCTGATGACGGCCAAGCAGGGAGTGCCGGTAGGAATAGCCGAAGTAGATAGCCAGACCCGCAGCCAACCAGACCACGAACCGGATCCAGGTCAGTACGGTCAGGTTGAGCATGAGCCAGAGACAGGCCAGAGCAATCAGAATGGGGACCCAGGGGTTGCCGGGCATCTTGAAGGATCGGGGCAGGTCGGGCCGGCGCTTGCGCATGATGGGCAGGGAAATGGCCACCAGCAGGAAGGCCGAGAGTGTGCCGATGTTGACCATGTCGGACAAGACATCTATGGGGAAACAGGAGGCCACGACGGCCACCACGATACCGCCCAGGATCTGGATGCGGGCAGGTGTGCCATGACGACCGGTGCGCGACAGAGCACGGGGAAGAAGCCCGTCACGGCTCATGGCGAAGACGATTCGGGTCAGCCCTAGCAGGAGCACCATAACCACAGTGGTCAGCCCCACCACGATGCCGAAGGAGATGATCTTGGCGGCCCAAGGAGCGCCTACCATCTCAAAGCCGGTTGCCAGGGAGGGGTTCTTGGCCTTGGCCAGATCCTTGTAGGAGACCATGCCGGTGGTGACGATGGCTACCAGGATGTACAGGGTGATGACGATCAACATGCCCAGACCGATTCCGCGGGGAATGGTCTTGTGGGGCTCCTTGGCCTCCTCGGAGGTTGTGGCGACGATATCGAAGCCCACGAAGGCGAAGAAGACCAGGGCTGCGCCTGAGAGGATGCCGGGGACACCGTAGATGGTGGGCTGCATGCCGGAAACCCACTGCCAGAGCGGCTGGCCCATGATTCCTGGCACGCTGGCCCCCGGAACGGCCGAAGCGGGCTCGGAAGGCGGGATGAAAGGTCGATAGTTGTCCAACTTGACGTAGAAGAAGCCCACCACAATGACGAAGACCACGATACCAATCTTGAGGACAGTCAAGGCGCCGTCGAACCGGGCCGAGAGCTTGGTACCCAGAACCAGAAGAACCGTGAAGAGGGTGACGACCGCCAGCGGGGCCAGGTCCACATCCAGGCCGCCCAGATGGAAGCTGGAGCTGAATGAGGTGCCGCCCATCAGATGGATGAAGTCATTCAGGTAGACGCCCCAGTACTTGGAGATGACTGAGGCGGCCATGAGCATCTCCAGAATCAGGTCCCAGCCGATGATCCAAGCCACCAGTTCGCCTATGGTGTTGTAGGTGAAGGTGTAGGCCGAGCCTGAAACCGGGATCATGGAGGCGAACTCCGCGTAGCACATGACGGCTGCTGCGCAGACTATGCCTGCGATGACGAAGGAGATGATGACGGCCGGCCCCGCATGGAAGGCCGCCGCCTGGGCCCCCACCGAGAAGATGCCAGCGCCCACGGCCACTGCGACTGCCATAATGGCCAGGTCCCAGGTGGTCAGCGTTCGCTTGAGCGACCTGCCCTCCTCCCCGGTCTCCGCCAGGGTCTGTTCAACGGATTTCTTTCTGAATAATTCCATCCTGCTCCCAATCGTGACTTATTGTGACGCAAACTCCTCAGGTCCATCACTATAGGAGATAGGGGCACACAACTCCGGACTTTGCTCATTTCGGGATATTACCCGCTGGCAAGCCTTCCGGAATC
The DNA here is from genome assembly GCF_016101415.1 of Bifidobacterium sp. M0404. NCBI lineage: Bacteria > Bacillati > Actinomycetota > Actinomycetes > Bifidobacteriales > Bifidobacteriaceae > Bifidobacterium > Bifidobacterium sp. M0404. The sequence continues at coordinate 532,880 of NZ_JACFQP010000002.1, read as the reverse complement.
GGCAACTCGATCAAGGCGCAGCAATCCGCCAATAGACAACTAGACAACAAAGCGCCCCAGCCGTTCCGACCAGGATGCCCACTGGGTGCAGCCCGTACTTTATTCAGTCGGGCCATCCTTGAATATGGCAATGTCCTGCATGCCGTTGCGCTCATTGCAGGTCTGCTCACCGTTGACCACTGCAAGGACTTTCCTACGAAAATCGTTGAAAACCTGATCTCCGGGCTCATCCAGAAGACGACCGGCGTCGAAATCAATCCAACGATGCTTCTTGGTGGCCAGAGGCGTGTTGGTAGCTACTTTCACAGTAGGCACGAAAGTTCCGAAGGGAGTGCCCCGGCCAGTAGTGAAGAGGACCACTTGCGCTCCGGCTGCGGCCATTCCCGTGCTGGAGACAAGGTCGTTGCCTGGCGTCTGCAGCAGAGAGAGCCCGGGCCTGGAAATATGGTCACCATAGTTGAGCACGTCCTCGACCTCGCAACGACCGCCTTTGCGGATGCAACCCAAGGATTTGTCCTCCAAAGTCGTGATTCCGCCCTTCTTGTTGCCTGGAGAGGGGTTGTCGGATATGACTTCGCCGTACTTGCGGAAGAACCCCTTGAAATTGTTGATAAGATCGACGACATCTTGGAAGACCTGCTCGTCGCGTGCCTGGCTCATCAGGACCTGCTCGGCCCCGAACATTTCAGGGACCTCGGCCAGGACCACGGAACCACCCTGAGTAACCACCCATTCAGCGAACCGACCGACCAGCGGGTTGGCCGTGATGCCTGACATTCCATCGGACCCGCCGCACTTGACGCTGACCTTGAGTTCGGACAGGGGCACCTCTTCGCGGTGATCGCCTTTGGCCGCCTCGTTAATCTGGTCCAGGAGGGCATCGGCCTCGTCCAGCTCGTCCTCCACCTCCTGGCATATGATCCAACGAACCCGGTTCGTGTCGTACTCGTCCAGGGTGCTCAGCATGTCCTCCATCTGATTGTTTTCACACCCAAGACCAACGAGGAGCACACCCCCAGCGTTGGGATGGGTGGCAATGTCCTGAAGACAACGCCTGGTGTAGACCAGATCGCCGCCGAGTTGGGAGCATCCATAAGGATGACGCGCCACGATCACCGAGTCAAAAGATCCGTTACCGGGATGGCGGGCTGAAAAAGACCGTGCCATGGCGTTACACAGACTGTTGATGCAGCCTACGGTTGGGACGATATAAAGGTCGTTGCGGATGCCTACCTTGCCTGTCGCGCGCCTATATCCTTGGAAAGTCCCGGTCGGACTGCCCGGCTTGACCGTGTCGGTAACCGGCTGATAACGGTAGCTCAGGTCGGCGCCCAGGTTGGTGGCCAGATTGTGCGTGTGGACCCATTGTCCTGTAGTGATAGCCTCCCTGGCATGGCCGATGGCATAGCCATACTTGATGACGTCCTCACCCTTGGAAATGTCCTGAAGCGCAAGTTTGTGTCCACGGGGAATTTGGTCAAGCACCGTCACCTCGCCACGACCCTCTACCACGACACTTTCGCCGGGCTCCAGATTCCTGGCAGCGACAGCCACCATATCTGTAGGATTAAGCAGAATCGTATCCTGGCCGGTCCGCGCCGGTATATCGTTGATATAGTCATGCTTCAAACCAGCGGCTTTACCGTTGCCACAGGTGGAGACGAATCCTGTGGAGCCGCCTTCTGGAATCATGCAATGCCGCTTTGCGTCACTCATACTTTTAAGCTAACGAGCCCTCTAGGATACCAATCACTTTGTTGCCAACCTTTGCGCAGAAAAAGACCCCGGGTCCCCTCCTTTGAGGCGAGGCCGGGGCCATATTTGACTAGCGTTCCGATTTGGGATGCTGGTTTATCCCAATGAAGAACGCCAGCCCCATGAGGATTCCTGCAACAGAAGCCAGAAGGCGCCGTCCTCACGAATGGTAAGCAGACCATGCTGAGGCTGATCCTTGACCTTGAAGGAGAACTTGGCCCCATCCGCGCTCTACACATAAAGCACCAGAGTCTCGTCCAGCGTAACGCCTTGCTCAGTGGAACCCTGAACATCCACAGTGATCGGCGTGGCCGGTGATGGCGTAGGCAAGACAGAGTCAGGCCAAACCGTGGATCCGAGAGCCATCTTGCCCGACACCCTTGTTGTCTGCGGATCGACCTGTCCGCTGCACAATCGTATAGCGCAAGTCAACCCTGCCGACTACTTGGGCCTTAGCTCTCAAAAAGGGCCAGGGCGTTCTCATAGGAGACCGCACGGACCAGAGGAGCCAGATACTCCTTGTCATCAGGTATGACGCCCTGGGCGGCCCAGTCGCCCAAGAGCCCGCAAAGCACTCTGCGGAAGAGCTCATGCCTGGGGAAGGACAGGAAGCTGCGGGAGTCCGTGGTCATTCCTACCGCATTGCCCAGGAGCGAGGTTTCAGCCAAAACTTCGAGTTGCCGACGCATCCCGGTAACGGTGTCGTTGAACCACCAGGCATTGCCCAACTGAAGCTGGCCCCGATCATCGCCTCCGAAGCAGCCTAAATCAGTGGCTATGGCCATATAGTCGTTGGGATTGAGGGAATAGACGATGGTTCTGGGCAAAATGTTCGAACTCTGCGCCTGGTCAAGGAGTGCGGCAAGGGGGGCGGCAACCGAATTGTCGGCCATCGAATCGTAACCCGTGTCGGCTCCAAGCTTCTGGAAAGCCGTCGAGTTGTTGTTGCGGCTGGCCTGAAGGTGCAGCTGCATGGTCCAGCCCTTATCCTTGTAGATTCGCATCAACTCAAGAAGGAGAGCCGCACGATATTGGGCCTGTTCCTGCCTGTCCAGGTCTAGCCCGGCCCTGGCCTTGCTGAAAATGGCATCCAGATTCTCAGCAGTCGCCGGAGCGAACTCCACCACATCGACAGCGTGGTCGGAGAGTCTGGAACCATGCTGGTGGAAGTACTCCACCCGATCACGCAGAGCGTCGACCAGTCCGCTGAAGTCATTGATCGGCTTGCCACAGACCGACTCCATTGTGCCGATCCAATCGCCATACCCTTCGGCGGTCGGATTCAGGGCCGCATCCGGACGGAAGGCGGGAACCATCCTAAAGGACTCCCCCTCCTTGGCGAATTGATCGTGATACTCCAGATTGTCCTCAGGGGAATCCGTGGTGCAGACGATCTTGACGTTCATGCGACGCAGAAGTGCTCTTCGCGAGAAGTCCGGGGTGGCCAGCTGTTCATTCGTCTGATCAAAGATGGACTTGGCGGTCTTGGTGGTCAGGGGTTCGCGGATGCCGAAGTACCTCTGCAGCTCCATGTGCGTCCACAGATAGACTGGGCTACCCACAGCCTGTTCCATGGTCCGGGCATAAGCCATAAATTTGTCCCAAGGGTCCCCGTCTCCGGTGATCAACCGTTCCGGAATGCCATTGGCCCTCTCCAGCCGCCACTTATAATGGTCTCCATAATTGTGACCATCCGTCAGCCAAGCATCGACAATATTATCGAAGTTGGGATCCTCATAGATCTCCTTGGCGTGCAAATGGCAGTGATAATCCACCAGAGGAAGATTCTCGGCCACCTCATGGAACAACTCCCGAGACAATTGCGTCCCGAGAAGAAAATCATCATCCAGGAAAGCCACTACAAACTCCTTAGTCGAAAACAGCAAGTCCGGCATTCGAATTTCCGCCATGCCCAAAATTCCCCTGTACAGACCAACGGACAGGCGAAACAGTCACACGATCGGAACTCACATATACCATGAGTCAGCCTATGCGCGCCTGAAAAGAGACGGTCTCGATGTTGCCATGATTTGTCGAAACCTTCCCTGATCAGGAACCTGACGTAGCATCACCCGTGCTTTCCCGGACGATCAGGCGAGAGGGAATCATGATGCTCTGCGCCAGATTGGTTCGGCCATTCAGCCGATCCAGAAGAATGCCGGCCGCTGTCTTACCCAGTTTCGGCGGGGTGTTACCCACGCTGGACAATGGCGGATCACTGACCTGCGCCATAGTGTCATTGTCGAATCCGATGATCACATAGTCTTCCGGACAGCGAATCCCCTGACGACGCATAGCTGCCATGAAAACCAAGGCCATCAGGTCATTGTGGGCAATGACGGCGCCTGTAGGATCATTCAGGTACTGCTTGGCCAGGGCATACCCGCCGACGAAGGTGGGAAGACCCGGCCAAATTCGTCGAACAGTCACCCCACGCTTGCGAAACTCTTCGCAGGTGTGATTCCACCTGACTCCCACCGACCATGACGAAGAAGGACCATCCAGATAGGTCACTCGAGAAAAGCCCATGGAAACCAGTAGCTCTGCGGCCTGACGGATACCAGTGCCAATATCGATGGCCACACTGGGCACCCCACGCACGGTCCGGTTAACCACGACGATGGGCCTGGTCTGGGCGCACTTGCGGATCATGGCATCAGGCATTCTCGAGGAAGTCAGAATCACCCCGTCCACATAGGCGGCGACCTTGTTGAAGGCCTCACGCTCTCTGCTGGCGCTTTCCTCGGATTCAGCGACGATAAGGGCAAATCCTGCCAGGTTGAACTCGTGCTGTACAGAACGGATGATGTCAGAGAAGAACTGGTTGGCGATGTCCGGAACGATGATGGCGATCATGCCCCGGAGCGTTCTGGACGGAACCGTATCGACCGGCTCCGTATAGTACCCCAGTGCGTCGGCTGCAGCGACTATCCGCTTGGTTGTGGCCGCACTGACCCTATCAGGCCGAGCGAATGCCCTTGATACCGTGGAGGGCGAGACGCCGGCCTTGTCAGCCACCTCTCTGATCGTCACACGCCTGGAACGGTTATGACCGCTCATGACCGAGATTCCTTCGCTGCCCTGTTTCGATCCACAGGCTTGCTCGACCTTGCACCCGTGCTCTGCCTGATGACCAGACGGGCCGGAACCGTCGGGGCTACAGACAGGTTGGCTCCGGAAAGACGCTGCATAAGAAGGTCGGCAGCCCCCCGCCCGAGGACTGAAAGGGACATATGAATGGTGGTCAGAGGCGGACTGCTCACCATGGACATGGTGTCGTTGTCGAACCCGATGACAGAGATATCACGAGGGCACTCGCAACCAAGCCGTCTGAGGGCCGCGATCAGGCCGATTGCCATCAGATCATTATGGGCGATGACCGCTCCTGTAGGGTCGTCCATATACTTCTCTGCGAAGGAATAGCCTCCGTAAAAGGTAGGAGCGCAAGGCAGCGAACGCTTGACGCTCATCCCCTTGGCGTCGCATTCATTGAAGATATGCCGCCACCGGATGCCTCCTGACCATGAGGCCGCCGGACCATCCAAATAAGTGAGACTCCGATAACCCAATGAGTATAGGTAATCGACCGCTTGACAGGCCCCCTTGGCCACGTCGATGCTGATGCTGGATACACCACGAACGTCACGGTTGACGCTGACCAAAGGACGCAGCTGGGCGCACTTGCGGATCATGGCATCGGGCATCCTCGGGGAGACCAGGATGATTCCCGAGACCACGGGAGCGACCGTATCGACGATCCTGCGCTCCCTGGTGATAGACTCCCGGGTATCAAGAATCAGGGTTTCAAAGCGCAAGCGTTCGCACTCGTCCTGGATGTTGCGAATAACACCGGTGAAAAACTGATTGCCCAGGTCGGGCACAATGACCGCAACCAGCCCCCTGCCCTGCGAGCCTGACCGGCTGTCGACGATATCGCTGTGATAGCCCAGTTCATCAGCGACCTTCTGAACCATTCGAGCCGTAGAAATACTGACCCGATCCGGGCGCGAGAAGGTACGCGAGACCGTTGAGGGGGACACCCCGGCCTGACGAGCCACATCATATATGGTGATATGGCGGTTGTCCGTGGAGGCATCGCCACCCGAATCTGCTCCGGTCTTCATCTATTCGTATCAGCCTTCCTTCGTCTGCCCCATATCGCATGAAATACACGTCGACGGCGCCGAGCACTTCTGGCTTCCAAGTATAAGTGACTTCCCAGTCCTGTAGCAGCCGACAGCAGTCTGATGAGAAACAAACTGCAACTACGAAAGCAGACAGGCACCAACTTGATAGGTTCGGAAGCAGGATGGGCAAGCGTTTACGCCTGGTCTCCGCGATATGTTTTTTTGATAAAGGAAGGCACTGATGCTTCACCTTAGTGACGATATACATAATGAGTCCACAGCCTGGCAGAAGGCCGGCGTGACCCTGCCAACCTACGACATCGAAGCCATGCGCCAGGCCACCAAGCGCTCGCCTGCCTGGATCCACTTTGGGGCCGGCAATCTCTTCAGGGCAGTCCACGCCCCCATTGCCCAACAACTTCTGGAGTCAGGCGCCACCGACCGAGGCATATTGGTGGCCGAATCCTTCGACCCCGCCATCGTCGATCAGGCCTACACCCCCTTCGACGACCGCTATCTTCAGGTCATCCTGAGAGCGGACGGATCCATGAAAACATCGTTGATCGCCTCCGTTGCGGGCGCCTACCCGCTGGGCGAGCATCCGAAGCCCTTGCATGATCTGAGGCTGGTCTTCCGCAATCCCAGCCTGCAGATGGTCACCACGACCATCACCGAAAAAGGCTATGCCCTGGTCGACTCCCAAGGCCAGCCGCTGCCATGGATCGCTCCGGAATTCGAGGGTGGACCTGATAAAGCCAAGAGCGCCATCGCAGTCATCACGGCCCTCCTGCTGGAGCGCTTCCAGGCCGGTGCTCTTCCCCTGGCCCTGGTCAGCACCGACAACTTCTCACGAAACGGGGAGCGGTTCGGCCAAGCCGTCAGGCAGATGGCTGACGAGTGGATAGGGAGGGGTCTGATCGAAAAAGGCTTCGGCGACTACCTCAGAGACAGGAACAAGATCACCTTCCCGCTGACCATGATCGACAGAATCACTCCCAACCCTGACAAGGAGGTGGGGCGCCGCCTCAAGGCCCTGGGCATCGCCGATGCGGAACCTTTCCGGACCAGGGGCGGAACCGCTATGGCCCCATATGCCAACACTGAGGAAACCTGGTATTGGGTGGTTGAGGACGACTTCCCTGCAGGCCGCCCGCCTCTGGAGAAAGCAGGGGTCTACATGGCTGACAAGGACACGGTCAACGCCGCCGACCAGATGAAGGTCACCACCTGCCTGAACCCCTTGCACACGGCCCTGGCCGTCTTCGGGATGCTCCTGGGATATCCGACCATGTCAAAGACCATCGCAGACCCGGACCTCAAGGCCTTGGTCACCCGTCTGGGGTATGTGGAAGGACTGCCTGTGGTCGAGGACCCGGGTATCTTCTCCCCCAAGGAGTTCCTCCGCCAAGTCATTGAGATCAGGGTTCCCAATCCTGGCCTGCCCGATACGCCGGCGCGCATCTGCGCCGACACCTCCCAGAAGATTCCGGTCAGATACGGAATCACCATCAGCAAGTACATCCGAGCCAAGGACCTTGACACAGCCGATCTGGAAGCCATCCCGCTGATCATCGCCGCCTGGCTGCGGCTGCTGATCGGTTCGGATGGCAATGGAATCGACGATGCCGGACGGCCGGTCAAGCTGAGCCCAGACCCGCGCCTGGAGGAGCTTCAAAGAATTCTGGTCGACATCCCACTCAACGGGTCAGCCAAGAAGGAGACTCTGGCGACCACGATCAAGTCCATCCTGGCCGACACATCCATCTTCGGAACCGATCTGAACGCCACCCCGCTGGCCGACAAAATCGAGACCTTCCTGACCGCCATGTGCCGGGGCAACGGTGCTGTAGCGAGCACCCTTCACAAGGCTGCAAGCGCCTGGTGACATCGGCAGCCTACTGACTGAACAAGGCACACAATACCGGGTCCGCCCGATCCGGATGTAAGGAGAAAACATCATGCACATGGGATTCCGCTGGTATGGCCAGGGCAACGACACCATCAGCCTGGACGATATTCGTCAGATTCCGGGGGTGGAGACCATTGTCTGGTCCCTGCACCATAAACAGGCCGGCGAGGTCTGGCAGCCGGACGAAATCGAAGAGGCCATGGCCACAATCACCGAGTTGTCTGCCAGGGATCGGGCGGCAGGCATAACCAAGACCTTCAACGCTGACGTGGTTGAGTCCGTCAACGTTCACGAGTCCATCAAGACCGGTTCGACGGTCCTCGGAATCAGCCGGGACCAGGCCATTGACGCCTACATCGAGACCGTAGCCAACCTGGGCAAGGCCGGGGTCAAAGTCGTCACGTACAACTTCATGCCGGTCTTCGACTGGCTGCGCACGGAGATGTTCCACCCTTGCCCAGACGGGTCCACCGCCCTCTACTACAACCAGCACCAGGTGGACCAGCTCAGCCCACAGGGCATCATCGACGAAACCCTGAAGGGGGCCGGATCACTGACTGTGCCCGGCTGGGAACCAGAAAGGCTTGCCCACCTGCCTGAACTGATGGAGGCCTATCAGGGAATGGACCACGAGCAGATGTACGCCAACTACAAGTACTTCCTGGATGCCGTGATCCCCACCTGCGAGCGCTACGGGGTCAAGCTGGCCGTCCACCCCGACGACCCTGCATTCGACCTGTTCGGCTGGCCGCGCGTGGTCTCCAGCAAGGAGGGGATCCAACGAGTGCTGGACCTGAACCCCAGCCCCTGCAACGGACTGTGCCTGTGTCTGGGATCCTTCTCATCCAGAAGAGGCAACGACGCCGTGGATGCAGTCAAGACCTTCATGGACAGGATCTACTTCAGCCACGTGCGCAACATCCGATTCACCGACGAGCAGGGCTCGTTCTATGAGGTGGGTCACCGTGCAAGCGAGGGGAACGTGGACACCGTCGGCATCATGAAGGCCTACGCCGAGGCCGACTACCAGGGCTACATCCGCCCCGACCACGGACGGCATCTATGGAGCGAGAACACGGAAGCCGGCAGACCGCGGCCAGGCTACGGCCTTTATGACCGCGCCATGGGCATCCAGTATCTGCTTGGAGTCTGGGACGCTTACCGCTACAACCGTTGATAAAGCAGAAAAAACCCTGAACAATAAGAAAGCGTCTGATGCCGGTCTGGGTCAATCGCAAACCCGATCTGACATCAGACACTTATTCAGTGTTCCCGTCAGGACCACGCCCTGTGGGAAGTCTCCTTCAACCTGGGAAAGCCGACATACTTGCAAATGCGAGAGTCAAATTGCCCCGAAGCAACTGACCCCTCGTTTGCACTGTTGGCTCACGCCAATCGGTCAATCAGGGGCTGGACACCCTGGTCGGCCAAATCGTCCAAGTCCTTCTGGACAGCTTCCACTAGTCCAGCAATCCTGGTCAGGTCATGGCCCCAAATGGAAGCATCGGAAAGAATCCGATTGACAAAGTCATCCTGACCAGCAGCCTTGTGGAAGGCATCGATGACCTTTTGATCATCCTGAATCTTCACTGCATCACCGGCCTTGCCGCCGTAAATCCACAAGAGGCAGGACAGCGCCAGGATGATGCGTTCCGGAAGCCCGCGTCCCTGCTCTACGTTTGCCGTGACCAGCGGGAGAAGGCGTGAGACGAATTTGGAGACCGAGTTCAACCCTATGGAGTCCAAAGAATGCTGGACAAAGGGGTTGTCGAACCGCTCGCGAACCGCAGCAGCAAAGTTCTCCAGCTCCTCCTTGGGCAGGGTCTGGACGGGAATGATCTCCTCCTCCATCTCGCGGGTGATGAAAGAGCGCATGGTCTTATCGCCCATGACCTGTCCTACGGTCTTGAATCCGGCCAGCCGAGCCACCTGGGCCATGGTGGTATGAGGACCGTTGAGCAGATAAACCTTGCGCTCACGGTAGGGCTGTACAGCATCGCAGGTCACCAGGTCGATTCCGGCCTTCCGCGCGGGAAGCAGCTCATCAACCCTGCTTTGGGCGGTCTGGTCACCGGCTACGACCCAAAGCAGGAAGGGTTCGGCCTTGACCATGTTCTGATCCTCGTAGCCCAGCATCTCCCAAAGCTCCTGGGCATCTTCACGCGGGTAGCCGGGGACTATCCGATCCACGAGAGTGGATACGAAAGTGTTCTCTCGATCAAGCCAGTCGGTGAAATCCTTGCCCCATCCAAACCGTTCGGCGACATTTATCAGAGCACGATGCAGGGCCGGACCGTTGTCGGCGATAAGCTCGCAGGGCATAATCAGGAAGCCTGGCAGGGACCTGTCGAACCTACGCTTGAGCAGATGAGCCAACTTTGCCGGATATCCCGCTGGCGGCTGGTCTGTAACCTTATCCCCATCGTTGACGGCAATGCCTGCCTCGGTGGTATTGGAGATGATGATCTGCGTATCAGGATCATCGGCCAGAGCCAGAAACCCATCCCAGTCCCGGTAGGGGTCGACTGTCTTGCCGATGGAATCAATCAGCTCATGGCTACGGACGGGCTTTCCATCCTTGAGGCCTTCCAGAATGACTGTATAGAGCCGCTCCTGGTCCTCCAAGACATGGACTCTGCCGTTTTCAAGGGGCTGGACAACTGCAACGTTCCCCCCGAACAAGCCCTTGTTGTTGAGCTGCTGGACTATCCAATCGACGAATGCTCTGAGGAAATTTCCCTCACCGAACTGGATGATCCTGATGGGTCGTTGAGCTGCCTGTGCACTGGTCAGCCCCAGATGCACAGCCACTGATTCCTGTAGTCTTTCCACGATGCTTCCTTTCCGTCCGCTTGCATCATCCCGCCCATACGGGAGGTCCGGCCAGATCACCGAACTTGGCGACCGATGACCAGCCCGGGACTCACACTCAGCCTTGCACCACCTGCCTGGCTTGCGCACAGGCATCAGCAACGGCTTTCCAATCGCCTTGGCGCTGGGCCTTGGACGGTACAGGGAAGCTCCCGCCCACAGCAAAGACGTTGGGCAGGTCGATGTATTCACGGGCGTTCCCGAACCCGACTCCTCCGGTGGGCAGGAAGCTCATCTCGGCAAAGGGGCCGGAGAGTGCCTTCAAGGTCTTGACGCCACCGTAAGCCTCGGCTGGGAAGAACTTGGTAAAACGCAGACCAAGATCATAGGCTTTCTCAATGTCGCTGGGAGTCGCCGTTCCAGGCAAGACCGGTATCCGGGAGCCCATGCACCAGTCGACCACAGCATCGCTGAATGCTGGGGAGACGACACCCTTGCAACCTGCCTCCACTGCCTGGCGTGCCTGGTCGACCGTGTGCACAGTTCCTGCCACCAGGGTCACCTCAGGCACCTGGTCGTGAATAGCCCGCATCCCGTCCAGGGCGGCAGCCGATCGGAAGGTGACCTCTGCGATGGGCACTCCACCGGAAGCCAGGGCCCTGGCCAGAGGAACCGCTTCCTCGGGTGAATGCAGGGTCACCAGCGGGACCACTTTGATTGTTCTGATCAAATCGATCAATCCGATCCGGTCCTCCGGTACGTCCGTCTTGTCAAACTCGCTCATGCCTGCTTCCTTCTCTTGTGGAATTGAACTTGTTGAATCGAATCCATCGCCTGTCCATGGAGGGCTTCTGATCGCCGCCCAGATAAATCGGCTCAGCCAACCTGTCTGACCACCGCCCGCTGGTGTCCGGCAATAAAGTCATTTAACTGGGCCTTGTCGGGCAAGCCTTCGTTGTCGGATACCACCTGGGTCTGCATGGCGCCAACGGCACACCCGCGCTCCAAGGCTTCGGACATGCGTCGGCCTTCAAGCAGGGCCGACAAGACACCGGCTGCGAAACCGTCGCCGGCACCGACTGTGTCCACCACCGCATCAACCTTGAAACCCGGAACGTAGACACCATCGTGACCGTCCGTCGCGTAGGCTCCATCAGGCCCGTCCTTGACCACCGCATAACGGGCGCCATTGTCAATGAAGGCCTGACCGATATCGCGGACATTGTCCAGCCCGAATAGATGCCTGCCCTCGGAAATGCCTGGAAGGACCAGATCAGCCTTGGCGCTCAAGGACAGGAGCGTCTGCTTCATTTGCCTGTCGCTCTTCCAAAGAGCCGGACGTTCGTTGGGATCAAAGGAAACGAAAATCTGATTGGCCCGAGACAGCTCAACCAGCGCTTTGCTGGCTTCCAGTGTGCTTTCCGAAAGCGCTGGGAGGATTCCGGTCATATGCATCAGCGAGATTCCGCTGCAGTCGATGGCCTTGACATCGGCCGGGCCCAAGGCCGAAGCCGCCGATCCCTTGCGAAAGTAGTAAGTCTTGGGGTCTCCCTGCTCTACCTTGGACTTCATCATAAAGCCAGTGGAACGAGTGGCATCCTTGCCGACCAAGGAAGTGTCCAGGTTGTTCTGCCGCATGAAGTACAGAATCCGTTCGCCTATCGGATCCTGGCCTATGCGAGTCATATAGACCGGATGCTGACCCAACCGCTCCAGACCGATTGCCACATTGAGCTCAGCACCGGCCACCGAGGCGCTGAAAGATCCGACTTCGCTGCAGGGTCCCTCCTCGCCTGCCGCGAAGAGCCCCATACCCTCGCCGACCAGGAGGACCTTGCCGGGACGGACGCCGCTGACCGCTATGTCGTGGGAAACCGCCATACCATTCCTTCCATGACCTGGACAGATGAACCCGACGGGCCTGTCTCAACCCGCATCAACGCGGGTGACTGTCCGATTCGTCCATTGCTGTTTTCAAGCTATGTGATAGACGGATGGCGGAGGAATATGTTGCCAGCTGTTGCTGGTCCCGGCATTATTAAAAAACGGACCCTCAGATCTTTGCATTGATCTGAGGGTCTGAAAAACGAAGCTTGAAGCAGGGGCTACCAGGCCAAATTGATACCCGGGGTGACCGGTTCGGGAATCAGTCGGATGCCGAAGGTGGAATCCACGCCTTTCTGGATGGCACGGGCCAGGGCCACCATGTCGTCTGATCCGGCACCCCCGCGGTTGGTCAAGGCCAGTGTGTGCACGTCAGACAGGGCAGCAGCCGACCCCTGCTCCAAAGCGAATCCCTTGTGGAAACCTGAATGATCAATCAGCCAAGCTGCTGAGGTCTTGACCAAGGCTGAGTCTTCGACAGGGTAGCGAGGGGCATCCGCCGGCAGGGCATCCGCGGCCTCACGACTGATGATCGGATTGGTGAAGAAACTCCCGCAGCTATGACGGTCAAGCAGCGCCCGCTCGCCCCTAGGGCCGTGAAGGTCACCCTGGACTGCCTCCAGTGCCTCTTCCAGGTCGGAGGTTCGGCGGCAGGACCCCATCCAATCAGTCAGGTACCGGTAGGGATCCTCCAGCATCCCCTTGCCTGCTCTGACGGTCAGGACCGCCTGTCGAATCCGCTCCAGAGGCAGGGTTGCTCCGGGCTCCACGCCCAGAGCCTTGGCCAGCTGGGCCGAACCCACCCGAGCTTCTGATCCGTGCCGCAGGACCAGGGTGACCGAAAGAACAACGTAACGCGGCGTAGGGAAGAACCGCGTGTCGGGCACAGCCGGCGCCTGGTACATGGTCTGCTTGAGCAGGGAGGTCCTGTATCCGAAAACCAGATCCGAGGCCCGCAGATAGGCAGTTATTTTGTCCTGGCGGTCCCAGACCTCGACCGAGTCGACAAGACGCCCGACCTCCTGGCCGTAGGCGCCGATGTTCTGGACCACCGAGGCCCCGACAGTACCGGGGATGCCGGATAGGCCCTCCACCCCGATCAGGTGCATGCGCACGCAGTATGAGACCAAATCATCCCAGTTGGTTCCGGCCGTGGCGTTGATGTGAACGACGGGAACGCCGCCCTCAGGCGGAGCCACCTCGTCGGGAACGCTGATGTCCTGACGGGTGTCACGCACAACCACGCCGGGAAAGTCCTGGTCAGAGGCAAGCAGATTGGATCCTCCGCCAATCAGGCAGAGGGGCAGCCCCTTGGAATCCGCGCCCTCCACAGCCTCGATCAAGCCCACACGGCTTCGGGGCTGAACAAAGGCGGCCATGCTCCCGCCTATGCCCACAGTGGTGATATCAGCAAAGGTCGGAATGGTGTCTCTGGAGGATACGTCAGACATGCAATTCACTGTATCATCGTCCCCTTATGAGGGCTTCTCCCGGGCAGACGCAATGCCGGGACTGCCTACCGCCCTTGGCAACAACCAATCAGCCATGATCAGAGAGTGAAGCAAGACCGCATCCAGACGGCTGCAAAGTCCAGTCTGACCCACCGCTATCAGATTTTCCTATAGCTTTCGCAAGACCCGTGCAGGGCCAAGGGACGATTAGCGGCGATAGATATTACCTATATGCCGGGTCGTTGACCGGCCTGCTACCTGGGGGTTTTATGTGACAAGAGCTTTGGAAAGGGGAATCTCCAAAGCCCGGTTTCCGGACGAAGAGCACCGGGAATACGTGGACACCTGATCGGGCGTCCACAGGACACGCACCAGGAAATGAGAATGCAATGACAGAAGACAGCCGAACCCAGTTCCACCAGATAGCCCATGGCCAGGGGAACCAAGCCTGGCTGACCTCGGCCTGGCAGCACCACATCGGACACGAATACGGTGCCGAGAATTTTGCCGCAGCCACCTTGGACTTCGTCCGCAAGTGGGATTGGGACTGGGTCAAGATCAATCCGAGGGCCATATATTATGCCGAGGTCTGGGACGCAGTCTACGACAAGGACCACTATGATTGGCTGGTCCCGCACACCGTCCGTGCAGCCATCCAGGATGCAGGGGACATCGCCCGCATCGACTACCGCGACCCCGAAACCAATAAGATCCTCCAAGAGCAGATCCAGGCCGCCAGGACCATCCGAGACGGCCTGGAGGACCGAGCAGTTATCGACACTGTCTTCTCCCCGCTCTCGGTCCTCCTTCTGCTGGCTGATCTTCCCCTCTATCCCGATGAGCAGGGCTCTGTGCAAGAGAACGACAGGGATCTGAACAGACAGACGCTGATCTTCGACCAGCCCGAGGCGGCCAAGTCAGCGCTGGACGACATCGCCCGAACCCTTGCCGATTACGCAACACTGCTGGTCAACCCTAAAGAGCAGGGCGGGGCCGGCCTGGACGGCATCTTCTTCGCCGAGACCGGTCTGGCCAGCCATGGCTACTTCGACCAGCCGCAACTGGAGGAATGGGCCAAGCCCTACGATCGGATCGTGATCCAGGCGGTCAGACAAGCCAATCCGGATGCCCTGGTCCTGGTGCATACCTGCCGGGAGGATGCACACCCTGAAGAATTCACCGACCTGAATCCTGATTTTCTCCACTGGGATCAGTTCCGCCCTGGCAATCCTGAAATCAGCACCGACTTTCCTGCCGTCCCCGTAGGCGGAGCCGACTTCGAACTCTTCAACCCAGGCGGCGACGTGAACCAGATCCGCGAGGAACTGGACCAGACCATCCGTGCCCGCCAAGGCCGTCCCTTCCTCCTGGCACCTTCATGCACCATCCCGACGCCCGCCGACGAGGAGGCCCTGCGCGTTCTGAGCGGAACCCGGGCCTCCAAGGAACTCTGAAACCACAAACAATCCCACCGACATCCACCGCCAAACCCCAAGGGAGACATCATGGCCATTACCTCAAAGCAGCACCATCAGCATCACGGCACCATCAGGGCAATGGTTGCCCTCATGATCACCATGGCCATGGCCGGGGCGCTGTCGGCCTGCGGATTGGGGGGCGACAAGGGCTCCTCCGCAGGATCGTCGGACCATGTGACCATCGCTGCCATTTACCCTAAGACCGGTCTCTACGCCGAGTACGGAAAGATGTTCCAGCAGGGCTTCGACCTGGCCAAGGACCAGATCAACAAGAAGGGCGGAATACAGGGCAAACGCCTGGACATCGATTACTACGACACTCAATCAGATGCCAAGCAGGATGCCGCTGTCGCCCCCAAGATCGCTGCCGACAAGTCGGTCATCGCCGTTGTGGGCGACTACTCTTCGCCAGCATCATCGGCTGCATCGCCCATCTTCCAGCAGGCCGGACTGGTCCATTACGGCTTCAATAACTCCTCCCCGGTGTTCACGAAATCCGGCGATCATGTCTGGACGCCCCAGATATCAGATAAGACCTACCAGGAAGTCAACGCCGAGGCGATATCCAAACGAGCGAAGAAGGTCTCCGTCGTCTATCTGGAAAACGACTGGGGGAAGGAATCATTCCAACACTTCAAAGACGCCGCTGACAAACAAGGGGTGCAGATCATTTACCAGTCCTCCTACCTGCCTGATTCCACTGATCTGACACCAATACTGATTCCGGCCAAGAACGCTGGCCCTGATGCTGTGGTGGACATCGGCTATGGACCAGACGGGGCATTGGTTCTCAATACCCTCCGCGACAAGCTGGACTACAAGGGACCCTTCTTCGGAGGCCAGGAGACCAAGGAGTTCCTCTCCTTGACGGGGGCAAACTCCCAAGGAACCATCATCACCGGGACTTTCTCGGCAACCGGCACCAAGGATCCCAAGGCCAAGGCCTTCGTCAAGAGCTTCGAGGACCGGTACCACATCGTCCCCGGCAACTTCGAAGTCACGGCCTACCAGGCCATCATGGACCTGGCCCACGCGGGTGAAAAGACCAGCCCCACCAGGCAGGGCATTCAGGAGGCCCTGACCAAGGTCAAAGACTTCCCGCTCTATCAAGGCCAGGGCGGCACCTTCAAGTTCAATGCCAAAAACCGGCGGGCGGATGTGATCCAGCCCATCCTCCTTCAGGTGGATCAGGGCAAATTCAAACAGATCGAGAAGTAAGCAACGATCATGGTCGAGACGCTTTTTTCCGGATTCATCCACGGCGGCGTATACGCCCTGGCCGCCGTGGGCATGTCCCTGGTCTTCGGAGTGACCAATGTGGCCAACTTCGCACAAGGGTCACTGGTGGCGGTTGGCATGATGACGGCCTGGTGGGTGGGCTCCTCCCTGGGTTGGGGACTCATCCCCACCATTCTGGCCGTCGTTCTGGTCACAGGCCTTGTCGGCCTGGTTACCAACCTCCTGGTCATCACTCCGCTGGAAGGTCGACAACCGATCGCCGCGCTCTTGGGAACTGTGGGCGTAGGGCAGGTGCTGGACAACGGGATGCAGCTGATCTTCGGCTCCCAGACCAGGGCCTTCCCCCAGTTGCTGCCCACCCATAACCTTCATGCGCTGGGCATCAGCTTCGGCACCTCCGACTTGGTCATGGGTCTTGTCGCCCTGGCCAGCATGGTTGCGCTCTGGGCCTTCTTGACCTATGGCAGGACCGGCCAGGCCATCAGGGCCACATCCCAGGATTCCCAGGCTGCATTGCAAATGGGAGTGCCGGTCACCTCCATTCGCACCATAGCTTTCGTCATCGGGTCGATTCTGGCGGGCATCGCAGGAATTTTCATCGGCCTGTTCAAGACGAACATCAACCCCATGGATGGCAGCGCCATCGGCATGACAGCATTCGTGGCCGCTGCCATCGGCGGACTGGGCTCTATCCCCGGAGCCATCATCGGGGGCCTGGTGCTGGGTTTGGCTGAAGCCATCGGAGTAGGACTCTTGGGCGATGGTGTGCACGACCTGATAACCTTCGGCACCCTTCTGCTGGTTCTGATCCTCAAGCCCTCAGGATTCCTGGGGCGCAAGGCGGACATGGGCAAGGAGCCCATGACCGGAACCCTCCCGGAAGCCGCCAGACCCATCCGACTGCCGTTTTGGGCCAACCTCGGCCTTGCAGCAGCCGCTCTGGCCACTCCCTTCATTTTCTCCGACCACCTGGCCGGCATCGGGACCCAGGTGACCATTTATGCCATTGCTGCAGTGGGTCTGACGCTGATCTCGGGCTCGGCCGGTCAGACCATCCTAGGACTGGCAGGACCTGTGGCCGTGGGAGCTTATGCCTCGGCCCTGCTGACCATGCGCATGCACTGGCCCTTCACCCTTTCCCTGCTGGGAGCTGCCATCATTGCCGCCCTGGCTGCATCCCTGCTGACATTCCCAGTATGGAAGCTCAGTGGCCACTATGTGGCTATCGCCACCATAGGAGTGGGAGCAGTCATGGTCGCCATCATCCGCATCTGGGAGCCTCTGACAAGAGGTTCCCTGGGTCTGCAGGGCATTCCTTTGCCGACCTTCCTGGGCAAGCCGCTCTATACCCAGCAGATGCAGTATTTGCTGGATCTGGTCATCCTTCTTCTGGTTCTTGCAGTGACCTCCCGGATCAGGTCCTCACATCTGGGCCACGTCTTCGAAGCCATCGGCGAGGACGGACAAGCGGCCTGGTCCCTGGGGATCAGGACAGGGGCCTACAAGGCGCTGGCCTACGCCCTGGCATGCGGGTCGGCAGGTATCGCAGGAGCCCTGCTGGCACACCAGTACACCTATATCGACCCGACCCTCTTCAATCCGACCATGTCGACCCTGATTCTGACCATCATCGTCCTGGGTGGGATGAAGTCCCCGACCGGAGCCGTGATCGGCTCCCTGATCCTGGTAGGCGCCCCTGAACTGCTGCGCATCCTGCCCGAGGTGAGAATCATGGCCTACGGACTCGTCCTGATCATCTTCATCATCTGCAGACCACAAGGCCTGTTCTCAACCAAAAGGAGGGCATGGTGACAGGCAGTCAGCATAGTCCCGAACCCGCACGCGACAATCCCGATCAACCCCTGCTCAGCGTGCGGAATCTAGGCAAGAGCTTCCAGGGACTGCAGGCGGTGGCCGATGTGAACATGGATCTGGCATCCGGCCAGGTAATAGGCATTATCGGCCCCAACGGATCAGGAAAGTCCACGACCATCAACCTGATCTGCGGCTTTCTCAAGCCCGACTCGGGCCAGATCAGCCTGAGGGGACGCACCGTGACCGGCCTGTCCGCTACGGACATGGCCGAGCAGGGGGTGTCCCGCACCTTCCAGAACGGCAGGGTCTTCCCGACCATGAGCGTTGAGGAGAACGTGGCCGTAGGATTCCATAGGCGCCTGGAAGCACGCAGGCCCTTTCGCCGTCTGGAGAGGTGGCCCATCCTGCGATGGATCCCCCTGCTGACGCAGACCTGGCTGACGCTGGTGCCCGGTCCTGCCTGTCGCAGAGAAGCGGTCGTCGAACGCAAGGCCGTCCAGTCCGAGATCGACAGATTCAGCGAGCGCCTGGAGGAGCATCGCACCCAGGCCGCCTACACCCTGTCCTACGCCAACAGGCGCCGCACCGAAATCGCCAGAGCCCACGTCAGTTCCCCCGACATCCTGGTCTTGGACGAACCCACCGCAGGGATGAACCAGTCGGAAACGGCCGAGGTGCTGCAACAGCTCCTGGAGCTCAAGGCCCAAGGTCAGACCATGCTTCTGGTCGAGCACAAGATCGACCTGATCGAAGCGCTTTGCGACCAGGTCATCGCCATGGACGGCGGCCGGATCATCGCCTCCGGACTTCCCAGGCAGGTCAGTGCCGACCCCCGGGTCATCACCGCATACCTGGGCGACCGCAGACCCCGCAACGATGCCCCCATGAGTGGACAAGCGAATGTCCTGGCTCGGCAGAACGCCCTGGCTCCGGCCACCGTTGCAGAACAGATCAATAGCCAGGATCACGGCGGCGCAGAAACCGGCCTGAGAGCCAAAGCTGAGGCGCACGATGATATCGAGGGGAAGCCAGCCGTCGAAGGGGACCGAACCCTGCTCTCTCTGGATACCATCGATGTGAGCTATGGCCCGGTCAAGGCCTTGGACCATGTCAGTCTTCGCATTCCCCAAGGCGGCATCGTCTCGCTTCTGGGTGGAAACGCTTCTGGCAAGTCCACAACCATGAAGACCATCCTGGGCCTGCTGGCTCCAAAGGAGGGGACCATCCGTTTGGATGGACGGGAAATCACCCACACCCGCACCAAGGATCGGGTCCGTTCCGGAATCGCCTCAGTTCCGGAGGCAAGAAGGGTCTTCGCGGCCATGAGCGTGGAGGAGAACCTGCGCATGGGCGCCTACACTCAAGGGAAACGCAATCAGATCGAGCAGGATCTGGATGCTATATATGAACGGTTCCCGCGCCTGGCCGAACGCCGTGGGCAACAGGCCGGCACCCTTTCAGGAGGCGAGCAGCAGATGCTGGCCTTCGGCAGGGCCCTGATGAGCCATCCTCGGCTGATATGCATGGACGAACCGACTATGGGCCTCTCACCAAAGCTGGTTGATCAAGTACTGGAGCAGATTGCCTCTCTTCGGGACCAACTGGGCATCTCCATCCTTTTGGTCGAACAGCAGGCCGAGCTGGCCCTGTCCATAGCCGACTATGGATACGTGCTGCAGAACGGCCTGATCCGACTGGAGGGACCAGCTCAGCAGCTCTTGACTGACGAACGTGTCCGCCAGGCATACCTAGGCAAGGCAACCTCACGATAGCGGGCAATAAGGAACACCTATGGGCGGAGCCTTGCCCGAGACCCTAAAAGACGGTTCGATAGTGGGCCAGGGAAGGATTTCCAACCGGATACAAGCAGAGGAACACACCCGCATGAGCAAAGGATTCGCAACAAAAGCCGTCCATGACGGCTATGACTGTCAAAGCCAAGGCGGAGGCGCGGCCAGCGTCCCCATCTACCAGTCGGCCGCTTTTGACATGGTCACCGCCGACCGGGGAGATGCTCTGGCCGCCGGTGAAATTCAAGGGTTCTCCTACTCACGCCTGGCCAACCCCACAGTCAAGGTCCTGGAGGATCGCCTGGCCAGCCTGGAGGGGGGCAAGGGGGCTGTGGCCATGGCCTCAGGGATGGCCGCCGTGTCGTCAGCCCTTATGTGCGCAGCCGAAGGCGGCGGGAGACTAATTTCCCCGGTCGATCTTTATGGAACCTCGGTGGATGCCATGAAGACCTTCTTTCCCAACTTCGGCATTGAAACGGATTTTGTGGATGACATCAACGACCTTGACACAGTGGAATCCCTGATCCAGGACAACACCAGGGCCATCTTCGCCGAGTCCGTGGCCAATCCGTCCACAGCCATAGCCGACATCCCCGGCCTGGCCGACCTGGCCCATCGGCATGGGCTGGCCCTGATCATCGACAATACGGTGCCCACCCCCTACCTGCTCAACCCAATCGACTTCGGCGCCGACATCGTCGTCCACTCGACCACCAAGGGGATCAGCGGCCACGGCAACGCACTGGGCGGGGTCATCGTGGATGCGGGACGGTTCGACTGGGGCAATGGCCGCTTCCCGCAGATGAGCCAGCCCGAGCTGATCATCAGCGATGAGCGGCACGGGTCCATGGTCAGCTTTCTGGATGCCTTCGGCAAGATGGCCTTCCTCCACAGGGTCCATACCAAATACCTGCACACCTTCGGGGCGGTCATGAGTCCCTTCACCGCCTACCTGCAACTGACCGGCCTTGAGACCCTGGCCCAGCGGGTCGCCACCGAGGTAAAGACGGCAGCAATCCTGGCCCGCCATCTGCTGACCATTCCCCAGGTGGAACAGGTCAACTACTCGGGCATTCCCGAGGGTCGGCACCAGGGCGATGCAGACCAGCAGGACCGCCTGGCATCGACCCTGCTGCCCAAGGGCGTCGGCACGATCCTCTCCTTCAAGGTCCAGGGAGGCTACGAGCAGGTCAAGCGCATCGTGGACTCGGTGCGTCTCATGAGCTACATGCCCAACATCGGCGATTGTCGCACCCTGATTGTGGACCCGGCCAGGATCACCCACAGGGAGGTTCCGGGCCCCTACCGTCTCAGTGCTGGTGTGGGCGACGACCTGATTCGGATCTCCGTAGGTCTGGAGAACCCGGATGACCTGATCGCCGACCTGGATCAGGCCTTTGCAGCCGCCTATCCGAACACGCTCTAAAAGCTGCGTCCTCTACATCACAAAACCCATTCTGCCCCCAACACATCCCGGATGGTACGGAGCAGGCATATGTGCAGAGTTGCATAAAGAAGAACCCTTTGTATAAAAAAGGACCCGACCAAATGGTCGGGTCCTGATGAAGCCAAAAGATGGGAAGAACTCAGCGAGTCTCCCGGTGCAGGGTATGCTTGCCGCAACGGGGGCAGAACTTCTTGAGCTCCAGACGGTCAGGAGTGTTACGACGGTTCTTGGTCGTAATGTAATTACGCTCCTTGCACACGGTGCACGCCAGCGTAATGCCAGGACGGATATCTGCGGCTTTTGCCATGGTTCACCTCTATAGTCGTTGCACGACCGACGTATGTCGGCCACAGTAGCGAGGAAGAGACTCGAACTCTTGACCTTACGATTATGAGTCGTACGCTCTAGCCAGCTGAGCTACCCCGCCAGAGAGCCTCGGGTGAGAATCGGACTCACGACCTCTTCCTTACCAAGGAAGTGCTCTGCCACTGAGCTACCGAGGCGTGGCGGATAGAGGATTCGAACCTCTGAAGCATTACGCGGCTGATTTACAGTCAGCTCCCTTTGACCGCTTGGGAAATCCGCCATGTCGCACTAGAACCGGAGCTCCGTACGGCAACTTGCCTATAATGACATGTTTTTCCATTTTCCGCAAGTCCCGCTCCGACGTCGTGTCTTCCGCGTCAGAGCGGGACAGACTGGTCAGAAATCCCAGTCGTCGTCGTCGGTCTCCACAGCCTTGCCCATGACATAGGAGGAGCCCGAGCCGGAGAAGAAGTCGTGGTTCTCGTCGGCGTTGGGACTCAGCGAGGCGATGATGGCCGGATTCACGTCGGTGCTGTCAGAGGGGAAGAGTGCCGGATAGCCCAGGTTCATCAGCGCCTTGTTGCCGTTGTAGCGCAGGAACTTGGTGACGTCCTCCACCAGACCCACTCCGGAATACAGGCTCTCGGTGTATTCCACCTCGTTGTCGTACAGGTCGCCCAGGAGCTCATAGGTGTAGTCGCTCATGGCCTGACGCTCGGAGTCGGAGACCTTGGCCAGCCCCTTCTGGTACTTGTAGCCGATGTAGTAGCCGTGCACGGCCTCATCACGGATGATCAGGCGAATCAGATCAGCCGTGTTGGTCAGCTTGGCATGGCTGGAGAAGTACATGGGCAGGTAGAAGCCCGAGTAGAAGAGGAAGGACTCAAGCAGGGTAGAGGCCACCTTGCGCTTCAGGGGATTGTCGCCCTCGTAGTAGTCCAGGACGATCTGGGCCTTGCGCTGGAGGAACTCGTTGTGCTCGCTCCACTCGAAGGCCGCGTCGATCTGTGGCGTGGAGGCCAGGGTAGAGAAGATGGAGGAGTAGGACTTGGCATGGACCGACTCCATGAAGGCGATGTTGGTGTAGACCGCCTCCTCATGGGGGGTCAGCGCGTCCGGGATCAGGCTGACGGCGCCCACGGTCCCCTGGATGGTGTCCAGAAGGGTTAGACCGGTGAAGACCCGCATGGTCAGGGTGTGCTCCTCCTCGCTCATGGCCTGCCAGGAGGGCAGATCATTGCTGACGGGAACCTTCTCGGGCAGCCAGAAGTTGCCGGTCAGACGGTCCCAGACCTCCAGGTCCTTCTCGTCCTCCAGACGGTTCCAGTTGATGGCGGAGACCCGATCGATCAGCTTCAGCGGCTGCCGGGGAATGGAAATGGGTGGAACCATGGTTGATTGCTCCTTATTGGATAGGTGTTCGACAGTGCGAAGCGGATCATGACTGGACCGTCAGTCTACCGCATGCACGGACCCGACCTGTGGACGTGGATGCCAAAGGGTCGGCGCCGCCCTCACAGACGGCACCGACCTTGGATTGCATATGCCTTAGGACACGTGCCTTAAAGCATGCAGCTGACGCAGCCTTCGACCTCGGTGCCTTCCAGCGCCTGCTGGCGAATCCTGATGTAGTAGAGGGTCTTGATCCCCTTGCGCCAGGCGTAGATCTGAGCCTTGTTCAGATCGCGGGTGGTGGCTGTGTCGGGGAAGAAGAGGGTCAGCGAGAGCCCCTGGTCCACATGCTGAGTGGCCTCGGCATAGGTGTCCACGATCTTCTTCCAGCCAATCTCGTAGGCGTCCTCGAAGTAGTCCAGGTTCTCGTTGGTCATGTAGGGGGCCGGGTAGTAGACGCGCCCGATCTTGCCCTCCTTGCGGATCTCGATTTTGGAGGCAATCGGGTGGATGGAGCTGGTGGAGTGGTTGATGTAGGAGATGGACCCGGTCGGCGGGACGGCCTGGAGGTTCTGGTTGTAGATGCCGTCCTTGAGGATGGCCGCCTGGAGTTCCTTCCAGTCCTCCACCGTGGGAATGTGGACCTTGTACTGGTCGAAGAGGTCCTTGATCCGCTGGGTCCTGGGCTCCAGGGAGCGGCTGCCCTCAGTGTACTTGTCGAAGTAGTTCCCCTGGCCGGCAGGCTTGGCATAGTCGGACTTGGCGAAGGAGGCGAAGGCCTTCCCCCGCTCCACGGCCAGGGCATGGGAGGCTCTGTAGGCATGGTAGGCCACGGTCATGAAGTACATGTCGGTGAAGTCCAGCCCCTCCTCGGACCCGTAGTGGATGCCCTCACGGGCCAGGAAACCATGGAGGTTCATCTGACCCAGACCGATGGCATGACCCTCGTCGTTGCCCCGCTTGATGGAGGGAACAGCCTCGATGTTGGTGTGGTCAGAGACGGATGTCAGGGCCCGCACCGAGGTTTCTACCGTGTCGGCCAGACCGCCGTCCATGGCCTTGGCGATGTTGAGGGATCCCAGGTTGCATGAGATGTCGCGGCCGATATGCTCATAGTTCAGATTCTCGGAGTAGGTGCTGGGCTCCTGGACCTGCAGAATCTCCGAGCAGAGGTTGGACATGGTGATCCGGCCGTCGATGGGGTTGGCCTTGTTGACCGTGTCCTCGAAGAGGATGTAGGGGTAGCCGGACTCGAACTGGATCTCGGCCAGGGTCATGAAGAAGTCACGGGCATCGATGTACTTCTTGTGGATCCGCTTGTCCTTGACCATCTCCTCGTAGTGCTCGGTGATGGGGATGTCAGCGAAGGGCTTGCCATAGACCCGCTCCACGTCGTACGGCGAGAAGAGAGCCATGGGCTCCTTGCGCTTGGCCAGCTCGAAGGTGATGTCGGGGATGACCACGCCCAGGGCCAGGGATTTGATGCGGATCTTCTCGTCCGCGTTCTCCCGCTTGGTGTCTAGGAAACGCATGATGTCAGGATGGTGGGCCGACAGGTAGACCGCGCCGGCACCCTGGCGGGCACCCAGCTGATTGGCATAGGAGAAGGAGTCCTCCAGGAGCTTCATGACCGGGACCACGCCGCTGGACTGGTTCTCGATGTGTTTGATGGGCGCACCCATCTCGCGCAGATTGCTGAGCAGCAGAGCCACGCCGCCGCCCCTCTTGGACAGCTGCAGGGCGGCGTTGACTCCACGGGAGATGGACTCCATGTTGTCCTCGATGCGCACCAGGAAGCAGGAGACCGGCTCGCCGCGCTGGGCCTTGCCCAGGTTCAGGAAGGTTGGGGTGGCGGGCTGGAAGCGTCCGGAGATGATCTCATCCGTGTACTTCATGGCGGCCTGCTCATCCCCATCGGCCAGCTCCAGGGCCACGGCCACACAGCGCTGGGGGAAGTCCTCCAGGTAGCGCTTGCCATCGAAGGTCTTCAACGCATAGGAGGTATAGAACTTGAAGGCGCCCAGGAAGGTCTCGAACTCAAAGCCGCTCTCGGCCGCATGCTGGTAGATCCTGTCCAGGAACTCAGGGGTATAGCTCTCGAAGACCTTCCGATCGTAGTACTCGTGATCCAGGAGGTAGGCAATCCTCTCGGCCGTGGAGGGGAAAGTCATGGTGTTGGGCCGTACGTGCCGGTCCATGTACTGGCGTTCGGCCTCGCGGTCCTTGTCGAACTGAATCCTGCCGTCCTTATCGTACAGGTTCAGCATGGCGTTCAGGGCATGGTAGTCGTGAGCCGGATCGAAGGTCTCCTCATCCTCGGATGCGGTCCTATCCAGGGCCAGGGACGTGTCCTCGTTTGCTCCCATCGGGTGTCCTTTCATGAGTATTGCAGTGATAGTGCGTGTAATGAAATAGGCTCAGGACTCGGGGTGGTTGCGGAAGAAATCCACAACCCCGCGGCGGACCTTCTCCTGGTCCTCCTTGGTGCCCATGAGCTCGAAATAATAGAGGAAAGGCACATTGCACTTGCGGGAGATGATGTCCCCCGCCATGCAGAAGGCCTCCCCGAAGTTGGTGTTGCCCGAGGCGATGACCCCGCGGATGCCGGCCCGGTTGGCCGGGTCGTTCAGGAAGCGCTTTATCTGCGGCATGACCGCCTTCTTGGCTGATCCGCCCCCATAGGTGGGGACAATCAGGATGTAGGGCTGCCGAATGTTGAGCGGTGGATCCTTGGGCCTCAGAGGGATGCGGAAGACGTCAATCCCCTCGTCATCCAAATGGCAGTTGGCGATGAACCGGGCGGTGTTGCGCGAGGCCGACGAGAAGTAGACCACGGCCCCCAGGCGCTGACCCTGGGCGGCGAACTCGGGAGCGCTGAGCTCCGAATCAGTTCCGGCGGTCTGCTGTTGCTCCATGCTTCCTCCTGATCAGGCCATCCAGAGCCTGTCTTGACGGTGATGCCCGCCCTGAAGACGGACCGATCAGAACCCGCCCAGCGCGAGCCTGAACTACTATATGTGCTATTGATATCAAAAACGGTGAGCATATATAGGGTTTTCTGTGCCCAATATCACAGCAGATCCAACTCGCCTAGAAGTCCCAGTCGTCGTCGTCAGTGGACTCGGAGTGCCCCATGACGTAGGAGGAGCCCGAACCTGAGAAGAAATCATGGTTCTCGTTGGCCGATGGCGACAGGGCCGCCAGGATCTCCGAACTGACATCAGTCTGGTCGGCCGCGAACCGGGCCGGGTAGCCCAGGTTCATCAGCGCCTTGTTGGCATTGTAGCGAACGAAGGCGAAGACGTCCTCGACGAAGGGGAAGCCCTCATAGATCTGCCCCGAGTAGACCATCTCCAGGTCGTAGAGCTTGTCCAGCAAATCGTTGGTGAACTTCTCCAGCATGGCCTGGTCGGCCTGGGTCCTCTCCTCAAGACCCCGCTGATACTTGTAGCCCGAGTAATAGCCATGGATGGCCTTGTCACGCAGGATCAGACGGATCATGTCGGCCGTATTCATCAGCTTGGCATGGCTGGAGAAGTAAAGGGGCAGGTAGAAGCCCGCATAGAGCATGAGCGAGGAGAGCATGGTGGAGGCCACCTTGCGCTTCAGGGGATCCTCGCTGACATACTCGTGCAGGACCGTGTGGACGCGCTCCTGGAGGACGTCGTTGGCCACAGCCCAGCGGTAGGCCTTGTCGATCTCCTCGCTGGAGCAGAGCGTGGAGAAGACCGAGGAGTAGGAGCGGGCATGGACCGACTGCATGAAAGCGATGTTGGTATAGATGGCCTGCTCCTGCTCGGTGCGGGCGTGATCGATCTGCACCAGCTCACCGATGGTGGCCTGCGTGGTGTCCAGCATGGTCAGTCCGGTGAAGACACGAACCGTGGTCTGGCGCTCATGATCGGTCAGGGTGTTCCAGGATGGGATGTCGTTGGACAGCGGCACCTTCTCGGGCAACCAGAAGTTGGAGACCAGACGGTTCCAGACCTCCAGATCCTTCTCATCGGTGATGTTGTTCCAGTTGACCGGGCGAATCCTGGCCTCGGGGGTGACCCGGTACTGGGGCGGAGTGATGGATTGGCGCATCATCTCGTCGTCGGCATAGACGCCGGCCTCTGACTTTGCGCTCTCTTTGGTGCTTTCCTGCTGGCTCATGACAAAACCGCCTTTCGTGAATCAGTCGACTGCTGCTGGAGCTGCACTCCCATTCCGACCAGAATGGCCCTGACCGCCTGTACATCCTCCGCGGTGCCCAGCAGCTCGAATCGATAGAGCTCAGGGACGCCGCACCGGCGGGCTATCAGCGGGCCGGCCGCGCAATAGGCGCTGCCGAAGTTCCGGTTGCCCGAGGTGACGACTCCGCGGATCAGTCCGCGGTTGACCGGATTGTTCAGGAAGTGGATGACCTGCTTGGGCACGGCCCCCTTGGCTGACCCGCCGCCATAGGTGGGCACCAGCAGAAGGTAAGGCGCATCCATAATGGGCATGGGCTGGCGCCGCTCATACAGGGGGATGCGGATGGGCCCCTCCACGCCCAGCCGCTGCACAAAGCGGTGGGTGTTGTTGGAGACGCTGGAGAAGTACACCAGCTTGGAGGCACCATCGGGAGGATCGTGCCGATCCACATCTGCTGAGGACATAGTGACTGTTGCTCCTTGGTAAACACTATATATTGGATAGGCTTGGCCAGCCAACCACAATATATAGGTTTATCCAAGACGACACAAGCTCACAGGAGCAAAACAGCCTTTGCTGTGACATTCCAGACAAGGACGGAGACGGCAATTATTTGCATTTACACTCGCGGCAGTATGCGGCCTTCAGTCAGCAATCGGATCCTGCGGTAAACCCTGCCGACGCAGATCAGCGCAAACTTCCAGGACCCGGTCGTTGGCTTCCCGCTCCCCCACAGTGATGCGGATGCCCTCGCCGGGGAAGGTCCTGACCGACAAGCCTGCGTCGCGGAAGAGCTGATCAGCCTGTGCGGCGGCCTGGCCCAGAGGCAGCCAGTAGTAGTTGGCCCGAGGCTCAGGAATTTTCCACCCCTGCTCCTGCAAACCAGCCAGGATCCTGGCCCGTTCCTGCTTGAGTGCCTGGACCCGTTCGGCAAGGCGATCCTGTGCGTCCAGGCTGGCCATTGCCGCTGTTTGGGCCACATCGGTGACACCGAAGGGCAGGGCCACCTTGTTCATGCCGGCAATGATCGGCTCCGCTGCCACGGCGTATCCGATCCGCAGACCAGCCAGTCCATAGGCCTTGGAGAAGGTCCGGGCCACTATCACATTGGGATGCTCGCGCATAAGTGTCAATCCATCGGCTCGATCAGGGTCGTCGTTGAACTGTATATACGCCTCGTCGAAGAGCACCGGCAGGTCTGCTGGCAGGGCTTGCAGGAGCCGTTCGGCCTGATTGCGATCGACGTTGGTCGCAGTCGGATTGTTGGGATTGTTGACAATGACCAGTCTGGTGTGGTCATTGACCGCGGCGATCATGGCCTCGATGTCATGGCGCCCCTGCTTATCCAGAGGCACAGGCACCCCGGTGGCACCGGCCATGGTGATGATGATGGGATAGGCCTCGAAACTGCGCCAGGGATAGACCACCTGATCGCCGTGACCGGCCACCAGGTCAACCAGCTGGGTGATGACCTCAGTGGATCCGCATCCCAGCTGAATGCATGCTGGATCGACCCCGTGCAACTTGGCCAGCCGCTCTACCAGACGGGTGCCATGCATGTCCGGATAGCGGTTCAAATGACCCAGGGCTTGCTCGGAGACGGTCTGAAGCACGCCGGGCAGGGGCGGATAGGGGTTCTCATTGCTTGAGATCTTGTAACTGGTCAACCCGGGAACGGCTGGTGCCGGGCTGCCCTGCCGGTATCCGGGAAGGGAATCAATGCTGGCGCGATGACGATAGTACATGGGCACCATGTTAGTGGCCGCCACATGTCTCTGCGGCATCTGGTCCGCTGCACGGTCCTGACAAGACGCAAGTGGCCCCTGGTCCTTTCACAGGACCAGGGGCCACTAATCACCGCCTCTTTACTTGAGGATGGCCAGAACGTCGCGCGCGGACACGATCAGGTAGTCCTCGCCGCCGTAGTTGACCTCGGTGCCGCCGTACTTGGAGTACAGAACCTTGTCGCCAACCTTGACATCCATGGGGATGCGCTCGCCCTTGTCGTCACGACGGCCGGGGCCTGCCGCCAGCACCTCGCCCTGCTGGGGCTTCTCCTTGGCGGTATCAGGAATGACCAGCCCGGAAGCGGTCTTGGTCTCCGCCTCAGCCTGCTTGATGACGATCTTGTCTTCCAACGGTGTGAGTGAAATCGACACTGTGGACCTCCTACATCTTGTGAGAACAGCCAATGAACCCACGCCGGAACGTCGATGAGAGGCTGACGAACACTCACCACGCATTCCTTTGCGCTACAAGTCATATTAGCGCGAAATTAGCACTCTGCCAACTTGAGTGCTAACGCTGGTGGTGAAAGGTGGATTGTCGATTGGCCCCTCAGGACTTGGCTGACGGACGACGCCGGGCCAATATGGCCTCCACGCCGATGGATAGGGAGTTCTCGCTACGGTCAGGCGCTTCGACCTGGGCCTGCATCTCCCTCTCATGGAAGTCGTCGGGCCGCCCATCGGCCTTCTTCTTTTCGGGGGGGCGGGCCACGGAGACCTGTCGGGTTGACTTGATCTCCAGGCTGTGGGGACCCTCATCTTCGTTGTTCTTGCCGTCCTTGTCCGCTTCCTCGCCGCGGGCCGATCCCAGGGAGAAGGAAATCAGATCTTGGCCTGCCGCCATGTCGAAAGCATCCAAGGCCGGAGAGGGATTGATGCGTTCGAGTTCGTTGGTGGCATCCTCCTGGGCCTTTGCCGAGGACGACGATGCCGCGGATTTGGAGGCCTGATCCGACGAGGCCTGGTGCTCTTTGCCGATAGACGCAGAAACCGATCCGGACTTGCCTGAATGGGCAGCGGCGGATTGGGCAGGCATCGAGTGTGAAGAAGTCGGCCGGACTGCAGACTTCGAGGCAGCGGATTTGTCCATTGGCGACTTGGGCGCAGCAGATTTGGAGGCAGCCTTTTGGGCCTTTGAAGATTTGGCAGCTGCTGGTTTGGAAGCCGCCGGTTGAGAAGCCGCTTGTTTGGCTGGGGTCTGTTCAGAGGTCTTCTTGGTGACGGGCTGCCTGTTCGAGGTATGTCCGGTCTGAGCAACAGTCTTCTCGTTCGGCTTTACGGACCCGGCCGAACCCTTAGCCTTGCTGGTGCCGGCTGACGGCTTTGCTGGCTTGGTGGAATTGTGCTGCCTGGCCTTGAGTGCTGCCTGCTGATCAGCCTTGGCCTGAGCCAGCGTTTGACGAATCTCACCCTGGTCAAGCACATCCGTGGCAGTTTCCGTGCGGCCCTCATTCTTGGCCTGCACAGGCCTGCCGGAGGTCTTGCTCTTAGTCAGACTGGTCGCCTGCTGACGACGCTGCCTAGCACGCCGCTGGGCCAAATTGCGCTCCCAAGTCCTAGCCTGGGCCGAAGCATGTGCGCCGGCGGCCAACACCACTATCACCAAGGCCAGAGGAATCAAAGTGAACCATGGGCTGTAGTCTATAAGGAAAGAGAGCCCAGCCACCAGCAGAGTGATGACCAACAGGGTAAGGACCAAGATGCGACGACGGCGTATGGCCGCGCGGCGCAACTGTCTGATCTGCTTGATGCGCTGGGCCTGACTCAGCCGGTTGCCATCCTGCTGCCCTTGCTGCATGACCAACCCTTTCACCGTCCTCGACTGCCTGTCGCAGAACCTCATACCGTCTTCCCGACCCACCATGTGCAGGGAGGTGGAAAGCCTGTCCTGGCGATGCTCCGAGGCCCGCTTCATGCCCTTGACGGTGCGAAACGGCAGCCAACCCAGCACCAGAATCACTGCAATCACCAAAACCATGATGCTGCTGAGTGATTCATAAACCATAGGTACTACGTTAGTTGACGGTATGCCCCAAGCGGCAAGTCAAACCCAGCGTGTCGACCATGTCTGCCCCGGGGATTCATAAACGGGCCAGCAGATCTGGATCGAATTGGTCGCTGATCCAGGCAAAGGTCAGGTGGTCCCGCCACTGTCCGTTTACATACATGTAGCTGCGACGCAGCCCCTCCGGCTCCATGCCCAGCTTTTGTACCACACGCAGGGACCGCTGGTTTTCAGGCAGAATCGCCACCTCCAGACGGTGCAGATGAGGCCCGCTCCTATCCTTGAAGACCCAATTCGCCACCATGGCCAAGGCCAGGGGCGCGAATCCGTGACCGATCCAATCCTGGTCAACCCAGTAGCCCGCTACCGCCGTGCACATGGACCCATAGCGGATGGCGCCTAGGGAAATCTGCCCTACGATGCTCTGATGAAACTCCATCAGGAAGACCGCCGAAGTACCCTCCTGCCTGGCACGCTCCAGCTCCTGCATCCACTGGGCATAGGTCATGCCAGGTCCGTGGCGGGGATCCCCCGATTCCCATGGAGCCAGCCAATCACGATTCCTCCATCGAACCGCATTCCATGCTGATTGATCACCATCGCGGATGGGTCTCAGCAGGAAGTCCCCATGGCCCGGAGGCGGGGTCAGACGATCGGGCAGATTCAGGGCATGGCCCGAGCGGGCCCGGGAACCCTGCCAGACCTGACGGAAGGTATGCAGAACCGACATGATTCCATGTTCTCACCGAACGGCAGCTGAAGCAGACAGGCGTCCATCCGAGAGAGCCCCTACTGGTAGAACTGAGGACATGAACGAGCAGGAACGCATCGATATGGACAAGCAAGATCGGCGTGGCCGGCTGCTTGAAGACCGAAGGCACATCGATCAAGCCCAATGCCTGGATGCGGGCCGCAAGCTGGCCTATCTGCTGGCCGACCATGTGCTCCCGAGAGTCGAACGCTCCCGAAGCGACCAGAGCCTGACCGTGGCCGCCTTTGCCTCCATTCGGGGGGAGATAGCCATGGACCCCAGTCTTGACCTTCTGCTGGGCCGGGGATACCAGGTGCTCATTCCCATGCTGGGCACGGGCACCCAAGTAGGCTGGGGATGCCTGCAATCAGAGCATGATCTGGATGGCATGAAGCGGATTCCCGGCTGGCGGCCGGACGAACCCGATATGCCGGCACTGCCAGCTCAGGCTTTGAATCAGGCTGATCTGATCCTGGTGCCGGCACTGGCCATCGACCATACCGGCATTCGTCTGGGTCGGGGCGGCGGCTGGTATGACCGGGCTTTGGCCTTGTGCGCTGAACAGACACCAGTGGTGGGCATCTGCTGGCCCGGCGAATTCGTCGAAGCTCCTCTGCCCCATCTGGACCATGATCTTCCTGTGGATGCCGTCCTGACGCCCGAAGGTTTCACGCCCACAGCCGCAGGTCTGTCACGGAGGCCCGGAGCGGACCATAATGGTGATGAACAAGACTGACGAGAGGCCCGGTGCCGATTCTTCTGGTCGAAGCCACCACTAGGATATTGGGTGTTGAACCAATCGTCGCGCGAACCGACCATCAGCGGAGGGAAAGAACGGTGCCCACCTATCATTATCGTTGCAAGAACTGCGGATACGACTTTACCAAGGAGCAGTCTTTCAACGACGAACCCATCACCATCTGCCCCAAGTGCGGGCAGCAGCAGGTCCGCAAGGTCTTCTCCGCAGTGCCTATCGAGTTCAAGGGCCATGGCTTCTACCGGACCGACGGAGCCTCATCTTCCTCCTCTTCGAGCTCCACAAGCAGCAAGTAGACCAAGAGGCACATTCGACCACATCGACCATGCGGACCCATACGCCAGACAACATTCTGGCAGGCTGGGGGCATGGTCGATTTTCCCATCTTCACCAAGAAGAACAAGCCTTCAACGGTCACCAGCACCCTGACTCGCCGACGGCGGCTTTTTCGGCTACGGCGCGTAGGGGCCGCCCTGGCATTGGGGCTGGCAGTCTTCTGTGCCCTGCAGATCCTGGTCCAGGCGCAGGGCCGCCTGTCTGTATTGGTCGCCGCTCGGCCTATTGCACGCGGCTCAGCCATCGAGCCTGCCATGGTTCGGACGCGGATCCTGCATGGCAGGGAACAGCTGCCCGGCCTGATTGCTTCATTTGGGCAAGTACGCGGACGGAGGCTGATGGTCAGCGTCCGCACAGGGCAACCGCTGACCACGGCCATGATCAGCAACAGACCGGCACAGCCGGCCGGGACCACCGCAGTGACCGTCCACCTGGCCGACGATCCGGGAGACCTGCAGGCCGGCGATCAGGTGAGTTTGCTAGCCGCGGGGAACTGCCCGGCCGACAACGGTCCGCATCCCACCCAATCCAGTTCCCTGCCGCCATCCTCCAAGCGAGACCAACCCGGTTCCGATAGGGTGCCGGGGCTTGCCCACAGTCGACAAGTCAACGACGTACAGACACCGGCTCCCAGGCAGGCCTCAGGTGGCGGACGCTGCATGATAGCCGAGCAGGCACTGGTTTTACAACCAGCACAGACCGTTCCCAGGAATCAATCCAATCCAGACGGGCGGGAAGGCGACCAAGTCCGGCAAGGATCCCAGTCCGTCTTCGCTCTGG
The DNA here is from genome assembly GCF_016101415.1 of Bifidobacterium sp. M0404. NCBI lineage: Bacteria > Bacillati > Actinomycetota > Actinomycetes > Bifidobacteriales > Bifidobacteriaceae > Bifidobacterium > Bifidobacterium sp. M0404. Next base: position 498,884 of record NZ_JACFQP010000002.1, on the reverse strand, counting down.
ATGCCAATCAGGCCCTGCTCTTGTTGTCGCTGGATCCATCCACCCCTGTCATTGCCATCCGCCCCGAAAGAACCTCTGCACCGACACCCTCCAATCATGTCGGAAAACCGAAACCATCCTGCGCCCGCGATAATGGAGGAAGAAGGAGGCATGGGCGCTCCATGCCTTACATCAGCTACGGAAGGATGCAGGATGGCCTCGATCAATCAGGTGGCGGCCAAGGATACCGCCGAAGCAGTGCACAAGATCTCGCAGATCAGCAACAAGGGTGTGCTGGGCGAATTCAAGCAGTTCATCTCGCGCGGATCCATGGTGGATATGGCCGTGGGCGTAGTCATGGGTTCAGCGGTGACCAGCGTGGTAAACGCCATCGTCAACAATCTGATCAGCCCCCTGATCGCCATGATCTTCGGCAAACCGGACCTGTCGGGGCTCCTTACCATCAGCTACCGGAACGCCACCATCTCTTTCGGTGCCATTCTGACGGCCCTACTCAACTTCCTCTTGATCGCCATCGCTGTTTACTTCTGCATCATTATGCCCATCAACAAGCTGCGGCAACTGAGCAGGGCCGCCTCGGGCATCAAGGACCAGCCCAACGCACCCAGCCCCCAGGACCAGAGCCTGCAGCTGTTGCGCCAGATCGCCGCCGACATCCACCAGTCAACAGGTGCAGACAGTCAAGATGCCGGAACCGGTCTGCCGACGGAACAGAATTAGGACCAGCAGTCAGTCGCCACGCTCATTGGGGAAGAGTCCCCAATGTGGCGGCAGCTCACCCAGGATCCGTCGGTCATCCCCGTCAAGACGATCCTGGGTACAGACCTGGTCCTGAGGATCCTCCTCGATGCCGTCAACATCGAACCGTTCCGTGCCTGGGCGAACCACCCGGCGATGCCGACGTCGGCGTGAAGCTGCAGGATTACCGGCCTGATTTCCTCGGTCTAGCTGATCATCCGCCATCAACGCGCCTGATGGTAGATATCGGCAAGGCGAGCGACGATCCTATCGGCTTCCTTATCGGGGTTGACAAAGGCCGAAACGCTCCAGACCGTCATGACCGACCAGCCAAGATACTGCAGGTCCTCGGTGGTGAACCGGTGACGCTCCCTGGTGGACTGGGTGTGCATGAACTCGGCGTCGTCGGTCAGCACAGCCAAAGCATAGGGCTTGTTCTTGAGCCCCACCACCAATGGAATTCGGGGCGCCTGGTCATACCCATAATCCAGGGCTACATCCAGCCCCCGGGTCCGGAGCCTCTGGGCCAGATCCCTGAAGAGCACATTGGTGGATTGCTCGGCTTGCTCGGGCCGCGCGGGTTCAGCGTCGGGATGCTCAACCCAGGTCAACAGGTCCTTGAGCAGACGCGGCCCTGGCTGGTGAATGCGGTCGTCCTCCAGATCGTCAGCCGAGAATGCCGCGACGATGTCCAGATTCCGATCCGGCAGGACCAGTGCATCCAGCAGCATGCCCTTGCCTCCTTCGCCTTCCAGATCGCCAAACTGCTGCAGGAGACGACCGTGGGTGGTCTTGGCAAAGCCCAAAGTGAGGATCACATCCGTGGCCCGGGCACCGCAGACCTCGTCGATGCCGACAATGCGTACATGCCGCAGGAACTTGGCGAAAACCCTGTCCTTGGCGGCTGCCGACTTGAGTTCAGCGCCCAGCCGGGAGCGATGAGTAGCTGACAGGGTGACCACAGTCAGCAGGTAACTGTTCGGTACCAGGGAAAAAGATCCGGCCTTGCGCTTGAGCATGTCGACGACAGCAGCGACCTCCTGCTGGCTGGACTCGACCAGACCGGTGGCCATGACCGGGACGCCAACACCCTCCACCCTGGTCAGGGTCACCCTGCCAGGCTCCCGGCAATCAGGCACAGGCGCCGACAAATCCCCATAACCATGATCCTTCAGGAAGGCGTCCAGACGAATCGAGCGGCGCGAGGGCCGGGCTTTGACAGTGACCGGAACCAGACGGTCGATCAGCTGCAACAGGCCATCCGAGGTTACGGTCGGCCGGTGGGCGATGACTGCCACCTGCCGGGCCCGAGCCAGCACGGTCAGGACCTGGATGGAAGGCATATGGGCCCCGGCGTCGATGATGACCGTATCGGCCAGCTGTGTCGGATTGGTTCTGGTCGCCAGCGTGGCAGGAGTCGCGATGATGATGGGCTTGGCCGCCGACAGTATGCTGGGATGGGCCTGTTGGAAGACCGGAAGGGAGGCGCCAGGGTTGCCTGCCAGCATGGTGTGCAGCTGATTGGCCTCCTGTGTGCGCGAGAAGAGCAGCTCGGACAGACGCTTTTCGCTCTCCTGGGCAACCATGGGCCCTATGCTGGCCACGTGCTGTGCATCCACCTGACTAAAGCGGTCGGCTGCGCTGGATAAGGCGGAACCGTCCTGGTTGGAGATGATCTGCGAGGAACGCATGATGTCGTCAAAGACCGTGGTCCACCACGCCAGCTGCAGTTCGGCCCGTACCGCCTTACCTTCAACCTGCCGGTTGCGCAGATCCTGGACCAGGCCATCCAGACCCGCCTTGTTGAATTCACCCTCCAAAGCGCAGCGTTCAGGCAAGGTATCCAGGGCTGTATGGTCGTCAAAGAGGGCCTTGAGCCGCTCCTCCACCTTGTTGAAGTCCATGGTCTCCAGATCGCCGCCAGCCGGAGTCGAGTCCAGGACGGTGTCCAGAGCCGTCATGTCACGAATCAGAGATTCCTGAGTGTCAATGATGACGTCCAGCTTGGGCGGCAGGACCGGCCAGCCGCCGTGGGGGACGAATGTCCGCCACTGCTCGGCCTGCTTGGAGACCACCACCAGTGACTCGTGCAGATCCTCGACCTGCGCACCAGGTCTGAGCAGGCTCTTAGCCTCCTTGACAAGACGTCGACGCTCCCAGAACCCCAGATTGGTGCCATCAGCCTTGCGATCGGCCTTGGACTTGGTGGCCTCGATCATGGCGGGAATGTCGCGCTCGAAGATGGAGGGCTGGAAGACATCCAGAACACGGCGCAGGTTCTTGAGGACCACCACCTGCCGTCCCCAATCCTTGACGGTGGCCGGCACGGGGAATCCACAGGTCTCTACAGTAGATTTGACCTGCTCACGGGTGTCCGGCAGAAGCCGCTGCAGAAGACGAACCACACGGGAGTAAGCATCCACGGCCTCGTTATCGTTGATCAGTGTGGCACCGAACCAGGGAGTGTCTTGGGGGCCGATGACGAATTCGCCCAGCTCGGCAGCCCTCTCCAGCTTGTCCGCCCAGGCATCCAACTCGGGCTGCAGGTTGTGGGCCGTGGCCGCACCCAAACGGACACGGGTGGCAGGATGCGTAGGCATGTTGGCAATGTTGGCCAGATTCTGAATCGTCTGGTAGGCCGAAACTCCCCAGCCCGAATCCACTCCATGAAGATCGCCCAGGTAACGGGTCAGCCGGGAACGGACACCCACAAGCTCGTCAGCCACCTGATCAAAATGCTCACTGGCCTTGCCGGGTTTGAAGCCTACCGCATCGATCAAACGCTGATCCAGGACGCGGCCCAGTTGGTCGTCGGTCAGGTCAAGGGCCATGCCAGCCATCCCGGCAGCTTCCAGACGGTGTTGGAAGCGCCGCTTCTCCTCCACCACACAGGGCACATAGAGCACTGTCCTGCCTGCGGTGACGCAACGCGAGGCAATGGCCAAAGCATCGTCAGCGCTGTGGCGGCCGGTCTGTTCATCCACAAGCACGCTATGCCCGGTCGCCACCAGCTGGGCTGCATAACGGACCCGGTTGGCCACATCTCCGGACTCGAATTCGCTGTGAGGATCCGCATCGAAGGGACTGTAGTCGGGCACGGATCCGCCCTTGAGCCGCTCGGAGGCCGCCTGGTCGCCTGCCAAAGCATCCAACAGATCGTTACCGGTGGACCCGACAGTCATCCGGTCCAGAATCCGGAGGCTTTCACCAAGCAGCTGGGCCGATGGCTCGATGAAACACCCTAGGACAATTTTCCGTTCGATGGTGAAGTCGCTGATATGCGGCGTGATCAGGGCCGTCATGTCCTTGAACAGCGATGAAGTTTCCGGCGTGCCGCCCTGATAATGGGAGGCGGAAAACAGGCGGTCAGGATCCAGGGTGATGCCTCGCTCGCGCATGGCCGAGATCAAGGCAGGATTAAGATCCACCTTGCCTGTGAATCTGATGGAGGCTCTGGAGGTTCCCTGTGTGCTCTCATCAATACGCACGGGGTAGAGCAGAACAGGCATGTCGCGCCCCTGCCAGGCAGCCACTCCTACCACCATGGAGAGCTGGGCAAAGCCGCTGGCACGCTCCTTGGCGGCCTGATCGTCCAGAACCCGCTCCATGCGCCGGTGGGCCGCGCGCAGCATGCCCCGGTCTCGGAAGAGCGCATCCAGATGGACCTGGCCGCTGGCGAAAAGCTGTGCAATGCCTGAAGGATGCGCATGTGACAGGTCCATCTGCGCAGCCAGCTGCGATACACTCTCCAGAGGAGTCAATCCCACCTGGTTCTGGTATTCCTGGCGCCATCCTCGAATTCGATCCAGAGGAGTCAGCGGAGCTTTGACCTCTTCTGCCGCACGGTCAGGGGAGGATTCGGCCGCTGATGCCTGTGCATCCTCGGTACGTTTGCCCTGTTCCGATCCCCCGGTGCTCATTACCGTCTCGCTCATCCGTCTACTCACTTCCGCACGGCGTTCAGATATTCGTGATACCCCTCATTGTTTTGCAGGGCCGCATCGATGTCCCGGTCGCCCTGGGCCTCCAACCAGGCGTAAAGATCGTCGTAAAGGGCCGGGTTCATGGCCAGGAAAGGCAGCAGTTGCCGATGCTTGGCCATGGCGAACTGCAGGGCGAAGTCCCCGGTTCGCTTGGCATCATCAGAACTCATCCCGTCCACCTCTATGGCTTCCTGGCCACGGTCATAGTCACCCTTCGAAACCCGTTCGAAGACGGATCCGGGCTCAAAGGCCGGCTGGTATTGATGGTCATCATCCTGCTTTTCCGCTGGATCAGGAAGCCGGGACTGATCCGGTTCCTCCTTGGACAGGCGTGCCAGCTCTACAGCTCCCAGCGGGGTGAACCCCTGGGCTGAGCCTGATTCGCCCGCCGAGCCTTGTCTGGACTGGCCGTCCACATGGCCTTTGTAGCCGGAAGAGACGCTCTCATCCTGTTGACCACGGTCATCACGAGCATTCTGGTCATAGCGTTCCTGATCAGGATCGGATTCAGCGGAACGCGAGCGACGAGCATCAGCGAAAAGGTCACGGCCGACCGGCTGCCTGTCCTCCTCCTGGGTGCCGACCAGCGGCAGACCCTGCTCGGATTCGTCCTCCTGCCACGGCAGGGGTCGGCGGTCTTCGTCACGAGAGTCCTGAGCCTGGAAGTCCCCTTCACGCCGGCCACCCTCGCGGTCTTCGATTTCTTTGTCATCCGGCTGGTCGGCATAGGCCCTGCGACGGTCCGCTACCTGACCATCTGCCGAGCCAGTACCTGCCGATCCCTTGTCAGTCTGGCCACGCTCTGCTGAATCAGGATCGTCATAATACCGCGCTTGCGAGTCACGCGTATTCGCAGACGCTGATCTTCCGGAGAAAGGCGGCGACGCGCTATCCTCCGAGTCGTGAGCAACTGAGGCAGACCTGGGACGATCTTGTGAAATTCCGTCCGCCTCTTGGGAAGAATCGGCTGTCTTGGCGGCACCCAGGGCCATATCATGAAGGGCAGTGACCCGGTTGCGAACCCCGTCGGCCTTGAAGATGCCGGTGGGCTCGCCGGCACGCATATCCAGAATGTCGTCAACGGACATGTCGGCTGCATCAGGCTCCACCGTGCCGCGGGGCTGTGTGGAGTATGAAAAGAGGTCAGGTACCCGGAGCGAGGGATCGGTTTGGTCTTCTTCGGGATTGCTGATGCGCACGAAATCGACAGGAACATCACCGAACTGGAAACGAGCCGAGGTGCTGGACAGGGGGTAAGCGGCATCCACAGGCAGCCTGACCAGTGATCCGTCAGACTGAATCAGATAGGACCCGTTGGTGGAACCCATGTCGCGCAGGGTGGCCAAACCGTCCTGATCGACGGTGAAAATGGCATGTCGTTTTGACATGGATTTAGTCTGATCGGTCACCTCCAGACGACGCCGGCCGTCATCGGGCAGCGGACGCAGAGGCTTGCGGCCGATCTCGACGGTCTCGCCAGGCTTGAGCCGGGTCTCTTCCACCCCATTGAACTTGATTATCCACACCTGCCCCGGTCGCCGATCGTCACTCACGTTTTCGACCTCCCAAATCTGCAGCCGCCTTCACTCGGTACTATCGCCTATTCTGTCATGAAACCCAGAGATAGGATTGATTGCGTGCCGAATTAACTGATAAAGGACACATGAAGGACTGGCAGACATGCCAGAGCAGTGAGCCTTCCCTGCAGGCAAGGCTTGGGCATCGAAGTGAACCGCATAAAATGGCGGCCGCCCTGGCTCCGGATAAAACCATCAGAGTCAATCAGCGGCCGCCATCATCGAATCAGCCCTGGTCGTCCTCTCCCTCATCGTGGTCATCAGCTGGGTGCGGAGTCATATGGACAACGAATTGGTCATCCTCCGGCACCCTACTGCGGTTTACGTGGTCGGAGTCTGACACATGACAGGAGACCGTCCCGAAAGCCGGTACACTCACCGGTCGCCAGCTGGCGCCCCAGCCATTGACGGTCAGGGCCGCCCGGATAGGCTCTCCGGTCGGGTTGTAGAGGATGACGCTGAGCTCGCCGTCGTCGCGAACGAAGGCAACCGAGCCCAGACCGCCTGTCCTGCCGTCGCGGGTATAGCTGGTGGAGGCCACCCTGCGAGCGCCGATCGGCACATCCTGCCCGAAATTACGGAGCATGAAGTATTCCAGATTGCGCTTGACACCGCCAGTTTGGGAATCGATGGTGATGACCCCGCGCCGGCCCATAGTCCGCGCCCAACTGGGCAGACCCTGCTCATCCAGAGCCAGATTCCACAGGTCAATCATGCCCACGCCCTGGCGGACCAGTCCGATGCCGATCTCTCCGAACATGACATGGCTGGCCTCGTCCACCTGCTCGTCCAGCATGCAGCGCCGCTCACTCATGACCGAGCGCCATCCGGGGAACTGCCTGGTGGCATTCACGACCCACTTGGGCAGGCCGGAATATGTATGCATAGCCGTACCGGCAAAGCTCTGAGCTTCGACAGGGGTCATATAGTCGCTGACCGGACGGCTGAAGAACCTCAGACCGTCATCACCGAAGAAGATCTCCACCTCGGGGAAGCTGCGATCCAGAGCCGGACGCAGGTAGTCCACACCCCAGCGCACCAGCTCCTCAGGGGTCCAAATCGTCATAGGCCAGGGTGGATTGTTTGAGGGCTCGTTCTGCATGGTCACTGCTGCAATGGGAATCCCGAGCTTCTGGTAAGCCTCGATAAAGCGGACAAAATAGCGGGCATAGGCCGCATCGACCGTGTCCTGTCGACGATAGCCGTTGCCGCAGTATTGCCCCAGCCGCAGACGACCAGCCCCGTCCAGCCGACCGCTGTCCTTCATCCAGGCGGGTGCGCTCCAGGGAGAGGCCAGAATCCGCACGCCCGGGTTGATGGCCATGATCTCCTGAAGGACGGGGACCACGTACTTCATGTCCCTGGTGGCTTCGGGCGAGCCTGGCTTCCCCTGCCCAATGGAGAAGTAGGACATACCCGCATCCGACAGTACTCCCTCGGGCAGGTCATCATAGGAGTAGTAGCGCTGGCTGGAGAAGTCGCAGGACCCCATGGAGATCCTCAAGGTGGACAGGCCCGCCTGAGCCGGGTCGAAGAGCTCGGTCAGAATCCGATGCCGTTGGTCGGCATCCATGGCCGTCATGAACAGGTAGGCGCTGGAGTCCGTCAGAGCAGCACCGGCCCCCTCCCAGTACTGGTAGCGTCTGGTTGGATCAATGACGATGGGTACGGCTGCGCCTGGTCCATTCGTCGTCTCAGGGATCGTTATCGGTTCTCGTCGTTGGGACAGATCCCCTGCCGTCGCGGTCCAGATCTCCTTCATAATCGTATTTCTCCTTCCGCCGGGATCTTTCCCGGTTTGCAGAATCCGAGCCTTAGTCCTGTCCGGGAGCCTTGTCATCCACGGTGTACTCAGGCAATTGCAGAGCGAAATCCTCATCTTCGGGCACTGCCGAATCGTTGATCCGCTCGCTTGTCGTCGCGTGCATGGTAACGGTCCCCCAGGCTGGCACGGTCACGCCCTGCCAGCGGTTCCCCCAGCCGTTAATGGTGACAGCCGCCTTGATAGGCTTGCCCGTGGGGTTGTAGATATGGGCGGCGATGGACCCGTCCGGTGCCAGGAAGGCCACGGAGCCCAGAGAGCCGCTCCAGCCGTCCGGTGTGTAGTTGCTGGAGTCGATCACCACCGAGCCCGGCTCTACGTCCTGGCCGAAGCTGCGGAGCATGAAATACTCCAGGTTCCTGCGGACCTTGCCGCTGCCATGATCGATGGTGACTACCCCGCGTCTGCCGTCGGCACCGATCTGGTTGGGCAGCCCCCGCTCGTCCAGGGCCATGTTCCACAGGGTGATGAAGGAAGAGCCATGGCGGACCAGCCAGTTGCCGATGACCCCGGACATGATGTGTGCGGCATCCTCCGGGGTCTGGTCCAGCATGCAGCGACGCTCGGTCATGCCGTAGAGCCACTGCGGATAGACCCGGTTGGCATAATCCAGATGCGGATAGTCGTTGTCATAGGTATGCAAGGTAAGACCGTCGATGGACCGGGCCTGCTCTGCGGTGACATCCTTGTCGACCGGTCCGGTCAGGCAGTGTCCAGAGTCATCGTTGATGAAAATGCGCACCTGGGCGTGCCGTCGATCCAGCGCAGGCCGCAGGAAGCGGTGGGCAAAGTCGGCCTGCTGGGCCAGCGTCCAGAGCATGGCCGGCCATGGAGCTGCATTGGAGGGCTCGTTCTGTACAGTGACCGCCCAGATGGGGATGCCTATGGCCTCCATCTCGTCGATGTAGCGGGCGAAGTAACGAGCATAGGCCCCTTCGACAGAGTCCTCCAACGGATTATAGCCGTTGCCTGTCCACTCATTGAAACGAAGATGGCCACCCATGCACAGGTGGCCGGTATTCTTCATCCAGGCTGGTGCAGTCCAAGGGGATGCGATGATCTTCACGGCAGGATTGATGGACAGTATCTCTTGCACGACGGGGATGATGTACTTGTAGTCCTTGGTGGCGTCCGGGGCACCGGGCTCACCCTCGCCCAGAGAGAACCTGACCAGATCCCTGTCCTGCTCGCCGAAGGGGATGTCGTCATAGGTGTAGTAGGGCTGGGAGGACGGCTCGCAGGAGCCCAGCGGAATGCGGATGACCGAAAAGCCGCCCTTGTCAGGGTTGAACATATCGTCCAGAAGAGCATGTCTCTGCTGCGCGGATTGACTGCCCCAAATCAGCGATGCCGCGGCATCAGTGATGGCGGCTCCGGCCCCGATCCAGGGCTGATGCCGCTGGCAGGGATCGATGACGATGGGCCTGGCGTCCTTGGGCTTCTCTCCCATTGGAGGGGCTTGCAGAGGCCGGCGGCGATCGGTCAGGTCACCAGAGGTCACGGTCCAGAACTGGTTGGTGAAGGTGATAGTCATGATTGCTCTCTCGTTGTCATATCTGGGCATCGGCGTCGTGGTCGATAGGACAGGGCTTAGCTTAGCAGCGAATCCAATCATGAACAAACTGTTTCGATCAACTTCGATCATTGCGATTGGATGATCATCCCTATGCCCCGAAGTGGCCGAAGCCGCGATCACAGCGGGGGGCGCAACCCGTCCATATACACCTATGCAGATCGGCTCAGGCAAGCATAGTCACCCCTGCGCGCACGGTCGGACAGGGTATAGGAAAAGCCCCGCACCGTCATTAACGGTTTGGGGCTTTTTAACATGCAAGGGCTCAGAAGAGCCGATGACTACTTGAGCTCGACGGTGGCGCCGGCCTCTTCCAGCTGAGCCTTGGCCTTGTCGGCGTCTTCCTTCTTGGCGCCTTCCAGGACGGCCTTGGGAGCACCGTCAACCAGAGCCTTGGCGTCGGCCAGACCCAGGTTGGTGATGGCCTTGACGGCCTTGATGACCTGAATCTTCTTGTCGCCGATGGCGGAGAGGACGACATCGAACTCGGTCTTCTCCTCCTCAGCAGGAGCAGCGGCACCGGGGGCGGCAGCGGCCACGGCCACAGGGGCAGAGGCCTCGACGTCGAACTCGTCCTCGAACTTCTTGACGAAGTCGGACAGCTCGACCAGAGTCATTTCCTTGAACGCGTCGATGAGCTCGTCAGCGGAGAGCTTGGCCATAATGGCTTCCTTTCATTTGTGGCGACCGGCATTGACTGGTAGGCCGATCACCGAACATCTTTTTTTGCGTTTACCGTATGAATCCGGGCCAATGGCCGTGAACTCAGGCGGCCTTTTCCTGCTTCTCGCGCAGGGCGTCGAACGTGCGCACGGCCTTGGTAGGCACAGCGACGAACAGGTTGGCGGCCTTGGACATGGTGCCCTTGAGCGCGCCGGCCATCCGGGAGAGCAGAACATCGCGGGATTCCAGATCCGCGATTTTCTCCATGGCATCCGCGTCAGCAACAGCTCCATCAATGAAGCCGCCCTTGACGATCAGTGCCGGGTTGTCCTTGGCGAAATCACGCAGCGTCTTGGCGGCATTGACGTAATCACCCTTGACGAAGGTGATGGCGCAGGGGCCGGCAAGCATCTCATCGAGACCCTCGATTCCAGCCTCTTTGGCCGCAATCCGGGCTAGCGTGTTCTTCGCCACGTTGTAGGAAGTATCGCGGCCTAGCTTGTTTCGCAGATCGGCGACCTGCGGAACACTGAGCCCGCGGTACTCGGTGAGGATGATGGCATCGGCGTCACGGAACTTGTCCGTCAGCCTGGCGACAGCCTCTTCCTTTTCGGGCCTTTTCATGGCGTTCCTTCCTAGACAGACCTCTGGAGGGAGCCGGACGACTGAGCATGGCGGGCAAAAAGAAAGCCCTGCCGACAGGCAGAGCGGAAAACAGGTCGCAAGGACCGATTTGAAACTCAACCTGTGCTGGCTCGATCAACCGAACTTAGGAGACCCAAGGGTCCCGACCAACGGTCTTTGGTATGCAAGGGCTAACAATACACAGATCAGAAAAGACTGTCAAGCCTGCGCGTGCGGCAGCACCAGATGGTGATGGCCGCAGGGCAGCGCATCCGCAAGCAACGATCCCGCTCTGCAACGAATGCCGGCCACCCGATTGTCGGCATCCAAGGCCTTCAGCATGATTGGCGACCCGTCCAGCAAGGCCTCGACCTGACCCCCTGGCCTGACACCACATATAGGCGGGAGGACCAAATGACCCCGACAGCCCTGCGGCACCACCAGGTCCAGATCGATATCCGGCAGGGGGACAAACCCTGGCCTGCTATCCGCTTTTCCTGTAATCCTATAGGAGATATGGATGTCCCCAGTGGGCACGGGCATGGTCAGCTCGGCCCTGCCCAGACCTCCAGGTTGGAGCGCGACAACGAATTCTCGGTACCCGGGTTTCAAAGGCCGCAGCCCCATCAGCCCGCTGGAAATCAGCCAGACAGGTGAGGCCCCCCATGGGTGCGAATAGGTGGTGTTGGATTTGATCGATGGGTCCCAGGCCTCCATGGTGCCTCCAGCACCCTGGTCCAGCATATGCTTCCAGGTGCGGATACCGTCACCTGCCGAAAGCAGAGCCAAGGCATCAGCCCCTAGACCCGATCGATAAAGTCCATCCAAAAGCACGGCGGCCGCATAGGCGCTGCAGGCCATCCCTCTACGACGCAGATAGGCACCGACCGCCTCCAGACGAGCGGGATCAGAGGGAGGCGCAAAAGCCAGAACAAAGGCCGAAGCATGCATTGCGCAGTGATCGATGGCCGGACCCTCGGGACCGTCTAGCAGACCATCCCGGTAGGCGCCGACCGCTGGATCGTAGAGCCGCTCATCCAGGGCCTCCTGCATTTTTCGGGACACCTCTGCCAGACGGCCGGCTCTGCTGCGACGGCCCAAGGCCCGCGACAGACGAGCCATGGCTTTATAGGCAGCACTGGCCAGTGCGTTGATGACCGTATTGACACGGCCGAAGACATATCCATCGCGTTCAACGGGCGGCCAGTCGACCAGGTCGCCATCCATCTGGCTGGAAGTGCCGGGGTCCTTGACGATCAATCCGCTGTCTTGGTCCAGATATTTGTCTGGCAGCAGTCCCATCAGCCGTTCGTACTGGGCTGCCGCCTGGGTCAGATCTCCGGTGTGCATCCAGGCATCGTGCACAGCCAAAATGCTGTAGAGGGGCCACTCGGTGGGCCAGGTCCTGTTGGCGATGAGATAGTCCAGGCTGTAACGGCCCAGGGCGGGCGCATCATCCAGCACCATATGAGCCCGCTGCTGGATCCAGGCATCAGCCTCATAGGGAGCCCGTTCCCGAGTCCAGGAATCTACGTAGATGTCAGCGTTGAGTCCCCTGATGGTGTTCCGCCCCAGCTGCCAGACCCCATCCAACAGAGGCCTGTCGCAATGAAAACTGGCGTGGTCGTCATATACGGGAGCCTCAAGGCACTCCGCCCACAGACCCCCGTCAGGCAGGCTCGCCAGCAGCCCTTCAGGGTCAGATTCCGCAGGCCAGATCAGCTCCAGATATCGAAAGACCCGGATTCCCCAAGTCTGTGCCCGGTTGCTGCCAGGTTGCAGCCGCCAGCGATCCTGATAGACGTTGGAGGTGGCCAGACGGTAACGAACGCCTCCCTGGCCGTCCAGAACCTCCCCGTAGCGGACGGTCAGATCCAAATGTTGCGACAGATCCACCCGAAGCCCGATGCCGCCCAGCCGCACGGAGCCGAAGTCCAGCAGAAGATGGCCAGGAGCAGCCGCTAAAACTCGATGAGCTTTCACCCGAGTCAGTCTGGTGCCATCTGCAGGAGCGGCAAGGCACTTGGAGAATGAGGGCCGAATCCGAACCTTCCGCCAGGCAGAGTCGTCAAAGCCCGGCCGAGAAAAACCCCAAGGATATCGGGACAGGTCGATGTCCTCAGCCGGAGCCTGATAGTAGGTTGTGCCGATGGACGCGCTGTCAGGAAAGGCCTTGGCACCGCTAATAGCCTTCCATTCGGCGTCTGTGCCATAGTGCTCCACACTGCCGTCAGGCCGGCCCACATCCAACTGGGCCTGAAAGCGTCGGCCTTCCATGGCATAGGCCACAACACCCAGAACATTCTCCGCTCCCGGACGCAAGAGGCCGGTGACCTCGTAGCCCCTGTAACGATCCTCTCCATCCAAGGGGAATACCGGTCCACAGCCCAGAAAGCGCCCATTGAGCCATAGTCGGTAGACAAACTGACGCGCAGGTACGGTGCTGTCAGCGGTCGCGTACAGACTGGCCCAGAGGATTGGCCCCGGGGGCAGCCGGACCACACCACGCATCAGGGCCCAACCTTCGGCATTGCCCTGAGGACCCGAGGAGTTCTTTTCGTCATCTTCGGACCAAATGGCTCGAGCGTGCCAGACCAGGCCAGGCCCCGTGCCAAAGGTGATGGGTTCAGACCCTATCAGCCGACGGCCCTGTGCATCCAGTAGAAGAACGGTCAGCCAATACCGTCGCGAAGGATCCATATCAGGTCCAGGCAGACGGCTTCCATTGAGCTCGTCCGCAGGTTGGATGCCGGTGTCTGCAAGCATCCTTCCCTTAGGGTGTTCGAAGACTCGTACCCTAGCGAAACGGACCTTATCCGCCCAGGACGGCAAAGGATCCAGCCTCCACCTGACCGTGGGCTTGGTACCAGGTTCGATATCTACGGGACAGTCCCGATCCTCGATCAACACCTGCAAAGGCCCGCAGTCCATTCCAGCGAATCCTCCTCGAACCTGCTCACAAATACAATTTTTCTTCGCGAACCACTATTGCCGGTAGTCCTGCAGCGCGGTGAAGGAGGAGCCCTTGGCTCCAGCTTCAGGCAGTCCATACATGGCCTGGATATCTGGGTCCTTGCTCTCGCGGGCCATCTGCCGGAAGAAGGGATCGGCCTGCCAACGCACAGCAGCCCAGACCAGATACCAGATTAGACCTGTGGCCAGAAGAGCCACCAGGATAGGCGAGCGCATCAGCCCCCAGGCATACCCTGCCAGGACCGCCAGTGACAGAACCAGCATGTACCAACGACGCACCGACAGGAGGAGGCCATTGATCAACACCTTGCGGATGCGCGCCCGAGGATATTCCACCAGCAGTACCAGAGAGACCAGGCCGGCCTGCAACAGGAGCAGCAGGCATACCAGGATGGGGAGGAACAGGAGCTGTCCCCATGAGAGCTGTAATGCAATCTGCAGATCATAAATCAGCGCGAAAGCGATAAGTCCCAGAGGCAGCCAAGTCGCCCATGACTTCAGGGCCAGAACCTTGTAGGCCCGCCAGTAGGCGCAGAAGAATCCATAGACCGTCCCCGAATCCACATAGGGCTTTGCTATCCAATCCGGCAGAGCATGCCCTCGCTCTGTCATGGAATCCAGAGCCTGCCGCCTGGCCCTGGCAGAGGACGAGGACAGGCCTGGATGATCACGGTAGATGGCAAAGAGGGCAGCCAGACCAGGCGCGGACAGCACGGCAGCCACCAGGTAGGTCGGGAAATACTGCGGGTCCCGCAGAAAGATCAATACAGCAGCCAAAGGCAGCATCCCCAGCAGGGAGCAGCATCCAGCGCCCAACACCACAGCAACGGAGTTGGTTATCCCGAGGAGCGCCCGCATGGCATAGCCCTTGGCGGGACGCCCCTGGTCGCCATCGTTCCCAGCCAAGGACTCAGCCTTTCATGCCGGATGTCGCAATGCCGGCAATGAACTGCTTCTGACCGATGAGGAAGACGATCAGAATGGGCAGGACCGAAAGAACCGAGCCGGTCATGATCATGGCATAGTCGGCATTGTACTGGGAGATGAACAGTTTGAGGCCCAGCTGGATGGTGTACAGATTCTGCGAGCGCAGGTAGATCAACGGCCCCATGTAGTCATTCCAAGTATTTGTGAAGGTGATAATAGCCAAGGCCGCCAAAGATGGTCCAGACAGAGGCAGTACGATACGCCAGTAGATGCCGAATTCGCTCAAACCGTCCAGCCTGGCCGCCTCGGACAGATCCTCGGGAATGGTGTCGTAGAACTGCTTCATCATGAAGACGCCAAAGGCGCCGAAGGCCTGCAGAAGGATGATGGACCAACGCGTGTCAGACAACCCTACTGCAGAGATCATCTTGAACTGGGGAATCATGTAAGCCTGCCAGGGCACGGCCATAGTGGCGATGTAAATCAAGAAGAGAGTGGTTCTTCCCCGAAAAGGAATTTTGGAGAAGCCATAAGCAGCGAAAGAGCCGGTGAAAACCTGAAGAAAAGTCACCACGATGGCAAAGAAAACGGTGTTGACCAGCCAGGTCATCATGTCGGACTTGGTCCAGATGTCCAGGTAATTGCCCCACTGCCAGACAGAGGGGAACCACTTGATGGGGATGGCGTAGACCTCGTTGTTCGGCTTGAGCGAGGAAAGGACCATCCAGACGAAGGGCAGCAGCACGAAAGCGCTGACCGCCAGCATTGCGGCATATCCGATGACGGAGCCGATCACTTTAGTCGGAGAAGCCTTGTGGACGTTCCAGGGTATGTCCTCTCCGGAATTGCGCTGGTCGATAGTAGTTGCGATGGGACTTGTCATGCGTCAGTCCTCCTTGGAGTTGTTGTACCAGAACTGTGCCAGGGTGACCACCATGCAGATGGCCAGGAGAACCAGGGACACGGTTGATGCATACCCGAAGTCTCCGCGTTCGAAGGCCACCCGGTAGATGTACTGGGCCAGGACCAGGGTGCTCGTGCCAGGTCCGCCGTTGGTCATGACCAGGGTCAGATCCAGGATCTTGAAGGAACCAATGGTTAGGGTGACCATCACGAAGAAGAGGGTGGGGCGCATCATTGGCACGGTCACATGCCAGAACCTTTGCCAGCCGTTGGCTCCATCCAGTTCCGCCGCCTCGAACATCTCCGAGGGGATGGTCTGCAGGCCGGCCAGAAGCAGGATCATGTAATAGCCGACCTCTCTCCAGGTGCCGACGATGATGACCGCCGGCATGGCCCAGGCCGTGGAGCCCAGCCACCCTGGAGGATTGGAGACAAACAGTTTGAGCAGCATGTTGATGGGTCCGGATTTGGGGTCGAAAAGCATGCCCCAGACTTGAGCGGCAGCAACTATGGAAGTTATATAAGGGAAGAAAGCTACTGTGCGGAAGAAGGCTCGACCGCGCAGTTTGGAATTGAGCAGCACAGCCAGCCCGAAGGCCAGGATCAACGTCAGCGGAATGTGCACCAGGGAGTAGTAGATGGTGTTCCAGACCGATTGCATGAAAATCCGGTCACGGGTCAGCCGCGACCAGTTCTTCAATCCGTTGAAAATAGGGCTGCCAAAGGCCGACCAGCGGGTGAAGGCTATGTAGAAGAGGGTTAGCGTTGGGAACAGGGTCAGCGCTATGAACCCGATAAAATTGGGCGAGACGAAAAGCAAGCCATTGCGCAAATTCCGATGGGAGATGGCTTTAGCGTCGACACTGTTGCGTCCGCCGGATCTCTTGTTTCGCCCACCGCCAGAACCCCCTATTGTCGATGGGATGGTTGCCTCCGCTGTGCCATTCACAATCGGTTCCTGTATTTCTGACATACTCATCTCCTTCACACCCGTGCCTTACGGTCCCCCTGGAAATCAGGCACGGTGCAGGGGATCCGAATCAAAATCCGATAGTGGGATTGACTCGGATCCCCAAAATTAATGCCTACTCGTCCAGAATGCCTTGATCCTGAACGTTTTGCGTTGTCTCCTTAAGAGCGGCATCGACCGACTTGGTCTCGGTCATAATGGCTGAATGGGTGTCGGACAGAATGGAGTTAATGGTGTCTGTTGCCTGGTCGACTGGGGCCTCAAGCTTCATATCGTGAGTGCTCCAAGCCTTCTTTGAAGCCTCGTCATTGGCCATCCCTTCCGGAGAAAAGAAGGTCTGAGTGATTTTGTCGTTGATGTATGCAGGGGTAGTGGAGAGCTTGGCCAATTCGTTGGCCCCTCCCTCGCCCACGGCCCACTTGACGAACTCCTTGGCGGCCGCAAGCTTCTGACCGCTGGTCTTGGAGGAGATGGCCAGGCTGGTCGGACTGCCAAAAGTGATGGGAGTCTTAGGCACTTTGCGATCGGGGTTCTGTGGCACTGGCGCCATACCCCAACTGAACTTCTGGGCTTCCCCGGAATTCTGCTGAGTAAGCAGGGTGGCGGCGTACCACGTTCCCATGGGCATCATCGCTGCTTTCTGCGTGCCGAACTGCGGCTGGTACTGAACCTTGTTGGTAAACGCAGTGTTCCAATCGATGGTCAGCTTGTCATCCTGCCATGCCAAGGCTCGCTTGTAATAGGGCTTCATGTAGGAGAAATCAGCCTTGAGGAAGGTTTGGCTCGCAGGTTTGCCACACTGGGCTATGGCAAAGGACTGAACTACGGCCTGCCAACTGTGCATGTACATGGGGTAGACGCTGTTGGCGTCATAGCCGGCCTCGGGCAGCTTCTGTTTGAGCTGTTTGGCTGCCTTGGTGTAGTCATCCCAAGTCCACTTGGCATTGGGCTCCTCCAGGCCAGTCTTCTTGAACATGTCCTTGTTGTAAAAAAGCACCCAGGTGTCTGTACGATAGGGCAAGGCATAGTACTTGCCATCACGTTCATAGCCGCTGAGACTGATGTGCTTGTCATTCTTGAAGTTGGATGCAATATCAGAAATATCAGCCAATCCTTGCGACTCTGAATAGGTCACATACTTGATCAGGTTCTTCAGCGGGAAAACATCAGGCTGGGCACCAGAAGAGATATCCGCCGTCAGCTGCTTATCGTAATCGTCAGCCGAGTACTGCTTGATGTTGACCGTCACATTGGGGTGGGCCTTATGGAAACCATCGGCCAGAGCCTTGAACTCAGGAGTCATGTCCAAAGACCATCCCGCAAAGGTGATTGCCGTTTGGGCCTTGCTGTCGAATCCATCCCCAACTGCCGAGGCCTGTTTACTGCTTGCTCCTCCACTACTTCCGCAGCCAGACAGCAGCATAATAGCCGCGGAAGCCACCGCTAAAGTCTTGGTTACAGTTTTCACGTTCATGGTCATCCCTTTCCTTCGGCGACAATGCCGCGGAACAGGCCGGGTTAGCCGACCCTTATCTCGCCTCTGATGAATCACAGCCATCAGAAAAGCCGTTGCTGGCTTACCTGCCTCGTGAATGTTCTCGGGCGATCACAACTAGACTAAGTGGTAAGAAAATGACTTCAAGAGTTTGTTGCAGTCTGTTTCCATCTAGTTTTGCCCCAAACAGTAGGTATACACTGATAAGGCAGGCTGGGGGCATCGGCCGTCATTACTGCTTTCATCATTGATAAGGCAAAGCATCGAGGCCAAACATGAATCAGGCAGAATCAGCGACTGAGAACGGCGGGCAGGACCAGGCAGGAGGGTTCCCCGAACCGCCGGTTTCAGGATGGCTACCTGCACAGCGACGAGAGCTGATTCTGAACATGCTGCTCAGAGAAAACGTGGTTAGGGTGTCCGACCTGGCTCGAATGATGAGGACAACCGATATTACTATCCGAAGGGACTTGAATATACTGTCCAAAGCCGGTCTGGTCAGAAGGGTGCGGGGTGGCGCTTTGGCCGTCAAATCGTTGGATTCCCAGGACCAATCTGCCTGCTCTTTCGCAACATCTTCTTCTTACAACGCTGATGTAGCCTTGACCGGATTATCCGGCTCCTCGAATAAAGCCGAAGCAGCCTCGATCAACGTGGTCACCGGAAGAGACGCTTCGAATCGAACTGGCCAACGTAACGGTGATGGAAGATTGAGCCGCAAGAAAATCAGCAAAGACGAAGCCAGCGGCAGCACATCGAACCCCACTATGGGCGAGGCTGCAGGTCAGGATAGAGCAACTGTCGTTCAAGCAGGCCGAATCGGAGTGGCTCTGCCCGAGCCCAGCTTCATTTGGCCCTCGGTTACGGAAACCATCAGGCGCATGGCGGCGGAACCTTATGGATTGCAAGTCATATCCGGGGAAACTTCCTACGAGACCTACCCAGAAGTAGACATCCTGGATGATCTGGCCGCCGATCCGCAGATACGTGGAATGATCGTGGCTCCTAGCGTCGATCCGGCCATCGGACCGGCAACCTGGCAGTGGCTGACCAAATGTCGACTGCCTATCACTCTTTTGGAGCGGCATCCCCCGCGTTGGTTGCCCGTTTTCTTTGACTCCGTCCATACCGACCATCCGGCCGGAGTCCGCCGAGGACTGCTGCACTTCCGTCAGCACGGCCATCATCGGGTGGGGTTAGCCCTGGGCCACACCCCGACTGCAGCCGATATCGAGCTAGGCTGGCGGCTGATGATGGCAGAGGGGGACGGCCTGGAACAGACCTTCCTGCTGAAAGACAAACAGCCTTATGCGGCCGAGGATGTGGAGCAAATCGTCACGACTATTCTGGAAACGCACACCACAGCCGTCCTGGTCCATCCCGACTACCTGTCTATCGCCCTGGTACAAGCCCTGGAACGGCGGGGCCTTCACATTCCCTGTGACCTGTCCATGATCACCATTGACGGTTACACCAAGCGCCTAACGGTTCTGCGATCCTCGGCCCAGGACCTGGCAGCCGCTGCACTGCGCTTGCAGGTGCGACGGATGCGGAACCCGGACCAGCGCATCGAGCACGTCCGCATAGAACCGACGCTCATCGACCGAGGATCAGTGGCTGATTTAGACGAAGAACACGAAAGGTCCTTTTAAGAACTGTGCAAAGCTGTTCATCCTACTTGCTTCATATGATTGGCTTCAGCGCAGCGGTCAGCACTCAGAGCTCACGCACGATGCCCAGCACCAGCCTGGCGGCCGTGTCCGCATATTCGGAGATGTCAAACTCCCGGAAAACCTCGTAGTCGGTGTCGGCGTTGTCGCTCAGAGCGCGGATGACCAGTGCCGGCACCTTGTTACGGGCCGCCACATGGCAGACAGCCGCCCCTTCCATCTCGACCGCATCGGCCCCGGTCTGCTCCTTGACCTGGGCAATCTTCTCCTGGCTGTCCACAAAGTAGTTGCCGGTCGCAATGGTGCCGACGATATGCTTGATCCCCATGGCATCCAAGGTCCGATCAGCCAGATTCAGCAGGTGAGGGTCTGAGTGGAACTCCTCCGTGCCGGGGGCCGACTGGGCCACCAATCGCATGTCGGTATCCAGATAGCGCAGGGTGCCTCCAAGAACCACGTCATTGATGTGCAGGTCCTTGTTCAGGTTGCCGGCGATGCCGGAGAAGATGACGGCCTTGGGATGGAAAGCATCAATCAGATACTGTGTGGTGGCGGCAATGTTGACGGTGCCCATGCCGCCCACGGTGGCAGCCAGCCGAACCAGGCCGTGTGATCCATCAAGGGTACCACTTATGACCTTTAACCCAGCATCGCCAGCACGGGAATCCTGATCCGCCTGTTTCAGGCCTTGGCCGATCAGGGCCACCTCCTCATCCATGGCTCCTATGACGGCAACCGGCCGCTGATCTTCACCCTCCAGGGAATCGCCTGCTTCACTCATGTCTGACTCCTTACCCATGATTTCACCCGCAACTGCGTCCCGATCAGCCTACTGCAGACCGCAAGTCAACGAGCCGTGCCACGACGACGTTCCACTGCCTCCGCCAGCTCCTCCAGCAGATCCTGAGTATCAGGCCATGAGATACAGCGGTCGGTGATCGAACACCCGTAAACCAGTTGGTCCAGCGGAGCCGGCTTCTGATTGCCACCACGTATGAAACTCTCCATCATCAGCCCGGTAAAGCCCTCCTCGCCATCGCCTATTCGCTGGGCCAACTCATGGACAACCTGGATCTGGCGCCGCTCATCCTTGCCAGAATTGCCGTGGGAAGCATCGATGAGCAGTCCGTGGGCAGCTGCGCTGTCCTTGGGCATGCGCTGGCGCAGCACGGCAAGCGCCGCCCGCACCGAGTCCTGATCGTAATTGGGGCCGGACTTGGAGCCGCGAAGAACCAGATGGCAGTCGGGGTTGCCCATGGTCGCGACGGCTGCGGCCTGGCCCTCGTGGTCTATTCCGAAGAAGGTGTGACGTTGAGAGGCCGCATAGCAGGAGTCGATGGCCACATCCACGCTGCCGTCCGTAGCGTTCTTGAAGCCGATGGGCATGGACATGCCGCTGGCCAGTTGGCGATGGACCTGGCTCTCCGTGTTCCGAGCACCGATGGCTCCCCAGCTGACCGCATCAGAGATGTACTGGGGCGATGTTGGTTCCAGGAATTCCGTGGCCGCTGGGAGCCCGGTCTCCAGCACACCCAGAAGAATCCGCCGTGCCAGGACCAGGCCCTTTTGGATATTGTGGCTGCCATCCAGGTCGGGGTCATTGATCAAGCCCTTCCAACCGACCGTGGTACGCGGCTTCTCGAAGTAGACCCGCATGACGATCAGCAGCCGATCCTTTAACCGTTCATTGACGGCCGACAGACGACGAGCATAGTCCAGAGCGGCATCAGGGTCGTGGATGGAGCAGGGACCCACAATGACCAGCAACCGGTCGTCCCGTCCATGCAAACAGTCCACGATCTCCTGCCGGGAGCGGATGACCAGGTCCTTGGCCGGTCCATCCAAAGGGTACCGGGTCAGCATCTGCGCGGGTGAAGGCAGGCGGTCAAGCTCAAAGACCCGCCTGTTGACGATTCGGCCTATGCCTACCTCGTCCTCCCACCTGGGCAAGTTCCCGGACTGCAATGGATTGACGCCGGCCGCCAGCGCCTTGTGCACCAGTTCAACCTCGTAAGCCTTGCTGGGTCGGGGCAGGGGCTCCTGTGGCTCATCCTTCATCCGACTCATGCCTTCTTCCTTTCCCGACGGGCTTGCACGGCATCAGCCAGGATCTGCAACAGTTCCTCGGTCCTGTCCCAGGAGATGCAGGAATCGGTGACGGACCTGCCGAAGACCAGCTGATCCAGTGGGGCCGGTTTCTGGTGACCGCCCTCTAGGAAACTCTCCATCATGATGCCCGACAGGCCTTGCTCGCCCTTGGCGAGACGGTCTGCCAGCTCCTCGACCACCTGGGCCTCACGTACGGGGTCCTTGCCGCAGTTACCGTGGGCTGCATCCACGATCAGGCCTCGGCAGGCGCCGGGGCCCAATGGTGCCTGATGTATGGCCTCCAGGGCGGATCGGACGGATTCCGGATCGTAATTGGGACCATGACCAGAACCGCGCAGAATGATGTGGCAGTCAGGGTTGCCCCTGGTCTCGGCAGCGATGACATGGCCGTCCAGGTTGATGGACAGGAAGTGATGCTCGGATGCCGCAGCCAGGCAGGAATCGACCGCAGCCTCTATGCTGCCATTGGTCGAGTTCTTGAAGCCCATGGGCATGGACATGCCGCTGGCCAACTCCCTGTGGACCTGGCTCTCCGTGTTCCGAGCCCCGATGGCCCCCCAGCTGACCGCGTCGGAAAGATATTGTGGGGTGATGGGGTCCAGCCACTCCGTGGCCGCCGGAATCCCCTGGCCCAAGACCTGCCAAAGCACCTGGCGGGCCAGACGAATCCCCTTGCGGATGTTGAATGTTCCATCCAGGTCAGGGTCGTTGATCAGCCCCTTCCAGCCGACCGTAGTCCGGGGCTTCTCGAAGTAGACCCTCATGACGATCAGCAGCCGATCCTTCAACCGCTCATTGACGGCCGACAGACGACGGGCGTACTCCAGAGCAGCCTCCGGGTCGTGGATGGAACAAGGGCCGGTGATGACCAGCAGCCTGTCATCCCGTCCATGCAGAACTTCGCGAATGGCCTGGCGGGAGTCCCTTACCAGACTCATCCGCTCCGGATCCAAGGGTCGCGAGCGCAGAAAAACCCTAGGGGCCGGGATTGGGTCCAGCTGACGAATGTTGACATCCACTGTTTCGGGAAAGACGGCCGTATCGGCAAAATACTGCCGCTCCTCTTCCGGGATGATATCCGGTTCCTTGACGAATGCCACGGTCGCTCTCCTCTCTGTCGTACTGCGACGATTACGCCCGAATTCCTTATGACCGCCCACATCCGGGCCAATGTGGACAGTCCGTTCCCGCGATCCTTATAGACCACGGGGACGAACAGTTTGATGGATAAAAGTGGATGAATTAGTGCAGTAGCTCAGGCCAAGGCACCCATGGGGTCCCAGGCGGGCAGCATGATGGCATCCTGGTCGAAGGCCTGGCGATACTCCTCAGACAGCATGGACTTGGGTACGGCCACCTCGTAGACATACTGGCTGAACCAGTCGTCGCTCATGGTGAAGTAGCCCTTGTTGGCGATCTCTTCGCCCCAGGAGTTCTCCACCCGCCAGCGGTTGGTGGTCCGGCCGTCATCGGCCACGTCCACACCCACGAATGCCATGGCGTGGTTCTGGGCCGAGTCGCCGAAGCGCACCCGCTGCTCCTTATCCATGTCGAAGTCCACTCCGTAGACCCGACCATACTCGAACAGGTCTGTGGCCCACTGACCGGCCTTGCGGTCCATCATGGGGTGGCAGTCGGCGCCGAACCATACCGGCAGGCCCTGCTCGCTCATCAGACGACGTGCGCAGTCCTTCATGACCTCCACCGGAACGTTCAGATACTCGGTGGGATCGCCGCCAGCCACGTTGCCCAGGTGCTCGATGCCGATCTTGCGGCCCTTGGGGTGCTCGGGGCGCGGATCGTCGACCAGGCAGACATAGTCCTCAAGTCCGGCATTCACGTAGCGCTTCCAGAACTCCTGCGGGGTAATCCGCCCATCCCGGTGGAAGATGCCATCCTTGTCGGTCCACTCCCAGTCGAAGCTGGTGGGCGGAGTGCCCAGATGAATGGTCAGCATACGATGACCGGCCTCCAGGGTCCTATCGATGATCTCGTCGATGCCGTCTGGGTTGGCCACCATGTGAGCCGTGGCCTGGTGGAGCAGACGACGCAGCTGATCGTTCATCTGGCCGGTGTCCTGGGAGGAGGCGGTCTCGGGGTAGAACTGCTTGGGCACTGCGCCGTACTTCTTATAGATGTTCATGGCCATGATCCACTGGCCGCCATCGCCCATGACATCGCCCATCAGGAAGCGCATGAGCTGGGAGTCGACGGGCTCGCCGGCACGCACCAGAGCCGCTACGTCGCGCAGGAAGTAGTTGACGCGCTCAAGCTTGTCATAGTACATGGCGTAGTTCTGGGACAGCTCGAAGTCGCCCATGGGGTTGGCGGTGCTTTCGTCATCAATGTTCAGAGCCTTGCGGGCCACGAATCGGGCCACGTTCAAGGAGCTGAAGAGCCAGCAGCGGCCGGAATGCGCCTGCGAGGTGACCGTGCCATTGTCGATGCTGACCGAGAATCGGTGCTGCAGCAGGCGGGAGCGATTATAGTTGTGGGCCACTTCGTCAATGCCTACCTGGGTGACGGCGTTCATGGCGACGTGATTGGCCTCGCGCTCATCGAAGGCGGTGCGCAGGCCCTCCAAACGGGTCTGATCCAGTGGTGTCAGTGCTGATGTCATACGGTCTGTCCTTGCTTCCTTTCATGCGGATGTATCTGCATCCCTGCATCCAGCATAGCGGGAATCGGTCATCGTGGGTTCGTCTGGAGGAGGATGTGGACAGCTACATCTATCAAGCCAGGGAGAAGCGCTGAGCCGCATTGACCACGGCCAGGACCACCAGGACAGCCAGCCCAAGGGAGATCCAGCCCTTATAGGTGCCAGGGCGTGAGCGGTTGGCGCGCAGGCGGTCTGCCAGCTGTCCCCGAATCAGCCAGAGGACGACCAGTCCCCCAACCAGGCCCAGAAGGGTCATCCCCTGGTTGATCAGCGTGCCGGTGCGGGCCGGCACCGTCTGGGTCAGCCACATCATGGCGTCGGCCAGGACCAGGTTGTTGAAGATATGCAAAGCCATGGACCAGAGGATGGAGTATTCCATGGCGATGAAACCCAGAACCAGACCCAAAAGGAAGGTGAACAGACTCTGGGTGATGTCCCCGTGCAGGCAGGCGAAGACAAACGAGGAGGTAACGATGGCGAAGGTCCGTCCGTAGGGTCTGAGCCTGCCCATGACCACGCCGCGCAGCAGGAACTCCTCGACGACGGGGACCAGAATAGCCGTGTCCAGTGGCGACAGGAACCCATGCTGACCCGCAGCGATCTGCGAAGTGGTGGAATGGTAAACCAGCCCCAGCGCCTGGGAGCCCTGGTTGACCACCCAGGTGAAGCCTGTCTCGATGCTGCTGGCCAGCATGATCAGCAGGATGGCCCCGACCAGTACGGCTGGACCAGGGTTGGCCTGAGCCTTGTAGCGCACCGGGTTGGAGCCGCGGCCAAGCAGGTCCTGGCCGCGGGTGCCAAAGAGGAAGACCAGCATGACCAGATCGCCCAGCAGATCACCTAGCCCCGGCTGACGGGCAATGCCCAAGGCTGCAGCCACCGAAGGCAGATTCAGAACCCCTGCGATCAGGTTGGCCACCACCAGATACACCAGGGCGTAGAGGGATTGCAGGTCCACTCCCCGGCGCACCTGGGCGCTCCATGAGCGTAAGGGCCCTGGAGATCCGCTCGATCCTCTCCGTCTGTCCGCAGCATCCGCCTCGGTCGAATCTGTGGCGGGTGACTCAGATAATGAGTGATTTGATTGCTGCATGATGCTCTCCCAACCCTGTGACCCCATGGCCTGCGCCCTTCACCACTGACTCTAGACCAGAGCAAGGGTCCGGATCGAGATTGACGCCCATGCCGGTTTCGGCATGGGATCAGGCAACTTCAAGACAAGAAAAAGCCGGGTTGCAGATCATGCCTGCAATCCGGCCCTGGCGAATAGTGACGCTCGCTGATCAGTCCCGATCGGTCGGAGCCATGCCATCATTGACCGGCGGAATTACCGTAGTCTCCTGGTCAGTGACCGCCTTCTCCACCTGGCCAACCTTGGCCTGGGCCGGCGCATCACCGGTCTGATCGGATGCATCGGGCAGGACGCTCGGTGCCGGGGAGGGCAGGACCTGAGTCGGCATATTGGCCGAGGATCGGACAGTCACAGCCGCGCTGGTCTCATCTTCGGAACTGCCGGCTGAAGCAGCTGCCACGTCATCAGTTGCCAGATCATCGGCTGGCTGACTCGCTGCGACCGAATCGTCCGATGCCTGAGGAGTTTCTTCCTGGGGGTCGGCAAGGGGCTGGCCTACACCATTATCCTCGCTTTCAGCCTTCGTCGCTGGGGTCGGCAATGGATCAGCGGCAGGCACCGCGTTGACCACGGGCACGCTTGGTGCCTGCCCCTCGTCCTGATCATTGACCACAGTCTCGTCATGGAAGCCGTCGAAGTTGCCGAAGGACTTGGAGAAGATGTTCCGCAACTCATCGACCCGAGAGGTAATGGTGGCTTCCCGGTGCTGCAGCTTGGTGATGTGGTCCTTGAGCCCGTCCAGCTCAGCCTGTGCGGCCTTGCGTTGAGCCTCGACCTCGGCCTGGGCGCGCTGCTTGGCCTCCTCCAGCAGCTGGCTGGCCTTGCGCTCGGACTCCTCGCGCTTGAAGGAGGCGAACGAATCGGCATCCTTGCGGGTGGCCTTGGCCTGCTCAATCAGCTCCTGGGTCTCCTTCTCGGTCTTGACCCGCCGCTCCTCCAGGCTCTTGAGCAGCTCGCCCACCTTCTTGGTGGCATCCTCCTGCTGGGCGGCGATGTCGGAGCGCACCTGCTCGGCCTCGGCGTTGACCTTGGCCATGGTCTCGGCGCTGGTGACCTTGGAATCGTCCACAATCTGCTGGGCTTCCGACTTGGCCTTGTCAGTGATCTCAGAAGCTTGCCTGCGGGCGTCATTCAGGCTCTTGGAGACCTGCTCGCGCACGTCGGCCAGCTTCTTGTTGGCATCGGCCAGGGCTTTCTGAATCTGATCGTTGGCATCCTTCTTGAGCTTGGCGATCTCCTCGTCGCTCTTGCGTCGCTTGTCGGCGATCTCCTTGGCGGCCTTGGCCTTCTGCTCGGACAGCTCCTTGTCCTGGGTGGCCTTGTTGGTGGCCAGCCGCTTCTCATGCTCTTCGCGGGAGTTCTGCAGCTCCAGATCCAGGGCCTGGCGACGTTCGGCCACCACCTTGTCAGCCGCGGACTTGCTCTGTTCGCTCTGCTGCTTGGCGGTGGTGGTGACGGTCCTGGCTTCGTCGTTGGCGGCCTCGACGATGGACTTGGCCTTGGCGTTGGCCTCGTCCACGATGTGCTTGGCTTCAAGCTGGGCCTCGTTGACCAGGGTCGTCGCCTTCTCCTGGGCGGAGGTCTTGGTGGATGCCGCATCCTGCTTGGCGCGGTTGAGCAGCTCGGTGCTGGTCTGTTCGGCCGAAGCCAGCAGCTGCTGGGCGTTGGCTCCAAGGGAGGCGAAGGAGTTGCGAGGCTGCTCGACCTTGCGGGACTTGGCCTCCTGGAGTTCCGCCTCCAGCTTCAGAATGCGATCGTCATCGGCCTTGATCTGCTGACGCAGCCGGGCCAAATTGCTCCGCGAGGCCGCCAGGGCCTGGTCGACCCGCTCCTTGTCATAGCCTCGCAGGACAACGGGAAACTGATCTTCGGCCATGGAAACACTCCTCTTCGCCACCAAGACATACCGGCCCGTGACAAAGATGTCTTCGGTCCGGTGGATTTACCTCGACTCTACCCCATGCCAGGCCGAAATTTGCTGTCTGACAAGCTGCCGACACACTGACCTTACATACGGGGCTCAGGCAATCAGAATAGGGCTGGAGGAGGGCCTCCGGTAATAGCGAATGGTCTCATTGACCACCTCGCGCACAGCCTGTATCTGCTGATCCAGGGGCAGGCCGCGCTCCTGTCCGCCGCTTTCGTTGACCAGGGGAAGGCTGACGAACCCGGCCAGGACATCCTTGTGCCCTGCAGCCCATGCCAGCAGGTTGTAGAAAAGCGCGTTGCAGACATAGGTGCCCGCGTCCGAGCTGAGTGTGGCCGGGATGCCGCAGGTGCCAAAGTCGTGCAGGATGGCCCTCAGCGGCAGACGGGTCCAGTAAGCGGCAGGACCCTTGGGATCGATGGGCAGACGGCTGGTCCGACGGACGGCATCCTGGGACTCCTTCTCACCTAGGTTGTCACGGTCGCTCGCGTCGTCCTCCTTAAGATTGACGGCGCAACGCTCCATGGCGATGCCACGAGCCCGACGCTTGAGCCCTGTGGCGATGATGATATCGGGGTGCACCCGCTCTATGGCCTCATGCAGTATGGGCCAGGCTTTGGCGAAGCTGACGGGCATGATGACGGAGGAAATAGTCAAGTCCACGCCCTCCAGAGGATCTTCCTCGGTTGGACCGACCTTTCGCATGCCCTCCATTCCATGCTCGGCCAGAGCTTGTGAGACCTGGCTGGAGGGGTTGACGTCAACACCCTCGTAATGGTCGTATCCGGCGACGATGACCTTGATCTGCTCCATGTGCCCCATGGTACACAGGGCTTCACCCGGCCAGGGAGCCCGCTATCCATTCAGCCATGGGCACGTCCGAGGGCAGGGTGATCTTCATGTTGGTCACACTGCCGGCCACGATGGCCACCGGCTCCTCAGGCAAGTGGTCCACCACAACCCTGGTGTCATCAGTGGGATGGAAGTCGGGGTCCGCAGCGGCCAGGTCGTAGGCCTTGCGGAGGGTACCGAAACGGAAAGCCTGCGGGGTCTGAGCCCGGAACATGTTGTCGCGGTCGGGCACCTGACGCACCACCTTGCGCTCACCCAAGTCGCCGGCCATCAGCATGGTGTCACTCGAGGCCACGGCCACGGTTGCGGCGTTGAATGTATCCAAGGCATCGATGCAGCCATTGATGGACTCCTGGCTGACGAAGGGGCGTACCGCATCGTGGATGAGCAGCTTGGCATCCTGGGGAATCTCCGCATCAGCCAGGGTCTGCAGGGCCGCCTCGGTGCTGTCCATGCGCTCGACGCCGCCCTGGATGACCATGCGGACCTTGTCGTAGGTGTCAGCGCCCACGATGGCCTCGACAGACTCCCGAACCCGATCGTTGACCACGACCAGAATGTCGGTGACGCGGGCATTGGACTGGAAGGCGTCAATTGACCAGGTGATGATGGGTTTGCCGCCCACCTGCACCAGCTGCTTGGGGTTGCTCTCGTCAAACCGAACGCCCAGCCCAGCCGCAAGAATCACCGCTACAACTGGCTGAATCTGCTCCTCCGGCTCTGCGTTATCCTGACTGGCCTCGGACGGGGCTGCTGATGCTCTGCTCTCACTCATACACCCAACGGTACTCACGCGGGGACAAGGAAGGGCGCAGACCCGGCGCTATCTGCACCGAACATCTGCACCCGAGGCCTGCTCCGGCCGCCAGAAACCGGATCGATCAATCTCACGGCTTCAGTCATCGGCCAGAATAAGGGCCAGCATGCGCCCTTCCCCAGCCTTGTTGGCCAGCGAGGCCCGGCGGTGGGAATACCAGAGTGGGTTCTCCAGGGTGCACAGCGGTCGGTGCAGATCCTCAAGACGCTTTGGTAGGGAGGGACCCTCACTGTCCTGGCTGCACAGCTCTTCCAGGTCCGGGTCCTGACGCAGATAACTGGTCGCAGCGCCAATCCGGGGGGCGGAGTCTACGATATTGGTCACTCCTGCCGCTTTCAGTTCCATGATGGCAGCAGTGGCGATGCCGATGGCGATTCCGCCGAACCTGCATGGTCCAGATGCGCCAGGGAAACGCTTCTCGAAGTCATCGGCCAGGTCCGAACCCACCTGATAGCAGTCCGCGCAGATGCGAGGCCCAAGGGTTGCCACGATCCTGGACGGGTCAGCACCCTTGTCGGCCATGGCCTGGATTGTTGACGGAATGACTCCAGCCACCAGACCCCGACGGCCGCAGTGGGCTGCCCCCATCACGCCGGCCTGAGGGTCGGCCAGAAGCACGGGAAGACAATCAGCGGCGAAGATCCCCAAGGCCAGGTCGCGACGGGTGGTCACCTGAGCATCGGCCTCGCAACGCCCCTGGGGCTGACCTTGGTCGGCATCCCAGACCTGGGCTGAGTGAACCTGATCCACCAGGACCATGGGACGGTTCAGCTGGCGACCCAGAGCCTGACGGTTGGCGGCAACCGCCTGCGGGTCATCGCCTCCCTTGCCGCCCAGATTCAGCTGGGCATAATCGCCCGAGGAAACCCCGCCCAATCTGGTGGTGTAGACCACCTTGATCCCTGGCGCCAGCGCTATGGGAATGGTGACCGGGATTGGCCGACCCTGATCGTCCAGCGACGACAGGGGGCTGCTGTCCAGCAGGGTCCGTTCCCGATCCCAGGCTTCTCCCTGAACGCTCTGAAAGTTCTGCTCGTTTGGTTTGGGCTTGAGGCTCATGCAGTCGCCGCCTGATTCAGGCGGTCCATCTCCTCTTCGCTCAGCTCCATGTCAGCTGCCTGCAGGGAGTCCAGAATGGTGGCCACCCTGTGGGCCCCGGGAACCACGAAGACGTTGCGGTTCTGGGACAGCTCCCAGGCCAGGACCACACGCTGGTGGGAGACACCGCGCTCCTGGGCCACCTGACGGAAGGTGTCATAACGGGTTTCGTCCTTGGGCGCTCGGAAGCCTCCCAAGGGGCTCCAGCAGACGAAGGCCAGACCCAGCTCGGCCGCATGGTCCAACTCCTGGCGGGAGCTGATGAAGGTGGGCGAGAACTGGTTCTGCACGGCCACGAGGTCATCGCCCAGAATCTGACGAGCCAGGTCCATCCGCTCAATGTCTACGTTGGAGACGCCCAGTGTACGGGCCACGCCCTGTTTGACCAACTCGGCCATGGCCTCCAAGGACTCCTGGTAGGGCACCCGCGGATCAGGCCGGTGCATGTAGAGCAGATCGATGGTGTCCACACCCAGGGCCTGAGCGGACTCCTTGGCGTGCCGGATCAGGCTCTCCGGTCGACCGTCCACAGCCCAGGTTGGCCGACCATCGGTGAAGTTGCGGTAGTGCCCAACCTTGGTGGCCACCAGCACATCCTGACGGGGTCCCTTCCAGGAGTCCAAAGCCTGGCGAATCAGTCGTTCATTGGTCTGCTCAGGACCACCTGACTCGTAGTAGGACCAGGCAGTATCCAGATGTCGGCAACCGGCATCCAAAGCCTGATGGATGACGTCGATGGCCGTTGCCTGGTCAGGCTTGCCCTCGATGGACAATCCCATGCAACCCAGTCCGACCGCTGTCGTAGTAAAGGGCCCCAAGGCCCGCATCGACGATGTCATACATGTACTCCCGTCTTGTAGATTGATGCCAGCTTCAATGCCGCCGGCTTCCTATCGAGCTTAGCTTGTGGCCCAGTATCAACGACCGCCGAAGGAACCACCACCGGAGCCGCCACCGGAGCCACCGAAGGAACCACCACCGGAGCCAAACCCACCAATACCACTGCCGGAACTGTTGCCGCTGGCCTGGCCGATCAGGCCGCCGATCTGTTCGAGTCCCTGGGTCAACTGAGTACCCAGATCAACCACCCCGCCTTGGCCAAACATTGAATTTGCAGCCAGTGCTTCAGGGCCACTCACGGAGGAAGCCACCGGAACATTCTGGCTGTAAGGCAGGAAGGTACAGTAGAGCAGGCTCCCGCGCGCATTATTATTCAGCCAGTCGAAGTCGGTCAGTTCAGGGCTGGCCTGTGCCAGCTGAGCGACAACCCGATCACTTATACCGAAGGCCGCGGCGTAAACCAGGTATCGGTCCCAGAGCACCAGATCCTCCACGCCCCGGTGGCTAAAATCGCTGAAGTCCAGCAGATAGCGCCGAAGCCCTGACACCTGACCAGCCATGAGCTGTCCATTCCTGCTGAGCACTTGCCAACTACCATAACGAATGGAGAATGCTGCAACAGCCACCAGAAACACGGCCAATGGCGCACGTACCAGCACGGTGCCCGGCAGGAATCCAGC
The DNA here is from genome assembly GCF_016101415.1 of Bifidobacterium sp. M0404. Lineage (NCBI taxonomy): Bacteria > Bacillati > Actinomycetota > Actinomycetes > Bifidobacteriales > Bifidobacteriaceae > Bifidobacterium > Bifidobacterium sp. M0404. Next base: position 466,852 of record NZ_JACFQP010000002.1, on the reverse strand, counting down.
CAGCAGGATGAAAGCGGCCAAGAGCACGGCCAGGAAGGGCAAGATCTCTATACCATGACGATAGGCACGCAGGTCAGCATTGTTGGTCTCATACTTGACGGCCTTGTCGAAAGCCTCCAGATAGACCTTGCCATGATTAGCTTCGGTGCTGGAGAAGAGAGCAATCATCTCGTACAGGTCGAAACGTTCATCCTTGGAGCCCATCAGAGCGGAAGCACCTTCCAGCATGGTCAGGCAGGCTTCCTCGCTTAAGGACAGGGCCAGGGAGGCTCGATCCTGACTGCAGACCGGATTAATGACCACCTCCATGGACTGTCGTTTGCCTTTGTGGAGCAGCGAACGCATCACCTTAGTCAGGGAACCTCCGCCGGAATTCGCCCGGTCCTCATACTTGACCGGAATCAGAGCGATGGCCCGCTTGGAGGTCAGGGAGAGAATGGTGGCTGACAATTGCCTGCCAATAGGGGATTCTCGGGTCAGCATCAAATCGTTGATAACAGCGGCCACGGCCGGTGACAGATCAGGAGGCTGACGATAGTAGATAATATCGCCTCGGTACTGGGAGTCTCCATAGGTGCGGAAGGCCTGCCAGAGCATCACTACAATCAGCGCGATAGCAGCTAAGACGGTCAGTACACCAGCCAACAGTCCGATCCGCGCCCGTCTGGTCTGCTCGGCGTGCCAGTGCTCATACTGCTGGCGCTCCTGCTTGATGATGCGATCACGCGCCGGTTGAGAGTCGGTCCTGACCACCGAGGAAACCCTCTTCGCATCGAAGAGAGCCACCAAATCCAGATGCTGACCTGGCCCGATCCGGTCAGCTGAAAAGTGGATACGGCTGTCATCGCCCACCTGGTAGGAACCCTTGCCAGCGAAATGGAGCCAGGCCTTGGCATCCTTGTCCTTCTCTGTTCCTATAAGCTTGGGAAGCCTGACATCAGCGCTCATATGCTCGACGGAAATCTGGTTGGTGTCGCCCACGGGCTCCCATTGGAATTCAGCCACATCGGGATGGGCAGTAGTGACACCGTGGAAGGTCATGTCGATGCGGAAGCGCCGACCTGAATCCTCGGCAACCTGCGGAATGTTCCAACCCAGCTCCACCTGACACCGGTCCCCCTGGGCGCCGCAGGCGGATCCTTGGTCCGAGTCGCCCGGCTTGTAGGATTCCAATCCTGAGTCCGAAACTGTGCCCATATACCAGGTGCCAGCCATGGTCTTATCCCAGTCGGGAACCTGATCGAGGTTATCAGGATCCGTCGGCGGATCGGCTTGCCTATATGTAGAGCCATTGGTCAGGTCGCGCACGCTTATGTCACTGATGCCCGTCAGCCGGTCAGGCTTGATCTGATAACGCTGGTAGAGCTCCCTCCAGGGACGTTTGTCGCCGTTGCCGTCCTCACGGGAGTTCATGGTTACGGTCAGGTCCTGACTGATGCGCAAATCGCCGTTATCCAGGACCTGGACATCATAGTCCACTGAATCGTATACCAGGTCCGGCCAATTCTTGTTGAAGATAAGCAGAGCAGCGACTATGCACGTCACCAAGGCTGCCACCAAAGCCAGTGCCAAGGCTCGGAAAAAGCGGGAAGTGCTCCAAGAGGGATGGCCTGAGACCGGTTTCCCAGAGGAGGCCGCTGGTGCGTTCACTGTCCGAAGTCCACAACGGGCGCCTGGCGGCTGCCCTCGTCGGCCTGGAAGTACTGGGCCTGACGGAAGTGGAAGAGGGATGCGATGATGTTTGAGGGGACCGTCTCGATGCGGGTGTTGAACTTCTGGACCACATCATTGTAGAACTGCCTGGCGTAGGCGATCTTGTCCTCCAGGTCCTTGAGCTGACGCTGCAAGTCCAGGAAGTTCTGGTTGGCCTTGAGCTCAGGGTAGGCCTCCGCCCGAGCCATCAGAGTGACCAGGGATTGACCCAGTCTCTGCTCGGCATCGGCACGGGCCTGCATCTGGTCTCCGCCAGTTGTCTGGGCCTGAGCCACGTCGGCGCGGGCCTTGGTCACCTCCTCCAGGACGGAGGACTCGTGTGAAGCGTAGCCCTTGACCGTCTGGACCAGATTGGGCACCAGGTCGGCACGCTGCTTGAGCTGGACGTCAATCTGGGCCCAGCCATTGGCTACTCGGTTGCGCAGATTGACCAAACCGTTGTAAGCCCCGATGCACCAGATGACCAGCAACACGACCAGCAGGACAATGACGATAAGCACGATCAGTGATACGGACATGTTCCAATTCTCTCACGGAAGGGTCTGCAGACAAAACAGGACCCCGCCCGTTAGAACGGGGTCCTGTCGGAAGACACCGAATCAATCAACATCCGGCATCAGCGGGAATCAGTCTTCACTGTCGAAGGGGTCGAAGTCCCTGCGCACCCGGCGACGGGGACGCTCGGAACGCTCCTCCCGGTCGGCCCGGTACTCGTCGTAGTGCTCGTCGGCCGCATAGCGCGGGTTCTCCCTGCGACCACGATAGCCGCCACGTCCGGAAGAGCGACGCTCATGACGGCCGCCACGGTCACCGCGGTCATCACGCTCAGCACGGCTACCACGGCCGCGACGCTCGCCACGACCCCGGCCGCCACGATCCTCGTCATCGTCGCGGGAGACCCGACGACGATCGCGACGGGAGCCACGGTCCTCGTCCTCGAACCAGTCTCCGCCGTCCTCATAGTCGCGGTCGCGGCTCTGACGACGGTGCCGGGGGCGGTCCTCCTGGTCCTCGTCGTCGTAGTAGCGATCATCATGCTCTGAACGAGAGCGACGCGGAGCCTCATACCGGTCATCACGCTCGGAGGAACGGCTGCGGCGATCACGATGATCACGGTCACCACGACCACTACGCTCACGACGATCACCGCCACGGTCACGACGGTCTGTGCGGCCTCCGCGATCACGGCCTCCTGCGGACTCCTGGTCCTCGAAGCCGGGAATAGCTAGGGAGATCTTGCCGCGGTCATCCACGCCCTGGACGATGACCTCGACGGTGTCGCCCTCCTTGAGGACGTCCTCCACGGAGTCGATGCGCTCGCCGTTGGCCAGGTTGCGGATCTGCGAGATGTGCAGAAGTCCGTCGGTGCCCGGTGTCAGGTTGACGAAAGCGCCGAAGCTGGTGATCTTGACCACCTTGCCGTTGAAGGTCTCCCCCGCCTCGGGCACGTGCGGGTTGGCGATCTGGTCGATGACCTCCTTGGCCTTGGCTGCAGCCTCGCCGCCCTCGGAGGCGATGTAGACCGTGCCGTCGTCCTCGATGGAGACGTCGGCGCCGGTGTCCTCCTGGATCTGGTTGATCATCTTGCCCTTGGGGCCGATGACCTCACCGATCTTGTCGACCGGAACCTGAGTGGTGATGATGCGCGGCGCATAGGGGCTCATCTCGGCGGGCCCGTCGATGCACTCGTTGATGACGTCCAGGATGGTGGCCCGGGCTTCCTTGGCCTGCTGCAGGGCGGCGGCCAGGATGTCGGCGGGGATGCCGTCCAGCTTGGTGTCCAGCTGCAGGGAAGTGATGAACTCGGAGGTGCCGGCCACCTTGAAGTCCATGTCGCCGAAGGCATCCTCAGCACCCAGAATGTCGGTCAGGGTCTTGTAGGTGGGCCGACCGTCGACCTCGCCCGTGACCAGGCCCATGGCGATGCCCGCCACGGGGGCCTTCAGGGGCACGCCGGCAGCCAGCAGGGACAGGGTGGAGGCGCAGACGGAACCCATGGAAGTGGACCCGTTGGAGCCGATGGCCTCGGAGACCTGACGGATGGCGTAGGGGAACTCCTCGCGGCTGGGCAGAACCGGAATCAGAGCGCGCTCGGCCAGGTTGCCATGGCCCACTTCGCGGCGCTTGGGCGAACCCACGCGGCCGGTCTCGCCGGTCGAATAGGGCGGCATCTCGTAGTTGTGCATGTAGCGCTTGGTAGTGGGGCCGGACAGGGCGTCGATGGTCTGCTCCATCTTCAACATGTTCAGGGTCGTTACACCCAGCACCTGGGTCTCGCCACGCTGGAAGAGTGCGGAACCGTGCACTCGGGGCACCACGTCCACCTCGGCGGACAGGGTGCGGATGTCGCGCAGGCCACGGCCATCGATGCGGTAGTCCTGGGTCAGGATGCGGCGGCGGACAATCTGGCGCTGAAGCTCCTTGAAGGCGTTGCCCAGCTCCTTGTCCTTCTCGGCCTCGTCCATGTCGGTGAACTCGTCGGCCAAAGCCTCGCGGACCTTCTCCTTGATCTCATGGATTCGATCCTGGCGGGGCAGCTTCTCTGCGATGGACAGGGCCTGGTCCAGGTCGGCATGAGCCACCTGGTCGATGCGAGCATAAAGCTCGTCAGTGTACTCAGGGAAGAGCTGGAAGTCCTTGGTGGGCTTGGCGGCCTTGGCCTTGAGCTCACTCTGGGCCTCGCACAGAACCTTGATGAAGGGCTTGGCAGCCTCAAGACCCTGGGCGACAACCTCTTCGTCTGGCTTGATCTGGCCCTCGTCATAGATCAGGCTCCAGGCGTTCTTGCCGGCACCGGCCTCGATCATGGCGATGGCGACGTCCCCGCCCTCGACCACACGACCGGCCACGACCAGCTCGAAGACGGCGCGCTCGCGCTCGCTCCAGCGCGGGAAGGCCACCCACTGGCCATCGATCAGGGCCAGGCGCAGACCCGAGACCGGACCCTCGAAGGGCAGACCTGAGATCAGGGTGGAGGCAGAGGCGGCGTTCAGGGCCAGCACGTCGTAGGCATCCTCGGGGTTGACAGCCAGGATGGTCTCCACGACCTGGACCTCGTTGCGCAGGGTGTGCGGGAAGAGGGGGCGCAGGGGGCGATCAATCAGCCGGCAGGCCAGGATAGCCTCGTTTGAGGGCCGACCCTCGCGACGGAAGAAGGAGCCGGGAATCTTGCCCGCGGCATACATCTTCTCTTCCACATCGACGGTCAGCGGGAAGAAATCGTAGTTCTCCTTGGGGCTGGACCCCGCGGTGGTGGTGGACAGCACCATGGAATCGTCATCAAGATAGGCGGCTACTGCCCCATCCGCCTGCTGGGCGAGACGACCCGTCTCGAAGCGCAACGTGCGCTTGCCATATGATCCGTTATCGATCGTGGCTTCTACAGCCGTGATTTCGGGACCCTCCATAGGGTTCCTCCTTTTGTTTACTGCTTGTTTACTACCTGATGTCAGGATGCTCGGCGTCGCTTAACTGCCGGAGATCCTTGTACTTCGGTCTGGTCCTGCCGAACCCCATGTCCGGCTATTTTCATTCCTTGCGGACCAGCCTTATATTTCAATTCGGCACCATCTTCTGCAACCCCATCCCGGGATCGACGGTGCCTGGTTCAGTCATGCAAAAGCGCCCGAGCGCTAGGCCCGGGCGAAAGCATGCATGTCAGTGGCGCAGTCCAAGACGCTCCACCAGGGAACGGTAGCGGTTGATATCCACCTTCTTGAGGTAATCCAGCAACCGACGACGATGACCGACCATGAGCAGCAGACCGCGACGTGAATGATGATCGTGCTGATGCTGCTTGAGGTGCTCTGTCAGGTCGGAGATTCGCTTGCTCAGCAGAGCCACCTGGACCTCGGGGGAACCGGTATCGCCCTCGTGGGTCGCGTATTCCTTGACGATTGCCTGCTTCTGCTCACTCGTAAGAGCCACGGCTCCTCCTCTTGCATTCTTCCGTTACGCGGTGCACCAGCCCTATGCTGAAGCGCTCTCGATCCGCGGGCGAAACACGCCAAAAATCCATTATACACAGCGATGGGACCGGAGGCGGAAATGGAAGGAGGAATGGATTCATCCCCGACGGACTCGGTGATGAGGTCAGGCCGCGGTGATCAAGCCTCCGAAGAGGACGATGGCGATGGCCGCCAGCTCGATGATGAAGAATAAGGAGAGAGCGGACCAGCTGTGGGTCAGCGTGTTCCAGGGGGAATCCTTGCGCACACAGACCAGTATGGCTACGAAGACGACCGCAAAGACCGCCACGCCCAGGCCAGCGGCGATGATGCCCAGATTGGCCGCGTTGGCCAGGATGGCCTGATGCTGGTAGACCACGAAGGTGCTGTACCAGAAGTTCATCTTGAGCAGGCAGAGGCCGGCGATCAGCTGCTCGGCGGCCAGGCTCAGCACGAAGACCACCCGCCAGAACCAGGAGGACGATTCGATGATGGACATGCCGATGCCCATAAAGGTCAGCACGGTCACCGTCCAGGCAATCAGGGCTATGCCGCGCGGATCCAGGACCGAGGCATAGTGGAGCACACCCTGGGTGTGGTTGATGGCCAGCGAGCGCCCGTATCCGTATGGAATGACGATGGCCAAGAGGACCGCCAGCGCGAAGACGACCCAACGGACCGGTCGGGCACGGCGCTGCTCAATCTCAGCCAGAGAATATTCCGAATCCGGAATAGTCGCTTCAGGGTGGGCCGAAACCTTGTTCACAGCAGTCGCGTCATCCAGGTGCGATGGCACAGATGCAGAACCGGCTGAAGCGCTTCTGCCAGATTCCGCGCCACCTGCATCGTCGAATTGCTCCATCGGCGACCACACCTCCAAGTCCGCTACTCGTGGACACACCGCATACAAGCTTATACCGGGCGGCACACCCGCGCCTAGGAATGAGAGAATGGCATGAAAATGATCGGTACTATACCAAAGCAGCAACTCATACTTATGTTTTTGAGGAGCAGAATTTATAAAAGAGTTCTGAGGGAAGAACTGATTTAATACATATTCCAGCTAAGAGGCAGTGCTGTCTGGTTAATTCAAAGTAGAGCGATTAGTTTTCCGTTTTTAGGCTTCCACATAGGAGGTAATCCACGTAGGAGGCAATGCATTTGCCGCAAGCAGAGAGCCGTTCGTAGCGGTATTCCCAATCCACACTCCCACGAAGAGAACGTCCGTTCTCATTGCCTTGGCGGGCGCAAGACTGGGCATTTCAATCCACACTCCTCGTGAAGGACGCGACCCATAGATGGTGAAATCTTTGCCTTTGCATTGATATTTCAATCCACGCTCCCGTGAAGGGAGCGACGTGCCATATCGTCGTCTTGTGATTGAGCATAATCATTTCAATCCACGCTCCCATGAAGGGAGCGACCAGGTGCGGCAATGATCGTAGACAGCAAGCTGGCATTTCAATCCACGCTCCCGTGAAGGGAGCGACTACGCATATGGTGGTGATCCAAATGGAATCTGATATTTTAATCCACGCTCCCGTGAAGGGAGCGACAAGATGTATCGGGCCTACCAGGCGCAACACCAGGTATTTCAATCCACGCTCCCGTGAAGGGAGCGACGCTCCAGGGGAGCTACACGCTGGACCCGAACGAATTTCAATTCACGCTCACGTGAAGGGAGCGACCCCTGTGGCTGGATCGTGCATGAACTCCTTGCCGATTTCAATCCACGCTCCCGTGAAGGGAGCGACGTTATGACATCTTCCGGGGTTAAAGGGTTTCGCGTATTTCAATCCACGCTCCCGTGAAGGGAGCGACGACCATCTTTTCGAGCAGATTTACGGTCTTCCCCATTTCAATCCACGCTCCCGTGAAGGGAGCGACATCAGCGTCGCGAAGGTCATAGTTCTGCCAAGTATTTCAATCCACGCTCCCGTGAAGGGAGCGACCTCCGACGCGTAGAGGCGACCCTGACACGTCCTATATTTCAATCCACGCTCCCGTGAAGGGAGCGACTCCACATGACGAATCGTCTTGTGCCGTCGTTCTGATTTCAATCCACGCTCCCGTAAAGGGAGCGACGTTTCAGCAGTCCAGATGTGTTTACCGGATTGTATATTTCAATCCACGCTCCCTTGAAGGGAGCGACACAAAAACCAATACTTACGACCAAAACGCCTATTAATTTCAATCCACGCTCCCGTGAAGGGAGCGACCCGTCCATATGTGCTTGCCTGACTGGATAAACGGATTTCAATCCACGCTCCCGTGAAGGGAGCGACTAAAAGCAAGGGCTCTCGGAGCAAAACTACGCGAAGATTTCAATCCACGCTCCCGTGAAGGGAGCGACGCATGACCACTTCGCCCAGGCTGTCGACGTTGCCATTTCAATCCACGCTCCCGTGAAGGGAGCGACAGACCTTGTCCAGGATCCCGTGGATGACATTCCAATTTCAATCCACGCTCCCGTGAAGGGAGCGACTTACGCCATAGTATGAGAAGTACGGATTGTGGATATTTCAATCCACGCTCCCGTGAAGGGAGCGACCTGTATAAAAGGGAATTTACCCGGCTTGATGTGATTTCAATCCACGCTCCCGTGAAGGGAGCGACGATTTTCATGGCGACATCGGCCACACAGGCACAGATTTCAATCCACGCTCCCGTGAAGGGAGCGACAAGCTTGGGCCGCCCCCAAAACTGGGCCCTGCGCCATTTCAATCCACGCTCCCGTGAAGGGAGCGACACCCGACCACTTTGGACGTCAATTTCACCCCCATATTTCAATCCACGCTCCCGTGAAGGGAGCGACGCGTACACTATCGGTGACGGCTGCCTTGTATAATGATTTCAATCCACGCTCCCGTGAAGGGAGCGACTGGTCCAGCTCGAGGGGATGTACTCGCTGGACCCATTTCAATCCACGCTCCCGTGAAGGGAGCGACCGGCAGGATCCCCGCTGATGGGAATATACGAGGTGATATTTCAATCCACGCTCCCGTGAAGGGAGCGACCATTTGCCGCCATTTGCCGTTCCTGTGGTTGTAGATTTCAATCCACGCTCCCGTGAAGGGAGCGACTAATAGGTGCCGCTCTCCTGCCTGCCTTTTCTGAATTTCAATCCACGCTCCCGTGAAGGGAGCGACGACCCTGACCATCAAATACAACCGTGACGGTTCGATTTCAATCCACGCTCCCGTGAAGGGAGCGACGTGTCGGCTATGACGATCCATGGAAAGCCTATGCATTTCAATCCACGCTCCCGTGAAGGGAGCGACCACAGCAAAGGGCCAGTGTTTCATGACCGGCTGTATTTCAATCCACGCTCCCGTGAAGGGAGCGACTCCGCTCTTTCATTTGCTATAGCTTCCCGCGTCGATTTCAATCCACGCTCCCGTGAAGGGAGCGACATAATGTCCATGCCTCAAAGCATCTACCAGCTTATATTTCAATCCACGCTCCCGTGAAGGGAGCGACCAGTATATAAATCGCCGGATATTGACTCAGGCAACATTTCAATCCGCGCTCCCGTGAAGGGAGCGACACGCGCTCCGTGCCCGTCCTGCGGAGGACGCGTTTATTTCAATCCGCGCTCCCGTGAAGGGAGCGACACGTTGGACGCCACGGTCGGCTACAATTCAAACCAATTTCAATCCGCGCTCCCGTGAAGGGAGCGACATGTATTCGGACACTGATTCCATCCATCTGAACATTTCAATCCGCGCTCCCGTGAAGGGAGCGACGCCAGTGTTCAGAGTCGCATTGAAGATCAAACAATATTTCAATCCGCGCTCCCGTGAAGGGAGCGACGCCTGGTCAGGCATGCCGGGTGGCTCCTGCACTGATTTCAATCCGCGCTCCCGTGAAGGGAGCGACTCGAAGGCGGGTTTTTTGCCAATGTTGGTCAAAACATTTCAATCCGCGCTCCCGTGAAGGGAGCGACCGGCGACGACCTCGAATCCGCCACAATCATGCTGATTTCAATCCGCGCTCCCGTGAAGGGAGCGACATGCCAACGATGATCCGGACGGCGAGTTGACAGCAATTTCAATCCGCGCTCCCGTGAAGGGAGCGACACCACGGACCGAGACCACTAAGGCCACGGCCAAATTTCAATCCGCGCTCCCGTGAAGGGAGCGACCATCCACGCTTGGCGTGGTGTTCACCATGGTATCGATTTCAATCCGCGCTCCCGTGAAGGGAGCGACACCCTCCGCATGAGCGTGTATGCGGAGGGACGGGAGATTTCAATCCGCGCTCCCGTGAAGGGAGCGACCTAATGGCGTTTGACAATTCCCAGATTAGTGATAATTTCAATCCGCGCTCCCGTGAAGGGAGCGACCGGGCAGCTGGATAACGTGGAGCAGATTCAACGGATTTCAATCCGCGCTCCCGTGAAGGGAGCGACGTGCCTAAAGATCCAGTTGATACCATGGGATCCATCGATTTCAATCCGCGCTCCCGTGAAGGGAGCGACGATTGATTTCGGTATCGAGATTTACGACATGCTATTTCAATCCGCGCTCCCGTGAAGGGAGCGACAAGCCGGACGGCATGGAGGGCTTATGGCCCTTGATTTCAATCCGCGCTCCCGTGAAGGGAGCGACACGCTTCACACGCCGACGACCATGTATACAACCGATTTCAATCCGCGCTCCCGTGAAGGGAGCGACTGAAGATCAGCACGCCGCCAGGGGCCAGCACGCGATTTCAATCCGCGCTCCCGTGAAGGGAGCGACTCGCCCCACAAGTAAGGAGTTGGATGATGGCGGTATTTCAATCCGCGCTCCCGTGAAGGGAGCGACTGTTCAACACCCCGCCGGACTTCAACCCGCTCAAATTTCAATCCGCGCTCCCGTGAAGGGAGCGACCCACTTGAATACCGGGGTCACGTGCTATGGAACTATTTCAATCCGCGCTCCCGTGAAGGGAGCGACACGTACGAACGCCGTGGAATCGGCCACGTTGGCAAATTTCAATCCGCGCTCCCGTGAAGGGAGCGACCGCGATGATCCTTTAAGTATTTGAGTGCTTGATCATTTCAATCCGCGCTCCCGTGAAGGGAGCGACATGACCCCCAGGCTGCGGATCGTCAAGTTCGACACATTTCAATCCGCGCTCCCGTGAAGGGAGCGACTGCCGCCACATGCCCTTCCAGCATTCCAACCCATTATTTCAATCCGCGCTCCCGTGAAGGGAGCGACCGTCATGAGTCAGCCAGCACAGCAGATACAGCAAATTTCAATCCGCGCTCCCGTGAAGGGAGCGACATTCGATGGACGAACTTGTCAGGCTGTTCAAGGATATTTCAATCCGCGCTCCCGTGAAGGGAGCGACGGTGATTTCTTCTCAGGGGTCTGGGGCAGTATCAAATTTCAATCCGCGCTCCCGTGAAGGGAGCGACGACAAAGCCAACCAGATGGATTTGTATAACGCGATATTTCAATCCGCGCTCCCGTGAAGGGAGCGACTCATCACAGTCATCACCAGCGTATGGCAGACAATCATTTCAATCCGCGCTCCCGTGAAGGGAGCGACGTGCAGTGCATGGTTGTCGGTGTGGTGGGCAATGTATTTCAATCCGCGCTCCCGTGAAGGGAGCGACTATTGCGCGCTCGCCCACTATCTGCAAGGCATCCAATTTCAATCCGCGCTCCCGTGAAGGGAGCGACCACTTTGCATGTGTTATACGGCTGAATCGCAAAATTTCAATCCGCGCTCCCGTGAAGGGAGCGACCTTATGTTTCTATGGTCAATTTGGATGGATCATAGGATTTCAATCCGCGCTCCCGTGAAGGGAGCGACAAGAATCATAGACCTGCCAATCAGTCCAATCTGTATTTCAATCCGCGCTCCCGTGAAGGGAGCGACCCGATTGATGCACCTAAAATGTAATGAGTCAAGGGATTTCAATCCGCGCTCCCGTGAAGGGAGCGACCCCATTCGGGGGCCATCTCGACCTCCGGGCAGTCATTTCAATCCGCGCTCCCGTGAAGGGAGCGACTATCCGACGCTCATACTATGCGCCAGAGAGTATCAATTTCAATCCGCGCTCCCGTGAAGGGAGCGACTCTGGTAGAGTTTGACCGCCTTGGCGGCCATTTGATTTCAATCCGCGCTCCCGTGAAGGGAGCGACGTTCCAACCCACCGTCGCATGATCTTTGATCTTGCTATTTCAATCCGCGCTCCCGTGAAGGGAGCGACCGATGGCAAGGACTATGTTAATACCTTTGCCGATATTTCAATCCGCGCTCCCGTGAAGGGAGCGACAAGTGCATTTTGGCGCGTCCTCTTGCCAGACCACCATTTCAATCCGCGCTCCCGTGAAGGGAGCGACGATCAAGATGCCCCGCTCCTGCTTGCCCACGTATATTTCAATCCGCGCTCCCGTGAAGGGAGCGACAAAACAGCGTGTTGTAGCCGTCGCACACGTTGCGATTTCAATCCGCGCTCCCGTGAAGGGAGCGACCCAAGCCCATGATCTACATGCAGATCTCCACGGAATTTCAATCCGCGCTCCCGTGAAGGGAGCGACAAGATGCTGCACGGCGTACTCCGCTTCCTCCGGCGTATTTCAATCCGCGCTCCCGTGAAGGGAGCGACGATCTCGCGTACGCGCAGCGTGAGCTGCGAGCGATATTTCAATCCGCGCTCCCGTGAAGGGAGCGACTTATCCAAATTGACAACGGCGTCGTTAAACTGCTATTTCAATCCGCGCTCCCGTGAAGGGAGCGACTTGGGTCTCGGCAGAATCATCGACTACTGAGCGATTTCAATCCGCGCTCCCGTGAAGGGAGCGACCTTGCACCACTGTACCCGACCCGCGAGAGATGACAATTTCAATCCGCGCTCCCGTGAAGGGAGCGACCTTCATAGGGATGCGGGCGGCGTTCCTGGCGATATTTCAATCCGCGCTCCCGTGAAGGGAGCGACCTAATCGGCAGTGGTTTTATGCCGAGCCCGGGCAATTTCAATCCGCGCTCCCGTGAAGGGAGCGACTCGGGTGCGCCCAGAGATAGTTTGCAAAATCGTCATTTCAATCCGCGCTCCCGTGAAGGGAGCGACAAGAGACCCTCAATGAGCACGCCCGATCCGAGCTAATTTCAATCCGCGCTCCCGTGAAGGGAGCGACGGGCAAAAGTCACCGACCGCGACGACATCACGATATTTCAATCCGCGCTCCCGTGAAGGGAGCGACTATATGGGATGGCATAAGTGGTGCCGTATCCAACGATTTCAATCCGCGCTCCCGTGAAGGGAGCGACAGCGCCACAGACTCAGATAGCAGCCGGACTAGTGATTTCAATCCGCGCTCCCGTGAAGGGAGCGACGCGCTTTTGCTCGGCCACTTCGATACCGGAGCAGATTTCAATCCGCGCTCCCGTGAAGGGAGCGACGACAAGGCCGACCCCCAGTGGTGAGAACCTATCGATTTCAATCCGCGCTCCCGTGAAGGGAGCGACCGTACCCCTGTGCGCTTTGAAACGCCATGGTTCGATTTCAATCCGCGCTCCCGTGAAGGGAGCGACCTCATGAATGCGGCCATGGCTGAATCGGAATCGAAATTTCAATCCGCGCTCCCGTGAAGGGAGCGACAACCGCTCAACATGTGTTTTTGACAATCCCGCGAGATTTCAATCCGCGCTCCCGTGAAGGGAGCGACATTAACCATCCTCGATAAAGAGGATTATTACAGTATTTCAATCCGCGCTCCCGTGAAGGGAGCGACAAGGATTTGGTACCTACGGTGAGGATATTTTCTGATTTCAATCCGCGCTCCCGTGAAGGGAGCGACAAAACACCGCCGGATACTGGCAGTTTGTGGCCGAATTTCAATCCGCGCTCCCGTGAAGGGAGCGACAAAGAGTTCTGTGGAAACCCCACAGGTCATAATTATTTCAATCCGCGCTCCCGTGAAGGGAGCGACGACCAGGGAGTCCGGATGGAGGATCTATGCGGAATTTCAATCCGCGCTCCCGTGAAGGGAGCGACCCCAACCCGCCAGTTATCCGGTCAAGTTCAAATTATTTCAATCCGCGCTCCCGTGAAGGGAGCGACAGCACAATGATACATCCGATGACCAATATATGATCAGCTTTTAATGGCTGACGACTCCCAACAGCCCAAACTAGGTACCCAGCTCCTGTTCATAGTCGAGCAATTGAGATGATACTTCAAGTTGATAACATCACTATTCAGTTATCAAACAACTGTTCATTCGATTCACTAAAATTCTAGCTTCCTTCGTATAAATAGCCTCTGATTTGAAATGTGAAAAGAACTCAGCTCAAAAAAAAATGCGAGATTAAGACCGTATATCGTCCTGAAGTAAAGATTTGCGGCGCGAAGGATCAGGTGAATACATGATTGCTAGCGTTTCGCGCCAACGATGATCCACAACAGTAGTCAACATACTGCACCGTTTACAGAATTACACCAGCCACTTAGCTATCGTCTAATTTCCGTGGCTAAAACAAAACAGTACAACAAAGACACATAACTCTATAGCATCATCACTTGGTCAACAGGGATATGACGCCTCACCCCGTAGTAATGGATTCTGCGCGAGTATCTGGCACCCAGGTCATACAAGATCAAGCTGTCTTCCTGAGGATTGATCAACGTCATCAGCCGCTGTTTTAACAACTCACGGTCGGCGGGAGTTACCACACATTCGAACACGCTATTTTGCACACGCTGCCCAAACTTCATGCACTCATGGCCGACCTGCCGCAACCGTCTCCGGCCGGCCGCCTCACAGGTGTCGACATCATAGGCAACAACCACCATCATTATTTCTTCACCCTACTTCCAAAACATTGGCGGATAGGCATCCATATCCCCACGTATATATCTAGCCAGCAATAATGCCTGCACATAGGGCACCAACCCCCATGGCACTTTCTCCTTAAGAAAAGGGTGCATGATTTGCTCATTCTTGCGCTTCTGCCAGGCTGAAAGCACCTGCTTCCTCCCCTTGTCGTTAAGATAGGTTCCTCCGTTCTCTCGAACCTCAAAATCTTCAGCCTTAACCGCATGGGTGTTGACCAGAGACAAAGCTAGCCGATCCGCAAAGATTGGACGCAATTCCTCAACAAGATCCAAGGCCAGAGAAGATCTACCTGGCCTGTCTGTATGCAAGAACCCGACATAAGGATCAAGGCCGACACCTTGCAGTGCGGAACGACAATCTCCGGAAAGTAGCACATAGATAAATGAGAGCAGGGCATTCATTCTATCCATCGGTGGCCTCCGGCTGCGCTGCTCGAAGTAGAAATCATCCTTATTCGTAAGGATAAGATCATCAAAGGCATAAAAGTAGCACTTCGCGGCCTCCCCCTCCACACCACGAACCGAATCTGGCGTTAGGCAGCTGTCCAATTCCTGCAAGGCTGCCAACAGGCGGGCACTCTGTTTTTTCACACGAGGCACATTGATCCGTAAGGCGTGGTCTCGGGTAGCACGCTCCAGCACCTGTCGCGCATTGAATATCTTGCCCATGACGAATGAGGCTGCAATCGAACAGACCTCATTATCGTCATCGGCCATGTGATACTGACGGCGTCGCAAAAGCACATTTCTGTTAGCTTCTCCAAGCACTGACCCGTAGTACTTGCCCTGAGGGGAGTAGAAGGCGAACGAGACTCCAAATTCATTACACTTACCCAGCAAGGCTGGCGAAGCACCCTTGTAGCTGAAGCAAAGAATAGACTCTAAGGCACGAAGGGGTATCCGTCCCATGACTTGGTCTCCCTCATTCACCACGACGTTCTCTTGCTCCAGGGAAAGGTAGGCATCCTCTGTAGTGACAAACAGGGTATTCAACATCTGTCTCAATAGATCATCGCTTCCCTCTGGTTCTATTCCTCAATAAAGTCTCATTGTCCAAGTTACCCCTACAACTCTTTCAAGGTCTTTCGAATGTAGTCAGCAGCAGAAGACTTATGCACAAGTTCAGGCAGGCAGATATCCTTCAATGAGCATGACCGGCAACCCGTTTTCGGCTTCACCTTTGGAGTATGGCCTCGTCGATAAAGGTCCCGCATCTCCGCCAGATCATCGGCCACCTGAGCGCGAAGTTCATTGTTGAGTTCAACCACTTCACGGCGCTTGGTCCGCTGATAGAACAATGCTCCCTGTCCTATGCTGCAGGAGAGCATTTCTTCCAAGCACATGGCTTCGCCGCACAATTGCAAACGATCAGCATTATTGACCTTGCTGGAACCATGCTTGTACTCAATAGGATAGGGTTTCCACCGCCCTCTTCTGCCTGTCAACGAAACCCCATCCTGAGCCGCGTGAAATTCGACAATGTCACAATCGCCGACAACTCCTAACCTTCTGGAGAATACGCGCAGATCGCGCAGTATCAAGGTGTCGCCGCGTTTTTCAGAAGCGTGGTAGTCGTGAGCACGTCGGTGTTCGAAGTCTCCTGCATATGTTCTGGTGTTGTCACGCCATTGCTCCTCTATGTGAATCAATGCCCATTGGCGCTTGCAGAACTCAAAATGCTGAATGCCAGACAGGGCCAGCCATTCATCCTCAGGATATTCGGCCGGCCCTGTGGCCATGGACAAGTCCATGGAATTATCAATCATTGCAGTATTCTCAGCCATCCACCATTTCAGTCAGTTCGACCGACTGCGGAATAGCTGAAGTATCGACGGTCACATCGTAATCCGAGAAGCTGCGCGGTGTCTCAACCTCAGGCTTATGTGCCACATGAATGCTATCGAACAGCTTATAGGAGGGAGCATCGCCAAGATCGTTGCTGTGCTTGAAGACGTAGAGCTTGCGAACGGCCATCTTGCCCCTAGCTGCAGAATGATCAAACTCGAACATATTGAGAATGGCCTGCCAAAGCATAGCCAGGTCTTCCTCGCTAAATCCGGTGGTCTTTTGTGCAAGCTTGGCATTCACATAGCCATCAGCACGGTATAAACCATAGGGGACGATGGACTTGTTACCCATCGTGTTGTTTTTGTCTTCCTGATCCTCCTCCGTGGTTATTGCCATTCTGGTTATGGTAACCGACTGAGGGAAAATCGGATCGATGGACTGCGAAAACCCCAGTTGAACCGGACCTCGCACTTGGCCGCAAGATAACCCACCCCTCATGAAGGTAGTCATCACTGCGCCAAAGGTCCTGATATCAAAGAAATTGGAGCACATGTAGTCGAGAATCAGTCGGTCGAGCTCCCCATTTTCTTTTTTTGCTTTCTTTACCTTCTCCCTGAACTTCTTCGTATCAGAATCCACGCTGATCCCGTATTTGTCTAAAGCCTCAGCATCCAGGCGGTTAAGTGGAACCTGCTGCTTAATGTAAATGCGCCAAGGTGACTTATCGCCATTGATCAGCTGCACATAGTTACGGATCTTCCTCTTCAGGCACACGTCAGTAACGATTCCCAGACCGGTCTCACTATCGGTTCGTGGCATATTGCCTGATTCCGGATCTCCATTGGGATTGCCGTTCTCAACATCGTAAAGAATAGAGAAATCATACCTGTTGCGAATAGCCTTGTCGGTCTGCTCACTCATATGCTGGTCCTTCTTCCTGGTCAATCTTCTTATCTTGTATTTTCTTATCACCGCTATAACGTTCTTGGGTCTGGAAATAATATCCGAGTTGGAAAGCACCTTGTTCAGGGAGCGATAGTCTTGTCGGGAAGCTCTTGCCGATTCTCACCATGAGGTTTTTGATCTGAGTGATATAATAGTTTCTTAAAGCAACTGGCAACTTATGCAAATGCTTGTTAGCCAAATCTCCCAGACGAGGAAAGACAACCGCAGGCATGATAGATGCATTTGTAAAATATTGATCAACAATAGTTGTGTTGATTTTATGCTTTAGGTTTGCTTGATTTATGTTTGCTTTATACTGTATTTCCTCATATAGAGCAAACAATCGTCCTAGAACATAAGGCACATCGTTGCTTTTTTCATTGAGAGACACTTGTAGAACCTCCTTTGGGCATGCGCTGTTGGCGTGGCGAAGATAATAAGCCTTAATTATTGCTGCCTTATCTCGATTCACCCTGTGCTCAGCAGCGATGCGAATTTGTATCATATTTAGTAAAGAAGTCGGATAAGAAGTACCGAGGAGTATAGAGCGAAACAGTTCATCAATGAGGCTTGAAGAGACCTCAGCACTTGCCTGCCTATTTGTCGTTCTAGGCTGTGTTTGAGCCAGCAACGACCATACA
This sequence comes from Bifidobacterium sp. M0404, assembly GCF_016101415.1. Taxonomy (NCBI): domain Bacteria; kingdom Bacillati; phylum Actinomycetota; class Actinomycetes; order Bifidobacteriales; family Bifidobacteriaceae; genus Bifidobacterium; species Bifidobacterium sp. M0404. Next base: position 448,982 of record NZ_JACFQP010000002.1, on the reverse strand, counting down.
GGCAATGTGGTTCTATCATCGTACTGCGGTCGTACAATGTCCAAATCCGCATAATGCTTATGTACGTTTTGCATAAAGCGTCCGAAGGTATCTTTCAAAAAGAATGATACTGATAATCTTGCGGCATTGGGCACCAAACCAAGAATATAAAAGTGCTCACCAGGATTTAGATTTATTCCGTCATAGACAACAGGTCTCCCTTCAGCTAACTCGCTAATTGTTCTTAGCAACGTTTTCTGATCGACACTGGAATCAGCATAAAGACTAGTAAACAGTTGGGTCGAATACTGCACCTCACCGGACTCAGCCCAACATAGAATAGTCAATGAATTTTTATTGACGGTTTTGCAATATTGCCTATCATGTAGCATGATATTCAGCGCAGTTGAATATGCGAAGGCCTCATATCCGCTCATAGGAGCATTCGTATCCTGTTTTTTGTTGTAAGAACAGAAAGCTTTTTTATTGAACGAAACTAGTGCAGCTCCACTGGGCTTCGTTCCAGGCACACCTTTGATTAATGGATGCGTCAATGCAGGAATCACCGTTTTCCCCGTTACCATGCTCTGCATTGGCTTTATGGATGACTCATCGCCCTCCTCATCATTTTTTCTTTGCTCGTACCAAGTTTCCCAAAAATGCCGTAAAACTGAATTCCGCGTTAATGGCCTATCGCCGAGACAAATTACTAATCGCGAGTTGACGACCTTATTCCATGCTTCTTTTCCGACCAGTTCTTTGACAATTCCAGCTTGTGGTGGAAGAGCGAAGAAGGCAAGCACTGCCTTCGAAGCCTGATCAATAGGATGGATAATGATATTTTTATGGTATTCTTTAGCAGCTTCGAATTCCTTAAGAGCTCTTTCCGACTCTCCCTTAGCATCCTCTCCAAGCAGATATGGAGCTTTAGCGCAAAGAAAACTTGCTTTTATACCACTCGTATTTGAAGCATGCATAGGCACTTCCATCCTCATGCGAAAGTTGTTACTAACTAACTTTCCGAATGGAATAAGGTTTATGACATGCCCAGCTTCATCGATATCAAGCCCGTAAGAAACATTTTCTACGCTATATCCATACTTTGGCGCTTTGCCATCTCTCTGAAATCGTTCATAGATATTTATTAATTCGCCAATCATGCGGTCACCTGCACATTCGCTGTATTGAGCACACCATCGAGTAACTCTGCTCTAAAAAATACTGGCTGTGGATTGGCACAATCCGAGTAATCCAAGTCATACAACATGTAGCCCAGATCCCTACGACCCTGCTCAAACCCTTGCGGCTTGCCGCTGTTGCTATGCCAAAGACGAAACTCTGCAGGAAATTCCCTGGTGCCGAAGTACGGATGGTGATAGTACTGACCCTTATTAGCACGTCTGTTGAATTCGCTAATAAATTTCGCAGGCGTGTCTCCATCTTTGGCCTTTGGGGTCATATCAAAATGAGCTTCTATCACATATTTCACGTCTTTCAAGATAATGGAAGAACGCTGTGCAATCGATTCCGAAGTATATATCGCCAACTTCTCACGATTTTTTCTCGACGGTCTCAGAATCATTGACTCGACGTTCCTGGCAGAAATAGTATCCATTACCTCATTTCGGCGAATATTGGTAAATTTTATGGGCCTCATTACCACGATTCTGTCTACTCGCCAAACCATTCCAGGATGCCAGAAAACTGCATCAAGAATACCACGTGCGGCAGAGGGAGTCATTACGTCATATGACACCCTCTCGACTTTCATTTCTGGTCTGGTGAAGAGAGCGTACGGGCCCCAAACCTCAAGTTGTATCGTCATTGAACTCCCATCTACTTCATTGAGCTAACCAAACAAGCCGTTTTGTGGCACCGGGTCCTCGCTGACAACCAATCCGGTAAAACTATCGTAAATGCTCATATCAGTAAGCACAAAGGCTGCGACATCGGAGTCTGTAGAACTGGCCAAAGGAAGCAACTTGCCGGCTTCTTTTAATTTCACTATTGATCCAGGCCAGAGATTTACTGCGTACTGGCCAAGTACCCTGAATAGTTTTCTTGTATAATTTTGCGGATCAGCAAGGAGAGCACAAAGCTTTTCGGCTTCTTGGTTTAGCGGTACATAAACCGGTTTGGTTTGAGTATCTATCAGTTTAAAGGAATTTGCAATAGCAGCAAAAGGCATAAGGCATCCATCTATTCCCTCCTCATGAGCCTCTAAAATATGATTGCTATCTAATGCTTCCTCACCATACATGGTCAATAAATTCGTGAAATATAAATGGATCGCTTCTTGAGAGGCGAGGTCTTTGGTTTGGCGATAAACAGCATTGAAAGCCGCTACATTCTGAGCCAGGAAAGAAACCCGACCCTCATCGGTAGCAAATACATGCACCAAGCATGAATTGGAATCGTTGCGTCCTTCCCTATTACAACGACCTGCAGTTTGCAGAATCGAATCTAGGCCAGCCTGTTCACGATAAGCCACGGGAAAATCTACATCTACCCCCGCTTCGATCAGAGATGTAGATATAACTCTACATGGCACCCTATGATGAAGTCGTTTACGAATCTTTTTGAGCAGCCGCTGACGATCATAAGCACACTGCAATGTGGTTAAGCAAAAGGTTCCATCATCACTATGTGTTTTCCGAACAGCCTGTGCCACGTATTGGGCCTCTTTGCGGGTATTAACAACACAGAGAACCTGATCATGATGGTTAACTTCTGCAACCAAGTGAGCCAAAGTCATCTGACCATCAACTACGATTCGGTTGCGTCTGAACTGAGAGCGCTCTTGTTCATTAAGCGGCGCAATTTCAGGAATTATCAAATCCGATCGTCCCAGTGCCTGTGCAAAGAGCTCATACAGAGCCGGCTGGGTAGCCGTACACAACACTGCACTCATACGGTAATGATCGACTAACTCAGCAATAGCTTGAACGCAAGGTCTTAAATATGAGACAGGTAGCGTTTGTGCTTCATCAAAGATGACGACCGAATTGGCAATATTATGGATTTTCCTCAACTTAGATGCTTTGTTAGCAAACAGACTTTCGAAGAATTGGACAGCCGTAGTAACGATAATCGGCATGTTCCAGTTTTCAGCAGCAAAACTTCGATGCAAATCAACAGTATTGAGTTCTTTCTCCTCCTTCAACTGAAAATCAGCATCTGCATAATGCGGCAAAACTACTTCAGCGCCGAGCAACTTTTCAAATTCCTTGACCGTCTGATCAATAATCGAAGTATAAGGAACTACGTAAATGACTCTTGCCAAATGATGAGTTTTGGCGTGCTCAAGTGCAAACGTTAATGAGGAATCTGTCTTCCCGCTACCGGTTGGCGCCGTCAGTGTATATAGCCCTGGTTCCCACTTCTGATCGGCACCATGAGCAAGACAGTTCTTCAGAATGGCGTTACGTTTTGCATTCAACGAGGTCGTGACTGGGCCGGACAACAACTTTCGAGCACGGTTTTCCATGATCTTAGACAAATCTGCAATCTGTTGCTCCTGGCTGATCCTTATTTTCCTAGCTAATGACCTACTGCGAGTAATAAGCTCTTCAGTTGACGGCATGATTGAAGAAGCTAGCCTACCAGGCCCAAGAACCTGCAAGAGTTGCTCGAGAAACGGTGATTCATTGCGTTCAACTTTGCCGTTGACAAAAAACTCGGCATCCAATCGATCGGCATCCACTAAGGTCGACTCATGCATTCTTATTCGCATCATTGCGGAAAAGAAGGATTCTTTTCGTAATATAGGACTGACTGTTGGAGGAGTAATCTCGTCCTTCCAATGAGAAGCATCAGGGCTGATTCGCTTAATTCTCCCCATTAGTGTTGGAGATTGATCAGTATCCGTTTGTGGATTTCCGCCATCGGGCAAACCAGTATGATGCCCTGCTATAGCAAACTCAGCTTCCTGCAGACCTAAACGATAGGCCTCTTTCATGCCACAGGAAGAATGGTTAACTCTACTCGTCATCGTTGGCTGCTCTTATCATATGTTGGAATTCGTTTGAATACTTACCAATGTCATGGAGCAAGCCTGTGCACAATCCCATCATTGCTTCATCTTGGTTGTACATTTCAGGACCCAACTGACTAGAAAAAGCGGCATCAAGACAGCCTGTCATTACTAAATGTTGGACGCATACTTCAAATCCATGATCCTCAGAGGATCGAGCCAAATACTGGTCAAATGTTTCTTCTTCTTTTGCCATCAAGCCACATCCATATCAAAACAGTATTTATAATTGACTTTATCGATAGAATTCAATCTGATTCGGAAGTATGTACAACAACTGCTCGCCAACAAAATAACCAAGTCTCAACCATAAACCTATTCTCCCTCGTACAGGTCCCTAAAGTATATTTTATAAAGAAGCAGGACAATACCAGATGACTTGATCATCATTGTTCCTAATACCTCTATAAATCACTATCCTTATAACTTAAATGTTGCTAATACAGAGACTTATGAATAGTGATCTGAACAGACCCATCGACAGATTTTGCCTTACTCTTTTTATGAGAGAGACAGCAACAAACTTTTTAGTTCGCGTATAGATACTTGCGTTTATATTGGTAAATTGCGCGGTTTTGAATCTACTGCATAAGCCAACCGTAATCCAAACAAGCCCTTAAATTGTTTGGTCCCAATAGTACACGTTACACTCCACGTATTTTCATAATATTCCTTGCTACTGCTATATCTACTTGGCGCGGTCATAGATTCATCCATCATCTACAAAGTACGGCGACGGTACTCCATAGGAGACATACCCACTTTGGACTTAAAAGCGCTGCAAAAGACTGATAACTTGGAATACCCGCAATTCAGAGCTATCTGCTCGACAGGCTTGGAGGAATTGCTGAGCATGCTCCGAGCCGAATTGATGCGCGCGTCCATAACATAGGCATGAGGCGTATAACCGGTTGCCTTTTTGAATACCCTAATGAAGCTGCGCTCCCCCAGGCCAGTCATAGCGGCAAGCTGATGAAGATCGAGGGGCTCATCCAGATGATTGGCAATATAGGTCATCACCATTTGAATGTCATGGCTACTCCTGTCAACGTCACCCTGCCCCACAGGCGCATCAACGAACCAGGTCAGAATGTCGGTCACATATTTCGCAAGCATTGTTTCGGATAAATAGGTGCCGGACCGAAATATGTTGTAAATGGTCTTTAGCGGGTGCAATGCCTTTTCATCCTGCTCCAGAGCGAAGATCGACCCTCGCTTGGCAATTATCTGCTGATAATAAAACCGGGCCGCCTGACCATCGAAATGCATCCAAAGCATCTCTGTCGGCCCCACAGACTGGTAGCGATGGTATTGGTAACAATCCAAAAGTACAAACTGACCACCATGGGCAACGCCCTGCATAGCATTGGTACGCAGTGTGAGCTCGCCCGATTTCAAATACATGATTTGAAAACTGGGATAAGTGTCACGCTCGGTGCAATGACCGTCGAGCATATGGAAAAACCCGGTTTCCAGAGGATAAAGCAAAACTTTCTTAGCATTGAGGCTAGGAGTATAGGTGTAATAGTCGAAACTACCGCCCCAGATGTGCTTTTCCGCAGAATCCAAAAACCCGCCTCCCTCGCCCGTCACACTGAGATGTCCCTATACCCGTTCATCCTAACCCTGCGACAGCAGACGAGCGCAATACCAATAGACACCGCTAACTGACACAACCTTTACCACGCAAGAATCACCTTATCTGAAGCTCATAGGCATAAATAGGAGTCAGCTCAACTGAGATAAGCCTGCCAACTGTAAGCTCCACCTGTTCAGTACGGGCAGCCATTGCCGAATCCACGTTGACAAAAGATCCCTTTTTCAGTGGAGTCAGACCAAGCACCAAGGTATTGTCATTGTCCCGCAACTCTCGTCGATAGTCCCTGAGCCCCACCTCCCAGGTGGAACCATTGGCAAAGTTATCATCCAATAGAGTCGACCCAGCCCAAAGCCAGGCGATATCACCGGAATACCGGATACGCAACAGCATATCCGTAACCCCATGGTGTCCTAATGCATCCATTGCCAGAGATGGCAAATGCAGGATGTACTTCATAGTACCGGCCTCATCGACTCGAACATCCTGATGTGGCAAAGCCACAGGTTCCGAATTGAGCACTGCTGAAAAAGGTGGCCACGACTCGATAACAGGGTGAGCACTCGACGACTCCAGCACCGCGCTTCCTGGACTTGACATGAACAGATTTGAGTCGTCATCCACAAAGACAAGACTGTCATGATCGACCACATACATGGCGTTCGACTGATTCCTATTAACCACTACAACATCGATGGCCTTGTCCCCACAGGTAACGGTGATCAATTGCCGCTGCGCATCGGCATCAACTTCTTCTGACATGACTGCGCCCTCTTGGAAGCGCATGTAATAACGAGACATGCCATCCGGTTTCATGAACACAAAGGTCGGTCGATTCCCGCTACGAGGCAGCAGCCGCGCTACCGGCTGCACAGTTGCACACACAAGTGTGATCCCGTCCAGGTCCATATTAAAGGGCAGGATACAGTTCTCCTGATCCTCCAGACCGATGCCATCAATGGTCAACCGCCGCCCATCCGCCAAAGTCAATGCAATGCTTTGATTCTTCTGAGGATTCATCTCGGCATGGTCCTGAAAATTGTTAAGAAAGACAAATCCACGAAGTCCATCCGTACGAAGACTCCAACGTAAAGAGTCAGAATCAGCCGGATCTATACAGTCCTGGCCCGATGGCAGATAAACCTCAAGAGGGGTAATCTGCTCAGAAAAATCCTGAACCAGACTATGAATAGTCTTCAGTCTTTTACAGGATTCACGGACCTGGCCATATTGACCGATCGCCGCCTGGAAGTCATAGGATCGCTTCGGGGTCTGGCTCTCATTGAGATAGATCCCGTCCCCCTGGGGATTGGTTCCACCATGAAACATGTAATACCCAAGCATGTTGCATCCAGACCCCAATTTGATGTTGGCCATGGCATCTACTGATTTCATCGGCAGCTGGAACCGGTAGCGATAGGACGAAAACATCCCGCCTCCCATCTCGCAACAGGCATAGGGAAGCGAGGAAGGCGGATACGCAGGATCGAATTCCTCTGTTCGCTTGCAGTCATCGGCATGGTAATTCCGGTAGAGATACTCATCTGTCTTAGGATGCTCACCACCATGAGCATAGAAAAGCCAAGGACGATAAGCATATCCTCCCCAAAGGGGCAGTACATCTGAAGGCACAGGTGAACCTCCCCACCCCGTGGAAGTAAAGAACGGCACACGGATACCCGCCTGTGTCGCCATAGTACGCAGCGCCTGCAGATAGGCCTCGCCATCATGACCTCCGGGTATCCACTCATTGGAAACCCCCGTGGTCAATTCCCAGGGTGCTGCCGAATGCATATATTCATTGTCGAGCTGAGCGGCAATAATCGGTCCACCATCAGCATAGTAAAGGCCTCGTAACTGCTCGGCTTCATGATTATAGAGATCGCGTACCGCTGCCAGGAATCCAGGATCCAGTGATCTGACATCATACGGCTTTCCATAGAGCCAATCCGGCAGTCCGCCATTGCGTGCCTCACCATGGGCAAAGGGGCCAAGACGAACAATGACGTACAAGTGATTGCGAGCGCAGAGACGAACAAATTCACGCAGATTCCTATTACCCGTAAAATTCCAATGCCCCTCACGCTCCTCATGGTGATTCCAGAAAACGTATGTCGACACAATGTTGATGCCGTTCATGGCCATCTTGGCCAGTTCCTCGTCCCACCGGTCTGCATCTACCCGTGAGTAGTGGAACTCCCCGCATACCCCGTACCAAGGTTTGCCATCCATGCTTATAAAGTAATCATTGATGGCTATGTGTTTGCCTTGAGAATCTACATCGTCTCCTTGGACGGTGATGGGCAGATCATGATGTTTCTTTGAGCTTGTGGCTCTCAGATTGATGTTAATGGTCATTCAGGTCCCCGTTCCTAATTTTGTGTCCTTTTGTATTCCTTAATCCCCGAACCCACCTGCTCATTGTCAAATGAAGCCAGGGAATCATTCCTGCCTATTCCTTAACTGAACCGGCGACCAAGCCCGCCACTATCCACTTCTGACAGAGGATGAAGAAGATGAAGACCGGTATCAAGGCGATAGTGGTAATGGTCATGAAGAGAGGCCAGTTAGTGGTGAACTGACCCATAGCAGTGAACACCTGCAGCACGATGGTCTGCTTTTCCGGTGATGAAATGTAGATGTTGGGTGTCATGAAATCATTCCATGTCCCCATGGTCTGAAAAACAATCACCGTAATCAGTATTGGCCGGATCAGTGGCAGTACAATCTGCCAGAATATCCGCAAGGGTCCCGCACCGTCGATGCGTGCGGCTTCAAATAACTCCTGAGGCAGTTTCATCATGTACTGCACCACAAGGAAGTAGCAGAAAGTGGAGCCGGCCAAGTACAGCACAACCAGGCCAGTCAAGGTATCCACCAAGCCTAAGCCGGCTTCCATCTTATACTGCGGGATGAGCAGAGTCTGCCCCGGCAGCACAAAGGAGAGAAGTAGGAATGCACCGATGCCGGCCGTGAATCTACTGCGCTTTTGAACCATGCCATAGGCGGCCAAAGCACCGATGATGACTTGCAATGCCACGCCGGCCACCGTCACGATGACCGTGTTCGCCAACGCCCTGAAAATAGGCAGACTCTCGAAGGCATGTCGGTAATTTTCAAGAGAAAACTTCGAGGGTAGGCCAAAGGGATTCGACATCATCTCGCCGGAAGACTTGAAAGTGTTGACGATGACGACATAGAGCGGTGAAGCACAAATAAGCGCCAGGGCTATGACCACAACCGACAGTATTGTTGTGCGAATTCGTCTGCGCCTCGTGATTGTCATGACAGCCTCTTTTCAAACAAGCGGGACAATAGCTGCTGCAAGGCGACTAGCAACAGACAGCAGATGAAGAACAGAACTCCCAAGGCCGAACCCACACCATACCTGCCTGATCCAATGCCGGTGACAATAATGGATTGTGTCACCGTATAAGTCGCGTTTCCAGGCCCTCCTCCTGTTAGGGCGAATGGCAGGTCGTACACTTTCAGGCCACCAGTGAGCAGCATAAAAACAGATACGCTGATGGCCGGCACCATCTGCGGCAGTGTGACATGTACGAACTGCTGAAATCCAGAGGCACCATCAACCGATGCCTGCTCGTAAAGATCTGCCGGAACGGCCTGTAGGTAAGCCAGATAGAGGGTGGCATGCCAACCAGTCTGAGCCCAGACAGCAATGAAAATGATGCAGAAGCATGCCAGCTTCGAATCACTGAGCCATGGAACCGGATCGATACCCATCTTTCCAAGCACCATATTAACAGCGCCATTGCCCAGTGGAGAAAAGATATACTGCCAAACCAGACCGAGCACAACCATAGATGGCACGGAGAGGAAGAAGAACAGCGAGCGAGCAAAGTTTCTACCAAAGAACTGCCGGTTGAGGATAACTGCCAGTGGAAGAGCCAGTACCGTGGTAAAAGCTGTGGTCAGAACGGTATAAACAAGGGTGAATCCCAGACCAGCAAGCAGCGTTTGATCCTGGAAAATCATTCGATAGTTGGCCAGACCCACGAACTTAGCCAGGGCGAAATCATATCCTCCATAATCAGTGAAGCTGAAAACCAGACTCTGGAAAAAGGGAATGAGAATGATGACAATATATACAGCCAAGAGGGGAAGCAGAAATCGCAGGGATACAAGATTATCCGCCAGATTGCGCTTTTTTCGTTCCCTTCTATGCCTCTCCTCATCAGCCTGATAAGCCGGAGAAACCGACCTGGCAACTGCAGTCATGACGACGCTTCCTTCATTTTTTCAATTGCATTAGTAAGAGGTTGATCAGCCAGGTCTGCCCAATTGTGGGCAGACCGGCCAGTGATTTCATCATGGAATTTCAAGAGAGAGTTTTGAGCTTGGCATCCAGATTCTTGGCAGCTGCGGCCGGGGTAATCTGCCCAAGAGCAACCTTCTGCAGCTGTGAGTATGTTTCGCCTCGCAGAGTGGAACGTCCAGTGACTGGCCATCCAAGACTATTCAGATAGACATGGCCGGTCTTAAAATACAAATCGTAGGGTTCTTTGAAAGTCGGATCGATGGCAGCCGTGAAGGTCTTAGTCGAAGGGATTAATCCTGCACCATCCTGTATGGCCTTGAGGCCCTGATCAGAAGCAAGATAGGTCAGGAACTTTTCAGCAGAGGTGAGCTTGTCGCCGCTGATCTTGGCATTGATGGCATATCCGGAATCAGCAGATCCTGGGGCCCAAGATTCGTCACCTTTATGCAGCATGGGAATGCGCCCGAAGGCAAAATTGATTCCAGCCTGCTTAAATGGCTTGACATCCCAGTAGCCCGAAGGCATGACGGCCAAACGTCCGGAGGCGAATTCTGAACGCACCTGATCATCACCCAGACCAGTCACATCCGAACTCATGACATCCTGAGCAAAGAGCTTTTGCCATTGCTCGTAGTACTTGGTATAGGAATCCGCAAAGCTGCTTTCATGATCGCCGATTTGTTGATCTATGGTCTTAGATTGCCCAGAGGAATCATTGCCGATCCAAGCCTCCACCGGAGCACCTAGACCTGACTTAGGCTCAAGGTAGGGCTTTTGGACTCCTGCATCTTTTAGCTTCTTGAGCATAACCAAAAACTCATCCCATGTCTCAGGAATATTGTCATACCCAGCCTTGCGCAGGAGATCCTTGTTATAGGCAAAGGCATTCGACCATGCTGTGGTCGACATAGACCATATCTTTCCGTCGACCGTCGATTGCTGCTTGTTGGTGTCACCGATATTCTTCATAAAGGACTCATTGGTCAAATCCTTAACAACTTTGTTTTTGACGAGCACAGACAGTTGTTCTGGAGGCGCCACGAACACATCTGCCAACTGCCCTCCTGAGATACGGGTCTGCAAGGTTTGTTGATAACCAGCTTGTGCTCCGTTGGTGGTGGTGAATTTGATTTTGATATCTGGGTTAGCCTTGGCAAAGCCATCCAACACAGGCTTATAGGCTTCCTTAGTATTGTTGGCGAAGAAAGTGATCTCCTTCCCGCTGCTCGTTGACCCGGCTCCGCATGCCGCCAGTGGGAACAGCAACGCCGCCGCCCCTATTACTGCCAGAGCTTTCATACTGCGTTTCATCATCACTTACCCTCCTTGGTAAGAGGCAATGCCCGAGGCACGGCCAGGCCATGAAGTCATCATGTCTTGGTCGTTTCTACTATTGTCGGTTTTCATTATGCACTAATGACATTAAGCATGCAAATCGGCATAGTTGCGGCATATATTCAGTTGTCATTTTTTCTATATCATGTCAATTTTTCTAAAGCAGAATAAAATTTCATCTCGATTGTCCATGAATTATATAGGTAGACTCTTCGTAGCTATGCCAATCAAAGCCACTCATAAATATCTAGGTTGTTGATTCTTCATCAAACTGGCCAATATGCCTTATAAATGACTGTGGTCAGACAGTACAACCTTCACCATGATCAGAACCCTATGTGCTGATTAGTCGATTCCGAATGGTTCAGATTCAGACACACCTGCACAAAAGTACGACCGCCGAAGCCACCGGTCCATCATGGCTTAGAGCGATACGCCAGCATAACTGTACTCGATTGACCTGACCACCGGTCAGAGGCAAGGAATCGTAAAGCCTGGCTTCCACAGAGGATTCTAGATTGATACTCGGCCGACCCCGGCCGTCGTCCAGGATCTCCACCCCGCTCCAGGGGAAATCATCCAATCCATAGGGCGATGGCTCAGGTCCCAGCGCCTGCGACCATGCCTTGAGCACCGACTCCTTGCCGGCCCAGCGCACGGCCAAGTGCGCCGCCGTGTCGTCATGCTTGAGCAGGGCCCGCTGCTGGGCCTGCCGCCGCTCCCGAGGCGAGAACAAGCTTGTCATACGTGTGCCAGGCATAGCCAGCTGCCGGCCGAACTCCTTCAGGTCGACCAGGTCATGTCCCAACCCCAGCACTTGTCCAAACCCGGCATCATCCATAGGCCCGAGTATGCCCCTCATCGGTCACTGCAGCAAATCATCCGGTCGGAAATTGAGGATTCCGCACCCCCCCCCGCTGTGTCATTGATAGCTAAGTTCCTGAGCGAACGACTGCAGGGGGATAAAGAAGATTTCGCCATATTAGCAGCAGGAGTCACAACGCTGGCATGACGCTGTTGGGCAGCTCTGTAGCCACTACCATCCAGCAGTCTCCGCTGTGTAGCCTATCGTGTACCCACTTAGCCCGTAAAGTACCGAATACTAGGGAGAATCTCACTCAGTCAGGCCCAATCCTGACCACTCCAAGTGGTTGAGAAACCCGTCGAAAATCCCGGAATATCAACGATTATCGTGGAGCGGGCGGCGGGAATCGAACCCGCGTAATCAGTTTGGAAGACTGAGGCTCTACCATTGAGCTACGCCCGCAAAGCCGTTGGCTCGGTAAACAGCATAGCACATGGGCCAGCCGGAACATGCAGTAAATTAATCATTGCTCGGTTTTGCTCAGCAATAAACTCACGTAGACATCACTGGGCAGAACCCTTGTGTGACAGGAAACCTGCACTGATTACCCCTCCCCCACGGATAACCATGAAGATCCGCGCAAAAATTCTGATCCCTTGGCGACCGGTCTAGATTCCGGCAGTTCATCCACCTTGAATAAGCAATCGCGCAGTCACCTATATAGCTTCATAGGCATCGGCGGAATTGTTACCCTTCAGGCACACACCGGTTCTGGCAGAGGGCACTGTCCGCTGGATGCGCGATTCAATCGCCCGATACGGCGAAATCAGCAACCAGCACCTCTCCCTTCCTGCAGGAGTCCTGCCCACAGCTGAAGGGAAAAATATCGGCGTGGCTATGATGATCGGGCTTCTCGCCATGAGTATTATGACAACAAACCGCAACCGCAGGAATTCCATAACAGCGGCCACTAACACCAACACTTCGTACGAGTAAGCGGTCGGACGACTCCCCAAAGACAAGTCCGGCCATTCGGGTGGCCCAGCAATAACCCCAAGTAAAACCTGGGCCACCCATCTACTTTTTATACCTTTTCATGAACAGGAGCCAAACACGGTCAGGTTGTAAAGGCCGCCTGCCCCTCAAACAGCATTGAAGCAAGACAAGGGATGGTCACAGCCAAGCCTGACGTACCCAGGGACATTTCATCCACTCTCCCGCGAAGAAAGCGATCACCCGAGTGCGAGCAGCTGATGAGCATCCACCCCATAACAAAGGGGGAGGTGAGCCGTTTGGCCCACCTCCCTGATCAGCGCAGTGATTGAGCTCTCACTGATTACCTATCTCCCGCTGCAGAGAATAGGTAACCGACCAATTCACGCTGCTCTCAACCTCGGTCGTAGTAGCCGTCGGCACCCAGACGGGCCTGGGGATCCAGCAGCATGGCCTTCTCGACCTCATGGCCCACATACCCGTGGCCGTCCTCATGGAAGCGACGGTTGTCGATGGGCTCGTAGAGCGGCGCCCGACCCATGCGGCCCTCCTCCAGGCGACGCTGGCCAGCGGCCAGACGGTCGTTGGCCCGGCGACGCCACTCGTCCAGGGCCTCCTGACCGGAGGTCTGGAACACAGCAGCTTCGAAGGCCCCCGGGCTGACGATGACCCCGATGCCGGAGACATGGCCGAAGCCCAGGGAGGTGACCAGTCCGGCCTTGACCCTGCCCACCTTCAGAGGCTGCTCCAGCCAGACCAGATGGTCGTCACGCCTCAGGACCGGATCCACGCAATCCAGGGAGGCATTGGCCGGGATGACCCCGGACCGGAAGAGCTGGGTGAGCCCGTTGATCTGGAAGATGCAGGCGCCGCCCTTGGCATGGCCGGTCAGGCTCTTCTGGGAGATGACGTAGAGCGGGTTGCCATCCGTCCGCCCGATGGCGTGGGCCAGGGTGTTGTGCAGCTCGGACTCGTTGGGGTCGTTGGCGTTGGTGGAGGTGTCGTGCTTGGAGACCACGGCGATATCGTCGGGATCCACGCCCAGCTTGGCCAGCGAGCGCACCAGGTCCGAGTCCCTGCCGCCCATGCCGGCGGCCAGAGCCCCCAGCCCGGGTGCGGGGATGGAGGTGTGGGCGCCGTCCGCGAAGGAGTGGATGTACCCGACCACGCCAGCCACAGGCAGACCCATGCGCAGGGCGATGTCGCCGCGGGTCAGCAGGATGGTCCCGCCGCCCTGGGACTCCAGGAAGCCACCACGACGACGGTCGTTGGCCCGGGAGAAGAACCGGGGCTGGATGCCCTTGGCATACATCTCGGCGGAATCGGCGGTGGCGTTCATGTTGCCGAAGCCGATGACCGACTCCACGCCGATGTCGTCGATGGCACCCGTGACCACGAAGTCCGCCTTGCCAAGGGCGATCTTGTCGGCGCCCTCCTCAAGGGAGACCGCAGCCGTGGCGCAGGCCGAAACCGGCTGGACCATGTTGCCATATCCGCCGATGTAGGACTGCATGACGTGCGCGGCCACCACGTTGGGCAGGGCCTCCTGGAGGATGTCTGTGGGGATTTCCTTGCCCAGGAATCGGTCCAGGTAGAGCTTGCGCATGGAAGCCATGCCGCCGAAGCCGGTTCCCTGGGTGGATGCCACTTTAGAGGGGTGCACAGCCTGAAGGATCTCCACCGGGGTGAATCCAGCCGACAGGTAAGCGTCCACGGTGGTCACGATGTTCCAGAGGGCGATCTCGTCCACGTCCCCGACCATGGAGGCGGGAATGCCCCACTTGACCGGGTCGAAGCCCTGGGGGAACTGGCCGCCCACTGTCCTGGACATGGTGGCCCGACGCGGCACACGGATGCGGGAGCCAGGCAGACGAGTGACCGTCCACTCGCCGGACTGCTCGTCGCGGGCGATGCTGGTGTGGTCCGGATCCTGGGCCACGTACTCCTGAGCCATATCCTTGGTGGGCACCGAGAAGGCCACGTCGTGATCGAGGAAGACGTCGACCTCCTCTTCGTTGGTGCCCTGTCGGTAGTCGGAACCCATGCCGTCATCGAAGGGACGGATGCCGGAGCGGGCCACCACCTGGTCGTGGTAGCGCTCGGCAATGTCCTGCTCGGGCACCAGCTCGCCGTCGGTGTCGTACCAGCCCGGCTTGGGGCTGTCCTGCCATTCGACCAGACCCATGTTCCAGGCCAGTTCGAGCACGGCGGCGGCACTCAGGTCTACCTGACCATCCGAGTGGATGCCCATCTCGGCCTCGAAGCGGGTGCGGCCGGAACCCCAGGGACCCATCTCGCCGATGGAGACGATGACGATCTGATCCTCGGGACGAGCGGTCACGCCTTGCCAGTCCTGCAGATTCACCGGTGCCTGGGCGGGTACCCGCGGTGTGGGCAGGGCCTTGATGACCCGGTCCGGATCCTTGTCGGCATCTGCGGGCGTATCTCCGGGCTTTCCGGCTGGAGCCGGTGTCGACGAATCGCCGTCCTGGGCAGCCTCAGCCTTCAAGGCTTTGAGATCCAACGGGCTGGAACCCAGGCCACCGGTCAGGTCGGCCTTAAGCGGGGCTTGGAGAGCCTGCTGACGAGCATCTACGGTGCAGAGCTCCAGCAGGGAATCAGCCATCTGCTCGGTGGAATAGGTGCAGATGCCGTGACGCTCCACCACCTGGACCAGCGGATCATTGCCGCCCATGAGCCCGGTGCCCCGGACCCAGCCGATCAGCGGGTGGGCGAAGGTTACACGGCCGGACCAGTCCTGTTCGGGGCGGGACCGGTTGACGATGGCATCCAGTGCGGCCTTGACCTCCCCGTAGGCTCCGTCGCCGCCGAACATGCCACGGTTGGGCGAGCCTGGCAGGACCACATGCAGACGGTGGTCGACGTCGGTGTCCGCCCCGATGCCGGCGAACCCGGCAATCTGGCGTTCCAGGCTCCAGAGCATGAGCCGGGCCTGGGACTCGAAGAGCCGGCCCGAGTCGGCCATGGTCCCGTGCATGGCGGGGGCTGCGAAGGGCAGCAGCAGGGTGGGCTCGTAGGCGGGCTTGAGCACGGTGGTCGTGGCCCCCGTGGTCTTGCGCTGCTCATTGCCCACCCAGTCGACCAGGGCATCCACATCCCGGTAGCTGGACAGGTTGGCAGGAACGATCCAGAGACGGGCACCGCCCACGGCATGGCGACGGTAGAGGTCACGGGCCCAGATGACGGTCTGCGGCTTCAAGGAGTGGAAGACAGCGATGACCGTCGCCCCACCCTCCAAGAGGCCCGCAGTCAGAGATCCTGCGATGGACTTGGGGGCCACGCCGGTGACCACAGCCACGTCCTTGGCGAACCGTACTGCGGTCTGGTCCGAGTCGGCAGGGGTCATGGCCTGATCGGCGATGCCGCTGAAGACCCGGGCCAAATCCTGCTCGCCGCGTTTGCCTGCCTGGTCGGCGTACCAGACGGCCTGATCGTGCACCTCACGTCCGGCTCCTACGAAGCTCAGGCGACTGCGGTCATCATCATGCTCGTGGTAGATGTGAGCCAGATCCTCTCGGGCACTGGCCCAGCGGTCGTCGAAGAGGACGGCGCGCGAGGCCTCGAACCGTGGTTCCACCTGCTCGGGCCAGTCGCTGCCCAGCTCGGCATTGACGGCGGCCACAACGGCAGCATCCTCATTCTCGCCAGGCTGGACGGCCGGGGGTTCAAGCCCCAGCTTGTCCAGGAGGAAGCGGGCGGTAGAGGCCAGCACGCCCTCAGAGCCGGTCACCTGAGCCGCGAAGGCATCAAGGGCAGCGGAGTCGACCACGGCACCGCCAGCGGCACCACCTGCAGAGGGCATGGAGACCGTGACACCGTGACGCTGGGCCACCTGCTGAACGGCCTGGTCAATCAGCGCGTTGGCCGCAGGCACTGTGGAGACGGCTTCAGTGGGCAGGAGCGCCAGATCACCGCCACGCGAGGAGGCACCCTCACGGGTGTCCAGGACCAGACTGGCCACGGTGGCCGAAACCCAGCCCGCACCCAGCTGCCAGACATCGGAGACCCGCTGTTCAACCTGCTGCAGCTTGAGGCCGGAGGGGCCGAAGAGGTCGCGGATGCGCTCACGCACGATGTCGGAGAGCACCGGGCCGAAGGGCCGATAGTTAGGAGCCACCTTGTTCACCAAGGCGCTCAGATCGGTCATGCTGGCCTCGGCTGCACCATCCACGCTGGCCACACCCAGCTCCGAGCTGATGTCCATCAGCAGCTGGTTGCGCCTGGAGGAAACGCCATTGGTCAGGGTGTCGGTGGTGTCGGTCTGCCCGATCTGCTCGGGGCGGATCTTGGTGGAGTAGGCCAGCAGGACGGCGATGGCGTCCGATGCCTTGAAGGGCAGGTCGGCCACCTCGGCACCCGACGGACCGCCGGTCGCCGGGGCAGGAGCAGGAGCCGAATCCTCGGTTGCTGCAGGAGCAGGAGCCGAAGCTGGAGCCGGATTCGATACCGGGGCGGGCGCAGCAGCCTGAGCAGGTTCAGTGCTGGAGTCCTGGGCCGGAGCTGCGGGCTCCTCCTCCACTGTGGCCATGGGATCGGTGTCGGTCAGATAGACCCGGCTCTCGTCCCTGCCCAGGTTGTAGACGCTCACGTGACGCTCGCGGAAGTCAGGCAGCTTCAGGGTCTTGGTGCCCAGGTTGGCCAGGGTGGGTGAATGGCCCAGTCCCACCTCAATCAGCTGCTCCACGCCCAAGCCGCCCTGTTCAGGGGCGTCGAACATGATCGCCTGGGTCTCGATCCACCGCACAGGAGAGGCGAACTGCCAGGAGAGCAGCTCAGTCAGCAGCAGACGACCCAGCTTCTGGTCGTCAGCCGCATACTGGTCCCAAACCTGGGGATCGCCCAGAGCCTGCTTGATGCGCTCGGAGGGAACCACCTCCAGGATGGAGGCCGCGAACTCCTTGGTCATCTGGAAGGGCCGTGCAACCAGGTTGGGTATGTAGCGACCCTCCAGGCGGGAGTAGTCAATGTGCTCGGGCAGCAGGGCGTCCAGGGTATCGCGGAACTCGGGCACCCCCTTGCGCAGCAGGGTGGAGTGGAAGGGCACGTCGATGCCGGGCACGTACATGAAGGCCGGCTTGCCGCCCGCCTCCTTGGCCCGACGGTTGGCATCGGCACGCAGATACTCCAGACCGGCGATGGTCCCGGCCACGGCGTACTGCTGGCCGGCCAGGTTGTAGTTGACGATCTCCAGGAATTCGCCGCACTCCTTAGATACGGACGCCACATACTGCTTGACGCCGGAGTCGCCCACGCCGAACTGGTTTGGACGCAGGGCGCCCATCCGGTAGTTGCTGCGCCCCTGGTCGTCGCGTTCGATCAGGGAGTGCATGGTGGACCCACGGTGAAAGACCAGCTCCAGAACCGTCTCCAGGGACATGACCCCGGCGAAGGAGCTCAGGGCGTTGTACTCGCCCAGGGAGTGGCCGGCGAAGTAGGCGGGCCAGATGTCCATGCCGGACTCGCGCAGGCGGGCGGTCTGGGCGAAGGCCACGGTGGCCAGGGCCACCTGGGTGAACTGGGTCAGGTTGAGCAGACCCTCAGGATGGTGGTAGGTGACCCCCTTGGCTGTAAGGGTATGCGGGTTGTCACGCACCACGGCCAGGATGGAGAACCCCAGCTTGCTACGGGTCAGGGCATCGGCCCGCTCCCAGGTCTCACGGGCGGCCGGGGACTTGGCACGCTCATCCAGGACCATGCCCTGCTGCTGGATCCCCTGGCCTGGGTAGACGTAGGCGGTCCTCGGGGCCCGAGCTATTGCCGTGCCGCGGGAGACCAGCTGGCCGTCGATCCTGCAGGTGACCTCCAGGACCAGGCCGCCATGGCGAACCTTGCCCACACGCTCCAGGCTGATCTCCACCTTGTCGCCCAGCTGGACCATGCCGTACATGTTGTAGGTCCATCCGGCGATCTCGTAGTGGACGCCCTGCTCGTCAGTGGCCTGGGCCGCGTACTGGGCGGTGGCCGACAGCCACATGCCGTGCACCAGCGGCGCAGACAGACCGGAGACCGCCGCTCCTCGCTTGGACGTGTGGATGGGATTGAAGTCACCGGAAGTGCGTGCGAAAGCGGTCATGTCCTTGGGGGCGGTGACGGTGACGCGACGCAACAGCCTACGGGGTGTGTCCACCGTGTCGGCGCGGATGCCGCCATATTCGGGAGCCTCCTGGGGCAGCTGGTCGCTGTAGGCGCGGCCACGGATGGCGAAACGCTCGACCTCGCGGGCCAGCACGGTTCCGTCCTGGGCGGCGTGGACCACATGGATGGTCACCACCCGACCGGAGGCTGACTCCTGGTAGGGCTCGGCCCAGCTGGTCAGTTCAATCCGCTGGCCGGTGTGCTCCAGCAGGCGCTTCTCGCTGACCTCCAACTCGATCAGATGGTCCAGATGGACCGCGTTGAGCAGTCCCTCGATGATGGGGAAGCCATCCACATAGACGGATCCCAGGGCTGCGTAGATGGCCGGCCAGGCCGGACCCACCAGAGCGTCGGGAGCGAAGCCGGAGGGGATCAGTGCATCGGGCAGGGCACCTCCGGTGGCCGCCTCATGGTCGAAGCCCAGGTTGGCCGCCAGTGTGTAGCCGCTGTGGGCCAAACCGAAGGGGTGGTCCTGGTCGTCATCATCCTTCTCGATGACAGGCATGGCCTCCAGCTTGTCGCCGGTGATGGAGGTATTGCCGATGCCGGCTGTGTCGGCCAGCATGGCGTAGACGTCCTTGGGCAGGCGGCTGCGGTCAACCACCGGGAAGAGGCCGACCTGGTCGCTCTTGAGGGTCAGAGGCACGACGATGTCACGCACCGCATGCCGGTCCAGACCGCCGTCGGGATCGTCGTCCCAGTAGGTGTCCAGATGGATGTCCAGATCGTAGTGCTCGCCCTGGTCGTCCTGGCCGGTGGCGGTGATGGTGTAATTGGGGTCGTCCATGGCCGTGCCGTAGGCCGGATTGGCCATCAGGTGTCCCACCCAGGAGATGTTGGGGCTGCGGCGGATGAACTCCTGTGCGTCAGCGGCGCCTGCCAGCTGGCTGTAAGCCTTGGCGGGACCGCTGTCCAGGCCACGCACCCGATCTATGGCCGCCTGCTCGAATCGTCCCAGAATGGAGGCCACCGGCTCGTCCACCGTGGTGATGCCCGCCACGGAGATGGGTCCGGGGATGGCCCTGACCGAGTCGGCACCGTAGCGGGGATCCTCGGACTGCCAGAGCTGGTCCTGACCCCACCAGCGCAGCAGATCGTTGTCGATGACCGGCACGAAGGGCATGGGCTTGGGGTACTCGCGCACCAGGACGGGGAACCAGGCCACGTCGGTGGGCACCACCTTGAGCTCGGCTGCCTGGGGATAGGCCTCGTGCAGCCGTCGAAGCGCCTGCTCGGGCTCGGCAACATCCTGCCTGGAGGCGAAGATGGAGTCGAACTCGCCGCTCTGACGCTCGCAGACACGGGCCTCGATGCGCCGCAGCAGGTGCAGGAAGCGGTCGATGTAGGTGTCATCGGCCCAGGGGTAGGCCAGGTCGGCGAAACGTTGGGCCCAGTCCTGGTAGGTCATGGTCTCCAGATCGCCGAAGTAGGGCTTGGCGGTCTTGTTCAGGGCCTCGATGATCTCTGCGCGACGGGTCTCCAGCTCCTCGGGGTGCTTCATAACCCGGACCAGCAGGCGGCCGCACTCGGCTGAGGAGTTCTCCATCTCGTAGATGTCGGCGTGCAGATGGCTCAGGCCGGAGCCCACACCTCCCACAGACTTGCCGCTGGGCACCCACTTCTCACCCATGGGGGCGAAGGGGTCCGGATCGGGGGTGGAGCTGTCGATGCCAGGGGTGGCCACCAGAGCCCGCTTGATCTCAGGATTGGTGTGGGCCTCCTTGGCGGTCATGGCCGCTGTGCCGATCATGACGCCGTCCACGGGCATGTCCGGCAGGTGGTAGGCACGGGACCACTGACCACTGATGTAGTCGGCCGCCCGCTCAGGGGTGCCGATGCCGCCGCCAGCCACGAGCACGATGTTGGGGCAGGCACGAACCTCGGCATAGGTGGTCGAGAGCAGGTCGTCCAGGGACTCCCAGGAGTGGTGGCCTCCTGCGGCCCCGCCCTCGACCTCCATCAAAATGTGGGTGGGTGCGACCTTGCGGGCGATGGCCACGACCTGACGGATCTGGTCCACCGTACCGGGCTTGAAGGCCACGTAGGGGAAGCCTTCCTCGTTGAGCTGACGGATCAGGGTCACGGCCTCGTCCAGCTCGGGGATGCCGGCAGAGATGACCACACCGTCGATGGGGGTGCCGGAGGCGCGCTTCTTGGGCACGATGTGCTGGCTGCCGAACTGGAGGTTCCACAGGTAGCGGTCCATGAACATGGCGTTGAACTCGACCGTGCGGCCCTCCTGCAGCTGGTCCTCCAGCTGGGACACATGGCGGTCGAAGACCTCGGCGGTCACCTGACCGCCGCCGGCAAGTTCGGCCCAGTAGCCTGCGTTGGCGGCTGCAGCCACGATTTCAGGCTCCACAGTGGTCGGGGTCATGCCGGCCAGCATGACCGGGGGCTTGCCGGTCAACCGGCTGAAAGCAGTCTCCACCCTGGGGCCAGCCGGGGTCTCAAGCAGACGGGGAGCCAGCTTGGACCAGTCCTGGGTTCGGGCCGGGTCCTCCTCCATGGTGGACAGCTCCGCGCGCCGGGCCTGATTGGATGCTTCGACCACGCCGACACCGGTGCCCTGGACCAGGTTGTCCACCAGCTTGCCCAGGGTCTCGCCCGGGCCCAGATCCACCAGCCAGAGGGATGCGGCATCCTGCTGGTCCATGACCTCGGCGATCCGGCCGGCCCAGTCGGCGTGGTTGAGCAGAACCTCCTCAGCCAGAACCCGGGCACGCTCGGTGTCCAGACCGCAGCGGGAGGCCCATTCCACGCTCAGATCCACGGCTTCCTTCATGAGCGGGGAGTGGAAGGGCAGGGTCACATCCAGGTACTCCAGAACCGGCGAGAAGGCGGTTCCGCCACGGACCTTGTCTTCGCGCAGTTGGCGCTGATGCTCGCTCTCCTTGCCAGCCTCGATGGCAAAAGCGGCCAGATCCTCCGGATAGCCGGACAGGACCAGGTTGCGATCCGAGTTGGTCACGGCCACGCTGATGGGGCCGCGAGCGCCAGGCACCCGGTCGACCAGAACCTCCACCTGATGGCGGGTGGCCCCGCGCACCGAAAGCATAGGGGTGGCCTCACCCTGGCGGTGGATGCCCAGACGACGGGCCTGACGAGTGCCAGCCGTGCCGATCAGCATGGCGGTGGCCAGAATCTGGTCAATGGCACCCTGGGCAGCCTTGAGGGATCCGGCAGCCTGAATCTCCTGAACCATGTGAACGCCGATGATGCCCTGGGAGTGCCCCAGCAGGGCCACCGGACGGGCCTGGGCCGCGTCGTAGCCCAGCTGGTCCATATCCATGAGGGCGCCCAGCTGCACCAGGGCGATGCCGGGCACGCTGACCGCAGCGTCGGCGGCCGGCCCCAACCTGACCGGGTCGGGCCTGTAGCCGAACATATCCAGCTGACGACCGTTGGTGGCCAGCAGGTCGGGCTTGACTGCCCTGAGTAGGTCGGTTGCCGCCGCCATGCGCTCCTTCAGGGCCTTGTCGATGTCAGGATCGCCCTGCAGATCGGCCAGGGCCACGGTCCAGGGGTTGGACTGGCCGGCGAACATAAGCGCGTGCGGCTGCTCAGCGAGACGGTTGATGAAGAATGTACTGGTCATGATGTCCTATTCATAGAGAGTTGGGGATTACTGATAATGACGAGGAAAAGTTCATAGAGGCTGGTTGCCGTGGTGCTTGTCGTTGACCCTGACGCGTTGCTTGTCTGCCAGGAGGTCCATGGCCTGAACCAGGACCGGTCTGGTCTGCTCGGGGTCGATCATGCCGTCCAGCTCGCCCATCTCCAGGGAGAGATTGGCGTTGACGGTGCTGGTTTCGTACTCCTGGGCCAGTTTGTTTCGCAGCTCATCCACGTCCCGGCCGGCTTCCTTGGCCTCCTGCAGGTCGCGCCGATGGATAATGTTGACCGCGCCCTGGGCTCCCAGCACGGCGATCTGCGAGGAGGGCCAGGCATAGTTGAGGTCCGCGCCGATGGCCTTGGAGCCCATGACGATGTAGGAGCCGCCAAAGGCCTTGCGCAGCACAATGGTGACCATGGGCACCTGGGCGTTGGCATAGGCGTAGATGACCTTGGCACCCCGGCGGATGATGCCGGCGTGCTCCTGGTCCGAACCCGGCTTGTAGCCAGGGGTGTCCACCAGGGTGATGACCGGCAGGTTGAAGGCATCGCAGAGGCGGACGAAGCGGGCCAGTTTCTCGGAGGACTCCACATCCAGGCTGCCCGCGTCCACCATGGGCTGGTTGGCCACGATCCCCACCGGCCGGCCCTCCAGGCAGGCGAAGCCCACCACGATGGACCGTGCGTAGAGCTCCTGGACCTGAACCAGCTCGCCGTAGTCGACGATGGCATGGATGACATCCAGCACGTCGTAGGGCTGCCGGTCGTTCTCGGGGATGACCGTGGCCAGGCGTTTGGCGGCCTGGCGCTCGGCATGGCCGGAGATGAAAGCGTACCGGGGAGGCTCCTGTCCGCTGTTGGCAGGCAGGTAGGCCAGGACGGTCCTGGCGTAGTCGATGGCGTCGGCCTCGTCCTCACCCAGGTAGTGGGCCACGCCGGAACGGGTGTTGTGCACGTAGCCGCCGCCCAGCTGGTCCATGCTGATGGTCTCGCCGGTGGCCGCCTTGACAACATCAGGACCAGTGACGAACATGTCGGAGTTCTCCTTGGTCATGATGATCAGGTCGGTCAGAGCCGGGCAGTAGACGGCACCGCCTGCGCAGGGCCCCAGGATCAGGGAAATCTGCGGAACGAAGCCGCTGGCCTGGCAGGTCTTGCGAAAGATGCGTCCGTACTGGGTCAGGGCAGCCACACCCTCCTGGATGCGGGCGCCTCCCGAGTCGATCATGGCCACGATGGGAACCTTGATCCGCAAGGCCATGTCCATAAGCCGGCAGATCTTCTCACCCTCGGCCCGGCCCAGGGTACCGCCCCTAACGGAGAAGTCCTGGGCGTAGACGCCGACCTTGCGCCCGTAGATCAGGCCGAAGCCGGTGATAACCGCAGAGCCCGCCCGGTCCCCGGCGATGTCGCCACCGGCGAAGCGGCCCACCTCCTCGAAGGTGTCCTTGTCGAAAAGCAGATCCAGGCGCTCCCGTGCGGTCTGCTTGCCCTTGGCATGCTGACGGTCGCGGGCGTGCTCCTCAGCCTGCTTGGCCAGGGCGGCGGCCCGGTGGATGCCCTGGCGCACCGGCTGGGAACCCAAGGTGGATTCGGTGACGCTCATGCCTGCTCCTCCCCGCCCAGATCCAGGGTGACCAGGGTCTGGCCCGGATCCACCCCTTGTGCCACGGACACATCGATGGTCTTCACACGACCTTTGGCCGGGGCATAGACGTAGTTCTCCATCTTCATGGACTCCAGAACCACCAGCAGGTCGCCCTTGTCCACCTCCTGGTCGGGGGCCACGTTGATGCGGGTGACCACCGCCTGCATGGTGGCCACGATGACGCCGGACCTGGCCGCATCCTGCCGGGGGGTGCCAGGCTCCTGATCCCGTAGCCCGCGTCCGCGCAGGGGCTGCCGGGGCCGCGAAATGCCGCCGTGCCCGCCGACGCCGCCCATGCCTCCCAGCAGTGACTGGGGCAGGGCCAACCTGACCCGCTTATCGTCGATCTCCACGTTGTAGGTCTCCATGGGATCGCTGTCCCGGTCCTGTTCCTGGGCGGAGGCGCCGGAGACCGAGGCGGGCTGGCCGCTGCCGTTGGAGGCAGGCTCCACATTCAGGTAAACCCGTTCCAGCCACTTGGTCGACACATCGAAAGAGTGCCCGTCCTCGGCGGTGAACTCGGGGTTGGTGAAAATCTTCTGGAAGAGGCCGGCCGGGGTGGGGACCCCGCTGATGCTCATCTCGCGCAGGGCCCGGCGAACCCTGGCCACGGCGGCTGGTCGGTCCTGGGCGGTCACGATCAGCTTGCCCATCATGGAGTCGTCCCTGGGCGAGACCGTATCGCCCACCTCGACACCCGAGTCCACGCGGATGCCGGGGCCGGAGGGCCACTGAATCGACTCGATGGTCCCTGAGCTGGGGGTCAGGTTGGTGGCCGGGTCCTCGCTGGTGATGCGCAACTCGAAGCTGTGGCCTCGGGGCGGAGGCGCCACATTCAGGGAGCCGCCGTCGGCGATCCGTAGCTGCTCGCGGACCAGGTCCAGTCCGCAGACCTGCTCGCTGACCGTATGCTCCACCTGCAGCCGGGGGTTGACCTCCATGAAGTAGACGTCGTCCCTGGGGGTGACCAGAAACTCGCAGGTGCCCAGGCCCACATAGCCCACCGTGTCGAACAGACGGCGGGAGAACCCCTCAAGCTGGGCGATCACATCGTCGGACAGGAAGGGAGCCGGGGCCTCCTCCACCAGCTTCTGGTTGCGGCGCTGAACCGAGCAGTCCCTAGTGGAATAGACGGTGAACTGGCCGTGGCTGTCCCTGCCGGACTGGGTCTCCACGTGTCGGGCGCGGTCCACGAACTTCTCGATGAAGTAGTCGCCCAGGTCGCCGCCCTGAAGAGCGTCATGGTTCATGTAGAAGGTGCGCAGCTCGTCGCTGTCATTAATCAGGGTGATCCCTCGGCCGCCGCCGCCGTCAGCCTTCTTCATCATGACCGGATAGCCGTGCTCGTCGGCGAAGTCCAGCAGGGGACGCATGTCGGTGACGGGCTCGCTCAGGCCTGGCACCACAGGCACCCTGGCCCGCTCGGCCACCTTGCAGGCGGTGATCTTGTCGCCCAGCTCGTCCAGGACCTCTGGATCCGGCCCCACCCAGGTGATGCCCGCATCAAGCACCTTGCGGGCGAAAGAGGAGAACTCGGACAGGAAGCCGTATCCCGGGTGAAGGGCATCAGCGCCGGCCCGGCGGGCGATGGAGACGATCAGATCCTCGTTCAGGTAGGTCTCCATGTTGGTGTCCCCGGGCAGGAGGTAGGCCTCGTCCGCCATCTGGGCATAGGGGGCATCACGATCCTGGTCGGCATAGACCGCCACGGTAGCGATCCCCATCTCCTGGGCTGTGCGCACAACCCGCAGGGCTATCTCGCCGCGGTTGGCGATCAGCAGTTTTTTCATTCCCCTCTCCTCACTGGTTGATCAAGGGTGATTGGATTGACGGAAAGCATGAACAGGGTGGGGATTAGGCCCCCACAGCGGCCACTTCAGGCAGGACACCCACGTCTGCCGTAGATACGTCAACCTGGTCGCCATCCGTCAGCTGCACCCGCAGGGAGGCATCCGGGTTGATCTCCAAAGCACGGCCCTCCACGGGCTCACCGGCCACGGGGACAACCCTGACCCGCTTGCCCAGCGTCCAGCTAAGCGCGGCAATCCGCGAGCGCAGACCCTGGGGCCCGTTCAAGGTCCTGTCCAGCGACCCGTAAAGGCCAAGAGGGGCCATCTCCCCGCTCAGGTGCCAGCTGATGGCATCGACCAGATCGTCGCGAAGGGTCTGATAGTCGGGCAGGTCCTGGTAATGCAGCTGCAAGGATGTGGACTCCGCAATGGGCAGCGCCTGCCGTGGCAGGAACAGGTTGATGCCGATGCCGACAACCAAGGCAGACCAGTCCTGATCCACCCGGACCAGCTCGCAGAGGATGCCCCCCAGCTTGGCCCCGCGGCAAAACAGATCATTGGGCCATTTGAGGGTCAGGACCCTTTCAGGGTCGCCGCCGTCAGCCAGCGGACAGCCGTGGTACTCAAGCACATCCTGCAGGCCTTCCAGAGCAGCCAGCCCCGCCACCATGGGCATCCATCCGCCAAAGGGTCCAGTCAGCAGTCTGGTGGGCAGCGGCAGGGCCCAAGTGGCCAGCAGGGAGCATCGGGCCTGATTGACCCAGGTTCGGGCAAGACGACCGCGGCACCGGGACTGTGCATCCGCAACCGCTACGCTCAGCGGCATGGTGCTCTGCCCGGCGCCCGGCCATCGCCGAATACCTTTACTTGCGACTCTTCCCTCGTACCGTGTAGTCGTAGAAACACCCTGACGGGCATTTTTTCGAGGCGTATCTTCGGCTTTTCCCCTTGTGCCAGAGGCCAGTCCCTTCACGGTCTCCGTGCTCGTTGTCGATTCACCGCCCCCAAACAGCCGCTCGACCCGGTCGCGCGCATCCGAATACGTCGAGGCTTCCAGAGCATGAGCCACGAGCGTATTGGTCGAATCGACGGTGTCGAGCACCACGATCGAGGAGAGTACGCCACTGTCCAGCGATGCCGAAGGCTGCCACTTGATATTCTGATGAGGCACGCGTTCCACTATACGGCACAAGGGGTCAGCCCCGGTAGCGAACCACCCACAAAAGCGACGGCCGGTTTTTGTATCTTTTCACAGGCGACCATTGGATAGCTCAGAGCGCATCCTCGGACAGGCACTGGATAAAATGGGGAAGCCGTACACCAGGCATGACCCGCGAAAGGGGTTCTTTTGAGCGCAGACAGCGGACGGGCGCAAGCGAGAGAGGCGGGCGAACAACCTGTGCAGACATCGGTCTTGCAGACCAGGAGGCCTGGCTCTCGTGCATCCCGGACCGTGGGCCTGGCCCTGGCTTTGCTGGCCTGCCTCTGGATTGCCTTCTGCACTGGACTGGGCCCCATCTACCGGCAGCAGGGTTCGCTGACACAGGTGGGTCTGCCCCAGGTGCTGATCATGCTGGGAACCCTGTCCATCTGCCTGGCACTGGTTTTGGTCTGCCGCCGGATTCTGCTGGGTTGCAGACCCCTCAGGATGCCGCAACGGCTGACCGCCCTGGCGCAGCGCCCACGGATGCGTGCCTACGCGGCCTTCATCACCAGACAAACCAGTGGCTGGCGACCCATCATGCGTCTGCTCCTGCTGGGCTGGGCCTGGGCCTTTTTTACCCTGCTGGCCGCGTACGGGGCCGACCTGTATGCACAGGCCCAGGAATGCGCCAACTTCCTGGCTCAGCTGCAGGGCGATCAGCCCCCCTACGGCGGCAATGCCTTCACCCAGATGGACGTCTACCCCATCGGCCACTACCTGTGGCCTGTTCACCCGGCCTTCCTGACCGATCAGCACAACATAGTGCTGACCCTGTTTTACGGGATGACCATCATGGCCTCCAACCATCTGACCGGATCCTACGACGCGGGCATTGTGCTCCTAGCGGGGCTGCAGGTGATCTTTGCGGCCTTCTGCTGCGCCGTCACTGCCGACCGCTTCCTGCGCGGCAGCGAAACTGAACATGTCGGGGCGCTGGCCCGCACCCTGGTCATGCTCTTCTTCCTCTTCTCCCCCTTTGTAGTCTTCAGCACCTTCAGCCTGACCAAATCCCCACTCTTCGCCTTCGCCTTCGTCTGGTGGTTCGGCATCTGGCACCAGCTGGAGTCAGCGGACAAGAACTCGCCACTGTACGCCAACCAGGCGGCCCGACTGCGGCCTGCCCTCGCCTTGAGCACCCTGACCATGCTGATCAGCGCCAAGTATGGCCTTTACATCGTCCTGGCCCAGCTGGTCCTGGCCCTGATCATCCACCGTCGCCAGTGGGCCACCATCCTGATAGGTCTCCTGCTGCCCCTGGTCCTGTTCACAGGGGTGACCGGCGCCCTGACGGCCACAGGGACGGTCATCAAGGGTGATCCAGTGGAGAGCCGCAGCATCCAGCTACAGCAGATCGCTCGGGTGGCCCAGCGCAATCCCCAGGGGATTCCGGCCCAGGCAAGGGCCGACCTTGAACCCATCATGGACCTGGACAATGCCGCCATCCAGTACACCCCCTGGGAGGCAGACCGGGTCAAGTCCTCGGGCAACCAGCCCAAACTGATCGTCTATCGATGGAGGACCGTCACACCCGAGCAGCTGTCCCGGCTGAATCAGGCCTGGCTCCAGGTGGGACTGCGCAACCCGATGATCTACCTGGATGCATTCATGGCCGAATCCTACGGGTACTTCGACCCCGGCGACCCTGCCTACGTGGCCATGTCCTACTACCTCAACAACGGCTACGTGCAGAACTCGGGCTCCTGGCTGGCGGCCTGGTGCCATGACTGGCGCAATGGGGTCACCGGATTCGTCAGAACCTGGGCAGATACCCCCCTGCTGGGCCTGGTGGCACGGGCCAACTTCTGGGTGGTGGCCGCCCTGCTGCTGATCGTCGCCCGCCTGGCAGCCGGCCACTGGCGCGGGGCCCTGTACTGGTTCCCCCTCCTGCTGATCATGGGGGTCATGATCACCGCCCCGGCCAACAACTTCGAACGGCACATGTTGCCGGTGGACATGGCAGTGCCCTTCCTGATCCTGGACATGGTCCGGCAGAGCCGCCGTGCCCGCGCCGAAAACCTGATGGACCGGCCGACATGATCGGCAAGTCGAAGCGGTCCAGACCGAAGGACGATGAACCTGCCGAGGCGCAGCAAGCTCACCGGGCACCTACTGCCTCCGATGCCGCCATGGAGCAGATTCTCCTGAAGACGCTGGATCATCTGCAGGAGGCGTTGCCCTGGGCCAGGTCCGTGCCCGCTGATGGGCGCAGAACCTTGGAGGGGGCCATTCAAACGGCTCTGGACGACCTGCTGTCCCGACTTGATTCCCAAGGCACAGAAGACAGCGAAGTCCCCTCACCCGTACCAGCCGAGCTCTCCCGGAGCCTGGGTCCGCACAGAGCCATGGAGCTGACCCAGGTCATTCTGGACATGCTTGAGGAGGCTGGCCGGACCATGGGATCCGAAGAGGAACGAACCACGCTGGTCTACACCCGCCAAGCCGCCACTGCAGCAGCCGAGCTCTACGCCGACCTGGCCGAAACACGGAGCGGCCGCAAGGCAGTAACGGAGTCGAGGATCATTCGGCATCTGATCGAGAAAACGGCAGACACACGGACGGTGGATGATCTGGCCCGTTTAGGCTGGCCGACCGAATTCGACTGCTTCGCTGTCGTCGGCGAGGCCCAGGGCAACGATGACGGGCAGGGCATGGAGAACGCCCGCCAGCCCATACACACCACGGTGGTCCGTCAAGGTGGCAGGGCTCTGGTGGGCGAGAGCGAGGGGCTCATGGTGGTCCTGATCAATCCCGACCGGTCAGGCACCCCAGCCGACTTCTGCGCATCCATCCTGCGGTTCTTCACCGACGAATCAGCTGTCTGCCTGGGACCTCTCCGCCATGGAATCTCCGGTGCGGAAGACTCCATCCGAGCTGCCCTGAGCACGCATGCGGCGGCTCCAGCAGTGGCTGACCCCATCACTGCCGCCCTACCCAGACCACTGCACGCCGACGATCTTCTGCCCGAACGAGCTCTGAACGGGGACACGGACGCTGCCGACCAGCTCTATCAAGAGGTCTATGTGAGCCTGGCCGGACAGGACCCGGACGGGCCTCTGCCGACCACGCTGCTCACCTTTCTGCGCTCGGGCAACTCGCTGGAGGTCACCGCCAAAAAGCTAGGCATCCATCCCAACACCGTGCGCTACCGGCTGAGGCGCTGTGTGGAGGTGACTGGCTGGGATGCTATGGACCCGCGAGAATCCTTCGTCCTCCAGGCGGCCCTGATCATCGGCAGAATCCGCAGATCGCATCCGGGCGCCGACTGACTGGTGCCGGACCAACTGCCGTAAGGCCAAGATATAAAAAGGGCGGGAACCCGAAGGTCTCCCGCCCTGGAAGTATACAGCCGAACTGGCTCAGAGCACCGCGGTGTCCAGAGGAACGCCCGGGCCCATGGTGGTGGTGACAGTGGCCTTGGTGATGTAGCGGCCCTTGACCGTGGCCGGCTTCAGACGCTTGATCTCCTCGTCGACCGCGTGGAAGTTCTCCTCCAGAGCCTGCTGCTCGAAGGAAACCTTGCCCACCGGGAAGCTCAGGTTGCCGTTCTTGTCCACACGGAACTCGATACGTCCGGCCTTGATCTCGGTGACCGCCTTGGCCACATCCATGGTCACGGTGCCCGTCTTGGGGTTGGGCATGAGGCCACGGGGACCCAACACGCGGCCCAGGCGACCGACCTTGCCCATCATGTCGGGGGTGGCCACCACGGCATCAAAGTCCAGATAGCCGCCGGCGACCTTGGTTACCAGCTCGTCGTCGCCAACCTCGTCGGCTCCGGCCTCGGCGGCTGCAGTCGCCTGAGGACCACGGGCGAAGACCAGGACGCGCACGGTCTTGCCGGTGCCGTTGGGCAGGCTGACGGTGCCGCGAACCAGCTGGTCGGCCTTGCGGGGATCGACGTTCAGGCGGTAGACGGCCTCCACGGTCTCGTCAAACCCGCGCTTGGGCATGCTCTTGAGCAGGGCGATGCCCTCCTCGGGGGTGTACAGGTTAGTGCGATCGACCTTCTCGGCCGCTTCGCGGTACTTCTTGGAACGCTTGGTCATCTGCTTCTCCTATCAGCAGTCGCGGTGCGGGCAAGCGTATGCCCTACCGCTCACAACAAAAATTTCAGTCGGTGACGGTGATGCCCATGGATCGGGCGGTGCCTTCAATGATCTTCATTCCGGCCTCGACGTCACGGGCCGACAGATCCTCCATCTTGGTCTGGGCGATCTCGCGGACCTGGGCCTTGGTGACGGATCCCACCTTGGTGGTCAGCGGGTTGCCGGCACCCTTGGAGACGCCGGCCGCCTTGCGCAGGAGGTCTGCTGCCGGCGGGGTCTTGGTGATGAAGGTGAAGGAACGATCCTCGTAGACAGTGATGATGCAGGGAATGACCTGGCCCATCTTGTCCTTGGTGGCATCGTTGTACTGCTTGCAGAAGTCCATGATGTTCACGCCATGGGAACCCAGTGCGGGGCCCAGCGGGGGCGCGGGGTTGGCCTTGCCGGCCTCTATCTGCACCTTGATCAGCGCGGTGACTTTCTTCTTTGCAGCCATATGCTGGTTCTTCTTTCTACGAAGCGGTGATGTCGGAGACCATAGGTCCCCTCCCGCAACCTGTTCTTTCCAAATGCGCTCCACAAGGGAGCACAAGCTTGACGATTATCTCATCGACCGGGGACCGGCCGACGGCGCTCAGACGATCTTTTCGACCTGGTCGAAGCCCAGCTCCACAGGGGTGTCCCTGCCGAAGATGGAGACCAGAACGGTCAACTTCTGCGTGGTGGGCTCCACGTCGGAAACCACGGCGGCCATGGTGGCGAAGGGTCCTTCAGTGACGGTGACCTGATCACCGACGGCGTAGGAGACCTCCATGGTGCGCTTCTTGGCAGCCTCGGGTTTGTCTCCAGCGGCCTTTAAGGCCTCGGAAGCAATCATGGGGGCCATCATCTGGACGACCTCCTTGCGGGTCAGCGGAGCCGGCTCCTTGCTGGGACCGACGAACCCGGTGACGCCCTCAGTGTCGCGGATGATGCGGCGGGCGTTCTCATCTGGCCACATGCGAATCAGCACATAGCCGGGCACACGCACGCGGGTGACGACCTTCTTGCCCTTGTCGGTGTGCTTTTCGACCTCCTCCATGGGAATCTCCACCTGGAAGACCTTGTCCTCCAAGCCGAAGGAGGCCACGCGGGACTCCACGTTGGCCTTGACGCGCTTCTCGTAGCCGGAGTAAGTGTGCAGAACGTACCACTTACCCTCGAGTGTGCGCAGCTTCTTGGAGAACTCGTCCACGGCACGCTGACCCGGATCCTCCTGGTCGGTCTGGTCGTCGGAATCGGAAGAATCTACCTGGGTGTCCTTGGCCTGGGCAGATTCGGCGGATGCCTTGTCCTGCTCAGCCTGCTCCGAAGAGGTTCCGAGCTGCTGATCCTGGACCTGGGCATCCTCCTGCGCGGGGGCGTCGACGGATGCCGACGGGACCGACTCAGTTGCCTGATCGGGGTCCAGTCCCTCTCTGGTCAGATCATCACTCATGAATCACTCTACCTTCTACCTTGTCACGGCTCAGCCGAATATCAGGAGGGCTAGTTTGCCCAGTCCGAAGTCCATCGCAGTTACGAAAATCATCAGCAACAGCACAAAGATGAAGACGGCCACGGACCAGCCCACCAGTTCCTTGCCCGTGGGGGTCACGACCTTGCGGATCTCATCGATGACCTGCTTGATGAAGAGCCCGATACGCATGAAGAAGTTCGGCTTGGCTTCCTCAGCCCCATCCTTCTGTGCCATGGTCATCCATCCTTCGTTTGTTCTGCATCATCTGCTGCAAGCCTTGGCAGGGAAGGCGGGACTCGAACCCACAACCTACGGTTTTGGAGACCGTTGCGCTACCAATTGCGCCACTTCCCTATCGGAACTTCCAACCAGCCTACTCGACAGGGAGGAAAAACCGCCAAATGGCAAGTCTAGCCTAAAGGATGGATTGCGTCCAACCGTGTTGCCACCATAGCATTTCGCTCAGGAGCCGGATCAGGCGCTGATCCAGTCCCCAAGACGCCGCATGCCCTCGGCCAGGTCGTCATCGGCCAGCGCATAGGAGAAGCGCAGGCAGCCAGGCGCGCCGAAGGCCTCGCCTGGCACGGCCGCCACCTGGATCTGCTCCAGGATGACCTCGGCCAGCTCACCCGAGGTGGCACAGACCGTACCTTGTGGACCCGCTGGCTGATTCAGCAGGCCAGTCACGTCGGCAAAGGCGTAGAAGGCACCCAGGGGTTCAGGGCAGGTCACACCCTGCATGGCGTTCAAGGCATCCACGATGGCCCGCCGACGCAGGGCGAAGGCCGACCGCATGGCCTCCACGTCCTCCAAACCGCCGGTCAGGGCCGCCAGGGCCGCCTGCTGGGAGACGTTGGCCACGTTGGAGGTCATATGTCCCTGAAGCTTGGCGGCCGCCTTGGCCACCGGCAGGGGGGCAATCAGCCAGCCCACCCGCCAGCCGGTCATGGCATAGGTCTTGGCCACACCGTTGACCACAATCAGCTGATTGCGCACCTGGGGCACCAGAGCGCCCGGATAGGGGGTGTGCGCTTCCTGGTAGGTCAAATGCTCGTAGATCTCGTCGCTGATCACCCAGATCTGGTGCTCCACAGCCCAACGGCCCACAGCTGCCACCAGGTCGTCGTCCCAGACCGTCCCGGTTGGGTTGGCAGGCACGTTGAGAATGATGGCGCGCGTGCGCTCGGTCCGGGCCGCCTCCAGCTGCTCCAGGCTGGGGATATAGCCCTGGTCGGCTCCGCTGAGCACGGGGACCGGCCGGCCGCCGGCCAGCAGAACCATCTGTGGATAACTGGTCCAGTAGGGTGCGGGGATGATGACCTCATCGCCAGGATTCAACAGGATCTGGAAAGTCTCATAGACGGCCTGCTTGCCACCGTTGGTAACCACCACCTGATCCGGGTCGATCTGGTAACCCGAGTCGCGCAGGGTCTTGTCGGCGATGGCCTGTTTAAGTTGGGGCAGGCCCGCCGTGGGCGTATAGCGATGGTTGCTCGGATCCAGGCAGGCTCGGGCCGCTGCCTGCACGATGTGGTCAGGCGTGGGAAAGTTGGGTTCGCCGGCACCGAAGCTGATCACATTCATGCCCTGGGCCTTCATGGCCTTGGCTTTCGAATCCACGGCCAGAGTGGCACTGGGGGCCACCGCATCTATGCGTCTGCTCAGGGTCTGCCATTGCGCCATAGTCATGCTGTCATGCTACCGCCCGCCACCCCCAGGGCTGCGCTCAGACCAGGACCAGAGAGTCCCGATGCACCAGCGGGTGGGCATAGTGAGCGCCCAGTCGGCGGCGGAGCTCCTTGGTGTTTAGGCCCAGCATGTCCTGAGCCTCCTCAGAATCGTAGCCGGACAGACCCTTGGCCACCTGGTGACCGGACTCATCATGAATCCAGACCGGATCCCCGGCCGAGAACTCACCCTGGACCGATCTGGCACCAGCTGCCAGCAGGCTGGCCCGACCACCGCGCAGAGCTTTGACGGCCCCCTGATCCACCAGATAGCCGCCCCGGGGACGGGATGCGAACTTGATCCAGAGCCGGTGCGAGGAGCCCCGCGGACGGATGGGGGCGAAGAGGGTGCCCACCCGGTCGCCGGCCAGGGCAGGACCTGCAAGATCGGCGCGAGTCAAGACCACGGGCATGCCGGAGGCCGCAGCAATCCGCGCCGCCTCCAGCTTGGTGGACATGCCCCCGGTTCCCAGCCCAGAGACGGACCCCTGGGCATCCACTTGGTCCATAATGGCCGCCACGTCCGGCACAAAGCCGATCCTGTGGGCCCCTGGCTGGGACGGGGGTTCAGTGTAGAGGGCATCCACATCAGTCAGCAGGACCAGGGCATCGGCGCTGACGATGTTGGCGATCAGGGCCGAAAGATGGTCGTTGTCGCCGAAACGGATCTCGTTGCTGGCCAGGGCATCGTTCTCGTTGACGATGGGGATGACCCCCAGATCCAGCAGACGGCAGAGGGTGCGCCGGGCGTTGCGGTACTGGACGGCATGGGTGGTGTCACGAGCGGTGATCAGGATCTGGCCAACCCGTAGGTCATAGCGGGCGAAGGCGGTCTCGTACTGAGCCATGAGCAGACCTTGGCCCACTGAGGCCGTAGCCTGCTGGGTGGCCACATCACCGGGGCGTTCATCGAATCCCAGGGTGCCAAAACCAGCTGCAATGGCCCCAGAAGTGACCAGGACCAGGCGAGCGCCATTCACGGCAGCCGAGGCCAGGGCGCCCACCAGCGAACGCAGGCGGCCAAGGTCCAAGTGCCCATGGAGATCGGTCAGAGAGCTGGATCCTACCTTGACCACCATGGTACGGGCCTGAGCCACTCGGGAGCGGATCTCAGCCTCATCAGATCCTTCCCGTTCGGTCATTGCCCAGCCTCCTCCGAACTGGCAGCATCCGCGTCCCCGCGCCCCAGCAGGCCCTGCCTGTCGTGGGGATCGTCGTCCACGGAGGGGTCGGCCCAGTGCCCCTGGCGCCGTTCCTGCTCCATGACCTGTCGCACCGCCTGCCGGGCATCCATCATCTGGTGGTACTGGCGGCGGCGTTCGCTGTTGGTGCGGCGACGGTTGAGCCCCTGGCTCTCCTCCAGGCGCAGGTCACGACCCCGGGCCACCTGGGGGGTGCCATCCAGCATTTCGGCGCCGGCCGCCACACTCGGATCCCAGTCGAAGGCCACCGCATCGTCGCCAGGACCGATGCGGACCTCGTCACCTGGCCTGGCTCCGGCCTTGCGCAGAGCATCCTCCACACCCATCCGGGCCAGGCAGTCAGCCAGATAGCCCACGGCCTCCTCGTTGTCGAAGTTGGTCTGACGGACCCAACGCTCGGGCTTGGCTCCGCAGACCCTGAACCAGGTCTGTCCGGAACGGGTCTGATGCCGCTCAAGGGTGAAGTCCCCGGACTGGTCGCCGCTCCTGCGCCGCCGCTCCAAGGGGCGGATGACCACGCGCTCCTCCTGCCTGGCCTCTTCCCGCTGACGCAGCTGCCCGCGCAGGCGGTCCACCAGACCGGCCAAGTAGTAACCCAGTTCCTTAAGCCCCTGATGCGAGGCTGTGGAGACCACAAAGACCTTGAGACCCAGGGCCTCGAAGTCAGGCCTAACGAATTCGGCCAGTTCGCGAGCTTCCGGCAGGTCAGCCTTGTTGAGGATGATCACCCTGGGCCGCTCGGCCATGGGGATGACTCCCAGAGGAAGCTCCAGGCGGTCGGCATAATGGGAAAGCTCCTCTTCCAGGGCCCGGTAGTCGCTCATGGGGTCCCGATCAGGCTCCAAGGTGGCACAATCGATGACGTGGGCGATAATCTCGGTACGCTCGATGTGCCGCAGAAACTCCAGCCCAAGACCCTTGCCTTGGGAGGCTCCTGGAATCAGCCCTGGCACATCGGCCATAGTAAAGCGGCTTTCCCCTGCCTGGACCACGCCCAGGTTGGGCACCAGGGTAGTGAATGGATAGTCGGCGATCTTGGGCCGGGCCGCGCTCATGGCCGCCACCAGGCTGGATTTGCCCGCGCTGGGGAAACCCACCAGGGCCACGTCGGCGATGGATTTGAGCTCCAGCACCAGGTCGCGCTCCTGCCCGGGATCCCCTAGCAACGCGAAGCCAGGAGCCCGCCTGGCCTTGGTGGCCAGGGAGCGGTTGCCCAGACCGCCCACGCCGCCTTGGGCTGCAACGAACCGGTCTCCCACGTGGGCCAGGTCGGCCAGTCGCTCACCAGGCTGCTTGCGCTCGCCTTGGCCTCCTTTGGCGGTGAAGACCACGGTGCCCACCGGCACCGGCAGAATCAGATCCTGGCCACGGCTGCCGTCCTTGTCGCCGCCCAGACCCATGGTGCCTGATTCGGCCTGGCGGTGCGGCAGGAAGCGGTAGTCCAGCAGGCTGGTGGCGTTGGCATCGGCCTGAAGAATGACCGAGCCACCCTGGCCGCCGTCGCCTCCATCAGGCCCGGCCAGGGGCTTGTACTTCTCGCGGCGGATGGAGGACGCTCCATTGCCGCCGTCGCCACCCTTGACATGGACGGTGACCTGATCCACAAATGCGCTCATAGGGGCCCATGGTACTCAATCCGGCCTGACATGCGGCCCCTGAGAGCTGAATGCTCTGCATCTTCATACATATATGCAAAAAGGCCACCCCCACGACAGGGATGGCCTTGGCTGATGCCGATAAAGGGCAATCAGGCGGTAAGCACGTCAACGACCTTGCGGTCACGCCGGTTGGCGAACCGAACGGTTCCGTCCGTCAGGGCGAAGAGGGTGTGGTCCTTGCCCAGGCCGACGTTCTGGCCAGGATGGAACTTGGTGCCACGCTGGCGAACGATGATGTTGCCGGCCACTACGGCCTCGCCGCCGAACTTCTTGACGCCCAGGTACTGTGCATTCGAATCGCGCCCGTTGCGTGAGCTGGACGCACCCTTCTTATGTGCCATGTCTGGTTCCTTTCCTACCTCGACCTAGGCCCTCAGGCGATGGCCGTGATCTTGACCACGGTCTGCTTCTGGCGGTGGCCCTTGCGGCGCGCCACGCCGGTCTTGTTCTTGAACTTCTGGATGTTGATCTTGGGGCCCTTGGCCTCATCGTCCACGACCTCGCCCTTGACGGAGATCTTTGCCAGATCCTTGGCGGCCATGGTCACCTTGGATCCATCGACGACCAGCGCGACCGGAAACTCGACCGACTCGCCCTTCCTGGCAGCCAGACGGTTGACCGTGATCTGGTCACCGACCTCGACCTTCTCCTGATGGCCTCCGGCCTTCACAATCGCGTACATAGCCCTACCTTGCCTGTTGTCCAAAGCTGTATGCGCCCGGCATCCGGGTCTCGCCATGCGATTGACGGACCCGTCCAGACACCAGCTAACCAGTATAGAAGCAAACACACCGCGTCGTCAAATGTGCCTGCTCCGCCGACAAAACGAATTCAGTTTATGACTCCTTGGCGACATCCGCCGTCTCAGCCTGGGCATCATCCTCGTCCGACGCCGCCTGGGCCGCCGCAGCGATCCTGGCCAGCTTGGCCTTGACTGCAGGGGTCGAACCTGTGGACAAGGTCTCCTTGGAAGAGGAGCCGTGCCCATGCTTGTTGGTCTTGACGAAGGGGTCGCCGCCCTTGACCGCGTATGGGTCGGCATAGGAGGCGGAGATGGTCGGTTTGTCGTGAAGGATGAAGCCTCGGCCATGGCAGGTGGGGCACTCCTCGGAGAAGGCCTCGACCAGACCCTGGCCCACCCGCTTGCGGGTCATCTGCACCAGACCCAGGGAGGTGACCTCGGCCACCTGGTGCTTGGTGCGGTCCCGGGCCAGGCACTCGACCAAGCGGCGCAGGACCAGGTCGCGATTGGCCGGCATGACCATATCCACGTAGTCGATCATGATCATGCCGCCGATGTCGCGCAGGCGCAGCTGGCGGGCGATCTCCTCGGAAGCCTCCAGGTTGCAACGGGTCACCGTCTCCTCCAGCGACTTGCCCTTGCCGATGAAGCGGCCCGTGTTCACGTCGATGGTGGTCATAGCCTCGGTGCGGTCGATGACCAGGGAGCCGCCGGAGGGCAGGTAGACCTGGCGCTCCATGCCCTTGCGCAGTTGGCTGTCGATGCTCCAGCGATCGAAAACATCCTTGCCCTGGTGCTCGGCCGGGTCCCAGTGCTCAAGTTTCTCCTCCAGGTCGGGGGCCATGGTCTCCAGGTAGTTGCGGACCCTCTCGTAGACCCCCTCGCCCTGGACCACCAGCTTGGCGAAGTCGTCGTTGAAGATGTCTCGAACCACACGGATAGCCACGTCCGGCTCGCCCTGCAGAAGCTTGGGACGCTTGCCGTGCAGGAACTCCTTGCGCTTGTCCTCGATCTTGCCCCACTGACGCTGCAGGTTCTCCAGGTCCTTGGTCAGAGCCTCCTCGCTGGCCCCCTCTGCCGCGGTGCGAATGATGACGCCCATGTCCTTGGGGGCCACCTTGGAGACGATGCTCTTGAGACGGGAACGCTCGCGGTCGGGCAGCTTGCGGCTGACGCCGGTCATGCCGCCCGAGGGCACCAGGACCAGGAAGCGGCCGGCCAGCGTGACCTGCGAGGTCAGCCGTGCACCCTTGTGGCCAATGGGGTCCTTGGTGACCTGGACCAGCACAGGGTCGCCGGATTTGAAGGCCAGTTCGATCCGGCGGGGCTGGCCCTCCAGACGGGTGGAGTCCCAGTTGACCTCGCCGGCATAGAGCACGCCGTTGCGGGCCTGGCCGACGTCCACGAAGGCGGCCTCCATGCTGGGCAGGACGTTCTGAACCCGGCCCAGGTAGATGTTGCCTACAGTGGAGACCTCCTGGATGTCGGAGACGTAGTGCTCGACCAGGATATCGTCCTCGATGACCGAGATCTGGGTGTGGTGCTCCTTCTCGCGCACCACCATCAGGCGGTTGACGTTTTCACGGCGGGCCAGGAAGTCCTGCTCGACCAGTTGGGACTGACGCGAGCGTTCGCGGCGGTTGTCCCGCCGGCGCTGCTTTTTGGCCTCCAAGCGGGTGGAGCCCTCCACGTCGGTGATCTCGTCAATATATTGCTGTTTGCGCGAGCGGCGGGTATTGGGCTCCTCTGACTCGCCCTCAGCGGACTTGGAGCCTCTGCGACGGCGGCGGCGACGGGTCAGCGGGGCCTCGTCCTCGTCATCCTTGTCCTTCTCCTGCTCGTGCCCGCGACGGTGGCGAGTGGAAACGGACTTGTCAGAGCCCTCATCATCGCTCTTGGCACGGCGGCGGCGACGAGTGCGAGTGCCGGACTCATTCTGGTCCTCGTCCTGTTCCTGGTCCTCGTCAACCACGAAGGTTATGCCCTCGTGATCCAGATCCTCCTCGATGCGCTCCACCTCGTCGGCGGCCCTGCGCTCCTCGGCATTGAGCCTGCGAGAACGGCGTGAACCGCCCTCCGAGGTGCTCCTGGATTTGCTTCGGCGGGAGGGCTTGGATGACTGTTCGGCATCCTCGTCCTCCTCATCCCGTTCGTCGCGCTCATTCTGCTCAGGCCTGGAGACGGGTATAACGGGCTCCTGGAAGAGCAACGACGTCATAGGACGGGGACGGGCGGTGCGGGCGGCACGCGGACGCTCATCCTGCTCCTCAGCCTTCCGGTCTGTCCTCTGGCTGAGCCCCGACGTCAGAGCCTCCACAGCCTCAAGGGCACGTTCCTGACGGTCTTGATCAGGTTCGCCCTCCTGGGCATGCTCCTCGGTGCGTCGGCGGGCAGTAGTACGGCTGCGACGACGAGTAGTCGTCCTGGCCGGCTTGGACTCGCTCTCGTCTTCCTGGGCATCCTGGCTGGAGTGGTCCTGCACGCTCTGATCGGCAGCCTGATCCTCCTTGGGCTTGCGGGTGCGGCGGCGACGGGTGGCGGAGGGCTTGGACTCGTCGCCCTCCTCCTTGGCCTTGCGGGAGGTCTTGCGCTTCTCGGCCTCGACCTTCACAGGCACGTCGGCACCGGCAGCGCCGGCCACCCTGACCACACGCCGTCCGGAGCGGCGACGAGTGCCGGAACTTGCAGTCTCTTCAACCTGCCGTCCCTGCCCATCACTGATGGCGGACCGATTATCCTTGGTATCCTCATTCGTATTTTCGGGCACAATGCTCCTTGCGGCACGCCGCCTCGCGCCGCTCTCACGGTCCCGATCCGTCCTCACGCTGCACTCTCACTGCAACCGCGCACCTGCGTACGCCCGATCGAAACGCCTTGGCAAAAAGTCTTCCTGACGCAGGCGGACACCGACGCCCACACGGGTCACTGGGTCTCCGTCCGGGGGGATCAACGCCTACGCTGCAAGTGGTCAGGCAGAACCACCGTCATCTAGTATGTCACAGATCAGCGGTCTTCAGGTCCATTGAGCCACTCGACCAGTATTGCTTCCAGCCGGACCAGGTCATCCAGGGGCACCTGTTCGTCGGCCTTGTGGGCCAGTAGGGGGTCCCCTGCGCCCAGGTTGACGGCTGGTAGGCCAAGGGCTGAAAATCGGGCCACATCGGTCCACCCCAGCTTGGCACGAGGCTGCTGGCCCGTGGTCCGGGCAACCAGGTCCGCCAGTGAACTCGCCCATGGCGAATCCAGTCCAGGACGGGCCGCTGGCGATTCGTCGCACATGCGCACCGAGAACCCCTGGAAGACCCCGCCGCGGGCCATATGCTCGCCATTGCCCAGCTCAGCGCCTGTCCCTTGGCCCATCATCAACTCCTTGGCCTGGGCCAGACTCTTGTCGGGGGCGAACCGGTAGTTGACATGCACCCGGCAGCGGTCGGGAATGACGTTGGTGCCCAGGCCGCCCTCGATCGTGGTGGCGTTGAGCCCCTCCCGATAGTCCAGGCCGTCCACCCGCACCGTGGCCGGACGGTACTGCTCCAGCCGATCCAGAATGGGCGCGGCCGCGTGGATGGCATTGCTACCCATCCAGGCCCGGGCGGAGTGGGCCGCCGTGCCGTGGGTGATCAGATCGAAGCGCATGGTTCCATTGCAGCCGGCCTCGATGGTGCAGTCGGTTGGCTCGCCGATGATGGCGAAATCACCTTGCACCCAGTCGGGGTGGGCGGCCACCACCCGGCCCAGCCCGTTCAGGTCGGCCTGGACCTCCTCATGGTCGTAGAAGACGAAGGTCAGGTCATAGACCGGCTCCTGCAGGGTGAGCGCCAGGTGAAGAAAGACGGCATCCGAGGCCTTCATGTCGGCGGAGCCCCTGCCGTACAGCACCCGGGATCCAGGGTGGGCGGCAGCCAGGTCGGCGCGGATGTCCGGGTCGCCGGGCTCCAGCCAGCGCGGGGGGAGGTTCCCATCCACGGGCACGGTGTCTAGATGCCCGGCAAGGACGATGCGGTGGGGACGGCCCAGCTGGGTGGATGCCACGACCGTATCACCCAACCGTTGGACCAAGAGATCAGCTCGTGAGGACAGGGCCCTCTGGACGGCATCAGCCAGGGCGCCCTCCTGGCCGCTGACCGAAAGCAGGGCGGTCATGGACTCCAGTATCCTTGCCAGGGCCTGGGCAGGTTCAACCCCCCGGGCACCTGCGAGAAGATCAATATCCGTCTGTGTGTTCTTGGCCATAGTGCCATGCTAGCGGGCCGGGAATCGCAGATGGACCTGCAGCCGCAAGCATGAGGTCCTGGTGGCACAATGGGGGCGACGGAAGCGGTGGCACTCCGCCTGGGAGGCCGCCGTCCACCATGCGAGACGAGGAGGATGCCGGAGTGCCTGGACTGCTCAGCGCCATGGAGGGGTTCTTCATCATCGGCGTGGTCATCGCCGTGGGCTATGTGGCCGCCCGCTTCCATGTAGGCGGTCCCACAGCCCAGCTGGTACTGAACAAGTACTCATTCTTTGTGTCAAC
The DNA here is from genome assembly GCF_016101415.1 of Bifidobacterium sp. M0404. Lineage (NCBI taxonomy): Bacteria > Bacillati > Actinomycetota > Actinomycetes > Bifidobacteriales > Bifidobacteriaceae > Bifidobacterium > Bifidobacterium sp. M0404. Next base: position 406,159 of record NZ_JACFQP010000002.1, on the reverse strand, counting down.
GCCCTGCCTGATGTTCGCCATCCTCTCCAAGCAGAAGCTGTCGGTAATCTTCCACCCCAGCATCATCGTGGCCTTCCTGTCGGCGGCGGCCGTGGGTCTGCTTTTCGTGGCCCTGAATGCGACCAGCTTCCACCTGCCTGCCGCCGAAGCCACCATCGGCGCTCTCGACTCCCTGTATTTGAACTCCAATAACATCGGGTTGCCTGTAGCCACCTATATTCTGGGCAATCCCACACTGGTGGCCCCTATCCTGGTCATGCAACAAGCCCTCTTCACCCCAATCGGGCTGACCGTTCTGGACGCGACCACCTCTGGCAAGCTTTCGGTCAAGACCATCCTCAAACAGCCTCTGAAGCAGCCGATCCTCATCGGCTCCATAGGCGGCATAGTGATATCGGCCATCAGCGCTCAGGCCGGCCATTTCGTCATCCCTGACTTCGTCTACAAGCCCATCGACATGATTGGGCAGTCGGCCGTGCCCATGATCCTCATGGCCTTCGGCATGTCCCTGCGGGGTTCGCGACCCATGGGCCGGGGCACTGACCGTCGTGCCACCCTGTGTGCGGTGATCCTGAAGAATCTGGTCATGCCCATGATCGCCTACCTGCTGGCCCGGTTCATGATGGGCTTCGGCGGGGCGGAGCTGTACGGGTGCGTGGTTCTGGCGGCCCTGCCCACCGGCCAGAACGTCTACAACTACGCCGCCCGGTACGAGGTGGGAACCACCTTCGCCAGGGACGGCATCCTGTTGAGCACGATCACCTCGCCCGTGATCATCGCTCTGGTTGCTCTGCTCCTGAGCTGATGCGCCCAGGCAGGCTGCCTACTCAGCCTTCGGCTGCCAGAACCTCCAAGCGTTGTCTGAAGTGCGGCCAGTCCTGTCCGAAGGCCTTCAGAAGGGGCAGGTCCGCGACCTTGTCCCGGTCCACCCATTCCAGGGCAATGCTCTCATCGTCATTCATGCGGGGATCGACCTGGTGGCCGGGACGCTCAAAGGCCAGTATGGTCGTGTAACCCCAGGGACCGTGGTCCTCCAGGTAGGAACCCACCACCTGAATGTCCTCCGGACGGATGTTGGCCTCCTCATAGCTCTCGCGCAGGCCGCCCTCCAAGGGATTTTCCCCGTCGGAGATGGCGCCGCCCGGCACACCCCAGGTGCCGCCCTCAGCGCTCCAGCGGGCCCGATGCTGCAGAAGCACACTGACCGGCACACCTGTGCAGGCATCACGCCGGGCCAACAAAACGCCGGCAGCCCCGTTGAGCCCCCAGTGCCGCTTGCCGCAGGCGCAGTCCACCCACCCGTCGCCAGGCTGATGGACGTTCTCCACGGGAGCGACCATTCCCTCAGGGCCGCGCATCGATCTGGCGGTCTGCTGCCGCTTGGGCATGACTCGTTCGGCCCACAGGTCAGGCCAGGAGACGCCCAGCTCCTGGGCCAGGGCGCGCAGGGTGGGCATACTCAATCCCATCACTCCACTGGGATCACCCTCGATGCCCTGGATGAAGGCGCTGCCCAATCCCTCCAAGGTGAAGGATCCAGCCACCTCAAGGGGTTCGCCTGTGGCTACATAGGCCTGCATGGATGCCCGGTCATAGTCTCCGAAGGTCACTTGAGCGCTGCTGACCGCCCGGACCTTTCGTCCGGTGGCCAGATCGATCAGACAGTGACCGGTGACCAGGGTACCTGTTTGGCCACGCATAGCCATCAACCGCTCCATAGCACGTTCTGGCTTGTGAGGCTTGCCCATGACAACCCCGTCCATGCTGAACAGCGAGTCACACCCCAACAGGAGGGGCCCGCGCCCGGCGCCGATCATCCCGCCCCAGGCCCCAATGACCCGGCTCATGGGATCCCGGGAGGATGCACCTGAATCACCCTGGCTCAGAGGCCTGAACGTGACCAGATCGCCCCGGGATCGTCTTTCGGCATCCTTGACGGCATTCAAGGTCGCTTGGACAGCCGAAGCCTTGGCCTCAGCCAAGACACTGACCCGTTCGCGCACATCCAGGTCATCCAGGCGACAACCCAGTTTACGGGCCCGTTCCGCAAGCACAGCCGGCTCATCGACCTTTGAGGGTCGAATGATGGGGTCAATGCCGGCCTGGACCAGAAGCCGCCGCCTGGATGGAGAGGATGATGCCAGGATCAGCGGGATATGCCTGTCTTCAGTGTTCACGATTGCCTTCCTGGTCCCGTTCCACCTGGACCCCCTGGCAGTCCACGTCCAAGGACAGGATCCGCCAGCGACCGGAATCCAGATAGTCCCTGGCAAGGGTCCGCAGCTCATTTTCGGCATCCCCGTAGTGCAGGACGATAATGCATGGTCCAGCCCCAGAGACGGCCGCCGCATAGCCCTGACGACGAAGGAGCTGCAGGAGCTTGGTGGAGGACGGCATGAGCCCGGCCCGGTATGGCTGATGGAGTCGATCCTGGGTAGCTACAAAGAGCAAGGAGTTAGCTTCGGCAGCCTGCCCGATCTTCTCGGCCCCCAGGTCATCTAGTGACCCTGGGTTCAGAGCGCCGGGAATCAGGGCCGCCCGAGAAAGGTTGTGGACGGCATCCGCATAAGGCACCCTGTTGGGCAGGGCCTGTCGGGCCTTCTGTGTGGACAGATGGGCGCCGGGAATGAAAACCGTGGCCTTGATAGCCGGGTCCACCTTGTAGCGCAGGGTGTGGTAGCCGCCTTCCAAGGGCGCGCCCCCGGCTATGGGCAGGGAACCCACCCCCTCGCCAGTGGCCAAATCATAGGAGACGGTCAGTCCCCCGTAAACGGCAGGCGCCACGTTGTCGGGATGCCCCTCGATCTGGGCAGCCAGTGCAAATACGGCATCACGGCGCAGGGGACCGGCGTGGGCGAAGGCAGCAGCAGCCGCAATCCCGGCCACGATGGCCTCAGCGCTGGATCCCAACCCCCTGGCCTGGGGGATACGATTGACGGCTCTCATGATGAAGCCGAACCGTGGCAGTCCAAAGACCTGGCAGGCCCGCCGGAATGCGGAAACAACCAGGTGGGTCTCGTCTCGGGGCAGGGTCCGCTCTCCCTCGCCTTTGATGACGACATAGGCGGTGGTGTCACCCGGGTCCACGGAACGGGTGAAGACGATCTCGTCATGGTAGTTCAGCGCCAGACCGACTGCATCGAAACCCGAACCCAGGTTGGCGCTGGTGGCTGGCACACGCACCCGGACAGTAGATGGGCCCTCTGTGGCAACGGTCATCATTGGGCCTGCCGATCGAATACGCGCAGAATAGAGGCCTGCCCGGTGACCGAGTCGAAGGTGGAGATTCGCTGAACCACCTGCCGCAGGGTCACCTCGTCGCACAGATGGGTGACCACGCGCAACTGCTGGATCTCGCCGCTGTAGCCCGGGTCATGCAGGGTGGGCTTGATGTCCTGATTGACTCCGTTGATGGAAATGCCCGCCTCGGAGAAGACCTGGGCGATGGCCGCCAGCACGCCAGGCTTGTCGTGAATCAGGAAGCGGACAGCAAAGGCGGCCCGGGATGCATCCAGCGGAGCCATGGGGATGTTGGCGTACATGGGGATTCCCGGACCCATGCCATGCTGGACGATGTGGCGTGCCTCGGTGACCACATCCCCCACAACGGCTGATGCTGTGGGCGCTCCGCCGGCACCCCGGCCGTAGAACATGAGATCGTCGGCGGCTTTGGCGGTGACGAAGACCGCATTGAAGCTGCCATGGACCGAGGCCAGAGGGTGGCTGTCGGGGATCAGCGCCGGGTAAACCCGGGCGGAGATGCCCTGCTCCCCGCGTTCAGCCACAGCCAGAAGCTTGATGACCCGGTGCTCGGTCTGTGCGGCCGCAATATCGTCGGCAGTGATGGCGCGGATGCCCTCCACGGGGACGTCGTCCAGGCGCACATCGGTATGGAAGGCCAGCGTGGCCATGATGGCGGCCTTAGCGGCCGCATCCAGCCCGTCCACATCGGCAGTGGGATCCGCCTCAGCGAAGCCCTTGGCCTGGGCATCGCGCAGGGCCTGATCGAATTGAAGACCCTTGGTGGTCATCTCATCCAGAATGTAGTTGGTGGTCCCGTTGACGATGCCCACCAGACTGGTGATGCCGTCGCCCACCAGGGACTCGCGCAGGGGCCGCACGATGGGGATGGCTCCGCCCACAGCCGCTTCGAAGTAGATGTCGACGCCCCGTTCTTCGGCGGCCCGGTAGAGCTCAGGGCCGTGCTGGGCCAGCAAGGCCTTGTTGGCGGTGACCACGCTGGCGCCGGACTCGATGGCCTTGAGCAGCAGGGTGCGGGCCGGCTCGATCCCACCGATCAGTTCGATGACGATATCCGCTTTAGTGACTAAGTCGGCTGAGTCTGTGGTCAGCAGGGACGGATCAATCCAATCAGCCTTGACCTTGTCAGGATGGAGGACGGCGATACCTACCAGCTGCAGGGGGCGGCCCACTCGACTGGCCAGATCCTGGCTCTGCTCCACCAAGAGGCGGGCAGTCTGGGAGCCCACGGTCCCGGCCCCCAGAAGTGCTACGCGGATGGGCCTGACGGCCTCCTGCTGCTGCATGCGTTCAGGCATATGGTCCTCCATCCGCCCCAACGGGGCCTGTCTCCGGGTGTTGCTCCATCTTAGAAAGCCAATCCGACACCCCTTGGTTCCATCCGAGGGCGAGGCTCATCCCTGGTCCAAGGCCAGCAGATCATCCATGGTCTGCCGCCGTAGCATCAGCTGGGCACCAGACTGGTCCAGGCCCACCACGGGAGGGATCAGAGCCTGGTTGTAGTTGCTGGCCATGGTCCGTCCGTAGGCGCCGGTCACCGGTACCAAAAGCAAATCACCCCGGCGAATGTCCGCAGGCAGAGGCACATCCTGCACCAGGATATCCCCAGATTCACAGTGCTTGCCCACCACACGGGCCTGAATCCGGTCCACGCTGCCATGTCGGTTGGCAAGGACGGCAGTGTACTCGGCCCCATACAGAGCCGGACGAATGTTGTCACTCATGCCGCCGTCAACCGAAACGTAGGTGCGCACACTTCCGTCAGACAGGGGAACGGGCTTGACGGTGCCCACCCGGTACAGGCTCATGCCGCATGGGGCCACGATCCAGCGGCCGGGCTCGAAGGCGATGACCGGCATGGGCATGCCCAGGCGGCGGTTGATGGCGACCATGTCAGCCCCCAGGCTGGTCAAGGTCTCGTCCAGGTCCATCCGATCCTCATCTGGAGTGTAGGGCACGGAGAAGCCGCCCCCCAGATCAACCTCAGGCATCAGGTATCCGTCGGTGGCCCAGAAGGTATGCCGCAGCAGCATCATGCGCCGGGCGGCCTCGATGAAGGCCGAAGAGTCATGGATCTGAGAGCCGATATGGGTATGGATGCCCACCAACTCCAGTTCCCGCTCGTGGGAACGAATCTCCTTGAGCAGGGCGATAGCCGGTCCGTCGGCCAGAGCGGACATGGCTTTGATCCGGGCAAGATCGGCAGGTTCAGCAGGCTCGTTGGTAACCGAATACAGTGCCGAAGACGACGGGGAGACCACAGAATCACCAGGAGCCGAAGAGCTGTCATTCTTCGTGGCCGCCGGAGTCGCTGCCCCAGCCTGCCCTGAGGACCCAGGCTCAGCGCCCAGGTCCAGCAGACTCACGTCGGTGCCCTGGGGCAGCAGGGGGATGCCAAACTTCTGATCCTCGTGTGCGGTGGAAATGTACTCGTGACCGCCGGCGTGCACCCCCACGGTCACCCGGAGCATGACCTTGGCGCGACGGCCCTGTGCCCTTGCAGCAGCGGCGATTCGGGCAGGCTCGTCGGGCGCATCGATAACGATGGCCCTATAGCCCTCCCTCACAGCCAGGTCGATCTCCTGGTCGGACTTGTTGTTGCCGTGCAGGACCAGACGGCGGCCAGGGGCACCGGCAGCCTGAGCGATCAGCATCTCGCCCAGGGAGCAGGTATCAATATCCAACCCCTGGCGCAGCATGATCCGCACGGTCTCCTTGCTAAGGAAGGCCTTGCCCGCGTAACTGACCCTGGTGGTCGCACCGCCCAGGTCTCGCAGAGCCGCCTGGCGGAAGGCCGAGGCCCGTTCCGCCATCATCGCGGTGTCCATCAGATACATGGGGGTGCCGTAACGCTTGGCCAGATCTTCCATAGAGCACCCGTGCATGCTCAGCATGCCCTCATGGTCCTGCTGCAGAGCCTCGGGCCAGAACCCATCGGACCCCAACCCGCACATCCCTGTCTCCATTAACGACCTCCCGGTAACCTTCAGGCTTACATACGGTCAGGGGCCTGGACACCCAGCAGATCCAGACCATTGGCGATGACCTGCTGCACAGCGTCATTGAGCCGTAGACGTGCCGACGCACGGGCTGGCTGTGGATTCCTGTCTTCGTCCTGGTCCAGATCTTTACGGCCAGTGGGTTCCAGGGGCACCACGCGCTCCAGGTTGTACCAGCGGTGATAGACCCCAGCCAGCTGCTCCAAGTAGTGGGCCACCCGATGGGGAGCCTTCTGGTCGCCTGCAGTCTGAACCACATTGGGATAGAGGGCCAGGACGCCCAGAACATCGTTGTCGGCAGCGGTGTCCAACAGGGACAGGTCGGCACCGGACCGGTCGATGCCCGCCTGGGCTGCGTTTCGATCCACATTCCTGGAGCGGGCGTGCGCGTACTGCACGTAGTAGACGGGGTTGTCGTTGGTGTGCGAAGCCAGCAGGTCCAGGTCGATGTCCACGCTCTGGTTGTAGTCAGTGCGGGCCAGGGAATACCGGGCGGCATCCACGCCCACGGCATCCACCAGATCGTCAATGGTGACCACGTTGCCTGCCCGCTTGCTCATGCGCACAGCCTGACCGTCCTTGATGACATTGACCATCTGGCCGATCAGGATCTGCATGTTCACGCCTGGGGTGTCCCCGAAGGCTGCGCAGATGGCCATCATCCGGCCGATGTAGCCGTGATGGTCGGCGCCCAGCATGTAGATGGCCTCGTCGCAGGGATCCTTGGGCCTGCGTCGCTTGTTCAGGTAGTAGGCGATGTCGGCCGCCACATAGGCTGCATGGCCGTCGGACTTGATGATCACCCGGTCCTTGTCGTCGCCGTAGGTGGTGGAGCGGAACCAGGTAGCCCCGTCCTTCTCGAAAATATCGCCCTTGGCCCGCAGCTCATCAATGGCCCGGTCCACCTGGCCGGACTCATACAGGCTGTTCTCATGGAACCAGACATCGAAGTTGACCCGGAAGTCACGCATGGACTGCTGAATCTCGGCGAACATCATGGGCACGGCCCGGGTGCGGAAGGCCTCGCGCTGGGGGCTGTCACCTTCGGCGCCGTCCTCGTCCTGCACCCTGGGCATAGCCAGGATGTCCTGCCCCTGGTCGGCGGCTTCTTTGACTACCCGCGAGGCAATCTCGTCAATATACGAACCCTTGTAGCCGTCAGCAGGCACGGGCTCACCATGGGCCGCCGCCACCAGCGAGCGGGAGAAGCGGTCGATCTGCGTGCCGTGATCGTTGAAGTAGTACTCCCTGACCACCTTGGCACCGTTGGCCTCCAGGACCCGGGCCATGGAGTCGCCCACAGCCGCCCAGCGTGTGCCGCCGATATGGATGGGGCCCGTAGGGTTTGCCGAGACGAATTCCAAATTGAGCGTGCGTCCGCTCAGGTGATCGTTGCTTCCGAAGGCGGATCCCGCATCCAGGACCGCATCAACCACAGCAGCCGCCGAGGCCGAATCCAAGGTTATGTTGATGAAGCCGGGCCCGGCCACATCCACCTGGGCGATCCCATCGGCCTCTCGCAGGGCCTCAGCCAAGGCCTGCCCCAATTCGGCAGGCCTCATGCCAGCCTTCTTGGCCAGCTGCATGGCGATGTTGGTGGACCAGTCCCCGTGGGAGCGGTCCTTGGGGCGCATAACCGCCAGATGGTCGGCATCAGGAACCATGTCGGGCTCCAGGTTTCCCAGATGGCCCGACTGGGCCATCTGGACGGCGGTCGAAGAGATGATACGGGCAAGTGCTTCAGGACTCATGCCCTCAAGTCTAGCGACGGCGGGGACCAGCAACCGACCTGTCTCAGGCCAGGGCCACGACCTCGATCTCGACCAGGGCCCCCTTGGGGATGTCCGCGCCACCGAACGCCACGCGGGCCGGCCGCACCGAGCCGATGAAAACCTGAGAGTAGGCCTGATCCACCTCGGTGAAATCCTCCACACGCCGCATAAGGATGGTGGCCTTAACCACCTTTTCCATGCCGGTGCCGGCTGCATCCAGGATGTTCTTGACGTTCTTCAGAGCCTGGGTAGCCTGGTCAGCCGCAGTGCCCTCCACCAGCTCGCCGGTGTCCGGGTCGATGCCCAGCTGTCCGGAGACAAAGACAAAGCCCCCGGCCTTAACAGCCTGACTGTAAGCCCCCAAAGCCTGAGGCGCATATGGCGTGCCGATCTCTTCCGGTCCATCTTCCATGAGTCCGTCCTTTCTTCAGGTCCGCCGCACCCATGTCGGGCCGAAGCCCCGGGCGGACACCGTCCACTATAGGAGTGCCCGCCCGGCAGAAGTGGTACCAGTCTCAGCCCTTGCGAGCCTCCTGACCCATCCAGTAGGCCAGGGAGCGCAGGTCGCCGGCCTCGTAGGTCTTGACGAATTTCTCGACCTGGTCCGGATCCGAGCAGGTCTCCGGGAACCGCATGTAGCGGGTGTCCAGAGGGCTGGCTCCTGTCAGCTTGATGTCGATGACCGAAGACCTGTCAGCCTTGCGAGCCTCGGAGAAAGCGTGGCGCGCGTCGGCCACCGTGCGCACAGTGAAGCCCAAGGCACCCATGCCCTCGCCGACCTTGGCCCAGTCGGTATCGGGCAGGTCCACCCCGCTCAGAGGCTGATGGCTGTCATCGCGCTGCTCGGCCTCGATGTAGCCCAAGGATTGGTTGGAGAAGACCACGTTGATGACCGGGGCATGGTACTTGAGCTGGGCCAGCACCTCCTCGCCGAGCATGGCGAATCCGCCGTCGCCGCTCAGGGAGTAGACGGTCGATTCCGGATGCTCCAGCTTGGCGGCCAAGGCGGCCGGCACGGCGTAGCCCATGGTGGCGTGCTTGCCGGAGACTGTCCAGCGGTTGGTGGGCTTCAGATGCAGCAGACGCAGGAAGTCGATGTCCACATTGCCCACGTCGGGGATGACAATGTCATTGTCCTCAAGCTGCTGATCGATGATGTGGTAGACGGGCTCGGGTCTCAGGGGCGTGCGGGTGTCTTCGTTGAAGGAGGCCAGCCACTGGTCCCAGTTCTCCTTGCTACGCAGGCAGGCCCTGTAGAAGACGGATTCCTCCTGGTCCTGGCCGGCGGCGGTTATCGCCTTGAGGGCCTCGCGGGCATCGGCCTGGATGGCCAGGACCACATTGGCCTGGAAGCGCTTGCCCAGCTTGACCGGATTCAGGTCGATCTGGATGACCTTGGTGTTGGGAGTGACGAACATGGACCCGAAGGGGTTGTCCGAACCCACCCAGACCGTTAGATCCGAAGTGTAGATGGCCTCCGTGGCGGTCTTGGTGGCCACACGGCCGGCCGACTGCAGGTAGGCAGGATAGGTGTCCTCCACAATCCCCTTGGCCGGGAATGTGGACACCATGGGCATCTTGAAACGCTCGGACATGGCGACCAGTTCATCGCGGGCCCCGGCAGCACCCTGGCCGAAGTAGAGCAGCGGCGCCTTGGCGGACTGAATGATCTCAACCGCCTTGCTGACCTGGTCGGCCGCAGGCTTCAGCGGCTCCGGCTTGCGGAAGTTAGGCGCAGATGCCACCGGGCGGTCGTCGATCTCGGCCCAGGCCAGATCCTTGGGGATGATCACCACGGAGACCCCATGGCTGGCATAGGCGCGGCGGATGGCCTCGTCCACCAGGGCCGGCAGACCTTGGGCGTTGGTGGCAGCCCGGGCGAATACGGCCACATCGGTAAAGATAGGCACCTCATCCATGGCCTGGAAGAAGTCCATGTTCATAAAGGCCTGGGGCACCTCGCCCACCAGGGCCAGCACCGGTACGCCGTCCTCACGGGCATCATAGAGGCCGTTGAGCAGATGGACCGCACCAGGGCCAGACGAGCCGAAGCAGACACCAATCCGGCCAGTCAGCTTGGCCTCTCCGGCAGCAGCCAGGGCTCCGGCCTCCTCATGACGGACCTGGATGAAGTCGATGCGCTCGCGTTCGTTGTGGATGGCGTTCATCATAGAGTCGAAGGAACCGCCGGGCAGGCCATAGATGCGCGGCACCCCCCACTGCTCCAGGACGTGAAGGACAGCATCCCCTGCATTGATTCGATTGGCCATGTGAACTCCTTTGCTTCACCGGGGAAAGGATGCTCCGCCACAACGCGGAAGCGTCAGTCCTCCCCGACGTTCGGTCTTACTCTTTCACTATGGCACCTGAGAACGAGGACACAAGCGGGCCAAGGGCCATGTTCCTCAAAAGCTTAGTGATTCACCACACATATCGTGACACATGGGTGCGCTTATCCCATCAAGTGGATGCCGTAATCTCAGATATCATGGCAGAAGACATCGTCTGAAGAAAAACCCTAGCAATCTTCCTGACTACAGGGATTGTATCTTGGTGGGCTCGAAGGGATTCGAACCCTCGACCTTCTGTTCCGGAGACAGACGCTCTATCCGCTGAGCTACGAACCCGACAGCCACCTTCCAGTGGACAACAGAGACCATACTAGGACACTTTGCGCATTTTCGCACCCATGCGCGTCCTGACGTGTCGGTCCGGCTCCAGCCACTCTCGGCGTGTTGCCGCAAGATTCCAGGCGTTTCGTAGGTATCGTGATGGCAAGGCCTCGTGCCACCGCCCCGGTTGCGCCATTGCATCCTCATGCGGTGGCGCGAAGCCGCCAACATTCCCGGATGATCTTCTCTCGGGATAATTTATACTGTAGTTCCTTCACCCGGCCATCACAAGCCGCCTTCACATACCTGGACTTTGAAACGGCCATGGACAGCAAATGGTGGCCGCAACCCGCCTACCGTACCATGGGAAGCATGGCCATGAATGAGGACGAGGACGATTTCGAGTTCGAGCGTAGATTCTTTTGCCGGGACCTTCCTCGGGAGCTGCTCGGGGAGAGCCGACCGACCCTGATTGTGCAGAGCTACTACGTGCATGAGGACAACTTCGCCCTTCGTGTGCGTCTGCAGGGCCAGGTGGATCCGGTGGTGCCCATGACGGCCCGGACCGATGCCCTCCACACTCTGCTTGAGGAAGGCGACCACTTCGACGCTGCCTCAATGACGGCCAAGGGGCCCTCCGTCGGCGGCACCCGCTACGAGGCCGAACGGGCCATCGATCCGGGAATCGCCCTGGAACTGATTCTGCGCGGCGGCATTCCCATCGTCAAGAACCGGTATGGGGTCTGGCTGGACGAGGACTGGTGGAACCTGGATGTCTTCGGAGACGGCAACACTCCCCTGGTGGTGGCCGAGGTGGAGCGGACCGGCCCGGTGACCGACCTGACCATCCCCGACTTCTGTGCCACGGAGATCACCGACGACCCGCGGTTCTCCAACGACGGGCTGGCTGACCACCCATTTGGCGACTGGGCAACCGACTTCGACCGGGAGTTGAAGGCCAACGGACCGCGCTTCCTGACCAACTTCGACGGGAACCGCGAGTCCTGACCCAGGACCGGTTCAGGCCGGTACGCGGCAACCTAAATCAGTACATCAGCGTGGACAAACGGCGACGGGCCTTGGCCAGCCGAGGATCGGTCGGTTCAGGAATAACGAAGTACTCCAGCAGACGGCGACGGATGGGATCGGTCTGATCCCGGTGCCCGGCCAGAAAGTCCAGCAGGCGATCAAAGGCATCCTGGATCTGGCCGCCGATCATGTCCACATCGGCCACATCCAACTGGGCCTGCAGGTCGTCAGGGGCATCTGCAGCCGCCTGACGGACCTTACGGACATCGGCCTGGGCCGACCGGGCCATAAGTAGGCACTTGGCCTGTTCACGCTTGGCCAGGTCGTCGGTCGAGTCGGCCTGAACCAGCTTGTCATAAGCCTCGGCTGCAGCTGCATAGTCGCCCTCTTGGGCCAGTCGGTGGGCCTCCTGATGGGCAGGCGGGATGGCATCAGCCGCTGCTTGTCCAGCCTGCTCGTCCTGCCCCTGGTCGTTGGTCTCCTGGTAGGGGGCGCTGCCAGTGATACCGGTCTTCTGCGCCATCTGGACCACCTGTGGGATGAGCTGATCGGTGATCTGGTTCATTTCCTCATCGGTGGGCAGTCCTTGCAGGATGGGCATGGGCCTGCCGGCCAACAGGGCAAAGAGGGCCGGGGCATCCTGCACCTGGAAGGTCTGGGCGATCTGCGGATTGGTCGCGATGTCGATACGGGAGAGCTGAATGCGCCCCTCCAGGGCGTTGACGGCCTGGGCCAGGCGTGTGGCCAGGGGGAAGAGGCGGTCATCGGTGGGCACCCAGAGCAGAATCAGAATGGGGAAGGTGGCAGAGGTCTGAACCATGGCCTGGAAACTGGCCTCGGTTGTATCGATAACATAGCCGCCGGCAGCAGGCGCCCCTCCCTGCTGGCCTGGCTCGGCGTCAACCTGGTGCTTGAGCGCGCCCAGGTCGACTGCTCCTGCCAGCGAGACGCCCGGCTGCCCCTGCCCGTTTTTGTTCGCCATGTCAGTCCTCCTTAACCTGGCGGCCGCCGACTGCAGCTTCGGTCCGCCTTCGAATGCAAACTCCTGGAAGCCAATCTAGTCTAAAGTCCGGGCTTTCACCTAGCGCAATCCCGCCGTTCAGACCGCTTCCACCTTGATGGGCTCGCGCTCGGCGCCCACGGCCCTGATGGGCTCGTGCGAATCCGCCGAGGGCACGTAGAGGGCGATCACGTTGACATAGGTGACCTTCATAGTGCTGGTGGGCTTGCCCTGTCCAAAGAGGGCCTTCTCGGCATCCGAGGCGGGCGAGGACTCGCGGCCCTCACCCGCCTGCCTGGTCCAGACCGAATCAATCCGGGCCACGACCAGGTCGCCCCCATCGGAAGAGTGCATGACCCGCAGCTGCCCCTGTGCCGGGGTGAAGATCTGCGACTGGCTGCCCTTGTTGGCTTCGATTCCCTGCTGAACCACCTGAGTCAGCGTACCCAGAGAGTTGCGGAAGTCATCCTGGGCGAACTCCTTGGCATATTTGCTGCCCTGGGGATTCTGCAGGAGGTCGGCATAGCGGCGCACGGCCTCCACCGGCGTGGCCTTGAGACCCTGATCGTCGCCCTGCCCCATCCTGGCACCGATGGTGGCCACCGGGAACTTGGGCAGCTGGGCTCCTTGGAAGAGCCGTGCCACACCCCAGAGCTTATAGTTCTCATGGGCGGACTCCTGATCCAGAACCAAGAGGCGCTTGGACTGCTGATCCTGCGTGGTGGTGGTAATCGAGAAGACCGAACGTGGCCACCCCGGATCGCCGGGAATGACTGTCTGGGCGATGGTGGTGGGAATGGTCGTCTTGGGATCCAGCTGCCCGGTGGCCCGGGCTATGGTCAGCTCGCTGGTGCGGATCTCCAGCTGGGGTCCGCTGACTCGCCGGTCCAACCCGGCCGGGTCCCTGGCCTCGTTGGCCTGGTCCAGAACAGCCCCGATGCTCTTGCGGATGCGGGCCTCCTGGGCCGGGGTCAGGTTGGGCGCAGGAGCAGTGGTTGCAGTGCTCTGAGGCTCGGTCCGGCGAGCCTGGGGAACCTGCCCCTCACAGGCAGACAGCCCCGGCAGAAGGCCCAGGGACAAGGCCAGCGCCGCTGCAACCCCTACCCTGTTCATCGGTTTGTTCATACTCATTGGCGCTCCTCCTCCCCCTCGTGGGCAAGCCTGGCCAGGTAGGAGGCCATCTCCTGGCTGCTGATGACCCTAGTGGCCGACATATCATCGGCTCCCCGATCGCCGCTGACGGTACGGCCGTCGCCATCCTCCTGTTGGTCAGCGACCAGGTTCCGATTGCGCGGATCAATCACCACGGGTGGCCTGGGCGGGGGTCCTGGATCCCCCTGCCGCGCCTGTCCGCGAGCGTGACGCAGGCGTCGGCCTGAAACCGAGCTATGCCGATTTCCGAGACCAGGCAGAATGGCGCTGCCCAGGGCCTGAGCCACACTGACCTCGGGAGTCTCTTCAGCCTCTTGTTCAGGTTCGGTCTGCTTGCGGCGCTTGACCGGATCCATAGCGAAGACTGTTGCTGAAAGAACGGCCAGCAGGGCCAGCAGCCCGCCGGCAAAATAGAAGGGCATGGCGAAGTTGGGCAGCCTGTCCCGCTGCCAGAGCATTTCCAGACCCAGGGAATGGGAACCCTGAGGAACCGCCACCAGCAGGACGGCCTGCGGGTCGTCGGTCTTCAGGGACATGGACACGTCGTTGTCGGAGCAGGTGACCTGTTTCCACATGTCCGAATCCTGAAAAGCCACGCCCTGATTACTTTTGACGGCCTTGCCGGGGCTGGTGTCCCTGCCGACGGACAGGGTGTGCCAATCATCCAAACCTCTCACACGTGCCACATCTTGCCCGGCCGTCCAACCAGCTGCATCCTTGGCCGTGGTCAGGGCCATACAGACGGTAGGCTTCTGTGAATTCGAATCTGCGGACGCGGCAGTTCCATTCGATGTTACATCCACTCGCATGGTCACTTTGCTGTCCACCAGGGGAAGCACGCCTGGATCGGTCACCACATAGGCTGCCTTCGTACGCGCATGCGCATCCACATGAGCCGAAGGCTTCCAGACCGTGGCGTTGAAAATACCCAGCACAATGGCCGTTACAGCCAGCAGTCCGAAGATGGGGGTGACGATGCCGCGCATGATCGTGCTATGACGCGAAGGCTTTTCAGGCCGCGTCATCTCATCTTTTTCCTCGGGTACTCGCTCCATATTATCGACATTCTACCGTCGGCTCCCTATGATCTGGTTCCAAGCACAGGGAAATCACCCATAAGCCCTAAACTGTTCTTCTATGACCATCATCGCAAGGAAATCAGGCAGCAAGCGTCTGCTGGGCGCCATGACGGCTCTGGCCCTATGTCTTGGGCTGTCAGCCTGCAGCGGGAAATCTGACGGGGACGCGCACGCGGGCGACACCATGCAGGGCGTATCAGCCAGTGGCAAACTTGGCAGCAAGCCCGACATCAGCTTCAAGACCCCCTTCAAGGTCGAGAACCAGGCTCATCAGGTCATCCAGGAGGGCAACGGCGAGGTCATCCGCGACGGGGATCGTGTATGCACAAGGAGCCTGGCCCTGGATGCCAAGACCGGCAAGGTGCTCAACTCCACCTGGGACAAGAGCAGTCCGGAGTGCTCGATCGTCATCAGCAAGAAATCCATCCCGGCATACTACGACACCTTCAAGGGCCTCAAGGTCAACTCCACCGTGGCCGTGGGCATCGATGAGTCAGGCTCCGGCAGCAGCCAGGCGACCGACTCCTATATCATGGCCCTGACCTTCGTCTCCCGGTCCAAGAACTTGACCCGCGCCCAGGGCCAGAAGGTGACCGATCTGCCCAGCGACCTGCCCAAGATCAGCCTGGATGACAAGGGCAAGCCCTCCCTGGATCTCAACGGATACAAGCCCGAGGCAGGATTGGTCGTCCAGCCCCTGATCAAGGGCAAGGGGGCCAAGGTCGGCCAGCATCAGAGCGTCAGCGCCAACTACACCGGCTGGCTGGCCTCCAACGGCAAGCAGTTCGACTCCTCCTGGGACCGGGGACAGCCCAGCGATTTCAGCCTGGACCAAGTGGTCAAGGGCTGGCAGCAGGGTCTGGCAGGCCAGACCGTGGGCTCTCAGGTTCTTCTGGTCATTCCGCCCGACCTGGGCTACGGCAGCCAGAAACAGCAAAGCATCCCGGCCAATTCAACCCTGATCTTTGTGGTTGACATCCTGGCCGCCTACTGATTCGGCAATCTATCGAGTCAGATGACAGGGCCCGCACCCATCCAGTCGCATTCGGATGGGTGCGGGCCCTGTCATAAGCCAGACGGCCAGGTCAGTCCTTGCCGCCCTCGACCACAATCTCGTCGGGGTTGGCCTCACTTCCATAGACCGGCTCCAGAGTCTTGCGGTAGTCCTCATGGAAGAACCGCTCCTGGCCCAGTTTGACCAGCTCTTTGTTGATGTAGTCCAGCAAAGGCTTGTTTCCCTTGCGCACGGCCGGGGCGATGACAGCCTCATCCCCAAGCTTGGTGATGCCCACCGAGAATCCCTTGTTGGCCTTGGCCCAGGCCAGCACCTCGGTGTTGTCCGTGCTCATGGCGTCGCCACGGTGGTCCAGCAGAGCGTTGTAGGCATCGGCGTACTGGTCGTACTTCTGCAGCTTGACTTCCGGGTAGTGCTGCTCGAAGTAGGGCTCAGCCGTGGTCCCCTTGGCGATGATCAGAGTCTTGCCGTTCAACTCTTTGACATCTTTGATCGGCGCCGAATCCGGGGAGACCACGCCCAGGAAGACCTTCATATAAGGCTTGGCGAAGTCCACCTTGCGAGCGCGATCATCGGTGACGGTGAAGTTGGCCAGAACCACGTCCACCTTGTTGCTGGACAGCACATCCACACGGGCGGCCGGGTCCACCGAGGTGTATTCGGGCTTGACGCCCAGATCCTTGGCCAGGCGCTCGGCCAGGACCACATCGTAGCCCTGGTTCTTGCCGTCCTTGTCCACGTAGCCGAAGGGGGCCTTGTCAGTGAAGACCGCCACCTTGAGTTTTCCGGACTTGGTGATCTGCTCCGGGGTGCGTGCAGACCCGGATGCTGCTGAGGAGCCGGAGCTGCTTGCTGAGCCGCTTCCAGCGTCACTGGGGGCGGCCGCCGAAGGGCCGCAGGCCGCCATGGAAGCCATCATCGCGATCGTCGCCCCCGTGGCCAGCGTCGCCCGTATCAATCGGTTCACTACCCTTGCGGTCATGATCCCTCTTTTCCTCTTATCTTTCCTATGGCCGCCCCTGGAGGCGGTTCCGGCGAATACCACCGGACGAATATGCGAAGTCCTCATCAGAACTCCTGATCCTGGTCCTGATCCCGCCTGCGCTCATAGGTGAAGGTGGACAGGAAGCGTTGCGCCCGGTCACTGGCCGGGTGAGTGAAGAAGGCCTCCGGATCGTCGGACTGTTCAACCAGTGAGCCTCCATCCAGGAGGACGATGTGGTCGGCGATGCCCCTGGCGAAAGCCATCTCGTGGGTGACGATCATCATGGTCAGCCCCTGGTCGGCCAGTTCCAGAATGACCTGGAGGACCTCGCGTACCATCTCCGGATCCAGAGCAGCCGTCACCTCATCGAAGAGCATGATCTCGGGATGGAGAATCAGCGCCCGGCAGATGGCCACCCTCTGCCGCTGGCCGCCCGAAAGCTGGCTGGGCCAGGCATCCCGGCGGTCGGCCAGACCTACCCGGTCCAGCAATTCCAGAGCCTCCTGACGTGCCTGGTCCCGCTTGCGCTTCTGGACCAAGACGGGCGCCAAGGTCACGTTATCCAGAACGGTCCTATTGGGAAAAAGATCGTAGCTCTGAAAGACCATGCCGATCCTGGTACGCAAGTCGGAGCTGCGACTGCCCGACATAAGGCCGCCAGGACCTCCGCCGTGCTTGCCCAGGGGATGACCGGTCTCCACCACCTGATTGTCCAGAAGTATACGGCCGCCCTGTATGGGCTCCAGTCCGGCTATGGTCCGCAACAGGGTGGACTTGCCCGAGCCCGAGGGGCCCAGGACAACAAAGACCTTCCCCTTGGGCACCTGGAATGAGATGTCATTGAGCACAGGGCTCTGCGCCTGCGGATACTGCTTGACCAGATGCTCCACGGTCAGCACCGCCCGTTCCTCCTGGCCATCCTGTGGCTGGTTCGCCGTCGTTTGCCCCTCAGTCATGGGCCCACCTCTTTTCCAGATGCCGGGCTGCCAGAGACAGGGGCCAGCAGATGAAGAAATACATGAAGAAGATCACCCCGTAAATCCACAAGGTCGCTTGAGGATAAGCGAATCGGTTGGCATCGATGATCTGCTGGCCGACCTTGATGACCTCAATGACGCCCAGCAGGGCAGCCAGAGAGGTGGTCTTGACGATCCTGGTGGCCAGGTTGACACTTGCCGGCAACAGTCGGCGCAGGGCCTGCGGAAGGATGATCCTAGAGAAGGTCTGCCAGGACCCCAGTCCCAGCACGTAGGCCGACTCCACCTGGGTACGGGGAATGGACTCCAGGGCCCCGCGGACCAGATCGCCCAGCTCGGCCCCGCCCCAAAGCACAAAGACCAGCAGGCAGGCACCGGTGGCGTCAAGATTCAGGTTCCATGCCCTGGACAGCCCATAGAAGGCGATGAAGAGCAGGGCCAGCTGGGGCATGATGCGGATGAAGTCCAGATAGACCCTCATCAGGAAGCGAATCAGGGGGTTGCGCAGGGTCATCAGCCATCCGACCACCAACCCCAAGGGCAGGGAGAGTAGAACCGAGACGCCGGCTATCCAAACGGTCACCCAGAGCCCCTGGAAGAGCCTGGGCATGACCCCTGGCTGGAAGAGCACCTCAACGCCGTGCATAGTCGAACCTCCGCTCAAGAATTGTTCCGATGACGGAGATAGGCAGCAGTATGACCAGATAGGTGACGATAAGCAGGGTCAACGACTCGTAGGTGTCGTATGAGGTACCCATCAGATCCTTGGTGACATACATGACATCGGCCAAAGCGATGGCCGAGACCACCGATGATTCCTTGATTAGGAAGATGATGTTGGCC
This sequence comes from Bifidobacterium sp. M0404, assembly GCF_016101415.1. NCBI lineage: Bacteria > Bacillati > Actinomycetota > Actinomycetes > Bifidobacteriales > Bifidobacteriaceae > Bifidobacterium > Bifidobacterium sp. M0404. The sequence goes on along the minus strand of NZ_JACFQP010000002.1, from coordinate 387,435 downwards.
ACCACGCCCGGTATGGCGCTGCTCAAGGCCTGAGGCAGCACGATCCTGGACAGGGTCTGGCCTCGGGTGAATCCCAGAACGCGGGCTGACTCGATCTGCACTCGAGGCACCGCCTCCAGTCCCCCACGCATGGCTTCGGCCATATAGGAGCCGCCCAGGAAGGCCAGCCCGACGATGGCGCAGGTCTGGGCGCTCCAATTGACCCCGAGCTTGGGCAACCCGAAGTAGAGGAAGTAGAGCTGAACCAGGAGCGGGGTGTTTCTCGACAGTTCGATGTATATCCTGGCCACCTGCGAGAGCAGAGGGACCCTGAAGACCTCCAGCCCGGCGCAGACCAGCCCGATCAGCATGGAAAACACCACGCCAAAGAAGGAGATGAAGACCGTTACATAGGCTGCATTGACGAAAAAGTGCAGATTCTGCGCCATGAAAGTCCAATTCATGCCCTCACCCCCCTACTTGCTTGAGTCCTGTTCATGGTCTCCTCTTCACTGCTTTCCGCTCGCTTCCCGCCGACTGCGGCATATAGTCGCCAATCCTAGAGAAGACGAACCGTTTTCCTTTGCTTTTCGATATACGAATACCGGATACCGCGTTATCATCCGCTCTCACAGCAACCTGAACGGTGATTCGTATCCATGCCGCAGCCGAACGGCAGGAATGAGATGGCCTTAGCCCGCAAAGGCTGATCGACCGGTACACTCCACAGACGACAGATGATCGCTCTGTCATTGCAATACCTATCAACCGAACAGTGCCAAATCAAACAAGGCCAACTCATTAAGCACTTGCAGAACAATAATCAGCCAATTACTCGCCTACCCAACACCTACTAACCAAGTAGGCATACAAGGTGATTTTCATTGCCCCGACTGCTCGCCAAACTATCAAAAAAGCCCGGTCCACATATTCGTGAACCGGGCTCCGAGTGCTTTGATCAGGCAAAGACCTTGGCGCTCTGTGCTATCTTCCTGATCAGATCGGGGCGATACCCGCTCCACGTCTCCTGGTCAGTGACTACGATAGGGGTCTGCTTGAATCCCTGGGCGATGAACTGGTCAATCAAGGTCTGATCCTCGGTCAAATCCACCTGCTCGAACTCCAGCCCCTGCTTGGTCAACTGACGCTTGGTGGCATCACACTGGGGACAGTGCGCCTTGGTGTAGACCGTGATGGACATGATCGCCTCTCCCTTAAATGTAGCCGTGGTGTTCCAAGCTCTATAGCCCTCTGCTCGGAACCTAATGATTGCACTCTACACACTCCCAGGCGCTGGCACAATACCACCTGTAGTGGCGTGTCAGGCCATAAACCCCAATATCTAGTAGCCTTTCAAGTCCTGCAGATCTAAGCGAGAATATATGTGAGCTATCTTACATACATGTTGTTTAAGACCGAAAACTGCCTCAGAAGAGGGTCAGTTCGTCGCTATCGGCGCCCTTCATGGCCTCGTAGTCCAGAATCAGGCATTCGAATCCCCTGTCCTCAGCAAGGACCCTGGCCTGGGGGGTGATGGTCTGGGCCGCGAAGATCCCGCGGACAGGGGCCAGCAGAGGGTCGCGGTTGAGCAGACGACAGTAGCGGGTCAGCTGCTCTACCCCGTCAATGCCGCCGTGCCGCTTGATCTCAATGGCCACATGCCGCCCCTGGCCGTCGACGGCCATGATGTCCACCGGGCCGATGGGCGTGGGATACTCCCGGCGCACCAGAGTGGCTCCTGGGCCGATGCGGTCGATCTGTTCGGCCAGATAACGCTGCAGATGCGCTTCCACGCCATCCTTGACCAATCCCGGATCCGTCCCTAGGTCATAGCTGTCGTCGGCATACACCTGGTAGAGCCTGATGGTGAGCACATCACTGGACTTCACGGCTGAAACGCGCAGAACCTTGCGTACGGGCCGAGTCTGGTCCTGATCCTGCTCCTGGGCAATCAGCGCATCGGGCGCGGCTGCTTCAGCCACCTCCTCCGACCCGCTTCCAGTCACGGAATCAGCCTTGACGCCCGCGCCGTCCTGGCTCGCCTCCTCGGGTTCGATCTCCCTGATGGTGCAGGGGGCGCACATCCAGTTCAGGGGCTTGTAGGAGCCCAGCTCCGAGAAAATCAGGCAGCTCATGTCGGCCTTGATCAACAGGACGCGTCTGGCCGGCGGCAGGCTGGCATTGAGACGCCCGGAGTATTCGGCGGAGCAGTCGGCAACAATGATTCGCACAGGTGCCAATATATCAGTCGCTGCTCCGGGCGGAAAAGAAAAGCCCGGCCGATGCAAGTGCACCAGCCGGGTATAAAAGGAAGGAAGTCAGGACTTTTGGCCCTGATCAGCGTCCTCCAGGTAGTGGTCCACGGCCACAGTCAGCTTGTTGCTGTCGAAGGAGGCGAATCCGCTGTCCACATGGAAGGACTGACGACCGCCATCGGTGGCCTGAACCCGGATGTTGCCCTCCTGCAGCAGGGCCAGCACCGGCTCGTGGTCAGGCATGATGCCCATGGACCCCTGGGTGCCGGGCACGGTGACCGACCGCGCCTGGCCCGACCAGATGGGCCTGTCTGCCGAGACGATGTTGACCTGCATGGAGGCCTTGCCCGTGTCCGCCATGACTACCGGTATTCCTTCTGCATATCGTGCCACTTGTGTTCAAGGTCGTCGATGCCGCCGATGCCGGAGAATGCCTGCTCGGGCACGTCGTCGTAGGCGCCGTCACAGATCCGGGTGAAGGCCTCGATGGTCTCGTCCGCAGGCACGTAGGAACCCTTGCGGCCGGTGAACTTTTCGGCCACATAGAAGTTCTGGCCCAGGAACTGCTCGATCTTGCGGGCGCGATTGACGGTGGTCTTGTCTTCCTCGCCCAGCTCGTCGATGCCGATCAGAGCGATGATGTCCTGAAGCTCCTTGTTCCTCTGCAGGATGGCCTTGACCCGGTTGGCGCAGTCGTAGTGGGCCTGTCCCACATAGCGCGGGTCCAGAATCCTGGAGGTGGATGCCAGCGGGTCCACAGCCGGGTAGATGCCCTGGGAGGCGATGTCACGGCTGAGCTCGGTGGTGGCGTCCAAGTGGGCGAAAGTGGTGGCCGGGGCCGGGTCAGTGTAATCATCGGCCGGCACGTAGATGGCCTGCAGGGAGGTGATGGAATGGCCACGTGTGGAGGTGATCCTCTCCTGCAGGGCGCCCATCTCATCGGCCAGATTGGGCTGGTAGCCCACGGCCGAGGGCATGCGGCCCAGCAGGGTGGAGACCTCGGAGCCGGCCTGGGTGAAGCGGAAAATGTTGTCGATGAAGAGCAGCACATCCTGATTCTCCACGTCGCGGAAGTACTCCGACATGGTCAGGGCGGTCAGAGGCACGCGCAGACGGGTCCCTGGGGGCTCATCCATCTGTCCGAAGACCAGTGCGGTCTTCTCCAGCACGCCGGCCTCGTCCATCTCGCCGATCAGATCGTTGCCCTCACGGGTACGCTCGCCAACACCTGCGAAGACGGAGACACCGCCGTGGTTCTGCGCCACGCGCTGGATCATCTCCTGGATGAGCACGGTCTTGCCCACGCCTGCACCGCCGAACAGGCCGATCTTGCCACCCTCCACGTAGGGGGTCAGCAGGTCGATGACTTTGATGCCGGTTTCGAACATCTGGGTCTTGGATTCCAGCTGATCGAATGCAGGCGGGTTGCGATGAATGGGCCACCGCTCGGTGACCTTGATCTGCTCACCCTCCTTCTTGTTAAGGATGTTGCCGGCCACATCAAAGACGTGCCCCTTGGTCACGTCGCCCACGGGCACCGTGATGGGTCCGCCCGTGTCGGTTACGGTGGCGCCGCGGACCAGGCCGTCGGTGGGCTTCAGGGCCACGGTGCGAACCGTGGAATCGCCCAGGTGCTGCTCCACCTCCAGCATGATGGTGGTCAGTGACTCGCCCTCGGTGTTCGAGGACTTGCTCAGATTCACAGTCAGGGCATTGTAGATGTCCGGCAGGTGACCTGCCGGGAACTCCACATCGATGACCGAACCCTGGACTCGGGTGACACGCCCCTTGGAGGCCGAATCCGGCTTGCGGCTCGCTGTGGTCGGCTGTTCTTGCTGTGCAACCATTGGCGTTCCTACTCTTCCTCTTTGTTGAGCGCATCGGCGCTGCCGACGATCTCGGTAAGTTCCTGCGTGATGGCCGCCTGACGGGTGGCATTGAGCTTGCGGGTCAGGTCGTCGATCAGCCCCTTGGCGTTATCAGTGGCGGTGTGCATGGCGTTCTGCCTGCTGGCGGTCTCCGAGGCGGCCGAAGTGAGCAGACATTCATGGATGCGCGACTGAATGTACTTGGGTAAAACGGCATCCAGCACCTCCTGGGCGCTGGGCTCGAAGTCATAAAGGGCCGCATAGCGGTCGCCCTGGCGTCCATGCTCGTCGTCCGGCACGGGGGCATCGATAGCCTCCTCAGGCTGCTCCTGGTCAGGCCTGATCAGCTCAAGGGGCAACATGCGCAGCACCCGAACCTCCTGCACCACCATGTTGATGAATTCAGTGAAGACGATGTAGAGCTCGGAGACGCCGCCCTTGGCCGCTGGAGTCATGTAGGTTTCCAGCAGCGCCTGGGAGATCTCCCTGGCCACATCCACACCGGGCCGATCGCTGTTGCCCTCCCAGGTCTTGGCGATGCTGCGGTTGCGGTAGCGGTAGTAAGAGACGCCGCGACGACCGTAGACGAAGAGCTGAGGCTGTCGGCCCTGCTGGTCCAGTCGGGCCAGCAGAGACTCCGTCTCGCGGATGACCGAGGAGGTATAGGCCCCGGCCATGCCACGGTCGGCCGTCAAAGCCAGCACAGCTACGCGCGGGTTCTTCTCGTCCTTCCTGACAATGGGGTGACGGATATCGTCCGTGTGGGCCACCAGGGCTTGGACTGCATCGAAGATCGCATCGGAGTAAGGCTTCGCTTCCATGGCCACGGTCCTGGCCTTGGCGATATGCGAGGAGGCTATCATCTCCTGGGCATTGAAGATCTTCTCCAATGCTGAAGTGGAGGCGATCCTTGACTTGAATGCGAGTTGTGAGGCCATGGTCTACCGCTTCCCAGCCTTGCTGCCGCTCTTGCCGTCGGCCACCAGCTTCTCCTGCTGGACGGCCACGGGCTGCTCCTGATCCTGATCGGCCTTGTGGCCGTCCAGAGTCTGACCCTTGTGGGTCACGAAGGTCTTGGCGAACTCATCCACAGCCTTGTCCAGGGCCTTTTCGGTATCGTCGGTGAAGTCCTCCGTGTCGCGGATGGTCTTGAGAATGTCGGTGTTGTGGTCCAGGTAGTCCAGGAGCCCGGACTCGAAGGGCAGCACGTCCTCCAGGTCCAAATCATCCAGCTTGCCATGGGTCCCCACCCAGACCGAGACGACCTGCTTCTCCATGGAGTAAGGCGTGAACTGGGGCTGCTTGAGCAGCTCGGTCAGCCTGGCGCCTCGGGTCAGCTGGGCCTTGGAGGCTGCATCCAGATCCGAGGCAAACATGGCGAAGGACTGCAGAGAGCGGTACTGGGCCAGGGAAATCTTCAGAGTCGAGGAGACCTTCTTCAGAGCCTTGGTCTGTGCGGCGCCGCCCACGCGGGAGACGGAGATGCCCACGTCCACGGCGGGACGCTGGTTGGCGTTGAACAGATCGGACTGCAGGAAGATCTGGCCGTCGGTGATGGAGATCACGTTGGTCGGAATGTAGGCCGAGACGTCGTTGGCCTTGGTCTCAATGATGGGCAGACCGGTCATGGATCCGCCGCCCAGGTCATCGGAGAGCTTGGCGCAACGCTCCAGCAGACGCGAATGCAGGTAGAAGACATCACCAGGATAAGCCTCACGCCCCGGCGGACGACGCAGCAACAGGGAGATGGACCGGTAGGCCTCGGCCTGCTTGCTCAGGTCGTCAAAGACAATCAGGACGTGCTTGCCGCCGTACATCCAGTGCTGGCCGATGGCCGAACCGGTGTAGGGGGCTATGTACTTGAAACCTGCAGAGTCGGAAGCCGGGGAGGCCACGATGGTGGTGTACTCCATAGCGCCGGCCTCTTCCAGAGAGGAACGGACCGAAGCGATGGTGGTGCCCTTCTGACCGATGGCCACATAGATGCACCGCACCTGTTTCTTGGGGTCTCCGGACTCCCAGTTGCGCTTCTGGTTGATGATGGTGTCGATGGCGATGGCCGTCTTGCCGGTCTGCCGGTCGCCGATAATCAGCTGACGCTGGCCGCGTCCGATGGGTGTCATGGCGTCGATGGCCTTGATGCCGGTTGCCAAGGGCTCGTCGACGGGATGCCGGTGCATGACGTCGGGGGCCTGAGCCTCCAAAATTCTGCGGCCCTCGCTTTTGATTTCGCCCAGGCCGTCAATGGGCTCGCCCAGGGGATTGACGGTACGTCCCAGATAGCCGTCGCCGACGGGCACTGAAAGCACCTCGCCGGTCCTGTGGACTTCCTGGCCCTCTTCGACGCCTGCGAAGTCGCCCAGGATGACCACGCCGATCTCTCGGGCATCCAGGTTGAAGGCCAAACCCAGCGTGCCGTCCTCGAAGGTCAGCAACTCGTTGGCCATGCAACCAGGCAGTCCCTCCACATGCGCAATGCCATCACCGGCCGTACGGACGTAGCCCACCTCCTGGGTGGGGGTGTCCGTCGGCTTGTAGGACTCGACGAACTGGTCGAGCGCCTTGCGCACCACGGCGGGATCAATGGTCATTTCTGCCATGATCACTCCTTATTTCTGTTCTTGTTCAAGTCTGTCTGTTCCCCGCTCAACCTGCCACGGCCATCCGCCGCCGCAGGTGCTTCAGCTGGGTGGCCACCGTGCCGTCGGTGGAGACCGAGCCGTACTGGACCTTCATGCCGCCCAGGACCGAGGGATCGACCACCGAGTTGATGTGGACCGGCTTGCCCAGCTTGCGCCCGTAGGCATCCTGCAGACGACTGACCTGCTCGTCTTTCATGGAGACCGCCGTAGTGACGGTGACCATGACCTGATCCATGTGCTCGGAGAAGCGGTCCACCAACCAAACAATAGTGTCAGGGAAGCGCCGTCCGCGCAGATCGATGGTGGCGTTCAGGGCCATCTGTTCGGTGACCGGATGCATATGCTGCCCGGCCAGGAGCGCCTTGAGCAGGTCGGCTCGAGATCTGGAATCGCTGTATTCATCCGAGAGCCGGAAGAGCACAAGAGGCATACCCAGCAGGGCCGAATGAATCTCAGCCAGCTCGCCGGCCACCTGGTTGGTGATGCCCAAGGCGTCGGCGTAATAGGCGGTGGCATCCACCGACATGTCCTCGGCCGCGTTGGCGATGTGCACCACACGGCTCCACTGATGATCAGTCAGATCATGGAGGATATCCACGGTCAGCGGATCGGCCTTGTCAGCCAGGATGGTGTCGATCACCTGCCACTTGTCCTCAGCTGGACGGGAGGGGTCGGTCAGCGCACGCTCCAAGGGTCTGTTGGCATCGAGCAGGGCCACGAAGGTATAGAGCTCCATGGCCACGCGGAGTGCGTCCTTTCCCTTGCTCTTCAGCAAAGGGGCGTACTTGGCCCTGGTCTCCTTGTCGGAGCTCAGCGAAGTCTCTCCTCGCATGTCACCTCCCCTTTCGCGAGACGGGCGCGCCCGTCGTCCGCCAATCAGTCATCATGCCTGCCGCTTGTCCGAGGACTGTCCGCCCTGGTCCGCGATAATCGAGTCGATCATGGAGGACTGCACGGCATCATCCTGAAGCTGCGATCCCAGGATTTTGCCGGCAAGAGCCGTAGCCAGCGTGCCCACCTCGCCCTTGAGCGAGACCAAGGCCTGCTGCTGCTGGGACTTGAGGGATCTTTGGGCGTTCTCGGTGATCTGGTTGGCCTCGGTCTCTGCCCGGGTCCTGGCATCCGCCACGATCCTGGAGGCCTCAGCTCGGGCGTCATCCCGGATCTGGGAAGCTTCCACACGAGCCTTGCTCAGCTGATCCTGATACTGCTTGCGGGCCTGATCCGCCTCTTCACGAGCCTTGGCGGCCTTCTGGATGTTGCCCTCGATCTTGGACGAGCGCTCATCGAAGATGGCCTGGAACTTGGGCATGAAGAACTTGTAGAAGAAGACGGCCAGAATGACCAGGATGACCAGCGACCAGAAGATGTCGTAAATCGGAGGAATAAACAGCTTGATTCCTTTGCCTGCCGCTAGAGCGTACATTGGCTCCTCCTTTCCCTTATCGAAGCCGGATCATACAAGAATCGCACGGCTCAGGCGATGAAGAGCGCCACGAAGCCCAGCAGGGCCAGCACCTCAATCAGAGCCAGGCCGATGAACATGGTGGTGCGCAGCTGCCCGCTGATCTCAGGCTGGCGAGCCATGCTCTCGACGGTCTTGCCGACAGCGATGCCCAGACCCAGTGCGGGACCGAGAGCTGCGATGCCGTATCCCAGGATGCTCAGATTGCCGGAGACTTCAGCAAGTGTGATGATGTCCATTTATTTTCCTTTCCTCCACCGTTGCCGGTTCTTGGATTGTGGTTCAGCCCCGACCCCCGTCTACTGGTCGGAACCGACAAATATGTGGGCTGCGACCGCCTGAAGCGCCGACCGCGGCTTTCCTTTTTCGCTCAACCTTCCTCAGGGTAACTCATGGAGATGTAGACCGTGGTCAGGATGGCGAAGATATAGGCCTGAAGGGCCGCCACAAAGATTTCAAAGGCCGTCAGGGCGAAGCCCAGAACGAACCAGCCCACACCAGCCAGGGCCAGGAGCTTGTTGCTGGCCTCAATGATGTAGAACTGGGTGAAGGCCAGGCTGACAGCCACCAGCAGATGGCCAGCGATCATGTTGGCAAAGAGTCGAATGGTCAGGGAGGCCGGCTTGACAATGACCATCTCCAGCAGCTGGATAGGTGTCAGAATGATATAGAGAGGCCAGGGCACTCCAGCCGGGAAGAGCTCCGATTTGAAATAGCCCCAGACACCCTGCTCCCGGAATCCCGTCACCATGTACTGGCAGAAAGTCCAGATGGCGAATACCAAAGGCATGGTGATGGTCGCTGTTGCCGCGATGTTCATGCCCGGCACGATGCCGCAGAGGTTGAAGACCAGGATAGTCAGGAAGATGGTCGTAATCATGGGCACGTAACGCTTGCCCCGAATCTCGCCCAGGGTGTCGTAGACGACTGAGTCGCGGATGAACTCAATGACCCATTCAATAGCCCCCTGCCAGCGGGAGGGAATCAGCTTAGCCCTGGCGGCAGTGATTCCCAGCACCAGAAGGATAATGACCATGGCCACGAACCTGATCAGGATGATCCTGTTCATGGCGAAGGGCGTTCCCTGGAAGAGAATCTCAGGAGGCAGGAAATCTTCGATGGTGGGTAGCTCGCTCGGCTTGGCCATGGCCAGACTGAAAGCTTCACTTCCCATTGCCTCTAGCATCTATCGCCTCCTGAACGACACAGTGAACACTATAGCGCGTATGCGACTCATGGCAGCACCGTATCGGTAGTGTAGCCCACACCAAGAGCCACGGTAACCATGGATTCATCCAGTGTGTCACAGATAGTGGCCACAGGTCTAATTCGCCCCGCGGTGTGGACGGGTTGATAACGAATTTAATCCAAACGTCATCAACTATTAACAACGCCAGGAATAAGCCCATATCCGTCACCCGCCAAGGGACGATACCCATCAGTGCGTGGACATCCAGGAGCGTGTCTGATGGTTCGGTCGGTGCCTAGTTGGCCCGCCGCCCGCAGAGTCGGCACCTGGTCCAGATCATAAGGAGTAGTCTCGTATACCCAGTTCAGCCAGTTGCGCCAGAGCAGGTTGGCGTGGGCCCGCCAGGAGAAGACCGGCTCCAGTGTGGGATCGTCATGTGGGTAGTAGTTGACCGGGAAAGGCACCTGGTCCAGGCCCTTGGCCATGTCACGCTGGTACTCGTGAGCGAGAGTGTCACGGTCATACTCCCAGTGGCCCAGCACGAAGATCTCTGAGAAATCCTGGGTGCTGATAAGCCCTGGCCCTGACTGAGGACCCCAGGTCAGCACCTGCAGATCAGGACAGGCCCGCACTTGGCCCTCGTCCACCCCGGCCCAGCGGGAGTGGGGCTGCAGGGCAATCTCGTCGAAGCCATTGGTGATGAAGCAGTACTCGTCTTGCAGGTACTGGGGGAAGACCCCGAAGACCTTGCGGTCCAAGTTGCGCTTGGCGATGCCATGACGGTAGTAGAGCCCGGCCATGGCCCCCCAGCACAGATACATAGTGGAGAAAACGTGGGTGGACGACCAGTCCAGAATGCGGGTCAGCTCCTCCCAGTAGTCGACCTGCTCGAAGTCCATCTGCTCCACTGGGGCGCCCGTCACGACAAGACCGTCATAGCAGTTATCCTTGAAGGAATCCAGATTCTCGTAGAACTTGACCAGGTGATCCATACTGGTGTGCACGGCCTGATGGGTGGAGGTCTTCATGAAGTCAATCTCCACCTGAAGCGGTGACTTGGAGATCAGCCGCAGCAGCTGGGTTTCGGTCTCCACCTTGGTAGGCATCAGATTGAGGATGACCAGCCTGAGCGGACGCATCTCCTGGCGCTCCGCCTCGTGGCTCTCCAGGGCGAAGATACGCTCCGAATCGAGGATGGATCTGGCCGGCAATCCGGTGGGGATGGTGATAGGCATGACTCCATTATGGCCCAGCGTAGGCCTTCCCACACACGGACTTGACAAGCGCGCTGGAATCCGTAACATAGATAACTGCTGTATTGAACAGCCGACGCGGGGTGGAGCAGTTCGGTAGCTCGCTGGGCTCATAACCCAGAGGTCTCAGGTTCAAATCCTGACCCCGCTACCAATAAGGCTCGGAATCGTTTGGATTCCGAGCCTTTATTTCTCTATATCGTTTTTCTGTCTCAGCGTATTTGCGGCCGTTCGGAACACTGGCCAGTATGGTGCAGTCAAATATGGACGGATATGGACGGACGATGGACGACCCAACCACAAAATCAAAGATAGCCGTTTGGTCCATCACCTCACATGACTGCACCGTTCATAGTCTCAGGCTCCTATCGCCTTCGACTTATTTACTTCGTCGAATTTGGCTTTCATCGTCTCATTGTTTCTGGTCAGTCTTCGTATGGTCACATCCTGTGCCTTGTTGTTGGCCAGACGAAGCTGGTTCTCAGAGCCCAGTAGGGCATCCTTTATCTTGTTCAGGTGGTTGATGGATTTGTCGATCTCCTCTACTGCATTCTTAAACTTTTTTGAGGCGATATCGTAGTTGCGTCCAAAAGCACTCTTAAAGGAGTCCAGCTCTTCCTCGAAATGCGTTATATCGATGTTCTGTGCCTTCACCTCTTCAAGTTCATTCTTGTATTGCAGAGAGTTCTTGGCGGCATCACGAAGCAGGGTGATTATCGGAATGAAGAACTGTGGACGGACAACGTACATTTTCGGGTAGCGATAGGAGACATCCACGATACCCGTGTTGTACAGGTCGCTGTCAGGCTCCAGCAGGGAGACCATGATGGCGTATTCGCAATGCTTCTCATGCCTGTCCTTGTCGAGCTCCTTGAAAAAGTCCTCGTTCTTGTGCTTGGTGGATGTGGTGTCCGTCTCATTCTTCATTTCGAACATGATGGACACAATCTCAGTGCCTGAATCATCCTTGTCGCGGAAGATGAAGTCGCCCTTGCTGCCCGTCCTGGCATCGTTGTCCTTCTCGAAGTAGGCATTGGGAAAAGCCGTGGATCGCAGCTTGTTGAACTCGATCTGACAATGCTGCTCAAGCGTCTCCCCCACCATCTTGGTGGACAGCTTCGCCTTCAGGTCACGCAGCCGCTCAATCTGATCGTCACGATCCTGGATCTGGACCTCATACCGCTCCTTGAGGGATTTGGCCTCGATCTTGCTCTGCAGCTCCGCCTTGTCAAGGCTGCTCTTCAGCTCCGCTATCTCGGAATCCTTGTCTGCGACAACCGCCTGCAGCTGCGACTTCAGCTGCTCCTTGGAGAGCTTCTCCTCCGATTCCTTCTGAAGCTGCAGCCTCTCAAGCCTGCCCTTGAAATCATCGCGCTCCTTCTCCACCGGACTCAGAGCCTGGGCAAGCTCCTGCTTCTTCTGCAACTCAAAAGCATCCAGTTGATTCTGCAATTTGACGATCTCGGCATCTTTGTCTGCAGCCGCCTTCTGCAGCTCGCTCTTGGAATTGGCCGCTGCCAAACCGAGCGCCTGCTGCTTCTCCGACTCGGCCTTGTCCAGCTTGGCGCTCAGATCGTCTTTCTCCTTCTCGACCTTCCTCAAGGCTTCTGAAACGGCCAGTTCCTTTGCAGCCTGCTCGGATTCCAGCTTTGCCTGCAGCTCCTGTATCTGGGCGTCCTTAGCACTTTTGGTCTTCTGCAGCGTCTGCTCGGCCTGCGCCTGGTTCAGTTCACGAATCTTGCTATTCTCCCTTTTGGCCTGCTCAAGCCGTTCATGAAGCTGCTTGTCAAAATCCTTGTCACGAACCTGCTTCAGAATGTCGGCATATCCGGCCTCGTCAATGGTGAATGCGGTTCCGCATTTGGGACAAACAATCTCAGGCATATGCAACTTTCTCTTTCCAAACCTGTATTAAAAGCTACCCTTGCTCTAAGCAGTCTGCATTGAAAACCGAGTACCTATGGCACTTAATAAAAAGTATATTTGATCTGCGTCGATATCATTACAAGGATTCGATAATCATGGACCAGGTAATAATCTTGCGGATCGCGCCACAAGCCCGGCGATAGTCTCCCGCCTGCCTTGCAGCCTCGAAAGCTGCTGCTACAACCGGCTCTTCAATGCCAACCGCCTCGGCAATCCACAACAACGACGCAGCGTTCTCCAATTTGTTGAAACATCTTTTGGCGCTGTTATTCGGCTTCTGCCGGGAATAGGCGCCTGATCCATGGGTCGCGTTGTCTGCAAACCAGTGCACCATATGCTGTTTTTCTGTTCTTGCATGCGTGTCCGGCGAATTGTTTACCTCGCTAAGGTACCTATCGGAATAAGGATAATGCGAGCGTTTGAAACGCAACAAATGCGAAAAAGCAACGCAGCTCATATCAGTTCTTCTTGCCACGTGAGCCCTCTTCGTTAAAGGTTAGCTTCAACTGTTACATCAATTATATCAACGGAGAATAATGACATATCCAGTTGGCGACTAGCCTGCCCGCATTGCTCGGATCGCACCTATTCCTTCCAAAGAACAAAGTACGTATATGACCCACGTGCATAAATGAACATCAGTCACGACCTGTCGCGGCAGTTATATTCGGTATTCAATTTCACCGTTAACAAGACTCGAGACTGCAAGGTTGAGGACTGGCTGACCCCGAAACCACCCTCAGAAAATAAAGCAACCTGTATCGACGCATCCTGGGGCACTTGACAAAGTAAAAGGACGGAAGCGCAGAGGATCCCAAGGCCAGTGTCCACTTGTCTTCGCTCGTCCAAAAGATCATTACACACATTCAGCTGAGCAAGCAACAAGCCCAAAGCCCGACCCTTGCCATCAATAAATGACTGCATTCACTCATATTCAAGCTCTTTATCTTCTTATACTGCTTGTTACGGTTCATGACCGGTCATCGATAAAAAGCTCAGACGAGCTTTTCCATGTCTTTGCTCACTGCACAAACCAAAGAAGTAGACTTCCACCGACTCGAACTTGCTAGCATGATTGCGTCTGCACCAAGGAAGGCCAAGGGGGCTTAAATGCAGTACGCACAACTGGGCGAAACGGGCATCAACATATCGAAGATCTGTGTGGGGTGCATGAGCTTCGGCAAACCAGGCACCATGCATGACTGGACACTGGACGAGGAGGGGACTGACGCGGTCGTTGCGCACGCACTCGATCTGGGCATCACCTTCTTCGATACGGCCAACTGCTACTCTGCTGGAACCAGTGAGGAGTATTTGGGAAAGGCGCTTAGAAAGCATACAAGCCGCGACCGGGTGGTCATTGCATCTAAGGTCTATTTCAATGAGGGGCGCCTTTCGTCCAAGGCCATCCATCGGGAGATCGAGGGGACGCTCAAGCGGCTGGGCACCGACTACCTGGACCTCTATATCATCCACAGGTTCGACTATGAAACGCCCATCGAGGAGACCATGGAAGCACTGAACGATCTGGTTCAGGCCGGCAAGGTGCGGGCGCTGGGCGCCTCAGCCATGTATGCCAGCCAATTTCAGGACATGCAGAAAGTCGCCCAAGACAACGGTTGGACCCCCTTCAGCGCCATGGAGAACCATTACAACCTGCTCTACCGGGAGGATGAGAAGGACCTGATCCCCTTCTGCAAAAAGACGGGTGTCTCGCTCATGCCCTACAGCCCTCTGGCCGCCGGCCATCTGACACGTCCCACCTGGACCGCCGACACTCTGCGCAGCGCCACCGACAAGGTCTCGCGTGGCAAGTACGACCGGGCCGAAGACAACGACCTTACCATTATTCACCGTGTGCAAAGGGTGGCAGAGCGACACAAGGTTCCTATGGCCCGGGTAGCCATTGCCTGGCAGTGGGCCAAAGGCGTCGCTTCACCAATCATCGGCGCCACGAAGGCCCGGCATCTTGACGACGCAGCGGCTGCGTTGGATTTGGAGCTCACGCCTGAGGAGATCGCCTCCATGGAGGAGCCCTACCTGCCGCACGAGACCGTGGGAGCCATCGACAGCAATCCGCCCCAGGGAGTGGTGCTGCTGGACGCTGAGGAGAATTGACACTGTCACCCTTCGCGTCAGAACTTCTGCGGCATATGCTTCGAAGCCGATATCCCCAGCTATACGAAGATTCAGACGTAACGCAGAACTGGCGGCAGTGGGGCCAAACATAAGGCGGGCGGTCCACTAAAGGATCGCTCGCCTCGACCGTTGGATGCTTTTCAAACAAATACGAACAGCCCAATCATTCGCTTGCCCAGACGTTTACTTTGCGTAGTACTCGTCATAGGCTTTCTGCTCCAGCTTGATGTTCTGGTCCAGATTGGCCTTCTTGAGGGTGTCCAGGTACTGATCCCATTCGGCATCCACTCCCCCCTTGGTGGTCCATTGCGCAAACTTGGTCATGGCCGTATTGAGTATGGTCGTGTTGTTGTTCTGCAAGGTGCTGTTGTCAGCCGAAGAGAATTTGAGCCCACCAGGCAGTATGTCACGCTTGGGATCGACATGGCTGAGGATGGGCTCCAGGGTCTTGACCTGGCTGTGTGCCTCCTGCACATCCGCCGGCAGCTCGATCTTCAGGTCCGGGCGAATCCAGTATGGCGAACCATCGGCCAGGGTCTGCGACCACTTCCATGTCGAGGGATCCTTGGTGGAGTCTGCAGGCGGCAGAATCTTATAGGACTTCTCACCGGTCTTCTGGATATCCTCGCCCATGTCGCCCCAGAACTGCTCAAGAGACACTTCCTGGCCGTAGAGGGCATTGACCACCTTGAGCACAGCATCCTTGTTCGAAGGCTTGGCTGACATGGCCAAGGCTGATTCATTGTAATCGTACTTGTCGCCCACATGGTCGTAGACCAGCTCGTCAGGATTCTGATCAGGCTTGGCCTTGAGCGTCGACATGGTCACGTACTGCTTGGCCAGCTGAGCGCCGAACCGATCAGTGGCCGTCCAGCCCCAGGTGAACCCTACCTTGGCGTTGTCACCCTGGCCGCGGGCGGTGGATTGCGCAGTGGAGTAATCGTGGGTGAAGGCATCCTTGGCGATGACCCCGTCCTGCCAAAGCCTGTTCATAAACTGCACGACCTGCTTATATCTGGGATCAGTGAAGAAGGACTTGACCTGACCCTTGTCCACGTAATACCCTTGGGCGCTTCCCAATGAGGTTACGATTCCCAGGCTATTAAGAAAGAGTACGGGCTCGTTCTTGCCGAATCCGGCCGGGGAAGGCGAGTAGAAGTCGAAAGGCACCTCGTCAGCCTCGCCATTCCCGTTGGGATCCTGGGTCTTGAAGGCCTTGAGCACATTCTCCAGCTCGTCCCAGGTGGTCGGTACCTGCAATCCCAGCTTGTCCAGCCACTGCTTGTTGATGAATGTGTGGCTGGCATCGGCCGGCATGATCCCCTTGGCCACTGAGGGCAGGATGTATATGGCTCTGTCCTTCATGGTGACCGATCGCTTGGCGGCAGGATCAGTAGTGAACATCTTCTTGACGTTGGGCATCTTGTCCAAGTCCTTGCTCAGGTCCTCGAACAGGGTGCTGTAGGTGGCCAGATCGGCCAGAGTAACGCCCTTGAGGATCAGATCCGGCACGTCCCCGGCTGCGAACATGGCCTGTTTCTTCTGATCCCAGTCGGAGCTCGCCTCCTGCCAGTGGATCTCGCAGCCGCATTCCTTCTCAACCTGCTTGGGCCAGGCCATCTTGGACATCTTCTGCGTCAAGGGATGCTTAGCCACAGCTATGGTGACGACGGGCTTGCCCTCGGCATTGGTTTTGGGTTTGCTGGATGAGCCGCCACACCCTGCCAGCAGCATGGACAGGGCGACTATGCCCGCGCCCACGGCAGCCAAATGGGTGCGAATGCCCCTTGGTTCATGGTTTTTCATCATGTTTCCTTTCTCTCGACTGATGATTTGTTTGATCACGGCTATGCATTGCTGCAACGATGAAGCAGGGACCGGTCAGCCCTTGATGGCCCCGATCATGACACCTTTGTTGAAGTACTTCTGGATAAAGGGATAAATGACCAGCAGGGGCAGGGTAGAGACGATGATGACCCCATACTTGATCTGGTCGGCGTATTCCTGGCCGTATCCAGCCCCGGATGTGGCCCCCGATCCGCCCTGGAAAGCCTGATTCGACAGGAGGATGTCCCTGAGCACTATCTGCAGGGGCTGCTTGTCATAGGTGCGGATATAGACCAAGCCGGTGAAGAAGTCGTTCCAGTGGCCCACCATGTAATAGAGTCCGATGACCGCAACGATGGCACTGGATAGGGGCAGCACCACGCGAGTGAGATAACGGAACCAGCCTGCGCCGTCGATCTGGGCCGCGTCATGCAGATCCTCGGGAATGCTGGTCTCGAAGAAGGACCGGGCGATGATCAGATTGTAAACGCTGACCGCTCCGGGAATGACGAAGACGGCCCAGGAATCCAGCAGGCCCATCTGCTTGTAGAGCAGGTAGGTGGGAATCAGCCCGCCGTTGATGAACATGGTCACAGTGAAGAAGAGCATGATCAGACGGCGACCTCGCAGCTCGCGGCGCGAAAGGGCAAAGGCCGCAGGCATGGTGACCACCAGATTCAGGGCAGTGCCGACAACCGTGTACAACAGGGTGTTCCTGTAGCCATTCCAAATGCGTCCGTCGCCGAGGATCTGCCGGAATCCATACAGGGAGAAACCCTTGGGCAACCAGCTGACCTGCCCGGTATTGACCATGGTCTGGTCGGAGACCGAGGCGATGATGATGAACCATATGGGGTAGATGATGCTGGCGACCACCGCCAGCAGGAGAATGACGATGACCAGATCGGCAAATCGGTCCTTCCAGCTCTGCGGATGGGTCAGCCGCCGGATACCGCTGCTCTTGATGCCATGGTTGATGCTCATGTCGGCTTCCTTCCGGATTCAGAAGATGCTGGTGTCGGAGATACGCTTCGAGATTTGATTGGCGGTGACCAGGAAGATCAGATTGATCACCGTATTGAACAGGCCTATAGCCGTCGAGTAGGAGAATTGATTCTGCAAAATGCCGATCTTGTAGGTGTAGGTACTGATGACCTCGGAGGCCGGCAGATTCAGGGTGTTCTGCATGAGGAAGACCTTCTCGAAGCCCACGTTGAGCACACCCCCCATGTTGAGGATGAGCAGGATGCCGGCAGTAGGCAGGATGGCGGGAATGTCGATGTAGCGGATCAGCTGGAAGCGGCCGGCGCCATCCATTCTGGCCGCCTCATAGAGGGCCGTATCCACAGAGCTCAGAGCCGCCAGATAGATGATTGAATTCCACCCCATATGCTGCCAGACTTCGCTGATCCAGTAGATAGGGGTGAAGGCTGCGGGATCACCCATGAAATTCGGATTGACCACATGCAGGAAAGCCAAAAAACGGGTCAGCAGGCCTGAGGAGGGAGTAAGGAAGAGATTGATCATTGCCACAATGACGACGGTGGAGATGAAGTGGGGCATATAGGTGATGGTCTGCACAAATCCCTTGACCTTGCCGGAATGGATCTGGTTGATGAGCAGGGCCAGAATGATGGGTGCGATGAAACCCATGACCAGGGTCCACAGACTGATGCGGACCGTGTTGATCATCAGTGGCTTGAACATGGGTGAGGCGAAGAACTGGCGGAAGTAGTGGAAGCCCACCCATTTGCCACCGGTCAGGCCCTTGGTGAAGTCGAAATCGCGGAAGGCCAGCTGGATGCCGTACATGGGGCCGTAATGGAATATGGCCACAAAGACGATGGCAGGAAGCACCATTACCCACAGGGGCCAGCAACGATGCGCATATTCAGCGAAGCTCTCCCGACGGCGCCCACGCCTGTTCGAGGTCTGTTTCCGCCGGAAGCGGGATGATCCGCGCTCTGAGTTCAATGCATCCTTGTGCGAGGTCATGACATGTCCCTTCTTCATCGAGTGGGATGCGCAGGAGCCGAAAGGATCAACCTCGATCGCACTTGAAACCGGACCAGACGACCTGCGGCTCTAATGCCTATCGGCAACTCCGACACTGGTCATGATAAGAAGGAAAGAAAAGTTTGTCAAATGAAAAAGTTTCTTAAGATTAAAGGACGAACGACTCGCTTATGGCGGTGAAATTGCGATTGCAGTGATATCCGAAATGGAGCGACGGACTGCTTTAGAGCGGCATTCTGGTAGAGGCGCGCTGGACCAGCGTGCCCTTGACGCATTCGATACCTTGGTGACTTCGGCCGTCCAGCATATCAGCAAGGCAGCTGGCTGCCCTGGTGCCGATGGCCTTCAGATTCAGGTCGACGCTGGTCAGCGGAGGACGCGAGTTGCCGACAATGACCATACGATTGTCAACCCCAACCACCGACACTTTATCCGGCACGGAAACATGCCGGTCATGCAGGATATCCAGGCACCCTCGGGCTATCTCGTCGTTGCCGCAAGCCACGCCGTCGAAGTCGATGCCCTCATCCAGCAAGCCAATCATGGTGCGACGTCCGGTCTCTTCGTTCCAACCTCCATACCGAACCGTACGCACGGCAGTCAAACCACGGCTATCCAGTTCGGCCATCTCGCCCTTGAGTCGCCTGACCGAGGACTGGAAGGCTGGGTCGCCAGCAATCAGCACGACTTTTTTGGATCCACCCTCGACCAGATGCCGTACCATCAGCCGTCCGACATCCTCGTTGTCAGTGATGACCGAGCAGTCATGGGGATCCAGGGACGCCTGGTTGGCATAGACAACCGGCACCGGACAGCTGGTCAGCGCAGGCCGCGGATCGGTACGCCATCCGACCATCAGCAGACCTTTGACGCCATAGGCCAGCAGATTATCTATATGGTGCTGTTCAAGAGCCGGGTCCCTGCCGGCGTTGCAGAGAAAAACAGGAATGGATTCAACTCCGAAGTAGCTTTCCGCGCCAATCAGGATGGGCATGGAAAACTGACCGTCCAGGTCCGAAGTGACCAGCCCCACCGACTTTGGCAGGCTGGGAGGTTGGGACTGTTTCTGACGCTCATTGAGCGAAAAGGAGAGCTCTGCCGCGGCCTTGAACACCTTGGCCCTTGTCGGACCGCTGACCTGTGCGCTGTTGCGTAGCGCCTTGGAGGCTGTGGACACCGCAACCCCTGCCTTGGCAGCCACGTCGGCCAGCGTCACTTTCTTGCTCATCGGATCGCCTCCCGGCTCTGCTGGACTGTGAGCGTCTCCAACTATGGTAATGGAGGGAGACGGCCATCGAACTCTGTCAGTCGTATTCATTTTTTTGCTCATTGAAAATTTTCCTAATTAGGTGTTAGCCTATGGGTGTCCGAACACAGGCGGCAGAGCATCCGCCAGATCAGCAGACAGTGGGAGCGCCACCATGGTCACCTCGTTTCATCCCCAGCCCGGAACCATCCCAGTGACCGCCGGGTCGGGCGCAGTTCTGGCCGATTCAGGGGTCAGGCCCAATTGGCTGCTGGATCATGGTGAGGATTCGGCCGTGCAAATTGCGGCAAGCAATCTGATGAGGGATTTTGCGACCGTCACCGGCCAGACCCAGAGACCGACCAATCTGATTGACGAGAGCAGCCCGACCATCTGCCTGGGCACCCTGGGCCATTCAAGTTGGATCGATTCGGCTGTCTGCTCCGACCAGCTCGATCTGACCCCGCTCAAGGACCCCCAAGGAGAGTATCGCTGGGAAGGCTTCACCTTGCAGGTCATCGACGGCACCCTCTATATCGCCGGGACTGATCGGCGCGGAACCGTCTACGGGATCTACGCTCTCAGCCGGGCCATCGGCATCTCACCCTTGCACTGGTGGGGGAACGTGCCGGCACGTCACCATGAACGGATATGCCTGCCCGACGATCTGCGCGTCTTCGACTGGCCCTCGGTCAAATACCGGGGCTTCTTCATCAACGACGAGGAGGAGCTGGACGACTGGGCTCGCCTGCACACTCCCGACGGAACCATCGGGCCGACGACCTACGAAAAAGTCTTTGACCTGATTCTGCGGCTGGGCGGCAACTATCTGTGGCCGGCCATGCACGTCAACGCCTTCAATGCCGATCCGCGTAACGGCAGGCTTGCCCAGAGCATGGGGATTGTCATCGGAAGCAGCCACTGCGACATGCTCCTGCGGAGCAACCAGCATGAGTGGGACCCCTGGGTGGCCTCGCAGGGCACGCATGTGGACTATGACTATTCGTTGCCCGGACCCAACCGGGATATGATTCGGCGCTACTGGTCGCAGAGCGTGGACATGAACCGGAACTACGAGGTCACCTGGACCCTGGGCATGCGCGGCATACACGACACAGGCCTGACCACGCGCGCCATCGACGAGGATCCGAACCTGGACCAGGAGGGTCGCCTGCGAGCGCGGGTCGATCTGCTCGGTCGGATCATTCGCGACCAGAGGGACATCCTGCGTCAGCACCTGGGTCGACCTCCACAGGAGGTACCCCAGCTCTTCATTCCCTACAAGGAGGTGCTGCCCCTCTACGACGCGGGCCTGGACCTGCCCGAAGACGTGACCATCATGTGGGTCAACGACAACTACGGGTATATGCGTCGCTTCCCCAATCAGGCCGAACGGGCACGCAGCGGAGGCAATGGGGTCTACTACCACAGCTCCTACTGGGCGCCACCGAGGACCAGCTACCGCTGCACCTCATCCACTCCCCTGGCTCTGATGAACGACCAGCTGGGCAAGTGCTGGGATCGGGGCATCCGCCGGGTATGGGTAGATAATCTGGGAGCCATCAAGCGCCTGGAGCTGGAGGGATCCTACTTCCTCCACCTGGCCTGGAATGCAGACGAGGATCACCACAGTCTGTCGGCCCGGGACTTCGTGGCCGCCTGGTTCGACCAGACCTTCGCCGACGATCGCGGCTCTGAGGTAGCCGACCTGTGCATGAGCTACTACCGGATCAACAATCAGACCAAAATCGAACACCTGCACGAGGACTCCTTCACCCAGACAGGTTACGACGACGAGGCGGGCGGCCGGCTGGCAGCCTTACGGGAACTCGCTGAGCGCTCGCACAATCTTGGCAGGAGCATGAAGCCAGAGTTTCGCGAAGCCTATCGATCGCTGGTGGACCTGAAGATCGCCATGGCCTACTACGTGAACGCCCAGTTCTACCATGCGGACCGCAGCCGCCTTGAGGCCGCCAGAAGCGCCTTGCCAGCCGCCGACAGGCAGATGAAGATCTCCCATCTTTTCCAGGGGATGATCCGGGCTCTGCTCCATTGGTACAACAAGGAGCTGGCACAAGGCGGTTGGGACGGCATCCTCACTCCCAACAGGTTCCCTCCTCCTACGCTGCCTCAGTACCCGGCTTGCAGGCCGGTGAAGGTTCAACCAAACCAGGGACTGATCCTGACGCCACAGGGAGCACAGGAGGGCGTCATAGTCCCGGGCAATAGCCATCACGTCAAGCTGGTCTTCGATCCCTATGGCATCACCGACCGTTGGATTGACCTGGACCTTATGGGAAGCCCTGCACAGGAAGTGTGCATCAGCGCCGATCAGGACTGGATCCGTCTGCCAGTGGAACGACGAATTGTCAGGGATGAATGGCGAATCCATGTACAGGTCGAGAACGCCTCAACACATGCGGGTCGCCAGGGTACGCTGACCATCATCACCCGTCCCAGCAAGCCGGAGACAACCGAAAAAGCCTGGTCTACCCCGATCAGGGTCGATGTTCTAGTAGGCGAGAATCCTGGCCTCAGACAAGGATTCACCGGCTACGTCGAGGCGGATGGCCACATCAGCATGGATCCCTCACGCGGACGCGTCAACCCCGACCTCACTCAGGCCACTGCTTGGCTGGCGACGCAAGACCTGGGACGTTTTGGCCCAAGCCTGATGCAGACCAAGGGCTGGAGCGACCCGGAATCAGGAAGCGGGGCCTATCTGAGTCTGGACTTCTGGCTGAAGACTCCCGGCCGCCATCGTCTGGAGGTTCACCGGCTGCCCACTCTAAACTCACGTGGGCGAATTCGCCTGCGTGTCAGCCTGGATGGCGACCAGGGCGAAATCCTGGAATCATCTACCACTGACGAGTTCCGTGGCAACTGGCAGGAGACCATCGTATACAACGCCGAGCAGCTGGCCATGATCCTGCCCTATTTGAAGGCCGGACCCCACCGGCTGCAGCTGATCGCTGTGGACGACTCCTTCGGCATCGACAAAGTGGTGATCAACACCGGCCAGGAACGGCCCAGCCGACTGGGACCGGCCTTCAGTACCTGGGTGACAGGTGGACAGCCCTCCAAACAGACCGACAACAGGAGCTCTCACACATTTCATAAAGACAGGGCTCAGACCGGCAATCAGATTACGGACCATCAGCCAACGCCCACGGCCGAGGTCTTGGACCGCCCCCTACGGAACCTGGCCATCGGAGACTACGGAATCGATCCGGACCATACCCCGGAAGAACCTGTACCCTACTTCGATCAGGACTACTGGCTTCATGGCGGTTTGTATACACGGCCGAAGCTGGTCTGGCCTGCCGGGCATCAGCATGAGCAGAAGCTCAGCCAGGACAATGACGCCAACAAGACCCCAGAGCATATCTACCTTGAGCCCGCCGACTGCCTAAGACAGGACGAAAACGCCTGGCTGTCACAGGATGGCCCACAGAATGGCAGGCGTCGGAAGGGCTGCTGGGTCCCTACCGACGCCCCCATTCACCGGGGCTGGGGCCTGGCCATGCGGACCGAGCCAAGGCAACAGCTCTGGCCCAAACCCGGCCGAGCTCCCGGCATAAACCTGGCCTTCCAGGTTGACAGGCCAGGCAACTACCGGATCTGGCTCCTAGCCCAGTTCGCCTCCGACCTGGAGGACTCCTGCCATGTGATCTTGGACGGCGACCCGCTGGCCCCGGACGACATCTTCCCCCGAGGGGGAAGACTGATGACCTTCGCCACCGAGCATGTCTGGGGATGGTCGGAGATGGCCGCCGTCCAGCTGACCGGCGGTCGGCACGTGCTGACCTTGGAGCCGGAACGGGCCGGCATGCGCATCGCACGTGTCTACCTGGCCTGCGATGGATCACGGCCTCCTTTGGATGAGCAATGGCCCAGCCAGAAAGACGGCAGACCAGGGGACACGCATGGGCTGGACGTGTGAAATCAGCGGTCACTGCCGCCCCTACGGCCCTTGGACGCCCCCCTGACCAGGCCGAAGAGGAGCGAGCCGGTCATGGCTGCCGCTGCAACGATGGCCAGAGGAAGAGCTACAGCCGCCCCTGTTCCGGGCAGTGCTTCCCCAAGGGCGTTCCAATCGTCGCTATTGGAACGGACAGCCCGATCCGAACACAGCAGACGGCCGTCGACCATCACGCCCCGGGAATCAGGCCGTACAGAAGCCTTACCGGCATCTTCCCGCTCAGGAAGGGCCGCATCATCTTCTACCGGACAGGGCACCAGGGGACTGCCGATCACTCTGGCCCTGTCGGTGTGCCGACCTGATATGCCCGTCACCTTGGCATGCACGTCTACAGACTGGCCAGGTCGTAGCATCAGGGTCGACCAGTTGTCGGGATAGCGAATCCCAGTCACCCGCCCCTGACCGACGACTGTCTGATCCTCCAAACGCAGTTGCCGGGCGGGGAAGATGGCCCCGGTCCCATCGCCGGGATCGCGGGGAGAATCATTGGTGATCCGGAAAACAATAGGGACATCATCATGAGTCCGAAGGGCCTGTTCCGGCTGATCCCGATCACCCTTGGGCAAACCGCCGGCCTGATCAAACTTCTCGATATGCAGTGCCGGGGTCATATCGGGCGTTCTGGTCCAGACCGTGTTGGAGACCATGGTCTTGTCCTGATAGAACTCAGTAAATCGGTTCTCATGACGTTCAACTTTCTTCAGCCGTCTGCATTGCAGGTAGGCCCTCCAGCCGACCGGGCGGTTGCCTGAAGCGCTGACCAAGGCCAGATATCGGGGTGTGGCCTCCACTTTGACCAGACCTGCCGGGTCTGCGGTCATCGTGAACAGGGGGCCGCCATGAATATCTGCAGATATATCCGAACCAGCCATGATTTGTCCATGATGAATCAGGATGCGCCCATTCTCGTAGAGATCCTGGTTGGCGTAGACGGCCCAATGGCCGGTGAACCGGTCCACAGAGGGGTCCAGCCGATCCTCGATCCGCCAGGTTTTCACCTGCGGATAGGCCCGTCCGGCCGGCAGCAGACTTGAGTCCAGACGATAGAGGAAGAGCCGGCCACGGTAGAGACTGCTGCTGTGAGCGCTGTCCCCGCCCACGTCCACTACCACATCCTTGGCGGGATTGAGCGGTTTGACCGGATTAGCGACCACATTGGTGGCTTTGCGCATGTCGTTGACTATCTGAGTCGCCTGGTTGCGCACCACGTGACCAGGCTCTGCACGGATGACCGTGTAAGGCAGGACCAGATCGTAGGTGCGCCCCAGCAAGCCTTGGTCAATGGCCGGCTCCCTGAGGGGACTATGGCCTCGGGCAGCGGCATAGGCAGCCAGATCGGGAGGCTGAGGATCTCCTTTGAGGGTCGCACCTGTGGCCGGAACATAGGTGTCCACAGTTTTGGCGAAGACCAGAACCATACCGTTTCTTACCTGGATATTGAAAGCCTTGGTGTAATCGCGGCCGTCGGAGCCCAGGACCTCGATGCTCTTGGGATCGATATCCAGATGCCGAGCGTCGTAGGCATCCGTCATGCCCAGCCGCCAGACCGGGTAGGCGGTGTCTTTACGGCGGGCGTCCAGACTAATTCGATAAACTCCCCGGTCACCCACAAAGAGCACCTTGCCGTCGATGCTGATGCCCGGATCATGCGCGCTGACATCGCTCTTTGAGGGATGGAAGTCAGCTGGTGGATTGCTCACTTGGTTGGAGGGGGTCAGTGAATTGTTCAGCGTCAGCAACCACTGATTGCCCACCCGATGATCCCTTGGAGCCTTGGGATCAACCCTGCCCTCAAAGCGCAGGCGGATTCTGGGTTTGCCCCCGGCCCGCCACTTGCTGATACGGGCGGGGTTGGTAATGGCCACCCGCAAACTGTGGTCCTTGTCCTTCCACTTTGTGGCGTATCCGGTCTTGGCGATGATATCGCCGCTCTGCAGGTCAGTAACCTCAAGGGTCTGCTTGTCGGGCACAAACCAGCGGTCATACACATCCGTCAGGATGATTGATTTGACAGGATAGGCCAGATTGTCGGGCAGGCTGGGCTGGGTATCCAACTGATATTCCAGTCGCTGACCGGGGAAGACCCCCTTGCCGTCAACGCTGGCCTGCTCCCCGCCCTGACCAGCCTCGGAGATTACATCCTTGCGTACCGGAGGCAGGTATCCGCAAATGCCTGGCTTGTTGGTCTCCACACTCTGCGTGTTGACTGTCTGGGAACCCG
Organism: Bifidobacterium sp. M0404; assembly: GCF_016101415.1. Lineage (NCBI taxonomy): Bacteria > Bacillati > Actinomycetota > Actinomycetes > Bifidobacteriales > Bifidobacteriaceae > Bifidobacterium > Bifidobacterium sp. M0404. The sequence continues at coordinate 361,427 of NZ_JACFQP010000002.1, read as the reverse complement.
AGTTGGTCAGAGGCTCGCCTTGGCTGCCATGGCCATCAGGAGCCCGGCAAAAGGTCAGCTCCTGGTCAGGTGCTCCACCCATATCCTTGCGGACCTTGGCTGCGCCGCCGCCGTTGGCAAAGCGGACCGTGAAGGGAACCAGCATGGTGACCTGCATAGGGTCCTCCATCCCCTTTAAGCCGTTCAGCCATCCGCTTTTGGCTTGTGCCCGCGCTCGTGTGCCGGTCACGCTGATCTCGAAACGGTCGGTCACATCCCTGCCCTTGGCAGCAATGTCCTCGATGCTGCTGCGGCGGTAGTGCCCGTCTGCATCCGCCTTGGCCTTGGCAACGAAAATGCGAATGGCCCGAGCCCCGTCCTGATCGACCAGATAGTCAGCAGCGCTCCAGTCGTCAGTCAGGGCGAAAACCTTGGGTGCCTCAATCAGATGGGCTTCGACAGTGGCGTTGACCACCGACCCCACTCGATCCCCATCCAGAAAGGCATGCCCGTCGGCCCCAGTTCCGTTACTCCACTGCGGGTCTATGACGCTCTTCCACACCCCCGTAGTCGTATCTCGCAGGATCCAGGATTTGTCGGGCCTGGGCTTCCATGTGGGTGTACGACGTTCCGGAGTCGACTGGTCAATCTGCCGGGCGGCGCCCTTCCAGTGGACTCCTCCCTGGTCCAGAATCACCCCGGTCTCTGGCCGCTCGACAGTCACATCCAGCTGCCACACCCAGCGGTGTTTCTGCGGCAGAGCACCGCCCTTCCAGGTTGCTGTGGCCCGGCCACCAGGCGGCCTAGCTCCTTCGGCGGTGTTGAAAATGAATTTGTCAGTCAAATCTTCACCGCTGGTCTGGTCCCTGACATGCTGGCCGCTTATACGGTACTGCTTGCCCTGAGGATTAAAGACATCGCTAAAAGTCAGTTCTCGCCCGCCGTGACCGGTTTCAGTGACGATACGGGTGCGATTGGTCATCCCATCCGCGCTTGTTCCACGATCTACTTCCTTGTCAGGGGGATCCGGCGGCAGATCTGCCGGCTTGGGCTCGTAGTCGTTGAGCATGATCACCACCAGGGAAATGTCATTCTCGTTGCCTGCATACTCGTCAGCAAATTTGTCCAGACTGTCCTCGGGCTGATCCCAGAATGGGTCGCCGGTTCGGTAGGTCACCCCGCGGTTGCTAAAGGTGCTGTTGGCCACCTGGCTTCGCCAGTTATCCATCCAAAGCTTGTGAATAGCCACACAGATCCCGTCAAAGATACGTTGGGATCCCCGATAGCCAGCAACCACTCCCACGCCGGTTACCCGGCAGTGGCCCTGTCCGGATTGGTCTGCATGGGCCTGGTTAAAGCGCGCCTGACAGTTGCCGTTAGCCTCATCCAGAGCCTGACGCTTGACCCGGGCCGTAGTGGCATTGCCCCCATCCACCACACCCATCTGGGACAACGCCCTGTCTATGCTGCCTATCTCATAACCGCCAAAAGCGCCCTGGTCGTCATCCTTGTAGGCCCAACCCTGCCAAATCCGGACATTTTCGCCGCCGGGGGGCACAGGTCCGCCACCGGCATGACCCGATCCTCCGCCAGCCACGGCAGGAGCCGCCGGACCGGCAAGGGTCGCCAAGGCAACCAGAGCCGCCAAGAGGCTGACCCGTCTATGCTTGTTCATACTCGTCCTCACTCTTCGCCCGCTCCATGCCTTGAGTATGAGCGACTGCCGGGCGTACAGGTGCGTGAGCGGGAGATTGTGGTCGAATGTGCCGCGGGACGGTTATGCTGTGTATAACACATACCTATGCTGTCCAGACCGAGAAGGAGACAGGACAATGGCAGAGACATTCGACGTGTTGGTCGAGATCCCCCGGGGCTCCCGCAACAAGTATGAGATGGACCACGATAGCGGCCATATCAGGCTGGACCGCACCCTCTTCACCTCTATGGGCTACCCCGACGACTACGGCTACATCGACGGCACCCTGGGCGAGGACGGCGATCCCTTGGATGCTCTGGTCATGATCCCCGATTCGGTCTTCCCGGGCTGCATCGTCGAATGCCGCGCCGTGGGTCTCTACCACATGGTCGACGAGGCCGGCGGGGATGACAAGGTCCTCTGCGTGCCTGCTGATGCCCGCTACGATGCCATCAAGGACATCGACGACGTCTCCGACTTCCACAAGCAGGAAATCAAGCACTTCTTCGAGCAGTACAAGGCTCTGGAACCAGGCAAGGAGGTCATGCCTGGCGACTACTGGACCAACGCCGAGGCTGCTGAGACCCAGATCAAGGCTGCACGCGAGCGCCTGGCCGCCCAGCACTGACCTCTCAAGGCCGACCAGTCGACACAATCACCCCGGCAAGGGCCCAATCGAGCGCCCGAACCGGGGTTTTGCATGCCCAAATCCTCCCAAAACGCGTCTGGCCGTCTACGATTGCCAATTGCGGGTGCGCGCGCAAGGGCAGGAGCGGCTATGACTTTCTATACGTACCAATACCTCAAGGGCGGTCAGACCAACTGGACCATGATCAGGATCATCGTGGTCGTCGTTCTGGCCCTGGCCTTTCTCTTCTTCCTGTTCATGTACTCCCGCCACCGTTGGAACCACAAGTACAAGGATCTGTCCATCATCCTGGCAACCCTGCTCCTGTTGGCGGCGGCCATCCAGTACAGCGACTACACCAATCTGCGCACAGCCAGCCTGCAGAGCGGACAGCTGACCACGGTCATCGACAAATCCGCCGCCAAGCTCAAGGTCGATCCTGAGCAGATCAGCATCAACGACACCTCGCGCAACAACGACATGATCATCAAGACCCCCAAGGGCTACTACACCCTGGTATTCAACAGTTCAGGCTCCGAATTCCTGTTGCAGCGCGCCGACCTGTACCACCCAGACATCACCGTGATCGGAGAGTGACCCATGGATATCAATTTCTACGTCAACGTGGCCCTGAAGCTGATTGTCGGGCTGCTCTTCATCACCCTGCTCATCAATGTGACCGGCAAGGGGAACCTGGCGCCCACCTCGCCCATGGACCAATTGCAGAACTACGTCCTGGGCGGCATCATCGGCGGGGTCATCTACAGCGACAGCATCTCCATGGCCCAGTACATTGTCATCCTGCTGATATGGGCGGCACTGATCCTCATCACTAGGTATGCCAAGACCCACATCCACGCGGTAGGCAAGTACATCGACGGCGAACCGGTCACCATCATCAAGAACGGCAAACTGCTGGTCCAAAACTGTCTCAAGGTCAACCTGACGGCCAAGGAGGTGGACTTCAAGCTACGCACCAAGGGCATCAACGACATACGCGACGTCAAGCGGGGCATCGTCGAACAGAACGGCGGCCTGACCATCATCTCCGAGGGCGACAAGGACGTGCGCTATCCGGTGGTCATGGACGGACGGGTCAATCCCGACGTTCTTGACACCATGGGACGGGACGAGGACTGGCTCGACGAGCAGCTGGCCAAGCAGGGCATACACAAGGTCAGCGATGTGTACATGGCACGCTTCCAGAACGGCGAGTTCTACGCCGTCACCTACCAGGACCAGTAAGACCAGCAATACTCGAAAACCGGCAACGGAATCCGTTAGTCACCCGACATCTAGATGTCATGAGCAATTGCTCTAATGTCTACTGTAGTGTACACTTTTCTTGTGGGGAATGGGACGCATCTTCTCGAAAATAAGGGAGGGGAAGCGGCACCATGCCCCTGTCCATCATTGAAGTACTGGAGACTGAGGAATTCAGCCGGTGGATTGATGAAATGAAAGACACCCAGTCGGCAGTACGTATCCTGCACCGATGGGAACAAGTAAAGCTATCCGGGCACCTGTCAGGGGATTGGAAGACTTTGGGAGAAGGCGTATTCGAAATACGTTTTCACTATGGTCCTGGTTACCGCACCTACTTTGGCCTAAAGAACAGACAGGTCGTGTTACTGCTTTGCGGCGGCAGCAAGGCTCATCAGAAGAGGGACATAGACCATGCAAAACATCTGTGGAAGTCATATCTGGAAAGCTGATGTCAGCCAACGGGCAAGGAAACGGACCACATTAAGGACAGGGTTGTGATGATGTTGAAGATCAGGAAATTTCATGCAGGCGACCATATACATAGTGAGCAGGCGGCCGTCACCTACCTGCAGGTTGCCATGGAAGAGGCCGACAAGGCCGAAAACCCTCGGCAAGGAGCTGCCATCATCGCAAATGCACTCGGCGAGGTAGCGCGAGCACAGAGGCATATGAGCGCCATCGCCTCGGATGCCGACCGATCCCGTTCGGGCATCTACAAGGCCCTGAGCAATCAGGGGGATCCGGCGCTGAGTACGGTCATCAGCGCCATCCACGCAGCGGGAGGCAGCCTGACAGTGACTATGGCTCGCTAATGGGCCTATCCGATAGCCTGTCATGCTTGATTCTCCAGCGCTGACAGGTAAAATCTATGTCCATATTGTTATGGCGTAGCATGTGAACGGCATTCAACGAATTCAAAGCCGACCCCAGTCGGCAGTTCCGCGCTCGACGCTCCCGAGGCGTAGGCGGGTTTGAGGAGACCTGGTCGAGGCCCATCCCACCGGGGATGAACCCTTTCAAGGAATGCCGTGTTCTTAAGACTGTTGTTTATCGCTTTAGGTGTATCTTCTGACGCTTTTGCCGTCTCCATCAGCAAGGGACTGTCCGTGGACCGACTGCGGGCCCGCCATCATTGGCTGGTCGGACTTTGGTTCGGCGGATTCCAGACTCTGCTGCCCCTGCTTGGCTACTTCGCAGCCTCCATGCTGCAGGACTCCCTGGCCGCTGTGGATCACTGGATTATTTTCGGCATTCTGTCGGCCATCGGGGTCAACATGATCCGCGAGGGCGTCTACGGCAAGGAAGAAGGAACTAACGGAGAAGAGAGCTTCTCCTGGCGGCAAATGCTTCCTGCAGCCATAGCCACCAGCATCGACTCATTCGGCGTGGGCGCGGGCCTGGCCCTGCTGGGCATCAACATCTGGCTGTCCGCACTGGTCATCGGATTGGTGACGGCTGCGGTCTCCATAGCGGGATTGCGCATTGGATATGTTGTCGGTTCCCGCTGGCGCAAGCCTGCCAGAATCGCCGGCGGCATCATTCTAATAGTCATGGGCATCCAGATCCTTCTGGACCACCTGATGAATGCCTAGCTCAGATCGTCGTCTGAAGGACGAGGGCCGCCAGTACCACGATGGCTCCGGACAGAAGCACCGACATCAGCGCCAGACCAATGGCTCCGGACTGATCAGCTGCTTCTTCGGCCCAGCGATAGCCTGCGATGATGAGCCCGATCAGCAGCAGCAAGGCCACAAGCACTACCAGGATTGGCATTAGGTCAGGTCCGAAGCCCCTGACCAGCTCTGGCAGGAAGACCCATCCCGAGGCGGCGACAGCAGTGACCCCGCCCATGGCGGTTGCAGAAATGCCCCGGATGACCATCCGCCTGTCCCTACGCAGCATCTGCCGAACAAACATGAACACGGCCAGGAGGGCAAGCAGGAATGCCGCAGTTGACAGCCAGACCCTGAAGGCGTCAGACCCCTGCACGACCAAGGCCGGAACCAGGCAGACCAAGGTCAGCAAACCGAACATGGCTCGGTCTGGGCCGGAGCGAATACCCCGACCCACCAAGGGCCAAGAGGCCAACAGGGCCAATGCCAGCACCAGAACCAGGAAGGCCTGCACCCATCGGGCGACCCGAGGCTCGGCCAACAAGCCCGCCGCCACGCCTGGCAGGATCAGCGCCGCCAGGGCCAGCAGCTGCGTCAGGGCGGGCGCGCGCCCATCCTGGGTTTCTTTTACGGTCTGCGCCATGGGTCCTCCTGCCTGTCCCCATCGGGGAGCCATACGTCACATCCTAGGGCAAGGCCATCCTGTGAACTCGAAGCCCTGTGACGGGCCGATTGTACAATGATGACGACTGTTCAACGAATCCACCCCTCTATGGACGAACGGACAGGGAAGAAGGTACCCCCGTGACGGATCTGACCTTGATGACCTGCGCCGAGGACCCGGCATCGGTTCTGCCAGCCTTGGCCCTGCTTTCCCATCGGGTGCGCGTTCTGCCCTTGGACGCCGCCTCCCTGGTAAGAATGCCCGAGGACACAGTGCTGCTGATCGATGCCAGCGACGACCTGGCCGAGGCCAAGACCCTCTGCAACCTGACCCGGGCCTCGGGCCTGTCCACGCCCATCATCCTGGTTCTGAGCGAGGGCGGCTTCACCGTGGTCAATGCCAGCTGGGGCGTGGCCGACGTCATCATTCAGTCCGCATCCCCCGCCGAGGTCGAAGCTCGGCTGCGTCTGGTCTGCCAACGCGAGACCCCGACACGCAAGCCAGATGCTCAGCCCGAAGAGGCTGAGGACCAGGTGCCCACTGGTCAGGTCCGCTCAGGCGATCTGGTTGTGGACACCGAAAGCTACACAGCCCGAATCCACGGTCGTCCCATCAACCTGGCCTACAAGGAGTTCGAGCTGCTCAAATACCTGGTTCAGCATCCCGGCAGGGTCTTCACCAGGGCGCAGCTCCTCCAGGAGGTCTGGGGCTATGACTACTACGGCGGCACCAGGACGGTTGATGTGCATGTGCGGCGGCTCAGGGCCAAGCTGGGCAGCGAGTACGAGCACCTGATCGGCACGGTCCGCAATGTGGGCTACCGGTTCGACCCGCCCTCGTCAGCACGGACGGCCTCAGCCCCCAAGCCCGAGCCGGATGCCGGGACCAACCCAGACCCAGCCGAGCAAGAGGACAGCCAGTCAGAACAATCCCAGGACTCCAAGAAGAAGAAAACCGATCATAGTGACTGATGCATCATCAAATCGAAAGCGTCCCCAAGGCAGGGAAAGCAAGGCCCACCGCCTGGCCCGCATGCACGAGGAGTACCGCATCCTCTGCCAGGTCTTTCCCGAGGCGGTCTGCGCCCTGCACTTTCACAACCCCTTCGAACTGCTGGTGGCCACTGTCCTGAGCGCCCAAACCACCGATAAGCGGGTCAACTCGGTGACCCCGGAACTCTTCGAGCGCTACCCCGATCCCGCAGCCATGGCCCAGGCCCAGCCGAACGAACTGGAGGCCATAATCCACCCGGTGGGCTTCTACCACGCCAAGGCCCGCCACCTGCTGGGGCTCTCTCAGATGCTGACCGAAGACTACAACGGCAAGGTCCCCCAGACCATGGAGGAACTGACCAGTCTGCCCGGCGTGGGACGCAAGACCGCCAATGTAGTCCTCGGCAATGCCTTCAACATCCCCGGATTCCCGGTGGACACCCACGTCACCCGGGTCACCGGCCGTCTGCGCTGGCGGACCGACTGGCGCAGCACCCACCCCGATCCAGTGAAGATCGAGCATGAGATCTGCGACTGTTTCCCGCCCGAGGACTGGACCAATCTGTCGCACAGGCTGATCCTCCACGGCCGAGCCACCTGCCACGCCCGCAAGCCCGACTGCCTCCACTGCCCCCTGGCCGAAACATGCCCCAGCGCCGAACTCCTGGCCGGACCAGCCTCTCGATAGAATCAAAACCATGGCACGGGGCAGACACACACAAATCAGATCCGGAATCATCTTTCTGCTGGTACTGGCGATCCTGACAGCGGGCACCTACATAGCCTGGCCGCTGGTGACAGGTCAGGGAAGCTGGCAGCTGCCCTGGGCCCAGGGGAGCACGGGCCAGATCGTGCGCATTCGAGCCCGCCAGGCCCCCGTCTCCCTTGACATCCGCACCGAACCCGGATTTGCCACCGACCAGGCCCTGATGGGCAATGTCTACCAGACTCTGACCAGGCCCGACGCCAAAGGCCGGCCGACGCCCGGCCTGGCTCAAAACTGGGAGGTCTCCTCAAACGGGCTGCTCTACACCTTTCATCTGCGCAATGACGCCCACTTCGTCGACGGACGCCGCCTGACCTCGGAGGATGCCCTCTGGTCCCTGCAGCAGATCATCGACCACCAGTACCAGGGCCATCGGGACCTGGATGGACTGGCCAGGGTCACCAACCCCGATGATGCCACACTGGTAATCGGCCTGAAGAGCCCGAACGCCAGGCTGCTGACCGCACTGAGCGGTCGAGCGGGCATAGTCTACGACCGCCGGGCCCGGGTCAACTATTCCACTCGATCAGCTGGCTCAGGCCCCTACCAGGTGGATGACTGGCAGCCGGGTACCAGCCTGACCCTGACCGCCAGCAAGTCCTACCAAGGCCCGGACAAGGCCGCCATCCACAAGGTGATCATCAGCTACACCGGCAGCCCGCAAGAGACCATCAAGAATCTGGACCAGGGACGCCTGGACGCTGTAGTGGACATGGATCCCGCCACCGCCAAACAGGCCGGCAAGGCGCCGACTGCCACGCCCAGCACAAACAATGTGGTCCTGGCCTTCAACAACGAGGCATCCAGCCTGCTATCCGACCAGCATGTGCGCGAGGCCGTCCGCTATGCCGTGGACCGCCAGGCGCTGGCCGATCTGGAAGGCGGCGGAGCCAAAGTGTTGGGCGGGCCGCTCAACCCGTTGAGCCCCGGCTATGATCCCGGTCTGCAGGCTTTCCCCTTCGACCGCATCCAGGCGGCCCGTCGAAACTCCTACTACGCCCCGTCCTACTATCACGGCGGTCTGCGCCTGATCTACCCGCAGGAATTCGGCAACCAGGTGGGCGATCTAATCAGCACGCAGCTGAAGGCGGTGGGCATCCCCAGCCAGGTCTCCATGGTGGACCAGGCTGCATTCCGCGACCAGGTGCTCAATCGCCACGACTATGACATGACCCTGCTGGTCATGGACAATGATGAAATCGACCGCTTCGCTGACCCCGAATCCACGATGCACTTCGACAACATCGATATTCAGAATTCCTGGAAGCAGGTGACGGACTGCACTGACCAGAACACCTATGCCGAGCGACTGAAGGCCTTTGCCCGACAGGTCAGCGACCTCTCCCCCAGCGACTGGCTGTATCAGCGTACGCCCCTGGTCCTCACCGCCCCCCGCCTGCAGGGCATGCCTAGCTCTTTGGTGGACCGCTACCTGCCCCTGTGGAACCTGCGCATCCAGGGGTGAAAAGGCCGGTGCCCCTTGTCACTGTTCGTCCATAAAATGCTGGTATGTCTGCTGAAAACCAAGGAATCGTCAATGCCCATCTGACCCCCCTGCCCGACAGGGTGGGCGTGGATGGCCTGGAGGAAAAGTGGTGCCGCGACTGGGATGAGTCCGGCGTCTACCGCTTCCGCAACACCCGCGAGCGCTCCGGTGTCTACTCCATCGACACCCCGCCGCCCACGGTTTCTGGGCATTTGCATGTGGGGCACGTCTTCTCGTACACCCATACCGACGTGATCGCCCGGTTCAAGCGGATGCAGGGCTACGACGTCTTCTACCCCATGGGATGGGACGACAACGGTCTGCCCACCGAGCGGCGGGTCCAGAACTATTACGGGGTCCGCGTGGACACCTCGCTCAAGTACGATCCGGACTTCAAGCCCCCCTTCCACGGGACCAAGGGTAAGAAGATCAGCGCCAAGGACCAGGTGCCCGTCTCCCGTCAGAACTTCATCGAACTATGCGAGGAACTGACCGCCGAGGACGAGAAGCTCTTCGAGCAACTCTGGCGATCGCTGGGCCTGTCGGTGGACTGGTCGCAGACCTACCACACCATCGGCGAGCATCCCCGCCGGGTGGCACAGAAGGCTTTCCTGCGGAACCTGGCCCGAGGCGAGGCCTATCAGAAGGAGGCCCCCGGGCTCTGGGACGTGACCTTCCAGACCGCTGTGGCACAGGCCGAGCTGGAGTCGCGCGAATATGACGGCTTCTATCACCGTGTGGCCTTCCGGTTTGCGGACGGCACGCCAATTTACATCGAGACCACCAGGCCTGAGCTGCTGGCGGCCTGCGGCGCCCTGATCGCCCATCCGGACGACAAGCGCTACCAGAAGTACTTCGGGCAGAAGGTCTACTCTCCCCTGTTCAAAGTGGAGGTGCCCATCCTGGCCCACCCCGCCGCAGAGATGGACAAGGGCGCCGGCATTGCTATGTGCTGCACCTTCGGCGACGTGACCGACGTGCAGTGGTGGCGGGATCTGAACCTGCCCACCAGGTCCATCATCCAGCGCAACGGACGAATCGTCATGGATGTGCCGGACTGGATCACCGATGAAGGCGGACGTCGAATCTTCGAGCAGACCGAGGGAAAGACCACTTTCTCAGCACGCAAGATCATCGTGGATGCCCTGCGTGAATCCGGCGATCTGGATGGCGAACCCAAGCCCACCAAGCGCATGACCAACTTCTACGAGAAGGGCGACAAGCCCCTGGAGATCGTCACCTCCCGCCAGTGGTACCTGCGCAATGGCGGCACCAATCAAAAACTCAACAAGGAGCTGCTGGAACGTGGCAAGGAGCTCAACTTCCATCCGGACTTCATGCGGGTGCGCTACAACAACTGGGTCGAGGGACTTAACGGCGACTGGCTGATCTCCCGCCAGCGCTTCTTCGGAGTCCCCTTCCCTCTTTGGTACCCGGTCAAGGAAAACGGCGAGACCGATTACGCCCATCCCATCACCCCGGCCGAGGACAGGCTCCCCATCGACCCCAGCAGCGATGTGCCTGAGGGCTTCGAGGAGTCCCAGCGCGACCAGCCTGGCGGCTTCACGGCCGAGAAAGACATCATGGACACCTGGGCCACCAGCTCCCTGACGCCTCAGATCGTGACCCACTGGGCCGAGCCGGGCGAACAGGACCAGGCCCTCTTCAAGGCGACCTTCCCCATGGACCTGCGCCCGCAGGGCCAGGACATCATCCGCACCTGGCTCTTCAGCTCCATGGACCGCGCCCATCTGGAGAACGGCTGCCTGCCCTGGAGCGACACCACCCTGTCGGGGTGGATTCTGGACCCGGACCACAAGAAGATGAGCAAGTCCAAGGGCAATGTGGTGGTACCCGACGAACCCATCAAGAAGTATGGCGCTGACGCTGTGCGCTACTGGGCATCCTGCGCCCGGCTGGGCCTGGATGCCACCTACGATGAAGGACAGATGAAGATCGGCCGCCGCCTGGCCGTCAAACTCCTCAACGCCGTCAAGTTCGCCCTGGCCATCGGACGTGAGGATGAGAACCATAAGGTCACTCAGGCAGCGGAGGCCACTTGGGACCCGGCTGATGTGACGGTCCCGCTGGATCGCGCGGTCCTGGCCGGCCTTGCCCAGGTGATCGACCAGGCCACCAAGGCCCTGGAATCCTACGAGCACTCCAAGGCATTGGAGGTGACCGAATCCTTCTTCTGGGACTTCTGCGACAACTACATCGAGCTGGCCAAGAACCGGGCCTACGGGACCGCGGATGCCACCGGCAGGACCCCTGACGAAGCACAGGTGCTGAGCGCCCGCACAACCCTGGGACTGGTCCTGGACGCTCTAGATCGCCTCCTGGCTCCTTTCTTGCCCTTCGCCACCGAGGAGGCTTGGCAGTGGATGCATCAAGGGGACGGATCGGTTCACAGGGCCTCCTGGCCACGTTCAGAATCCTACCGTGCAGCTGCCCAGGGCCAGGATCCGGATCTTTTGGCCTGGGCAGGCACGGCCTTGGCCGCACTGCGGCGAATCAAGTCCGAGGCCAAGGTCTCCATGAAGACCCCCATCCTCTCCGCCTCCTTGAGCGTGGCGCCGGAGGGCCTGGAAGCCGTGAAGGCCGCCTTGGACGACATAGCCGAAGCGGGCAGGGTCACCGGAGATCTGGATCTGGTCGAGGAGACCGACCAGCCCGAGGCCAAGGGTGCCGGCGAGGATGAAGCGGGCATCCGGGTAACCACCAGCCAGCTGGGCGAGCCTCCGGCCAAGAAGCCTCGTAAGTAGGTTTCATTCCCGATGGTAACCAAGGCGGTTCGGCCATAGGCACCACCCCGGTTGCCATCGGTTTGCACTCGTAACAAGGCCGTTACAGTGCAACTAGCGTTACAGCCTGAAGGCCGGACGAACAATCGTCACCCATGCAAAAGCAGTACCAATCAGCATTCACGCAGTTTTGCAATCGAAAGCATGCCTGTTACGAGCTGCTCAGACCGAATTTGCCTGTGGAACAGCTTGATCACAACACTCTGCACCTTGCGAAGATTGTAATGCTAAAGTGGAGTTAGTAGAGGGATTTTACATGGTGTGCGTCGACGCAGTTATGGGGACTATGACCTGGGAAGTCAGCACGCTTGGGGAGGAAGATTAAATGGGGAATGCTCATAGCACCCGTAGACTGTTGACCTTAACGGCTATGATTGGACTGGCGCTGGTCGTAGCTTCAACCGGAGCATACGCAAACACCGACGACATGGCGCCTACACCTACAGCAGGCAGCAGCAGCGCGAACTCATTGCTCAAAACAGGTGAGCAGGCACGGGCTATGATGCCGACCGCATCACCATCGCCGCTGGCCAACAATAATCCCTCGCCGTTCAAGTCCATCCAACCATTCAATAAGCAAAAGACTGACAAGTCGCCCCAGCCCAGGGATTCATCCTCATATACCCTCACCTTTGATTCGGATGGGGGCTCGCTGACGTCCGGCTCGCCGGCCTTGAGCCAGACAGTAGCCTCAGGTCATCTGGCATCTCCTCCTGCCGTCACCAAGACAGGCTACCTGTTTGACGGATGGTTCGTCAAAGCAGCCGACGACAGCTCCAATGTGGCCTACGATTTCGGCAAGCCGGTCACCAGCACCAGCGCGAAGTCGCTGATAGCCCATTGGTCATCAGTCAAAGACTCCCAGTGGACGACAGCCAACGCCAGCGGCAACGACACAGGGGGCTCTTCAATCACTCTGACTCCCCCCAAGCCCAGAGGGGTCAGATTCGCACAGGTCAGCGCCGGCCACGACCACACCCTCGCCGTAGGCTCGGATGGCCACGTTTATGCCTGGGGCGACAACAGCAAGGGCGAGCTTGGCGATGGAACCACAATCAACAAAAACACGCCAGTGCGGATTACCGAAAACGAGGCCATCAAGGGAAAGACCTTCATATCCGTCAGCGCGGGAACCACATTCTCCATGGCCCTAGCCTCGGACGGCACCGTCTACACCTGGGGCGACAACAGTCGCGGCGAACTCGGCAACGGTTCCACCACGGATCCCGATTCCTCAGTACCGGTAAAGGCGAATCTCAACGTCACCATCACCGCCATCAGCGCCGGATACTGGCATGCCATGGCCCTGTCCTCGGACGGGACGATCTACACATGGGGAGACAACGAATACGGCCAGCTCGGCAACGGGCACACGGGTGTCAAAGTCAACGCTTCACCAGCAGCGGTCTCTTCATCCGGCGTCACCTTCACCACCATCAGCGCCGGATACGATTTTCAAACGGCGCTGGACAGCCAAGGACATGCCTACGCCTGGGGACGCAACCAGGGCGGCCAGCTCAGCATCGGCACCATGGACGGCACCAGCAGTGGTTCCAATGTCTACACTCCATCGCGCATTTACGGCGACTCAACCGGCAACCCAGACAGCACTGTCTACACCGACATCGATGCAGGGTACCTGCACGTCCTGGCACTGAGCAATTCAGGCAAGGTATATTACTGGGGTTATCCCCTGATCAAAGGAAATGACCCCAATGCCGACAGCGTTCACTCCTTCTATCCCAGTCTGGTAAGCTTGGACACGGGAGCGGCGACGCCTGTTTCAGTCAGCGCCGGGGACTCCTCCTCTGCGATGGTCGACTCTGCGGGCAGCCTGTACATGTTCGGCAGCAATTCCAGCGGTCAGCTGGGCGACGGAACCACAACTGCTAATTCAAAGATGACCGAGGTGAGCCTGACAGGCGTCACAGTCGCCGCATTCGATGTCTGCCGGCACAGTCTGGCCATCGGCTCGGACGGGCTCCCCTACAGCTGGGGGGAAGCGAAAAGCGGCAAGCTGGGACAGGGCAGCAGCGGACCTCAAAGCGGCTCACAGACCAAGCCTGCAGCGGTCAGCCCACCCCAGATAGATTTGGCCAAGGTGACCTTTGGCAAGACTGATGTTGCCAAGACCGACAGCGGCAGCCCAATCAACCGAACTTCAGCAGGTGACGACACTTGGAGTACGAATACCCCATGGACGGTCACTACCCCGCACCACACCTACGGAACCACCAAGATCAAGATCAATGAATGGACCATTGGCGGCGCAGCGCAACAAGGCCAGGCCATCGCCGACTATACATTCACACCCACTGCTCAAAAGGTCACCTTTGATTCGGACGGGGGTTCATCGGTCTCGGACCAGTCCGTCACATCAGGCAAGCAGGCTTCACCTCCCAGCGTTACCAAGGCAGGTTTCCTGTTCGACGGCTGGTTCGTCAAAGCGGCCGACGGCAGCTCCAATGTGGCCTACGACTTCAGCAGCCCGGTCACCGGACCGCTGAATCTGAAAGCCCATTGGTCGTCGCCAGACACCAAATGGAAAACGTCGAACGCCCTCCATGGCGATGACACCGGTGGCTCCACGATTACTCTGACTCCTCCCAAACCCAGGGCAGTGAGGTTCGCGCAGGCCAGCGCCGGGCGCTACCACACTCTGGCTGTAGGTTCGGACGGACACGTCTACGCTTGGGGAAATCAGGCCAGCGGGAGTCTGGGGAACGACAAAACCTCAGGCACGGCGACTACACCAGTACGGATCACTGAAAATGACGCCATAAAAGGAAAGATCTTCATAGCCGTCAGCGCCGGCGACGCTTACTCCATGGCCCTGGCCTCGGACGGTACCGTCTACACCTGGGGCAGCAACGGCAAGGGACAGCTCGGCAACGGCACCACAACAGATTCTGCCGTGCCTGTGAAGGCGAATCTCGACGCCAACATCACCGCCATTAGCGCAGGACGGTCATACGCCATGGCCCTGGCCTCGGACGGCACGGTCTACACCTGGGGCAACAACCAGTACGGCCAGCTCGGCAACGGCAGCTCAGACAACAGCGACCATTCCTCCCCCACCAAGGTCTCGACGCTGTCCGGCATCACCGCCATCAGCGCAGGATTCACCACAGGCACCGCCCTGGACAGTCAAGGCCACGCCTGGGCCTGGGGCCGCAACGAAAAAGGCCAGCTCGGCAACGGCACCCTTAATGACAACCCGACACCGGCACGCGTCCAAGACCTGGGCACCGGACAGCCTGATACCCGGTCCTATATCGCCATCAGCGCCGGCTACCAACACGTGCTGGCGATTGATACGGATCATGACGTCTATGGATGGGGTTCCGGCACCGCCATCGGCTCCTCGACTGATTCCAATGTCAGCACGAAAGGATCCACTAAGATCAGCTTCGGAGACGACGTTGTCAATATCACCGCCATCAGCGCGGGCGACGATGGATCCGAAGCCATAGATGACAGCGGAAGAATCTACACCTGGGGTAAAGAGGGCTACGGCCAGCTAGGCAACAACATAAACAATAACGATGCATGGCAGACCAATCCGAAAGCCATCACTCTGGCCCAATCGGTGAAGGCCTGCGCGGTAGCCACCTCCAGTCATCACCAGACGGCCATCGGGTCTGACGGATTGCTCTACACCTGGGGATACAACTACTACAACCAGATCGGACGAAACGGGGCATCCTCGCTGCCCGGCACCACACAGCCACCACAAATCACCCTGACCAAGGTGACCTTCGGCACCATGGCCAGCAGCACCAAGCCAGCCACGAACCTGACCCAGACAAGCAAAGACACCTGGGATGAAAACCGGGATTGGACCTTCGTGACGCCCGCGTACCCGTACGGCCCGTCCAGTTTCACCATCACATGGAACATTGCCGGCGATGCCGGGGACTCAACGCAAACACAGCAGTTCGACTACACCTTCGATCCGACCAACAAGCGCATAGATCTCG
Source organism: Bifidobacterium sp. M0404 (assembly GCF_016101415.1). Taxonomy (NCBI): domain Bacteria; kingdom Bacillati; phylum Actinomycetota; class Actinomycetes; order Bifidobacteriales; family Bifidobacteriaceae; genus Bifidobacterium; species Bifidobacterium sp. M0404. The sequence goes on along the minus strand of NZ_JACFQP010000002.1, from coordinate 345,553 downwards.
ACCCCGATGGAGGCATCGGGGCTGCATGGACAAGCAAGGACATCAAGGAAGGCGAATTGGTGCCCCGACAGACTGTGACCAAAGCAGGCTTCCTATTCGACGGCTGGTTTGTCAAAGCATCCGACGGCAGCTCTGATGTGGCCTATGACTTCGGCAAGCCGGTCACTGACCCGCTGACCCTGGTCGCACACTGGACGCGTTCGTCTTCAATGACTGTCAACCCAACCATCAGTCCATCCACCGGCGGATACCAGGTCACCATCACTCCGCCCTCGCAGCGCGGCATCCGTTTCGCCCAGGTCAGCACAGGCAAAAACCATTCTCTGGCCGTCGGCAGTGACGGCAACGCCTACGCCTGGGGAAACAACGGCAGTGGACAGCTCGGCAACGGCAGCAACGATAGCAGCAAGACACCCATCCGAGTGAAGAAGCCCGACAGTGTTGCCGACAAGGACAACTTCTCCTACATCCAGGTAAGCGCAGGAGGCTATCATTCCCTGGCCATCGGCACGGATCATCAGGTCTACGCCTGGGGAGACAGGAGCAGAGGCGGACAGGTGGGCGACGGTAGCACGACTGGGAACGTCCCTACTCCAGTAGCTGTCAACGCAAGCGCCACTAGCCCTGGATTCCAAGTCAGACAGGTCAGTGCAGGATATCAGCACTCGCTGATCATCGGCATAAGCGGGCAAACCTACGCTTGGGGATTTGGCTACAACGGCAGACTGGGCAACAATTCCACAGCCTCACAAGCCAGCCCCGTATCGGTGTCGTCACCCAAGAAATACGAAGACGGATCGACAGGATTCTTCGCCACTCAGGTCAGTGCGGGAGGCTCACACTCCCTGGCCATCGGCAGAGACGGCAAGGCTTACGCCTGGGGTACGAATACCGACGGACGCCTGGGCACAGGAGACACCAATGATGCCGCAATACCTACCCCGGTGGCCGATCCTGATGGAGGCAGCGATGGATTCAAACCCACCGAGGTCAGCGCTGGAGGATACTTATGCATGGGAATCGACAGCAAAGGACGGGTCTATACCTGGGGAAGCAACGATAAAAACGCCCTGGGCAATGTCTCCATCACCGGATCAATCAGCGTATCCCCCGTTCTGGTGAGCAAAGACGGCAGCACCATACAGATCACTGCAGGCGAGCGCCAAGTCCTGGTCATCGACTCCGACGGCAAGGCCTATGGCTGGGGCGACAACAGCGGCAGGCAGCTAGGCACCAATTCCGACAACCCATCCGTCAAGGCGGCCACCTTGGTCTGCCCGCCGCAATTGACCATCAGCTCGGTCACGGTCGGCACGGACCCGGATACCGTTGCAGTTCTCCAACTGACACGGAACGGCACGGCAGAGACTTGGGGATCCTGGAATACCTGGACTTTCTATACCCCAGCGTTCAAGGCAGGCTCAACTACGGTCAACATCACCTGGAACATTGGCCAAGGCAGCTCTCAGACCGAGAACCTGGACTTTTCCTACAGGGATGTTCTGCCCCTGACCGGCAGCCAAGGCCTTCTCGCCATGCTGCTTGTCGGGCTGTTCGTTACGGTGACGGTCCTGGCATCAAGGCAGCACTACCAGGAAACGGCTCATCAGACTAAAGCCAGCACTCGCTGACCAGGCAATCCCATCATCGCTAATATCTAATGGTCGATGGCCTAGTAGTTCATCTACACCATCGACCATTAGCGTGCTATGGATTCCCTCAGCGCGAACCCAGCTGCCTGGCCAACTGTTCGTGACCCTGTTTAGCAGCGTCAGCCACCAGATGCAGATAAGCCTCAGCCAGATTCGGATCGAGGCCATAATTTTCAGCCTCGTCTCGCAAGGCCGCTATCTGTGAAGCCTCTCGGCGCAGGTCAGCTGAGGCGAATCCTGCCTGGGCCTTGAGCAGACCGATGCGGTGGGTCACCCTGAACCGTTCGGCCAGCATGGCGACAATAGCGGCATCGATGGTGTCCACATCGGCACGCAGTTCCTCCACCTGGCGGGCGGCCTCGGCCTGGGGTCCCCCGCTCTGCGCCTGGTCATCGATCACTGTTTCCATCTTCTCAGAGCTCATGGCAACAGTGTAATCCTGCCACCAAAGTTCCGACGGCCTGGTCTAAGGGCAGAGCGCTGTTAATGCAAATTTTGGACATTCCCGAAATCCGCAGGTTATAGATAGTTCCGCTGCAAATCGCGGATTCTCTCGTATTCCTGATGGGCTTTTATCGAGGATTCGATATGCGCCACCTCAGGAGTGGCCACCTCCCAGTAAGCGTCGGCTGCATCGTCACGTTCCACCGGTGCCACCTTTGCATAGATGGCGGTGATTTGATCACTGGCGAGCGCTTTTCGCAAAGCCTGATGCAGTTGGTCCGCATCCTCGACGGTATAGGTCTTGACCCCATACCCTTCAAGAATCTTGGGAAAATCAACCTGCAGCGGTTCCTTAAGATTCTGACGGCCGTTATCTCCCCGGTAGTAATACTTGGTCTCAAATCCTTGAGAGCCGACCTGCATGGACAGTGAATGAATCGATCCATAACCGCCGTTATCCAAGAGCAGCAATATGATTTTCTCCCGCTCCTGAATCGCCGTCAGTACATCCTGGTGGTACATGATGAAGGAGGCATCGCCGATGAAGGAGAAGATCTCCCTGCTCGGATCAGCCATTCGCATACCCAGGGCTGCAGGAATCTCATAGCCCATGCAGGAATAGCCGTACTCGACCGAGTAGCCAAGCGGACTACCCGCCTTCCAGAGCTTCTGAAGATCGCTGGGCATGGACCCGGCGGCGTTTACGACCACATCCTGGGGACGGGCGAATTCGTTGACGATGCCGATGACCTCCTTCTGCCCCAGCCCCTCAGTGCCCGGGATATGCTGGACCATGCGGTCTACAGCCTGCCGTTGCTCATCAGCCTTGGCCACGGCCTCACTGCGATAATCCTCGTCCACCTGCCAATCGCCCAAAACCTCCTGCAGCTCGCTCAGCGTCTCACGGGCATCGCCAATGACCGGAATGGCTGCCTCCTTGTGCGCATCGAATGACAGGACGTTGATATTGACGAAGTGCACCTGGGGATTCTGGAACATCGTGTTGGATGCCGAGGTGAAATCCGTATAGCGTGTGCCGACACCGATGATCAGGTCTGCAGTGTGGGCCAGGCGGTTGGCAAAGCGCAGTCCCAGAGCACCCATGGGGCCCGAGTTCATCGGATGGTCATAGGGCAGGGCGCCCTTGCCTGCCTGGGTGCTTCCGACCGGAATCCCGGTCTTCTCGGCGAATTCCGCCAAAACCTTGCTGGCCGACGAATACACGACGCCTCCGCCAGCAATGATCAGCGGGCGCTTCGAACTCTTGATGGCCTCAGCAGCCTGAGCCAGGGAATCCTTGTCTGGTCTGGTCCTGGGGATTCGCCAAATCCGCTCACGGAAGAGGTCGAGGTCGAAATCATAGGCTTCGGCCTGCACATCCTGAGGCAGACAAAGCGTCACAGCGCCGGTGGTGGCTGGGTTGGTCAAAGTCTCCATGGCTCTCATCAGGGAGGCCGACAGCTGCTCGGGCCGGTCGATTCGGTCCCAGTACCGGCTGACGGCCTTAAAGGAGTCATTGGCGGAAATATCGTTGGACTGTTCATTCTCAATCTGCTGCAGAACCGAGCCTGTCCGTCGGGTCGAGAAATAGTCGCTGGGAAGCAAAAGGACCGGCAGACGGTTGACCGTCGCAGTGCCAGCCGCAGTGATCATATTCGCAGCACCGGGTCCTATCGAGGTAGTGACGGCCATGGCTCCCATTCTGTTCATCTGGCGGGCGTAGCCGACGGCTATATGTGCCATGCCCTGCTCGTTCTTCCCCTGGATGAAACGGAATCGGTCGATCTCCTCCAAGAGCGCCTGCCCGACCCCGGCTACATTGCCATGGCCCAGAATGCCCAGAGCCCCGCCGAAGAAGGTGGATACCTGCCCATCCCTTTCCACTTTCTGGACCTCCAGAAAGCGAACGACGGCCTGTCCAACAGTCAGCCTGACTGTATTATCAGTCTTGCTCGTCCCTATCATTTCCTCGCACCTTTCCTATTAGCCGCCGTGACCCTCTCAAACTGGGGTAATGCAAACCCCGCGCTGTCCGCCATGGACTAGGCCTGCGGGGAACCGTCACCGCTTGCCCTAGTTCGCTAGGGTTAACGGTCCATAGGTCAATCATGGCCGTCGTCGGCCGCGCTCTTGGCAACCAAGGTATAAGAGCAAGTGATTTCATAACTATCCTGCATTTTTTGTATATCGCCCCGGTACCCCGCAATGCCATGCCTTTCTTCCTGCCCTCCGACAGCCCAAGGCAGAGGTTGAACCGGAATGAAGCCGTCTTAGAAAATGGCTAGGAATCTTATAAATACTTGCAGACCTGTCAGGATCACCCCTGGAGGATGCAAGGTTGTGGCCTAGAACTGGAGAACAACCAATGTCTGGAGACAGAGTCGTGCCAGACAGTATCAGCTGAAAGGAATGGCCATGTCGTCATTTGAAACGCTGGCTAAAGCCGAGAGCCCCGCTGAGCTATCCAAACGCCGCACCCGTTACACTCGGCTGATGATATGCCTGGGACTGTGCGCAGGGGGGCTGTATGGATACACGCTGACAGCCCTATCCGGCGCACTGATAACCATGAACATAGGATCAGGCCAGCTGGGCCGTCCCACCGACTTCGAACAGGGGCTCATCACCTCGGCAATGCTGCTGAGCGCAGCGGTAGGCGCCTTTGCGGGCGGCAACCTGAACAACCGCCTTGGGCCGAAAAAGATGATCCTGACCGGAGCAGTACTGGCAATCCCCGGGGCAGTAATCTGCGCTGTAACGCCCAGCATTCTTATCCTTTGCCTGGGCAGGGTCATTCTCGGCCTGGCAATCGGCTTCACATCGACCATCGTCCCTATTTATCTGGGGGAGATGACCGGAGCCGCCAATAGGGGACGCATCGTCTCGGTCAATTCAGTCATGATCGTGGTCGGACAGCTCCTGGCTGTGTCAGTCAACGCCATCCTGACACAGATGGGCATCGGCTGGAGGGCCATGCTGTGGGCGGCCGTCGTCCCAGGTATCCTGCTCCTGCTGATAGCCTTTGTCATCAAGGACAGCCCCGATTACCTGATTCGGCACGGTCTGCAGGATCAGGCCATCCAGCTTCTGACTGAAACCCGGGACCTGCCCGAGGCCGAACAGACCTTCAAATCGCTTTCCCAGGCCCGTGAGAACAGCAGTCAAACCGCCGCCCAGAACAACTCCGACAGCAGTTTTGCGACACCATGGCTGCGCAGGGTGCTGATAATTGGGATCGGGCTGGCTTTGATTAATCAGCTCAGCGGGCAGAATATGGTCAATTACTACGCCCCCACTATTTTCACCAAGACCTTGGGCTTTGCACCATCCATGTCCATACTGGCCACCGTACCTGTCATCTTGGTCTCCGCCATCGCCGCCACAATAGGCGGCCTGGGTTTCATCGACAAAATCAATCGACGGACCATTCTGACTGTCGGCCTGGTCGGCACGATTATTTTCCTGGTCGCTATCGGCATCAGCTACCGCTTTATTGATCCCTCCAGCAGTTCCCGTACTGCCTCCTGGGTCATGATTGCCATGATGATGATCTATCTGGTGTTTGTGCAGGGCATGGTAGCGCCGGTCACATGGCTCTTGATGGCCGAAGTCTTCCCCACCAGCGTCCGTGGCAAGGGCATGGGATACGCCAACATAGCGCTCAATTTGGCCAACTTCCTCTTGTCGCTGATCTTCCCGCTCCTGCTCAACGGCCTGGGAGGCTCGGGAACCTATCTGCTGTTCGCCCTTATCAACATCGGATGCCTGGTGTTTGCAATCACCATGATTCCCGAGACCAGAGGGAAAAGCCTGGAGGAGATTGAGGCCGAAGAGCGCGCCTTGGGACAGCGGAAGTCAAAGGATTGAATAAAGGAGACAGGATGACTCATCGGGGGGGGGGGGGGGGGGCGGGTCGCCGTCGCATCAGCGCCCGCCAGCACCCACTACCCAGATCAGCTGGTCAAGGCGGAAGACAATGAAACCGTCCTCAGGGGCAACGGGCCCACCTCCAGGCAGGCCCGAAACTTCGGCATGATGAACAACATCGAAGCTGAACGGCTGTTGGTATGCGAGGTCATCACCCCCAGCGGCAGCTGGTCCTCCTACCCCGTCCACAAACATGACCGGAACAATGACCATGAGACCGCTCTCGAGGAAATTTACTACTTCCAGATGAGGGCGCTGCCGGGTGCCCCTGACCAGGCCCGGCCCCTGGCCTACCAAGGTGCCAGCACAGCCGACGAACGGCCTCTGAATATTATGACCGAAGTGCATCCCGGCGATACGGTGCTCATCCCCTACGGCTGGCATGGTCCCTCCATCGCCGCCCCCGGATACGACCTTTACTATCTGAATGTGATGGGCGGCGGCGGACAGCGCGACTGGAAGGTGACCATCCGCGACGATCAGACCTGGATCAATCAAGCCCTGCAGAGCCAGCCCCGCAATGACCGGCTGCCCATGATCGACTAAAAGGGGCTCGGATCGCAGATTTCTATTGCAACAGAACAACTCCAACCACCAACAAGGAGAGCACTATATGGACATCACCGGCGCTGTGCTGAGGACGATGGGTACGCCCGGCCCGTATGCACGGACCAGACCGCTGTCTATCGAACACCTTGAACTGGATCCGCCCCAGCAGGACGAGATATTGGTCAAGGTCACCGCTTCCGGCATCTGCCATTCAGACCTGTCGGTCGTCAACGGCAGCAGACCGAGGCCCATGCCGATGCTGCTGGGCCATGAGACCACGGGCATCGTGCAGGCCTTAGGGCCTGGGGTCGAGGACTTGAAGGTCGGGCAGCATGTCACCCTGGCCTTTCTGCCTCGCTGCGGCAAGTGCGCCAACTGCCTGACAGGCGGCCGGCTGCCCTGCACTCCTGGCTCCAAGGCCAATCAGGCCGGCACCCTGATGAACGGTGGCATTCGCATCCACAAGGGACCGGAGCGGATATATCACCACGTAGGTGTCTCCGGCTTCGCCACCTACGCCGTCGTCGATCGACGCTCAGCTGTGCCTGTCCCTGAGGAACTTCCCTCTGCCATAGCAGCCGTCCTGGGTTGCGCCGTCCTCACCGGCGGAGGCGCCGTGCTCAACGCCGCCGATCCCCAGGACGGGCAGGATGTCATGGTGGTCGGACTGGGCGGAGTCGGCATGAGCGCCCTGTTGACGGCTGCAGCACTGGGCAGAGGCCGGGTCATAGGGGTGGACCGCAACAAGGATAAGTTCAACGATGCCTTGGGCATGGGCGCCACCGATGTCTACACGGTTGACGAAGCCCTAAGCAAGGGCATCAAAGCGCCTATCGTCATCGAGGCAGCCGGCGCTCCAGGAGTCCTGGACCAGGCCTTCGAACTGACGGACATCGGTGGCAAAACCATCACGGTAGGGTTCCCGGATCCCTCGGTCAGAGCGTCACTGCCATCCAGCGTCATCACCGGTGAGGCACGAACCGTCATCGGCAGCTACCTGGGATCGGCGGTCCCCGCTCAAGACATACCCAGATATGCCCGACTATGGCTGGACGGCAAGCTGCCGGTGGAAAAGCTCATCAGCAATCACATCAGGCTTGACGACATCAACGAAGCCATGGACGACCTCGACAGGGGCCAGGCCTTGCGGCAAATCATCGAATTCGACTCATGAGCCAAGACCCGGGCCGGACTAGCACCGCTTACGCCTTGATGAGAAAGGACACACAGTGAAGTGGACAAAGAAAATCGACACAGTGCTGCCAGAGGCATCGAACACCCTGTTTATCAACGGGCAATGGAGGAAATCCCGGACGGGACGAACATTCGCCGTCGACAACCCATCAACTGGCGAGCGCCTGTTCGAACTGGCCGATGCCGGAGCTGAGGATGCCATTGATGCCCTGGATGCCGCAAGTTCCAGCGCCGAAGGCTGGGCAGCCTCTACGCCCGTCGAGCGCCGAAATCTGCTGGATAACAGCTACGAGGCGGTCATGGACAACAAGAAGCTCTTTGCCGAGCTCATGACCAAGGAAATGGGCAAGACATACCAGGAAGCCCTGGGCGAGGTCGATTATGGAGCCGGCTTCCTCAAGTGGTTTGCCGAAGAGGCCATGCGCTCATATGGACGGACCTTCCACCTGCCCGACGGCCGCAAGGGCCTGGTGACCCACGATCCCGTGGGCCCCTGCTATCTGGTGACGCCCTGGAACTTCCCCTTGGCTATGGCCACCCGGAAAATCGGACCTGCGCTGGCAGCCGGTGACACCATGATTGTCAAGCCCGCCGGTTTGACGCCGCTGACAACTCTGGCCATGGTTGAGGTCCTCCGCCAGGCCGGCGTTCCCGACGGAGTAGTCAACGTCATTACTTCAGAGCACTCCCCCGAAATATCCGATGCGCTCTTCGCCGACGGTCGACTGCGGAAGATCAGTTTCACAGGCTCCACCACGGTTGGCAAGACCCTGATGAAGCAGGCCGCCGACCAGGTTCTGCGCACATCCATGGAGCTGGGTGGCAACGCCCCCTTCCTGGTCTTCGACGATGCGGACATCGACCAGGCAGTCCAGGGAGTCATGATGGCCAAGTTCCGCAACAACGGCCAGGCCTGCACCTCCGCCAACAGAATTTTCGTCCAGGACGGCATAGCCGATGAATTCGTCAACAAGCTTCAGCGGGCGGTCAGCGCTCTGAAAGTCGGGGACGGCATGGACCCCTCCACGGATATCGGGCCGCTTATCAACAAGAAGGCAGTGGACCGCATGGAGCGCATCGTCAAAGATGCCGTGGATGCCGGGGCCGACCTGCTGGCAGGCGGCCATCGCTCCGATCTCGGCAAATGCTTCTTCCAGCCCACACTCCTGGACCATGTGCCGCGGGAGTGCGAAGTCTTCCGTGAGGAGATTTTCGGCCCCGTGCTGCCTATCTCCCGATTCAGTAGCGACGAAGAAGGAATGAAGGCAGCCAATAACACCATCTATGGTCTGGCCGCCTATGCCTACACCAGATCGATCAAGCGCAGCGAGTGGGTCCAAGGCCATGCTCAAGCCGGCGTGCTCGCCATCAACTCCAGTGTCCTCTCCGATGCTTCAGTGCCTTTCGGAGGTGTCAAGCAGTCCGGCATGGGCCGTGAGGGCGGCAGCGAAGGCATCTACGAGTACCTGACCACCAAGTACACGCTCCTTATTCCCTGATCGCCTGCAAGACCGACCATCCTCCTTCCACAAGAAGCGAGCGCCGACCATCAATATCTTGGTTGGTGTTCGCTTCTTGTTGTTTCGGAAACGCGCACATCTGATATCAGTATTTATAGAAAACGCCTCTCCCCCTCATTGGGACGCTCAATTTTCCTTAGGCTTATAGCAGTCAGATCCACCGCCGATAACGATGTCAGAGCATTGGATACGGCATCATGCCAACTTGGAGGAACACCCATGTCCACCACCTATAGGGAGATCAGCCGCAACCTCGACATAGAGAAGCTAGCCGCCAACCGACGGCGATACTCCAGACTCATGATCGCTCTGGGCATTTTCGGAGGCGGTCTGTATGGCTACACAACCGTGGTCCTATCGGGGGCCCTGGTCACCATGAACTTCCACGGACAGGGACTCAACGCCTTCCAACAGGGAGTCCTGACAGCAGGGCTCCTCCTGGGCGCTGCCGTGGGATCCTTCCTGGGAGGCTCGTTGGCCGACCGATACGGCCGGAAGAAAATGATCATCACCGGTTCCTGCATCTCACTGCTGGCTTGCGCGGCCTGTGCACTGGCGACCGACTTCTCCCTCTTCCTCATTGCCAGAATCTCAGTCGGACTGGGTGTTGGATTCACCTCCTGCGTGGTGCCTATGGCCATCGGCGAGCTGGCTTCGGCGGACAAACGCGGCCGCTTGGTGTCTGTCAACTCGGTAATGATCAATATTGCGCAGCTCCTGGCTACCTGCGTCAACGCCATATTGGCCAAGGTCGCCGACTGGCATGCCATGCTCTGGGCCAGCGTAGTGCCCGCGCTTTGCCTGGTCATCATCGCATTTCTTATTCATGACACACCCAACTACTTCATTCGCCATGGCATGGACGATCAGGCCGTGCGCGTCCTGCTCTCCACACGCGATGAACAGGAAGCCAAGCAGACCTATGAGTCCATGCAGGCCAGTCTGGCCTCCTCCAGCCGAGACTCACAGCACGCCAAGAAGGAGAGCTTCTCCACGCCCTGGCTCCGGCGGGTGCTCATCGTTGGCATAGGCCTGGCCGTCATGCAGCAGTTCTCCGGAGTCAACGCCATCAACTTCTTTGCCCCCACCATCTTCTCGACCACGCTGGGATTCGGATCAACTGATTCAGTCATCGCCATGGTGCCGGTCATGCTGGTCTCGGCCATAGCCGCCGTGGTATTTGGCCTGATTCTGATCGACAAGATCGATCGCAGAACCGACCTGCTGATAGGCACGGCCGGCGTGACCGTATTCCTGACCGCCATCGGCATCTGCTACCTCTTCATTCAGGGAGGCAACACCAGCAAGGCTATGTCCTGGACCTTGATCGCCATCATGATGATTTACCTGCTCTTCGCCCAAGGAAGCATGGCACCCGTCACCTGGCTGATGATCGCCGAAATCTTCCCCACCGCAGTCAGGGGTCAGGGGATGGCATACGCCAATATCGCCGTCAACACCTCCAGCTTCATACTGACATTGATTTTTCCGGTCATGCTCGAAAAACTGGGCGGTGCAGGCTCCTTCTTCGTTTTCGCACTGATCAACGCGGGCGCCTTCCTTTTCACCAAGGCCCTGGTTCCGGAGACACGCGGCAAAACCTTGGCCCAGATAGAAGCGGAGGCCCGGCAACGCGTTAAGTGATGCCACACAAAACAACAACGCATACAAGCATCAGGAGGAGTGACATGGCTCTCATCAGCATGAATCAGACCGTGACCATGTACGGCAACGTACGAACCGATATACGTCTGGCCAAGGAGGCCGGCTACGACGGCATTGACCTGCAGACACCCAAACTCTACCGTTACCTGGACAAGGGATTCACTGCAAAGAGCCTGCTGCCTCTGCTTGACGGGCTCGCGGTCAGCGACATCGGGTCCATTCAGGACATCGAGCGGGAGGGATCCGCTGCCAGGGATCTGATGGACGAGGTGCGACGCATGTGCCAGGTGGCCTCTGAACTGGGGGCCCAGTACATCCAACTGTGCACAGGACCGGGACGGTGGGAGGTGGTCGAGGACTATGCTGCGGGCAGGCTCGCCGATGATGACCCCCGATACCGAGGCTTCCTGGGACGCGATGAGGCAGAGATGATCCGCGTTACCGCCCAAAACGTCCAAGAGGCTGCAGACATCGCAGCCGACTTCAACCTAGGCATCTATCTGGAGCCCCTGGCCTGGGCTCCGCTCAACCGCTGCAGGCAGATACTGGAGGTCATCGATCAGGCTTCCAGACCCAACATCGGTTTGGCCGTGGACACCTGGCAGTTCTATTCGGCCGGGGATACTCCTGACGACGTGCGGGCGCTGCCGGGAGATCTGATCAAGGCCGTTCACGTATCTGACGGGCTGGCTCTGACCCCCGGCAAGGATGTTGCCAACATGGACATCTACCGCAACACCATGATCGGAGGCGGCGTCATCCCCCTGCAGGAATGGCTGGATGCCGTGAAATCCACTGGCTTCGACGGCTGGTATTGCCCCGAGATCTTCTCCGACAGAGCCAGCGAAGAGGATATGGCGACCATGGCCGCCCTCACCCGGCAGACCATAGCCAGCCTGCTCTACTGAAACTTGCAGCCAAGCAGCCCGGCCCCTGGTACCGGACCGGGCTGTCCTCTATGAGATCATCCGTTGATACGCCAATGTCAGCAGGCGAGAATCAGACCAGCTGACTGCTGATGATGTCCTGAACGCCCTCCTCAGTCAGGTCGCACATCTTAGGGAAAAGCGTCTTGAAATGTTGGCTCTGGCAGTGGGCTTCGTGGCTGTCTGGCGTGGGCCAGAACTCGATGAAAGCAAATTCGTTGTGATTATCCGCTCGCTGAACAAAATGGTAGCCGCCGCATTGTGGCTCAGCGGCTGACTTGCGAGCAAGCTCAGTCATCACTTTCAAAAATTCGTCCATGTTCTCGTCCTTGACGTGGACCGTGGCGTAAATGACTTCCATGACCTGTAATCCCTTTCAGACAAACACATACGCACGCCAGCTATTGGCGGTTTACGACATGCGACGACCGTCAAAAAATGGGCCGGGGTGAGGGCTATCGGCTCAACCAGAACATCTGACTGCGAGAGCCATACTTGTTGCTGCCCCGCTCCACCCCTGGGCCTGTTGAAAAAAGAAAACCGGCATCCGACAGTATTCGCATACACATCGCCAGACACCGGTTCCGTTGACATATTGAGGATCAGAGAGTACCCAGACCGCAGGAAGCGAGATACTCGCGGGTCTTGATCGCATTAGGCAGAGGGAAGGAGGGATCAGCAGGATAGAGATCCTGCTCGCAGATCACATACATCTCCTTGTCCAAGGCCGCCAAGGCGTCGACCAACTCCTGCATATCAGGTTCGCCGGCCGGGGGTGTCACCGATGCGCCGCGGGCCACCGCTTCGCCGAAAGGCCAGTCCTTCTCATGGGCTTCCTTGACCAAAGCCGGGTCGAAAGCCTTGATATGAACGTAGGTAATCCTTTCAGGATACTTCTTGACCATCTCGATAGGATCACCGCCGCCGTACACGATATGGCCGGTATCCAGGCACAGATTCACATATTCAGGATCCGTGTTCTCGAAGATCCTGGCGATCTCCTCAGGGGTTTCGATATGGGAATCGCCATGAGGATGCAGGACCATCTTCAGCCCATAGTCCTCTTTCATGATCTTGCCCAGCTTGTTGGCATTGGTAATGTAGGTGTTCCAAGCCTCGGGGGACAGGACGCGGTCATCGGTCCACTCCCAGGTCTTGTCATCACGGTAGAGCGGCGGCAGATGCACAATGTACTCTGCGCCGACAGCGGCATGGGTCTCGGCGATCTCGCGGAAGTGCCGCTCGGTCTCCGGCCATTGTTCCGGCTTGTGCAGGACTCCCCAGCTGGTTCCGGCCACCACCTTCATGCCGTATTCATCGGTCCAAGCCTTGAGCTCCTTGGGATCCTTGGGGAAGTAACCCCAGGGGCCTGTTTCAAGAATCTCGAATCCGGCCTCAGCCATCTCCTTCATTGTCTGACGGGGAGGAATCTGCTTGTCGTCATTGTCGAACCAGACACCCCACTGGTCCGGGCATACACCGATGGACAGCTTGGAGTATTTGGGATCCTTCAGATTGCGCGCCTTGCCCTTGTTGTTCGTCATGATCGCGCCTTACTGCTCTTGGAAGAAGGACGGGGTCTCGGGCAGCTCGATCTTCTTGCGGACGCCGCCCTCGTCGCGCGAAGCGAAGAGCGCATCGCAGGTCACGCAGGCAATGAGGCCATCCCAGGAGGTGGGGCCGGTCAGCTGGTCGGCGTTGATGCCGTCCACGAAGGCCTGCATCTCGCGGTCATAAGCCTCCTTGAAACGCACGGTGAAGTCATTGGGAATGGACTCGCGCTCGGACTCGGCCACCTTGACGATGGTGTTCTGCGGAGTGTGCAGGGCGATCTCGCCCTCCTCGCAGACCACACGGCAGTTGATGTCGTAGCCCATGTGGTTGCAGACGAAGACCTCCAGGTCGATGTGGACGCCGGACTTGGTGTCCATCTCGATGATCTGCGGATCATGCAGCCCCTTGTGGGTGTGGCGGGTCTGCTTCTTGGGCAGGAAGCAGAAGACCGAGTCATAGTCCTCGCCCAGCAGCCAGTGCAGCACGTCCACCTCATGGATGGCAGTCTCCACAATGGCCATATCGGAGTTGTAGTTGAGCGGGGTGTCCTCATTGCGGTGGGCGCAATGAATCAGCAGGGGCTCACCGTAGGTCTTGTTCTGAATGGCCTGCTTGATCTCCTGGTAGCCCTGATCGAAGCGGCGCATGAAGCCCACCTGGACCAGACGCTTACCTCCGGCGATCTCGGCATCGACCACGCGACGGCAGCCGGCAGCGGAAGTGGTCAAAGGCTTCTCGCTGAGCACATACTTCTTCTGCTTGATGGCTTCAAGAACAAACTGCTCATGGGTCTCATGAGGCAGGGTCGCCACCACGACAGCGTCGATGTCCGGGGAGTCAATCAGGTCCTTGCCTGTTGCATAGACCTTGGCCCCGTACAGATCAGCCATCTTCTGAGCCCGTTCCGGTATCAGATCGCAGACGCCGGCGAGAGTGGCACCGTTGATTCTGGTCGAAAGACGCTTGGCATGGTCGGAACCCATGGTTCCAACACCGATGATTCCTATACGTAGTGTCATCTTCGTTCACTTTCCCTTGGCGATGTAATTGCTATCGCTGTAATTACTTTGTTATTGAGGGAGCTGCACTGCGTCCCTCTCATTGCATCGTAGGGTGCCACGCACTCCCCGACTGCTGCCAATCGACCGGGAAAACACCTTTTCTTATCTTCCCTGCAGAAATCTGAATATTGAGCATCGCCATTCCAGAAAATCTGCAGATTATGAAAACTCCCGCCGAAACTCGGAAGGCGAGACTCCCACAAGCTTCTTGAAGGAGGACGAGAAGTGCGAGCTCACCGTGAATCCGCACTCCTTGGTGATCTGAGCGATGGGGATCTTGCTGGTCGTCAGCAGATACTTGGCATGCGAGATCCGGCATTCCAGGACGAATTGATGCACACCCATGTCCAAATGCCGCTTAAAAGCATGGGAGAGCTGCGACTCGCTCGTATTCAGAATCTTGCTGAGCGCATGGATGGATACATCCGAGTCGAAGTGCCTATTGATGTATCGTATGGCCGCTGACAGATCCGGGGGTACATTGTCGTCATAGTGCACCTCCAGGCTCTCATCGACTCGGCGAGTGAGCAGCACCAACACATGCTCCAAACGGCGGTGGAGCAATTCGTCCAATTGTCTTCGCGACAGTGACACATCCCCGGAGCGCATCTGGTCCAGTATGGAGGTAAGTTCATCCCCGGCATCTTGAGAATCCGTGAACAAAGGACCGTTGACATCCTGCAGATAGTCAGCGTATGCCTGTACGCCGTTGCCCTGAAAATGCAGGTAGGAGAATCGCGTCAGCCCGCTTGACCGGTAATCATTATGGTTTTTGCAGTCCAGCAAAACAACGTCTCCTGCATGAGCAGTAAATGAAGCACCCTCATAGACATAATCAAGACTGCCTGACTCAATGAAGAACAGGAGGAAGGAGTTCATATACTCACGTTTGCAGGAATAGTCCGAATTGACCCGGTATGTCCCGCCCCACAGCGGATGGAGGAAGACTGCGCGCGCCAGCCTTCCTGCGTCATTTATCTGTATGGCTTTCTTCCCGAGAATTCCGGATTCATCCGCCGGTATCCATTTTTTATAATCCTTAGGTGTCATATCCCACGATCCCCTTTACTCGCGTCCTTGCCAGTTCAGGTCCATGAATTGTGCTTTTATTGCTTTATTCTATTCGATTGCGTTGTTGAAATGTTGTCTGCTCTGTGCCCCCTCCCCCGGGCAACACCCAAGGACCGATACACACGGAGCAGCAGAAGGCACGGATATTCAGCATACTGCCTGTCGAATGATCCGCTGTATTTTCATGTTATGCAGCTATTGGACAGTCCTCTACCTACTTTGATAAGTAAATCAAGGGAATGGCGAATTTTCGACACGATTATGCGAATATTGATATGAAAATCCCGTATATCGGTCTTTTTAGTGGTTTTCTGATTGCTATGCCGCCGGGCAATCATTAACATGAAAGGCATGAACACCCAAACATCAAAGAAGACATTGGACATCGCGGTCATCCCCGGTGACGGAATCGGCCGTGAAATCGTGCCAGTCGCGCAAGCTGTACTCAAGGAAGCCGTTAGCGACAGCGTTTCCTTTAACTACACCAACTATGATCTTGGCGCTGATCGCTACCTGCGCGATGGCACCCTCATCACAGACGAGCAAATCGAGGACATGGACAAAAAGGACGCCATTCTACTAGGTGCTGTCGGCGATCCTCGAGTCAAGTCAGGGATTCTGGAGCGCGGTCTGTTGCTCAAGCTCCGCTTCGCGTTCGACCAAGCCATCAACATGCGGCCCTCGAAACTCTATCCAGGCGTCAAATCCCCCCTGGCCGACCCCGGCGACATCGACTTCGTCGTCATCAGAGAGGGCACGGAAGGCCTGTATTCCGGCATGGGCGGTCTGCTTCGCATGGGCACTGAACACGCCATAGCAACCGAGACCTCGATGAACACCGAATTCGGCATCGAGAGGGCAGTGAGGTTTGCCTTCGAACTGGCTCGCAAGCGCGGAGGCAAGAAGCACGTAACCATGGTCAATAAGACCAACGTACTCTACTATGCCGGTCAACTCTGGCTGTGGGTCATGGACAAGGTCGGCAAGGAGTACCCCGACGTGACCTATGACTACCTGCATGCCGATGCCTGCACCATCTTCCTGGTCACCGATCCCTCCCGGTTCGACGTGATTGTGACCGACAACCTCTTCGGAGACATCATCACTGACGAGGCCGGCGCAGTTGTGGGCGGAATCGGCTATTCGGCATCAGCCAACATCAACGTGACCGATGAGCATCCCTCCATGTTCGAGCCCATCCACGGCTCCGCCCCCGACATTGCGGGCAAGGGTATAGCCAACCCTTCGGCCACGGTCCTGTCTGCCGCCATGCTCCTGCAGCACTTCGGGTACGACGAAGCAGCCGCCCGCATCGATCGCGCCGTGGAAGCGGATGCTGAGGAGAATTCCTCACGCAAACGCAGCACAGATCAAATCGGCCAGGACATCATCGCAAGACTGTAAACAAGCAGCAACATACCTGTAAGCGCTCCGGAGGATTGAAACTCTGAACTCCGGGCGCCTACCTACCCTGTCCGCAGCAAGGATGCCGACGAACAGGACGAACCAGGGGCATCCATAAGTTCCAACAACGAGGTTAGACAATATGAAAATCGCATTGGATCCCACACCATTCCATCCCGACCTGCCATTCCTGGAACTGCCTAAGGCAGTAGCGGATGCCGGTTATAAGTACATGCAGCTGGCTCCGCACGATGCCTTCCTACCGTTTTATGTGCATCCCAAGGCGGACGACGAACTGGTCAAGGACTTCGCGGCCGCTCTGAAGAAGGCGAACGTTGAGCTGTGCTCGCTGCTGCCGGTCTACAGGACCTCCTGGCCCGACGAGCGAGAGCGGCAGACAGCAGTGCGCAATTGGAAGCGGGCCATCGAAATCGCGGCTCTGCTGGACGTGCACGTCATCAACAGCGAATTCAGCGGCATACCTGAGCGTTATGAGGAGTCCGAGGCTGCCTTCTACGCAACCATGGAGGAAATACTGCCCCTGCTTGAGCGGGAAGGCATCCGCATCAACTTCGACCCGCATCCCTACGATTTCGTCGAGAACGGCATTGATGCGCTAAGGATCACACGAGGCCTCAACAGCCCGCTGGTCGGTGCGGTGTACGTGGCTCCTCACACCTTCCACTACGGCAACAATGTGGACGGGATCACCACTCTGGCCGGCAAACGACTCAGGTCGGTCTATATCTCAGACAGCTATGACCATCATCGTTCGCATGATCTGCGGTATATAGCCAATCCTCCTGGGACCAACGCCCGCGTTCACCAGCACCTGAAAGTGGGCGACGGCGATGTGGACTTCAAGGCCCTGTTCGCCGCCCTGAAGAAGAACGGGTTCCTGGATCGGGAGGATTCCATCATCGTCTCCAACGTATTTGCCGAGGACGAGACCGCCCACGAAACGTCCGTCTACCAGCGCGAAACCATAGAACGCCTGGTAGCGGAAGCCTGAACGCAACTGCCTGTTTCCTCAGGAGTTGCCATGTCGGCCGGCACTGATGTGACGCAGTGTCGGCCGACGCATCTTCTTATAAAGAGCGTGCGCCAACAAAGGAAGTGACCTAACATGAACCTCTGGCTGATCATCGGTTTGGCGGCGGCTGCTGTCCTGATCGGCCTGGACAAGTCGTTGATACCAGGCTCAGCCATCCTGGCGGTGGCCGCTCTGGCGTCACTGATGCCCGCCAAAGAAGCCACCGAGCTGACGCTGATCATGGCTGTCGTCGCTGACTGGACCGCCATCTGGGCCTACCGACACGACATCGTGCTGGCCTCCCTGCTCAGACTGCTGCCGACTGTGACCATAGGCATCCTTGCCGGCGTCTGGTTCTTGCATCACGCTGACAATGACGCGACCAAAAAGATTATAGGGGTCATACTTGCCTGCTTCATTGCGCCTTACTTCCTCTCGCGCATAAGGTCCGCGCTGAAAACGCGGCAGAGGGGCAAGAGTCAAGCCCCCCAAGTCGAAACCAGAAGCAAGAACAGGCAGAAGCAGTGGATAAGCGTGGCATTCCACATGCTCTGCGGCGTTCTGGCGGGTTTTACCACCATGGTGGCCAATGCCGGAGGACCGGTCACAGCCGTCTATTTCAGCAGCGAGCGGTTGCCGGTCAAGCAATTCCTAGGCACCACGGCAGCTTTCTACTTAGTGGTGAATATGGTGAAGCTGCCTTTCGCAGTCGGACTGAACACAACCAACAGAGAAACCGCGCTTGCCCTCCTATGCGTTCTCCCACTCACATTGCTCGCCGTCTTCTGCGGCAGGCTGATCGCCGGTCACGTCAACCAGAAAGCCTTTACTGCGGCAATCTATATCTTCGCAGTCATCGCCGTCATCAACCTTCTGGTCTGAAAGGCGCCATTATGGCAACAGTACCGATTCCTGCACAAAAATTGGCAGAACGCTCCCAATCTCAGCAAAAGACCAAGACAGACTTGAATCTGGCTGAAGGCTTACTACCCGAGCGACAGGTCAGCAGCGACAACGATCTGGATGCCGAGGACATGGAATGGCTGGCCCGTCGTTTTCTGGACGACTACAAGCAGCAGGAAGGCCGCGAGTTCCCGACCGATCCCACCATCCAACTCTTCGAATCCATCAAGGAGGTCAGGGCTAATGCGGACACGCCGGAAGATGCTCGGCGTTCACAGGAGCTGGGCGCTGAGGGAATCGGCCTGTGCCGCACCGAGCATATGTTCTTCCAGCCCGATCGCATCGAGGCCATCAGACGGATGATAGTGGCAGGAGACGAAGAAGAACGCCAGGAAGCCCTCGATGCCCTCCTGCCTATGCAACGCGAGGACTTCACCGCCATGTATGAGGCCTTGGGCGGAAGGCCGATGACTGTCAGACTGATTGATCCGCCACTGCACGAGTTCCTTCCCAAAACCGCTCAAGCAGTTGAAGCCCTGGCAAAGGCGACCGGACATACAGCCGAAGAGATCAAAGACACTGCTGACGAACTGACCGAGGTCGATTCCATGCTGGGACACCGGGGATCCCGCCTGGCAGTCACCTACCCCGCCATCGCCCGCATGCAGACCCGGGCCGTGGTGGAAGACGCCATCCAGGTCAAGCGCCGACACCCCGACTGGTCCCTTGCTCCAGAGATCATGGTGCCTCTGGTCAGCGAGCCGGCGGAATTCGAATATGTCAAGCAGATCGTGGAGGAGACGGCAAACCGTGTCATCAAGGAGTCCGGGCTTCCCATATACTGCTCGGTCGGAACCATGATCGAAACCCCCAGGGCGGCACTGCTGGCCGGTGATATAGCAGCCGGCGCTGAATTCTTCTCTTTCGGCACCAATGACTTTACCCAGATGACCTTCGGGCTCAGCCGGGACGATGCCGGCTCCTTCCTCCAGGACTATTACGACAAGGGGCTTCTGCAGGAGGATCCCTTCTCTATCGAATTCTGCGAGCGCGTTGGCCTGGACTATGTATCCTGCTCAACCTACCGGGTGCCGGTGGCGAGACTGGCCGCAGCCCAGCCAGTCAGGGCAGGCATGCGCCCGAACGCAGGTAGGACAGCAATCAGGAAAACCAAACACCGCCGCAATAAGAACCAATCTACAAGAATAGTAAGGAAATCAACATGAACGAAAGCACCGATGCGGACAAGGTCAGAGAACTCAAACAGTTCGCTGGTCGAATCAGACAGGAGACGATCAAGGAGATCTCAGCCTTTGGGACCGGCCACGTAGGCGGATCCCTGTCGATAGCCGACCTTTTGGCCGTCCTGTACGGACAGGAGATGAACATCAAACCCGGGGATCCACAGTGGGCCGACCGGGACTGGTTCGTCCTGTCCAAGGGCCACTGCGCCCCGGCCCTATACGCCACACTCGCCTTGCGCGGATACTTCCCCATGGATTGGTTGAATACCCTCAACCGCAACGGGACCAACCTTCCCAGCCATGCCGACAGACTCAAGGTTCCCGGAGTGGACGTAACCGCCGGGTCCCTGGGTCAGGGGGCCTCAGTAGCCGCCGGCGTTGCCCTGGGACTGAAAATGGACGGTCGGGACAACAAGGTCTATCTGGTCATAGGAGACGGCGAGAGCCAGGAGGGGCAGATTTGGGAGATGGCCCTTTTCGCCGCCCAACATCGCCTGGGCAATCTGATTGCTTTCATGGATTATAACGGCCTGCAACTGGACGGATACTGCAAGGACATCTGCTCCTTGGGAGATGCCGCAGCCAAGTTCGAGGCTTTTGGGTGGCAGGTCGTTGACGTTCCCGATGGCAATGACGTCCCCTCCATTCTTCAAGCTTTGGAGACAGTCCGCAGCAAGACACAAAAGGCCGACGACCGACCTTCAATGATCGTGCTTCATACGGTCAAGGGCCTGGGATGGTCTGAGATTGCCGGAACTCCGAAGAGTCATTCAACATCAATCAACGAGCAGCAGCGCGACCAGGCTTTGGCTGAAATCCAAACAATGATGAATGCAGCCTGAGCGTGAGAGCCATGTGCGCGAGCCCAATTACACACGGACAGATGAAAAGGGAAGAGGAATGATAGAGCATACTTTGGAAAACGAGAAACAGGAAATGCGACAGGCCTTCTGCCAGTGCCTCCTCGATCTGGCGGCCGACGAGGAGCGCCTGGTTCTGCTGGATGCTGATTTGATGAGTGCCATGGGCACCAAGCCCTTCCAGGAAGCCCACCCCGAACGGACAGTGGACTGCGGCATCCAGGAAGCCAATATGATCGGCACTGCAGTAGGGCTTTCCCTTACCGGCAAAATACCGTTCGCACACACCTTCGCTTCCTTCATGAGCCGAAGGGCCATGGACCAGATCTTCATTTCCGGCGCCTACAGCAAGGCCAATGTCAAACTCATTGGCTCCGACCCGGGAATCACCGCCAAGACCAATGGCGGCACCCACATGTCCTTTGAGGATATGGGGATCATGAGGGGCATCCCCTCAATGACCGTTCTGGAAGCCACCGACATCACCATGTTGAAGTGGATGATGGGTTGGATGGCCCGAACCTACGGCATGCAATACATGCGGCTGGTGCGCAAGCAGTGCGTCAAAATCTACCGGGATGGAACCGATTTTCAAATAGGAAAAGCCGTGCAGCTCATCAATCAGTTCGATGCACAGGCGACCATCATCGCCAGCGGCGTCTGCGTGGCTGAATCCATCAAAGCCGCCCGCACCCTGAGCGATGAAGGCATAGGGGTCCGCATCCTCGACATGTTCACCTGGAAGCCATTGGACAATCAGGCCGTAATCGATGCGGCCAAACAGACCGGGGCTATCGTGACCGCCGAGAACCACAATGTCAACACAGGCCTGGGTGCTGCCGTCAGCGAAGCAGTGGCAAGCAGCTGTCCTGTTCCTATCGAATTCATTGGAGTGCACGACCGATTCGGCCAGGTCGGCGACCAGGACTATCTGGCTCAGCAGTACGGAATGACCGCAAAAGACATTGTAGAAGCCGTCAGAAAAGTCGTCGATAGAAAACGCCTGTATCTTCACCGCTGACGTCTAAGACGTCACCGGAGCACAGAAGAGGGGCAGGGTGTCGGATTGCCGGCACCCTGCCCCTTATTGACCTGTGGCTTAACGCGCGAACTTTAGCCTGCAGCCCTGGACCGGGTTGCACGCACGTTTACCGGATCAGTCCTACTTCTGAGCCAGCATAGACTGGTTGATCGCCGCCAGGAAGTCCCGGTTGGTGGCGGTCTTCTTCAGCCTGGGCACCAAGGTCTGGTAGGCCTGCTCGGTCTCCATGCCGCCCAGGAGACGACGCAGACGATAGACCACAGCCAGCTCCTCGGGAGCAGTGATGAGCTCCTCGCGCCGGGTGCCGGAGGCATTGATGTCGATGGCGGGGAACATACGCTTATCGGCCAGGTCCCTGGTCAGTCTCAGCTCCATGTTGCCGGTGCCCTTGAACTCCTCGAAGATGACCTCATCCATCTTGGACCCGGTCTCCACCAGGGCCGATGAGATGATGGTCAAAGAGCCGCCGTTCTCGATATTGCGTGCGGCACCGAAGAAGCGCTTGGGTGGATAGAGGGCCTGAGCATCCACGCCGCCGGAGAGGATGCGTCCGGAGGCGGGAGCCGAGATGTTGTAGGCGCGGGCCAGACGGGTCATGGAATCCAGAAGGACCACCACATCCTGCCCCAGCTCCACCAGGCGCTTAGCCCGTTCGATGGCCAGCTCGGCCACGGTGGTGTGATCGCTGGCGGGACGGTCGAAGGTGGAGGAGATGACCTCGCCCTGAACCGTGCGCTCCATGTCAGTGACCTCCTCGGGCCGCTCATCCACCAGGACCACCATCAGGTGCACCTCGGGGTTGTTGGCGGTGATGGAGTTGGCTATGGACTGCAGGGTCAGGGTCTTGCCGGCCTTGGGCGGCGAAACGATCAAACCGCGCTGACCCTTGCCGATGGGAGCGACGATGTCGATCAGACGACCGGTGATGTTCTTGGGCTGGGTCTCCATCCGCATACGCTCCTGCGGGTAGAGGGGAGTCAGCTTGTTGAAGTGGGGCCGACCTGCGGCATCCTCCACGCTCATGCCGTTGATGGTGTCGATGGCCTGCAGAGGAACGAATTTCTGGCGCTGATTGCGATGCTCGCCCTCGCGGGGGGGACGGATGGATCCGTGCACGGCATCGCCCTTGCGCAAGCCGTACTTCTTGACCTGACCCATGGAGATGTAGACATCGTTAGGGCCGGGCAGGTAGCCGGAGGTGCGCACGAAAGCATAGGAGTCCAGCACATCCACAATGCCTGCCACGGGGACCAGATCCTCGGGCTTGAAGTTCTCCCTGGGCTCATAGTCACGATCCCGGCCGCTGCTGCGATGGTTGTTGCGGTTGCGTCGGTCGTTGCGATCGTTGCGGTCATTGCGGTCGCTTCGGTTTCGGCGATCATAGCCGTTGTGACGGTAGTCGCGCCCCTCCTCGCCGCGATCCTCATAGCTGCGCCGACGGGGCCGGTCATTCCGTGAAGGCAGTGCTGCCAGAATGTCGTCCAAATTGCGCACTGAACCTGAGCCGGAACCTTCGCGCTCCTCACCATGCTCACGCTCGCTCCGGCCGCGGTTGGTGTGGGAGCCTCGGGATGAATCCGTGCTGCGGTGACGGCGACGGGATATGACCACATTCTCCTCGTCGGCCACGGTATGGGGGAAGCGGTTCCGGTGCTCGGTATGACCGCTCTTATGATCGTCAATGCCTAAAACATCGAAGAGGTCTCCGACAGGACTATCACCCTTGGATTCCTGGGTTTCCGTGGACTCCTGTCCGCTTTCCGCGGAGGACTTCGCCTCCTGCTTTGTCGGCTGCTGCTGATCGGCAGCCTGGCCTCCCTTGGCCACGGCGGCCGCAGCCTTGGGCTTGCCAACGGTTACTCCCTCAGGGGCCTTGCCGCCCGAGCGTGCCGCCTCGATCGTCTCGATCAGGACCGGCTTGCGCATGCCGGAAATACCGCGCAACCCCAGCTGCCTGGCCAATTCCTTGAGTTCGGGCAGCTTCATGGAATGAATATCTTGGCTTGTTGCCACTGTTGTAATGCCTTTCCTTCGCTATGCCTAATTCGGCTAGGCAAATAGCTTGAGAATAGTGCGGGGGTACCGCTCATGAAAATTCGATGCCGACTCGGCTTATCGAACTTCCATAAGCCTACAACGACTGCCCGACCGGTGCAAGGAACAGCCTGCGTGTCCAAATATTCATGGGTAAACCTCTAGACTGGGCATATGAATGATCGATCATCTCTGCGTGAGCAACGGCGGAGCGAATTCGTAACCACCGCCATGCGGGTCTTCGACCGGAAAGGTGCCGCAAACACCTCCCTGCGCGACGTCATCCACGCCATGAACCACGGCAAGGGCGTGGGCATGAGCGTTTTCTATTACTACTTCAAATCCAAGGACGATCTGATAGATGCCTGTGTGCGCACTTACCTGGCCTCCTACGTGGATCATGTGGTCGACATTCTGCATGATTCTGACCTGAACGTTCAAGAGGCGCTGGACGACATTTGCCCACATCTGATAAGGGCCATCTGGAAGATGGACGTGATCTTCGCGGACAAGGCCAACTGGTACAGCTACCTGAGCACCAACAGCAATGTGATGGAAGGCTTCGTCAGACAGATTATCGACCCTTTGACCAAGGCACTGGACCGCTGGCTGGATCGGGGCGACCTGCCGCAGACCCAGCTGATGCAAACAGCCGGCACCCGCACTGTGGCCTGGCTGATGGCCGACGGGCTCTCGTCCATCGTCAGCAACGGCAGAGGAGCCGCCGGAAACCCGCAGATCAGAGAGGTGGTCCGCCAACGGGTCCGCGAGAGTGTAGCCTTCTTCTCACAGCTGCTGGGCCTGCCCCTGAAGGCGCCGGCCATCGCCCTGTCGTGATGGCAAAACCCCCGAACTTTCGATCGGAGGCTTAAAACGAAACGAAAGACGAGGTTTGTCTACTTCTCCTCGTGATAAGACTTCTCGGTATTGACGTTCCAGACGTTGGTCTTGTCGGCACGCCCAGATTTGATGTTGGCCACGGCTTCCATGGATGTAGCCATGGAGTGGTCCTGGTTGTTGTAGTGGTGCTGCCCGTTGCGACCCACGCAGTAGAGGTTGCCGAAGGAGTCCAGCCATTTGACCAGCTCTGGCATCTGGGCGTAGGTATCGAAGTAGGCCGGGTAGGCCTTGACCACCCGCTCCCGGTGGGAATCCAGCACGTCGGCAGGGCCGTTGATGATGCCCATCCGGGTCAGCTCCTTGATGGCGAAGTCAGTGGTCTGCTGATCGCTCATGCTCCAGAATTCATCACCCTCTTTGCAGAAGTACTCCAGGCCGATCCAGACAGTTCCGTCCACGTTCTTGACCATGTAGGGGCTCCAGTTGTTGAAGATCTGGATGCGGCCCATCTTGTAGCCGGGATCCTGCACATAAATCCAGCAGTCGGGAACAATGGGCGGATCACCCAAGGTCTTGATGGAGGTGGTGTTGCGGATGCGCAGGTGGCGGACCAGCAGACCAACGGTCACGAAGTCACGGTAAGGCAGACCCTGAGCCACCCTGACCATTTCCTTGTCGGTGGACGGCTCCTCGTGGGCGATGGCCTCCACCAGGTCCTTGATGGGCATGGAGGAGATGATCTGGTCGGCTTGCAGAGTCACTTCTTTACCATCAGCGTTGCGATAGATGACACCGGTCATGTGGCCGTCATGCTGGGTCAGTCCGATTACGCGGGCATCGGTGATCACGTGGACCCCGTGCTCCACATTGCGACGCTCCACGGTCTCCCAGAGCTGGCCTGGACCCAGCTTGGGGTACCAGAACTCCTCGATCAGGCTGGTTTCGACCTGATGAGCATCGCGCTTCTTGGGCAGCAGCTTCTGGAAGGCGTTCTTGAGCACGCCCATGATGCTGAGCCCCTTGACTCTCTGGGCACCCCAGTCGGCGCTGATCTCGCGGGGATGACGGCCCCAGAGCTTTTCGGTGTAGCCCTCGAAGAACATGGAGTAGAGCTTGCGGCCGAAGCGGTTGATATAGAAGTTCTCCAGGTTGTCCTCAGGCAGCTTGTGGACGACGGACTTCAGGTAGCTGAACCCGGCCTGCATGGTCAGCTTGAAGCCCATGGCCCTGAGGGTGTTGAGCGTCAAGGAGATGGGGTAGTCGAAGAAGTGGTGGTTCCAGTAAATCCTGGAGACGCGGTGACGCTTGAGCATGACCCGGTCGGTCTTCTCCGGATCAGGGCCGCCGGGTTCCAGGTCGTGGTGGCGGCCAAGTTTTTTATCGTCATAGGAGGGCGCGCCCTGCAGAGGCAGGACCTCCTTCCACCAGTCCATGATCCGATCATCCTTGGAGAAGAACCGATGGCCGCCAATGTCCATCCGATTGCCGTTATGCCGGACCGTGCGGGAGATGCCGCCAAAGGCATCAGTGGCCTCAAGAACAGTGACGTCATAGCGCTCGTCGCCGCCGTCCTTGACCAGTTCCCATGCCGCTGTCAAGCCGGCGGGCCCTCCGCCGATGACAATCACGGACTGCTTGCGCTCCATGCCAACCTCCTGAAAACCGTATGAAATCACCACTACTGTACCTGGCTCGTCCCAGGCCAGAGGCTGCCGAGGGACTTCCCACACGAATTCCCGCCATTGCGTGGAACAAACGTGATGATGCTCGCCCCTGAGCGATATTTAGCCCAACGCATCGGGGATGTCGATATCCGTCTTTTGCACTTCCTCCACATTGACATCTTTAAAGGTGACGATGCGGACATTCTTGACGAACCGGCTGGACCGGTAGACATCCCAGACCCAGGCATCGGTCAGCCGGACGTCGAAGTAGACATCCTGCCCAGCGGACCGGACGTTGAAGTCCACCTTGTTGGCCAGGTAAAATCGCCGCTCGGTCTCGACCACATAGGTGAACAGCTTGATCACGTCCCGGTACTCGCGGTACAGGGCCAGTTCAGCGTTGGTCTCGTAGTTGTCGAGATCCTCAGCACTCATCGACTACCTCCATTCGCGCGATCACGGCCATGACCAAGCGTACGCCACCAGGCACGCTTGGAACGTTTGGCCTCAGCCGACCCATAGGCCCAATCAGATGCCGTATGCTCCTCGCCGGACTGCTCGGCAACAGATTCGTCAGAATCAGGCTTATCCGCGGCATCTGTGACGTCCGTCTGACCAGAGTCTGCCCTCTCATCATTCCTGCTGTCAGATCCTGCATGGTCTTCAACAGGTTTGTCTGAATGCGGGCCACCTGATGCAGACGAATCCTGAGATGCCGAGGTGGACTCCCCAGGCTCGGACCCGCTTATGCCGCCATTCTCATCCGCCGCGTATCCGTGTGCAACAAGAGCTTCGGCCACACCGGGGTTTTCGCGGATGACGTGCATGCCGAAAGCATTCAAAGAACGGATGGGATCATACTCGTCGACCAAAGCGTCCATGACGATCTGATCCTGATACTTGCCGTTCTCGGCGTCCCAGAGCGCATCACGGGAGGTGCCCGAAATCATGAATCCCAGAGACTGGTAGACAGAGATCGAGCGAGTGTTTTTCTCTGGCACAGCCACCCAGATCCGGTGCAGGCCCAGACCCGTAGGAGCAGCCGCGTACCCGTAGGTCATGATTCTGGGCATGGCATCCCGGGAGTAGCCACGCCCGCGGAAGTGCCTGCCCAGGACCACCTGGATTCTGGCCGAGCGTGACCAGCCGTCCACGTCGATCAGGAAGATCATACCAATGACCCCCTTGGTGGCATCAGCATCGGGCGAGCCGTCCTGGTCGGTGTCCGCATCAGTGACCATGGCCCAAGCCAGGGTGCGGCGGGACTCGGGATCGCCCACGCCCGAATCACGGGCAGCCAGACCCTTGGACCAGGCCACCGATCGACGTACCCAGGCATTGACCACGGCTCGTTCAGCGCTAGGCCCCTTACCGGTGATGCCGGTGGAATTGTAAAAGGCCTCCAGCTGGTCCATTGCTGTCAGATCGGCGATGACCGCCGGACGCAGGTGCAACATCTCGCCCCGGATGTAGGGAATCTCAATCCGGTCGGGCAGCTGTCTGTTCGCCACGTCGTCAGATCCCTCGGATTGCATTTGCGGTCGGTCATTGCCCCTGCCGCTCATAGACATCACGTCACCTCCATGATCGCCACCTTGCGATGGCAATCAATTGTAATCCCTCGCCCCTGGGAAAACCATGAGAGGCTGGGCAGGTCCGCCGGTCCGAATCCGATGGAACCAGGTCGGCGGACCGGGCGTGGTCAGGACTTAGCGATGCGCTCCATGACGATCTTGCTGACAGCTTTGGCATCGGCCTGGCCCTTGGTGGCCCTCATGACCGCTCCGATAATAGCGCCCATGGGCTTCATATTGCCGCCTTTGAGCTTGGCCACGATGTCCGGGTTGTCCTTAAGGGCCTGGTCGACGGCAGCATCCAGAGCCCCGTCGTCCGAAACCACCTGGTAGCCGTGCTTCTTGACGACCTCGCTGGGCTTGCCCTCGCCTGCCAACACGCCGGAGACGGTCTGCTTGGCCAGCTTGTCATTGAGTTTGCCGTCAGCGATCAGCTGCTCCACATCGGCAACATCCTGAGCAGAGATGGGCAGCTCCTGCAGGCTGACCCCACGGGCGTTGGCCTCGCGGGAAATCTCGCCCAGCCACCACTTGCGGGCTCCGGCAGCCGTAGCGCCGGCCTTGACCGTATTCTCGATCAGGTCCACAGCATCGGCGTTGACCGCATCCTGCATTTGTCTGTCGGTGAAATCCCACTCCTTCTTGAGACGGGCGCGGCGTTCGCGCGGCATCTCCGGCATCTGAGCCTTGAGCTCCTCGATATGATCCTTGGTCACATGGACCATGACCAGATCAGGGTCGGGGAAGTACCGGTAATCGTTGGCATCGGTCTTGACACGGCCGCCCGCCGTGGTCTGTGTGGACTCATCCCAGTGGCGGGTCTCCTGCAGCACCTCCCCGCCGGACTCCAGCAGGGCTGCCTGACGGCGGATCTCGTAGGTCAGCGTCTTCTCGATGCCCTTGAAGGTGTTGACGTTCTTGGTTTCCGATCGGGTTCCCAGAGGGGCGTCCGGCCCGGCGTGCAGGGAGACGTTGACGTCGGCGCGCATGTTGCCCTGCTCCATCCGGGCGTGGGAGATGCCCAGGGCCCGGACGATGTCTCGGATGGCCCGGACGTAGGCCCCTGCCACCTCGGGGGTACGCGCCCCGGCGCCCTCGATAGGCTTGGTCACGATCTCGACCAGAGGGACACCAGCACGGTTGTAGTCCACCAGGGAGTGATCGGCACCCTCAATGCGGCCGTCAGCCCCGCCTACGTGGGTGTTCTTGCCGGCATCGTCCTCCACATGGGCCCGCTCGATGGGCACGCGGAAGATGCTGCCGTCGTCCAGCTCCACATCCAGATAGCCCTCGCCATTCAGGGGCTTGTCATATTGGGAGATCTGATAGTCACGGGGCATGTCCGGATAGAAATAGTTCTTTCTGGCGAACTGGCTCCATTCATTGACCTTGCAGTGCAGGGCCAGGCCCAGCTTGACCGCATAGTCGATGGCGGTCTTGTTGACCACAGGCAGGCTGCCGGGCAGGCCCAGGGAGACCGGAGTCAGCTGGGTGTTGGGCTCGCCGCCGAACTCGATATGGGCCGGGCAGAAGAGCTTGGTGTTGGTGCAGAGCTCGACATGGACCTCCAGGCCGAACACCGGGTCGTACTTGGCCACGGCATCGGCGTACTTCATCAGTTTTTCAGCCATTGTGATTCCGTTTCCTTCCGATGCCTACTTGTTCGATCCCTGGGCCAGGCCATCCAGCCAGGGGGTGGACAACTTCTGGGAGATGGGTCCGCCCCACTGCTCCTCCAGGGCCGCCTCAAGAGCTGCAGCAGGCCGGTACATGACCTCGTCGCGCATCTGGGGGGCAAAGAACTGGAAGCCGACAGGCAGCCCGTCGTCGCTGAGCCCGGCGGGAATCGACATGGCCGGAGTACCAGCCAGGTTGGCCGGAATGGTGGCCACATCGTTCAGGTACATGGCCAGCGGATCGTCCATCTTCTCGCCGAAACGGAAGGCCGTGGTCGGCGAAGTGGGCGATACCAGGACATCGGCCTGCTCGAAGGCCTTCTCAAAGTCGCGGATGACCAGGGTGCGGACCTTCTGAGCGGAACCGTACCAGGCATCATAATAGCCGGCGGACAGGGCGTAGATACCCAGGATGATCCTGCGCTTGACCTCGTCGCCAAACCCGGCCTCGCGTGTGGCGGCCATCATGTTGGCTGCCGTCTGGGGAACGCCATCGGGAGGCATGACCCGCAGGCCGTAGCGCATGCCGTCGTAACGGGCCAGGTTGGAGGAGACCTCAGAGGGCATGATGATGTAGTAAGCAGCCAGCGCGTAGGGGAAGTGCGGGCAGGAGACCTGAACCACCTCGGCGCCCATGGATTCCAGCAACGAGACAGCCTCGTTGAAACGGGCTTCGACGCCGGGCTGATAGCCCTCGCCGCCCAGCTCCTTGACCAGGCCCACCTTGAGGCCCTTCAGATCGCGCTTCTGGCCCTGACGAGCAGCCTGGGCCAGAGGGGGAACCGGCTTGGGAATCGAGGTGGAGTCTCGGCGGTCATACCCACCAATGATCTCCTGCAGCAGGGCGGCGTCCAACACTGACCTGGAGACCGGACCAATCTGATCCAGGGAGGATGCCATGGCGATGGCCCCGAACCTGGAAACACCGCCATAGGTGGGTTTGACACCCACGGTGCCGGTCAGGGATCCGGGTTGGCGAATGGACCCACCAGTGTCGGTGCCCAGGGCCAGCGGAGCCTCAAAGGCGCCGACAGCCGAAGCCGAACCGCCGCCTGAACCGCCCGGGACCCGCTCGGTATCCCAGGGGTTGTGTGTGGGCTTGAAGGCCGAGTGCTCAGTGGAAGACCCCTGGGCGAACTCATCCAGGTTGGTCTTGCCCAGAATGGGCATGCCTGCGGCCTTGAGCTTCTTGATGACGGTGGCATCGTAAGGTGGCACCCAGCCCTCGAGAATCTTGGAAGCAGCCGTAGTGGGAATGCCCTTGGTGACGATCATGTCCTTGATGGCAATGGGAACGCCGGCCAGTTCCGGCAGTCCTTCGGCGCCTTCATGGGCCATGCGCTTATCGAAAGCGTCAGCCTGCTCCAGGGCCTGATCGGCGCTGACCTGCAGAAATGCATCAATGCTGGGCTCGGCGGCTTCGATCACATCCAGATGAGCCTGAACCAGCTCGCGGCTGGAGACCTGTCCCGACCGCAGCTGTGCGGCCATGTCGGAGGCGGATTGTTTGACCAATTCTTCCTGTGCACTCATCGTCTCACTCCTCACCCAGAATGCGCGGGGCCACAAACATACCGGACTCAGTTACCGGCGCCCCCGAAAGGGCAGCCTCCTGGGTCAGCGGCTCTTCAGCCTCATCGGGCCGCAGATAGGCCTCCAGGGGAATGGGGTTGGCAGTGGGGGGCACATCATCGCCGGCCACCTCCTGGACCTTGGTGATGGAATCGGCGATCACGTTGAGTTCGCCCTTGAGGCGGTCGGCCTCCTGATCGGTCAAGGCAATACGGGCCAGATCGCCCAAGTGCTTGATCTCTTCACGTGTAAAAGTTGGCATACCACTTATCATATGGGTGCTCTATGACACGCAGAAGACAGGGTCAACCGATGTCTGCGCGCCGGAAGACCAGGGTTCCCAGAGCACAGCATAGGGCTGTCCAGACCATCATGATCAGACCGGCCTGCCACCAGGTGGGCCACCATCCGC
Organism: Bifidobacterium sp. M0404; assembly: GCF_016101415.1. Lineage (NCBI taxonomy): Bacteria > Bacillati > Actinomycetota > Actinomycetes > Bifidobacteriales > Bifidobacteriaceae > Bifidobacterium > Bifidobacterium sp. M0404. The sequence continues at coordinate 313,732 of NZ_JACFQP010000002.1, read as the reverse complement.
GACCTGCTTCTGCAGTCCGGCCCAGGCCCGAGAGGAAGGTGACCAGCAGGCTGGTTGGGGTCAGCCTGAAGGGAATCTGCAACCAGTCGACATGATGGGTCAAACCTCGCAGGATGCCCAGAATCAATGGCAGGATCAAGGTCAGTCCAAGAAACAGGCCGATCCCGCCGGCCTTGGATCGGCTCAAGGCTCCCAGACCTAGACCCATCAAAGCGAAGAGGACCAGCATGAGCGGGCCGCCCAGCAAATCAATCAGGGCCAGCCCAGGCCTGGATGCAGACGAGGTGCCGGATCCGACTGATAGAAGCAGGGTCGCCAGTATCCAGTTGAGCAGCAGGCCCACCTGTGCCGCCAGCCAAGTCAGCAAGGCCAGAACAAAGCCCTTGGCCATAAGGACCATGCCTCGACGAGGATTGGCCGTCAGTGTGCTCTCAATGGTGGCGCCGGAAAATTCACGCGTGAGGGCCAGAACCCCCAGAATGCCCGCCACGATCATTGCAGGAAACATGCCAACTGCGATGGCCGACCAGAAAACGTCACCGGAGGCAGGCATGAGGCGCCCCGGGTATTGGCTGGTCTGTCGCCCCAGGCCAGCCAATACCCGGGGCGCACAAGCCATCAGGCCAGTGGTCAACGGCTGCAAGAGCATGACAATCAACAATAGAACCCAGGTCGATCGCAGGGAGAACATCTTGCGCAGCTCCCCTCGGACCGCCCCGGAAAGGGTCAAGTGACCGGATGGCCGATGCAAATCCATGAAGGACAGCCCCGAGGTCCGACGCAACCTGGTAAAAGCGGAGCCATGCCGTGGAGTTGCGTAATCAAGTCCTGCTGGTGCCTCACGCCGACTCCGACGGGCCCGACGACCGTTGTCAGCACTCACAGTCTTGCCTCTGAATCACTCTGCCGCGCGCCCCTTCTCCCGTGGATGATGTCCTTGTAGACCTGTTCCAGGGAAACTTCCTCCTGCTGGAAATCGTAGAGAACCACACCCTCCTGGGCCAGAATCGAGGCTGTGGATGCCAAGGGCGCACCCTGGATGCGGAAGCGGGCGGCATCTGGCGGACAGTCCTTGTCTGGCGGCAGACGAGTGATGCTGATCCCGGCAGCCGTGGCCAGGGCGGCCTTTAATTGGTCGGGCTGCGGCGTCACCGCATAGATGGAGTCACGGGAGTGCTCGCCAATGAAGCGGGCCACGGTCGTTCTCTCCAGTATCTGCCCCTTGGCGATGATGACCAGATCGTCAGCGATTTCAGCCAACTCGTCTATTTTGCGGGAGCTTAGGAGGACTGTCTTCCCCTGTGAGGCAAGGCTGCGCCAGATGCCCCTCACCCTCTTGGCTCCCTCCGGATCCAGTCCATCAAAGGAATCATCAAGAACCATGTTGCGTGGGTCGCCCAGAAGGGCTCCGGCCAGGGCCAGCCGCTGACTCATCCCCAAAGAAAAAGAACCCGTCGATCTATCGGCGACCGATTGCAGGCCAACCATCTCCAGTACCTGGTTCACCCGACGCTGATCGATGCCATTGACTGCAGCCAGGGCCAGCAGGTGGTTCCTGGCATTGCATGCAGGATGGGCATTACGTGGATTCAGTACTGCTCCTACTGTCCGCATGGGCGATGAGAGCCGGACGAACGGCTGGCCGTCGAACAGGGCTCTGCCTGAGTCAGGACGAACCAGTCCTAGAGCGATGCGCAGTGTGGTCGACTTGCCAGCGCCTTTAGGCCCCACAAACCCGGTCACCCGACCGTCTCTTGCCGTGAAGGAAACACGGTCCAGTGCTTTGCGAGAGCCGAAACGCTTGGTCAGTGAGTCGATGACAATCATGGACCCGCCACCTCCGCATGCTGGCAGATCCAGGAGTGCATGGCCACGGCAGCCGCAGCCCCCGCGTTGATGGAGCGCACCGATCCAAACTGGGAGATGTAGACCACATCGTCGGCCAACTCCAAGGCCTTCTCGGAGAGCCCCGGCCCCTCGGCGCCGAACATGAGCAGGCAGCGACGAGGGAAGCTATAGGTCTCCATGGGAACGGCCCCAGGGACGTTGTCGATGGCAATCATACGGGGCATGGACTCCCCCTGCCCGGCTGCCTCTTCTTGCAGGGCGGTCGCCATGGTTGCTATGTCGGGGTCGTGGACCACGTGCTGGTAGAGCTCGGTCATCAGAGAGCCTTTGCGGTTCCATTTGTGAGGACCGACTATATGGACGCGGCGGGCAGCAAAGGCGTTGGCGGTTCTAACCATGGAGCCGATATTGAAGTCGTGTGTCCAGTTCTCCACAGCCACCTCGAAATCATGACGGCCCCGGCGATCCAAGTCGTCCCGAATAGCCTCGACCTTCCAGTAGCGGTACTGGTCCAGAACGTTGCGGCGGTCCCCCTGATCCAGCAGTTCGCTGTCATAGCGCGGGTCTATCGGAAGGGGCTGCCCAGGATGCTCTTCCTGCCAGGGGCCAACTCCTACTTGCCGGAAGACCGGCTCATCTGAAGCCATGGCCGCCCGGGTCACTGGATCAGGCTCCCTCATGATCGCTCCGGCGAACCGTCGGCAGTGCCGGCGAACTGATCCTCCTGGTAGGCGCAGATGAAGGGCAGCTGCTGCCGGGATCCGTCCACCGGATCGACCACCTGAATGCTGCCGTCTGTCCGGCCACCCACCAGCGAGGCGATAGCCAGCGTCTTCGCGCCCTGGCGCTGGATGATCCCGCAGTCGAGATTGAGCTCGTTATTCTTGCCCAAGGTAACCAGGGATGAGGTCTGCACATAGGATTTCCGGCCCAGCCAGGCATCCAGCAGGATGACCCGCCTACCTTTGATGGATGGGCCCTTGATGGAGGGGTAGACGAAGTCCATGACGAAGGCGTCCAGATCCTGCCCGCGCGAGGCTGCGGCATGAAGCATGGCATCAGCCAGTGGCACGGCAGCGGCGGTCAGGGCCCCGACCGCATCGAAATCGTCGACTGAATAGCCCGCATCCTCCAGGGTATCCAGAAGAACGTGCCCGGCAAGTTCGGCCCCGCGGTGGTGGAAGGTGACCCCGCTCAGCTCGGTGAAGGGACGCCCGCCGATCTCCTGGGCCAGGAGTTCGCGCAACTGATCGACCGGCTCAGGCAGGTCCGTGTCGGATTTGCGCCCGACCAGATCAGGCGACCCAGTGGGCCTGAAGGATGAACCCTCTTGTCTCTTCGATGCCTCGTTCATGCTTATCAGACTAGCGCCGGAGCCCCCTAAGCGGCACTCACTGCCCTTGGTCGGGCAAAACTTCCGGCGCGGTCAGCTCCCTGATATTGCCCTTGTCTGAATCGATCATGTCGACCGAATCGATGACCTTGGAAGGGTCCATCTGCTGCAATTTGCGGGCGGTAACCAGAACCCGCGATTCCAAAGAGGATGCGAACTTGTTGTAAGCGATCACTGTGGCAGTGATGGAACGGCCCAGTTTGTTAGCCCGATCGCCCAGGACCACAAAGCGTTCATAGAGCTCGTGGGTCAACGTGAATAGGGTGCGAGCGTCCTCGGACAGGTTCTGCTGCTGCCAGGCATAGGCCACCGACTTGAGCACAGCCCACAGGGTCACCGGCGAGGTCAGAGCCACCTTTTGGGCAAAGGCATCATCCATCAGGGTGGGATCGACCTCCAGAGCGGCCTGCAGAAGGGAATCGTTGGGGATGAAGGCCACCACGAAGTCCGGGGCCGTCTCGAAGGCGTTCCAGTACTCCTTATCGGCCAGGGCCTTGACGTGCTCGCGCAGGGCACGGGCATGTGCCTTGAGCAGCTCGTCCCGGCGGCGCAACTCGTCATCCGAAGCAGTGTCGGGAATCTCGCAGGCCCGCTGATAGTCGGAATAGGGAGCCTTGGCATCAATAGGAATAGTCTTGCCGCCGGGCAGGTGGACCACCATATCGGGGCGCAGAACGCGACCATCCGAGGCCGTGACCACAACCTGAGTGTCGAAGTCCACATGCTCCAAGAGCCCTGCCGACTCGACGATATTCCTGAGCTGAGCCTCTCCCCAGGCGCCGCGCACCTTGTTGTTGCGCAGAGCCGAAGCCAGAGAGCTGGTCTCCTTGTCCAGCCGCCCCTGCTGCTCACCCAAACTCTTCAGCTGCTGCCCTAAGGACCCCATCTCCTGCTTGCGACCCTCCTCGATTTGGGCCACCTTATGCTGGAGGGCATCCAGATTCTTCTGCACGGGAGCCAGGGCCGAGAGCACCTTGCTCTCCTCCTCCATGCTCTGAGCCTGCCTGCGCCGCTTCTCCTCCTCCTGAGCCTGTGTACGGCGGCGCTCCTGCTCGATTCTGATTTGCTCGGCCTGCTGGGCCTGGGCCAGCTGGGACTTGACAAAGGAGAGCTCGCGGTTCAGGCCGTCCACCTTGGTCCGCGCCTCCACCAGAGCCGCCTCGGATCCGTGAAGCCTGTCCTGAGTCTGGTCCAGCTGCGAACGCAGCTCATCCACCTGGCCGTCAGACCCCGTGCCGACGGCCCTTCGACCCTGGGCCCGACCCAGCGCATATCCGGCCAATCCTCCCAGGACCATACCGATCAGCAGGAGAAGCACAACCATGACTACCGATGACGTAGAATCGAACATATGTTCTAGTAAACCTCCACGACTGGACCCGAAAGTCAGATCGGCACAGCAGGCTGTCGGCGATAATTCGAGAATTCGTTTTTTCCGCAAGGAATCGGCCTTAAGACCAGTGCCGAACCGCAATGACGGGCAGAATAGGAAATATTGAGGGGTTGGAGCAAGACCGAAGGAGATCCGTGGGTATCGATATCTTCCTGGCGATAGCCGATCTGGTCGTGGCCTGTGCGGTCACCTGGCTGATCATCTGGTACTTCCTTATGCCTTCGGCTCATGTCAGCGACCAAGATGCAGGCGCAGACTCCCCGGCCAACCGCCCCTGGCGCGATCCCGAGGATTGGAGCAAATGGGGGGCCGATCTGGACTCTCGCAGCCACCGTCTGCTCAGGCCTACCATCATTAGCGCCCTGCTGACCGCACCAGTTTTGGTTCTAGATCTGTTTGATCGCTTCGGCCCCGAACTGATTCCCTCCTGGCTGACCAGCCCCTGGGTCCAGGCCATTCTGATAACCCCAGTCATCTTCTATTGCGGCCGTGGAATACTCATGGACGGGTGGAAGTCCATGACCGAGCACCGCTGCAGCCCCGATCTTTTGGCCATGCTGGCCACAAGCCTGGCCTACCTGTACAGCCTGGCCACCTGCCTGGCCGGGTCCCTGCTGCCGGAGGGCTCCCGATCCCCATACTTCGATCTGATCGGCGTAGTCATCACCCTCCTATTGCTGGCCCGGGTCATCGGCACCAGAATGGAAGCCTCCCTGGTGGCCTCTTTGAACCATCTAACAGAAATTCGACCAGCCTCAGGCCTGGTGGCCGATTCCAAGCATCCGCAGACAGTCCCCGCCCAGATTCTTGCACGTGACCGGATTCGCCCAGGCGACTTGCTTCTGGTGCGCACAGGAGAGCGCCCAGCCGCCGACGGGGTTGTGGAGTCAGGGTCGGCCCTGGTGGACGACAGCGAACTGACCGGCGGCGACCGGCCCCGGCCATGCGGACCCGGCGACCGGATCCTGGCCTCCAGCAAGATTCTGGAAGGTCGACTGTCCATCCGCGTGGATGCCGCCGGCGACAACACCTATGCAGCCAGACTCGTGAAGATCATCCCTCAGGCCCTGGTCGAACGCTCCCCCGCCATGCGCAGAATGGATCGGATTGTCAACACAGCCATCGCCCTGATCATGATCCTGGCTGTCTGGACCTTCATGCTCTGGCTCATGCTGGGACCGCAACCCCACCTGGCCCACGCTGTAGGCAATGCGGTCTGCGTACTGACCATCGCCTGTCCCGCTGTCGCAGCCATGACCATCCCCATGGCCTTCCGAACCAGCTTGGAGACTGGCCTGGCCCACGGTCTGCTCTTCACTTCACCAAGAGCCATGAACCACCTGGGCCGGGTGCGCACGCTGATTCTGGACGATTCCTCTCTGCTGGATCCCGACGACTCGGAGAGCCAGGGTGTCCACGCGGAATCCCTGACCCGTACCGCCACCCATCTACGCTCCTTGCGAGTGAGCAGCCTGATCCTGGATGGAAGCCGCCAGCCGGATGACAGGATTGAGCGGGCGGCCCGTCAGGCGGGCGTGGATATGCTGATCACGCGACTGACCCCCGAACGCAAGCGCGAGTGCATGGATCGTCTCATCCACGACCTGACCCGGACCAGCAGAGGCGTTCCAGCGGATCGGACTGGTCAAGACACCGCATCCGCCGGGGAGCAGGGCCGAACCAGCCTGGTGGCTCTGGCAACTGGTACTACAGCGGATCCCAAGCTGACGGCCAGGGCTCAGGTGAGCATCACTTTGGGACCAAAACTTCAGGCTGACACAGACGATGCCACGGACGACATTGACCTGCCGCACCCGGATCTGATCCTGCACCAAGGCGACCTTGACGGGACAGGCAGGGCCATTGAACTGAGTCGGGCCACCACCCAGGTCATCAGGCAGAACCTGACCTGGTCCACTGTCTACAACGTCATCGCCCTGGCCATTGCCACCGGAATCTGCCAACCCTTCTTGGGCTGGATGCTCAACCCCATGATTGCAGCAGTAACAGGGGCCCTGTCCACCATCCTGGCCATGCTCAATGTTCGTCGCCTGCATCGGCTCCGGCACCTGCGCCGTCGCTGGCTGCACCTCGCCCTGATCGACACAGACCAGCTACCGACTGTAGCGGCACGGCGTCCCCAGGTCATCGTCGACAGCCAGTGGGAGTCCATGCAAGAGGGCAAGGATCCGGCGGCCGCTATGGACTGAATCCACAGAGCACAACTTGTGGCACAAAAAGGGTCGGCACCCGGGATTACCCCGGGTACAAACCCTTAATTGATCTCAGTGAGACTGGACCTGACCCTGATCGTCGCCACGAGCGGCATGACGGCCACGACCACCGTCGCGTCCGTCATCGCCGGCATCAGCATCGGCATCGGCATCGCCATCAGCCGTCACATCGTTGACCGTGACCGAATCATCGACCAGATTCTCAGTGGGCCAAGCGGTCAGCTCCAGGTGGTCGCCGCCGGTCTGATCCACCAGGACCGTGTCGCCGTCGTGAACCTTGCCAGCCAGCAGCATCCTGGCCAGCTGATCGCCCACCTCGGTCTGGACCAGCCGACGCAAGGGCCGAGCGCCGAAGGCCGGGTCATAGCCCATGTTGGCCAGCCACTCCCTAGCGGAGTCGGTGACATCAAGGGTGATGCGCCGGTCGGTCAGCCGCTGGGCCACCTGCTTGACCTGGATGTCCACAATGGAACCCAGCTCGTCGCGGGTCAGCGGGTGGAAGATGACCAGATCGTCCAGCCGGTTGATGAACTCGGGCTTGAAGTTGGCATGCACCGCGTCCATAACGGCCTTGCGCTTGCCCTCCTCATCCAGGTCGTCCCGGACCAGGAACTGCGAGCCCAGGTTGGAGGTCATGATCAGAATGGTGTTCTTGAAGTCCACCGTCCTGCCCTGGCCATCGGTCAGCCGACCGTCATCCAGAACCTGCAGCAGCAGGTCGAAGACCTCAGGGTTGGCCTTCTCCACTTCGTCGAAGAGGACCACCGAGTAGGGCCGCCTACGGACGGCTTCGGTCAGCTGGCCACCCTCCTCATAGCCCACGTAGCCGGGAGCAGCGCCGATCAGCCGGGAGACCGAGGCCTTCTCCATGTACTCTGACATGTCGATGCGGACCATGGCCTTCTCGTCGTCGAAGAGGAAGTCAGCCAAAGCCTTGGCCAGCTCCGTCTTGCCCACGCCGGTGGGGCCCAGGAACATGAAGGATCCTGTAGGCCGATCGGGATCGGCGATGCCGGCACGCGAGCGCCGGACCGCGTCGGATACCGCATGGATGGCCTCCTGCTGGCCGACCACCCGCTTGCCCAGGTAGTCCTCCATATGCAGGAGCTTCTCGTTCTCGCCCTCCATGAGCCGTCCCACAGGGATGCCGGTCCAGTCCGAGACGATCTCCGCCACAGAGTCCGCATCAACATGGTCGGGAACCATGGGCTCCTGGGCCGGGCCTCCGGCGATGTCAGCCCCATCGGGACCAGCGTCATTGGCGGCGTTCTTGGCCTGCTCGGCCGCGTTCTCCGCCTGGGCCAGCTGCTTACGAATGCCGGGGATCTCCCCGTAGAGGATGCGGGAAGCCTTCTCCAGGTCGCCCTCGCGGGTGGCCTTGTCAGCCTCGACCCGCTTGGCATCCAGCTGGGCACGCAGATCGCCGACCTTGTTGTGGCCGGCCTTCTCGTTCTCCCAACGAGCCTTGAGGCCGCCCAGCTTCTCGCGAGAGTCCGCCAGCTCGGCCTGCAGCTTGCTCAGACGGTCCTTGGAGGCTGGGTCATCGGCCTTCTTCAGCTGCATCTCCTCCATCTCCAGACGGGTGACGCGACGTTGAAGCTCGTCGATTTCCTCAGGCTGGGAATCCAGCTCCATCCTCAGGTGGGCAGCGGCCTCGTCAACCAGGTCGATGGCCTTGTCTGGCAGCTGACGACCCGAGATATACCGGTTGGACAACGTAGCTGCCGCCACCAGGGCATCATCCCCGATGGTCACCTTGTGGTGAGCCTCGTAACGCTGCTTGAGACCACGCAGGATGGCCACGGTATCCTCCACGGAGGGCTCGCCCACGAAGACCTGCTGGAAGCGGCGCTCCAGAGCCGGGTCCTTCTCGATGTTCTCACGGTACTCGTCCAGGGTGGTGGCGCCGATCAGGCGCAGTTCTCCCCTGGCCAGCATGGGCTTGAGCATGTTGCCTGCATCCATGGATCCCTCTGCGGCACCAGCACCGACAATGGTATGGATCTCATCAATGAAGGTGATGACCTGACCGTTGGCGCTCTTGATCTCGTTGAGAACAGCCTTGAGTCGTTCCTCGAATTCGCCACGGTACTTGCTGCCAGCCACCATGGAGCTCAGATCCAGGGAGATCAGCCTCTTGCCCTGCAGGGTGGTGGGCACGTCGCCGGCTACGATGCGTTCGGCCAGACCTTCGACCACGGCTGTCTTACCCACTCCAGGCTCGCCGATAAGGACGGGGTTGTTCTTGGTCCGCCGAGACAGGATCTGCATGACACGACGAATCTCCTGATCCCTGCCGATGACCGGGTCCAGCTTGCCCTCCTTGGCCTGGGCGGTCAGATCGGTGGAGTACTTCTCCAGAGCCTTGTAAGTGCCCTCGGCATCCGGGCTGGTCACCTTGGCACCGCCGCGCACCTGGGGCACGGCCTTACGCAGGGTATCCGCCTGCAGACCGTTCCGGTTCAGAATATCGGCAGCCTGCGAAGGACCCTGGGCAATGGCGATAAGCAAATGCTCGGTGGACACGTATTCGTCCCCCATGGCTTGCATTTCCTTCTCAGCCTGGGCCAGGGCCATGCTGAGCTGACGGCTGGCATCGGGCTGCGAGGCTGTGGATCCGCTGGCCGACGGCAGAGCCACCAGGGCCTGACGGACCTCGGCTCCGACCCGTTGGCTGTCACCACCAGCGGCTTGAATCAGTCCAGGCACCACTCCGGACTGCTGACGCAGCAGGGAGTCCAACAGATGGAGCACATCCACCTGGGGGTTGCCGGCCGCCGAGGCCGACTGGATAGCATCGCCTATGGCCTGCTGAGCCATGGTGGTGAAGTTTTCGTTCATAGAGCATCCTCCAACATTCTTCGGCGGGGCCAGCCGAATCATTCGACCAGACCCCGTCACGGGTTCATCTGCCTTCTACAACAGCGAAAGGAGGATGCCTATTCCCAAACTTGAGCCTAAACGACTCAAGTTTTTATATCGCTTGTTTTCCCACTATTCGCTACTCGTTGATGACCACATTGCGCAGGTATCCGATTCCCTCAACCTGAACCGTGGCCTCGTCTCGGTTTTTCAGGGAACCTGTGGCGTGCGGCGTGCCGGTCATGATGACATCGCCGGGCAGCAGGGTGGCGAAGCTGGAGATAAAGGCGATCTGCTCAGGAATGGAGTGGATCAGGTTAGCGGTGGTGCCGCTGGCCTCAGGCACCTCTTCCCCGTTGAGTTTGAAGGAAATCTTCGCGTCACGATAGTCCAGGTCGGTCTCGATCCAGGGCCCGAGGGGGCAGGCGGTGTCAAAACCCTTGCAACGGGTCCACATAGGATCGTTCTTCTGCAGGTCACGCAGGGTTACGTCATTGACACAGGTATAGCCCAGCACATAGTCCATGGCCTCGTTGACGCTCACCTTCCGCGCCATCCTACCCATGACGACGGCAACCTCGGGCTCATAGTTCATGTCCTTGCTGTAAGAGGGCTTGACAATGGGGTCGTCAGGGCCGATGACTGAGGTGGAGGGCTTCATGAAGAGCATGAGCTTCTCCGGAGGCTCCGGATTCGAGGACTGGCCATGCTCGGCCATGTAGGCGGCATGGGCGCGGTAGTTCTTGGCCGCTCCGTAGATCTTGGAGGGGATGACCGGGGCCAGCAGCCGCACATCCTCGTCGTCCAGAGGGTAGCGCTGACCGGTGGGCTCGACCTGCTGGCCGGTCAGAGGGTAGCCGCTCAGCTCAACCAGATAGTCCTTGCCGTCCTGCTTGTCAGTTTGGACAAAAGCGTATCGTGGGGTGTCCTTGTAGGAAAAACGCGCGATTCTCATAGGGCACAGTCTAGCCCCAGGCCGGGCCTCTTAACAGAATCGGGTTCCGAAACAGGCAGTGGCTGGTCAGATAAAAGCCCGCGGGCCGAAGATGGCTGTGCCTACACGGACCTCGGTCGACCCCTCAGCCACGGCATACTCCATGTCTCCGGTCATTCCCATGGACAGCATGGTGCAGGTGTCAGTGCCCGGCTCCCCCGAATCCCTGATGCGGTCGCGCAGACCGCGCAGGTGAGCGAATCCGCTCCTGATAATGGCCTCATCATCCACATGTGCACCGACGGTCATCAGACCCTTAAGCTGAATCCCCTCCATGGCAGCCAGTTCATAAGCCAGATCCAGGGCCTGGTCGGGGGCACATCCCGACTTGGCCTGCTCGCCGGACTCGTTGACCTCCAGGAGTATGCCCACAGTTCTGCCTGCAGCCAGTGCCCGCGTGGCCAGCTTCCGAGCCAGCGAGGGCCCGTCGACCGACTCGACCGTGTCGACATATGGCAGGATCTTATTGATCTTGTTGGATTGGAGCTGCCCAATAAGATGGAAGCCAACGCTGGCGCTTGATGAATCACTGTCTGCAGTGTCAGTGCCGAGGGACAACCCCCTGTCCCGACAAAGTTCCAACAACCCCTGGGCCTTGGCGGTGACTTCCTGAGGACGGTTCTCGCCAATCCGACGCACCCCGGTATCGATGGCTGCCATGATTTCGCCCACATCGCGGGTCTTGGTGGCCGCCAGCAGAGTCACCGAGCCTTCTTTTCGACCGGCGGAGTCCTCCGCTTTGGCGATTCTTTCAGCTGCACGCTTGACCCCATCCGCGATCTGCCCAGCTCGTTCCCTGCTGATCTGCCGATTGCCCAGATCCTTGTGGTCCATATAGGCGACCATGACCCGCTACCTCCTTAAAAATCCGGAAGCCTTGACTGAGGCCATGGTAGCCAGTGGCTCATACCGGAATTCGCTCCGATCTCGGGCAGCAAACGGCAGGACTGATGAACCAGGATCGATGAGCCACGTTGCACGGTCACGAATATTGCTATTCAGCAGTCACTGAACAATAATTTCCGCAAGCCTGAAAGTCGGCAGGTAACATATCTCGGGTAAACATATGCCTTAAATGATCGGTGCAGCTCAGGACCGGAGAACTCAAAGATTCGGCTTTGCTCCGGAAACGTTCAGCTTGCTCAGATCCAGCTTCCTGTCCTTGCGGTCAGCAGCCAACATGTTCCACGTGAAACCATCCAGCAGCTCCTGCACACTCACGGGTCTGGGTCGATCCATGAGTCCCAGGAGCCATCCACAGACCCCAAGCACCTGCCTTGCCGTCCAGCCGTCTCTTCTGAGCGATCCCAGATCCGGCGATCCGAAGCGCTTGGACATCCTCCTGCCATCCACGCCGTCGATCAGCGGCAAATGCGCGTACTGAACACTAGGAGCCTGCGGCTGAAGATGATTCCCGATCCACATCTGAATGGCCGTGGACCTCAGCAGGTCCCTTCCTCGCACAATCTGATTGACACCCATGGCCAGATCGTCCACCGTCACTGCCAGCTGGTAGGAAACCAAGCCATCCGAGCGTTGAACAACCACATCACCGACCTGCCTGGGCAAATTGAAGGACTGCGGGCCAAAAATCAGATCGTCGAAGCGACAGATGGCATCCGACTCGTCGGGCTGATCAGGGACTGCGATCCGAAGGCTGTGCCTCTGCCCCCGGGCCAGCCTTTCACTGACTATATGATGGGAAAGTCCTCGGCAGGTGCCCGGGTAGACAATGAACCCGTCGCCTTCATTCGGCGCCGATGCCGCGCGGATGTCGGCACGGGAGCAGAAGCAGGGGTAAACCAGAGGCTGCCCGCCGATCAATCGCTGCGATTCCAGCAATTTCAATGCCTGACTGTAAGTATCAGCGCGCTGGGACTGGTAGACCACCTCGCCATCCCAATCCAATCCCAACCATGCCAGGTCGTCCATGATCCAGCGATCGGCATCCTTGACCACACGCGGCGTATCTATGTCTTCAATGCGAAGCCGCAGAACCCCGCAAGACCCTTGCGACCTGACACCCAGCCAGGCCGCAAGACATGCATAGATATTGCCCAGATGCATTCGCCCAGTCGGCGAAGGTGCCAACCTTCCTACAACCTTGGCCGGGCCGACCTGATCCACTCTCGGTTCTCCCATTTGCATACCGACATGCTTGCATACCACCCGGTCATCGGGAAGCCATCAGCCGGCCAAACTATTGCACGCTTCTGAATGGCCCTAAAGCAAATGATCAGAAGCTGTCGAGCAGGCGATCGATCTCCCCGAAGTGCTTGACCTCAGGCCGCCATACCGGCTTGCCGCGAGCGATGACCAGCTTGGGATTGGCCAGGGTCCGCACATTCCTGGCAGGGTCCTCGTCAAGGACGATCAGATCTGCATCCTTGCCCGTGTCGACCGAACCGGTGACATTATCGAAGCCCAGGTTTCGTGCATTGACCTGAGTGGCGGCGTGGAAGGCCTGCGCCGGGGTGAAGTCCGCGTACCGCACCAGATAATCGAGTTCTCGCCAAGTACCGTACTGGGGCACGAAGGTCATGCCTGTGTCGGTGCCGACTCCGACGGCAATGCCGTTCTCATGAGCCTGCTTGGCGCTCTTGACCATGCCGTCAACGACCAGCTCAGAATTGCCGCGAACTATATCGTTGATTCCCAGCTCCTGCTGACTGATCTTGACCAGAGGCAGTCCGGCGGACAGGGTGGGATCCAGGGCCGAGAAGCCACGAAGCGAGCGCGGATTGTCAAGGAAGAGCCCAATCATCTCGTCATCCAGCGCGCTGCCATGCTCAATGGTATCCACCCCTGCCTTGAGAGCGGCCTTGACACCCTCAGGGCTCTGGGCATGCGCTGCGACCAGCACACCAAACTCATGGGCCTCATCGCAGACGGCGGCCATCTCCTCCTCGGTCATCTGCGGGCTGCCGGCCTCGCCAAGCTTGGTGGCATCGGTGACGCCGCCGGTCGCAGCCACCTTGATGGCATTGACCCCATGGTCCAGGTTCTCCCTGGTCCGACGCCTGGCCTCTTCTGGAGAGGAGCAGGACAGGGCAATGAAGGGATCGCCATGCCCTCCGGGAATCGCCAGGAGGGGACCGGCAGCCAGCATGCGCGGGCCGGTCAGCTCGTCGGCATCAATCTTGTCACGCAGGCGAACCGCCTCATAGCCCACATCACCCAAGGTACGAATGGTCGTTACTCCCGAGTTCAACAGCGTGGAAACGTTGCCCTTGATCCTGGCATCCATAAGGACTTTGCCTGCAGGACTGTGCACTATCTTCAAACCGGCATCGACCACACGCGGCGACAGGTCAGTACCGCCAGACAAGGGCTTGCCGTCGGCAAAGAGATGGGTATGGGCATTGATGAGTCCAGGTGCCACAAACTTACCCGTAGCGTTGATTCGGTGATATCCGGAGGGCACGTAGGCCAGCGGGGTCGGGCAGACCTGCTCTATCCGGCCGTCCGCGGACACCAGAACAGACATATCCTTCTGAACCGTGCCTTTTTCATCACCGGTCGCGATACTGGCATGCTCGAGCACAAACGGCTCGCGCTCTTTCCTGCCTTGAAGACGCCCCATGGTCGTACCTGCCTTCCCATCTCCGATGCACTCATTGCGAGGAATCGGGCATATATGTTCAATACTATCCACTGCAGGACGAACCATTCAAGCCTGACGCACAAGCAAATGAGGCCATTCAAAAGCAGCCCGGCAGCAGAAGCAGGGGCGAAATGGCCGAAACGCAGCAGACACATTCGAAGTAATGGCCACTAGCCGTTGACGACCTCTCTGAGCGCGGAGCATCATCTGGAGTCTGGCATGCTGTTGATGACGAACTCTATTTCGGAATATGCAGGCGGTTGAAGAGCTATGCCGAATGCCACCACCGAACCGAATCCGTCGAAGACGGTGGAGTCCATGGCCAGCACGGGCCGACCCCTGTCCACATGAAAGTATCCGGCGATCCGTGGATCGACATTCTCGATGCGGACCACAACCTCGTTTCTGGCGAGCCTGACGTCGTATTGTTCCTCGATGAAGCTATAGAGGGAGCCATCGGAGAAATCATGCTCAAGTATTTCCGGAAACTGGACAGCCGACAGGTAGGTGCAGACATATTGATGCAGATTGCCATCGACATAACGCAGTCGTTCCAGTTCGATCAGGTCTGCATCAGCATCGATACCCAACTTGGACGCAAAATCGGCATTCTTGACAATCCTGTTGCCAAGCACCCGGGTCTTGACTGTTCTGCCTAGGTCACGCTGCTGGCGCCAGAATCCCTTTATGTGGCCGTTGATCACCTCACGAGAGGATGAAGGCGACTTCAACTTGAAGGTACCCTTGCCCTGACTGCGAACAATCAACCCTTCACGAATCAAATCTTCTATGGCATGACGAACCGTAATCCGACTGACGTTGTAGCGTGTGCAAAGCTCGGACTCCGTGGGCAGCTGCGCCCCATCCTTCATCCGTTTGATGCTTCCGCGCAAATGGTCTCGCACGGACACATACTTGGGAATTCCATCTACCATTGCAAAACCGACCCACCTGATTTCATTGCCCTCATGAATCGAAATCCCGCGACCTGCGTTAACCGGAGGCCTGCTGCCTTCAATGATTGTAAAAGCCCCTACCTGTTTCTGCCCAATACAGGAGCCAAGCAGCAATATTCTCCGGCTACGGATGGGTCATGGAACTGATATTGAAAAGTCCGTTAGTCCCATGACCCCTCTCTACCGCTGTCCCTGCCGGCCTCAGATTGGACAGGGGATTCAATTCAGGCGACGGCCTTGGCCTTGTCAGCCGAGTCAGCTGCAGCGGCAATGGTCTTCTTGCGCTTGTTCATGAAGTAGGAGACCACATAGACCAGGATCAGCACAACAATGATTCCCACGATGATCGCAATCTGGCCGCCAGCCTTGTTGAGGTAGCCCAGGAAGATGCCGGCCACACCAAAATCGGCATCCGAGTATGTGGCGGCGCCCTTGCCTACAGATCCCAGCACCGGCAGAAGCAGGAGCGGCAGGAAGGTTATGGCCAGGCCGTTGACGAAGGAGCCGAGAATGGCTCCACGCCGACCACCCGCGCCGTTGCCGATTACGCCCGTAGCACCGCCGGTCATGAAGTGGGCCACGACACCGGGAATGATGACGGTGGTTCCGGCCAGGGCCATGATGGCCATGCCTACTATGCCGCCGACGAAGCTGGACAGGAACCCAATCAGAACGGCGTTAGGAGCGAAGGTGAAGGTGACAGGGACGTCCAGTGCAGGCTTGGCGTTCTTGACCAGGTGCTCACTGATGCCCTTGAAGGCAGGAACAATCTCTCCCAGGACCACACGAACACCTGCCAGGATGATGTAGACGCCGGCAGAGAAAGTGGCGGCCTGCAAGACCACATAGACGATGAAGTTCTGTCCGTCGCTGAGCTTGCTCTCGATATAGCCGGGGCCGGCGAAGAGCGCCACGATGACATAGATCACAGCCATGGACAGGGCCACGATGACTGTTGTATCGCGCAGGAAGCCCAGGTTCTTGGGGAAGTTGATATCCTCAGTTGATTTGGAGGGATGCTTCTTGCTGCGGGTGAGCGTAGCCACCAGACCACCTAGGGCAATGCCCGAGCCGCCGGTGTGGCCCAGGGCCACATCATCGGTGCCAGTCACCTTTTTCATGAAAGGCTGCACGACTGCGGGCGAAAGGGTCACAACCAGGCCCTGAGCGATTGAACCCCAAAGCAGTGTCTGCCAGGTGGAGAAACCGGCCGCCACGAAGATGACCGTTATCATCGTGGCCATATAGAAGGCCACGTGTCCTGATAGGTAAACATATTTGAAATATGACGTTGCAGAAAGAATGATATTGACAATCATTCCGAAGAAGAAGATGAGTGCAGCTACGGATCCGTACTTGACCAGTACCGTGCCGACTATGGCCTCGTTATTGGGAACAACGCCCTGGACATGGAAGGCATGCTGGAACATATCCCCAAAGGGGGTCAATGCGTTGGTCACCACGCCAGCGCCAGCGGCCAGGACCAGAAAGCCCACGAACGTCCGTATGGTCCCCTTCATGACATCCGTGGCAGACTTGCGTTGCAGAGTCAGGCCGAGCAGGGAGATCAGCGCGACGATGACGGAAGGTTGTCGGAAAATGTCCAAAAGGACTTTTAATACCCCGTTCATGCCGCCTGCCCCCCTTCAGGAACATCCATGCCATGGCGCTTCAGGGCCTCGGCAAGCTTTTCTTTGATCTCATTCATGTCGATCAGACTGTTCAAAACGACTACGTCTCCCAGATCCTTGGCAGCATCAGCGATGTCACGCCCGACAAAAATAATATCGGCATCGCCCTTGTTGACCGAACCCAGATCGCTATGGTTGGTCTCGACCCCAGTCACGCCAAGCTCTTTCAGCGCCTTGTCAATATTGAGCTGGGTAATGAAGCTCGACCCCAGTCCAGTGCTGCAAACCGTCAGAATCTTCATGTTGATTACCTTTCTTCCTCGAGGATCGTCCTCAATTCCTCAACGTTCGCGGCCTTGCCCAGCCGTTCCTGATTCTTCGCGTCACTCAGGAAGGTCGCCAGCGATTGCATCAGGCTTAGATGGCTGTTCGAGTCCTGCGCCGCCAGGCAGAAGAGCGTGCTGATCGGGTGGTCCTGAGAATCGGCCAACAGGAAGGGACTGCCAACCTTCAGCACCGATAGAGAGGTGGTGACAACGCCTGCCTCGGGCCTGGCATGGGCCATGGCAATGCCTTGACCCAGATCAATATAGGTGCCGCCTGGTTTGCGTATCGAAGCCTTGATGGCATCGACATAAGAGGGTTTGATCCTTCCAAGATCAACCAGCGGACCAGTGACCACGTCCACCGCTTCTTCCCAATCGGCTACGCCGTCCCTATACATGACGGTGCCTTCCGGGAAATACTCGTTCAGCAATTTGCCTCCTCGCATACGATGAAGCCCATCCGCTTCGGAGCGAATGATCGTGGGAGAGTGCCTCCCCGGGAACTTCAACCTCGAATTCCGCAAACATTATAACAACATGACAATATGATGTCTAAACGTGCGTGTTCAAATACCGTATTGCTCAGGCACCATATTCCGAGTCTTTGACTAAGACCCGGGCCCTTGGCACAGGCAAAATCCGGCGAGGTGAGCGCGGCAACAGGTCACATACGGATTCAGACCGGGGTCGCTGGATCGCTCGAATAAGCGATCAGCCTCCACACAATCAAGCCAGCAACTATGGAGGCGGCAGCTTAACCCCCCCCCCTACCTGCAGACAGCAGAGGATTCCTATTACCAGCGCAAGGCTCACATACCCTTCTACTAGTCAGAAATGAACGGCTTCTGTTCTTGCGGGTTTTATGCTCAGCATGCACGGAACGGTGTGCCGGGGTTAAGATCATTAGCCAAGGAAAACAACAGGCAGGCCGGCGACGCGGAAACGTACTCATCGATTAAGGGACGATCTTCGAGCCCCGCTTCGGCGGGGCTTTTTCGTGCTCCGGGAGTGTCGGAATAATCCGATGCAATTTAGTATACATTGGGTATACATTTTGGAACTTGTAGGCCTTGGCGTAGATAAAGGAAAAGCCCCGCAGCCTTTGCGGCTGTAGGGCTTTGACTCTGTGCCCCCACGGGGGCTCGAACCCCGGACACGCTGATTAAGAGTCAGCGCTAGAATAAGAGGAGCACGAGGGTCAGCTATTCAAGAATGGCGAAATATCAACAGTTTTAAGTCAACTAACCTATAACTGATACACTACTGATAGTCAGTTCCATATCCTAAAAATGTCCACGAACACAGGAGGCCGGATGGCAAGGCGGCGAGCGAACGGCGAGGCAAGGCCGTACAAGTTCAGGTCCACCTGGAAGAGCCGAGACAAGGACGGCAATCCGGTCATCAAAAGCAGGCAGCGATGGCAGCAGCAGATATACGTCGGATACCTGCCTAACGGCAAACCACGAAAGAAGACCTTCACGGCGGATACCGCAGGCGGAGTGACTGCGAAAGTCCGCGCCTGGCGCAAAGAGATCAAGGCTAACAACGGGATCGACGTAGACAAGAAAACGACCCTGGGATCATACAGCGAGCTCTTCCTTGCTAAGAAAAAGCAGATCGTTGATCCCAAAAGTTACCGCATGTACACCAACATTATCCACAACCATCTGAGGGAATACGTAGACCAGCCCATAGCATCCTTCACGCCGTCATCCATCAGCCACATCCTGAGCACGGCGAAGACCTACGACCGCAGGGGCAAGATCACAGGCAGCGCAGGCATCAGCCTCAAACGGCAGATAAGGTCCACTCTCCATTCAATTTTCGAGGACGCCAGGCGAGACAGGGTTATAGCGTCCAACCCCGCTCAAGGCGTGCCCATTCCACAGAGCAAGGATGCTGAATACCTCGCACTGGCCCAATCCAGGACAGCGTTCAGCGTGCCGGAGATGGAGGCCATGCTCAGGGCAGCGGCCGCCATGCCCGACAAGGCCACCGGCGTGCGCATGTGGTTCCGCCTGCTCACCGGTATGCGCCAAGGGGAGATCATCGGCGCTCGCATCCCAGATCTGAGACTGTACACGTCACAGACCACCACATATGAGGACAGGGAGGTGGAGAAAGTATGCGAGTATTTCGATGCTGACGGGAACCCGCAAAAAGGGAAGATCAAAACCATGGAGAAGGTGCCCGTCACCACCAAGGCCCATGTAGGCGAATACACAGTCAATTGGAAGATGGAAGACCTGCAAAAAGACCATGGCTGCGGGAAACCGTCACACGGCGTATGGCCATGCGGGAAAAAGAAGGCGGCCTACTGCCCGGATGCCGTATGGCGCATCCCTGAAGGCTTTGACATGATCCCGCTGAAAGGCCGTTGGTGCCTCACTCACCCCAAGAGCCTCACCGGTCGCCGCGTGCCCATCATCCCAATCCTCGCTCAGGCGCTGGCCGAGCATTTGAAACAGACAGCCAAACAGCCGAACCCGTACAATCTGCTCTTTCATCACCCGGACGGGAGCATGATCCAACCGCGCGAGGATATGGCAGACTTTCGAACCCTGATGGAGCTGGCGCACATACCACACTCTGAGACTCACTCAGGCCATGAGACCAGACACAGCGTGGTCACCCTGCTGGCTTCGATGGGCGTGGACGCGCAGCTTATCAAGGAAATCGTCGGCCACTCCTCCGATGCCATGGTGGAGCACTACCGTCACGCCGATGACAGCGAGCGCCTGAGAGCCATGGAGACGCTGGATGAGAGCCTGGGCCTAGGGCAGATCGGCTGGGCCGGCAAGTAGCACTCCTTATATATGCCTGTATCTGCGCTCGATTTCCCTGATGGTCTTCTCTGTGGCCCCGTCCCGGATGGCGGCCAGGTCTGCCCTGACCTGCTTGTGCATGGCGGCGAGGCGCTCGCGGTCCTGCCGGCTGAGCCCGGCCTGCTGCTCCTGGTCGATGACCTGGTCGAGCCGCTTGTGCAGGAGGGTGGTCAGCCGCTCCCGCACATCATCCGAAGCGGGTGTGTAGCCGGGGTGGTTGTCGGGGATCTGGGAGATGTCGTCAGGGATATAGGGCATATCTTGATGATAGGGCGGGCATCGAGGCGATTTGCGCGTCGCGTCAGCTTAGTACTTTCATGATTGTTCGCTTTTGTCATGTATTATGGACGACAGCCAGATGAAACCAAGCAAGGAGGCTGTCGTGGCATACATAGCGCCAAAAGATATCAGGGATATCACTGAAGCTGATAGGGCAATAAAATTGCCCAAGGATATGTACCTGCTGGACTTGTACATGACCAGAGGAATTAAAGGTAAGACCCGAGAGAAAATCGTGCCGTTCGCACCGACTCCCGTCGTCAATGATTACTGCGATGTGGTCCATTTGGTTGTCGAAGCACCAGCCGGTGTGAAGCGAATTCCGCAAACACCGAATTACTCAGCACCTGACTATTACAAGTGGACTGGAGAACCAAATCAACCCGATGTCCTAAAATACATAGATATTAATAGCAAAGAATATGATGTAAGTTTAAGCGCGAATTTCAACACAAAAAACAGAATTCCGGAATCCGTGCGCGCAGAAGCAAAAACCTCTGGCTTCCCTTATGACATGCCTGTAGTGGTATATGATGAGGATCCATATTGGTGGCTCCCTGTAGCCTCTGCTATTGATGCTAATCAAAATGGGGATGCTGTGTTTAGCATCGAACCTAACGGCACGCTATCCATTGATCTTTATGAAGCAAACGGTGGACCCTGGCAATGCAATATCAAAATCTGTCGGAATGGCCATAAGTTTGAGGGAAATATAAATGTGTTGAAAAACCCTCCATCTGGAAAACCTTCAACAACTTCTACAATTAAAAAGAGTATTAGTGTGCTTATCCGAGATCTTACCTTGTTTATTCAACCTATACCATAACCCTAAAAGGAATGGCTGGATACTCCGAAATGCTCTTGAGCCGAATTCAAATCATGGGAATAGTGCAGCAATGGTTAATATTCATTGGTTTTGTAAAGTGGACATGCTCATGAGGACATAACCATTAGCAGATGTCCAGATGGTACTACACGCACCACCACGCACTCCAAGGCAACGCCATCTGCATCCTAAACCAATACTTCGAATAAAAAAAAAAATCGTGCCGTCCGCATTATTAGGGGGGAGCCGGACGACACGACCAAGCCAGAATACAGGGACTCGGCAGGGCTGAATGGACTAATTCGTAGAATGTGGATAAGTCCAGTGTCGAATTGCAAAATTCAATCGGCCTCTATCCCCCCCCCCACGGTTTTGTCCCTGCGAAGGCGTTCATTAAATTGACCTAGGCCTTTGGCGGTTCGTATAGTACGAACACGTCATTTGGGTCGCCTAGGAGCACCATTGTTTGCAGTATATAACATCTGGGTTTAAAATTTTCCACAGGAAGTAAAAAGCTGCAAATTTAAAGGAGGAGACAGCAATGAAAAATTGCTCTCAGCTTCTAAAAATGAGTGAACTCGGCATACTCCAAGATAGGACTGCCGATCTTTCTCCCTTGGTGTCTATTATGGAATACTGCTACGCTCATGAAGTGGATAAAGCGAATCGCGACAAGGACTACACTCCGGAGCAGCATAAAATGCGTCGGGCTGTAAACGTTAATATGCTGGTTCACAATCTTTGGGACCGGGCACAAAGCAGGAACCACTGGAAACTTGTAGACTCGCGGTTTACGCATTTGCGAGATGAGGTAACTGGTGCGTACCTACAATTGCACCCCACCAATCCTCTGACCGGCAAAGTTGCAAAGCCGGCAAATACCAGACGTTCCATAGGAAGATACACCCAAGAGGGGTGCAGACGCGCAGGAGAGATACTGCCATGGTTCTATCAAGATGAGCTTGCGCCTAACTTGTCAGACGTTTCATTACAAGCTCTCTGGCATTGGGAGAACAAACAAATGGTAATCACCATTTATAAGCCATTAGATGCTCAAAAGGGTTCGTTCTGTATCGAATTACCTCTTATAGGGGATAGAATCCAGCAACAAGCGATGAAATTCGAGACAATAAGCAAAGACGAAAATGTATTAGAAGATCTTGTGCAGCAAGATGACGAATATACTGATAATAAAAATCTGAGATAGTCGAAAGGAGCGAACAGCATGATTGATTACAATCCGAACCGGATTGTCCTCATGCGCCGCTTGGAGAAAATGCCCCAAGCCAAGTTGTCCGAAAAAACAGGATATTCTTCGGCGTTGCTTAGCAAACTGCAAAACAGCATTATCCCCTTTGACGAAAAAAAAGCTCAGAGAATTGCGTCCGCAGTCGACTACCCAATCTCCTTTTTTGCTAGATCTGACGAACCCATGCCTCCCACCCGACTCACATACCGGAGAACTTCAAAAACCTCAATTAGAGAAATTAATGCTGTATCAGCAGAGTATGAGATCTTATCGAGTACGGTCCAGCAGGTAACTAGAAAAACGAATGTAAAACCACATCTATCTTGGCTTGATGAAATCGCTCCCCACAGGAGCACAGTGCTTACAGTCAAGGAAATCAACAGGATTGCCGTTCAGGCTCGAGAGCACTTACACATCCCATATGATGAACCGATAGTAAATGTTACAAGAGCGCTTGAGCGTTCGGGAATAGTTATTGCACCCATGCACAGCAGCGGGGAAAAGGCTGACTCCACCACGAGCGAAGGGGTGACCTGTCCAGATTATACAGGGAGCACCCCAGTTCTCGGATACCTGAACAGAGAAAACACGGGAGACCGACTGAGGTTCACAAAAGCCCATGAATTTGGACATCTTGTTCTGCATCGTTTTCGTAAGGGACTCGACAAAAAACAAAAGGAAAAGGAAGCGCATCAATTTGCCGGGGCATTTCTCATGCCGGAGAAAGCGATGCGTACCGCCATTAACAAGGATTCGACACTCTCATCTTTTGTAAACTTAAAAGCCGGATGGGGAGTTTCAATAGCTGCATTAATTATGAGAGCCGGTGCGCTCAATATAATTGATGCTCAGCGCGAGAGATCTTTGCAAATACAACTCAGCATGCGAGGGTGGAAAAAATGTGAACCGGTTGAGGTCGAGGTGGAGCACCCTCTTCTATTTAAGCAGATGATGGGGAAAGCTTTTGGGAAAATAATATCTCCAACAGAGATAGAGATTAACAGTCTCACCGCCTCTTACGAGTTAGGTGTACCTTTTAGGTTCTTGGATTTATGGGCTGACGGATTAAGCGAAGGTATGAGGGAAATAGGAATTAGAGAAAATCGTTTTTCCAACCCAGAATCGATTTCCACCTAAATATAGCAAGCTACTAACGGTATTCGCGAATAGATTAGCTTACATATGTAGCTTACATATGCACTACTTACTTATTTGAGTAAAAACATTATGCCCCCGCTCCGATCTCCCGAAGCGAGGGCATAATGTTATGAACGGTCCGGCTACTTGCCGCCGCCTGCCTTTGCTTGGCTGATGCCGATGCAGGCGGCGATCAGCAGGCCCAAAGCGTTGAGCGTGGTCACGATCACGTCCACATGTGGCAGCCCCATGGATGGACCGGCTGAGTTAAAGAAGATAACGAGCGAGGGCAGAACTACGAGAGCTACCCATTTGAGGATCTGGTAGAGCCAGTCAGGCAGCCAGTAGGGCCTGCCCTCATCCTCGGGGATCGTATCGGTCATATATGTCACCTCCTCAGTAGTGGAGCACTTCGCCGGCGTAGATCAGGCCTGGGTTGCCGGACCGATAGCCGCGTATCTGGCTTTGGGGGATGCCGAGCCTCGCGGCGATCCAGGAGAGCGTGTCCCCCCGCTGCACGGTCACGGTCCGTCCGCCTCCTTCACCATTGCCGGTAGCGAGACGCTGGCCGGGATGGATCACGTAAGGCGCTTGGATGCCGTTAAGCCGGGCGACCATGGGCCAGGGGCCGCCGAAGACGGCGCTCAGTGAGTCTCCGGGGCGGACCACGTAGGTGCCGGAGCCGTTGTCTACGCCGGAGTTGCCGCGAAGCCGATTGTTGACCACGGCCATGACCTCGTCGTAGCGGTTGCCCAGTAGGGCGTGGCGCTGCGGGTCGTTGCCGTACTCGCCTCGGATGACGGCTGTGGCGATGCTGACAGCGTCGCCGACGGGCGCGCCCTCGGAGGGCGTGGGAGTCGGGGTGACCGGGTTAGGCTGCGTGCCTACGGGGGCGTTGGCATACTTGGCCCATGTCCCCGCATCCCCATACCACCAGTTGACGTCCACCGCAGTCCCCACGCCGGGCACATGCCCCGAGGAGGAGTACTGCCAGGCGGCTGCGAACGGCCAGGGAGCTACAGAGTATGGCGGGGCTCCCGGGTCCCGCAGACGCTCGCCCTTGTACCCGCGCGGGTAGCCGGCCACCCAGAGCCCGTAGTCGGCCCCTGCCACCGCACGCCAGTCGCCCGCGCTGATCGTGGACGCCGACATGTAGATGATGGGCTTGGCCCCCCAGTAGGATGCCACCCGATCAAGCCAGCGCTTGGCCCACTGGGTGTCGCCCCTGTGACTTGCCGGCGGCTCCCAGTCCAGGAAGGGGATTACGCCGGCATGCACCAGGCCCTTGGCGTTGGATTGGGCGTTGAAGTAGTCCGCCTCCGCCTCCGGGCTGTTGCCATACTCGGGGCGCGCATACCCGTAGGCCCCGATCCGCAGACCCGCAGCCTTGTTGGCGGCCAGCTGGCAGTTCGCGGCCGGGTTGACGTAGCCGGTCCCCTCAGTGATCTTGGTGATTGAAAAGTTGGCTCCCGAGTCCTTGGCTGTTTGAGCGTTATAACACCCTTGGTAGGAAGCGTTATCAAACCCTGCGTCAGCATAGGCGACCCCCGGGCTGATCATGGCCAGGGCGGCCATCGCCCCCACCATAATTTGTCCGTACCTGGGCTTGGCTCGCGCATGCCGCGCATGAAACCAATGCATGCATATCCTCCTCAAAATAGACATGAAAAAAGCCGCCCGGAAGGGCGGCAGGAAAAATTACTGAGGTCAGTCCACGGTGGGTAGGGCCTTGAGCTCCTCGTAGACCTTGGTGCCCGCCCCGTTGCCTCCCAGACTGTGATAGGCCTGGTAGACGCGGTCAGCCTCCTCCATCACACCCAGAGGGATATAGTCCATGGGCACGTACTTGGCGTGGATCTCCAGCAGCTCGGCTCGCAGGAGCGTGCGCAGGCCCGTCTCCATGGCCAGGTCCCGGGCCGCCTCCCTCTTGTGGCTTTTGAGCAGCCACCCGCACATGCCGCCCACCCCTGTCAGGAGCATGGGCACCACGGATTCGAGCAGGGTCATCAACAGGTCAGGCATGCGGCATCCTCCTGTCAGCCAGCCAAGTAACAGACCGTAACCGTCCAACCGCCCGTGTTCTGACCGGCTCCTCCCATGTTCTGGTAGCTGGCGGTGCCGTTGGATTTGATGGAGATCTGCCTTTGAGAGGCCCCGTCCCTGCCCTGGTAGGGGGCGGTCACATCCATGAGAGGCCGCCATCCAACCGGCAGAATCCCGAACGAGCCCGACCCCCAGGATCCGCCTGACGCAGACCTCCAGGCGATGGTCAGCTGGACCGTGTCTCCTGCTCTTATGCCGGTGACCGTGCCCTGCCGGGAGCTGATCAGGGCGGTCGGCTGGGTAACGACAGGAGCCCAAGCGCCGCCGCGCCTGACGTACCGGCTGCCGTCAGCCAGCATGCCCTGCATCCCCTCGGCGGCGCTGACTGCCTGCAGCCGGTCCAGGGAGCTTACGCTGACGGTCGCGGTCTGGCTGATGACGGGAGCCGTGTCGGAGGCTATGCCCGCAGATACCGTGGCGATGACCAGCCCGTCGATCATCCGGTCGTCCACGGAGCCCGAGTACGACTGGACGCTGACCCGCTCACCTGACCCGTGGCCGGCGGCCTGGTCGGCCAGGACGACTGCAATCTTGTAGGAGCTGGTGGAGGTCTCTACGGACACCTGCACGGGTCTGATGATTGCGTACTCGTATGCGCCCGACCCGCTCCACGGGCACAGCCAGCCCATGTGTGGGCTGACCGTGGCCGTGGTCCCGTCCATGCTCACCAGCGGAGACGGGCTGCCCGCGCGCACTCCTTGCACGCCGCCGAACGGGCTTCCGTCCGGAATGGCGTGCGCTGCCCCAGCCGTCATCTGGTAGGACTGAGCCGTGTAGGCCGGCCCGCCTGCATCCGCGTCATAAGTGAGGGGGAAGCCCACCATCGAAGTCGTGTCATCAGTCATTGCCTGCCTCCTTGCTGTCCTGCGATCCGGCCTGCTGCCGGTAGTGGATGGCCGTCAAAGAAAACGTCACATCCTTGGATGATCCGGTCATCCCCAGGTCTCCGTTGCCCAGACCGCAGCGGAGGGTGTACCGGTCGCCCGGTTTGGCCGGCCCTGCCCACATGCCGTACTGGTGCGGGTTCGCGCTGCCGAGATTGTCCCAGGGGTCCTGCGCATGGCAGTCCGCCAACGTTATGCCGTTGCGCAGTATCTGCCAGGTCAACATAAGGCTGTTGCCCACCGATGTGCCATCCATGGAAACGAATGCGATGGTCCGGCCCTCGTCTCCGTACTTGGGCACTACCAGTTCCGGGGAAGTCCAGAAATTCGGAATGGCGGACGACACCTGGTCAAAATGAAGCGTCAGCGAGCTGATGCGCGGTATCAGGGGCGTGAGGCTGGCCAGCACGGAGGCTGGGATCTCCTTGGTTTCCCGTCGCGCCTGCACGCCCATCCCGTGCAGGGCTTGCGCACCAGAGTTGATCGGGAAGTAAAACGGGCTACTCATATTCGACTGCTCCTTCCTGCAGGATCGGGGTCAGGGTCCATGAACCGGTGAAGCTGATCCTGTAACCGATCACGCGGGCCATGCCGCTTGCGCCCCCGGGCAGGAGTGACTGAGCGCCGCCCGCATCCCAGCGGACCGTGTCCCCGGGCCGCCACTCCACGCCCAGCCTGGGCGCGGACAGCAGGTCAAGGTCGATGCTGTGCGTGACCGTACCTGTCCTGCGGGAGGCGAGCCTACGGCGCGCATGCGCCTCCAAGGTCGCCACGTCCTTGATGCTGGTGCTGGGCGTGTAGCTCAGGGGCCACACTGGACGCGACGGATCCTCATACGATACCCAGGATGAGGAGGGCCGCGTATCACCGTCAGCCGTGCTCACCGCCCGAACCCGGTTCGCCAACGCAGTGCCCGAAGCGTCCAGATCAAGCGAGAAGCCCGTCATCTGGGAAACGTCGAACTCAGTGACAGGCTCCATGCTCCCGTAATGGTCCGCAGCGGCGATCACGCAACGGTAGGATCCGTCCGGCTCCATCCGCCACCAATGCCCCCATTCGGGGCCGCCATCCACGCCCGCCAGCTCCTGGATCGCACTGAGGACGCTCTTGTCGTCCGTATCCTGGTACTCCCGGTTTCTCAACACGGGAGAAGGCTCGTACTCCGTGGCCAGGCAGTTACGCATGCCGTCCACCGCGCCCCGTCTGACGATGTCTGCCACGATCAGGGTCTGCCCCTGGCCCCGGTAGGACAGTTCCCCGGTCGGGCACTGCTCCAGGTAGGTCTCCACTGTGTCCACCTTGAGCTCCAGGCCCGTGCCCGCGAGGTCCTCATGCACGCCCATCAGCAGACCGCCCCAGACCGGCTGCTCGTCCTGCGTGAGAATATAGGCCACGCCGCCAGGCAGGGTCGCGTCCTGCCAGTTGGCCGGCAGGCAGTCGTAGGGCAGGCGCAGCTGCTGGGTCGTGCCCTCCATCAGCCGGTACTCCAGACTGTCCGCCTGCAGGTACGGCAGATCGCAGATAGGCCGGCCGTCCACCAGACTCACCGCCAGCCAGGAAAGTCTCGCACGCCTGGCCTCCTGTGCCTGCGCCTCGTCTCGGTCCGCCACGGACATCCCGAGTCTCCTCGTCATAGATAAGCCCCCCGGAAGTTCACCGACAGTCGCGCATCCGCCGAATACTCGCTGGCCGTGAACAGCCATGTGTTAGGACCCGGCAACGCGTCCGACCAGCCGCGCCGCACCACCGCTCCCCGTGCCGGGTCCCGCCCGTCCACCAGCACCTGGCGCATCCGGCTGTCAAAAGTCACGTAATGGCCGGCACCCAATCGCATGCGCAGCTCCAGCACCCCGCCGGACGGATGATGCTCGATTCTCGGATCCACGACAGGCCCGTCCACACGCAGACTGACCGGGCTGGGCGCGCCCCCAGGATTGGACAGGGCCACCGCCCCAGACACGACCTGCTCCCCGAAACACCAGGAGCTTGTCGCGGCCGGCAGGCTGGACCCATCGAACCAGCCGATGCCCCGTGCCTGCATAAGTTCCCAGTCGGCCTGGGTCCAGATGCCGAACCGCCGCCAGTCGCCCGAAGCGCCCGAGCTGAAAGCCTCGTCAAACACCTGGTCGGACACTGCCAGCCACGCCTGGGAGCCCAGCGTCACCTTGATCACGAAATCCGTCCACATGCCCACCCCGGCAGGCGCATGGTCCACTGACCAGGAGCCCCCGTCCGAGGACTCCACATGTGCCGTCGCCTTGGACGTTGTCGCCTCGTTCAGCCGCCACTGCCAGGACATCACATAGGGGCCCGCAGGCAGTAGCACCGCCCCATCAGGAGGCGACGGAACCAATGCATGATCCGGGTTCGTCGTCCAATTCCAGCCGATCCCGCGCGAACCCTGCGTCACATGCAGGCCGTCCGCATCCAGTGACAGGCCCCCGCTACACCGGGCCTGAAACCGCGACCCGTATTTGGGCCTAGGATCCTGCATGAGATTGCGCACCGTGACCCCGCCCGCGTCCAGCAGCGACGACGACCACACTGCATCTCCCTCCCAGGAGGAGCGGGCAGACGACGGCAATCCCGTAAACGCCGCAGGCAGCCACAAACCCCCAGACGAGGACGGCAAACCCGTCGACCCCGACAGCGGATCACCTGCATCAAACGCGTACGGACTTAAACTCACGAGCGGAATGCTGAACTTGGCGACTTTCAGGCCTGCCTGCGGCTGGATCATCGGCTTGGCTTCGGCCCGCTGCACCAGGTAGAGGAGCGTGCCGCCGTCCACGCTGACCGTCAGCTTTCCGCCGGCCGTCGGCACGGCCTCCAGCAGAGCCTGCCGTGCCTGCAAATATGCAGCATCATCCGGGCAGGTGACCATGCCGGTGATTGTGATGTCGCGCCCGCTTAGGTGCGCCCGGTTGGACACCCAGCCGTCCCCCCAGACCAGGGATGAGTGCGCATGCGTGGACTCGACCCCGTCCCAGATGCCGTCCAGGCTGCTCACCGTCCAGTAGCAGCCTCTTTCGTCCAGCCCGTACAGGCGCATTCCCCCCAGCTGCACTCGGGCACCTACATACGTCATGGATGCTCCTCTCAGCCGACCAGCCAGGCGACCTGCCTGGCGGATTCGCGCGCCAAGGCCTGCGTATCAAGCGAATACAGTCGTTGATTGATGGTCACCGGATGGCCTGCCGACGCAGGCCCGGTCCAAGCGGACTGCGCCTGCGGCATCTTGGCCGCCTCATACCGTTGCACCTGCCCGCCCCCTGCATACCGCTGCCAGTTGATGGCGTTGAGCATCTCCGTGCCGTACTGGCGCACTGCAGCAGCCCTGATCACATACTCCCCGTTGGACAGGCGCGCCGGGATGTCGTCGCTGGTGCCCGTACCGGGCCCGGTGATCAGACCGCCGATCGCATGGTTCGGGACGGCTCCGATGTTGATGTGAAAAGGCTTGCTGAGAATGCTCTTGATGGTGTCCCAGAAACTGTGCGTATCCGCATCCACGGAGACTTGCTTCCCGTCTATATTCGCATCCTCTACCGCTTTCTTGGCAACCATGAAAGGACCATCATTGCCAGAGATGAGCCCGGTCTTCGGCGTTATCTGCCACCCGTTAGCCTCGGCAATCTTGCGCCAGTAATGGTTGTCTTCGCCTTTGAGCTGGCCTGTTTTGGTGTCGATGGTCGCCCCGTTGGCCAGGGCGAGCGCCATGTCGTACTGGTGCTTGTCCAGAGTCAGCTTGGAGTGCTTGTCATCGATCTTTGCGCCAGTTACTTCTCTTATGGCCATCATGGCGTCCTTGTTCTTGCCGGTGATCCGGATGGTCTTGCCGTCTGGCAGACCTTTGGCTGCTAGCCCTACCTGCTTCAGGGCCTTCGATGCCTCATCCCTTATCTTGAGAGGCTTGGCGTTGGCTTTTTCGATCTGGGCGACCAGATCCTTGACCCGCTCAGAGGAAAGTCCCACGGAGTCGGCGAAGGCTGTTGCATCGCCGTCGCTCATGCCCATGGCTTTCGCGTAGTCGATGACCTTCTGCCGACCCTGCTCCATGACCTGGCTGACCTTGTCGATCCCTTCGCCGTTCCGGGCGTGGGCCTCGGCGCAATCCTGTGCAGCTGTCGCCAGGTCCTTCAGGGCCTTGCGATTGGCCTGGCCTTTGAGATTGAACGCGTCCAAAGACTTGCCGTTCTTTTTCAAGGCCTCGTCGGCTCCGGACAGTGCTTGACCCCATTTGGTGTCAGCGTCAAAAGCCCCTAGTTTGAAGCCGTAGTACTGTTTCAGCGCATCCACAGCCTCGCCAAGCGCAGAGGACTCCTCGTTCACGCCTTTGTTGGAAGCGTTCAACTGGTTGGAGAGGATGGAGGACGCGTCGGCGGCCTTCTGGGTCTGCTCGGCTGACTGGCCTTGCGCCTGGGCGTGTTGGCCTGCCGCATCGGCGGCCTTCCTGTCGCTGGCTGCCAGCTCATCCTTGCCTTCCTTGTTGCGTTTCGTGGCTTCTGTGGAGTTCTTATACACCTTGGTCAATTGGGAGAGCTTGGTTTGGCCCTCGGTGATGACCCCATAGTATTGGCTGCCCGACTGCTTGTTGGCCTCCAAAGCCTTGTTGACCTGGTTGATGGCGGTCTCGCTGCCCTGCGCGGCGCGGGCGAAGGTGCCTGCGCTGATGCCGCAGGCCTGGAGCATATCGTCAAGAGTGTGGAACCCTGTGTTGACGTATTGCACCCAGCCCCAGTCGATGTTGTTGCCACTGGTGATCATGTCGACGAGTTTCTCGCTGACGTCCCCGCCTTCGGCCATGGCCTGGGCCAGCTCATCCTGTGCGGCCTTGGCCTGGGCGGCGTGGTTGGAAAAGGCCGTGAGCGCTGCTCCTGCCACGCCCAGGGCTATCCCCCAAGGGCCGCCGAGCAAGTCGACAATGCCCGCTCCGGCGCTTTTGAGCGCGCCCATGCGCAGGGCGGAGCCGCTGCTGGCGGTGCCCACACGCCGCATCTGCTCCTCATAGGTAGCGACTGACAGCTTGACCTGCTCCACCGCCGCACCGAAATGCCCCATGGCGGCCTGCACCCTCTGCACCGGGTCCACGACCATGCCGAAGCTACGGCTCAGCACGCTGGTGCTCCGCGCCGTCTGCCCGAAGATCTTATGCAGGCCCACGCCGGCCCCGGCGGCCATGCCGAGCAGCACCGCGGTCTGCTGTATGGGGGCTGGCAGGTCGCCGAAGGCCGTCACCAGGCTGGTGACCGACTGGATGACACTGCGGATGGGGCCGTTGGCTCCCGATCCGATCTTGATCAGGGAGGTCTCCACGGCCCCGCCGAATTGTTCGACGTCACCTTTAAGGTTGTCGGTCAAAGCTGCGGCCTGCTTGGCTGCGAAGCCCTGCTGATTGACCTGCTTGGTAAATTTATTCACGCCTTCGGCACCCTGCTCGTAGAGGGTGTTGCCCACGCTCATGGCAGCGTTGCTGAAGAGCACGCCCATGGCGTTGGCCCGCTGCTCGGGGGTGAGGGCGGACAGCTTCTCCTTGAGCTGAGCGGCGAAGTTGGCCAGGCCGACAAAGTTGCCCTGACTGTCGTACATGCTGATACCCAGCTGCTGCATCTCTGCCTTGGCGGGGCCGGAGGCGCTGGTCAGGCCGATCAGCGCGGACCTGAGCTGCGTGCCCGCGTCGGATCCGACGATGCCCTGGGAGGCCATCATGGTCAGAGCCCCGGTGGTGTCCTCGATGCTCATGCCCAGCTGGCTGGCGGTCGTGCCCACCATCTTCAAAGCCTCGCCCATGTCGGAGACCCCACCCTGGGCGGTGTTCGCGCCGGCAGCCAGCAGGTCGGCCACATGGGATGCCAGGCTGCCTTGCAAACCAAATTCATTCATCGCAGATGCGGTGAGCTCGGCGGCGTCGGCGACACCCATCTGCCCGGAGGCGGCCAGGTCGAGCGCCCCGTCCAGGCCACCCGAAAGGATGTCCGTCGTGCTCACGCCGGCCTTGGCCAGCTCGTTGATCGCGTCGGCGGACTCGCTGGCGCTGTACACGGTGCGCGCCCCGGCCTCCAGGGCCGCATCCCTGAGCCGGCCCATGACGGCGACAGAGGATCCGGTGCTGGCCTGCACTGCGCTCATGGACTGGTCGAAGTCCGCAAATGCCTTGACGGCGGCCACACCCACGGCGGCGCTCATAGCCCCTACGCCCAGGGCCACCTTCTGCCCGACCGCGGAGAACCGTTCGCTCTTGCTCATGGGGCGCTCCAGGGCAGCGGACAGCTCCGTGGCGGAGGCTGAGGCGGCCTGCATCTTGGCGGTGTAATCCGTGGAATCGGCCATGAGCCTGATGACGATGTTCTCATTGAGCGCCAAGATGCCACCTCTTTATAGTCTGGGCTTGAGTTTCGTGGTCTGCGAGTTCGGGGCCTCGACGATGCCGGACTCCGAGAAACGGGTCATGGCCTTCTCGCGCATCTCCCCTACGAAGCAGGTCTCCACATCCGCGTCGCTGAAAGCGGTTTTGACGGCCTGCTCGTCGTGGCAGAAGCTGATATCCATGCCGCATACGGGGCACTTGTGGGACGATTCGTAGATGTCCAGGGCCATCATCCAGTCGCGCTCCACTTGGTCCCATTCCACCGGGTCATCCGGTGTAGGAACCCAGCCGAGGAAGCGCTTGTAGGAGATTCCCAGCCCGTGGGCGACCCGGAGCTGGGCGAGGATATCGGGATGCTGTGCGAGCCTGTCCGCTAGCCGATCAGCTCGCGCACCGCTTTTGGGAGCTGGTTCACGGGGGTGTTGAGCGTCTGGACGGTCTGTATGATGTCGGCCACCTGGATGTCGGTGAGCGAGTCAATCAGCTCCTCCAACTCACCGGCCTCTAAGGTGACCTCTGCGCCGTCCTTCCACGCGGCATTGACGAGCATGCGCGGCACAGCATCCCTGATCATGCCCAGGAAATCCTTAACCGCACGATCCTTGACCACGTCCGTATGGTCGATGACGATGGCGTTCCACGGACTTGACGGCAGCCCCCTCAGGGTGAGCACCAGGGTCTTGGAGTCCAGCTCACTGACCATGCCGGCCAGCTTCTCCTTATCTGCCTTTTTCCTCTTGTCCTGGCCGACGACTTGGTTGCCCAGATCCACGATGTCGCTCATGAGCTGGAGGTCGGTGATTATCTCCACAGTCTTGGTTATCGGCTTGACGATGACTTCCATATGTCTGCTCCTAATAAGATCGACTGCTCCTGGAGGTGAAAGGCCCCCGTGCGGCAGGAGCAGGAGCCACACGGGGGAAGATCGGGATAGGTCAGGCGGTGACGGTCGCCGTCTCGTCATAGGAGCCGGGGGCCACGCTGAAGCTGGTCTGGCTCTTGGTCAGAGCGTTGGCGGCGTGAGCCACCGGCGTGGTGATGCCGATCGTGACCTTGAAGACCGAGACGGTCTGACCCGCCTCGAAAGCGATCTGGGTCTTGTTGCGGCGGCGGACGAAGTAGCCCTGCACCCCCTTGCGCAGCGTCTCGAAGGCCTTGTTCGGCTCGTCCGTGTTCACGTTGTTGATGATCTGGAGGGAGCCGCCGTCGAACTTCTCCGCGCCGGGGATCTCGCCCGCCTGAGCGGATGCCTCGCGGTCGTCCTTGATCATCTCCTGCGTGTGGTTCAGTTTCCACCCGGTTCCGTCCAGGTATTGGGAAAGGTTCAGGTTCCCTTCTTTGTTCAGTTCGGCCACGGTCGGCTTGGACATGTCCTTGATGCCGTCGAAGCCGGGCACGAAGATTGTCAGGATGTTGCCATCCTCGATGGTCGCCGTGGGCAGTCCCGTCGGGGCGGCGGGAGTGGTGGGGTTGGTCGTATCAGCCATTGGTTTCCTCCAATTGATTGGTACCGGATATGCAAAGACCCCACACGATGGCGGGGTCCCTTGGTTCGGGTTTGGTTTGGTCAGGCGCTCCAGGCGAAGCGCCAGGTGAGCACGCGCATGAGATAAGGGGCGGATGTGGCGGTATCGATCAGTTCGGCCGCATACAGGCCGGAGTCCTGGTCGGGGACCAGCCGGCTGATCCTCCGGTCGACCGGCATGGCCCCGTCTAGGCTGTCCTTGAGCCGGTCCATGGCGATGCTGATGCCGTCGCCATCACGGCCGACGACGCGGATGTCGAGCACCCCGTCATGGGAGACGGCATGCAGATCCTCCGCCCCGCTGCGACCGGTCTCGGAGACGCGCACCACCACCCAGGGCGGGCTCTGCCCGGTGGCCACATCCTCATACACCCGCCAGCCGGGCATGGCCGGCACCAGGGCCATGACG
Organism: Bifidobacterium sp. M0404; assembly: GCF_016101415.1. Taxonomy (NCBI): domain Bacteria; kingdom Bacillati; phylum Actinomycetota; class Actinomycetes; order Bifidobacteriales; family Bifidobacteriaceae; genus Bifidobacterium; species Bifidobacterium sp. M0404. Next base: position 278,887 of record NZ_JACFQP010000002.1, on the reverse strand, counting down.
GCTTTCCTGACCTCCACGGTCCGGCTCATAGCTTGGACGCCGCCTCTCTGACATACCGGGCGGTCGGCTCCAGCTCGTCAGCGCCGTGCTCATAAAACTTGTGGCTGCCGCCTCCACGGCTGGTGCCGAAGAAGGCGATGTTGGCCAGGCTGGATGCGCCGCCCTGTTCGGGGCCGATGTTCGCCTCCACGACCGGACCACGTTCCTGCATGTCGTAGTGGATGTGGATACGGCGGATGGCATGATTGCTGGAGGATTGCAGGTCCTCGCTCACGCTTTCCTTGATGTTCTGCGCCCCGTGCTTGACCGCGGCTGCGACCAGCGTCTGGTTGCGCAGGGGGATGACGGCGAGCGCCTTGGCCAGGTCCTTGACCTGTCCCGTGTCGATGGTCGGCATGTCAGTCCTCCTTGGGTATCTCCTGCACGTTCCAGCGTCTGGCTGTCGCTAGGGTTTTCTCGGATTGCATGTTGACCAGGCGCATCCGGCGGCCCTTCAGGTCGGGGTCCTTGGAGTCGATCACTTGGGCGACGTCCTTCTCGTGTAGGCCTGTGGCGCTGATGGGCAGGTGCAGGTACAGGCTCCATTCGGGCACGATGCCGCCGATGTTGGAGGAGTCGCCGGACGCGGTGCTCGTCTGGGAGGCCATGCCTCCGGAGGTCTGCACCTTGCACGGCCCCTCGTACAGGGTCTCCCCGCTTGGGGTTTCCGCGCCGGTGACGGGGTCGACGGCTGTCTTTCCGGGCCGGGTGATGCGGATGGTGTCGGTCATGAGGCTTTCGGCATAGGCGCGCAGCTTGCCCATGTCGGGCTGCCGGAACCGTTGTCTCATGTTGACTCCGTGATTCTGGCCATGAGGAATCGGCTGTCGTCGTCCCATTCGTGGTGCATGTCGCTGCTGGCGGCTTCGCCTCGGGTGGTGCCGATGACGCCGATGCCGGCGATGACCGGGGACTGTCTGGCGGTGAGCCTGGATAGGGTGGCTTTCTCGGTGGCGGTCAGGTACAGGCCTGGCTCCTCCACTTTGCGGCTGCCCCCGTCCATGCCGTCGTCCGCTTGCAGGTTCCATTGGGTTTCCGCGTTGGGGTTGGTGTACATGCGTCCGGCGCAGGCCAGGCACACGTCCTGCAGCTCCTCGGGCAGGTCGTCTGGCAGTTTCCCGTCCTCGCCGGTCCAGTCGCGGCCGGTTTGGTTGCGGATCAGGTTGGATGCGGCCCGCAGGCATCGCTGGGCGCGTTTGTGGTCGGCGTCCTCCTTGTCGGCGGGGATGTCCTCGCCCAGCCATTCGGCCAAGTCTTCGGGCTCGGCGAAGGCCGGCCGTGCGGTCACTTTGTGGCCTGCTTGGCGGATGCGGGGGTGATGAAGCCGGCGGGGTACTGCTTGCCCTTGTCCTTGAGCCGGGTCAGTGGGTTGGCGACGGCGAAGCCGACGCGCATGACCACGCGCAGCGCCTGGGAGTCCTGCTGCATCAGGTTGTACACAACCTTGCCGTCCTCGTCGGAGATGACGCCCTGGTCGAAGACCTGGTAGCGGATGTCCTGGCGGATGCCGTAGACGAATTTTGTCCAGTCGGCTCCCAGCAGAACGGCCTTGTCGACGGCCCATGCGCCGTTTACGACCTCATTGAGCGGGTACCCGTACAGGGTGGAAGGGGTGCCTTGAGCCAGGGAGGGCACGTAGATGGGTGTGCCGTTCGCGTTGCGAAGTCCGGTCAGTTGCCATCCGAATCCGGGCATGGTGGCGAAGCCGCTGAGCCCGAACCCGGCCTCGCTGAGCTTGCGGCCCAGCTTGGCCACGTCGTCGGCGAGGTCCTTGCCGGTGCCTTCGGCGAGGTTGTTGCCTGCAGCCGTGGCTCCTGCGAGAATGTCGGTGCCCCAGGATGCGGGCTTGTCTATGCCGAAAATGGCGGCCTGGTCGATCTTCTTGCCCATGGCTTCCGCGATGAGCGGCTTGATGGTGTCCCATAGGTTGATCTGGCTGTCTTCCACGACGCTGTCGGGGATGGGCACGATGACGGCCATCTCCTCGGCGGTCATGGTAACGTCCTCCCACCCGGTCTTGGTGGTCTGCTTGAGGCCTCCCTCGTTCACCCAGTAGGCGTCGGGCAGGGATGCCAGGACGGGCTGCTTCTCCTTCTTGGCGCTCATCGGCACTTTCTTCGCCCGCGTCATGATGACGGAGCTTTGCGGCATGGTCTGGATGATCTCCTTGCTCACCTGATCGGGGATCAGGGAGTCGGACAGGTCGTCGCGGGTGATTATGTTTGGTTCGCTCATAGGTTGTCTCCTAGCGGTTGTTTTCCAGTGCGTCGCGCACCCAGTCCTTGGACTTGGAGGCTGTCGGATCGTTGCCTCCGGTCGGGTTGGCGCGCAGCACCGGGTTGGTTGGTTTCCTTCCCGCATCAGAGGCGGCCTGCGCTTCGATGCGTGCCGCGAGCTTCGCGGCCTTGTCGGCGATCTGCTCGGGGGTTCCTGCCCCGATCAGGTCATAGTCTTCCTCGCTCAGGCAAGGGTGCTTGGCGCGGGCTTCGGCCCATGCGGCCTTGGCCTGCACTTGGGCGAGCCTGTCCTGCGCCTCTTTCAGGTCCCGGTCGGCTTTCTGCCTAGCGGTGAGCTTCTCGTCCTCGTAGGCGCGGTTCTTCTGTGCGAGGTCCTCCTTCTCGTGGCGGAGGTTCTCGATCAGATGCCAGGCCTTCTCCGGGTCGAAGGGTTCGCCGTTTCGTTCCCACGGGGCCTGCTGCTTGGCGTCCTCGAGCTCGCCCTGCTGGCTTTTCTGCTGGGTCTGCTGCGTTTGATTCTGCTCTGCGTCCTGTCGGGCGCTGCCCTCGACGGGGTCGGCTTCGTCGGTCATGGCTGCTCCTGTTCCGCCCGTCCTGCGGGCATGAAAAAAGCCACCGGGAACTTCCCGATGGCTGATAGGTGTGGTTGGGCTAGTGGACGGTTACGTGTTCAGATACTCCCTGTATGGCTCCAGTTCGAAGTTGTCGGGGTCTTCGGCCATCAGCCTGACCTGGGGTGGGAAACGCCGGCTTAGTTCGGGATGGTCGTATGCGGCGTCGAGGGCGCTTTCGATGGCTGCGAGCGGCTCGCCGGCTGTGATGGCATCCTCCATGTCATCTTCGCTGTCTTGGTTGATGCCGCGAATCACGTCCTGGCATTGCCTGGCGACTGCCATCATGCCTTCAAAGCTGATGTTGGTCATTTCCGCGCCTCCTTCCAGTGTCCAGACCTTTTTGGCCCCACGACGATTCTACCGTTCCTGGTCACTCTGGTGACGCCTTCGCCTCCGGCCGGGTAGGCATGGTCGACGAAGAAACGGCCGCTACGCCGGTAGGCTCTGACTTCGATCTGGACCCCGTCGACGGTTTTCCCGAACCGCCATAGGGACCGGTCGTTTGCGCCCTCCAGCGTCCAGTCGGGGTCGGCCAGCACCCTGCCGATTTCGGTGATGATGCGCTGCCCGTCCCAGTCCTTGGGGAATTCGGTTTTGCCGCCGATCCCGCTCCCGTACTGATGCCCGCCCCTCTTGTGGGCGGGGTCGCCATGCAGGATGTGATCCTGGGATTGCCTGCTCAGCGGTGCCGTGTTGCCCGGCCAGGTGCTGGGCATGGGCCGTGAGCCGCCGTCCAGTCTCTCGATCTTGCGCACCCACCCGTTTTCGGCCCGGCGTTGCAGCGCTTGGCTGGTGCCGGGGCTGTCCCGGTATGCGCCCTGCCGGCGCATGATGGGCAGGATCCTGTCGTAGGTCCTGGGCTCGCCCTTGGGCAGGCTTTCGGCGGCCCGGTAGTAGTCGTCGACCCACTGCTGCTCCCGCCTGTCCGGCTTCCAGTCGCCGTAGACGACTTCGACGGTGCATCCGCAGTGCGGATGGTAGGCTCCGCCCCCCCGCTGCGAGAGGGCCTTGTGTTCGCTGGTGTACACGGGGCCTCTGCCGACGAGCATGGCGCAGAAGGTGCAGGGGTTGCCGTCAGCGACCCTCCGGTAGCCGATGGCCCTGGGGTCCTTCCTGGCCCACTCCTGGACCGTGCCCCGCCCTCCGGCGAGGACGGCCTCGTGGAAAGCGCCGAGGAAGAGCCGTCTGGCGGCCTCGTAGGCGTCCTGCTGGGTCTGGCCCATGCTCAGGTGCCATTTGACGTTCGTGGAGCCCATCCATGCAAGCTGGTCTCCGACCGCGTCCCTATCGAATCGGGGCACGGCCACGCGGATGCCGGTCCTGCCGCCATGCTCGGCCTGCCTGAATTGCGGCAGGTAGAGAAGCGCCTCCTGCTGGCTGATGTGGTACCAGGTCTCCAAAAGGTTGAGCATGGTCTGCTTCCAGACGGGCTGGCTGGCGTCCAGGTCGGCCAGGTTCAGGCTGGAGTCCCAGAGCCTCCTGGCCTGGCTGTCGGCGGTAATGGCGAGCCTGACCTGGCTGCGCCGGTGCCGGTCAGTGAGCACGGCCCCTTCCTGGGTGAGCGCCATGGCCTACTCCCCCGAGTTCGGAGCAAGCTGCCCCATGTAGGCTTTCACGGCTATGTCGTCCGGGTTGGGGTGGGCCTGCTGGTAGTCGCGCCAGGAGTCGGCCATGGTCTTGGTCACGCCGGGGATCATGTCCCACAGCTCCTGCTGGGGCACGCCCAGCATCTGCGCGGCCTTGCCGAGCGCATCCACGGCCTGGCTCATGGTCCTGGTGTCCGTGTCCTTCCACATGGGGGTCATCGTGAAGCAGGAGGCATCCTGTTCCCGGCCTTCCACGGCGGCGCACAGGCGCAGCGTGTCCAGGTGGCTGATGCCGAAGGAGGCCCGGCGTTCGTTGCGTTTGGCGTAGAAGCCTGCACGGCTTTCCTCGATGCCCGCATCGCCCACGTTGACCATCTTGCCGAAGGCGGTGGTTGGGGTCTGGCTGACTGCGGCCAGCTCCTCCACGTCGGACTGCTTGGATTCCACCAGGTTACCCAGATCCGTCTCCGCCAGGGTGCCGAAGCTGACGCCCTCGCCGCCGGCGAGCATGTCGTCCTGGCCCATCTGGACCTTCTTCTCGGCCCGCTGCTGGTCGGTCAGCTCCCCCATCTCCAGCCCGGTGGCTGTGCGCACCTTCCAGGAGTTGTAATGCTGGGCCAACAGTTTGTCGTAATTGTCCTTGTTCAGCCTGGATGCGAGGGGTATATACGGCTCCACTTCGCCCGGGGTGCGCCCTTCCAGGTCCTGCTGGTTGGCGTAGCGGACCACCGGGCATACGGGCCTCCCGTGCGGGTCGGTCGCCAGGTGGGGCGTGCAGGAGACGAACGCGTAGGAGCCTTGCTCCCGGGTCCACAGCCACACGTTCCAGCTGTCCCACAGTTCGAAGCTCTCCTGCCTGGGACTGATCCTCCGCACCCGCAGGAACACCTGCGGGAAGGAGTCGCCGGCAGGGTCGTCATACAGGGCGATGGACTCCCTGGGCGAATAGCAGTCGATACGCGACTCCACACCCCCCTCCGGCGCGTCCACGGCCCTGACCGCCGTGTAGGCGGTCCCATAGGCGAGTGCGGACTGGTGCAGGGCGATCTGCCGGCGTCCCATGCGGCTGCGCTCCCACGGCTGCCAGAAGTCGGCCTCCCGCTGCCGGTTGTCGGCACCCTGGATGTCCACGCCCTCCAGGTAGAGGGTCTGGGCGAGGGTGGTGACCACCAGGCGCAGCCATGGGGTCTGGCCCATGTCCCTGAGCATCCGGTGCTCCTGGGTGGCTTTCTTGAGCCTGATGGGCTTGGGGTTCCACCGCCACCACCGGTCGATCCTGTTCATGGCGGGCAGCTCCGAGGCCCAGGCGGGCAGGAGCAGGCTCCGGAGCGCGTTCCGCGCCTCCTGCTCGGTGGAGTATTCGGTGGTCACCATACCTGTCCGCCTCCCTGCTTGCGGGTGTTGAGGTACTCGCGTCTGATCATGCGTGCGCCGATGGCGCATATGGCCAGGTCGATCTTGCGCCTGGACTCGCGGCCTTCCTTGGCGATGCTCATGCCCGCCCTGGTGGGCTGCCTGCGGGCGTTGAGCATGTGCTGGCGCAGCCGGGCGTCCCCGTCGTGGGGGAAGTCCCCTGCCGTGATGTCCGAGTAGGCCTGGTCGACGGCTGTGACGAAGCGTTTCTGCACGTCCATGCGAACCATGTCGAACATGACCGCATGCCGGTCCCGGCCTTGGGGCTGGGCCCAGACTTTCAGCCTCCTGCCGTAGTCGCGGTGCCAGGCGTCGAAGAGCGAATCCCAGTAGCGTAGGCCGGTCTCGTCGTCCAGCACATGGCTGGGGTCGCCCCAGAGGCCGACCACCCGGTAGTCGTGCATGGCCTTGCGGATCGCGTCGTCAACGCTCTCCCTGGGCACGCGCCACCCGTCTCCCCGCTTGCCTGCGGGCCGCTGCCACATGCCCAGCGGCTTGACGAACCCGTCGCCGACACGGCAGGCGACCAGGCCGGTGGCGTCATCGTTCAGCGAGCAGTCCAGGAAGAGGGTGATCCGCTCGCCGTGCTCCAGCATGAGGTCGGGCCGTTCGTTCGCATCCCATTCCTGGGCGGTCACGTAGGCATCCTCGGGGGCCATGCACTGGTTGTACCATTTGCGCCTCGATTCGCTGACCGGGTTCTTCGGGTTGATGATCTCCTTGACGATGCGTTTGGTGGACAGCCAGACGGAGTCGCCACGGATGTCCTCGATGACCCTGGGGATCATTTCCTCGCTCATGGGCGTGTCAGGAGCGGCCTCGATGCTGTCGTACAGGAGGCCGAAATCCATGTATTTGGGCCGTTTGCCCAGGTCGTCGCTGTCCGGGTCGCCCTGCGTGCCCTCCCAGGCCTCCCTGACCCGCTGGGCGACGGAATCCTCGCCGTCCCGGTAGGCGTTGCAGATGTCGAGCATCTTCACGTTCACGCTGTCCTCGCGCTTGGCCGTGTTGCCGGAGAGCACGCCGTCCATGTCCAGGCCGCCGTTCGACCCGTTCCAGTTCTGCGTCTCGTTGCGCACGAGGAAAGTGGGCCTGCCACCCTCCAGGGCCAGGGGGCTGCTGGTGACGGCCTCGATCTGCCGGCTGTCGCCCATCGCGTACATGTTCAGCTTGCCCAGCTGGATGCCGTAGTAGCGTCTGGTCTCGGCGGGGATCAGGCCAGGCAGGAGCTTCATGGTGTTCTTGGTCTGCTCCTGGGAGACCGCGCACACCTGCACCCAGGCGTTCGGCTCGTCCCTGCCCACCGGGTCGCCGCTCGTCCGGTCCCAATGGTCGAAAGTCAGGGGGGCGAAGCAGCTGGTGACCGCGCCGCCTGCCGCCATGGGGTCCTTGCCCCAGCCTTTTAGCCGCTGGAGCACCGCATTGTCGTGCAACGGGTGCCCGGTCTCGTCCAGCGCGTAGTACCACAGCCAGAAGCGCGCCTGCTCCAGCGTCCACTTCCATGGCGCTCCGGCCTTGGAATCGCGCAGCCAGTAGCCGCTCCAGGCCAGGAAATCCCAGCCCAGGGTGATCTTCGGCAGCAGCCAGCCGTCCTTGCCGCGCTTCCAGGTGGGGCCGATGCACACCGGCGCAGTATGCCATTGAGGCGCAGGCTCCGAGGCGAGCGCCTCATGGTACCAGGACTTGATCTCCTCAAGCTCCCCGGAGCGGTCCGGGACGACCGACACCCGTTTGAGGAGTCTTGCCATCAGTCCGCCCCGTACGCCTTCCCCCACCTGCTCTGCGCCACCGAACGCATCATGGAGGACCGGGATTCGCCGGAATCCATGCCCTCCTGCTCGTCAGGGATGTCGATCTGCTTCATCAGCGTCGCGAAATGCGCCTCGTCCTGCCGCAGGTTCACCAGCAGCGGATGGGCTACGATCTGCCCCTGGCTGCCCTTCACCGTCAGATGGTCGCCGATGGCCCGACGCTCCTTGGCTATCCGGTCCTCCGTGTAGCAGGCGTTTTCCAGGATCCGCAGCTCCACATCCGTGAACTCGATGTAGCTGGTCAGGTCCTTCCACAGGCGCTGCCCCTTGCCGCCCTTGACCAGCCCCTGGGGCATGCGCTGAGTCTTCCTCGCCACAACGCACCCCCTAAGATGCTCAAATCGCCAGTTTCTCGATGATGTCGAAAAGATAAGTGAGGTCGGCCAGCTTGGCCGGGTTGTTCCGCCAGGCGTGGCCTGTGTAGGTCATGTATCGGCCTTGCGAGTATGCTTCCGCGTCCATCAGGCCGCGCACCTTGATGCCCTTGCGTTCGGCGCACCGGCCCCAGATGTGCAGGCCCTGGCCGGATGGGCTGATCTCGATCCAGGTCCTGCCGGCCACGGGCGCGAGCAGCATCTTGGCCCAGTCGGCCAGGTGTCCCCGGGAGTCGTAGCAGTGGTCCAGGTCGATGCAGGCGAACCCGCCGCCCAGGGCGAAGCCCAGACCATCCCCGACCGTGGACTGCTCCGCCGTGGGCAGGCTGGTCCAGGTGGCCGGGTCGGTGCTGGATGCCGGGGCCCCGTCGAAACGGACCGGGCGCTTGCTGGTGCCCTCGCCCCGGTGGACCAGCCGCCAGCGCAGCCACCGGTCGGCCATGGCCATGTCCGTGGGCACCGGCATCCTCCTGTCCGCCCGATGGGCCCGCTGACGGCAGGCGTCCGAGCAGAACCTGCGCCGGCGACCCCTCCCCGCATGCTCAGGCAGCAGCTTGCCGCAGAACTCGCATCGTGTCATGCTTTAATTATACCGTGACAAAACTAATAAAACACATATAACTTAATAATATCAATCATTAAATCAATTACGTGACAACGGTAAAAACACGATTCCTGTGACGGAAAGCAGGTCTGGGCTCTTCCCCCATGTGCCCCTGCCAGTCACATAGACGGCACACAGAAAGGCGAACGCCAGGAAACTCAGGAAAGCCGGAATCCGGGCGAAAAACGAACGGGAGGACGCACGCATAATCGGGGGTGCTATCCGGCGGTTATCCCGCGGCCCCCGGGGAGGTGCCCCCCACCCCGGGAGGAATCGATCCCGGATTTTTTTCGACGGGATGAAGCCTGGTTTCACGATACCATGCATTGCGTGCTGCGGTTTCCCTTGCGGTCTTGGCTTTATGGCAAGCCGATGAAAGCCATTGCAGGTTGTCCAGGCTGTTGTCGTCGCCTGGGATGATGTGGTCGCAGTCGGTTCCGATGCCGTTGCAGCCGTTCGCATGCTGTTTGGCTTGGCATCTGCCGTTCGCTCTGGCTCTGACCGCGGCTCTGATCTGCTGCCAGTCGTGGGGCAGCCGGTCGCGCCTGTGCGAGGTCTGCCATCTGCTGCGCCTGGTTGGCATGGCCGCTCCTGGGTGGGTAGGTTGGGTCGTACGAAGGGAGGTGATCATGTGAATAGAGTCAAGGTGACGCTGGACCAGCACAGCAGGAATCAGATCGGCCAGGTCGCCACGCAGGCTTACCTGAAGCAGTTTGGCGATCATTGTGTATTCTGCGGCAAGCCCGTCAAACACAACCCTGATGCCCCTGCCGGGTCGGCACCGGTATGCGCGGAATGCGCCAAGGAGCACGGGCTTACACCCGCCAAGTAGGCGCAGGAAGGGTCTTGCCTGGTTCGCGTCCAAAGTTGGGATTGTGGCGTGGCCAGGCAGGGTCGAAGTCCGCAGGAAGAAGATAAAAACAAAGAACCTGCGGGCAAACGTTTCAGTCGGCTGGCTTCCCTGCGGCAACGCGCAGCTGTCGGACGGGAGCTCGGCCAGGTCGGGGGTACAAGAGACCGCTGGAGCGGAGGGCCGCCTGGGCTGTGGGTTCCATATGTCAGCAAGGCGGCCTGGGTGTCTGAGGGCAATCCCTGCAAGGGCGGCGTGGGACAGTGCTTCTCGGGCTGAAAATGCACGGCGTTTCCCCCTTGAATACTTTAACGAGTTTGTTATTATAGTAATTGTAATCAGAAAGGAGGAAACCAATGGATAACATCTGGACGGCAATCAGCTCCATCGCTTCCGCGGTGTCGGCGATAGCCGCAGTCATCGCCATCATCCAGAACAGGAAGCGATGACATGACAGAGGGGTTCCGGTTGCCCATAGAAACCGGAACCCCCGTCTTCCAGACTAACCCAAAGGAAACCAATCATGGACAGGTTCAACACTTTCGGATGGATCGCGCTGGCGCTCGGCGTCTGCAGCCTCGCCCTCGCCTTCTGGCAGCCGATTCCGGCAGGGATCTTCGGGCTGGCCGCCGGCGGGTTCGGGCTTGCGGCGGGACACGGACGATGACCCGCAGGTACCTCAGCATGACGCAGGTGGCCGAACGCCTGGGCGTGACCCTGGGCGCGCTCTCCCACTACAGGCTGCCTGCGCCCGACGTGTACGTGGGCCGCACTCGCGGCTGGAGCGAAAAAACCATCGACGAGTGGAACGCCGCAAGGCCAGGCCGCGGAGTCGGCGGAGGCAGACCACGCAAGAAGAAGTAGGGCCTTGCCTGGCTCGCGTCCAAGGTTGAGATTATGGCGTGGCCAGGCAAGCATGGTGCCCGCAGGGAGAAAGTAAGGAAAAGACCTGCAGGCAAGTGCTAGTAAAATGTTGTGCGTTGATTCTTCAGCAGTCTTCGAGGAGGAAGATATGGCGGTTTTCTATAGTTTCCACTATCAGGAAGATAGTTGGCGTGTCCAGCAGATTATGAACATGGGAGTCGTCGATGGGCAGCATATCAACTCTCAGAACTGGGAAAAAGTTAAAAGGCAAGGTAATAGAGCCATCGAAAACTGGATCGAAGAAGAAATGAGGTATAAATCTGCCGTAATCGTCCTAAATGGGCGATATACCGCAGGCCGCCCTTGGGTCCAGTACGAGATTCGAAGGGCTTGGCAGATCAGAAAGCCCTTGTTGGCCATAGACATCAATGGCCTGGAGGACTCAACGGGCAATACCGACGCTCAGGGCGACAATCCATTTTACTGCATCGATGATTACATGAGCGCTTTTATCCCGCGTTTTACCCCACCCGGCTCTAGCCAACAGGTTTACGAACAAATCCATACATCGCTGCCGAAGTGGGCCAAACAAGGGTTCACAAGACCCTAATTCAGCACGCTAGGATCGCCAATGCAATCCCGCCAAGGGCCATTACCCCGTAGAAGGGGAGCACGGACCACGAATGCAAGGAACGCAGGTAGGGCTTGACTGTGACGTCGGATGCGTCGTAGCTCATGTCCCACAATGCCGTCTGATCCTTAGCAGCCCTGGCATAAAGGTGTCGGTAAGCCCGCCCCATGGACAGATACATGGTATCCATGGCGCAGAAGACGAGGCAGAATGCTATGCCTATCCATGCCAGCTCCCCCTTGTGCTGTTGCACGGCGAACCCGTAGAGTAGGGCCAATACGGGAGTCAGCCAGGTTTTTAGGCTCGTGCAGTTGGAAGCCATGCGATTGATGACTCCCTGGATGAAGCTCAGGTATTGCCGTTTGTCGGCCGGGTCTATCGTTTCTCGGTCTTGCATGGCTCCTCCTTCGGAGGCAAATGCGAAAGGGCCGGACATCCCTGCCCGACCCTTACAATAAACCAACTATATCTAAGTATCGCACTCAAGCCACTGTTCGTCAAGTGGCAAGACGCATGTGTTCCGCGCATGCCAACAGCTCAGGCTTGGCCCATTGCCATACGCCGCTGACATCCGTCTCCACTGGATGAAGCAGACCTCGGCTGCGCCAGTTGCTCACATCGCCTCGCTTGATCTCAATGCCGATCTCCTGGCTGATCCACTGTGCTGCAAGCTTTGGCTTGCCGGTGATGTAATGGCCTGCCATGCGCTCGCGCCTGGCTCGTCTGACCTCGGCCACCGCCCATGTACTCCCGCACTCCTGACATGTGACCATCGTGTCATCAGGCAGACCGACGAGCTGAGCCCCGCACTCCGGATTAAGGCAGTGCCCGTGGATGATCCGATCCTGTGGCGGCGTGGTACGCATCTTGACCCGGTGGAACGCGTTGGTCAGCTGCTTATAGTCGCGGCCAGAGTTTGGCGCGTCGGCGAGCTTGCCCATCCTGGCAGCCAGCTTGTCGAGTAGCTGTGGCGCTTTGCCTCCCCAGAGGCCGATGTCGCCGGCCACATCCTGGATGGTGTCCTCCACCTGGTCGTACAGGACGGCGGCACTGATGTCGATGGGCGCGGATGCAAAGGCCGGGCGTGTAGCTCCCCTACCGTGAGCCGTGTAGCGTATCTCTCGCCGCTCCATGCGCTTGAGATCATGCATGCCGCCCCTGAGCTCGTGGAGCGTCTTGGCGAGCTCCTGCCGGTGAGTCTTGCACAGTGGTCCTCTTGGCACGCCCTCGCAGATAGGGCATCGTGGTGTTATCAAAACTCGGGTCCCTCCATGTCTGGGTCGAAAGTATCGCTCTGGTTTTTGGACTCGCGCCAGATCGTGTCCTGCATGGCCTGGATGACAGGCAGCGAGTACTTGTACTTGCGCCGGATCTCTGCTACGGGGATTTTGTTCCGCAGATCGTCCATGGCCTTGCGCTCCTGGTCTACTCGGCTCATGCTGCTCCTCCTATGGTGTCTTTGAGGCTCATGGCCCCGATCTGTGCCTGGCCGCGGCCCGCGAAGTGATAGCTCTTCGGGCGGGGCTTGGCGGGCTTGGGCGCTTCAATGGCCTGGCGACTTGCGGCCTCCACGGCCAAGGCCTGCGCCTGCACCACTGGTTTGCCAAGGCTGATCGCTTTAATCAGCTGCCTGCGGTAGGCGAAGGCATGATCCGAGTCGATGCCCGCCTGGTCCATGAGTCGGCCGATCTCCGCCTGCTCAGGGAGACGTGCGGCGCGTGACCGCTTGGCAAGGATGTTGACATCCCCTGCCCGCATCCAGTCGGTGCCGGGGTGCGAGCCATAGAACTGTTCCACGGCAGCATTCGCGTCGTGCAGGGTCACTAGGTCGTCCAGCTCCCTCCAGAACTGCTGGGCATCCGCATCTTCGAACGGTGCGTTGCCGTGGTGGGTCATGATCTTCGCGTACACCAGGGTCGCCTCCGAGTACTTGATTTGCTTGCTCATGCCGTCAGCTCCTTACTCGTCTGCTGTCGTTGCTTCTGCTCCTGTTCCAGTGCCAGCGCCCGTTCCACGACCTGCCGGTTGTGGTCCAGGTTCTGCTGGCTCCGGCTTGCTACCGGTGCCCGCTGCTGGGCCCTAGGCTTGGGCTTATTCTTCCAGCCCCCGTCATGCAGCCACTTGCTGGCGGTTGGTATGTACCTGGGGTCCCGGTGCTCATCGCGGAGCACCTGTGCACCCTGCAGGAGGGCCACCAGGGTCACCCTCTCCGTACCCGTCCGTCTGAGCACACGCTTGAATTCCCTGACGGCAGCATCCGGATAGTCATGATTCGGGTAAAGCGCCCAGAACTGCTCGAAATGTCTCGTCGGCTCAGAGGTCGGCTCATGAGATTCAGATTCACTCCGCGCCCCTTGGGGGGCTATAGGGGGTATCTGTTCCTCTGTTCCCCTGTTCCTCTGTTCCCCTGTTCCAGTGCGTAGACTCTTGTGGGGTCTAATTAGACTCTCATTAAACAGGTAGAGCGGGGTCTCGGAATCGGCGGATGGACGCGGATATCTCGGCTTGTTCGGGTTCGGCACCCTCTGGTGCTTTCCCCAGTTTGTGATCGCAAGATAGGTGTTCCCATCTTGGGAATAAATCTCAATGAGACTACGTTCGAAAAGCGCCTTTAAACCCTCCTTGACTCTAATTAGAGTCTCATTAGAGTCTCGTAACATGTCGCCGGCGAACAGATCACCGACAATGTTCTTGATGCTGAACAAGCCCACGCCATTGTCGTCCACATAGGACCAGAGACCGATGAACAGCAGCCGGTCGGGGATAGACAATGCGTCGATATCGTCACTGCGCCAGAACTCAGGCTTGATGCTCCTGATCCGCACGCTCTCCTCCTTTCTTGTGTTGTTGGCAACCGCAGGACTTCGTCCGTCCGCTGATCAGGTTTTGTCCGGCGAAGATCCCGGCCTGTCCGCAGTCGCACCGGCAGGCCCACATGGTTTTTCGCCCTCTCCGGCCCGCATACCCGAGCACGGTCAGCATCCCGTACCGGCTGCCGCGCAGATCCTCGATCGGGCGCGAGCAGCCGGGGAAGCGGACCATGGGGTTGGGCATCCTGTGCAGGCGGAGCATGTCCTCCTTGGATGCGCGCCCCTCATGCTTGGGGTCGACCCGGTGCAGCCGACGCGTATACCCGCGCCTGCCGGCGGTCGGCTCACGCAGCACGTGGGCTATCAACAGGGTTCGTTCGTCAAGCCAAGTCATGATGCCCACCTTCCGATCCAGGCGAGCAGCACTGATGCTGTCAACAGAGCCAGCGCCCATAGGTCATCCATGCTCATGTTGCGGCCTCGATGCGATGCCCGGTGATGACCACCTGCCATATCCTTGGCCGCCCGGTCGGTTCCCCGACTGCGAAAATATGCTGTTTGACGTACTGGTAGGAGTCATCCACGAGCACGCCTGCCAGGACCAGCCCATCTTCCAGATGTTTGACGGTCGGGTACAGGTTGGGCGCATCAGCCTTTCCCGTGCGCTTGGGGTATCTGACTACAGTCAGCATGTCGATGGGCTCGCTGACTGTCCTGGGCAGGCGTAGGTTTCGTCCTTTGATGTAGCCGAGCCTTTTCAGATCTCTGGCCCGTGCTGCGTTGGCATGCACCATTCCCTGGCTGCCATTGCTCTTCAGCAGCAGTCCCTTCGGCACGTCAATGGCCACTCGGAACAGCTCCACGCCAAGCCGGCTCATGCCAGACCCTCCGCATATCCATGGCTGCATTCCAGTCTGGCTATGTATACGGGTTCCTTCTGGCGCTCGGCTTCAGCAGCTTCCCGGTGGGCTATTGCCACCTCAAGCCAGGTGTGCAGGTCAAAAGACCGGATCGTCATTGCCGGCACCTCCCCACGGGTCGTGTGACTGCCCGGCAGAAACTTGCGACTGCCGGCCGCTCCACTGCTTGGGCGAGCTCCCCCATTGCTGAGCCTGTCGGCGAGGCTCCGTGTGGACGATCCCAACATGACGCGCCATCACCTCAAGGGACTGGCGGTCCACGCCCTGCTTGTCCTGATAGGCGCGCACTTTCAGCGTGCCCGAGATTATCAGTTTGACGCCCTTAGTAATGAACTTGGCCTGTTGCCGAGCCTGGTCGCTTCTGAGCGTGACCCGATACCAGGCCGTCCCCTGATCGACCCAGTTATTGTCGCGGTCGAAGTATCCCTGGTTGACGGCGACGCTGACCGTTGTGGACTCGCCGCCGTCCTGAAAGGCGGTAGTGGACGGGTCGCCGCCAGCATTGCCTACGATCTCGATTGATGCGCTCATGATTTCTTTGCTCCTCGCTTGACTCTGGCCCTGATAGGGTCGGTTTTGGTCTGATGACTTTTGGTCGTCTTATGCCTGTCGGCGGCGTCAACGTTGCACATGAAGCCATGCCACTGTGCGCGAGCACACCTAGACGACTTGCACTTGTCGCATATGCTCGTCGCGGCATGCGTGCAGTAGATGCACCGGCAGCTTGGGCTCGTCTGCAAGGCCATCAGCGGTCACCTCTATCCAGGCACCAGGAGAAGCCCGCCAAGGCTGCCAGGTCAATAAGACCCAGCTGCGGATGCACCAAGGTCCAGCAGACGCTGAAGAAGCCAACTGTGCCGCAGGCGGCTGCCGCACACAGCCACAACAGGTCAGCGAGCGTCATCGCCACCCTCCTTCTTGGTTGCAGACTCGGATTCAGGGGAGGCTGGTTGCGTATCCTGTGCGAGCGTCTGGCGGGCACGCTGCACGAACAAGTCGCGGGAGCTGAGGAAGGTTTCAGCCTCGTAGTAGAGCAGGTCGGCGGTGCCTTTCACATTCCGCTGCGTCATACGGCTGAGCACGCTGGCGGCCAGGTCCGAGCTCTTCACGCCCGCCTGTGTCAGCAGGGCGGAGATGGCCTGCCTTTGCGCTTTGGTAGCCGCGCCTTCCCGCGAATCGTCGACCACTTCGGCATCCACAACATCGTCATCCTGGGGGCTGTCAGCCTGATCCATCTCATCGTCGCTGTGCAGACCCGACAGGTCCTGGGGGAAAGCCATGCGGATGGCCAGGGCCTCCGCGCACTTCATCAGCTGGCCGGCGGGACGCTGCTTCCACATGCCTGTCAGCTGCCCGTTCGCCTTGCATGCCGCATACTCCTTGTAGAGGGCGATTGCCGGGAACATGCCCCTTCCTCGCTGCAGCACGACCTTGGCAGCCAGTGGAGGCTCGTCTTCGGCCCAGAATTCTTTCCACTTACCGTCTTTGCCGCACCAGGCCTCTTCCTTGATGCTCAGCGTTTCGCCGGTGCGGTCCACGGCACGCCTGGCTACCAGGCGTAGCCCGTCGATCCCCACCTGGATATTCTGTTTCCCCTTCCTGTTGATCATGTAGATTTGATGCAGGAACGGGTCCAAGCCTGTCCTCTGGCATTCATGCAGGAAGACGGCCAGGTCGGCGTTGCTTGCGCCGGAAACGCCCATCTGTTGCAAAGCCGCCAGCTGTTTTTCGTTCCAGAATTCCTGATCCTTGAAGACCGTCAGCTCATTGCCCATCACGGACCCCCTCGATCATCATCTGCGCGTACCGATGAGCGTCCGGCGACTGCCACAGGCCGGCGACCGCCTTGCGGTCCTGGGATACTCGCAGCGTGGCCGGGGCTGAACGCCTGGCCTCCACGCCGGGCGGCAGCTCGCCGCCCGTCTCACCAAGCAGGTCCTCGATATACTGGGCTGTCATGGCTGCATCCGAAGGCATGGGCACGCTCACCGTCGCTGCCTTCCGCCTGTGCGTGGACAGCCACAGCGCGTAAGCCTGCGGATCCTTGACCGCATATCCTGTCGAGCTGCCGCCCTTGGTCTTGGTGATGGTGGCGAACACCGTACCATCGCCGGCGACCGCGTTCAGCTCCTCGCCCGGTTCCACGTCATTGTCAAGAGCCTCGCGCACAGCCTTCTCCAGCTGCTTGGCCCTGTCCTGGAAAGCCTTCGCATAGGCGAGGATGGAGACCAGCTGGTCCCGTCTCAGCTGCGTATCTTCAAAATCAAAAACTTTCCTGCTCATTGCTTCCTTCACGGTTGAATCCTTTTGATTGATTGCCTTCTTCGTCTCTTCTGGTGCCGGCGGTGTCGATGACGGCTGCTTATTGCGTGCTGCCTGCTGCCGACGATCAGCGCCCACATGCTCACCTGCTCCAGGCTTTCCGCCGCATCATCCAAAAGGTCGTCCACTTCGTCAGCGTCATAACCCTGATGCAGCCAGCCGCGCATCGTGAACATCCGATTCCTGATCTCATAAGGGGTGATAAGAGCCATCGGAGCCACCCCCCAGCCCATACGAGGCGCGAGTCGCAGGATCAAGACGCTCCAGCTCCAGCAGAGCCAGCTCAGATGGAGTCATCAGGCACCACCTTCACGGGATCTCGCAGCTCCTCACGGATATCCCATACTTCATCTGGCGTGTAGTACTTCGAGTTGCCGATCTTCCGTCCATGGCCGCGGGCGACACGGTCGAACTGGCCGGATGGGATACCACCCAGCATCCGTTTGATATCGTCGGGATTGTAGAACAGGTGACCCTGACGGACAGATGACGAAACAAACTCTTCCTTAAGAGGATCCTGAATCCCGCTCATGCAGCCACCCCCATGTCTGCTAGAGCGTAGCGGTGGCATGCGTTTCCGCTCGGACTGGTGCCTTTGCGGTCCACGCAGACGATCAGACCTTTGCGCGCAAGCTCGGGCAGGCGGCTGCGGATCGTGCTGTCCGAGAGTGTGTGGTCGAGTATCTGCACTGCTTCATGTTCCACGTCCCACGCGGTGAATGGCCCCTTCTGCTTGGAGGTCAGGCTCTGCAGGGCCTGTAGGGTCAGTACCTGCATACGCGCGGTTTTGACGGTCTTCGCGGCTTCGAACGACGTGTCGGGGTCGCCTTTGCGTGTGGGAGCCGCTGGTATGCTTTTATCTGACATCGGATGTCTACTCGCTTTCTTCATCACCGCCGCAGTAGCAGCTGCGGCGTTCTTCTCATGCGTGCAAAATAACTAGGGGGGGGGGTCGCGCATTAGCGCCACCGTCATTGGAACCATGACTGGGGTTCTCAGCACCGTGACGGCTATCATCGCCGCCATAGAGATTTGCCAAGCGCGCCAGATCAGCTAAGAGATCGACGCGGCAATCGGAAATAGCTTTCCGACATAACGGGTTACACCTTCTACGACTGCGATTTAAATTGGATAAGTTGAGTTCGGTCATTGCGATGATCAACAACAGTTCCAATCGGGGTTGAACATTATTGCTGGCTTCAACGTCATTTGTTCCGGCGATCTAGGACTGGCAAGTGGCACGAGGCCTGGAAAGGTTTCCGGATACATACAACTGATGCACGTCAGGCCGCCAGGCTTTGCCTCTGAGGCTGGTCGGAAAGCAGGAGGATCGGGTCGCAGTTGATGACTTCTGCGATACGGAAGACTTCCTCGACCGTGAACGGCGTATAAGCACGTAGTTTTGAATTAAGAGTGCTGCTTGGCATCCCGGTCTTTTCAGATAAGGCGACCTTCTTGATTCCTGATGCCTTGATAGCTGCATTGATCTTGTACGCTATTCTTTGATTGATATTAATGTACCTCATATGACTAACAATAATGGCCGAAAAAGAATGCGTCAAGTGCAATCATGATGGATTTGACTAACAATATTCTCTAGAACTGCTGTATAGTACTTATATGACCAATGATATTCAAAACAGAGCGATGCTGTTCAGCAAATATGTTGGTGCCGAGCTCAAGGGAGCCATCGCCTCCCACGGATACAGTCAAGGCAAGGTGGCGGATGCCCTGGGCCATGCTAGATCGGCAATGTCGAACTGGCTGAATGCGAAACCTCCGATAGACGTCGCGGTCGCCAATAAGATCTGCGACTACATCGGAATGGACATCACCGTAGTCATCAGCAGGGCCAAGCAACGTGTGATTGAAGACCTCGGCCCCTACCCTCCGTTGACTGTGGATCCCTCCCAGCTTCCCGATGATGAGAAGGTGGCCTACGTGCTGAACAAGATCAAGGCCGGCGACCAGGCGCTGGCAGCCATGAACGACCCCAACAAGGAGAAGGAAGCAGAAGGCGGCGATGGCAGATAAAGGCCCAAGGCTCCTGGACGGCCTGACCTCGACAATGACATACGGGCAGATGCGCCACTACGCCGACACCCTGAACGTGACTATCAGCAGCGCGCTCCTGCCGGCAGGCATGCCAGGCTTCTACGATGAAGCCACGAGAACCATCCTCATCGACAGGCAGCTCATCTACTGCCAGAAACGCTGCACTCTCGTCCATGAGCTCATCCACTGGCAGCACGCCGACGCCACCAGAAAAGGCGTCTACGGCGCACGCCTGGAACGTAGGACACGGCGCGAAACCGCCCTAAAACTCATCAACCCACTCGAATACCAGACAGCCGAAGCCATGTACGAAGGCGACCCCTACCAGATTGCCTGCGAACTCGACGTCACCCTCCAAATCATCAGCGACTACCAGCACATACTCGATTCGAGCAACCTGCGCTGCAAAGTACGGAGCCAATCCCAACAAGCATGATCACCATACAGAACGACTGATAGCCTGCTGATAGTCACAGACGATGAAAGGAATCACATGGTCAAGAAATTGGCCTCACTGCTCCTGGCGATATGCGCATCAACCTCACTCGTTGCGTGTGGAGAACAGAGCTCCGATGCAGTGCGGCGCTCAACGACAAATGCAGCAAAGCATCCGATGCTATTCAGTACAACAAAAAAGAAAACAGCATACTGTACATATCCGAATTGGACACGGACACAAGCTCGGAAGCTTTGCCTGGCCTATCGTGCATCACAAAACAGTTGGCGTTACCGCTGATGAGCTGAACGATCAAGTGCAAGACGACGGCAGCGGATATCTGGAAAAGAGTGGATACAGCACAGGCATATCGACTACAGGGCAAAATGTCATGCTTACCATAGAAGACGAAGAGAAGTGACAGTAATAAAGTTCGGTATGCGCACGCCAAGCCCCAGACGCTCGTTCAAGGCAAGGACCACGGGCGAATGGAAGCGGCAGGCAAAGAAGGCCCTCATCCCCGGCTACAGGAAGAAAGGCATGGGACGGATACGGAACCCCAGGAAAGCCGCCTACAACAAGATCTACCGGAAGACCACGTTCAGCCTTTGGGACCTGTTCAAGCAGGGTGAGTGAGAGGCCCCGCTTCGGAAGGCTTTTTTATATGCGCGCCGGAAGCATATTCACGAAGTCTGAGATGAGTCTTTCATTAAACAATTCTAATAAAGCCACAAATAGCCTGAGAAGTTTAGTCGCATCATAAGCCCGAGCGAAGATCGTAGATCATCTTTTTAGAATCTGACGGGAAGGATCTGAAGCCCTTGTCTCTATACCAACCGACGAGGGCATCATCCTTTGCCTGCACATATAGAAACCTTGCTGCACTGACTTTGGACACAGCTAATGCTAATTGCTTCGCCTGTTCGACAAGCCAGGTCCCCAGTCCGCAACCCTGATTACCGGTGCTCACGCCCAGTCTGCCCAACAGAGTGACAGGAATATTGCTGCCTGACAAATTAGGGGACTTTGGCAAGTTGTTCTTCCTGAGATAATGAGACGTCAAGGTAAAGAACCCCAACACGTTCCCATCCGTATCGAGACAGACATGCACCACCGCTGACCCTGCTTTGTGAAATCGCAATGCCTGGTTATGGAACCAGTCATCAATCTCGATCCGCCCACAGCAAAACGAATCCACTTGCACATCTTCAGTCAGTGTGGTCAAACTCAATCCAGGTCCCAGCGGTGCCATGAGAGATGATCCTCCTAAGCGAATGTCTTTTCAATCCACTCCATGTCTTCTTCTGTTATGAAT
This sequence comes from Bifidobacterium sp. M0404, assembly GCF_016101415.1. Classification (NCBI taxonomy): domain Bacteria; kingdom Bacillati; phylum Actinomycetota; class Actinomycetes; order Bifidobacteriales; family Bifidobacteriaceae; genus Bifidobacterium; species Bifidobacterium sp. M0404. The sequence goes on along the minus strand of NZ_JACFQP010000002.1, from coordinate 258,006 downwards.
GTGTGAGTGGAGAGATCAGCCATATATGGAATGAACCTCTTTTGGCTCTCAGGCGGGTCTACTTCGAGCGTTTCGAAATACTTACTAATGCTTTCATCGGTGATGATCTCATTAGATGAGAGTCTGGCGTCTTTCCAAGGGTCTTGTTCATGACTCATTTTTTCAAGCATGTCACCAAGCGCATCATCATTAACATTGTCGACGCGGTCCAGGACCCTATCAATTCGGCACTTTTGAATTACACTGAGCTCATTGTCCTCAGTCGTCTTTTCTTTGGGTGTCGGAATGTGCCGGGACTTGATGTATCGTTTACCGCGACAATACGGCCATATACTGTCAACAACCGGGCCATGAGACCACGCGCTGACAGCATCATCGAAAAGTGGATCATCTGCCGCAGCAAGCGACCAACCCTTGCAAAGGTACATCAACTTTTGCAAAGCGTAAGTAGTGGTAGAATGCCCTTTTTCCTCGCGCTTCGCTAAAATATAGTGTGCAACGTTACGAGCATCAACCATGGCAGAACACCTCCTCTTGACGATCACAAATATACGAACAAATGCTACTCGTTTGCACCGTGTAATCACCCTCAGTAGTCAAATGGATACATCTGAGTTGATCACTAGCGCAACCGCTAGTATCAACTTACCATACATTGCTGTGGATAACTAGATTTTGCTGTGGACAACCTTGTGCATAAATGAAACTTTCACAAATCCGTTAAGCTGCAGTTCAAATCCCACAATCAGATCATGCAACCTTATTTATATAGTGTCATATTTTTTACCTGAACTCCTCAACTGTCGGCCTCGCTTCGGCAGGGCTTTTCTTTTGCGGATACTTTTATCCAACGAATATCCAACAAAATCGTGTTTTGGGAAACAGCCACGAACAATAGATAAGCCCCGCAGCCTTTGCGGCTGTAGGGCTTTGACTCTGTGCCCCCACGGGGGCTCGAACCCCGGACACGCTGATTAAGAGTCAGCTGCTCTAGCCAACTGAGCTATAGGGGCAGGGCACTTTTAAGAGCCAAGTAGATACTATACACGGTTTCGGCAGGCCCGCAACACGGCGCGTCACAGGCCTGCCGAATCCATATGCATGGCCTGCTCAGACGATCTTGGGCATGGGCGTGGTCAGGGAAGTGGTCAGATTCACCTGCAGGAGGCCAGCACCCGTATGGGCCTCGACCTTCTTCAGGGTGACTGTACGCTTGTCCTGGTCGGCCCGGTCATCGTCAGTCATGGTAGCCGGCGATTTGACCGCCACTACAACCAGATCCTCGAGGGAAATGCCAGCCTTATTGCACAGGTCGGAGGCTGCCTGCAGGCTGTCTTGGAAGCCCTCACGCTCAACGACCCGATCAGCCGGTACCCCGTAAGCGCTCTTGGCGATCCAGCGAATCCGATCCGGCACGGACATATCATGCAGGCTGACTGTATCCGTCTGGGCTTTCGCGGGTTCCTGCAGGGCCTTGATCAAATCATCCAGCTGAGACTCCAGGGCCTTGCCCCCGTCCCGGAAGAGGTTGCCCGCGATAGGCCTGCGGAAGCCCAGGCCGTCGGCGGTCTCCCGCAAGGAATCCACCTGGTCGTCCTCGCCCTCCCAGAGGTTGATCAGAGGGAAGGTGGGGATACCCAGTCCTTCAAGACGGTGCACGTGGAAGGGATAACGCCAGCTCAGCTTGGGATCGTCCCGCCAGGTGGTGGCACGGGTGACGACCACGGCGGCGGCCGGCCACTGGGCCCCATACTCGCGGGCGGCGATGTCCAGCCACTTCTGGGCGCCGGCATCGGCTCCGTAGCCCGCCTCGACGACGACCACATCATGCCGGGCGCAGGCCATCTCCACGGACACCAGGCTGGGAATGCCGATGGAGACGTTGGCGAATGGCCCCCCATGCACGTAGACCGGAGAACCCTCCAGGGTCTGGGTGAAAGCGGGCTTGACCGCATCAGTCAGGATGCCAGTGATCCGCCACAGGTCCACAAACTCTCCGAAGGTGACGGGACGGCCATCCAAGGTCCCCGCGACCATGGCGGCCACGCGCCGTTTGATCTCCTCCATGCTCCGGGAGAGCACAACGATCTGCATGAGCTCACAGGTGGGCGTCAACACGGTCCGTTCGGGCAGATCGCCCTTGCCGCGGTCCACGGTGATCTGGCGCAGGGACCGCGAAGGCACCTCGCTGACCCTAGGCACCAGGACGGTGTCCAACCGACCCTCGTCCACAGCCTTCTCTGCAAAGGAGACCAGCAGGTTCTGGGCGGATTCAATGGCCGCCATCTCCCCGCACAGGCCCCAGTCCACCAGCTCAGGATGAGTCAGGGATGACTTGCCACCACCAGAGGCGCCACCCTTGGATCCGGCAGCGGTAATGCCCATGCTGGGCTGACGCAGGACGGCGGCAGCATCCACTCCCCGGGCGCGCAGGGCGTCAATCAGCGCGATGGTGGTGGTGGTCTTGCCCTCCCCTCGCGAGGCCTTGAGCGGGGTGTCTGCGGTGACAAGCAGCACCCGGCCATGCTTGCGCGGCATATCCGGATGATCCTGCAGATCCTTCAGGTAGCCGAAGGCATCGATCTTGTCAAACAGACCGTATGGCCTGACGTAATCGTCGAAGCCCGTCATGAGGCTCTCCTCCTTTATGATCCTTGTCAATCGGATGGCTCAGTTGTCGGACAGATGGTAGCCGTTGCGCATGCCCATGCTGGCCGTGTAGAGCACCTGACTCAGCAGGTCGTCGGTTTCCTTGCGCAGAAGGTCGGCCATGTCTTTGTTGGCAGCCTCCAGCACCTGGCGAACCTCGGGGTTGTCAGTGCCTTTATCGGCACCTTCCAAGCGGGCCACCTGTTCATCTGTGGCGGCAATCATGCGATGACCCTCAGCGCCAACGCCCTGTTGGTAACGTTCGACTGCCGCCAGAGTGCCGGCAAAGGCCGAGTCGCACAAGGCGGCGATCAGTCGGTCGGACCAGTAGAGGCTGTCGGTGGAAACCCGGCCCGTGGTGTTGGCCAGATAGTCGGGCGTACGATCCACATTTGCATAGAAGGGAACCAGGACATTGAAGGCGTTGGACCCGTATGAAATCCACTGGATGGCCCGGCAGGATTCAGGCTGGTAGGGGCGCAGCTGGATCAGGGACAGCTGGTCGTTGCGATTGATGCCGATGGGGCGGTAAAGCCCCTTGGTGTGCTCGTCGCCGGTCCGCCCATAGGGATCGTAGGGTGTGCCCTGGTAGTGAGAGCTGAGCAAGTATTTGACATCCTCCACGGTAATCAGCCGCTCAGGCTGACGGCACCAAGGGATGTTGTCGCTGGTGGGAGTGTGATCGGCATCCGGCCCGTCCCAGATCTCGTCATAAGGGTTGAGGAAGCGCTGCATGTACCAGGCCCGAGGCGTGTTGTACACATGGTCCGAGTCGCTGTGGGATCCAAAGGCATCGCGCGGGTTGAAGGGCGAAGTTGACTCCACGGACAGGTCCAGGTAGTTGTCGGCGATGAACTCCCGCAGGTCGGCCGAGCAAAGATGGTCGGTCTGATCTCCGAAGGCGTCGTCCAAATCGAACTCGTCGATGCCCAGCTGGTTGGGCATGGTTACATAGGAATCATCAGGCACGCGCTTGGCAATCCAGTGGTGGCCACCCACAGTTTCCATCCACCAAATCTCGTCCACGTCGCTGAAAGCGATGCCATTCATCTCATAGGTGCCGTAGCGCTCCAGCAGGGAACCCAGCCGTTGGACGCCCTCCCGAGCCGAGTGGATATAGGGCAGGACGATGGTGACCAGGTCCTCCTCGCCGATACCTCCGGGCACTGCGGCCAGATAGTCTCCATCCCCGGGACGGCCCTGGGCAGGAGTGGGCTCAACCAGCGGATCTGCACCCAGAACACGTTCGTTGGTGGTGATGGTCTCGGTGGCTGACATGGCCACATTGGCGCTGTTGACGCCTGCGGCAGCCCAGAGCCCCTGATTGTGCAAAGCATCGGGCACCGAGGTATAGCGCATGGGATCGTCGGGCAGATCTATCTCCAGGTGGCTGATCACACTGTGGTAGTGCCGCGGCTGCTGGTCAGGAGCGACTAATACGAAGCGCTTGGGACGAAACTCTCCGTTGGACGAATCCTCATCCCGTGCGATGATGGTGGATCCGTCGTAACTGGCATTCTTGCCTATCAGAAGCGTGGTGCAGGGCATATAAGCGTCTTCCTTTGTCTGGTCGCGGTCAACTGTCATCACCAGTCCGGAAGTCGGGGAATGCCTTTACACCCGACTGCGTGGGCAGGCAGGGATGACGGCCGTCTGCGCACTTGGGGCATGGTCTCACTCTAGTGCTAGACCGCCCCAACCAGATCAGGCATCAGCTGGCAGCCAGGCCTGAGCTGCTGCAGCCACCGGCTGGGCGGAATGGATGGCATGGGCCAGGGCATTGAGCCAGAATCCCTCCTCCAGGCCGGGCAAGGCCTGTTGTGTGGCCCAGACCGACAGCACATAGTCATGAACCCGGTCCGGAGGCGTGGGGCCGTTGTAACGCATAAGCACGGCGGGATCGTCAGCGATCTCCTCCTCCATAACCAGGGGCGAGGCTGCCGAGGTGCGCCCTTGGGGCACACCGGGAATCAGATTAGACAAATTTCTGGAGAAGTCCTCAGGAATCGCCAGCACGGAGCTTCCGGTCCCCTCAGGTTGCAAGGAACGCAAAGCCTCGATGGGCAGGTTGGCCAGAGACCAGTGAATCCAGGGGAAGCCACACACGGGCACGGAATCAGGATCCACCAGCATCCAGTGCAGGTAGCGGGCCTCCTGGGGCACATCCTCGAGCCGGAAGGGGAAGGAGACTACAGGACGTCCCTTGCGGGTAAGGGACTGAGGGGCGCGCTTGGCGTACCGATCGGGAATAGTGCCGAAATCAGTGATAATCCTCATGATTCGATTCTCGCCCGCCCAGCCGACGAGGTCAAGTTCTTCCGTGAAACCGGCCGCAAACAGCACCCCGCACGATAAATTCCACTACCCTACGCAAAAAGTGCAAAAGCCGCCCGGATCCTTCCACATGGAAACGATCCGGGCGGCTCTAAATCGGACTAGGAGAAAGGAATCAGCAATACCTCTCTCCCGGCGCTTATACGGCGCTTATACACGCCTATTCGGCCTTTGCGGCCTTGGCCTGTGCACGAGCGGCCTTGGCGGCTGCACGAGCCTGAGCCTTGGCCTCCTTCTCTTCAGCCTCGACACTGGCGATGAACTCAGCATGCTTGGAGGCAGGCAACCATCCGGTGTTGACCACCTTGACCTGCCAGACCCAGGCCAGGGCGAAGATCACCACTGCCAGAACCACCAGGACCACGGCCCCAACGGGGATGCCCAGCTGGGACAGCTTGCCGACCACAGTGCCGTACCAGGCGAAGTCGGCATCGCCGAAGGTGGCGTTGGACAGGCCGAAGCTGCCTAGAACCGTCATCAGGATGGCCGGCAGGAAGGTGATCAGCAGACCATTGATGAAGCCGCCGACCACAGCCCCGATGCGGCCGCCGGTCGCGTTGCCGAAGACACCGGCACCGCCGCCATCGAAGAAGTGGGGCACCATACCCGGCAGGATCAGGGCCAGACCCCAGACAGGCCCGAGCCAGACGGCGATGATGACCAGAGCCACCAGACCGCCGGCAAAGGAGGCCAGGAAGCCAATCAGGGATGCGTTGGCACCGTAGGGGAAGACGATGGGGATGTCCAGAGCGGGACGGGCGCCGGGGACCACCTTGTTGGCGATGCCCTGGAAGGCGGGCACCAGCTCACCCAGGATGATACGGACACCGTAGAGGATGATGCTCACGCCGATGCCGAACTGCAGGGCCTGGGCGAAGGCGGCCATGAAGAAGGATCCCCAGTTGGCCGGATGGGAGGGGAAGACGACGAAGGCGGCCTTGGCCGGCACCACAAAGGCGGTCCAGACGGCGAAGACCAGGTAGAGGACGACCATGAGCAGGGTGGTGGAGACCATGGAATCACGCAGGAAGCTCAGCCCCTTGGGGAAGTCGATATCCTCGGTGGAACGCGACTTCTTGCCCACGGCGCTGCCGACCGCGCCCGAAACCACGTAGCCCAAGGTGTTGAAGTGGCCGATGGACAGCTTGTCGCTGCCCGTCACCCGGTTCATGTACGGCTGGGCGAAGGCGGGCATGGCCACCATGATCACGCCCATGAGCAGGGAGCCGATCAGCACGATGAGCAGGTTGTTGCCCTTGCCGAATCCGATCGAAAGAACCAGGGCCAGCAGGGTTGACATGAAGACCATATGGTGGCCGGTCAGGAAGACGTACTTGAGCGGGGTAAACCGTGCCAGCAGGATCATGACGATGAAGCTGAGCACAATGATGTAGGCGGAGGCTGCGCCGAACTGGCTGGAGGCCTGAGCCACGATCACCTCGTTGGTGGGGACGACCCCATGGGCGCCAGTGGCCTTGAAGACCAGCTTGCCGAAGGGATCCAAGGCGTTGGTCACCACGGTGGCGCCGGCGCCCAGAATCAGATAGCCCATGGCCGCCTTGAGGGCGCCCGAAATGACCTGGCCTGCGCTCCGTTTCAGGGCGATCAGACCGATGGCCGCCACAATGCCAATCAGATAGGCGGGCACATTCAGAATCTCCTGGCTGATGAAGTTCAGCACCGCAAGGAAGACATTCATTGTTTGTCCTTACTATTTCTCTCTTGTTGTCAAGTTAAAGAGCGGGTATTCCATCGGCCTGGCGATGATGAATGTCCGCCGGACTCATCAGTCGGCGTACTGCTCCAGGATGCCCTTGATCTCGTCCTTGTCCATGAAGTTCTGGACGGTCTCGACCGGAGTGGTGGTCCCCTCCAGCTCGGGCGCCAGCTGAGGCGAAGTCAGCACCAGGTCGTTCATGTTGGCCGTGCCCTTGGCGCTGCCCGCGTCGGAGGTGGTCACAGTCACATCCATGCCCAGCTCCGATGCCACCTGCTCGACGTTGACCTTGAGCAGAACCGAAGTGCCGATGCCGTTGCCACATACGCAGAGAATATCCATGAGTTGCTCCTTTGTTCCTTGTTTGTTCCTACTACTTCTTGCGTTTGCCATACTGGGATCCGCAAAAGCGGGTCCTCCTCACGATTCGAGAATGGCGCGAACCTCGTCAGGTGTGCCAGCCTTGGCCAGCTGCTCGGTCTTCTTCGCGTCGGTCAGAGCACCGGCGATGGCGGACATGACCTGCAGGTGCTCCTGCTCATCCCGTCCGGCCAGACCAATCACCAGGGAGACCGGATCGTTGGCCTTGTTGCCGAACTCAACAGGTGTGGACAGCCTTACCCAACTCAGGCCGGTTCCCAGGACCGCTTCGCTGGGCCGGGAATGAGCCAGAGCCAAACCGGGGGCGATGACGATGTAGGGACCCATCTTCTCGACGGTCTCGATCATCTGGTCCGTGTAGGCATCTGTGGTGAACCCGGATGCCACCAGCCTGTCGCCCGCCTTGCGGATGGCATCCCGCCAGTCAGATGCCGGTACATCCAGGGCGAAGGATGTGTCGGGAAGGAAGGCTTGGAAATCCGTCATGTCTGCTCCTTGCTCGTGCTGTTTGACTTGATCGACTGCACCGGATCCGATGGATTTGCACAAATCCGGCCGGCTGCTCACCACCCCTGGGGATGGTAGAACTCTCCGTCCAGAGCCTTGGCGGCGAGCGCCTTGGCTTCCTCCATGGTGTGCTTGGCCAGTTCGGCGCGAACATCATCTAGGGCGACCGGAGTCATGGACAGGCTGGTCACACCGATGCCGGCCAAAACCACGGCCAGGTCAGGATCGGCAGCAGCCTCGCCACAGACTCCGACAGGCATGTTATTGGCCTGACCGGCATCAGCTATGAGCTTGATGGCCCTGAGGACGGCAGGATGCCAGGCGGTCTGATAGGAGGCGACCGACCCCAGCGTGCGGTCGGCGGCCAGCGTGTACTGGGTCAGATCGTTGGTGCCGATGCTGACGAAATCGGCCACCTTGGCCACCTTGTCGGCCATCAGTGCAATCGAAGGAACCTCGGCCATGACACCCACGCGCTTGAGCCCCTTGCTCTTGCCCAAACGGACGAAATAGTCAGCCTCATGTTCGTCGGCGACCATTGGCGCCATGACCCATAGGTCGGCATTGGTCTCGGCATCGGCCCGGGCAAGGGCCTCCAGCTGATCCTCCAGAACCTGGCTGTGGACCTTGAGCGTGCGCAGACCACGCAACCCCAAGGCAGGATTAGGCTCGTCGGCCTGCGTCAGGAAGGGCAGCGGCTTGTCAGCACCGGCATCCAACAGGCGGATGACCACCTTGCGGCCAGGGAAGCGTTCAAGAAGAGCGCGATAGGCTTCGGCCTGCTCCTCGACGCCGGGCGCCTGCTCGTTGCCCAGGAAGAGAAACTCCGAACGGAAGAGTCCAACCCCTTCGGCTCCATATTCCAGGGCCGGATCGGCATCCGCAGGCTTGCCGACATTGGCCAGGAGGGGAATCCTTGTTCCATCCTTGAGCTGGCCTGGGCGGCCCCGCAAAGCCTTGGCCTGATCCGCTTCGCGACGGGCCTGCTCAGCTTTTTCGATCTGTTCCTGGGTGGGATCGGCCGTCACCTTGCCGGCAGCGGCATCGACGATGACTGTCTGTCCGTCGGACAGCCCGGCTGCGTCCTGAGCGCCCACGACGGCGACGATCCCCCTGGACCGGGCCAGAATGGCGGTATGACTGGTCGGACCGCCCTCAATGGTGACAATGGCCAGAACCTTGGTCATATCCAAGCTGGAGGTGTCGGCCGGAGACAGGTCAGGGGCGACCAGGACGAATGGCTTGTCGCTTTCTGGCACGCCCGGTGCCGGGACACCGAGCAGATGGGCGATGACACGCTGGCCAACATCATGCAGATCGTTGGCCCGCTCCCCCATGTAGCCGCCGATTGCCTGGAGTTTTTCCTCGAAGTCGGCAAAGGCCTCATAGACGGAACGCTCGGCGGTCTTGCCACCGTCCAGCAGGGATCGGATCGAGGTCTTCAGAGCCGGGTCCTGGGCCATCTGGGCCAGGGCTGTCAGAATCGGAGCAGCGTCCTTGGCCCCCTGCCCATCTTGGGCGGCCTTGGCGCGCGCGAGCAGGTCCTTGTTGACCGCTGTCAGAGCGGATTCGACCCTGCCGAATTCAGCATCCGCCGTCAGGTTCTCAGGCCTCGCCTCATCGCCGGGCACGTCCAGCCCGGCCGCCATATGGATAACCGGGCCAACGGCGACGCCGCGGCCAATGCCTACGCCTTGGATCTCCATGTCGCACTCCTTAGTGCCTGGCCACTGCACGCGAGCCGCCCCTGAGGCGAGCCGAACAACGGCAGTGGAAACGTTCTTCATGCAACGATGTTCAGTATACACATATTCATTCGTTTTTCAACGGTAATCGTTTTCTGTAATTTCCCTTCTGCAGTGGTAGGATATCCAGCGTATCCACCACTAGACATGCCGGTTCGACAAGATCGGCCATATATTCAGGAGAGATAATCACCATGGCAACAGCGCAACGTTCCACTGTCATCACCGACCCGGTCGGCATCCATGCCAGGCCTGCTTCGGAATTCTCGCAGGCCGCCGCATCCAGCGGTTGCAAGGTCACCATAGCCAAGGGCGAGGGCAATCCCGTAGACGCCGGTAGCATTCTGATGGTCATGAGCCTGGGCATCGCTAAGGGCGACAAGGTCACTGTGACTGTCGAGGGCGACGAAGCCGAGTCCGTAGCCGACTCCCTGGTCACTAAGCTGACCCAGGCCGAGTGACCCGCCGCTAGCTGTAGCCGACATCGACGGAAAGAGCCTTCGAGGGAAACGATGGGACACACGGCGGACAATAAGCCTTCCATTGCCAACGTCGCAGCCCTGGCCGGAGTTTCGACAGCGACCGTGTCCCGCGTCCTTTCCGGTCATAGACGCAAGAACGACGACATCAGCCGCAGGGTCAGAGCTGCTGCCGAAAAGCTCAACTACTCGGCCAACTTCGCTGCCAGCACCCTCCGATCAGACCGCAGCAGAACCATAGGGCTGATCCTGTGCGGCACTTCCACGGGCATAGACGGGTCCATCCTGGATCTGCTCAGCAGGAGGCTGACAGAACAGGGCCGCTATTTGCTGGTCATATCCGTCAGGAGCGATCAGGAACGAGAGGCGGCCATCAGGTCCATGGCAGCCCGACAAGTCGAAGGAATCATCATCGTTCCTTCGCTGGACGACGATCCGGTCGGTATGCCCGTCGACCTGCCGTCCGGACTGCCCATCGTCCAGGTCGGCGGCAGACCGCTCTCCTACCACACCAGCTGGGTCGGCATGGACCAGGCGGCCTCCATGCGGCTGATCATCGCCCACCTGGCCGAGCAGAACGCGCATTCGGTGGCCTATCTAAGCCGTGAACTGAACACCAGTGCGGCCACTGAGCTCTTTACGACCTTCTCCACTCTGACCAACACCCTAGGGATGACGCCTCAGCCGGACTGGATCCAGTTCGGCCCCTGCAGCATGCGCCGCGGCCATGATGCCGTCATGACCATACTCGCTGAGGGAAACGACCGTCCCGATGCCATCATCTGCGGGGACGACTCGCTGGCCCTGGGCGCTCTGATGGCCTGTGACCAACTGGGGTTCCAGGTTCCCGACCAAGTCAAGGTGGCCGCCTTCGTGGACAGCCCAGCCTGTCTGATCAGCAGTCCGACCTTGACCGCAGTCAAGGCTCCCCTGAATGACATTGTCCAGGAGGCACTGCGGCTGGTCGACGCCAAGGGACAGTCCATTCTGCCCTCTCACGTGGCTCTGCCGCCAGCGCTGGAATGTAGGGAATCGACCTGGTCGCCAAGAATTGGCAGCAGCGACATGACCTCGCCGGGCACTTTCGCCTGATAAACAGTTAGGTTCGTACTCAGACCAGCAGGGTACAGAAGAGCGCCTCGAAGACCAGGAGCGGCGAACCGTTGGCAGCCAGCCTCCTGCGAGCTCGGGCGATCAGCTGAATACGGTCAATGGCCCCCTGTCTGGAGAGTCTGACGGACAGATCAGCAATAGCCGCCCGATTCTCCAAATTGACCAGGCCAGCCTTCTCTTCGGCGCCGTTCTGCAGGACGCCCACATCCCGGTAAACGCTGGCCAGGGTACTCAGGTTGCGGTCCAGCACGTCCCGGGTCAGTCTGGTAACCCGTCGGCGGACCTGATCCTTGCCCCCCAATGCATGGTAGGCTCCACGCAACTGCCGGGGAATGCGTTCCTTGTCCCTGAGACCGTTGATCTGCCGAAACTCCCGCTCGTCCCTGGCCACCTCATCGTCCACGGTGGCGGTGGCTTGATCCCGGGCCGCATCAACCACCCGGCCAGCCAGAATCACAGCATCCGAAGCACGCCGCAGCCCCAGCAGACCCACCACCAGCTCGTCACGGTCAGCCAGGACCTGATCCCTGGTGGCGTAGAGACGGGCGATGCCGATGTGTCCCTGAGCCAGACGAGCGGCCTTGGCGGCCAGAGGCCGGTCCACCCCCACCTGATCAGTCAGGAAATTCGCCACTGCGGTGTTGGATGGCACCGCTAGGTTGAGCACCCTCGTCCGTGAGCGGATGGTGGGCAGCACATCCTGGGCGCTGGGTGCGCACAGAAGCCAGATGGTATGCTCGGCCGGCTCCTCGATCTCCTTGAGCAACACATTGGTAGTTCGCTCCAGCATCCGGTCCACATCTTCAATGATGATGACCCGCCAGCGTGAGGTTGAGGGCATCTGCTCCGAGGTCATGATCAGATCCCTGACCTCGTTGATACCGATGGTGACTTTATTGGTTGATAGTACGGTCACATCCGGATGGGTTCCGGCCAAGACCTGCTGAGTGACGCGGGTGGGCTGATCGCTCAATCCCTGGTCAGGACTGATCAGAGCCGCCGCGAAAGCTCGAGCCAGATTGGATCGCCCTGATCCTGGAGGACCACAAATCAGCCAGGATTGCGCAACCTCGTCATGCCCCTGCGCCTGAGCGGCCACCGTCCGCTTGAGCAAATCGACCGTGGGCTGCTGACCCACAATGGCATCCCAGACGCTCATCGGGTCTTCCGCAAGAGCCGGGGCCGGAGCAGCCAGCGAGCGCGGGAACCCACAGGAACCGAATCGTCGTCAGCATCCCCGCCGGCTGTTCCTGCCTCCATGGACCGGTCATCCTGATCAGACGTATCCGCAGACTCAGTCCAATCCGTCTCGGTAGCCTGCTCATCGTCCTCATATCCTGCAGCCGATTCATCCTTGTCGGCATCGTCCTGAGCACCAGTGTCATCATTCTCATCATCGACATCTGGAAGATCATCGCCGACCTGCGGCAGATCTGGCTCGCGCCCTTCGACTAACTTGTCCAAATCGTCTTGGATGATCTGCCAGACCTGCTCGATGGACTGGGTGGCGTCGATAACCAGGAACCGGTCGGGTTCCCTCTGCGCCAATTGCAGGAATGCCTGACGCACATGCTGTTGAAAGTCGTCGCCAGCCGATTCCAACCGATCGGGCTCATGATCCAGACGCGACTTGGACTGTGACGGATCCGCGTCCAGCAGGTAGGTGCGCTTGGGCAGAAGGTCCTGACTGGCCCACAGACTCAACCGACGAATCACATCCACTGACAGATCACGGCCTCCGGCCTGATAAGCCAATGAGGAATCCAAGTAACGGTCGCAGAGCACAATGTCTCCGCGTTCCAGAGCCGGACGCACCACCTGGGCTACATGCTCAGCCCGGTCCGCCGCATAGAGCAGGGCCTCGGTCCTGGGGGCAAGATCGTCGGAGGCGTCAACCACATCGGTACCTCCGGTCACGGCAACCGAGGGGAAAGCGGCCAATCCATGCAGAACGAGTTCCCGTATGGTCAATCCGACGGGGGTACCACCTGGCTCGCGGGTGACCAGAGATCGCAAGCCACGCTCCTGCAGATAGTTGTGTGCTTGTTGGACCTGGGTGGTTTTGCCTACACCATCCACGCCCTCGAAGGAAATGAACAAACCATCGCTCATGCCTGACGCTCCGTATTTTTGGAAGTCTTGGAAGTCTTTGTCTTCTTTGTGGTTTTGCGAGCGCGGGTAGCCGACTTGCCAGCCGTAGTTTTGCTGGACGCCGACCTTCGTGCAGTCGACTTGCGGGTGGTCCTGCCACGCCTCTTGGTGGGTCCGGCCGCGCGCTTCTCTGCCAGCAGGCGGAAGGCCACCTCCGGCTCGATGGACTGGGCCGTGTACTGCTTGGGCAGGGTTCTGTTGGTCTGCCCGTCGGTAATGTAGACACCGTAGAACCCATCCTTGATGGTGACGGGTTTGCCGCTGTCAGGGTCCGTACCCAGCTCACGGAGAGGAGGCTTGGCAGCGCTCCGGGAACGTCGTCCGTACTTAGGCTGGTCGAAGAGGACCTTGGCCCCGGCCTGGTCGATAGTAAAAATCTGCCCCTCGTCGGTCAGCGAACGCGTCTCGGTGCCACCGTCGGCCTTAGTGGCCGTCAGATAGGGGCCGTAACGGCCGTTGCTGGCCGTGACGGTGGCTTGGCTGGTTTCTCCCGTCTTGGCATCGGTCAGTTCGATGCTGCCCACCGTCCTAGGCAGGCTGAGCAGCTTCAGAGCATCCTCCAGGGTGACCGTGTCTGGATCCATGGTCTTGAATAGCGAAGCCATCTTGGGCTTAGGACCAGTCTGCTTGGCCGTCCGTGCAGTCTTGCCAGTCGGCTTTTTCTGCTCTGCTGCTTCCTCTTCAGGGCTGATCAGGGCCACATAGGGACCGAATCTACCTTTGCGCACCTCGACCCGACCGCCTGTCTGCGGATCCTTTCCCAGCTGACGGGGACCGCCGGCATTTGCGGCAATCAGCTCATGACCCGCCGCCACTGTCAGCTCATCCGGAGCCATGGTGGGCGGCAACGAGGCTCGCTTGGGGTTTCCGTCGGCATCCAGGTCGGCCGTATCCTCAAGATAGGGACCGTAGCGACCGACCCTCACCTGCAGGCCATCACCGATCTCGATGGTATTGATTTTGCGGGCGTCGATGTCTCCCAGCTGAGCCACCTGCTCCTGTAGGCCCTGATGGGCCTGGTCAGCGTTTTGGGCAGCGCCCGGGCCCGAACCGAAGTAGAACCGGGTCAGCCAGTCCTTGCCTCGTTCCTTGCCATGGGCGATCATATCCAGGCCGTTCTCCATCTGCGCCGTGAACTGGTAATCCACGTACTTGGGGAAATTGGTCTCCAACAATCTGACTACCGAAAAGGCCAACCAGGAGGGAATCAGTGCACGGCCGCGCTCGTAGACGTATCCGCGGTCGATGATGGTCGAAATGATGCTGGCATAGGTGGAAGGCCTGCCAATCTCCTTGGCCTCCAGGGTCTTGACCAGAGAGGCCTCAGTATAACGTGCAGGCGGCTGGGTCTCATGGCCCTCGGAATCGACAGAGGCAGCACGAAGCACGTCACCCTGCTGGACCGGAGGCAGGGAAGAATCCTCATCGTTCTGCTCAGAGCCTGCACCGCCACCCATGGCCTTGAGGAACCCGGGGAACTTGATGACAGTACCTGAAGCCTGGAAGAGGGCCATACCCTCCTTGCCAGCCTGCGCCGACAGGTGGATAGTGGCTGTGGACCCGGTGGCGTCGGCCATCTGCGAAGCCAGGGTGCGCCGCCAGATCAGGGTGTAGAGCTTGAGCTGGTCAGGGGCCAGACGGTCGGCAAGATCCTGAGGCCTGTGGAAGGTGGAACCGGCGGGCCGAATGCACTCGTGGGCCTCCTGGGCGCCAGCAGTCTTGGTCACATACTGTTTGGACTCGGCCGAAAGGTATTCGGCCCCATACTCACGCTCAACCCCCTTGCGGGCAGCAGCGATGGCCTCCTGGGAGAGAGTGACCGAATCGGTACGCATGTAGGTGATGAACCCGTTCTCATAGAGCCCCTGGGCAGCCCGCATGGTGGCGCGTGAACTCATACCTAACCGATTGCCGGCCGTCTGCTGCAGGGTAGACGTGGTGAAGGGGGGCTGAGGACGCCGACGGTGAGGCTTGGTCTCCATGCCCGTCACTGTGAAGTCCTGATCCTTCAGCGTCTCAGCTAGGTTTCGGGCATGCTGCTCATCCAGCTGCAGGACCTGCTCCTTGGCAGCCGCTTCCGTCAGCTGACCCTTGGAGGTGAAGTCCTTGGAAACCGCCAGCCTCTGCTCTCCTAGGCTAATCATCCGCGCCTGAAAACCACTCGACGACGCCGATTGCCCGGCATCCTCCTGCACCAGACGCGCCAGCAGATCCCAGTAGGAGGCCTTGACGAAGGCCATGCGCTCACGCTCGCGCTCCACAATCAGCCGAGTCGCCACAGACTGGACACGCCCTGCGCTCAGTCCCGGACCCACCTTGCGCCAGAGCACCGGTGAAAGCTCGTAGCCATAGAGGCGATCCAGCACCCTGCGGGTCTCCTGGGCATCGACCATGTGGGCATCCACGTCCCTGGTGTGCTTGAGCGAATTCTTGATGGCCTCTGGGGTGATCTCGTGAAAGACCATGCGCTTTACCGGAACCTTGGGTTTAAGGGTCTGGACCAGATGCCAGGCGATGGCCTCCCCCTCCCGATCCTCATCAGTGGCCAGATAAAGCTCGTCGGCGTTCTTCAGCGCCTTCTTGAGCTCGGAGACCGTGTGTTTCTTTTTATCGTCCACGATGTAGTAGGGCTTGAAGCCATCATTCACGTCTACGCCGAA
This sequence comes from Bifidobacterium sp. M0404, assembly GCF_016101415.1. Taxonomy (NCBI): domain Bacteria; kingdom Bacillati; phylum Actinomycetota; class Actinomycetes; order Bifidobacteriales; family Bifidobacteriaceae; genus Bifidobacterium; species Bifidobacterium sp. M0404. The sequence continues at coordinate 242,270 of NZ_JACFQP010000002.1, read as the reverse complement.
CTTGCCGTAGGCCTTCTTCTGGGAGGCCGGGATCTGCGATGGCTGGGCCAGGTCACGGATATGGCCCACCGAGGCCATGACCGTGTAGCCCTTGCCCAGGTACCCGCCGATCTTCTTTGCCTTGGTTGGCGACTCAACAATGACGAGCTTATTGCCGGATGCCATGGCCTCTCCTTATATTGTTGTCTTTCGCACGCCATCTTACTCACGGGGTTCCGTAACCATGCAAATCAAGGGGTCATGTGCACGGGCGTGAAACCCTAGGACTGATGGTGGATGAATCAGAGACGTTCAGTACGCCCAGAGTTCGACCTCAGTCATTTTTAGGCGGAGCCGGGGGCCGACCGACAAGGCCCATCCTGGTCAGAGGCGAGGCCGTAATCTGCCTCATCGCCAGAACCAGACCCAGGGTCAGAGACAGAACCGAGGCCATCAGTATGACCGCTGAGCAGTGAACCCCATAGGCCGTCCACCGGGCACCGATCTCCAGACCAGGGCTGACCTGCCAGATGACATAGCAGGCGTAAATAATCCCTAGGAACCCAGCTACCAGCATCAGGGTGGAGACAATCTGAATCGAAGCCGAGGACATCCTGGTCCCAGGAACATCCATCCCGGTCCCCCGAGTGGCGGCCAGTGCAATAAGACAGAGACCGGTAGGAATGAGAATGCCCATGACCACGTCTGAAGGGCGATGCCACCCACCCTGCACCAGCGAGCAGCCCACGGACAGGTCAAAGGCGAATCCCACCAAGGCAACAAAGGCCCTCCAAACCCGGGGCACCACACAGAGCAGGGCCAGGACCACCGCGAGAGCGAGGATGGTGTGTCCCGAGGGGGCTGAATTGGCAGCGGAAGCCTGAACGTGGATCAGCACAGGGCGAGGCAGGTAACGTTTGAGAATGCGCGCCGCCCCGTAGACCACCAATGCATAAACAGCAACCTGGCCAAGCAGCCACCACCGGCGTCGCACTAGAACCACCACCAGGGCGACAAGGCCCAGCACTACGCAGATCGCCACAGTCACAAAAGGAATGGTGAACAGTCCCAGATAAGCCTTGACAAGTGGTGCCTGGTCAAGGAAGCCACGGAAGTTGGTCAGGGCCATGTCGTCATAGGTCTGCCCGGGAACAGTCCAGACAGCCGCCCACCAGACCAAAGCCGCCAGACCCAGGCAGGCCAGGCCGGCAACCAGGCACAAAACCAAGGCTGAAATCCGGGGGCGAGACATCAAGGGATCCCGGTCAACATGACTGCTGACCGCTTCGGTCTGCTCATTCGGGTCCCGGTACCAGGCTTGCTGTACTTCGCCCTGCTTGCGCTTGTTGGTCATACCTCTAGACTCTATCCAACCCCTGGGTCGACATCCGACACCCCGTCCGACGAATGCGCTCCCTTCACGACTCCAACCGGTTCAGTCAGGGCGAAATATGGAAAACTCCCACGCACCCGCCAGAGGCCACTTACCCTTGCTGCATTCCTGCCCTGGGGGGATTGGGTGACATAACGCCACGTGAGAGCAAGTCACCATGATAGCAGACAGGCTCCACTTGTCCACTGACAAGCGCCGACCCATCGACACCAGGTGCGTATTCAGTCGATATTGCTGCCCGCCGCTTCCCTGACCAGACCTGTCCGCTAGCATGTAGGCAACAGGATCGCCGTACTCCAGCGGTTGATCACGGATCGTGCCGGACCCTGGCGGTAGACAGTAGAGAGCCCGGCATCACAGCGACAAGGGATGGATGGCTGAAGACGAATGGCTGACATGGATGCTGATTTGGTGATTGTGGGCGCTGGCCTGTTCGGTCTGACCGTGGCCCAGCAGGCGGTCGAGCACAGCGGGGCCCGGGTACGGATCATCGACGTGCGCGACCACATCGGGGGCAACGCCTACTCCTATATGGACGAGGAGACCGGGGCCGAGATCCACAAGTATGGGGCCCACCTCTTCCACACCTCCAATCGCAAGGTCTGGGAGTACGTCAATCGCTTCACCGAATTCACCGACTACACCCACCGGGTCTACACCACCCACAAGGGCGAGGTCTACCCCCTGCCCATCAACCTGGGCACCATCAACCAGTTCTTCCACGCCCACTACACCCCCCAGCAGGCCCGTGAACTGATCCGCGAACAGGCTGGTGAACTGGCCGGGACCGACCCGGGCAACCTGAACGACCAGGGCATCTCCCTGATTGGCCGGCCTCTGTATGAGGCCTTCATCAAGAACTACACGGCCAAGCAGTGGCAGACCGACCCCTCTCAGTTGCCGGCTTCAATCATCAAACGGCTCCCGGTGCGATTCAATTACGACAACCACTACTTCAAGGACACCTGGGAGGGCCTGCCCAAGGACGGTTACACGGCCTGGTTCGAGAGGATGATAGACGACCCGCGCATCCAGGTGAGCCTGAAGACCGACTTCTTCGACAACTCCCAGCCCTGGAACCGGGATGCTTTGGTGGGCCAGGTCCCCGTGGTCTACACCGGACCGGTCGACCGCTACTTCGACTACCGTCTGGGCGAGCTCAAGTGGCGGACCGTGGACTTCAAGGAGCGCCGCTACGACGAAGACGACCACTTCGGCTGCCCGGTCATGAACTTCTCCGATCCTGACGTGCCCTACACCCGCGCCATCGAGTTCAAGAATTTCAACCCTGAGCGTTACGACCGGCAGAACCATGAGCGCACCGTGGTCTGGGAAGAGTACAGCAGATTCGCCGGCAAAGGCGACGAGCCCTACTACCCCATCAACACCAGCGACGACCGGGCCCTCTATACCCAGTACAAACAACTGGCCGCCCAGCAGCCGAAGGTGGTCTTCGGCGGCCGCCTGGGCACCTACGCTTACTACGACATGCACCAGGTCATCAATTCAGCCCTGGACGCCTGGGACAAGCGGATCGCTCCCCTGGTAGGCCACGCCAAGGACTGAAACCTGAGTTGAACCCCCGTTCGCCTTCTAACGGTAATCATCCCACTGGGGTGATGGGAAGAGGATGGGCTCCGCCTTTGCCCACAGGGCGATCATGTCGTCGTCGGGATTGGTCAGCGCCTGAATCTGCACACCGTCCATGGTGCAATAGACGGTTCTGATCAGCCGATGGAAGGACGACCGATCCCGATAGGGCTCAGGCAGCTTCCAGCGGATCCCGTCCATGAAGTCGATCATCCGGGCATGGCGATCGCTGTAGTATTCATGCGCAGGATGAGCTGGATCGTGAGCCTCCACAGCCAAATGCATGAAGAGCATGACCAGGACCATGCGCTCGGCATTCTCCTCGACCAGGCGACGCAGATAACCCGGCAGCGAATAGAGGGAATGCCCCTCCTGGTCTAGACCAATGGCCAGCTCATCACGCTCGCCGGGCTTGGATCCAAAAGTGAAGGAACCCTGGTCGTAGTAGACCTGGATGACCAAGGAGAGGAGCTCCTCACGCGTGCGGGCATAATGACGTAACCCTGGCAGGGTCAGGCCAACGGCATCCGCGATGGCCTGCATGGAGACGCCGTATGTACCGTAATAGGCGATCATCTGGGCGGCGACCTGGGCTATCTGCTTGCGACGCTCGTCGGGGGTCATCCGCCGGCGTGCACCGATTGGCCGCCGTGAAAAGCGTCCAATAATCTGCTCTCCGCCAGCCTTGTTCCTGGTTTTCCTGTTCGCATCGCTCATCAGGATCATCATACCGTTGGCCGTCAGACCACCAACGGCTCTATATTGCCCCTCTCTACAGCCCGTTGCCAAGATGGGAACCGCCAGCAAGGACTTGCTCTCTTGCTTATTTTATATTTTTAAGATATAAAACAATACGGGAAGCACGGCGCTTCCCCACTGTGCACAGACGCACCGAAAGAGAGGGAGTCGGATAATGACACAAGCCGATTCAGCAGGCGGGCAGGAGCTCGGCACCGCTGCTAAAAGCCGATACTGCATTGCCTTCTTCGTTTTCAATCTGTTCTGGATGATGGCCCTGTCCATCGTCGCCTCGGTCTTGTTGCCCCAACGCCTGACCGACATCGCTCCCGGGTCCAAGGTGGCCATATCCGGGATCTTCAACGCCACCACGGCTCTGACCTCACTGGTATCCAACCTGATTGTGGGCAACCTGTCCGACAGGACCCGGTCCATCTTCGGCCGCAGAACCCCCTGGGTCGTTTCCGGCGGCCTTATAGCCGGCGTCTCGCTCTTCCTCATGGGCGTCATTGCCAACGTCTGGGCCATCGGCATCTTCTACTGCCTGGCCATGGTCGGCCTGAACATGATGATCTCCCCAGTGGTCGCCTCCCTGTCCGACCGTGTTCCCGAATCACAGCGAGCCACCATGTCGGCATTCATCTCGGCGGGCAATCTGGTCGGCAACTCCTTAGGCACCCTAGTCGGCGCCCGCTTCATCACCATGCAGATTCCAGGCTGGATCATGTCCGGCATAGTCATGGGCGTGGCCGGCCTGGTCACAGTAATCATCTGGCCCAAGGAGCCCTCTTCAAAGGACATGCCCGCTTTGAGCAGCAGCCTGCGCTCCATCCTGGAATCCTTCCGCCCGCCTCGTCACGCGCCCGACTTCTGGATGGCCTTCGTAGGACGTTCCCTGCTCCTGTTCAGCTACTACATGATCCTCAACTACCAACTCTTCATCCTTCAGGACTACATGGGCCAGTCCGTCAAGGACTCGGCAGCCACCATGTCAACTATGTCCCTGGTACTGATCGTGGTCTCCATGGTCGCGGCCCTGGGTGCTGGCCCGATCTCCGACAAGATCGGCCGCAGGAAGATGCCCGTGGTCATCGCCAGCCTGCTTCTGGCCCTGGGCTACGCCATGCCCTGGATCATCCACAGCCCCCTGGGCATGATACTGTTCACCGCCATCGGCGGCTTCGGCTACGGAATGTACGGGTCAGTCGACCAAGCGCTCAATGTGGACGTTCTGCCCAATGCCGAGGAGGCGGGCAAGGATCTGGGCATTCTCAACATCGCTACCACCCTGGGCCAGATGGTGGGACCCATGGTGACCTCACTGATCGTCTCAGTGACCAAGTCCTACCAGCTGGTCTTCCCCACCGCCATCATTCTGGTGCTGCTGGCCTGCATCTTCATCAGCCGCATCCGCACCATTAAGTAAGGAGTCCAAACAGTGAGCATCCACATCGACCCACGCCTGACTATCGGCACCATCAGCCCTTACCTGCACGGCCAGTTCATCGAATTCCTGGGAGAGTGCATCGATCAGGGACTATGGGTGGGCACGGATTCCCCCATCCCCAACACCGACGGCATCCGCACTGATGCCCTCAAGGCCCTCAAGGCCCTCAAACCTCCACTGCTGCGTTGGCCCGGAGGCTGCTACGCCGACACCTACCACTGGCGTCAGGGTGTCGGGCCACGCAATCAGCGTCCAGTGGGATATAACGAGAACTTCGGCACCTACCAGCCTGACGGACATGGCTTCGGCACCGACGAATTCCTCCGTCTGTGCCAGGCCGTTGGCGCCGAACCCTGGATCAACGTGAACATGCTGAGCGGATCCGTAGCCGAGATGCGCGACTGGATGGAGTACTGCAACCGCCCATCGGGCACGGCCATGTCAGCCATGCGTGCCGCCAACGGCCACCCCTCCCCCTACAGCGTGAAGTTCTGGGGGCTGGGGAACGAGCCCTGGGCCGGCGGGGGGACGATGACCCCGTCCATGTACGCGGACCGCTATCGGATGTTCGCCTCAGCCATGCCCACTTTCGCAGAAAACGGGGATCAGCCCCCGATGATCCAGCCCATCGCCTGCGGCCCCGACGGCAACAAGCCCATGGAACGGGTGCGTTGGACCAGGGACTTCTTCCAGGCCCTGGCCCAGTACCGCCAACCGCCCATCGCCGCCTACGACCTTCACTTCTACAACTGGAACATCGACCACCCCGGCGACACCTCCACCCACTTTGATCAGGACGGCTGGAATCGGGTGATCCAGGGCGCCCTTGAGCTCGGGGAAGTCATCGATCAGCAGTGGAACCTGATGCAGGCCTGCCTGGCCACTATGCCTTACCCTGAGAGCACCATGGATTCCAGACTGACAAAGGTCGATCTGGTCATGGGCGAATGGGGCAACTGGCATGGCGATGCCTTCACGGCTCGTCCGGCGCTCCGGCAGCAGGTGACCATGCGCGACGCGGTCACCTCGGCCCTGACGCTGGATATCCTTCAGTCCAGGTGCGACAAGGTCTCCATGGCCTGCAATGCCCAGACCCTGAATGTCCTCAACTCGCTGATCCTGACCGAGGACGAAGCCACCATCCTGACCCCCAACTACGACGTCTTCATGATGTATCGGTGCCACCAGGGGGCCCGGGCGATCCAGAGCCTGCCGGAGGCCGACAACCCTGCCCTGCACGTCTTTGCCTCGATCAAGGACGGACACATCATGGTGGACCTGGTCAACGCCGACATGGCCTCCTCGGCCGAAGCGACACTGACCCTGCCTGAGCCGGTGCTCCCAGCAGGCATGCAGAGCCTTTCAGCACAGGATCCGCATGCCTGCAACACCCGATCCGACCCGGACCAGGTCAGGGCTCGCCAGGTCGATGTCTCGGACATCCCTGAAGGACGTGAAATTACGGTCCGCCTGGATCCGGCCTCAGTGAACGTGCTCGATCTGGCCATGGCCTGACAGCAGAAAGCATCAATTGACGGATTGGGCACTGTGCCCGCTAGCCGCCAACTAAATACAACTAAATATAGGATGCAAAGATACATATAAAACAGCATGTGGCCGATCCCCCGAAGGAGGGACCGGCCACATGCTCATATCAGGCGCCTGACGACAGCTGACGGAGTTCTACTCAGGCGTGCCAGACATCCTTGCCGTTGTCCTTGGCGGCCTTGACATCGGCATCCAGGGCGCTCTCGTCACCCTCCACCTTGCCGGCGATGTAGTCCTCGACCAACTGGCGGGCCTCGTTGTCCTCATGCTGGACAGCAGGGGACTTCATGAAGTAGGAGCTGGGTGCCAGCACCGGGCCGGCCAGGTGGCGGTCCAGGGCAATCTTGGCGGCACGCAGGGCGTCGATGACGATGCCGGCCGAGTTGGGCGAATCCCAGACCTCCAGCTTGTACTCCAGGTTCAGCGGGACATCACCGAAGGTGGTGCCTTCCAGACGCACGAAGGCGAACTTGCGGTCATCCAGCCAGGCCACATAGTCGGAGGGACCGATGTGGACGTTGTGGGGATCCATGTCGTGAGGAACGATGGAGGTGACTGCACGGGTCTTGGAAACCTTCTTGGACTCCAGACGAGTGCGCTGCAGCATGTTCATGAAGTCCATGTTGCCGCCCACGTTCAGCTGGTAGGTGCGGTCCAGACGCACGCCGCGATCCTCGAAGAGGCGGGCCATGACCCTGTGGGTAATGGTGGCGCCCACCTGGCTCTTGATGTCGTCGCCCACGATGGGCAGGCCGGCATCGCGGAACTTCTGAGCCCACTCGGGGTCGGAAGCGATGAAGACGGGCAGGCAGTTGACAAAGGCGCAACCGGCCTCGATGGCGGCGGTGGCGTAGGCCTTGTCGGCCTGCTCAGAGCCAACGGGCAGGTAGGAGACCAGCACATCGACCTTCTTGTCGCGCAGGACCTGGGCCACATCCACAGGCTCGGCATCCGACTCGGTGATCATCTTCTTGTAGTACTCGCCCAGCCCGTCACCAGTCGGCCCGCGCAGGACTTCCACGCCCTTGTTGGGGACATCGCAGAACTTGTAGGTGTTGTTTTGCGAGGCAAAGATGGCCTCGCTCAGGTCCTTGCCGACCTTGAGTGAATCCACATCGAAGGCGGTCACGAACTCCACGTCACGAATGCGGTAGCCGCCGAAATTGGCGTGCATGATGCCCGGGATCTTGTCATCATCCTTGGCGTCCTTGTAATACTCGACTCCCTGTACCAGCGAGGAAGCGCAGTTGCCCACGCCCGCTATAGCTACACGGATGCTCATACAAACTCCTCTGATTTACTGAGTTATTCCAACCTAAGCATACCTTCTCCCGGTAGATAGCATGATGGAATGGGCCTCATATGCGCGCCCGCCGACAGTACAGACCTCCAAGGATGGCGCAAACGTACGAAAATGATGAACGTTCAGCCTTAGGTCGAACAGTTTTCAGCCCTGCCGGATAGCGTGGTTGGCATGGCCAATCAGACTCGTTCAGTCAGTTCGACCTCGCCCACCCGCAGGGTCCGGTCCGGGTCACGCGGTGGCAGCAATCGCGCCGACAGACTCACCTCGCGACATGCCGACCGCAATCCCCGGGGCGGCGGACCTCGTCGCAGGCGGCGCCGCAAGTCGCATCGTCTGCTCAAGTGGACCCTGGGTCTGCTGGGACTGGTGCTGGTCGTCGGGGCAGCAGCTTTCGCCTACCTATACCTGACTACTGAGATCATCCCGCCGGAGAAGCAGGCCCTGGCACAAAAGACCACGGTCTACTATGCTGACGGCTCCACCCCTATCGGCACTTACGCCGACCAGAACCGGGAGATCATCGACTGCGCAGTCCTGCCCAAGTATGTAGGAAACGCGGTCGTCTCCTCAGAGAACCGCTCCTTCTATAAGGATAACGGCATCGACCTCAAGGGCATCGGCCGGGCCCTGCTCAACAACGTGACCAAGGGCACCCGGCAGGGCGGATCAACCATCACCCAGCAGTACGCCGAGCGCTACTATCTGGGTGAGACCACCACCTACAAAGGCAAGCTGCGCGAGGCCATCCTCTCTTTGAAGATCTCCAGGACCGAGAGCAAGGAAACAGTCCTGTGCAACTATATGAACACCATCTACTTCGGCCGCGGAGCCTACGGGATCCAGGCCGCCGCGCAGAACTACTTTGGCAAGGACGCCAAGGATCTGACCATGCCCGAGTCGGCCATGCTGGCCGGCATCATCCCCGCCCCGGCCTCCTGGGATCCGGCTATTAACCCCAAGCAGGCCGAGTCGCGCTTCCACCGGGTGCTGGGCATCATGGAGGAGGACCACTACATCAGCCACAAGGACCGGGTCGGCGCCCAGATGCCCCAGACCATCAAGTACTCGCCGCAGAACGTCTATCAGGGGCCCAACGGCTACCTGCTGCGCATGGTCCGCAATGAGCTGTCCACCGGCAAAAAGGCCCCCTTTACCGCGGACGACCTGGATACTGGCGGCTACCGAATCATCACCACCATCCAAAAGGACAAGCAGGATCTGATGTTCCAGGTGGCGAGCCCTTCTACAGGCAACAAGCGTCAGCCACCCACCCTGCAGACCGGTGGGCTCTCGGTCGATCCCAAGACCGGGGCCATCATCTCCCTGTATGCCGGTGACGACTACCTGACCCACCCGCTCAACAACGTGGATCAGGCGACCTACCAGGTGGGTTCGACCATGAAGGCCTACACGCTTCTGGCCGCCATCCAGGATGGAGTCAACCTGAACACAGTCTTCAACGGCAATTCGCCGCGCACCTTCTCCAGCGTGGGCAAGTCCGTCGCCAACGACGGAAACGTCAGCTACGGGTACATCAATCTCTATTCGGCCTTCGCCAGATCGGTCAACACGGTCTTCATGGACCTGGGCGAACACGTGACCTCACAAAAAATCGCCCAGGTGGCCCACACTGCTGGCATCACCGGCAAAATCGACGACACGACCACCTTCGACACCCTGGGCCTGGATGCCCTCTCGGTCTATGACGTGACACAGGGGTATGCCACGCTGGCCAATGGCGGCAAGCGGCCCAAGCTGCATCTGGTGGCACAGGTCAAGGATGCCAAGGATCAGGAGCTCTACACGGCTGCGATCCAGTCGGATCAGGTCTTCAACGCCGACCAGGTGGCCCTGCTGCAGAAAGCCATGAGCACCACAGTTCAGTACGGCACTGCCACCTATGCGCGTTCCCTGGGCAGGCCCATCGCCGGCAAGACAGGCACGGCCAACGACCAGACAGCCATCTCCTTCATCGGATTCACCCCCTCGGTTCTGACCACCTTCGCTGTCTGGAACCAAGGACAGGACGGCAGTGCACTCAAGGTGCCCGAAGTCTATCAGAATGAGTTTTTACCGGTCCCGCTGTTCACCCAGTACATGAAGTCGGCCTTGGGCGACAGCCCAGTGGAGCGTTTCCCTGCGGCCGAAGACCATGGCAAGATCGGCGGGCCGGATGGCAGCTGGGGCACCGGATATAGGCGGAGCTACTCCTATACGCCCAGGCGTAGCTACAACTATGAATATGTGCCTCAGCGACGCACCCAACAGCAGACAACTCCTCAGGAGGAGTCAGGAGCCAGCAGTGGTTCGGGTTCAGGCAACGGAGGCGAGGCCGAGAGCAGCAACAGCGGAACCACTGAGGGCAACTCCGAGTCAGAGCAATCCCAGTAGTAAACCAGCGTGGACAACCTGGCCCGATCCAAACCAATCAGCTGCGTTCGGATCGGGCCGTGAGGCTGACGAGAGTTGTTGCCTCTCTATGACTTCTAGCCGCGTTGGAAGCGGTTGAGCGCCGAAATAATGGCCTTGAGGGAGCTGGTGGAGATGGACGAATCGATGCCCACACCCCAAATCACGCGGGACCTGGCCGGTTCGCCCACCTGGCATTCCACGTAGGAAGCCGCCAGAGCATCCGTGCCGGCGGTCATGGCATGCTCGGCGTAATCCAGAACGGAGACGGTCTGATCCAGGGACTTGAGCGCATCCAAGAAGGCTGCGATTGGGCCATTCCCATGTCCCTGAACACGCCGCCTCACCTCAGGATTGCCCGGGGCAAGCCCCCGGTCCAGCAGGGTGGCATCCAGGACGGTGTCGGATCCGTCCTCGCCGGAGGTGACTGCGACATTCAGCAGCTTGAAGCGTCCCCACTGGCGCAGGGTCTCATCGCGCTGATCGGCCATGGACTCTCCGCCGACCACGCTCCCGCCAGCCTCCACGGGCAGGTACTCGTCCTTGAAGAGCCGCCAGATGTCGGCATCCTTGACCTCGCGCTTGGTCCTGTCGGCATAGCTCTGGACCAGCCGTTCGAACTCCACCTGGAGACGCTTGGGCAGGTCCAGATGATGGTTGGCCTTGAGCAGGTAAGCCATGCCACCCTTGCCCGACTGGGAGTTGACCCGGATGATGGCCTCGTAGTTGCCACCCACATCCTTGGGATCGATGGGCAGATAGGGCACCAGCCAAAGGAAGTCGTCAGGGTTGGCGTTGGCGCGCAGTGCGGCCTGCTGCCGAGCGTCCAGACCCTTCTTGATGGCATCCTGGTGGGAGCCGGAGAAGGCCGTAAAGACGAAGTTGCCGACGTAGGGGTGCCGCTCGGAGACGGCGATCTGGTTGCAGTACTCCACCGTCCGACGGATGCCGGGCATGTCGGAGAAGTCCAGCTGGGGATCGATCCCCTGGACCAGCAGGTTCAGCCCCACCGTGCAAATATCGACGTTGCCGGTGCGCTCACCATTGCCCAGCAGGCAACCCTCCACCCGGTCAGCCCCGGCCAGCAGACTGAGCTCGGTGGCAGCCACGGCCATACCCTCGTCGTTGTGGGGGTGCAGGGAGAGCACCACCGCATCCCGGTCCTTGAGGTTGGTGGATATGTACTCCACCTCGTCGGCGAAGACGTTGGGGGTGGTCATCTCCACGGTGTTGGGCAGGTTGATGACCATGGGATGCTCAGGCGTAGGCCGGATCACGTCGATGACCGCGTTGCAGACCTCCAGCGAATACTCAGGCTCGGCACCGGAGAAGGACTCAGGCGAGTACTCATAGGAGAGATCAGTACCCCCGGCATCGGCCTCCAGAGAGCGACAGAGTTCGGCTGCGTCGGTGGCCAGCTTCTTGATCCCGGCCTTGTCTTTGTGGAAGACGACTTCCCGCTGCAGAACCGAGACCGAGTTATAGAAGTGGACCACGGCCCTCTTGGCTCCACGCAGGGCCTCGTAGGTGCGACGGATCAGATGTTCGCGAGCCTGGGTCAGGACCACGATAGTCACATCGTCGGGAATCAGCTCGCGCTCTATCAGGAGGCGGATGAAGTCGTAATCAGTCTCGGAGGCCGAGGGGAAGCCCACCTCAATCTCCTTGAATCCCATGGATATCAGCAGATTCCAGAATCTCAGCTTGCGCTCGGAATCCATAGGGTCGACCAAGGCCTGGTTGCCGTCGCGAAGATCCACCGAACACCAACGAGGCGCCCGCTTCAGGGTCTTGCCCGGCCAGGTGCGCTGCGGATAGTCGAAAGGCACCTGCTTGTTATAGGCCACATACTTGTTGTAGGGCATGGCACTGGGCTTCTGCGGCGAACCCACAAACCTGGGGGGAGGCAGCAGCAGGTCGTTGTTCCCTCCATTGGACGCCGCGGCCTGGGCCGCAAGATCAAACACGGATGCACGATCCTGATCCATCTCTCCTCCTTCTTTCGTTCGTCGGAAACCGCAATATCACCCGGCCATGGGTGTTCGGACAGGCCGAAACCGTGTCGGGGGTGCCATTATTTTACCGGAGGAGAGCCAGGACATGCGGTCCGGGTCCGCATTACGACGCAGAGGAAGGCGAGGGCACAAAGTCTTGCGTAATTCGCAAGGTTACCCAAGCTGCAAACTCCAGACTAGGCAGGCGCTTACAGAGTGCTTGCTGCATAAGATTCAGTTGAAGAGATTCACTGGAAGAGTGAGACACCGCGACGGCCCTCGCAGTAGGCGTTGCCCAGCCAGGTGTGGCGCGAGTTGGGCCAGACGGAGCCCAGACGGGGGGCGTTCTGGCTCATCCAGATGCTGGGCACGCGTCCATCTGCGCTGTGGGAACCCAGCAGGTTGAAACCGTTCTTGACCGCCAACCAGTCGGGATGCTGGGTGGCGATGGCCAGCCCCTCTTCCAAGGTCAGAGGGAGACGGTCATCGGAGTCGATCAGCTTGCGGGCCACGTCCGGCTCACGGTTGGTGTAGCAGGTGCCCGTATGCGGGTCCAGGACGATATAAAAGGGCCCCTCGGGCGGCTCGAACCCGTTCTGTGGCAGGAAGCTGGCAATGTCGCGCGGAGGCATAGTGGTAAAGCCAGCCATGCGATTGATGCTGGTACGGGCGATCAGCGACTCAGGCGAAACCAGCTCCCTGGTGGGGATGAGCAGGATCTGCTCGCCCAGCTCAGTGGACTCCAGTGCAGAGATCAGGGGCTGGGCCAAGGCTCTGAAAGCGGCGGCGCTGATGTCCGCCACATCCGGATAACCCAAGGCCACGATCCGATCCAGTTGCCGCTTCACTTCTTGGGAAGATCTGGTCATGGCCTCCAGTCTAATTCGAATCTGCTGCGGCGAGCACCTGCACTGTCGACACTCGCATGCCGGGGCGAGGCACCGTATTCAGATTCAGTGCTGGCCGTACACGTGCTGGTATCGGTCGTTCAGACTGGCCACATCCTCGTCGGACAGGGGCACAGGCGTACCGATCTGCTCAGCAGCCCATACCGTACGCGCCACTTCCTCCGTCATCGCCGCCGCCTTTACCGCAGCTTCAGCATCCACACCAACCGTGAAGGGGCCATGATTGCGCATGAGCACTGCGGGGCAGCCCGGCTGCTTCGCCAAAGTCTCGACCACCCCACGACCTATCTGATCTGACCCGATCAAGGCGAAGGGACCCACCGGCACTGGGCCGCCGAACTCGTCACCCATCATCGTCAATACGCATGGAATTGGCCGGCCCACTGCGGCAAAGGCCGTCGCAAAAGTGGAATGCGTATGCACCACGCCAAACACTTCAGGCATGTGCCGATAGATGTAGGCATGTGAAAACACATCCGAGGAAGGGGCGGCAGATCCGTCCACCACATGCCCCTCAAGATCCGTGACCACCATTGATTCCGGCGTCAACTGTTCATAGCGCACCCCGGATGGTTTGATCACCAGTAAGTCGGCCGAATGCAGACGCTGTGAGACATTCCCTGCCGTCCACACCACCAGCCCCCACTTGATCAGCTGCTCATGCAAGGCAGCAACATGCTCGCGGACCAGATCTACCTCGACACGTACCTCGTCAGGAAAATCAGCCAAGGACGTCATAAGAACCACCACCATTCCCAATATGGGGTCGACCTTTCCTGCAAAAAGCCGGCCCGGTTTGCTTACCTGCGTGTGCAGACCACGCTGCGCGTCCTCACAGGCTTTCCAGATCCTTGCCCTTGGTCTCCTGGGCAAAGAGGTATATGACAGCACCGATGACCAGGCAGACACCGAAGAAGGTGAATGCCGTGGTGACAACGCCGATGTTGATGTGCTGGGAGACATAGTCGCCGCCCACCAGCAGCCCCATAAATATAGGGCCTACGATTTTGGCCGTGGCGCCGATGCCGTATCCCAGCCCCAGTCCGGTAGAGCGAACATCGTTGGGGAACTGCTCGCCGCCGAAGGCATTGAGAATGCCGAAGACACCGTCAGCGAAGGTCATGATGACCAGGACGGCGATGTAGAACTGCCAGCCGGAATTGTGGAAGAAGGCCGCATAGAAGCATCCCAAGGCCCCGATAATCCCGAAGGAGAACATGGTCCAACGCCTGCCGATGATGTCAGCCAGCCAGGCAGAGCCGAATCTGCCTATGCAGTCGGCCACGGAGACGCCCATGAACAGGTAGGCCACCATCTGCGTTGAAAAGCCGAAGGCATCCTTCATCAGCGTCTGACCCCAGGATTGAATGGCGAAGGAACCCAGAATGAAGCAGAAGGACCCCACCGAAATGATGACCAGCGGCTTGAGATGCTTGGACAAAAGCAGACGGTAGCTGGCCTTCTGCTCCTGCTCGACCTTGGGCAGGGCGCCGACCTGGTCCACGGGGAGCTCGAGAGCCCACGCCAAGGCCTTGCGGGCATCATCGTCACGTCCCACGCTCTGGTAGAAACGGGGGGACTCAGGCACCGTCGCCAACCAGAAGAGAAGAAGGACGGGGATAACGCCCAGGGCCACCAGCACGCGCCAATTGTCGCCGATCAGGCTCTGTGAGACGGATCCCAGGAGCAGTCCCATAGGAATGAAGACCGAAGCCAGGCCGGAGAGCATGCCGCGCTGCCTGGCCGGGACAAATTCCTGGACGTAGGGGATGGAGATGATGTTAAGACCGCCTACGCCGACACCCACGCCGATGCGCAGGATGGCCAGCAGGATCCAGGCACCGTCAGGCAGGAATACCGACAGGGCCGTAAAGACCACGAAGCAGAGAACACACCACTGGAAGGCATGCTTGCGGCCGAAGCGATCGGCCAAACGTCCCCAGAGAATGGAACCGATGACTGTGCCCAGCCCGGAGCAGGCCAGGATGATTCCAGCGGAAACCCCGGTCAGGTGCCAGGCCGAAGTCAGGAGGGAGACCACAAAACCAATCAGGAACATATCGAAGAATTCGGATATGTTGCCGGCTATGGCCAGGCCGATGATGCTTTTCTGATGTCCGGTCAGGGGACGAGCGTCTATCTGCTCGTAAGCGGTCAGTGCGTCCCCGGCCTGTGTGACATGTGTATCACTCATAATGGGTTGCTTTTCTTTCTCGGATGATCATGATGATGGTGGCCCGACCCCGGTATGGGTCTGACCGGATGGTCCGGGCCGCCTTCTCCGTCCTTGGAGAATACTGTGGCGGGCCTGGATCATGAAGGAGATGTCAGCGATTGATGTCCCCGCCCAAGGGAATATCCAGTTCCTGGGCGCGGATACGGGTCAGATCGCCCATATGTGTCAGGGCGTATTCGGCGGCCCGCTGTCCCCACCTGACACCGCACTCCACATCATCGGAGAGGAAGCCATGGAGGGTGGCGGCCACGAAGGAATCCCCGGCACCGGGGCGGTCCACCACCGGAACCGTGGTGGTGACGTACTTCTTGATTCCTTTGGAGGTTCTCAGGTAAGGACCATCCAGGTGATTGGTGGAAACGATGTACTCATTGCCGAAGCGCTGATAGAGCTGTTCGCATACCTCCTCGCCAGTCCCCTCGATTCCGAAGACGCTTTTGGCATCCTTGATGGAGCAGAAGAGAATGCGGGCCTTATGAGCAATGGGCTCCAGAACCTTTCTGGCCTGGTCACCGGTCCAGAGCTTGCTGCGGAAGTTCACGTCAAGGGCAATGTCGATGCCGCGCTTCTCCGCCTGCTCGGCTGCGTAGGTCACCACCCCGGCTGTGGTATCGGTCAGGGCCGCAGTGATGCCGGTCAGGAAGAGCAGGCGGGTGTCCATCATCCGATCCCAGTCGTAATCCTCAATCCCCGTCGACCTGAAGGGGGTGTACTCACGGTCGTAGATGACGTTGGCCGGCATCGGCGGCTCGCCCGGCTCCATGAAGTAGAGGGCGATTCGGCTGGCCGGCTTGCGGACCATGGTGCTCAGATCAACGCCCACGGACCTGTACTCGCTCAGGACGTATTCGCCCAAGTCCCCCTCCGGCAGCGAAGAGGTCCACAGGGTCCTGCGCTGAAGCTGGGCCAAAACTCCAGCCACATTCGCCTCTGAACAGGCGGGATTCATCAGGATCGACCGGGCGTTCATCAGCCGCTCCCCCCTCCTGACCGTGAGCCTGATCTGCCCCTCTCCTATGGTCGAAAGGTCATATGCATGTTCTGCCATCACTTGCTCCTTGTCTACACGGTCGTTTTTTTTCAGCATGGACCACGACGTCCGCTTCAGTCCGTATTACGACCTGTCACATCTAAACTCGCACCGATCGGGTCGACCCTCCAGGGACGACCGCTGGCATCATAGCCTCCCTGCCGATGCCAAGGGGAGTGGAGGACCGGCGCAACCACCCCCGAATCGGCAGCCGTGACGGCTGCCGACCTTTGCCTCAGCCTCTAGGGTCAAGCACCTCCATGCCGGTTCCACGCAGCCAGGTTTCCACTTTCTTCCTTGCATTCACGACTATCTGATCGGCCTGGTCCGAATCATCATTCCACATCTCCAGCATGATCCGCCCCGACCAGGACTGCCGGGCCAGCTCGGCGAAAGCCGCGGGAAAGTCGGCGCAGCCCTCGCCCATGGTGATGCGACGCGGTTGCCCCGGGAGCACATCCTTGACGTGGATGGCCAGCATTCTGCCAGCTCCAGCCCTGAGCTCAGACACGGCATCCAGCTCCTGCTCGTAAAGGTTGCCGATATCCGGGTACATGCTCAACCAGGAGGACCCGACCTCATCGCAGATGGACAGACCCTTGGTGATGGAGGTGATGTCATTGCCGTCCACATTCTCTATGCCCAGCATGACGCCGGCTTGGGCCGCATACTCCGCCGCCCTGGCCAGAACCTCCGCATACCTGGCGCGCTGGCCAGGATCAGGGTCCTCGTAGTAGGCGTAGTAACCGGCTACCTGGATCAGGGGAATGCCTGTCTCGTGTGCAAGATCGATCGCCTTGAGGAAGATCTCGTAGGCCCGACGGCGGATAGCAGGATCGGCCGAACCGGGGCCGACCTTGCGGTGGCAGCTCAGGCAGATTCCTCCGACCTGGACGCCCTGGCGGTCAGCAGCCTGGCGGAATGCGGAAGCCTGGGCAGCCGTCCAGTCCAGGCGGGCCATCCGCTTGTCGCTTTCGTCAATGGACAAATCCATGAAGGTGAATCCATCAGCCGCCACCTGGGTCATGAATGCATCCCAGTCATCCGGCTCGGCGGGGTACTTCAGGGCCTTCTCATAGATGCCCAGGGTGACGCTGCCACTCATTGCGGCCACACCCTGCCTATGGTCTCCCGCAATTCGGTAGCGGCGGCCAGGGGGTCATCAGCCTTGACGATGCCACGACCCGAAATCACCACTCCGACGGGAACTCCTTGGAAGAAGGGCAAGTCCTTGGCCGTGACCCCGCCGGTCACGGTGACCTTGAAGCCCATCTGATGCAACTGACGGATACGGTCCTTGTCGTCCTCCCCCCAGGTCAGCCTTCCAGCCGCTTCGGCATCGCGAGAACGGTGGACGATGACCTGGGTGGCTCCAAGCCGCCGCCATTCGCTCGCCTGTTCGGGATCGTAGGTCTCGCCAAGCTCAATCTGGACCTCGCCGCCAAACTCCTGGGCCACCTTCACCACCTGCTCGACCGTGGTCATGCTGGCACCGGCTACCACCGAGACCCAGCTGGCACCCGCCTCGAAGCAGGCGCGGGAGATGACCGCTCCGGCCTCGGCGATCCTGACATCCGCCAGGATGGTCTTATCGGGATAGAGGGCACGAATCTCGCGCACGGCCCTTAGTCCTTCGGCGATGATCAGGACGGTTCCGCACTCGATGACATCGACCTGGCTGATGGCCGCGTTTAGAGGCCTCAAAGCCGAAGGCATGTCAAAGGTGTCCAGAGCGATCTGGAGCTGGGGGCGCTCCAGGGTCTTGTCTGCTACCATTGCGTTCAGGCCTCCTTACGGAAGGTGAAGAAGGTGTGGGCGTTGCGGATGAGCAGCTTGTCCACGTAGTCGGGATCGAAGCCTTCGGCGATCATGCGGGGACCGTCCACTGCCGGGTTGTAATCCACGCCGCTCACAGAGCCGTAGACCTTCTGGTAGGAGCGCTTGCCGGAGTCCGTGCCCAGGAGGATACGGTCCTCATAGCCGTCTTTCTTGAAAGCCTTGAGCTCCATCATCCTGTTGGAATCGGGCTGATACTTGATCCTGTTGGTGCCGTCGATCTCCAGATAGACGCCCAGATCCAGGATCTCCTCCAGGTAGTAGACGTCAGCGTTGCGCTGGATGTGGCCGATGGCGATCTGGTCGGCGGGAACCCCCAGTCCGATCAGGGTCTGGGCCTGTTCCAGACCACATGTTCCATACGTGGTGTGCGTGTTGATGGGAGCGCCGGTCTCGATGGCCGCCTTGGCAGCAGCCTCCATGCACTTGTGCTCGAAGGGCGTGATCTCTCCGTAAGCAGTGCCGATCTTGATGACGCCTGCCTTATAAGGGCTGCGATCTACCAGAGGACCGGTGTAATCGTTGCGGTCGATGCCCTCGCGGATATCAGCAATGACCAGATCGGCGATCTGATCCACGCTGTAGCGGTTGATCCAGTGGGACTGGGTCTCCAGGTAGACATGTTCACGATGGAAGCCGGTGGCCCCTATGATCTGCAGATTCTCCACCGAGCGGGCCACCTCGGCCAGCTTCTCGATGTCACGGCCGCAGTTGATGGGGCACATATCCACTACGGTGCCGCCCTGCTTGCTCCACTTCAGCGAGGCCTTGGCGAAATAGCCGGCCTCGGTCTCTGCCTTTTCGACTGAATCCAGCTGATGGTCCTTGTCCAGATAGACCTCACCGGCTCCCACCCGGATCAGATGGTCGTGACTGTTGACTACGCCAAGCGTGCTCGGATCGACATCTCCCAGAATGGTTCGTGCGAATGCCATGTGAACTCCTTTGTTGTTTGTGCTCTGCGACTTCGCGGCACCGGTCTTCAGACTCTTCCTCCCGGTGCCTTTGACAGGAGACAGACTATGTGAGCAACTACAGAACAACAAGGACTTTGATGAACATATGTACTTTATCGATGGTTATAGATCTATGTAAATTTCCTTTTTTACCTTAGAAAACCTGTATTTCCAGACCTTGAAGAGTAGATAAACGGTTTTTTACTGAGTCTGATAATATGTACATATGTTCAGCGACCTACAGATGATGACCACTTCGGATGCCCGCAAGCGGGTTCAGCTGCTTCTTCGCATAGCCCGCATGTACTACCAGGATCACATGCTGCAGTCCCAGATTGCCACAGTGACAGGCTATTCCCGCCCCTCCGTCTCCCGGATGCTGAAAGAGGCCCAGGAGCGAGGACTGGTGAAGATCTCCATTGAGAATCCATTAGAGCGGCTGGAGGAACTGGAGTCCAGGCTGATCCGACAATTCAACCTTCGTTGCGCTCGGGTCTCGGAACCGCCACAGGGATGCACCGGGTATGACGTCGTACCCCGAAGCGCAGCATCCCTCCTGGTGGAACAGACCAGACCCGACTCTTTGATAACCGTCTCCAATGGCAACGCGGTCGCCTACACGGTTCGCGAAGTTCCCCTGCAAAACTGGGCAAAGTCCAAGGTCGTACAGATGATTGGTTCCCTGTCGCCAACCAATCCCATGACGGATTCACCAGAGATATGCCGCATGCTGGCCCAACGTCTGGGCGGCAGCTATTCGACGTTGCCAGTGCCCATGATCCTTTCTTCAACCCCCGTGGCTGAAGCCATGCGCAAAGAACGCCAGATCGCCGACACTCTGACCCTGGGCGGACATGCCGATGTTGCGGTGGTAGGAGTCGGGTCTGTCAAGGAGGGAAGATCAGGGCACATTTTCAAAGACTACGAGAATGCGGCTTTCATCAAAGAGGTGACCGAGCTCAAAGCTGTGGGACACATCTGCGGGCACCACATCGACGCCCAGGGTCGCCACATCCAAACCAGCCTGTGCGAACGCACTATTTCGATTGAATTCGAACGCCTGAAGCGGATCCCCCTGGTCATAGGCGTGGCCTGGGGGCCGCAAAAAGTTGCCAGCATCCTTGCCTGTCTGCGGGCCGGACTTATCTCTGCACTAGCCACCGACCGCGACACGGCCGAGGGGATACTTGAGCTGGATCAACAGCAGAGAAAAGCAGGCAGACAAGTCTCACGAGCCTCGAGCCGAGCAGAGGCCAAGCAGGGCTGACCCTGCATGAAGGCCATCAGGCAGACGGGGCCTGGTAGAGCCGATCAGCCCAGATGCACCATCAAATCCTGTCGGCAAAGTGCTTCCGGGCGATCAGCTCGGCGATCTGCACAGCGTTGAGGGCGGCCCCCTTGCGCAGGTTGTCATTGGCCACGAACATGGACAGTCCCCTCTTGCCTTCCACGGCCTGGTCCTGGCGGATGCGGCCCACGAAGCTGGGGTCCTTGCCGGCTGCGTCCAGAGGAGTGGGTATTTCCGCCAGACTTACCCCGGGGGCCTTGGACAGCAGGTCGCGGGCCTGATCAGGAGTGACATCGTGATCAAACTCAGCATTGATGCTCATGCCGTGGGCAGTGAAGACTCCTACCCGCACGCATGTGCAGGAGGCGGCCAGATTAGGCAGGTGGAGAATCTTGCGACTCTCATTGCGCAGCTTCTGCTCCTCGTCGGTCTCCCCGCTGCCGTCATCGACCAAGTCGCCTATAAAAGGAACGGCGTTGAAGGCTATAGTGCGCACCACCTTGGTGGGCGGGGGGAACTCAATGGCCGATCCGTCGAAGACCAAACGATCAGCACCCTGCTCCACGGCTGTTTTGGCCTCGTCGCGCAGCTGGAGGACACCGGCACGCCCAGCCCCCGACACAGCCTGGTAGGAGGAGACGATCAGGCGGCGCAGACCGTATGCCTTGGCCAAGGGACTCAGCACGGGCATGCAGGCCATGGTGGTGCAATTGGGATTGGCCACGATCCTCCGGGGGATAAGATCCAGGTCTTCGGGGTTGACCTCAGACACCACCAGGGGAACCTCGGGATCCATCCGCCAATGGGAGGAGTTGTCGACCACGTAGGCTCCGGCCTCGGCAAAGCGTGGGGCCCAAGTTCCTGAGGTCGAACCGCCGGCGGAGAAGATGGCCAGATCGATTCCGCTCAGGTCGGCCTGCTCCACATCCTCGACCGTGATAGTCCTGTCACGCCAGCGCAACTGTTCGCCGGCAGACCGGGATGAGGCCATGAAGCGCAGGTCAGCTACAGGGAAGTCCCGTTCGTCCAGCATGCGGCGCATGACCATGCCTACCTGGCCGGTGGCGCCCAGAACGGCTACATTGATGCCACGGCGACCATTGTTCGCCAAATCAGCCTTATCAGTCATTGCTCTTTCCTCTCCGCTCAGCGACCTGTGCCGCCATAAACGACCGCCTCGACCTGATCGGCATCCAAATGGAAGGCCGTATGGATGGCCCGTACCGCCTCGTCCAAGTTCTGAATGGGCACCAGGGCGGAGATACGAATCTCGGAGGTCGAGATCATGAGCACGTTGATATGCCGGTCGCTCAAGGCCCGGAAGAAGGTGGCGGTAATGCCCGAGTGGGTCTTCATGCCGACCCCTACCAGGGTCACCTTGCCCACCTCAGGGTTGATGTCGACCGAGTGGAACCCCAGTTGCTCACGGGAGTCATCCAGCATGGGAACCACCTGATCAGCCTGAGCAGACGGCAACGTGAAAGAGATGTCCACGGTTCCGGTGGCCGCCCCAGCCTGGACGATCATATCTATGTTGATGCCGCCCTCGGCAAGGATAGTGAAGAGCTGTGCGGCTACGCCGGGTCGATCCGGCACGGCCCGCAGGCTGACCTGGGTCTCGCTGCGGTCGTGGGCAACCCCTGAGATGATCGGTGACTCGGGGCCGTTCAGGTCCGGGAACAAGTCGCCCATGGATTCGCCGTTGGTCATGACCTTCCTTCCGTCATATCCCGTTGCCTGTCGGTGTGTGCAGCGGGGCGGTCCGGCAACTGGCCGGTCTCCAGATTGGGAATCTTGTCGACATCGACATCGTCGGGCATGATCAGCGTGCCAGGACGACGGGAAAAGGAACTGCGCACATGAATGGGCATGCGGAAGCGCTGGGCATACTCCACGCAGCGCAGTGCCAGCACCTTGGATCCGCCGGCCGCCATCTCCAGCATCTCCTCGTATGAGATGCGGGCAATTCTTCGGGCGGTGGGCACAATGCGCGGGTCGGCAGTAAAAACGCCATCCACGTCAGTATAAATCTCGCAGACATCCGCATTGAGCGCCACAGCCAGGGCCACAGCCGAGGTGTCCGAGCCGCCGCGGCCCAAGGTGGTGGCATCGCCGTCGGAGTTGACCCCCTGGAAGCCTGCCACAATTCCCACTTCGCCCCGGTCCAGGGCCTTCATGACTCGCTGAGGCCGAACATGGCGGATGTGGGCTGCCCCGTAGCGTGCATCAGTCATAAATCCCGCCTGCGAACCGGTGAAGGAATGGGCATGCTCGCCTTGTGCATGGATACTCATGGCCAGCAGGCTCATGGAGATGCGCTCCCCCGCAGTCATGAGCATGTCCATCTCGCGGGCCGGAGGATTGGAGTCCACATCCATGGCCTGATCGATCAGATCGTCAGTGGTGTCACCCATGGCGGAAACCACCACTGCGAGGTCATTGCCAGCGCGCTTGGTATCAATGATGCGCTTGGCCACACGCTTGATGGAGTCCGAGTCTGCCACCGAGGACCCGCCATATTTCTGAACGATAAGTGCCACTGCTGTTCCATCCCGCGACGGTTAAGCCACTAGACCATCATCTGCAACATGTTGATTACATGGATTATACGAACGACACCGTTTTATCAGACCCCCTCCACCAATATGCGAAACAATGACAGCAGCCGGGAAGCCGTGAATCAGTGACTACGTGCCTTACAGATCCCGACGGCCGGAAATCGCCCGGCCGAGGGTGATCTCGTCAGCATATTCCAGATCACTACCGACAGGCAGACCGCTGGCCAGCCTGGTGACCCGAAGATCCAGAGGACCCAGCAGCCGTCCCAGGTAGGTGGTGGTTGCCTCGCCTTCAATGTTGGGATCAAGGGCCAGCATGACCTCCTTGACCTGATCCGTGCCCAACCGCTTCAAGAGCTCGGGAATGCGCAGATCACCAGGCCCGACGTTGGACATGGGGTCGATGGCCCCACCCAGCACATGATATAGACCCCGGTATTCTCCGGTACGCTCGATGCTCATGACATCCTTGGGCTCTTCGACTACGCAGATGATGCTACGGTCACGACGCGGATCCTGGCAGATGGGACATGGACTGGTCTCGCAAACATTGCCACAGATCTCGCAAAACCGAACCTTCTCCTTGGCGGTAACAATGGCATCAGCCAGGTCCTGAGCACTGCGCCGATCGGCTCCCAGAATATAGAAGGCGATGCGCTGCGCCCCCTTGGGGCCAATGCCCGGCAGCTGGGCAAAAGCATCAATCAGCTCTTGAATGGCTCCATCATAGGTAGCAGCCATCATTCACCTCCCTGTCGCTGCGCCTGTTCCTGCCGGCGCTTTTGGACGTTGATCGGATTCTGGGGGTCGTCAGCAGCAAAATCCTCCACCTTAGTCACGTCAAACATTTTGGTCAGTTCATCCTGGTTCATGGCATTATTCGCCCCGAGCCGGGCATCGTCCATGGAATAGACATCGTCCTCGGGATCCACGGAAGGCCCCGAATCCTGGGAGGCAGCTACAGCGGATGAAGCATCCTGACCGAGACCACTGGATGCCGAGCTAGCGAAGCCTGCTGGCATCCTCCTGTCCTCAGATCCGGATGCCTTTGCCATTGCTCGGGAACCATCCGAGCCGCCTGCGGTACCCGAACCGCGATTGTCGCTCTGTATATCCGGCGAGGTTGGGATGCCAGTTGCCATGGTCCCTTCGTCAGCAACCGATCCGGTCCCCAATGTCGGAGCCGAGGTTGCACCCGAGGCGCTTCCCTGACCCGACGAATCAACCGATTTCGAAACTCCAGGCCCCTGGTCTGAAGCTTCATGGCTTTGACTGTTGGAGGACTCCGTAGAAACTGCAGCGGTGATTCCGGAATCGGGCAGGGCCCAAGGATCCGTGTCATCGCTCATGTCCGGCAGAGCAACTTTTTTGGACTCGTGGTCTTTCTGAATAGTGGTCCCGTCGCTGCCATCACCAGGCTGCCGGGTCTTTTGCGGCGCATGAGTCGCTGGAATGGGGTGAGCCCAGGGATCGTCGTCCGGCAACACCGTTGAAGCGGTTGAGCCGAAGCCTGCAGCCGGCAACGGTTCCGGAGACGACTGGACCGGGCCGCCGACCGGGTGGTGAGCGTCGTCGGAGTTTCCGTCGCCTGCAGCTTCTCCAGAGGTGGACCTTCCGTCCGACGTCGATGCTCCTGTCTCACCCTGGTGACCCGCCGAGGCCGTCATCTCTCTAGGGGCATGCCCTTGCTCCGTGGCCGCATGAGGCATGACCGCCGCTCCAAGGTTCATGGTGGCCAAGCCAGCCCGAGCCAGAGCCACCTCCTTCTTGACCTCTGCCCGACGCTGGGGGGACATCTTGTTGACGGACTCTACCGTCTCGCCGTTAGCAGCCGTCCCTGATGGGGCGATCATAGTGTCCTGCCCGAACTCCTGGCGAGCGCGAACCATGACAATACGTGGAACTTTGGTCTCCCCATCAACCGACTGCGCAGCCACTGCCATGGCGAAAGCATGCTGGCTGAGTGGACGGTCGAAGGTCATAGACAGTCGTTTGCGGCCGGAGGGGTCTGCTTTCATGTCCACGGCAGGCACCCGGTCCCGCACCACATATTGGCGGACCTCCTCCGGCAGGGCAGCCACCAGGGCATCCCAGCGCTTATTTAGTTCTGTGCCGGTCGGGATCTCTGTTCCCTGTCCTCGCGTAGCCTCCGGTTGTGCAGACCGCGGTGGTTCCGTAGACCGGGCATGTCCGGAAGGATTGGTTGATTCGGCCTGCACAGCTGGCGAGGAAGGGGCTTGCTTGCGCTCGGGTTGGGCAGGGCCTGAGCCGGAATGGGTGGGCAGTCCTTTGCCCTCTTGCCGTCCGCCAGCAGAGGAATCGGAATGAGAACCTGCCATGCTCTGCGGCCCGGCAAAGGAGACGGGCGCTGCTGCAGACGATGATCCTGCTCTGCCAGGTTGTTCAGAGCGATCAGCCTCGTCAGCGCGCCCAGGCTGGGATGCTCTGGACGGCCGACCGTTCTGCTGTGATCTGTCAGCGCCGATGAACCCGCTACGGGCGGGTGCCGGGGTCACGGCACTGGCGGAAGTCGTCCCTGGGGCTGGTGCCTGCTCCATAGGCTCGCAACCAATTGCCAGTAGCCTGGCAGCCAGGAGCTCCAAGCGCATCCTGGGCGAGGTGGCTCCGTTCATTCCCGCCAGCGCATCATTGATGATGTCAGCCATTCTGGTCAGGACCTGCAGATCCAGAGCATTAGCCTGCCGATGCAGATCGGCCACCTGGTCGTCGTCGGCGTCCTCGCTCAGCACGCTCTCAGCACGCTCTCCCGCCAGTTTGAGAACCAGCAGGTCGCGGACATGGGCTAGCAAATCCTCAACGAAGCGCTGAGGCTCGAACCCACCGACGACCACCTTTTGAATGACCCCGTAGAGGCCAGCCCCATCGTGGGCGATCAACGCATCCACAGCTTCGCTGATGAGTGCGGCAGGAGTGAACCCCAGCAGCGCTACAGCCGCATCATAGGTAATGGTGTGCTCGTCAGCGCCTACCATGAGCTGGTCCAGCACGGAAAGAGTGTCACGCACCGATCCGCCTCCAGCCCGCATGGCCAGCTTGAGCACACCAGGCTCGGCCTTGATGTTCTCCTTTTCGCAAATGCCCTCCAAGTAAGGCCCCATGACTTCCTGGGGCACCAGACGGAAGGGGTAATGGTGGGTGCGGGAACGGATGGTGCCGATCACCTTCTCCGGCTCTGTGGTGGCGAAGATGAACATAACATGTTCCGGCGGCTCCTCGACGATCTTCAGCAGGGCATTGAATCCTTGCTGGGTGACCATATGAGCCTCGTCCAAAATGAAGATCTTGTAGCGGTCACGCACAGGGGCGAAACCTGCCCGCTCCCTAAGCTCCCTAGCATCGTCGACCCCATTGTGGCTGGCGGCGTCAATCTCCACCACATCGATGGAACCGGGGCCTCCTGTGGCCAGATCCCTGCAGCTGTCGCATTCGCCACAGGGATGGCTGGTCGGCCCCTTGGCGCAGTTGACGCAGCGGGCGAAAATCCTGGCACTGCTGGTTTTTCCGCATCCCCTGGGACCGGAGAAGAGGTAGGCGTGGGTCAGCCGGTTCTCATCCAGAGCTCGGGTGAGAGGGACCGTGACCTGCTTCTGACCGATTATGCCGTCAAAAGTGTCAGGCCGATACCGCCGATAGAGTGCTAGTGCCATGGTTCAAGGCTATCCATTTCTTTAGACACGCTCGCTTACCTTCCTAAGGCTTTCGCCCCGCTTCCTTCCCTCATCCACAGGGCTCGGGGCCTGCTCGGGCAGACTGGACCAAACGGGGCATCATCGGGACTCCGGTGTCTACGCCTACCGAGACCCTCACATCACCTCCATCCACCTGACAATCCGTCAGGACGCCACGGTTGAGACGGGCGACCCGGGAGGCCAGATTACATGGCTGAGCCTGTCCTTCGTCCAGGGCAGAAGCTGCAGCAAGAGCCGAAACATCGGCACCGGTACGTGCACGCGTCCGGCAGATCATGAGATTGCCCAGAAGCGCCGCCAGAACCAGACCCAGGCCGACCAGAGTCATCAGCATGATGCCCAGAACCGTGCCGGAACCCGGATCCGAACCCCTTATCCAAGAACCGGAACGCTTCAGGCGCGTCTTTCTGGCATGTCCGGGCATGACTCATTCCTCCAAGATGGCCACGGCAGTGCCATGGACCTGTGCAGGCAGCACGCCCATTGGACCGGCAACCACTGGGCATGACACCCTGACTGCCGTCTGTCCGGCTGATGGGCTCAGCCTAACCTGGGCATGCGGCCCAGCCATCCGGTGCACCAGCTCTTGGGAATCGCTCTTGCCGCGAGTGACGATCAGGTCTCTGGCAACCGCGTTCGCCGCATCCTGACAGACCATGCCAATCCTGATCGTCTGGGTCAGCGTTAGCAGTATGAGAGCCAGGACCATGACAGCAGGAAGAACGATGGCGAACTCGGCCGTTACCGTGCCATTATCGGATCGCCACCCTCGTCTCCGTCCATACCGTCTTTCAGCCGACGGCACTGAGCGCCTTCTTCACCAGCCCCATCAGCAAAGTGCGTGTGGAAGGGGATTTGACAATTGCCAGCAATACACCGGCCAGCGTGGCGGCCGCCACCATGATCACGGCGTATTCAGCAGTGATGGCCCCGGATTCAGGCCTAGCCAGAACCACGCTCAGCCGCGCATGCAGGGCACGCACACCAGAATCCATAGCCTGGCTGATGCGGACGTACAAAGCCGTCATGAACCGGCTGGAACGTTGCCTTATTCTTTGCAACCATTGTGATCCGGCACTTGCAGCAGACCATGTCGTAGCCGACACCAATTGGCCTCCTGCCTGCCTTGTCTGTAGATGGAAGACCGTTGCAACCTCTTGTGGATATGTCATCGTTCTCACCTTTGTCTTTCCTTGTCTTCCCCACCCCGGCGAATAGCCATTCCTCAAAGAATCGGCATCCGATACCTTTCACTGTGCCCGTTCCAGCACGTCTCTGCCGCCTTGTCAGATACATGTGGACGAGAGTGGACCTGCATCGGCAACCTGTGGACAACTGTGCCCACAAGAACTCCACACCCTCAGGACATCCCACCCGCAAAGGCCGCAATGCAAGGGATGACTCCGATCAGCACGAAGGCCGGCAGGATACACAGCCCGGTCGGCACCAGCAGCCTGACCGTGATCGTCGCCGTGGTCTGGGCCAGCGCGCTGCGGGCATGGTGATCCAGTTGACGGATGGTTGTCTCGATACGCGTCAGAGGCGATGATCCCAAACGCCAGGACGGCTCCAAACAGTCAGCCAGGACCTGCATGGACTGCCCGTAATCAGAATCGCCGATCGCCCCCGACCAGGACAGATTCCATCCGTTACCGCGTTCGAGCAGGTGAGCCACTTGAACCATCCGAAGCCCGTAAGGGCCTGGCAACAGCCCGCCAATAACCCCCAGAGCTCTGGGCAGAGAAGCCCCCTGACGAACAGCGACCCCCAGCAAGGCTAATACCAGGCTCAGAGGCGGAGTTGATACCTGCTCATCGGCTAATCGCTCACCAAAGCCGTCGAATTCCATGAGGAGAAGGGCCAGTATGGTCGACACAGCGGCAATCAGCGGTTTCAAATCCATAGATCCTCCCTGCCCAGCTCGTTCATCAGCTGATGTATCCAAACCAGACCAACAACATAGAAGGCCGCTCCAAGAATCAGACATATGGTTCCCGGGCCCGGGCGACATAGGAAGGTCAACGGTCGCGCACCCATGAACTCTCCCATGATGATTGTCAACACCGGCAAGATCGACAGGAGCCGGATCGTGGCCCTGGGCACAGCAAAGGCTTTTTCCCGGGCCTCATCCAGCGCCGCCCGCCGCCTCTGCATAACCGCCACGGTCCGCAGTCCATCAGAAGCCCGGCAACCCATGATGGCGCTGAGCCCATAACAGGCCATCAGAGCCTGGGCCATAATTGTCAGAGTCGGCCCCCGTTCCTGAGGCAGGCATCGGTTCTCCAACATGGCCATGACACGTTCCCGCGTGACCTCTTGGGTGGCGAACCGCCGCCCGGATGCCTCCTCGAAAGCCTCTATCAGACCGCCTCCATTGTCGACAAAGGCAAGCAGGGAAGTGATCAGCACCGCCAGGCCGGGCCGATCCGACTGTGCAGAGGGCTTGACTGACATGGCCTTGAGCCTTGCGGCCACGTCGCCTCTATGCGGAAGCAGGGCCAAACAGGCAACAGACGTTATCATCGCAGCCAACCAAGCTGCAGTCTCGCCATTCATAATCCACCTCAACTACGCAGCGTTCGCCGAGGCGCTGGTCACAATGCCCCACCGCCTGGCAAATTTCGACCAGGCTGTTCCATATGTAGCTGCACCTCGGCCCGGCCAGGTACAGACAGCCTCCCCCAAAAGCCGACCGTCAACGGTCGTCGTCAGTCGGCCAATCTGAGCGATATGTCTATGACCACCGGTTCGTTCCAGGTGGATAACAACGTCAAATGCCCCTTGAGCTAGAGCCGCCAAGGCCCTCGGCTCCAGCCCCGCCAGCAACCCCAAGGCCGCCAACCTGGCAGGAACGCGTTCTACATTGTCGGCATGCAGAGTGGCCATGCCACCCCGATGACCAGAATTGAAAGCTCGCAGCAGATCCGCTATCTCCTCTCCCCGGCATTCACCCAGAATGATCCGATCGGGCCGCATGCGCAGTGTGGCCTTAACCAAATCGACTAGCCCCACACCCCCTGCCCCTTCAATGTTGGATTCTCTGGCAGCCAGGGAAACCAAGTTCCTATGACCGGCAATACGGCCCAGCTCACGGACTTCCTCTACGACAACCAGCCGCTGCTCCTGTGGACACATGCCCAGCAGGGCCCGTAGAAGTGTGGTCTTGCCGGCACCCGTGCCACCAGTCACCAGAATGGTCGCCCGATTGACCACTAGCGCCCGAAGGATAAAGAGCCAACTGACGGGACACAGCCCGCCAGCAACCAGCTTTTCCAGACCGGGCGGGTTTCTGTTGGGCAGTCTGATGGAAATGGCAGCGCCTTCGGGAACGAGCGGGGCCAGCACGGCGTGAACCCTGATCCCCTCCCTGCTGGAGGCATCGGCCATGGGCCGAGCATCATCCAGGCGACGTCCCAGCTGAGCGCATAACTGCACAGCAAAGTCCCTTACTGCCCGAGGGCCTGCAAACCCAGGCCGAAGCAGAACCTCCTCCATGCCCGCACCTCGGTCGATCCAGACATCGCCCTGTCCGGTCACTGCGATGTCAGTCACAGCAGGATCGCTCACCAACTCATCCAAGTACCCGAAAGTGGGCGGCTGGGCGAAATCATCATCAGGGAATGAACCTTCGATGCTTTCCCCACTTCTCTCGATCATTGGACAGCCTTAGACCGAGTCAGTTCGCGAGAAGAGACCCGCTCTTCCCTTCTTTCGCCGACGATCATTCCTGCAATCCGCTCCACCAGGGGATGAAGAGCCCGAGCGTAAGCACGCGGCACCCGTTCCAGACCACGTCCATCCAAGACGGATGCAGACAGTTTCGGTTGCGGATTGAGAACCACGTCCACCGATCGGCCCAGAAACTCTTCCGCCTGCCCCGGGTCGACGCCATGACTGACCCGGTGCTGAGTGGGCATCATACCAATCAGAGCCATGGGGGGCCTACACGAAATCAATGGACCGTCTTGAGCTTGGTCGCCCGCACCTCTGCGGCTGTTCAGAGCATGGAGCAGTGCCTTCGCCCGTGCAAGGCCCAGCACGGTCATATCCACCATCAACAACGAAGGCAGACCCTTCAGCGAGCGCAGATTACCCAGACCACGGCCCCGACCGGCATCGATCACCAGGAGATCAGCAAATCCAGCCATTGCGTAGACAGCTGCATCCACGTCCCACCAACCCTGTGACGGAGCACTCCAAGGATCGTTGCTGAGCAGCGGGATGCCATCCCAGACCGGCAGCTCTTCACGGAGGGCCTGAGGATCCACCCGGCCCAGGGGAGCTCGGATTCGTCCCAGCCGCATGCCAGGCGCCCCCTCGATGCCGACCAGGACATCCATCCCTCCGCCGTCCAGGTCCAGATCCACCAGAGCGCATGACAGGACCGTGTCCCGAAGCTGCTTGGCCATCAAAGCTGTCATGGTTGTCAGCCCAATGCCTCCTGAGGCGGAAAGAAAGACCAATCCGGCCACAGTGGACCCATATTTGACTTCCGGGTCGCTCCGCCCGATGCCGGTATCCTCGCCCGCCCCCCTGCCTGGTTGGTGCTCCGAGGACAACTCGACCGATTTAAAGGAGTGCAGAGTCCTTTCAGCCTCCCACCCTTTCATGCAGTCTTTTATAACTTTCGGCCGTCTGCCTATGCTCATTCCAGTCATGGCTACCAGTACATCCCCCCTCTGGCATCAGCACCAGTCCCCGGAGCTGATGTGGTCGAATGACCCCATGTCTCCACACCGCTTCGCCCTCTTTGTGTATAAATGCATCAAGACCGCGACACGCCTGAAATTGCAGTGTTTTTGAGCCCAAGCCCATGAAATGCCACAGATGATCACACGGAAGCAACAGATTCCTCCAAACCTGGTGTATTTGGCCTGCCTCAATGCACGCAATCGCACAAAAGACCAAGTCGGCAGCTTTCCCCCGCCCCAGCCGATGGACAGGCTTGCCATCGGCCTCAAAACTGGCATAATAGCTTATACAAGGACGGTTCAAGAGCACGGAAGCCCACAAAGTGTATGGCCACTAGGACCGATACGTTGGACGGGTGTATAAGACTTGACCGTTGCAACGATGATGTTGTGCAGAGATTCCATCTGGACCGACCTTGTGGGAACGGCCTCCTGCGGGGGGCCGTTCCTATTTATCCACAAGCTTTATCAATGATTGCAGAGGACGGCACCTGCGAATAGAGTGCTATGGTATGGTTCAGAAATTTGACGCACCCTCCAAGGCCTTGCTACGGAGCCAGATTGCGGAGCATATTGCCGAGACCGATGGCCAGGCACGGCATGTATCCAAGCACTCGGATCACCCGGTCTCGCCCTTGCCTGAGGACCGCTATTTCGACCGGGAACTGAGCTGGCTCAAGTTCAACAAACGCGTACTTGAGCTGGCCGAGGATGAGAGCGTGCCCCTGCTGGAGCGCGCCAACTTCGCCGCCATCTTCGCCAGCAATCTCGATGAGTTCTTCATGGTCCGCGTGGCGGGTCTGAAGCGTCGCGTAGACACCGGCATCGCTGTAACGGCTGCCAGCGGAATGAGCCCCCGTCAGCAGCTGAGAGCCATCTCCGAGCAGGCCCACAAGCTTCAGGATGAACATGCCCACTATGTAATCGACCACATCCTGCCGGATCTGGCCGCCGAAAGCATCATCCTGCTGAGCTGGACACAACTGAGCAGCCAGGAACAGGAACGGCTCACCAACTTCTTCCGGAACCAGGTCTTCCCGGTCCTGACCCCGCTGGCCGTCGACCCAGCCCATCCCTTCCCCTATATCTCAGGCAACTCACTGAACCTGGCGGTCCTGGTGGAGAACCCCACCTCGGGCAAGACCCACTTCGCCCGCGTTAAGATTCCCGACAATCTCTCACGTCTGATTCCTGTGGACGATCTGACTGACGAAGAGGGCAAGGAGGAGCGCTACGGGTTCATCACCATGGAGAATCTGATCATCGCCCACCTGGAATACCTCTTCCCCGGCATGATCATCAAGGAGGCCCGCTCCTTCCGCGTCACCCGCAATGAGGATATTGACGTCGAGGAGGATGACGCAGAGAACCTGCTCAACGCCATGGAGAAGGAGCTTCTGCAGCGAAGGTTCGGACCGCCCATCCGCCTGGAGATTTCCGACTCCGCCTCTCCCTTCCTCTCCCAGCTGCTGGCCAGCAAGCTGCGAGTCAACCAGGAAGAAGTCTATCGGCTGCCTGCTCCCCTGGACTGGACGGTCCTGTTCGAGCTGCAGTCCATCGACCGGGCCGACCTCAAGTTCCGCCCCTTCATTCCCACCACCAACCGGCAGATCGCCGAAGTGGAATCCAGCCAGGCCCAGGACATCTTCGCCGCCATCCGCGAGCATGACATCCTCCTCCACCACCCCTATGACTCCTTCTCCACCTCGGTTCAGGCCTTTCTGGAGCAAGCGGCGGCCGATCCGCGAGTGCTGGCCATCAAGCAGACCCTCTACCGGACCTCAGGCAACTCGCCCATCATCAATGCCCTGGTGGATGCCGCGCACGCTGGCAAGCAGGTCCTGGCCCTGGTCGAGATCAAGGCCCGGTTTGATGAGGAGGCCAACATCGCCTGGGCTCGCCAGCTGGAACGGGCCGGCGTCCATGTGGTCTACGGAATCGTGGGCCTGAAAACCCACTGCAAACTCTCTCTGGTGGTTCGTCAGGAGCAGGACGGCCTACGTCGTTACTGCCACGTGGGCACCGGCAACTACAACCCCAAGACCGCCCGCCAGTATACCGACCTGGGTCTGCTCACCTGCGATCCAGTAGTGGGACAAGACCTGACCAGGCTCTTCAATCAGCTGTCAGGCTATGCGCCCAAGTCCTCCTTCCACCGCCTGCTGGTAGCCCCACGCACGGTCCGCTCCGGGCTTCTGCAACGGATCGCCCGCGAGGAAGAGACCGCCTTGAACGGTAAGCCCGCGTGGATACGAATCAAGGTCAACTCCTTGGTGGATGAAAAGATCATCGACGCTCTCTACCGGGCCAGCCAGGCCGGAGTTCGCATAGACATCGTGGAGCGTGGCATCTGTGCCCTGAAGCCAGGCGTGCCCGGGCTGAGCGAGAATATCCGAGTCCACTCCATCCTGGGACGGTTCCTGGAGCACAGCCGCATCTTCGCCTTCGCCAACTCTCAGGGCCCCCAGATCGGCGAGGGTCCCTTGGCCGGACCAGAAGTCTGGATAGGCTCTGCTGACCTGATGCACCGCAATTTGGACCGCCGTGTGGAAGCGTTGGTTCGCATCACCGCACCCGAGCAGGTACAGGGTCTGATCGACTACGTGGATCTGCAGATGGCCGACACCACCAGCTCCTGGCACATGCAGCCTGACGGCACTTACGTGCGCCATAGCCGGGATGATCAGGGCCGGCCTCTGGTCGACTCGCAGGAGTACCTGATCGACCGTCACTCCCGAACCCCCAGGGCCAGGCGATGATGATACGCCTCCAAGCCGGCAGGCCCGCCGCAGAGGCGGACGATCGGGATGGCATCCGGCCATGAGCAGGACGGTCGAGGCAGCCGGAGCCATCCTCTACCGGTGGCGCACAACCTTCCAGGGATGGATGAAATTTAGCGACGACGGCCGAGCAGCCCCAGGAAGCAGCCCCCGATCCGACCTTGATGAGCTGGAGCTTTGCCTGGTCCATCGTCCCAAGTACGACGACTGGAGCTGGCCAAAGGGCAAGCTGGAGAATCGTGAGACCCACATGCGGGCGGCTGTGCGCGAGGTCGGCGAGGAGACAGGCTGTCTTGTCCGGCTGGGGCCATACCTGGGGGATGCCGAATATCCGTTGAACAACGAGGGCCGCCGCCGGGGCGGCAAGGGCGGCAGACTCAAACATATCTGCTACTGGATGGCCACGCCGACCGACTCGGAACACGCCGCCGGTCAGAGCGCGCTGCTGGGTCCCATCCACCTGCCTGATTCCAGGGAAGTCGACCAGATACGATGGGTCGGAGCCTCTGAAGCCCGCAAACTATTGACCCACCCCAGCGACAGAACCATATTGGACGCCTTCGTGGATCGGGTGGAGCAGGGTGGCATCCGGGCTCGTCAGTTGATCATCGTCCGCCACGGCAAGGCAGTGGCACGAAAGGAATGGACGGGCAAGGATGCGAATCGTCCTCTGACCCCCAGGGGCGCCGGCACCTGCTACGCCCTGGCTCGGGAGCTGGCCTGCTTTGCTCCCGACCGTCTCCTGTCCTCCCCCTGGATCCGCTGTGTGCAGACACTGCGTCCCTACGCCGACGAAGTAGGCCTGCCCATAGAGATGGTGGCCTGCCTGACGGAGTCCTCCTATCACCGACACCCAGACCAGGCCCACAACTGGCTGGACGGGCAGATGGCCGACCTGCTGAAAGGTAACAGAACCATCATGATCTGCATGCATCGACCTGTCCTGGGAGGAGTCTTCGAGAAGCTGCGCGGGCTATGCTCCAGCGGATCGCTGTCCAAACGGCTGCCAGACGACTCCCCCTTCATGCCCACCGGCAACGCTGTCGTCCTCAGTCTGACCGGCGACCCCAATCATCCGACCATCATCGACATACAGAAGGTGACTCCCATTGTCTACTGACAGCAACTCCAGAATCGGCTCATCCTCAATCCGCTCCTCCCGCACGGGATTCGTGGCCTCCGGCACCGGAGCATCCAGGCCCTCACGCCCTGGCCAGCTGGATCCAGCCATCGCTGACCAGCTCTCCGGAGGCATGGATCCGCAGCAGATCAGCGAGATGAGCCATGTATCAGCAGCCTCCCTGCTGGACCGGGTCCACCACAGTGCCGACCCGGCCATCGTAAAACGGGTTCTGACCCTGGTAGACCGTGAGGGTGTGGATGTCGTGGCCGAGCTCTGGAGTGACAGCGACCCCGACTCTCTGCCCGGCATTCTTTGGCGCCTCTACATGCTTCGCAGCTGGATGCGTCGGGACGCTGATGGAATCAGTCGTCTCTGGAGGCTGGGCGAACCTACCGACACCGCTGCATCAGCAATCGCCGGCGTGGACCAGGCCCCGGAGGCCGACGACATCATCCGAACCGCCGACTCCATCCTCTCCGGAGCTTTCACGGGCGACTTCGCCATAGCCCTGGAACGCGCCGGAGCCTTCTGCGACGTGATCGCCCGCGGAATCAAGACCACCATCCGGGATGCCCAGAGCCGGCAGCTGGACGGTCAGGAAGCCAAGGAGGTCGACGCAGCACAGCGCACCGTCAACTCCCTCAATCAGACGGCACGTGACTTCATGAGGGGCGCATCACTCTGGCGGCGGGGACGGCTGGAGTAGAATCCGCCATCCTTTCAAGCCGGAAGCGTAAGCGCGTCGTGAGCACAGATCAGACCCCGGCATGCCCTACAATGGGGACTGCGTCGGACCATGTCTAAGCCCCGGGCTCCGTTTGTTGCCGCTGCGAGCGGCGTTTGCGCCGACAGGCGCTTGCATGGTTCGGCGTTTTCATTTCCACTCCCAAATCGAAGGCAGCATGGCTTGCCGGTCGCTACCAGAAGCCGACCCGCTGAGCTACGCTGAGAGGTATGGAACTTCACGTACTGGAACACCCGCTGATCGAACATAAGCTGACCGTACTGCGGGACAAAAACACCCCTTCCAACACCTTCCGCGAGCTGATCAGCGAACTGGTCATGCTTGAGGCCTACGAGGCCACCCGCAATCTGGACATCGAGGACCACCCCATCGAGACCCCGGTCGCACCCATGGTGGGCAAGAAGCTCTGCTCCCCCCGCCCCATGGTGGTTCCCATCCTGCGCGCCGGACTGGGCATGCTTGACGGCATGACCCGGCTGCTGCCCACCGCCGAGGTCGGATTCCTCGGTCTCAAGCGCGACGAGAACACTCTGGACATCATCACCTACGCCAACCGTCTGCCAGAGGACCTCTCCGGACGTCAGTGCTTCCTGCTGGATCCCATGCTGGCCACCGGCGGCACCCTGATCGCCGCCACCAAATACCTTGCCGAGCGCGGCGCCAAGGACGTGACTTCCATCAACATTCTGGCCGCTCCCGAGGGCCTGAACCGCCTCAAGGAGGAGATGGATCCCTCCATCAACCTCAAGGTGGTGGTCTGCGCAGTCGATCAGAAGCTGAACGAGCACGCCTACATCGTGCCTGGCCTGGGCGATGCCGGCGACCGCCTTTACGGCGTCATCGACTGATCCAAAGAACTGACAGGGCACGAACCCCATACCTGACAAGGACCCGAATCCTGCACGATTCGGGTCCTTTTTCAACGGTGTTCGATGGCCGCCCCGGCAGATGCTGTGCAAAATGGACTAGGCTTCCCTCCCCTACCCCGTCAGCGAGGATAGGTTCGCTATGAAGTCGTCGCTATAGAAACTGCCGGCTCTGCAACGCCATGGAGCTTAGCGAACCAGTCATCATGTCTGTAATCCTTCCAACCTCTATTCTCCCAACCGTCTATCCCTCGACTTCCACCCTCTCGCCCTCTGTCCTCTTGCCCACCTCTCGCACGAGAGTGCCTAATCGCTGATCGCCACCCTGGTTCTCCCCCCTGGTCTGACCCTGAAAACACCCTGAGTGGGCCTTCACCCGGTGTTGCAATAAGAACAGCAGCATTCAAAGGCGAGAAAGGAGCACACCATGGAGGGCAAGTCCCTTTCCCTGGGTGGATCAATCACAGGAACCGGGGCCTCAGGACCGATGGGCGGGGGCGGCTCGCAAACCGCAGTTCGAACCAAGGCACGCACTCCTGGCCTGGCCTCCCTGGTACGATCCTTTCTGCATGAGCATCGGTCCTCCTACACGGTCATGGTCTTGGCGGTCATGGCCGCTTCGGTCCTTACCAGCGCCTGGGCCCAGGTAGCCGTTGCCGCTCGGAAGGGCGACGGGATGCCAGATACTCGCGCAATGAATTCCTACGACCGCGCTATGACCCTGTTATTACAAGACGGCGCTTCACTGATATCCATAATGTACGCCTGCATATGCGGGTTCGTCTCCATCTTCCTCGTCATCACTTCTGTTGGGTTCCTGATCGAGCGCCGTCGTCGCGAGTATGCCATGATGCGGCTTTCAGGCGCCTCTCCCAGGACCGTGAGATTCATCTCCCTACTGGAATTCATGATTCCGGTAGGTTTGGCCGCCCTCCTGGGCAGTTTGGCGGGATGCCTGCTGGTGCCCGCATTCGCCAAGTCCCTAATCAACTCAGGCTTTGAAGCGCTGGAAATGACCGCGCATCCCCACCCCACGGGAATTTTCTTCACTTTCGTAGGGATACTCCTGGCAGGCCTCTTGGGAACCTGGTTCGCTGCCAGGAGGATTACCGCGATCTCTCCCATCGAGGCCCTGCAGGACTCGGGAAATCGGTCAGAGACCAAGTCAATCGGTCCTCTTCGCCTGATAATCGCCCTGGCCGGCCTGGCTGGAGGACTGGCCATGGTCTATCATCGCTTCAAGGGCATGGACATTGAAATCCAGATCATGGCCTCGACCGGCTGTCTGCTCGTCATCATCGGCGCCCTGGCCCCTGTCCTGGTTCCGGCCTGTGCCAACCTGATCGGCATCCCCTTCCAACTGGCCTTCCGAGGCGCCGGTCTCCTGGCGCGGCAAAGGGCGCGGAAGGAAAACCGGAGCTCCACCGCCGTAGCAGTGCCGATCATACTGATGCTGGTCATCGTAACCGGATTTATAGCCCTGGGACGATCCGGCTGGGCACAAGAAGCCATAAGCCGGTATAAGCCGATCGCTGCCGAAACCATGATCAACGCAGAGACCAATGATCCAAGAGACCTGGATCGCCGACTTCGGTCCATTGCAGACATCGAATCCGCAGTCACCTATAGCGAGGGATCCTGGACAACTGCGGACAAGGAAGATAATGGCGGCAATGACGAACCTTCCGTCATGGCTATGCACGTCAACAAAGCAGGCAAGAGCGTCAATACAATTAGCCCAATCTTCATCAAGGGCTCCGCTGCTGACCTGGGGCCGGGCAAGATCGCCGTTATTGCAAGTGGCCGCACCCAGGAGAAAAACCCTATTGGTCGCAAGCTGACTCTGATCGACAGGTACGACAAAGGCCATACGCTGACCATCACCGCCGTAGTCGATATGACCCCGACGGGGCAGACGGGCGAATACCTGATGACGGATGCAGACCTGTCGCAACTGGCGCCCGACAACAGTGGATCGACCACCCTGGCCAGGACCGCCCCAGGAGTTCGGACAGGCAATCTGATCAGTCAACTCAATGCTTCATGGGACAGGAAGGGCATCAAGGCCTGCACCAAGAAGGAGTACATTCGTTCCAACATCCAAAGGTCACAGGAGGTGCAGCGGGCCATACCCCAGATAGCGAACGGGTCCATCGTTCTGACGGCCATATTTCTGATCCAGGCATGCGCCATCGCGGTCAATGAGCGTCGCCAGGAGAATCGTAGAATGCAGGCCGCCGGTGTTTCACGTGGAACCTTGGTCTGCTCCTCGATTTGGGAGTCAGTAATCGATGCCCTTTCGGCCATCCTTCTTTCAGCCCTGGCCATGGCGGGGGTGCTTGCCGTCATCTTCCACCAGTTGTCCGGCCAGATAGACATGAGCGTTGTGCCTCTCCCCTACGGCTACTTCCTGACCATGGCACTCTGGGCGATAGGCCTGGCCGCTGCAGCCTCCGGGCTGTATAGCTGGTTCAGCTCTCGGGCAGATACGACTCGAAGATGATCCCGTCGAAGTCCGCACTGGCCTCCTCTTGTGCACGCTCGGAGCGGACGGTCCAGGCGATGGGCGTTCCACCCAGGAACCGGTACAGGCGCATGGGCAGTGAGTGCCCGCTGTGCCACTCGCAGGCCACGAAGTCCGGCCGCCCCAGCCAGTTGAAGAGGAGGGATCCGGCCATCCAGCGCAGAGCCGATGAGCAGGAGTCCACCCGGCCGTGGTAGGGGGCGACCAGTTGCCCTCTGGTGACGCCTGGGTGGTGAGCCCGATACCAGGCAAGGGCCAGGACGTTGAAGGACTCTATCACATAGGGGCCTTGGTACCTGGACAGGAGGGCATCGGTCCGACGCATAAGCTCCCGATCCAAGCCCCGATCCATCTTGATTTCGACAACCAAGGGTACCCGGCCATCCACCAGAGCGAGCACCTCGGACAGAAGAGGCACATGCTGCGCCTCGGGATCGTTGAGGCCCCCGTCCCCGCCCTCCGTTTCGGGACCGCCATCGTGGTCGGCAGAGCCAGGAATTCCTTCCCCGGACTCAAGAGCCTGGGCAGGGCTTGGGCACAGGGGAATCCTCTGCAGCTGCTCATAGGTCAGGTCCGCCACTACCCGGTTGACGCCAGCCATCCGCTGCAGGTCTCCATCGTGGATGACCACCACCTGGCCGTCCCGGCTGAGATGAACATCCAGCTCAATCCCGTAGCCGGCCCTGCAGGCCGCCTCGAAGGCAGCCAGAGAATTTTCAGGCGCCACTACCCGAGGGAACTTGGCTTGGGCCGAGGCGTGCCTGCCTGAGGGACGATCGGATTCAACCTTCAGACAGTCATGGATACGATGCAGGTAAGCTGTCTGTCCAGTGTTGGGATTGGTCGTCTCCATACCCGAGCCAGCATCGTGCAGACCCCTATGAGCATATGGATGCAGCGACAGGCCCGCAGGCTTTCTCCGGCCCGCAACCACCGAAAGACCGGGGGCCAGAGCCCAGCACCAACCTCCCAAAATCCCGAATCCCAGACCCAGCGCGACCTTGCCGGCCAATCGTGCTTTGGACCCCATCATCGCCTCCAGCCATCAGTACTTCATTATCCACGCTAGCATCGCAGGAGGCTGGACGCGCTTTGCCGGCTTGACTTCAAGCTGCTTCAAAGCCTTATCCTTGAACATGCAGATCAGAGAGGCATGCCCCGCCTTTAACCAACTCCGTCGAGCAATCTGCCAAGAAAGAAGCACGATACCATGCAGAATGATTCATCTACCTCCATCCCGTCCGTCAAACTCAACAACGGCGTCCTCATGCCCATGGAGGGCTTCGGCGTCTACCAAATCGCCGACCTGGACGAATGCCGCCGCTCAGTCCTGGATGCCCTGGAGACCGGGTACCGGGCCATCGACACGGCCCAGGCCTATGGAAACGAGCAAGCCGTCGGAGATGCCCTGGCCCAGAGTGGCCTCGACCGCGACCAGGTCTTCCTGACCACCAAGGTCTGGATTACCAACTACGGGTACGACAAGACCAAGGCTTCGGTCGAGGAGTCCTTGAAGAAGCTGGGTACTGACCACCTGGACCTCGTCCTCCTCCACCAGCCCTTCAACGACTACTACGCAGCCTGGCACGCCCTTGAGGACCTCTATGACCAGGGGGTCCTGCGGGCCATCGGCGTCTCGAACTTCTATGCCGACCGCTATGTGGACCTGGTCAAGTTCAACAGAATCGTCCCGGCTGTCAACCAGCTGGAGACCCACGTCTTCCACCAGCGCCCCCAGGAACGCACCTACATGGATAAGTACGGCACCCGGATCGAATCCTGGGGACCCTTCGCCGAGGGACGCCAAGGGATGTTCACCAACCAGACCCTGACCGAGATCGGACAAGCGCACGGCCGTACCGCAGCCCAGGTAGCCCTGCGCTTCCTGGTTCAGGACGGGGTCATCGTCATCCCCAAGACCACCCACCGCGAGCGCATGCGCGAGAACCTCGACATCTGGGACTTCCAGCTCACTGACCAGGAGATGGACCGACTGCGGGCCATGGACACCGGCAAATCCGCCTTCATGGACCATGAGGACCCTGAAACCGTGGAGGACTTCGCCGGCTGATTCAGCATCAGACAGTATCTATACCCAAATAGGATGAAGGGGCTCTCAGCCTAGGCTTCGCCGTTGCGTCGCCGGCGCTTGAGGGCCCGGTGCTTGATCAGGATGTCCAGGACTATCCAGACCGAAAGAATGAAGGCCACCACGTATCCCAGCATGCTGACCACCGGGATACCGAAGACCACCGGCTTGATGCGGGCGAAGTAGACGATTGAAGAGCCTACATAGAGGCCGACGACAATCAGGGCCATGGTCAGCCTGTTGACCATGTCAGACAGCTGCTGCAGGGGTTCCTCGGAACCCACCAGCTGCACATTGGCGCGTAGCTGGCCCCGGGTCAGCATCTTGGCTGCGGTCTGGGACTCAGCCAGGGCGCCCAAAAGCCCATGCAGAGCCAGATCGCCCTGGATGCCCAGTTTCCGGGTCTCCTCCTTGAGGATGGATCCCGTGCCTTGGCTATAGGCGACATGATCGGTGATGATCTGTACGATGTTGGCCTCAGGCAGGAACTCGTCCAAGAGTCCTTCAAGGGTGACCAGGCACCGCGCCACCATGGTGACCGACCCCGGGACCTTGATGCCATGCCGGGCGGCCAGCTTCATAACGGCATTGACGTATTCGGCGATGTCCAGATCGGCCAGATCCAGCTTGCCGAACCGCTGGACGACCGCATCCAGGTCGGCCAGAAGATAAGGGTAGTCCTCGGCCCTGGCCTCTTCCGTACCGGCGAAGCGGAGCAGCCCCTGGGCCAGCGCTGGTGAATCCTCGCGGCCTACTGCAAAAATCATGTCCTTCAAAGCCGATTTGGTCACCTTATCCAGGCGGCCGACCATCCCAAGGTCTATCAGCACTATGCAGCCATCGCGAATGATGATGTTGCCGGGGTGCGGATCGGCGTGGAAGAAACCCCGGTCCATGATCTGGGTGGCATAGTTGTCGACCAGCTTGATGCCGATCTCCTTCAGGTCATAGCCCTGGGCCACCAGCTGGGCGGGCCGTGAGAGGGATATCCCGTCGATGTACTCCATCACCACCACATGTCTGGTGCACAGTTCGGGATAGGGCTTCGGGCAGTCGATGTAGGCGTAAGCGTCGCAGAAATCTTTGAACTCCGCCAGATTGGCGGCCTCCTGCTGGAAGTCGACCTCGGACTGGAAGGTCTCCCAGAGCTCCTCGACCACCCCGCGGATGTCGATCACCTGGGTGCTGCGGACGAACCGGGAGGCCCACTTGACCATGCTGCGCAGTATGTCGATGTCCTGGGCCATGGTCTCTTGAATCCCTGGGCGCTGAACCTTGACGGCCACGTCCTCACCGCTGACCAGGCGGGCCCGATGCACCTGCGCCAGGGAAGCTGACCCCAAGGGAACAGGGTCTATGGAGGAGAAGATCTGGTCGAGCGGACGGCCGTACTCGGCGGCCAGGGTGCTGGTCACCACGGAATACGGAATGGGATCCGCATCGGCGCGCAGCTTGGAGAGCTCACGGCAGAAGGCCTCCGGCAGGATTTCCGAACGCATGGAGAGAATCTGGCCCACCTTGACGAAAGTGGGCCCGAGCGCCTCGAACAATCGGCGCATGGTGACCGGGGTCAGACCGTGAATGATGTCGAATTGGTTGGCAATGCGGATCATCTCAGCCAGCCGACGGGCCCTGCCACGCCTATGACGAATCCTTCCTGCTGCCCCCTGCCGCTCTCCGGTGCCGACCCCGAAGAGGCCAATGGTCTGCACTGGAGCATCATGTCCGTTCATGGCATCCATACTCACCACTCACCTGCGTCCTTTATCCGCATGGCCGACCAGCGGCAGGCATTCCGGCGC
Source organism: Bifidobacterium sp. M0404 (assembly GCF_016101415.1). Lineage (NCBI taxonomy): Bacteria > Bacillati > Actinomycetota > Actinomycetes > Bifidobacteriales > Bifidobacteriaceae > Bifidobacterium > Bifidobacterium sp. M0404. The sequence continues at coordinate 198,724 of NZ_JACFQP010000002.1, read as the reverse complement.
AGACGACCGACGCTAACAGTAATTAACCGCCTTCAGCCCTGCTGACCCGCAATGGGATCATTGGAGGTGATGGGGATGGACCCAGACCGACGATTCGGCATTGGCGCCAGGGGCTCATGGTCAGGACGACGGGGATCAGGAGCAACATGAGTCGCAGGCCTGGGCGCGCCAGCAGCCGGGGCCGACGCAGCCGGTGCAGGTGCAGGAGCGGGAGGGTTCTTCCTGTTCCGCTTTAACTCAGTATTAAGAATCTTCCCCTGCTCGACTGTCAGCTCACCCTTCTTGACCAGGTTGTCAATGACCTCCTGGCCCTTCTCCACGCCTGTGGCCAAGGCTCCGATGCCAGCCAGAAGCACCTTGTGCAATCCGTCACCGATATGCAAATCCGACATGATATGCCTCCCAGCATTCATACGCCCTTGAAGTACCGGGCTCTTTTGACCGCCAAGAGACGAGCGGCCGTCTCTCTTTATAGTCTAGCTGGATATCCCCGACTGATCCCACTCGACACCGTAGCAGGAGGGACCGCAACGTCTTTCCCCTGTTATTGCCCTCCGACCACTCATCAAAATCTGTGCCGGACCCGCAGACGCAACCGCAGGCCCCTCCTCATCTGGGCCTGGAGGCAGCGATGCGGCTGGCCTGATCTGCCAGGGAGTCCAGACGCTCCAGTTCGCTCCGGCTCCTCTGGTCCATGGCCTTCTTCATCTGGGCGAAGGTGCCCTGGCCGTACCGCCTTTCGGCTGCACCCTTGATAAGAAAGTCTGTGATGGCCGGATTCTTCGGCAGCAGCGACCCGTGCATGTAGGTGCCGATGACCTTCTTCCATCGGGCCCCCTCGGTGTGGTCCTTGCCATTGTTGCCGCGGCCATCCTCGGTCACCATGCCCAGGGGCTGGGCCCCCTCCCCCAGGTAGGTCAGGCCCGAGTGGTTCTCGTAGCCGACCACCCTGCCGAAGTCCTCTGCCTGCGCCACCAGGTTGCCGATCATCCGCTCGGGCTTGGCAATGGTATGCACGTCAAGGATGCCGACCCCCTCCAGGCGCTCATGGTCGGAGGTCTCAAAATAATGGCCGAAGAGCTGATAGAGCCCACAGATCATCAGCATGGGCACATCCTGGTCGGCCAGATCGTGCAGAAGTCCACCCCGCTTCCGCAGGTCGTCGATGATCCGTTCCTGGCCATGGTCCTGACCGCCGCCGCCCAAAATCATATCGATCCGCTCCGGCCAGGCATCGCCGGGATCGTAATAGCGGACCATGGGGCGGAACCCATACAGCTCAGCCCTGCGGGTCACGCTGAGTATGTTGCCCGAATCCCCATAGATGTTCATGTCACGGTGGTAGAGGGAGAGGATTTGCAGCGGCGGATGGTCTCCCACGGCCTCGACCTTGGCCTTATCCTGAGTCTGCGGCATTCCTGCGCTCCTTCTGGTTCGCTCGCTCATGCGCCCACCCCGGCATCGTCCACGCTCGTGATCCTGCCGAGGGCGGACCGGAGCCGGAGCATAGACGTGTAAGTGCAGTAGATTCGCTTGGGTCGGCCTGGATGCACCTCCAGGAAGGCTGCCAGCGCCCGATCCAGGTCGGTCTCGATCGCCTCGGTGGGCACCTGGTCATAAGCCAGGCGCAGGGCCATGTCATAGGCCCGGGTGCCGGAAACCATAGCCACGCCGGTATCCCTGAGCGAGGTGAAGTCCACATCCCAGAGCCAGCTCATGTCACGTCCGTCCGCATACTCGTCGCGGATGGCGATCATGGTGTCCTGTCCGGCAGGGTCGAAGGAGGACAGGGCCAGGCGGAAGCCCATGGGGTTCTTGACCAGGACCAGCTCAACCGGCGCGCCCTGGTAGGTGATGACCTCTCCGCGGCCGAAGGCGGGCGTCACCTTGGACAGGGCATCCATGAGCGCTGCATCATCAGGCTCCCTGTCTTCCAGAACGACTCTCACCAGCGCCAGGGCAGCGGCCGCATTGTAGAGGTTGTAGACGCCCTCCAAACGCAGATTGGTCTCCAGGATCCGACCGTCTAGGCGGAAGGCAGCCCTGTGGTCCATGACCCGTTCCAGGGTCACCTCGGCTGGCAGCCGGTGACCATGGCGGATCGGAGGGGGAGCGCTGCCTGCACCATCACCGTCAGCACCATCACCGTCAGCACCCCGGTCCGAGGCATGCATGTCGTCATCCGTGGGGAAATAGTTCAGCAGATCGTCTGACAAGCCGAAGTAGGCCACACCGGTCTGCGCCGGTGTCTGGGCGGCCAGGCTGGCAATGCGCGGATCCTCACGGTTGAGGACCACCGTGCCCGTGGTGGCCTGGGCCACCTGACCCAGCAGCCGGGCTGTAGTGTCGATTTCCCCAAACCGGTCCAGCTGGTCGCGCATGACATTGAGCAGAAGGGCGTAACGGGGCTTGACCTGCCGTACAAAGTGGACCGCATAGGCCTCATCCAGCTCCAAGACGGCGATGTCGGCATGCAGATGGCCGGAGAGCCCCAATGTAGAGACCAAGGCCGAAACAACGCCGCGGGTGAAGTTGGATCCGGTCGGATTGGTGAAGACCTTGAGGCCCAGGGATTCCAGCATGGAGGCCACCATCCGGGTGGTGGTGGTCTTGCCATTGGTCCCCGAGACCAGAACCACACCACGAGGCAACCCCGACAGGGTTCTGGCCAGGAAGCCGGGGTCGATCCGCTCCACCACCTTGCCAGGCAAAGCCGAACCGCCATGATGGGACAGCCGCGAAACGAGGCGTACCGCCTTGCCGACCAGAAGGGCCAAGAGGGAGCGCCAAGGCCGACGGGGACGACCAGGCTGATCGGCAGGCTGCGCCTTGGAAGTCGTGGACCGCATATCAGACCCCTCCCTGCTGATAGTCCTGGGGCATGTCCTTGAACTTGGACTTCTCGCCCAGGAAGGCCAGCTTGAAGGTATCGGTGGGGCCGTTGCGGTGCTTGGCCAGAATGATGTCGGCTTCGCCCGGACGGTCCTCCTTGTCGTAGAAGTCCGGCCGGTGGACCAGGAAGACCACGTCGGCATCCTGCTCGATGGAGCCGGACTCGCGCAGGTCGGAGAGCATGGGTTTCTTGTCGTTGCGCATCTCGGGACCGCGGTTGAGCTGGCTCAGCGCCACCACCGGAACCTCCAGCTCCTTGGCCAGCAGCTTCAGGGCGCGTGAGAAGTCGGAGACCTCCTGCTGGCGGGATTCGACCCGCTTGCCCGAGGTCATCAGCTGCAGGTAGTCGATGACCACCAGCTTCAGGTCGTTGGTCTGCTTGAGCCGGCGGCACTTGGCGCGGATCTCCATCAGGCTCATGTTGGGCGAATCGTCCAGGAAGAGCGGGGCGTCCTGGAGTCTGCTCCAGAAGGTGTTCAGCGTGTTCCAGCGCTCAGGGGTGATGTCGTCCGCCCGGCGCAGGGCCACCAAGGGGATATCGGTTTCGGCCGAAATGATGCGCTGGGCCAGCTCAGTCTTGCTCATCTCCAGAGAGAAAACCACTGTGGTCATGTTGTTGTGGAGGGCTGCGGCGCGGGCAAAGTCAATGCCCAGGGTGGACTTGCCCATGGCCGGGCGGCCGGCCACCACGATCATCTGCCCAGGCTGCAGGCCCTGGGTCACATCGTCGATGCTCTTGAAGCCGGTGGGCACGCCCCGCTCCATTTCGCCGTTCTGCAGCTTGTCCAGCTGGTCCAGGGTGTCATGGACGACCGGCCCGATGGCCTCGTAATCCTGGCGGACCCTGCCCACGCTCATCTCGTAGACCTCAGCCTGGGCCAGATTGACGATGTCCTCGGCCTGGGAGCCCTCGGCCGAGTAGCCCAGCTGGGCGATCTTGGTGCCAGCCGCGATCACATTGCGCAGGATGGCCCGCTGGTGGACGATTTCGGCATAGTAGGTGGCGTTGGCGGCTGTCGGGACCGAGGCCACCAGGGAGTGCAGATAATCGGTGCCGCCCACCTTCTCCAGGTCGCCGGATTTGAGCAGCTCATTGGCCACCAGGACCGCATCCACCGGCTGGGAGGCCGAGAAGAGTGTGACGATGGCCTCGTAGATGGTCTGGTGCTTGGGCTGGTAGAAGTCGGATATTTCGATCATCTGGCTGACCTCGCCGATGGCATCCTTGCTCATGAGCATGCCGCCCAGCACGGCCATCTCCGCATCGTCGTCATGCGGGGGCACCCGGTCGAAAAGCATGTCACGGCCGGTCTGGGCATGATCGGCGGGACGCTGTTCGGGATGGGTGTAGTCGGTGTAGTCGTCGGAAGCCATAGCCACGATTCTACGAAGAGGACCGTCCTTGACAGCCCTAAGAAACGGATTTCACCCAAGGCATTCACTAGGACGCGCCGACCGTGCTGGACGGGGTACAAGGCTGCTCATGCATGTGTACAGAAAAATAAGTTATCCACATTCAAGGCGTGTCCTAGAGGACATGTGTGCAACTTATCCACCTCATGGGTATAACTCTGTGCAAAACTTGGGGACAGCCTGCCACATCATCAATCCGGCTTGCACTCAAGGCTGTTTGGTGATACGGCATCCACGACAGGGCGTCCACGGACTGGCTTTCCTGGATTGTGTCTTCAGTCCAGAGCATTAGCATGGCGTCCATGCGCAGCCACAGGAACATCTCCGAAACCAAGACCACATCAATCACGCCGGAAGAGCGGCGGACGACCTACCGGACCATTGCCGGACTGGCCATACCCACCTTCGGCCAGCTGATCGCCTCCCCGCTCTTCGTCATGATCGACACCGCCATCGTGGGCCACATCAGCGACTCGGCCCTGGCCGGGCTCTCCGTCGGATCCACTGTGGTGCTGACCACCGTGGGGCTCTGCATCTTCCTGGCCTACGGGACCACCTCCCAGGTAGCCCGACTCATGGGTGCAGGCCGGCGTAGGGAGGGCATGCAGGCCGGCGTGGACGGCATGTGGCTGGCCTTCGTCATCGGCCTGGTCGTCTGCGCCCTGCTCCTGGCTCTGAGCCGGCCCATCTGCAGCCTGATGGGAGCCCGCGGGCCGGTCCTGCAGGCAGCGCAGACCTACCTGAGTGCCCTGGTCTTCGGTCTTCCGGCCATGCTTATGGTCTATGCGGCCAACGGCATCTTCCGGGGACTGCAAAAGGTAAAGATCACCCTGGTGGCCGCTGTATCAGGCGCCATCCTCAACACCGCCTTGGAGGTCCTTCTGGTCTTCGGCCTGCACATGGACATTCTGGGCTCAGGCCTGGCCACGCTGATTGCCGAGTGGGCCATGGGGCTCTTTTTGACCATCCCCGCCCTGGTCTGGGCCCGTCAGGAAGGCGCCCAGCTGCGGCCCCGACTCTCAGGCATGGCGGCCAGCATGGGTGACGGTTTCCCGCTCTTCCTGCGAACCCTGGCCCTGCGGATCTGCCTGTTCATGACCGTGGTGGCTGCAGCCCACCTGGGCGAGCAGGTATTGGCAGCCTACCAAGGGGTCAACTCGGCCTGGAACTTCGGACTGAACATGCTGGATGCCGTGGGCATCGCCGGTCAGTCACTGGTGGCCACCGAGCTGGGCGCCAGACAGCGGGCGCGAGCGCGGGTCATGACCGACATGTCAGCCAAGGCCGGCATGGCCATGGGAGTGCTGGTCGGGCTGATCATGATCGCTTTGGGCCTCTTCGCTGCTCCGTTGTTCAGCCCAACGCCGGCCATCAGGTCTTTGATCACCGTGGGCATGATCGTCCAAGGGGTCTTCATGCCCGTCGCTGGATGGATGTGGGCCTTGGACGGAATCCTGATCGGAGCCGGGGATTATCGCTATCTGGCAGCCACCTGCTCCCTGACAGCCGTGATCTATGTAATCGGACTGCTGGGCATGACGGCTCTGGCCATAAACTGGACACCCACCTGGCGGATAGCCATGCTCTGGGCCGTTCTCAATGTCCTCTTCATCGGCGTCAGGGCCATCTGCAATGGCTTGAGAACGCGCACCGATGTCTGGATGGGGACGATCGACCAGACCAGCCAAGCGTGAAGAGCCATTCTCAACGACTCAGACAAGGAAATCCCAGACATAGAAAAAGCAGGATCCCGATAGCCAGACCATGAAATTGGCCACAGCGACGAGATCCTGCAAAACTGGTCAGCACAGGAAAACGACCATACAGACGGCAGCAGGTAGCTGCCTCAGATGGCGTCGACGCCGGTCTCCCCGGTACGGACCCTGACCACCGAGTCCAGGGTCTGCACCCAGACCTTGCCGTCGCCCACAGTGTTGGTGGCGGCGGCCTGGACGATAGCGTTGACCAGCTCGTCGACCCGGCGATCCTCAGTCAGCACCTCCAGACGCACCTTGGGAACCAGGTCCACCTTGACAGTGCTGCCCCGGTAGACCTCCTTATGGCCGCCCTGCCGACCATAGCCTTGGGCTGACGAGACGGTCATGCCGTGCACGCCGACCTCGGTCAGGGCCTGTTTAACCTGATCCAGCCGTCCGGGCTGAATGATGGCGGTAATGAGTTTCATGCTGCCTTCCTTTCTGATCAGTTCAGAATAGACCCGAAGTCGTAGGCGCTCTCACCCTGATCGCTCTGATCGACGCCGATGACCTCCTGATCCTTGCTGACCCGCCAACCAATGGTCTTCTCCAGCGCAAAGGCAATCACGCCAGTTACTGCAGCCGCGTAGATGATCGCAATCAGCGCCACCAGGAACTGAACCAGCAGCTGCCGGAAATTGCCGCCGGCCAGGAAGCCCGTGCCGGTACCAAAGAAGCCTATCAGCAGAGTGCCCAAGAGACCACCCACACCGTGGATGCCTACCACATCCAAGGAGTCGTCATAGGCGAAACGGAACTTGAGCCCACAGGCCAGGCAGCAGACGAAACCAGCCAGGAGGCCGATGACCATGGCCCAGAGCGGGGAAACCACGTCGGCCGCTGGAGTGATGGCCACCAGGCCGGCGACCATGCCGGATGCTGCACCCATGGCGGTGTAATGCCCGGTGCGGACCCGTTCAGTAAAGAGCCAGCCCAGGGTGGCGCCGCTGGCGGCTATGGTCGTGGAAACCCAGGCATATCCGGCTGTGCCATTGGCAGCGAAGGCAGACCCCGCATTGAAGCCGAACCAGCCGAACCAGAGCAGGAAGGCGCCCAGCATGACCATGGGCACGTTGTGGGGACGCATGGATTCCTTGGGGAAGCCGATTCGCCTGCCGATGATGAGCACAATGATCAGGGCTGCTACTGCCGCGTTGATGTGGATGACCGTACCGCCTGCGAAGTCGTGCGCCTGAGCTCCGATGGCGTTGGAGATGGGTCCATCGGCAGCCAGCAGTCCGTGATTCCAGACCATGTGGGCCATGGGCGCGTAATCCAAGGTGATCCAGAGGGCCACGAAGATCATCCAGGTGCTGATTCTGACTCGCTCTGCAAGGGCTCCCGAGATCAGGGCCACGCAGATCATGGCGAAGGCGGCCTGGAAGGCGATGTCCACCGTGTGCGGGTAGGCAGCGTTTGCGGAATCAAGCGAGGTGAAGACCCCATTCTTGGCTGTGACCGTGTCCTTGAGCAGGAAGCCGGTGATGGGGTCGCCGAAGACGCCGCCGATATCCTTGCCTGCAAAGGAAATCGACCATCCCCAGAGGGCCCAAATGATCCCAGTCACGGCAATGGCCAGCGTGGACATCATCATCATGTTGAGCACAGCCTTGGCGCGGACCATACCCCCATAGAAGAAAGCCACCGCCGGAGTCATCAGGAAAACCATGGATGCCGCTACCAGCATCCAGGCAGCATTTCCAGAATCCATGCCTACACCTCTCTTTTCCCCATCCGAGCGAGCAGTCCCAATAAAGAGGACTTCCCTCCGGACAGCCTACGTCAGAATCTCTTCCACTTCCCGATTCATCAAACAGGAAGCGGATGACGGTCAGGTCACCGCCGCATTACCTGCGGGTGACTATTGGATGACCACCTTATGACCGACTAGCCGACCGACTGGCCGGACTACTCGTCTCCCAGAATGCCGTCGACAAAGGATTCGGGATCGAAGACAGCCAGATCGTCGGGACCCTCGCCCAGCCCGACCAGCTTGACAGGCACGCCCAGCTCCCGCTGGACAGAAACGACGATGCCGCCCTTGGCCGAGCCGTCCAGCTTGGTCAGGACAATGCCTGTGACCCCAATGGCCTGGGCGAAGACCTGGGCCTGGATCATCCCGTTCTGCCCGGTGGTGGCATCCAGGACCAGCAGAACCTCGTCTACGGGCAGGTTCTTCTCGATCACCCGCCGGATCTTGCCCAGCTGATCCATCAGGTTGGCCTTGTTCTGCAGGCGTCCGGCTGTGTCCACGATGAGAACATCTGCATGTTCGTTTTTGGCCCGTTCCGCGGCTTCGAAGGCCACCGAGGCTGGGTCGGCACCGTCGCGGTCGCTACGGACCACGGGCACGCCCACCTTGCCGCCCCAGGTCTCCAACTGGTCAGCGGCGGCGGCACGGAAAGTGTCGGCAGCACCCATAACCACCGACTTGCCATCGGCCACGAAGAGTCTGGCCAGCTTGCCCGCGGTGGTGGTCTTGCCCGTACCATTGACGCCCACCATGATGATGACCGATGGCCTGTTGGCCTGGGGTCGGGCAGCCGCCAGAGTTCGGTCCATGTTGGGGTCGACCAGATCGATCAGGCGTTGACGAAGGCCACGCCGCACTGCTGCTGGGTCCTTCTGCCCGGTGATCCGGGCATCGTCGCGCAACTGCTTCACCAGCTGTTCGCTGGCCTCAGCGCCCACATCCGCCATGAGTAGGGTGTCTTCCACATCCTCCCAGTCGGACTCGCTCAGATGATCCTTGGTCAGAATGGCAAAGAGGGCCTTGCCGAAGGGGTTGGGGCTCTTGGCCAGCCTGGCCTTGAGCCTGGTCATACGGGATGCGGATGCCTCCGGGTGAGCCAGCTCCTCCTGTGCCGACGGTGCTGCTTGATCGGCTGAGGACGATTGACTGGATGCCTCTGAAGCGACTGAGCCTGCAGAACCTTTAGGTGCGTCCAAATTGGGGGACACATCCGATACAGGCGAGGCAGAGTGGACTGCCCGGTCACCCGACGAAGCTGCTGGGGAGGCATCAGGTCGGCCTTCAGCTTGGCTATTTTCTGCAGAGGTCGCCGACTCCGGAGGCAAAGAAGAGCGGCCATCACCAGGCTCTTCCGTCCTGCCGGGACGGGTGGAATCCCCCTGGGACCGGCGTTTGCGGACCGCCACCAGAATACCGACCACCGCCAGCACCAGGACGATCAACACCGCGATAAGAATAAGGAGCTGCTGTGTTGTCATAGGTACCAGCCTAAGGGCGAAAAGGGACACGGACGGTTATCGCCAGCGGTCACTTTCCGCCTGGGTGGCTCTTTTCCGTCTGCGAACCGCTCTTGACTGCAGGCATGACGTCGGAGGTGGTGGTCTGAGGCTCCCTCCGCTGTGGACGCGAAGGCTCGGGGCTGGATGATCGTGGGGCGGAGTTCCTGGGAGCTGGAGGCCCAGAGGTCGCAGAAACTGACGGCACGGCATTCTTCTTTTGTCTCGGGCTGACCGACGATGTGGAATCGCTGCTCGGTGGCGGGGGCAGATTTATCTCGTCCGTGGAATCGGAGGCCAGCAGACCCCGAACCTCTACCACAGAGGAGGAATTGACATAGACCGGATAGGGATGTTCGCCGTCTTCAGCGGTTGATGCGTCCTCGCCCGAGCCAGGGGAGAACGACAGGTGCCCTCCTGCTATCCGCGGCAGCTTGTTCTCTCGCTCCTGCTGACGGCGTGCAGCCCGGCGCACACGCTCATCGAGAGACTGGGAGAAGGCACGGTCCTGGGACTCGCCAAGCGCCAAGCGCATGACAAATACAACGAATGCCACCACCACCAGCACCCATACCAGGACAATCAGCCAGACCATACATGCCATTCTCTCAGAAGAACCCCGCAGACGCGCTACGACACGAGGAATCTATTGGTCTCTTTCACACTGGTTCACGCGGACGCGTTCTTTGGTCGGCTCGCTTCGGCATGCAAATCAATCCAATATCGTTCTACTGGCTGACCAAAGCTGCTGAGGAGCACATTCTCCAGTTGCCCACCACGCGAGAGGATGGTACGGCGGCTGGCCAGATTCGACGGGGAGCAGGTGATCAGGACCCGGCTCATGCCAAGAGCGGCCGCCCGTCGCAGGCAATCATCCAGCATCAGCCCGGCATAACCCCGCCGACGACAATCAGGGCGAACTGAATAGCCGATGTTGCCGCCCGAGCGTAGAAGCGCCTCTGTAAGCTGCAGCCTCAACTGAATCATCCCCACCAGTTTGCCGCTGGGGTCCATAGCGGCGAACTGCAGGGCAGGCACAAACCCCGACGGCAGATCATCGCCGCGCGCCTGACGAGCCACCTCCGGCAGGCCTGACTGACGAACCTCATCCAGGCTGCGGCAGTCCTCCAGGGGGCCGAGCCCGGCCGCTTCATCCTCAGGCCGAGCACGACAGGACTGCAGATATTCCCAGATCGCTTCGGCATTTACCGCCCCCGGGTGATCCATCCTCACCAGACGGATTCCCATAGTTCCCCTCCTCTGTCGAATGCTTGGCCACCCCTTTGTGCTTTGTGCTTTGTGCTTCAGCTTACTTAAACAGCATCCAACGGAACTGAAGATCCATCGTTCTTTCTGCTTTTTTCCTTCCAGTGCCTGGAACGGCTGGTCATGAATCGTCAGTCAGACATTCCGGTCTTAAACCATGTGATGACGATTTGTGTACGGTCTCGCAGGCCGGTCTTGTCGAGTATGCGACTTACGTAACGCCGGACAGAGGTAATTTCGAGAGTGAGGCGCTGGGCTATTTCCTGATTGGATAGCCCTTGAGCGATGAGCCCGGCTATCTCGTACTCCCTGGGGGTCAACTTATCCAGCTGCTGCCTGGCCTGCGGATCACTGACCTTATGCCGAGCATAGGCTCTGTCGCGTTTGATGAGCTCTGCTGTGATACGGGGGGTAAGCACTGCGTCCCCATCAGCCACTGCGTGAATGGCTCGGTGCAGGTCTCTGGTGGATACATCCTTGAGCAGAAAGCCATAGGCGCCTGCATGCAGACCGGTGAAGGCGTAATCGTCTTCGTCATAGGTGGTCAGGATCAGCGTGCGAATGTCGGGGAACTCCTTGGCAATGACCGCAGTGGCGCTGATGCCGTCCATCACCGGCATCCGAACGTCCATAAGGATCACCCGAGGAAGTGGCTGCGCGGCTGCTTTCATCTCCCGAAGCATGGTCACTGCCTCCTGACCGTTGGAGGCTTGTCTGACGACCTGTAAATCGTGGTCGGCCTCGATCATGCGCACCAACCCCTTGCGGAGGAGCGCAAGGTCGTCGACCAGCATCAGGTCAATCATCGGCATTGCCCTCTTTCTCGCTGGTGCCAGGCAGGACGGCTTCTACAGTCCATCCCCCGTTCTCGCTCGGTCCGCAACTCAGGCTCCCTCCCATCAGTCGGCATTGCTCGCCAATCTGTTTGAGGCCCACTCCTTGATGATCATGAATGTCCGGTTGCTGATCGCCCAAGACTTGCCCATGCTCATTCCCGTGCCCATCATCGTGAATGCTGATACGGATGGTGCCTTCCTGCTCATAGTCGCGGGAGATGACGATGGTGCTCGGGTCTGAAGCGTGCCGGAGCGTGTTGGTGATTGCCTCCCTGCTGATGATGAAGCAAAGGTTGTCCTGTCTGGGATCGTGCCGCTGATGCCCTGTTTCGGTAGACACGACAGCCAGACCAGCCGCGCGGGCATGGGCGATTACGGTGTCGAGTTCGTCGAGCGTGTGCAGCCTGGAACCATAGCTGTGCCCATCATCATCGGACTCTTCAGGTAGCGCCTCATGCTCTTGGACAAGGGTACGGACGGCTTGTCGGGTGTCGGCCAACCCATCCCTGGCCACCTGATTGATGTCCTTAAGCACCTCTTGCAGCTCCTCTACCTCAACCGAGTCAGCGAATCCCTGGGTCAGGGCAATGATTGTGGTAAGGTCATGGCCCACGCTATCGTGCAGCTCCCCTGCCACCTGGGCACGTGATATGGCCTGATTCCTTTGCCTGGCAAGCATCTCAGAGCGGATGCGCTCCTGCTCCTCACGCTGCTGCGTCTCGCGTCGAATCCGGTAGGACCTGACAGCTATGGCAGCGGCTACGACAGCCATGATGACAGCCATCCTGGCCGACCATTCCAGAAAGAGCATGTGCCCGGCATGCATGCTGACGGTGACCAGACTGACGGCCGCGACTGCCTCACCCACGCCTGCCGCAATCTTGGGTACCGGTGATAAACAGACGCAGAAATAGAGGGCGCCTACCAGTGGTATCAGGAAGCTATCGTCCGAAGTGGCAAATGACAGACCGATGTATATCAGGGTCTCCATGATCGTGATGAGCAGGGGAAGCTGCCTGCTCCAATACAGCAGGCAGGAACACAGGAATCCGATCAGGCCGATGACCGTCTTCCAAACGGGCAAGGGAATGTTCTCGGCCCAGACTGGAGGAAACATGGGGGCGCTGACATAGAGGAGCGTGTAGACCAGGCTCAGCAGAGGCGCGACAAATCTGGTCAAGCGTTGATTGCTCAACAGCTCGAATAGGTAGGTTGCCATGCCCTTCATCGCGCCCCCTCACGCCGTATGCCGAGGATGCCCAGGTTCATTCGCCAGTGTACTGTGCTATCACACAGGCAGGGGAACGACCTGCTGATTTGCGCACCGTGATCCACGAAGCCAGTGATGCCGCCAAAGTCAGAAGCAGGAAGACCAGCGCCCAGTGGATCCAAGGCATGCCGATGCTGGCAGCCCCGAAGACCTTGCGAAATCCGGCAGCGTAAGCAATGACCGGCAGGATGCTGGAGGTGAAGGATATCAGCACGGCGGTGGTTGCCATGATGAACCCTTCAAGGGCGGACATGATTTCAAGTTGATTCGGGTCTGCGCCAGCAATCGAGATGAGGGACAGATCCAGGCTTCGACCGTGTGCTGAGATCAGGTATCCGGCGCATACTCCAGCCAGCGTGACGACCAGCGCGGGACCCAGAAGCGTAATGAGCATGGAGAAGTCGGAGCTGCTGACATCCAGGTTGGGAGGCAGCAGATGACTGGAATCGGCGCTGGTCTGGTAGAAGGAATCGGTCATCATCAGCAATGAAACCCCCACGACCAGCGGTATGACCGTGGAGCTGAGGCTACGCATGCGGGCGCTGGCTTGCCGGCAAGCGATCAGCCATGAGGGGTTGTGAAGAGCGACGAGCCTGGTCCAGCCGCTGGTGACCGTGCCCAGCAGGGAAGGACCTGCCAGGCAAATTGCGGCCAGCATGAGCACGAAGCCGAAAGTGCTGCCCATGGCGATGGGCAGGATGGGTGCAGCGGTGTGCAAACGGACCAGTTGCTCATCAGGGATGGTCCGCGCTTGCATAATCGGCATCAGCATGACTGTCGATGCTGCCAACAAACACAAAATAGCGGCGATACGACGAACCAGACCCGCTGCTTTTGGAGGGCTGATTGCGGCCCGCAGTGATTCCACGGGACTGATCCTACTGATGGTTCGGATGGTCAGCAGCGTGCCGATCAAGGCCACCAATACTCCGCATGTGGTTCCTACTGCCCAGGAAGCCAGCTGGTAGCCAGCGATGAAAGGCTGCCTGCCAATCAGGAACTGCGAAGTCTCCCAGGCATAGAGGGGGCGGACCAGCGGAAAAGAAGCCACCAGCGAGACCACGCTGGCCGCGAGCGCCAAGATGAACACGCGCAAACAGGTCAGCGAGGTCAGCTGCCAGGGTGTAGCGCCTTGCAAAGCCAGAAGCGCGAGGTTGCGTCGCCGCTGGTTGATCACCGACGAAACGACTTGCAGAACGATCAGCACTGCGGCAATGAGAAGAGCCGCAAAGGGGATCATCAAATTTTGGTAGGCGGTGCGGCCTTGCTCAGCCATGCCGGGGAGGTCGCCCAAGCCCCTAGCCGAAGAGAGCATCATGGCAAGCAGGCCGACCATGGTCTGCGTGGCAATCAGCACGAGCATGACGCCAGACCAAGCCAAGGGGGCATCTTTGAAATCTCGTAGTAGAAGTCGCATCAGATGCTCGCTTTCAGCATGGGAACCTTGTCGTCTGTTGATATGCGACCGTCACGGAGATGCACCAGTGTGTTGCAGCGGGAGGCGACTTCCGGACTGTGGGTGACCATGATTACTGCGTGGCCCAGCCGATTGGCGAAGGCAACGAGCTCATTGACGACCGCATCTCCGGTCCCCTGGTCAAGGGCGCCCGTAGGCTCATCAGCGAAGATGATTTCGGGATCCGAAATCAGCGCACGGGCCAGGGCCACACGCTGTTGCTCGCCCCCTGACAGGAGAGTCACGTTGGCTTTGAGCAGCTCCCTGATACCGAGTCTGTCTAGCAGCTTGAGCGCCTGGTCCTCCGGCCAGCGGGTCTTACGCAGGATGAAGGGCAGTTTGAGGTTGTCCTCCACACTCATCGAAGGCACCAAATTATAAGACTGGAAAACAAAGCCCAGGTGCGCACGCCGGAACCGTGCCGACGCTGCAGGCCCCATGGCAGAAATGCAATGACCCAGGACCTCAACCTTGCCGGAATTGACTGGTTCGAGACCAGCCAGACAGTAGAGCAAGGTTGATTTGCCGCTACCCGATGGCCCTACGATTCCGGTCATGACTCTCCAAGAGGCGGTGAACTCCACATTATCCAGGAGGGTGATGTTCTCCCCCTTCCTGGGCGAAACCTGCCTGCACAGACCGGATGCATGGATGGGGAAGTGCTCGCCCTGGCCGGAAGGATCGACAGTATGTTTCATGGCAGCATCCAATGCTTGCGAACGGATGAATGCCAACGTGGGCCTGTGACGCTCTGTACATCCTGTGGTGCGTATTGAGCCGGTTGTTTCATCGGAGCTCCCTCCCTCAGCACACTTGCGAGGGCAATCGGACCGCCCCGCAGTGATGATTCTTCCAAGCCGCGTAGGGGGAATCAACGTCGGCCGCCACTTCGCCATCTACAGACGACAAGACAGAGACCGGCCACTGCGTAAAACGGGGAGGACTTCATCAGTCGAATCAGCCGGGCCGGGGCCATCAGCCCCTACCCTCCCAACACGGTCCTGGCCCGGTACGCCCGCCCTGCTTACCCATCCACGTCGCTTCATGCCAATAAAATCAATGACATACAAGAAACCCTCCCCGATGCCGAAAGGGCCATCCATCCGCACTTGCTCGGACCAGGGATGCGGAAACCATCGATCAATGAGGCAAGAATGTCCCTTTCCAAACAGTCAGAATCCCCCTTCCTGCAAGGGACCAACCTTACCGCCGTCGGCGATTACAACCGCAGTGTGGTTCTCGATACCATCCGAAAAGCCGGACAGATCAGTCGGGTGGAGGTGTCCCACCTGACCGGCCTGACCAGCCAGACGGTGACCAACATGGTCCGCAAGTTGATTGACAGTGGACTGGTCCAAGAGGAGGGAACGGTGACGGTGGGCAGGGGGAAGCCCCGCACGGCAATCAGATTGAATCCCGATGGCCGCTATGCCGTGGGAATCCATCTGGAACCGGCCAAGACCACCGTCATTCTGATCAATCTGGCCGGCCATATCATCGACAGAGACCTGCCCAACCTGCCTGACGACTCTGCACAGGCCATAGCAGCACTGGCCTCGACGGTCTCTCTTCTGCTTGGACGCAACGGAATCCCCGGAAAGAGGATGGGAGGAATCGGCATAGCCATCCCCGGCCCAGTCGATGCAAGGCGGGGGACCGTGCTCGACCCACCCAACCTCTCCGGCTGGCGCAACGTCCGACTGGCCCACGACCTGGAATTAAGCACGGGTCTACCCGTCTTCATGGAGAAAGACGTGACCGCTGCCTGCCATGGCCAGACCTGGGCGGGCAGGGGAGAGGAAACCGGCCAGGACTTCCTATTCATGTACATGGGTCTGGGCATCGCTTTCGGGACGGTCAGGCATGGCCATGTCTACCAAGGTAGGACAGGCAACGTGGGAGAGATGGGACACATCGTCGTCGACACCTCGGGCCCTGCCTGCTGGTGTGGGCAAAGGGGGTGCGTAGCCGTCACCTGCGATCCACGCTCCCTGGTCAAACAGGCTGAGAAGGAGGGCCTCTTCCCCGCTCCTACCCACGTGCAGGACCCGCGGGCCTTCAACGATTCCGCTGACCTCCCCTTCTTGGATGAGGCCTTCAAGTCGCTCTGCCAACGGGCCCACGGAGGCGATGAGGTCTGCCGAGACCTCCTCCTGGAATCGGCAGGGCGAATCGGCAGGGCTGTGACAATCCTGACCGACCTGTGGGATATGGACACAGTGGTCTTCGGGGGTCCCTACTGGCACCTCCTGAAAGACATCTACCTGAACAGAGTGGCCCAGGTACTCAGGCGGCGGTCCGTCCTCAGGCAGGTCCATAACTTCAAGGTCCTGTCGACCACCTTGGGGGGCGACATCGCCGCCATTGGAGCTGCCAGCGCCATATTGGACCACGATCTAACACCCGGCCCGGCCCCGGGGATGTCCGGGAGGGACCGTTCGGCGATTTGACAGGCGGATTGCGAAAGGTGCCGTCCGGCAGGTTGCTGGACGGCACCTTTCACTCGATTCAGGACCTGTGGAACCGCAGGGTCACAATCTGGAAGGGATGGAGCTCAAGGTCGATCCCGTCCTCACCCTTGGACCGTATGGCCGGCTGGACAGCATCGCAGGGAACCTCCATGAGGCCCACTTCGTCGACGCTGGACCAATCAAAGCCAGCGGTCAGCCGAGCACGGGAACGTGCACCGGCGGATTCATAAAGACGGACGACCAAATCGCCCGACCTGTCCTCGGCCAGCTTGACGCTCTCGATCAGCACATCCTGCCCGTCCACTTCGACCAGGGGGTCTACCGGGTGGGCACCTGTCAACCGCCGGACCGGGACGTTGAGCCTGTAGCCCATCCGGATGGCCCGCCTGATGTCGGTACCCACACCCAGGGCCACTGTGAAGTCGTGCTCTCCAAGGTCGGCACGGGGGTCCGGGAAGTGGGGGGCGCGCAGGAGGGAGATCTGGATGCGTGTGCCCGGCCTGCCATCCGGCAGGACAAACTGGTGGATGTCATGGCCATAGTTGGTGCAGTTGGCCAGGCTGACGCCGAAATCGCCCTCCTGAATGTGAACCCACCGCTGGGCCGCGGCTTCGAACCTGGCCTGCTCCCAGGAGGTGTTCTCGGTGACCGGCCTGGTCAGATGACCGAACTGGATCTCGTTGACAGACTCCTTGGTGTAGAGGTTGGTCGGGAAGGAGAGCTTGAGCAACCTATCGCTTTCCTTCCAATCCACATGTGTGCGAATCACCAGAGCATCGGTGTCATCATCCAAGCTGAGCTCCTGGCTGAAGGTTGACTGGCCGATGGTCCCAGAGACGGTCACGGTCCCCTGGTCGGTCAGAGCAGTCCCCTCGACTTGGGCACCAGGCAGTTCCATGTCCTGGTAGGTCTTGTCGATATCCCAAGCATCCCAGTGGGCGGGAGCGTCGACGAAGAGGCGGAGGACGTTGGCCGGGACAGCCGGGTCAATCACCTCACGACCGGAAGCCCTGTCGACCGCCGAGACCACATGACCGCTGGCATCGATACGGAAGGAGACACGGTCGTTTTCGAGAACCGTATCGTCGCCCTCCCTGCGTGCCTGACCACTGGCGGTACTGTCGGGTGCGGCCACGGCACCGGCGCGGACACCCTCCTGGCTCAGGGGCCCTGCGTTGGCCTCCAGCTGGACCGGGCCGCTGCCGGCAAGCGCCTTGAGGGACCTGTCGATGATCTCCTCCAGCTGGGCCCAAATCTTCCTGTCGGAGCGCTGCACCTCGGCATAGACCCAGGCGATGGCCGATCCGGGAAGGATGTCGTGGAACTGGTAGAGGAGGACCTTACGCCAGATCTCCTGCAGCTCCTCGTAGGGGTAAGGAGTTCCGCAGAGGATGGCAGCCTGGCTGGCCCACCATTCGGCCTGCCGCAGAAGGGACTCGCTACGCTTGTTCCCGCTCTTGGTCGCCGCCTGTGAGGTGGCCGTACCACGGTGGAGCTCCAGGTAGAGTTCACCCACCCAACGAGGCGGGTCCTTCATCTCCTCCTTGGCCTGGCGGAAGAAGGTCTCCGGCGAGGTCATCAGAACCCGGGGGCCACCCTCCAGATTCTCCTGGAGCTCGGTCGCCGCCACCATCTCACGGGTGGGCCCGCCACCGCCGTCACCCCAGCCGTAGAGGAGCAGGCTGGAAGCCCCCTTCCCCTTCTCGGTGAAGTTCTTCTCGGAGCGGGCTACGTCGGCCGGGGAGGCATCGGAGTTGTACTTGTCTGCCGGCGGGAAATGAGTGAATATCTCCGTCCCGTCGATCCCCTGCCACATGAAGGAGTGGAAGGGGAAAGTGTCTGTGTCGTTCCAGGAAATCTTCTGGGTCAGGAAGTAGTCCATGCCAGCCAGGCGGGCAATCTGCGGGAATGCACCCGAATAGCCGAAACTGTCCGGCAGCCATGCGACGTGCGAGGTGACGCCGAACTCCTCCTGGAAGAAGCGGCCGCCCTGGAGGAATTGGCGAACCAGTGACTCGCCACCTGGCAGGTTGGCATCGCTCTCAACCCACATCCCCCCGACGGGGACGAACTGGCCGGAGCGAATCTTGCGCCTGACACCCTCGTAGACATCGGGCTCGCTGTCCTTGAGCCACTGGTACTGCTGGGCCGAGGAGGCAGCAAAGATGAAGTCTGGGTACTCATCGGCCAGCTCGACCGCATTGCTGAAGGTCCTGGCCACCTTGCGCGGGGTCTCTCTGAGGGGCCAGAGCCAGGCGGAGTCGATATGCGCGTGGCCTACGGCATAGACGGTGTGACCCTTGGTGGCGGGTGCGCTGAGCACATCCACCAGGCACTGGCGGGCACGGCGCGCGGTGCCTGCCACATCATTGGGATCGATGCTGTTGAGTGCGGCCTCGATGGCATCCAGGATGTTGGCATAGCGGGTACGCGTGGGGTCAACCTCGTGCAGGAGACCCTCGAGGACCTTGAGTTCTTGGATCAGGTTCCAGACCTGGAGGTCAAGCAGGCCCAGCTCCAGCCGCTGCAGACGGTAGATGCCCTGCTCCTTGCCCACCCCCTCGTTGCCCAGCTCGGTCGGGTGGAAGGACCCACCGTTGGAGATCTGGGGGTTAGATGCAGCCTCAATGTAGAACTCGCAGGGCTGGCCTGGTTCGGGCACCGGCACCCACCCGTTGAAGGGCTCCACGGCCTTGATCACGGTCCCGTCCGGGCGACGGACCAGGCCTTCGGCCTGGAAGCCGGGACCTAGTCCGACCCTGCCCAGATCGACGACCAGCTCGGGGCGGGTATCCGCCTCGTTGGCCCACTCAGCCGGCACCTGGCCGGTCACGTGAAGCCACCAGGTGTCCCAGGCCGTTCCCCACGGGTCCCCGACCGACATAGGCCGGTATTCGGCCTGCTTGGCCGTCTGGAAGTCGACGGGTTCGCCGGCGACGTCCCAGGACTCGATTGAAACAGGACAGGTGTGACGGTACAGGGCGTTCTGCAGGTGCTGGCCCAGAAGCCTGTCCAGCCTCCACAAGACCTTTTCCTCACGCGTGAATCCCAATGTTCAACCTCCTCGTTGGCGGGTCCCAGAAGACCCCGCACGTACATTGTCTTTTGCAACCTGTGCAAAAGTTAGTTTAGTTTACTTCTTTGTCGGTTGCCACCGCCTGCACCGCATTCCGCACACCTTTTTCTGCCATCATCACAAATCTTTCCCTGGTGGTTGTGAATTTGTCTACTTCCTTGCGGTTAGACGGCTGGGAGGATGACTTCCCATCATGCCCCCCTACGAGGTTACCCGGCCGACCGATGACGACACCCTGCCCTCACGGATTCCGCCGTGAAGGGCACGCTCCCGGCGCCGGTCCTCGCCGCGCAACCGTCTTTTCATCCCTTCACACCGCCGGCCAGGGAGTACGTCCCCAGGAAGCGGTTGGCGATGACATACATGATCACCACTGGGAGGGAGTAGATCAGGGAAAAGGCAGCCAACTGACCATAGATGATCATCCCATGCTGGCCGAAGAAGGAGTATATGGTCACTGAGGCCGGCTGTTTGTTGGGCGACAGAAGGAGCATGTAGGGGACGAAGAAGTTCCCCCAGGTCCCCATCAGTATGAAAATACTGACGGCCGCCAGCCCCGGCTTCATCAGCGGAACCACCACCAGTCGCAGGGACTTAAGCATGCTGGCCCCATCCACCCAGGCGGCCTCCTCCAACTCGACCGGGACCGAGTCCATGAAGTTTTTGGTCATCCAGATGGCCATGGGGAGGGAGGATGCCGCAAGGAAGAATATGGTCCCCGTCATTGAATCCAGGAGGTGGAGCATGACGAAGAGGGAGTAGACCGGGACCATCAGACAGGTGATCGGCAGGCAGGTGCCGAAGAGGATGGTGTAGAGGAAAGGCTTGTTGAACTTGGACCGGTACCGGGAGAGGGGGTAAGCGCACAGAACGGCGCAGGCCAGGACGATCACCGTCACCACGGCCGAGATCAGGAAGCTGTTCCACAGGGGAAGGAAGGTCTGGTCCTTGGTCATGATGGCCGCAAAGTTCTTCAGAGTCCAATGCCGGGGAATCTTGGTCTGGAAGGTGGCTTCCCCGTCGAAGGCGGCGAAGAAGAGCCAGAGGAGGGGGAGGATGAAGGCCACGAAGACGACTCCCATGGCTATGTAGGACAGACAGGCGGACAGGCCATGCCTGGTGGGCGAGGTGGGGGTGTTCAGCCTCCCCCTGTGCCCGACCGTCCGGGCCGGGCGTCGGCCTGTAACCGGTTGTCTGATTGCCTCACTCATTGGTTACCCCTTTCTCGTCCTTGAGAGCGTTGACATAGACGATGCCGAAAATCGCACCGATGAAGAGCATGACCACGGCGATGGCGCACCCGTAGCCGATGTCTCCGAATTTGAAGGCCACCTTGTAGGCGAAGACTGGCAGTGTGGTGCTCTTGTCCCCGGGCCCGCCGGAGGTCATGACGAAGATCAGAGTGAAGGCAGACATAGTCTGCAGGGTGATCAGCATGAGGTTGGTCACTATGGTCTGCTTGATAACGGGAACGGTGATATGGATGAAGACCTGCCAGGCGTTGGCCCCGTCAACCACGGCGGCCTCGGTCAGGGATCGGTCCACCTCACCGATGGCGGCCTGGTAGTTCATCATGGAAAAGGCCGTACCCCTCCAGATGTTGGCCAATATGACCGCGAACATAGGAAAGAGGTAGAGCCATTCCGACCCATGAACCCCAAAAAGGGAGAGGATCTGATTGAGGGTACCCTCTTTGGAGAAGAAGGCGTAGCAGGCGAACCCGGCAACCATCTCGGGCATGACCCATGCGGCCACGACGGCTGTGGAGACGAACTTGCCGGCGATTTTGTTGGCCCTCTGTAGGAGAACCGCCAAGGCTAGACCCAGAAAGTTTTGAGCGATTATGGCGCTGACCACGACGAAAATCACAGTCAGCCATACGGATCTGGGGAAACTTGGATCGGTGAAGAGGTGTGAATAATTCTTCATGCCGACGAAGGCGGGCGCTGTGGCGGTGGGCCCACTCAGGGAGACATTGGTCAGTGACCCGTAGAAGGCCCAGATAATGGGACCGAGCATGAAGACGGCCATGAGGACTATGGCGGGCAGGACCGTCCAGTACCGTTTTGCAGTATGCATTATGGCATTTCCTTTCCAGGACGGGAGGTCGGGCGCAGGGCCAGGAAGCAGGCCGCGCCCGACCGATCACCAGGTCCTATTCCCTGGTGGCAACCTTGTCCTGGCCGACGATGCCTGTTACCGCTTGGTCGTAGGCTTTGGCGGCCTCGTCTACCGACATTCCGCCGGTCACCACCTGCTCCGTGGCCTTCTGGATTTCAGCCGAAACCTTGGGGTACTCGCTCACGCTGGGGCGGACATGGGTGTAATCCAGGGCCTTGGTAGTGATCTCCGTGAAGGCGTTGGTGGCCAGATACTTGGGATCCTTGGCCACGTCGGACCTGACCGCGATCTTGGCCTCCTTGATGTCCTTCTCCAGCGAGAAATCCTTGTTGCCTAGGAGCTTGATGAACTCGAAAGCCAGCTCCGGTTTCTTGGATTTGCCGCCAACAGCCAGGGTCCACCCGCCTGAAGAGGTGACGTACTCCGGTTTCGCACCGGTCTTGCTCGGGAAGAGGGCAGCCCCCAAAGTCTTCTCGTAATCCGGCCACTCCTTAGGCCCGCCCTTAATCCACGTGGAGGGCAGCCAGCTGCCGTCCAAGGTAAAGCCGATCTTGTCATTGGGAAGCCAATCCATGCTGATTGTCCCGCCGATATTCACATCCTGCGCCTGGGCCGGAGTGGGGGCATAGCCCTTGTCATATATGGTCTTGAGGAAGTTCAACGAATCCTTGAACCCCTGTGAGCCGATGGTCCACTTCCCCGTCTTGACGTCCATCAAGGCCTTGTCCCTCTGCTTGGTCCCGTAGAGCAATTGGTAGAAACTCTGCATGGAAGTCCCCTCGCCAACGGAGGTTCCAACAAACATGTTCATGGGGACCACGCCCGGCACCTTGGCCTTGATCGTAGCCGCCGTGTCCAGCAGGTCCTGCCAGGTGTGCGGCTGCCAGGGGACAGGAATACCCGCCTTGTCGAAGACGTGCTTGTTGTACCAGATAACCCTGGTGTCCGTATCGACAGGGACCCCGTAGACACCGTCACGGCCTGTGCCGATCTTCTTGGCTGTCGCGATGTAGTTCTTGTTCCAGTCCTCCCACTTGTCCACGAAAGGCTTGATGTTGTAGAG
Organism: Bifidobacterium sp. M0404; assembly: GCF_016101415.1. Classification (NCBI taxonomy): domain Bacteria; kingdom Bacillati; phylum Actinomycetota; class Actinomycetes; order Bifidobacteriales; family Bifidobacteriaceae; genus Bifidobacterium; species Bifidobacterium sp. M0404. Next base: position 175,854 of record NZ_JACFQP010000002.1, on the reverse strand, counting down.
GTAGCCAGCATCGGCATCGGCCTGCAGACTGTCGGAATCCTGGACGAGGACATCGGGCGCGGTTTCCGGTGACCGCTGTGCTAGTGAGAGCTTGGTCTTGTAATCAGATTCCTGTGCGGAAATAGGCTGCAGGTCGACCTTCTTGCCGGGGTGCTCCTTTTCGAATATCTTCTTCGCCTTTTTTACCTGTGAGTCAAACTGTGAGAACTGATCAGTCTTCTGATAGAGGACTTTTATGGAGTCACCCCCCCCCGCGGAAGAGGACGACCCCCCACAGGCGGACAGACAGAGCGACACAACCACTGCCAGGGCCGTCAGACCCAACGACTTCTTCATTTTCTTTCCCATCTTGCTCCTTCGCACTTGTACGGCCCTACCTTGGAATATGGCATCTTCGACTTCTTATCCTTCGGTAGGACCGATTTAATCAATTTAAATGATTTATTTGGAGATTGCAAGTCTCCCTCACCCTGTCAGGGGTGAGTCTCAACCTGGCCCTCTCCCACCAGCACCATTACCGCCCAATCCCATGAATGAGCGGCTTTCCTGACGGTTGAGAGCCCTGTGATCACCTTCTCCGTGACCTTCTGGCTTTCGACGAAGGAGGCCTTAAGATAGACCGTCATGCTGGAGCCGAAACGGGCGAACCCGAGCGAGTCAGTTATCTGTCGGATGAAGGAGTAGCCGTCCGACAGGCGGGATCCTCAGCTATACCCGACCTATTTTATCAATTCAATTGATTTATTGGTCGAGCACTAGGGTTTTCATATGCACCCGTACTCTGGGGCCCGGTTACCGTGACGGTCCTCAGTGGGGCAAACAGCCGGAAGCCCGCGGTCCCGGCCCCTGCTCCACTTGCCTAGCGGATAATCCAGTAGCGTTCGGTTGGCTTGCCCTGGCTGTTCCCCCGAATATCCTCGGCGGTCCTGCCTCCGACAGTCGGCGATCCAGTAACGCTCCGCCTGGTCCAGGGAGACGTAAATCCTCCAACCGCCGACACCAGCTAGCTCATCGCCCGCTTCCCTCGCGGATCAGGCAGGTGTCCAGAGCCACGGGACCACGTGACCTGGTCACGCTGACCTCCAGGTGGCTGGTGGTCAGCGGGCCGACCTGTGCGAAGTGCTGATACCCAACGGCCCCTACTTCTGCCACCTGGCGGAGTTCACCGTCAAGTTCGGCACTGATGACGACCTGCTCCACCCGCTGGCCGACCTCGATGTGCTCGCGAAGGACGAGCCCATCCACCTGTCGGGGGCGGTCGAAATCAATGGTAACGGTGGGATGCTCATCATCCGCATCTGCCGACCACCAGCCGGAGCCCACATCGGTGGACAGGAGGGCCTGTGGGTCAATCCCGCAGACATTGGAGGAGACGGACACCTTGGCACCATCGGTGACGGCACCCTGCCAGAATTCGCGGATCCTGCGGCCCAGCCCGGTCAGGGAATCCACGTCGGGCTGGCTGATCTTCCCCTGGGCGTTCGGCGGCACGTTGAGCAGGAGATTGGCGTTCCCGCCGACAGTGTTGGACCAGATGTCGAAAAGTTCGTCAGCTGTGCGCACCTTGCCGTCCTCACTGGCATGGTGGAACCAGCCAGGCCGGATGGAGGTGTCAACCTCAGCCGGGTACCAGACCAGAGGGCCGCCGTACTGCTCAAGGACCTTGCGGCTGCCCAAGTCCTCATCTTCAGAGCGCATGGACCAATCGGGGTTGGCGAGTTGGTCCACTTCCCCCTTGCCCATCTTCCACTCTGCATGGCGGAGCGGGGCTGGAACCACGCTCCATTCGTTCTCGCGTGCCTTGCCGGCCTCGTTGCCACACCAGCGGACATCAGGTCCGCAGATACTGATGACCGCTTCCGGCTGAAGGGCCCTGATTACATTGAAGTAGCGTTGCCAGTCATAGGCCTGGGTCTTGCCGTTGGGCCCCTCACCATTGGCCCCATCCATCCAGACACTGAAGATGGGTCCGTAGTGGGTAAGGAGTTCTATCAGCTGGTTGACATAGTAGTCGTCATAGGCCTTGCCCTGCCCGTAAGCGGCCTCGGTCCTGTCCCAGGGGGACAGGTAGACACCGAATTTGAGTCCGTGACGGCGGGCAGCCTGGGAGACCTCGCGGACCACATCGCCCTTCCCCTCCTTCCAGGGAGAGCTGGCCACACTGTGCTTGGTGTAGGCACTGGGCCAGAGGCAGAAGCCGTCGTGGTGCTTGCAAGTGAGGATCACCCCCGTCATGCCAGCGGCTTTAAAGGTCTCCATCCACTGGTCGCAGTCCAGGTCCGCCGGGTTGAAGAGGGCGGGATCCTCGTGGCCCAGGCCCCATTCGCGGTCGGTCATCGTGTTCATGCCAAAGTGCATGAAGGCATACATCTCCATGCGCTGCCAATCGAGCTGACGGCGGGATGGCTTGATATTGGCGAGATAATCCAGATTCATCGGAATCCTTCCTTGGAATTCGTCTTGTCGGTGGGTTGCCTGGGTCTGCGGTCTCCTGGCGGGTCTTTGCACTTCTTTGTTCGAGTCTGCTCATACCCCATCGGGCAGCCGCGACCCAATTAATTAACTTACCTCACAATTACTACGAAAGGAATTGACACGCATGAAGCATGAATCGGAGGGGACACCATCGGCTTCCCCTCGGAAGGATGCTCACAACTGCTGACGATGCAAATCGTTGGCTGTCCGCAGGACCTTGGGAGACAAGAAGGTCTCAGGATCGTCCACAGGAGCCGAGGTGATGTGCCAGACGACCGACTCCCCGGGAAGGAGGGTGGCCATGCCGCCGTCGATTGAGGCAGCGGGGTCCACCTTGTCCACCATGCAGAAGACGTCACGGGCATATGTCCGAGCGGTCAGGGTCAGTCGGTAGCCGCAATCCTCAGCCTCAATGGAGGCTTCGAGGGGGTCGGGCCGAAGGGTCTGGTCGACGACCTCAGCCGGATTGTAAATGACCCTAGCAAAACCTGGTTGGTCGGAATTGGCCACGAGGATCTCCTGGGCAGGGTCGCCAAAGGTAGCCACGGCGGCCTCCAGAACCACCTGGGCCTGTCCCCCTGCCGGTATAGAGACCCGGGCGATCTGATCGGCCAGAACGGTTCCATCCAGGCGGCGGCGCTCCACCCGCCACTGGCCCTCCCAGGCCTGACGGGTGTCGTTGACCATGACCAGGGCCAGCTGGTCGGGGTCGACAGGCATGCCAGCCCAACTGTGCTCAGCCCGGTATTTCTCTGAGACCTCGGGCTGAATGGAGGCTAGGCGAGGAGTGAAGAAATCGCGCGAGGCGAACCAGAGGGGCTTGCGATGCCCGTCATAGTCCACCGCCGCCCAGGAGATCACCGGCCAGTCGTCATTGAGCTGCCAGACCAGGGTGCCGGCATTCACCGGCTCCAGCGAGCGCATGTACTCCACCCCAAATCGGATGGCCTGTGCCTGCTGCAGCTGACAGGCCCAGTGCCAGTCCTCAATGTCCTCCCAGCGGTCACTGGGAATCAGCCAGGAATGTGGCCCATCCGAACGATGACCGTTGACCACGCCGCCGTAACTGATGTCATAGAAGTCACCCGGAGTCAGGTGGGAACGCATACCCCGGGAGAGCTTGATGTTGCCATCGATGGCCTTCTGATGGACCAACATTTGGGTACCGAAGGGGTCCAAGGGGCTGTCATGCACCACCCGGGTCAGGGTGCTCCAGGCAGGAGGCGCCTGGTATCCGAACTCGTCGGCGAAGCGGGGCTTGTAATCCCTGTAGGCCCTGTAGTCCTTGTTGTTCCACACATCCCAGATGTGCACGGTCCCGTCGTTGTCCTTGTTGGGCGAGGTGTACTTGGTAAAACTCATCGGGGAACTCGGCAGGTAGATCCTGGTCGGATCCAGCTGTGCGAACAGACGGGGGAAAAGATCGGAATAGTATCCATCACCCCAAGGGCGTTCCCCGTAGCCGTACGCGTTGGGGGCGGCCGAGGGGTCTGCCAGAGCGTTCTTGAACCCGCCCCAGTCGGCATAGGCCGTGTAGTTCTCGTTGGATCCGTTCCATACGACCAGGCTGGGGTGCGGGGAGAGCCGACCGATCTGCTCCCGGGCCTCTGCCTCAACCTCTGACCAGTTATCCGGGTCCTCCGGGTAGGCGGCGCAGGCGAACATGAAGTCCTGCCAGACCATCACCCCGTTCTCGTCCGCCATGTCATAAAAGTCATCGGACTCGTAGTATCCACCTCCCCAGATCCTGACCATGTTGGAATTGGACTCGACCAGGTCCTCCATCCGGCGTTGGTAGCGATCCCTGTTCATCCGGGTCATGAAAGCATCGTCGGGAATCCAGTTGTAACCGTGGGCATGCACCGGTACCCCGTTGACGGATATGCGGAAGGGACGGCCGTTCTCGTCGGCCGCTGTGTCCACACTGACCGTGCGGAAACCCACCCGGCCTGTCCACATGGCCTGGGGACGGGATTCATTGGACCCGGCGGCCGCCTCCTCCTGACCTGCCGTGACATCAACCGTGTAGAGGGGGTGGTCACCATAGCCCAGGGGCCACCAGAGCTGCACATCCGGCACCCTGAGGACCAGGCGGACCGTGTCCGCGCCGGCACGGAGGTAGGAGCACGCCTGGACGTCGGCTCCGTTACCACCGAGATGGACTCGCACGGGTATCCCTCCAGACTGGGTGCCAGGCCGGGCCGTCTCATCGATGCCGGGTCTGCCGCGACCACCGGCGCGTTCCAAATCCACATCCACGGTGAGCAGGCCCTCGCCCTGGTCGTCGACATCTACCAGCGGGCGAACCTGGGCAATTCTGACACCGGACCAGGAATCAATGCCTATGGGTTGCCAGATTCCAGCATTGGCCACGTCGATTCCCCAGTCCCATCCGAAGGACGAGGCTGCTTTCCGGAGCTGGTTGAAGGGGTGGTTGTCATGAGGGTAGTAACCCAGAATCGCCTGCCGTCTCTCCCCCTCGCGGACGGGAGAGGTGAAGGAGACGACCAGCGTGTTTCCCCCCTCCTTGAGGAGGTCGCGCACATCCCACCGGTAGGAACGGTACGCGTTCTGGGTGCTGCCAACCGGTCGGCCGTTGAGTTCCAGTGCGGCTACCGTGTCCAGTCCGTAGGCCACCAGGTCGTGACGCTGCGAACCGTCGTCGTGCCAGTCGAACCGGCAGGTGAACTGCCAATCCACATCCCCGATCCACTGTTGGGCCTGTTCATTGTCCCCGTCATAGGGGTCACCGATCAGGCCGGCACGGAGGAGGTCCATGGTTGCCTCCCCCGGTACTCGGGCCTCGACCCCATTGGCCAGGCGATCGCGGAGATCCTCCGGCGCCGCCTGAGGATTGAGGGCTGTCATGGTCCAAGCCCCGTCAAGAGGGGTGAATGTGGATGGGTGATGTGTGAGCATGGTGCTTGTCTTCCTTGTCTTGCGCTACGTCGGCAGAGGCTTCAACCTTTCCCCGAAGTCCCGTGATGGTCATTCAACGCGGTGTACTCCTGCACCACACTAGCAAAGGGACGGGCCGAACTTCAGGCAGCGACGAGTCTGGCAATCGGGAGGGTCAGCCGTCAGGAACCCGCCCCGATGTGACCATCAAGTGGACAGGCCGTCACGATGTGCCGTCGGCCAAGTATGAGGTATACTGTGCCATGTTGCCCCTCTGGCTCAATGGTTAGAGCAGCGTCCTTTTAAGTCGTGGGTTGTGGGTTCGAATCCCACGGGGGGCACTTTGGATTGCCGATTATTTAATACCAGTTACTAGGTTCCGTAAAAGATCGGTCCCACAAGAACACGAGATCTGATTCAATGCCCAGGTATCACAACCCTGACACAGCAACCATTAGGGCCATCCGCCTGCGCAATAGTAGGCAAGGCTTCGTATGCATAGCCTTGATCCATTTGCTGAAGCTCAGTATCTGCCGCGCCTGCCCAGCACCTGATCGTGGGATCCCAGTCGCAGTATATAGGCGGCATCGCCCTCCCTATGCCACACCAGCAGCAAATCTCCAGCATTGCCTATATGGCATTCATATACTGCTGCATAACCCTGCAGTATATGCATTCGATGACGCGCCTCCAAAGTACGAAGCGATGCTTCGGAATTCTCTGCTATCAGATCTAGCACCTCCTCGACCGGCTCTAATGGGACGTGCTTGCGAGCCATGCGCTTCAAATCCCTCGCGAAAGCACCAGTGGGAACCAGCGCAAGCCTCATCGGTCCACGCCAGCAGTTGCCAGCACGCCATCCACCAGGTCCTTTCCTGTGGCATACCCCTTAGTCTTCCCCCTCATGGCTAGAAGGCGCGATTCCTCCAAGGCTTCTTCGGTTTCGACCGGTAGGCCCAAGCTGAAGTCCAAGGGCACCCGCTGCTCCCGAATAATCTGCTTGTAAAAGGCTCTGGTGACCGTAGTCATATCCAGACCAAGCTCCTTCACGATATGATCCACCTGTTGCTTGTCTGCATCGGATATACGCACCGTGACCTGAGACATCTTCTCCATCTGAGCCCACCTTCCTTGTTATCTACAATTTTGTATTAAAGTGCAAAATTACAGCAGATTTCCTACTTTAATGCAAAATTACAGTGCATGGTAAGGCATCAATGTGCATTGGCTCATACTTGGCGATGTTCTTGCCAAGCTCGGCCCATACAATTAGTGATTACAGCTTTGAATCAGATTCAAACATGCACAAAACCCTTTTTCCTATGCAGATATGACTAGGCCCGATTCAACTGCTGCAAACACAAGTGAAGAAAGCCGGGCGCCATTCATATCCCATATGACCATATTCTTCAGGGTTATTGGCACAGACTGACATACACAAAAGTGAATCGGATTGGGAAAATGTAGCAGGCTATCATCACCAGAGATTACGTGCTCTGCTATGCCTCTACTCATTGGTCTTTAGTCAAAGTCCTCTTTTAGCTCCTTACGCTAACGAGCGTATAGCTTTTTCAGATCCTTGGAAATCAGTTTGAGCAGAGGCTGGGCCAGGTGCATGAAACCCCTTACTTGCGCCATTCATCATCAATGACACCTCACTAGGTCTCAGGCATATTGAAATCTGTGACAGTCCGCTTTTGGAAGCATTCTCCAGAAAGCCGTTGTGCTCATGCAGATAATCTTGATTAATCAAGTCCCATGTTGTTCTGATTGTTCCCGAGATTATTATGCTCATGTAGATGTCTTGGCAGATATGTCGCCAAAGGAGTGAGGTCATGTCGGTTCCCGATCAATTGGTTATCCTTGGAAATGGTTTCGATCTTCAGTGCGGGTTAGCTTCATCCTTTGGGGACTTTGAGAAACCTCGAAAAAGTCTGATCGAAGATCTCATAGAGAAACATTCCACGAATCAGAGTAGGGCAGACACATCAGGGGAGCTTGTCACATACCCCGATGACCGTAAAGAGCGGCAAGAAGCATCATTAGCTGCAGATATCTGGGCTGCTGGAATAACCGTCTGGGATCTGATTCTCATTGCAGATGAACAAATACGAACCTGGTATGACGTAGAAGCCTGTATCAGAGACTGGCTTCTGAAGGATCCAGAATGGGGAGATCAATTCCCAGAGCAGAATAATTTTCATGCTCTCAAGTATCAATATGCACGGTACCAGAAAGCACTAGTGTCTGACTCATATCATAACTCTGACGAAATTGTAATCCTCCATCACTATAGCGATGATGACTGCTTCAGCCAAATGCCTATGAACGAACAAGTCTCCAAATTGCTATTCAAGTGGTATGCATGCAGTTCCGATGCTAATTCAATCATGAGAGTCTTGATGCAGGAACTTCATCGCCTGGAGACAGCCTTCTCACGTTATATGAAAAATGTAGCAGAAAGCAATGAAAATTACCGTAGCCGTGCCTGCCTTCTGCTAGAGCAACTCATGAACGATCAGCTAAACGATTATAATTCTTTGCTGACCAATAACACGTACAAAATAGGCGGAGACATCTCATTCGGAGACATCTCATTCGGAGACTCTTTCAATAATGTGAGAATACTCGATTTCAATTACACCAATCCCATCACTGACATCAAACCTGCACCCACCCTCAGCAACATCCACGGGAATATACATGGTGGGGATATCATTTTCGGCATCGACAGCAACAGCGTCGACATCGATGACTCAAATTACCCAGGTCTTGTCAAGTTCACCAAGACCTATAGGCTCATGGCACTTGGCAAAGACAGTAAGACCAAACTAGTCCATCCCCATGTAAGCGGGCAACCAGGCAGTGAAACCAGCATCATCAAGTTCTTCGGCCATTCCCTTGGTGACCCCGATTACTCATACTTCCAAGCTATTTTCGACGAGGTGGATCTCTACGGAAGTGATACCCGACTAGTCTTCTATTACAACCAGAATCGCCTGAACGAAAATAAGGATGATAAGAAAAGCAAGAACACGACAAGTGAAAACGCTCAGGAAGAGATGTTTGAGAAAGTCAACCGCCTCATCACCACATATGGTCAGACGCTAGACAACAAGGACCACGGTCGTAACCTCATGCACAAGCTTCTCTTGGAAAACAGGCTACAGGTCGTCCAGGCCCCAGTCTGACAATGGTGCCACTTTCTAAAGTAATTCCCCTTGACAACCAGTATGCGGCCCCAGCCTGACTATGCACTCTTCATGGCCTAGCACCAAGCATATTATGACCCAGTCGACACTGAACTTAGCTACACTCACCTCTTAGCGATAGCAGCCTTGGAATCATACGGCTGTTTGATCATAGCCACACTGCTTCAAAGGATTTGACCGATTGCCATCCCATCAGCACTTTCCTGGCGCCTTCTAACAAGAGTAAATAATCAGCCAGAGCGTAAGGCAAAGTGACTAACAATTAAACTCCGGCCTATCTTTAAATCTGCAGCATAACTAATTGGTCTTACAGACCAGGGATGACGTGCTGTATCTAAAGGAATTCTGGCCGCACCTTTTCCGCTCCACTCAGTTTTCTGCGCTCGCCTCCACCGGTAGGTCCTTAGCGATCCTGGACGTATAGGTTCCATTCTTCCAATCAGCGAGATTGCCGACCACGTATACACGGCGCTTGGCTCGCGACACAGCGACGTTGAGCAGATTGGGCGACCCGTTAACCCATGAACGAGAGCCTTCTCCACGCTTGCCGGCCCTGCTGCCAAGAACTATGAAGACCACATCGGCTTCGCGCCCCTGAGAGGTGTGGACGGTTCCGGCCTGGCTTGATGCCAGCCGGTTCGCTTCGCTGCCATTGCAACCAGTGCATTGCCGCAAGGCATCCGCGAAGGTGTCACGCACCTGGTTGGCCACAGCTCTGAACGGAGCGATGACCAAAATATTGGTGGGGTCAATCCCACCCTTGAAGAGCCCGCACAGACGCTTGTGTAGTTCGTAGCCTTCCTGCGGCCTCCATTGCGTTCTTCCGGTTTCGCCGGAATTAGGCGGCACATCATACCAGCAGGAGTCCGGCAGCTCATCTCCCGCATGAGGCCCGGAAGGATAGGAACAGGGCTGATGCTCCGGCCCTACGCGAACCATCCTGCCGGAGTAGGCCATATCGTTGCATATGGAGAACATAGGCTCATCACAGCGCCGGTGTACCACCAGAGGCATCCCCAGCCAGTGGTCATCGGTCTCGTCCAACAGGCCGCAAGGGGTCTGGTAATCAACCAAGGCCTGCATGTTTTCAGATTCCAGTCCCAGGCGCTGGAGGTGATGGGTGCTCGCCAGGAGTTCTCGCATCGGCTTGGGCATGGTATCCACGGGCTGGAGCTGCATAGGATCTCCAACTGCAACCGCATGTTTCACACGCTGCAACAGACCAGCAGCAGCCTGGGGCAGGGCCTGTCCGGCCTCATCCACAATCGCCCAGCCGAGCGCCTCCTTGCCTATCCCCGAAAACATTCTGGATATTGAAGCAAAGGAGGAGGAGACGACTGGGATCACCAGGAAGAAAGTCTGCCAAGCCACCAACCTCTCGTCATCCGTAAAGCCATTCGACTGCATCACGGCGCAAGCCAGGGACAGATTGCACATGAACTGGTGGGCAGCACCCATGACGGCCTGCTGATGAAGAGCCAACGCCTTGATGTAGACCTCCGTCCGCGCCTTGCTCCATTCTTGGTCCATCCACGCAACATGGTCATCGCCAATGTCAGGCCTGGGCCACTGAATCTGCTCGGCCTTAGCAATTTGCTGTTCAACGGTGGCAAGCTGCCTGGTCAAAGTCGCAATCTGTGTTTGGCATTCCCCTAACTTCTGATCACCGACTTCCAACCCTCCATAGAAGGACTGCAACCGCTGATGGACCGTGCTGGCCTGCTCATCGAAATGCTGCTTTGCACGACGTGCCTGCTCCAGATCAGTACGTACCTTAAGCTCGTCCTGCTGCCTTTCGCGGCTGTGGAAAAACGACCTTAGTGGATGCGCCTTCCAGTAAGACAAGTGAACATGACAAATGCTATCAGCCTGTTCCCAAGCAGCTTGCGCATTATTGGCAGCCTGGCCAGCATCCGACATCTGCCGTTCCATTGATTGAATCTGTCCGACATACCTTGAGCGGCTTGCCTTCATGCCACGAAGTTGTTCATTGAGGGTTTTCAGCTCGGCTGACAGATTGGATCGCTGATTGCACAAGTCTGAGTAAGAACGCATAAGGTTGTACTGGGCAATTTTCCTGGCGCGAATGCTCTCTTCCTTCTTCAGAGCAGCATTAAAGTCGTTCCTGGCCTTTGCCCAATTGGTCCTACTGCTTCTTTCGCCTGGCATGTATTTCAATGATTTATAGATAAATTCGTTTTTGAAGGGCCACAGGAATCGGTTTTTGTTGCTCATGTTCCCCAAGACCGCCGATATAAGAGCCCAAGCGGAGGAGGTATTTGAAGGGCTGCTCTCCTTATCCTGACTCTTGCGATCGGCAATTTGCCCGGCAAAGTCTCGAAAAGCGAATCCACAGGGAACCTGTTTGAATTCACTGTCAATATAGGTTTCCCACTCGGTGTCTATAGCATCGGCACTGGGCAGATCCTGGCTGACGTTTTCAACAGCCTTGTTGTTACTGGAAGCAACGACAATCTCAAAGCCGGTCACCGACGGATCAAGCGTCCAGTAGACATAGTCCTTGTCCTCGTCTGAGGCGGCTCTGGCCAGCCTCCGGGATGTGAAAATATCCTGTGGGCGGGAGAATCCTGCCAACCGCCGAGCCCTGGCCACAATAATTTCGGCCACCACATCCTTGAGCAGTGTGGTCTTGCCGGTCCCAGGAGGGCCATTGACACCTAGCAGCGAAGAGCTGCCATATCCTTCCAAGGCCGCCCGTATTTGATTGATCGCCAGTTGCTGACCAGTTGACTGGAATTGATTGGAAGCACTTGGCCATCGCGCGAACGGCAGGCTGGCAGGTTGCGTAAAATCGCCCACCAGATGCCCCTCAGGGTCCTTCTGCAGATTGAACCGTCGAGGATGACCAATCGATAGATATTGTCTGACTGGCTCAGAAAATATTTCAGTCCCATTTTGATAAAGGTCTTCAAGATCTTCTAGGAAGAAGGAATCCATCATTTCACCGTTCAACGATTCTGAACTGGCTTCCAGATGGCAATTGACATAATCCCTGATCAGTGGTGAGCCGTCAGCGCGAGCGAAAAGAGGAGATCTACTCACCGCGCGGTCATCCAGTCCCATCCGATCCGCTACATGCTCAATGAGGCTTTCGATCTCATATCTGCCGACCGGACCTGCCTTGTACATCGGTCGGCCTGCTTCGTCTCCAGAGTCTTCCCCAGCCAGACGATTGAATTCGGACTTGAGTTTGCTTTCCGTATCGTCAAATACTTCGATATGCGGCCACCCAGCCGGGCAATCAGGCCAGCCTTCATGATTGAACAGACAGGAAACCGCCTTGGCATATTGAGAGAGCGTCAATGATCTTGGGACCAGACAGCCATCATCCCCTACGCAGAACTCCATAAGGGAAGCCACGGTAGAAGGACCGCCGGCGCGCCTACTCTGCCGATGGGCTAGCTCCTGCAACACCTCGTCCTGAGCAGTCTCCTCGGCTGGCGAGAGCTCTCGAACAAGCTTGGCGGCCTTCAACAGCGCATTCGTGACTACACGCTGGGAGAGCCCGACTGCTATTCGAAAACGTTCATGCTTAAGCCACCGATTTTGTCGTCCCACCGCTTCTTGCTGCTCCGAGCTATCGTCGGGTTTCACTACCTGGTGGACGGGGCGACGCGCAAATCGGCGGTCATAGTCCTTACGGTAAACAGCACAGGCTGAGCCAGGCCGATTGGCCGTTGCTGACAGCTTTCCCGCCACCTGCAGCAGGCGCGAAACCATGGAATCCGTCAGTTCAGTACCTGCCGGCAAAGAGCCGGGCTGCTTAGCCACCTCTAGCCATAGCTGGTTCGTCTCCCCAAGCAGACCGGTTATAGTCTGTTCGTCAAGTCCTGATCTGACCGCCTGCACGCGCAGCCAGTTCTCAGTATCTTCTGCAAACGAGAAAGGTTTGGTCAGCCGGGCGTTCATGTCTGTCTGCAACCGGTATATTTTCCTGCTCTGCAGGTCGTTATAGAGGTTTGTATAGGAACGATGCTCATTGTCAACCGGCCCGATGAGAAGATCAGCATGAATGTCATTCCATGGAAGTCGCTCCTGCTCAGAAACGCTTACCCTTTGGTCGTCGTTGCGGGAGGAGGATAAAGCAATGAGCTGGTTATCCCTCCAATTTTGTGGCGAGAACAGTTCAACCGCGCACCAATATGACAAAACATCCATTGCATGCTGTTGCTCATCGTTCCCCATATTTGCCAGTATGCGGATAAGCGGGGACAGGTGCAGGAACAGGTTCGAGCCACGGATGAGGCCATAGGAGACAATCCCGATGCGGCATTGTCCAGTCCAATCACCGCATCGGAATAAGCATTCATGCCCGTATCCGTCTGACCGCCCAGTTGAGTAGTTTTCGCAGCTCCGAAGCGATCAGGACCAGGGAAGCCAGCGCGATGCACTCCAGCCAGGCCTGGGGCTGGAGGGGGACGGTGCCGAAGGCCTCGCCCAGGAAGGGCACGTAGATCACCAGGAGCTGCAGCAGGATGGAGATGCCGATGGCGCCCCAGAGCCATGGGTTGCTGAAGAGCCCCTGGAAGGCCGACTTGCGGGAGGAGCGGGAGGCCAGCGCGTTGAAGAGCTGGGCGAAGACCAGGATGGTGAAGCCCATGGTCCGCGCCTCCCTGATCTGCGCCTCGTGGCCGATCGCCTGGACGGACCTGTCGGTGAAGAGGCCGCCGCTCAGGTGCATGTCCATGCCGATCAGGGTGACCGCAGCCATGACCAGGCCTATATAAACGATGTCAACCCACATGTCCCGGTCGATCACCCGGTCGTTGATGGATCGGGGCGGACGGTCCATCAGATCGTCGGTCTGCGGATCCACGCCCATGGCCAGCGCGGGCGCCGCGTCGGTCAGGAGGTTGATCCAGAGCAGCTGGGTGGCCAGCAGCGGCACGGTCACGCCCGCCATGCCGGGCTGCGATATGCCCAGAAGACCAGCGAAGACCACGCCGCCGAAGACCGTGAAGACCTCGCCCATGTTGGAGCTGAGCAGGTAGCGCAGGAACTTGCGAATGTTGTCGAAGATGCCCCGGCCCTCTCGCACGGCCTGGACGATGGTGGCGAAATTGTCGTCCGCCAGGATCATCTTGGCCGATTCCTTGGTGACCTCGGTCCCGGTGATGCCCATGGCCACGCCGATGTCTGCGGTCTTGACAGCAGGGGCATCATTGACGCCGTCGCCGGTCATGGCCACGACCTTGCCCTGGTCCTGGAGCGATTCGACGATCTTCAGCTTGTGCTCGGGGGCCACGCGGGCGTAGACGGAGACCTTGGAGGTGGTCTCCCGAAGCTGGTCCGAGTCCATGGCATCCAGCTGCTCGCCAGTGCAGGCCGGCTGTCCGGGCTTGATGATGCCCAGGTCCCCTGCGATTCTGGCTGCAGTAAGCGGATGGTCGCCGGTGATCATGATCGTTCTGATGCCGGCCTTGTGAGCCTGATCCACCGCATGGCGGACCTCAGTGCGGGGCGGGTCAATGATGCCGACCATGCCCGTCCAGATCAGATTGCTCTCCAGTCGGGTGCTTTCCTGGATCACCTTGTCGGCAGACAAGCGAATTGCAGGAGCATGCTGAGACTTTTCAGGCAACCGGTCCGTCTGATCCGTCCCGACCGTGCTTGACGGCCACTCCCCCGCGTCAGCTTCGGCCAGCGCCGACAGCTCCTGGTCGGATACAGGCCGGAAAGCCTGTCCCAAGGTCCTGTAGGCATCCGCCGAGAGACTGCTGACCTGAGCAAGTATCCTTTCCCGATCGGCACTGGTCATAGGTCTGACCTGGCCGCCATCGAGAATCCGGTCGCATCGGCCAAGCAGCACGTCGGGAGCGCCCTTGCAGAAGAGACGTGATTCCCTTTCGTTGTCATCATTCGGGGCAGCCAGAACCGACATGAGCTTGCGCTCGGACGTGAAAGGAATCTCGGCCAGACGACGGTAGCTATCAGCCTTGGCATCAGCGCCGACTTTACGGGCGGCAACAATCAGCGAAACCTCCGTGGGATCGCCGACGCTCTGCCAGTGACCCTGCCCGGATCCAGACTGGGCCTGGGAATCAGGTTCGGCCTCGACCGGCTGCCAATGCAGGTCTCCGTCGTTGGCGATGGCCCCGACCATCAGGGTCTCTTCCACTGCCTCAGCCAGAGATGAACCAATGGTATCTGTCAGTTGTTGATCATCTGACCCACTGGCCTCGAACGGCTGCATGGTTCCCTCCGGAGCGTACCCGGTGCCAGTGAGCCTGACCTGCCCCGAGGGGACGACCACCCGTTCAACGGTCATTTCATTGCGTGTAAGAGTTCCTGTCTTGTCGGAGCAGATGACTGATGCCGATCCCAGGGTCTCCACCGAGCTGAGCTTCTTGACGATGGCATGATGCTTGGCCATGCGCTGCACGCCCAGGGCGAGAACCACAGTCAGGATGGCCGTCAGCCCCTCCGGCACAGCAGCTACGGCCAGAGATACGGCCATGAGCAGGGAATCAATCAGATCCTGGGTTGTCTGAAAGCCTTCCATCAGGGCCAAAGCAGCCAAAACCAGGGCGGCAATCAAGCAGACGGCCAGTCCGAGGAGCTTGGAGACGCGGGCCATCTCCTTCTGTAGGGGCGTGGGTTCCTCCTGGGTATCAGCCAGCATGTCGGCGATCTTCCCGACCTGGGTGTCCATACCAGTAGAGGTGACGATCATGCGCCCGTTCCCCTGGGTCACTGCGGTGCCGTTGAAGACCATGTTGGTTCTGTCACCCAGAGCCTTGGGCTGGTCAAGCCGACCGGGCCGCTTGCCCACCGGCAGCGACTCGCCGGTCAGCGATGCCTCGGCCACGCGCAGACCCGCGGCCTGGAACAGTCTTCCGTCGGCGCCGACCGAATCGCCTTCAGCCAGGACTACTACATCACCAGGCACGATCCTGCTGGTCTCCAGGCTGACCACCCGGCCGCCTCGCAGCACCGAGGCGTGCGGGGCCGTCATGCTCGCCAGAGCATCCACAGCCCGCTCGGCCTTAGCCTCCTGAGCGTACCCCAGGGCGGCATTAAGGATGAGGATGATCATGATGACGATGGCATCAAAGGGCAGGGGCTCCCCGCCTCCTGATGCCGGATGTGAGCGTTCCACCACCCAGGCCACCAACGAAATGGCCGTGGCTGCCAGAAGCAGATAGACCAAGGGGTCCTTGAACTGTTGAAGGAATTCCCTCCATGCAGGAACGGGAGGCGCTCCAGCCAGCTCATTAGGACCGAACCTGTCCAGCCGACGCGCCGCCTCGGCCTCATCCAGGCCCCGGTCGGGGTCCACATTCAGAGCAAGGGCAACCTGATCGACACCTACTATAGAAGGGTCCTTGAGGACGGGGCCATTCACTCTGCGCCTCTGCTCATGGCCCTGCCCTGCAGTCGGGATCACGCCGGTATCTGTCGATTTCTCATGCTTGGGATCGCTGGTCAACCCAGTCATGCCACTCTCCTGCTTATGCCACGGAGTAGTCAACGCTTCAGAGGCCCGTTGGAAGAAATCAGAGGCGGCCAGACCAAAACGCTGCGTGGATGCTTGCCAAGTTGAACCAATAATATACATAAACACGGCCGAAGTCGTCAAGGCCTTTGCTTCAGTATGCATTCTCAGGCCTGTCTCATGACAGAGACGGTATCTTTGCTGCACTTAACTTGGCAGCGCCCTAGTTGCCGAATCCCCCCCCCCAAAAAAAATACTAGATCTTCATTAGAAAAGCTTTAATCAATTTGGGCTCATCTGGCATAAAAACCCTTATCTGCCCTGAGAATCCTATTTAAGACCCTCTTGTGATTATTCGACAGGCTCAGCTGGCGTTATCTGAGCAGTAAATAGTCTTATAGGCCAACCATGGTAGTTCTTGCCAGCCGTCTGCCCTAACGATCCTTTCAGTGGAGACACCATTGGAAATAGCACTAAACACGAGAAAGAGAGGAGAGAGACGGACAAAATGCACAACATTATCGATCTGCAGAATAGTAATATCGCCATGAATGATGAAGCCGCTCATCATAGCGGCGTCAGCATATTTGCATGCCACGGCGGTGGGCATGATAATATCTGGAGTTGATGGACCTGCAGCTAATCCACAAAAATATGCCACTGCGATGACGCATTCACCAAAATGGCATGGGCTGTCATTTTTGCCCTGATGACGGCAGGGACAACAGTCATGTAAGTCTATGGGCGCCATCCTTGTATGGCATCCATAGCAATATTCTGATGAAGATTTATAAGTCGCGAGAACGGCGATGATGGGAGAACGGTGATGAGTGGTGCTTCAGTGAGTTCAAATGGATTGACAATGACGGTGACTCCGAGGAAGGATGATTCGATCACCATCCTCGACCATGTCGACTTCCATGCTGAGCCCGGAAGAATCACGGGGATTGTCGGCCCCTCAGGCAGCGGAAAGTCCACCTTGCTGTACTGCCTTTCGGGGTTGGAACGTGCGACATCCGGAAGCATCTCCCTTCTAGGGCATGACATCACACATATGCGAGCGTCCGCGCTCACTCGGTTTCGGCGTCGACATCTGGGATTCGTGTTTCAATCCTACAACCTGATCACGAGCATGACGGTGGAGGAGAACCTCGCGCTGCCATTCACCCTGCGCGGCCGTCGACTCCCCAAGCAAAAAGCGGATGAGATGTTGCGGTACTTCGGATTGGCAAACGAGAAAAAAAGGAGCGTGACGATGCTCTCAGGCGGAGAGCAGCAACGTGTCGCGCTTGCACGAGTGCTGCTCTCCGATGCAGATATCATTTTCGCCGACGAGCCGACTGGAGCCTTGGATCAGGAATCTGGCGCCAAGGTCATGCAGGTGTTCAAAAGCCTGGCTATGGATGCGGGCAGGACCGTAGTAATAGTGACCCACAGTGGAGAGGTAGCCGGACAGTGCGACCAGATCGTTGAGGTCCGTGATGGCCACGTGCTGAACGCTGATACGGAGAGCGGGGCCCGCATATGAGGGGCGCACTCTCTGATCTGAAAGCAGCCCCGGCCGTATGGGCCGGCGTATGGCTGTCACTAATCGTTTCCCAGACCGCTGTGTGCACTATCGTCGCCGCGCGCAGGGCTATTGATGCCGCTTACCACGGACCGGATGCCGGGTTAGGCGCCAACCTTTCCGGCCCAGCAATGCTGTTCAGCGTGGTCATAGCCGTGTTCGTGATGCTGTGGGTCGTGACCGCCGCTCTGAACCAGCGCAGGCACCAACTAGCATTGCTGGTCCTTCAAGGCGCCACGCCCTGGCAGCTGCTCTTCGGGAATCTGGCTATCATCATCGTCCTATTCATCTTGGCAGCAATAGCGTCATCCCTCCTGACGCCGCTGGCAGCACCATATCTGTTCGACCTCCTGGCCAGAGCATTCGAGCTGAAACTGACGTATCAAGCAACCCAGCTGCTGGCATCCATCGGCACTGGGTTGGCCATTGCCGGAGTCGCCGTCCTTGCAGGCACAGTGCTGACCGTGCGCACACTATCCAAGATCAGGCCGATAGAGGCGCTTCGGCAGTCACAAAACCCGCCGAGACAAGTGAACGCATTCCGTGTTCTGCTAGGCGCATCGTTGCTCGTGGGAGCGATATGCGCGCTCATCATCCCGGGGACAGCTACACGCAAGATAGACTCTGGCGAGCTCGCCACGCACATTTCCGGCAGGAATCCCATAGAGTCCAGAGTGACAGGATTCATTGGGTTCTCCATGGGAGGCATGTTCCTCCTGATCTTCGCATTGGCTGTTCTGGCTCCCTATGTCATGCACTGGTTCACCAAAGGATGGACGCATCTTCTCCCCCTGCCATTCAGCACCTGGAAACTCGCTAGGCAGCAGGCCGTTGGGAGGATCCAACGACAGAACGCGACCATCATTCCCATGACGGCCGGCTTGTCGTTGCTCATGACTTTCTCTGGTGTGTTGCATACGCTGACCGACAGCCTCAAGAATTTCGCCAGTAACGGCCATTCCATGAACGTGAACCCACACATGCTGACGAACCTGATGGCCATGCTCGGCCCTGCGCTCATCATCGCTTTGGTGGGCGCAATCTCCGGACTGATGATCACCGCACGAGGGCGACGCCTGGATCTGGCGCTGACATACGTATCCGGTGCCAGTACCGGACAGTTGCGCATTTTGGGAGCCCTCGATGGTCTCATTTCGATGGTCACCTCGGTGCTGCTCGCCTTCGTCATCACACTGCTCAGCACCTGCGGCACCGCCTTCATGCTGCAACGATATCTGGGAAGCGCAAAGATAAGCGTTCAATGGGGATATTGGGCGGTCATCGCACTCCTCGCTATTGTCGTAGGCGCCCTCGTCACAGGCGTGCAGGCGCTGTGCGCGCGTTCCGAGGATTCTGTGAGGGTCATATCACGTGCAGTCGGTGAGTAACCACCCCCAACAAAGGACGAAAATGTCGCCACACAAGCGGAATAGTAATGAGAAAACCGCATCTTTGATAGACGTGCCCCGCCTTTTGAAATCCATAAGGGTGTTTTATTCACGGTTAGTCTGCTAAGTATAGCGAGCGCCCTCTTAAATCTGGCTCAGCCACAGCTTGTCAATGTCATTCTTGGACGCGTGCAGCATAACATGCGATCCGCAGTGCCCCTCTAATAGCGTTGGCAGGAGTGTTTCTGTCCGGCGCAGCAATCACTTCTTTTGACGCTTACCTGCTGTTGAACGATATGAGACGGTCTCTAGTAATGCATATTCTGCATTTGCCGTTCAAAGATCTGGACCAGTCGCATACAGGCAACGTAATTTCTATTATTTCATCTGATACAAATGAACTGAAGCGATTGCTGACCGATAATTGCCAGAAGTGTTTGGCACTTTACTGGTGTTCATAGGCGCGTGTGTGGGAATGGTCATAATCAGTCCCGTCATGTTCGTTATCTCTCTTTCGACCTGTCTTGTTACTGTCGGTTTACTGGTAGTCTTATCCGGAAAATTACGAGACTGCTCCAGAGGGGCTCAAACGGCCATAGGAGATATGACGTCTGCAGCCACTGATGCTTTGATGAGTTTGAAAAGGATCAGGGTTTTCGACGCCACGGAGCGTGAGACCAATAAAATCGGCGAGAAGCCAGGCAAGCGTGCACATCCGGTCGTCTAATTTCAAAGAAGCAGTCACTGATATGGCCATCAGGAATGGCCTTAATGCAGTTGTGCCTGATGGTTGTATCGGGAATCGGCGCTTTCCAAGTGGCCAAAGGAGTGATGACTGTTCAGCAACTGGTAACTTTTCTATGTACCTAGAAATGATGCCCACGCCTATGGCGACACTTTCTTCGACATATAGCAGACTGTTCAGAGCGTTGGGCGCGAACTCCAGCATTCAAGCGATAATGAGAATGCCGACCGAAGATGCGACATCAGCATGAGCAGTATCCAGTAGGGTCCAAAGGAAGGTCACCAACTCCGATCAGATTGACATCGATCTTGACCATGCTGATATTCCGTATGATGACGCACGGAACAATCGTGGCGGGCTCCAATTGAATGAAGCGGGCGTGCATATGAAAGGCGGTGTCGTCTACGCGATAGTCGGACCATCCGAAGCGGGCAAATCAACCATGCTGGCCCTTATAAGGGTATTCTATAAGCCAAATCATGGCCATGTTCTCTTTAATGGTATTGATCTTTCAACTCTCAGCTCCTCTTATGTACGTTCTCTGATCGGCTATATAGAACACGATGCCCCCATATATTCCGGTTCTTCCAGAACGAATCTGGCGATGAACAAGAACGGCGTATCCGATGAAGGCTGCTGGAATGCCTTAAATAAGGTGAACCTCACGCCAAAGTGAGAGACACCTTCGATGGATTGGATACCCCAGCAGGCAACGCGGTGTATTGCTGAGTAGCGGTGAACGCTATCGCTTGGCCCTGGCAAGGCTGTTGTCCATAAGGCGGCCGATCATGCTGCTTGACGAAACAACATACCATTTAGACGCTAAAAACGAGGAGCTCGTCGCACAAGTCATTCATGCCAATTCCCCGGAGCAGACAATAGTCATGGCGGCACAGAGAATACAATCAATCGCTTCGTCAAATAGAATCATGGTTTTGGCCAATAGAACTATCAATGGTTTCCTTTGGAAAATATTGTCTGCCAATTCTACTCTCCTATATGTATTGCTGTTAATAAACTTGATACCAATGTGAATAATTTGGCTATATATAAATATGCGCGGAAAATACGATCCACCGGCAGCAAGGTTCTCACCTCAACAAAGGAACAGACGATTCAAACTATCGTCTTGCCCTCTAAAGATATCTTTAATGACATTTATTGGCTGCTTGGTTTCCAGCATGATATGCAGTCATTACTAGACTGACCACGGGATATCTAGCAGTAAAGTTTAGCTGGGAGTACAGCACGTGAACCTTACACAGGGCACGCAGGAATAAATCTTGGAATTGCTCATTGTCAAGACATGACCCTCGCTGTTCCGCACAGTCAATCAGCTATCTGTTTTTTGATGACTATATGATCACGACGATGTTGATCGCCTACGGGCTTAAGGAGCCGGACCGGGCATCAGACCGCTGGTTAATAGCCTAAACGAGTGGGCGTGGGCTGATACATGACGTACGCTCCGGGCTTCTCATACCAGATAGGATGATGCGAAAAAGAAGAAGAGGATACGGCACCTATATTCCATGCCGGCCGTGCGTTTTGAACCGTATTACGGTATTTTTCATGTCGGGCCCTGACGACGATCTTGAGACTTCTCCGGTCATCTCAAATAGTTTCAATTTCATACAGCTGCGTAGGCGTCATACGGGCATCGGCATCTCCGATCGGGTATGACTGCCTGCGCTGATGCCTGCTGTCTTGCAGCAGACAGGCCTCTTCGCCTATGTGTCTGCCGTTGATGCAAGCCGAAACCACCGTTTTGCCGTCGATCAGGCTTTCGCTATAGAATAGGTTTGACCTCGGGATTCATTTCTTTTCCCCTGCGCTCTTATCGCCTCCTCCAACGACAGATCGCTCTGTTCAGCGTCATCTGATTTTTATATGCAGATCCCTACAGATTGATAATTTCTATTATCTGTAACGTACAGATCTGCCAAAGAATGGTAAACTTTAGTAATCAATTACTAAAGCGATTGCTAAATAATTGATGTTTTCATAATTATTGGCCCACGACTAACACTATTTCCTAATCTTTGTTTGCTGTGACCGGTATCAGCTCCACTGAATTCACTGCACTGGCAAAGATACAGTGACTGCTGCGCCATCGCCACTGGCTGCATTGGCCAGGATTAGGCGGCCTCCTGCACTTTCCACAGTCGACCGCGCTGCAGCCAGGCCGATGCCATGGTGACCGCTGGAGCCGTGCCGACTGCTGTCAGCCTGATAGAGCCATTCCGTGGCATGGGCCAGAGCCCGGCTGCTGAAACCTGGACCCCGGTCACGCACGGTCACCACTAGGGCTCGCCCGCCCTCCTGACCACCCTCCAGCCTCCAGGTCAACGTCACTAGGCCATGGTCCGGCGAGTAGTCAGCCGCGTTGGCGATGATGTTCATGATCGCTCGGGTAAGGTCAGCCGCGTCACCGGAAACCTGACCGGTGTCGGAACCTAGACGGTCATCCCGCTCAAGCCGCAGACTCCGGGCATTCAGGTAGCCTTGGGCCTGGTTGTTGACCACATCTTTCAAAGCAACCGCCATAACCCCGGATCGCCCTGAAGCCGTGCCCACGGAACCCTGGCTGATGGCTTGCGCATAGTCGGCCATCTCACGGATGGCATCCTCGATGGAGTCCAGGTAGGACTGCTGCTCCCGGCTGAGCCCGGTCTCCCCCAGCAGGTCTGCATTGCCTCGCATGATGGTCAGCGGCGTCTTCAGGTCGTGTGCCAGGGCCGCCACCTGCCGACGCTGGGACTCCTGGGCCATCCAGGTCTTCTCCAGGGATTCCTTCAACGTGGCGCGCATCCTATCGAAGGACCCCAGCACCCGGTTGATCTCCAGCACGTTGCTGCAGGGCAGTGAGACATCCAGATCCTGCCGCCCTATGTCGTCAGCCACCTGGTTGAAGACCTTGAGCTTGGACGATATGACATGGGCCGCCCGCAGCCCGACCAACAGGAGGGTGAGCAGCAAAGCGATCCCGTAAGACGCGAGCAGCAGGTTCTGGGGATTGGGATAGCGGTCCCGGGTCTGCCTTGACGCCCACTGCGGCTGAATCCGATAGGCCAGGACGCATGGCCGCCCATCGGCTGTGGCATAGACGACGTAGGTCGCATCCGGCTTTGCACGAGTGGCAAGGGGCCGTCCCGTCTTCTTTTCCCGCTCTTCCGATGGCTTAGACGCCCTATGCTCCCGATGGTCGGCTGCCAGCTGGTCGGCCTCGCTGGCCATGCCGCCCTTCATATCGCCCCCCACGGGATGCCCTTGACTGTCATAGGTTCGGTACCAGTAGGCAGCGGGAATCAGGGATTCGTCAACAGTGGTCGTACGGCCAATGGGGCGCCCAACCTTCTCCAGATGCTGCTCGCCGTAGTTGGCCCAGAAGAAGTCGCCCCTGGCCCCCAGGTTTATCCAGACCATATATATGCCGGCGAACAGCAGAGCCAGAATCAGCAGCACATAGAGAAAGTATCTGATGATCAGCAGAACGATGGGCATTCCCTTGCGGCTTGGCCGGCCCTTGCTGTTGACGCTCTGTTCCATCGGCGACTCGGGTACGCCGTCGGTCAGGCCACCCATTGGTAACCCACCGACCAGATGGTCCTGATGGGGTCCACCCCCAAGGCCTTGAGTTTGCGCCGGGCATTGCTCAGATGCACTCTGACCGCAGCCGTGGCATCGCTGTCCGTATCATCGGCGGCCGGATCATCCTCTGCAGCCAGGCAGGCCTCCCATATCTGCATGGGCGCGTAGGCCCGACCTGGATGCTCTGCCAGCAGGGCGCATATGCGGTATTCTGCATCCGTCAGATTGGCGTTGTGCCCGTCCACCCTGATCTGCCGCGCCTGAAGGTCCATGTCCAAGGGGCCGAAATGCAGGAGGGGACGCCCGCGCCGACTGCCCTGGGACAGCCGCGCTCTGACCTTGGCTCGAAGCTCGGCAATGCCGAAAGGCTTGCGTATGTAGTCGTCGGCACCCAGACCATAGGCCAGGACCGCGCTGTCTTCATCGGTTTTGGCCGTCAGGAAGATGATCGGGCAGGACACCCGTTCCCTGATGGCAGCCAGGAGGGCGAAACCGTCTATGTGGGGCATCATGACATCGCAGAGGATCAGGTCGACCGAGGACAGATCCATGCTTACGACCTTCCGCGACTCATTGACCACGGTCACGGCATAGCCGTCCTTGGACAGGGCAGCCATCAGCAGGGTGGTGATCCTTGGATCGTCGTCCACCACCAGGATGGAGGCCCGATGCCGATTGTCCCCACGGGAATCTTCGGCGTGCACGTCAGCCACGATTGGCTCCTTTTCTGCGCTTGCCGACTCGGCCCAGCCGCGTTTGAGAATGAACACCTTGTGGGCCAGGATTCTTGCAAGCTTGATTTCTTGCAGGACGGATTTCTCACGGACCGGATGCCCTGTAATCCAGTCTAATCGCTGACCTTGCGCCGATCCTCGAACCTGCCGATCCAGAGCAGGAGGGCCAGGCCCAGGGTCAGGGTGAGGACCAGACAGGGGACCAGATTATCCACAGCCGTCACGCCGATTGAAGCACGCAGACCTTTCCCTTCCGGCATGGTCAAGGCCAGCGCCTGCTCAATCCCCAGGGAGCCGAACCTGGTAGGCCAGGTAAAGGGTATCCACTGGCTGATCCCGGGAGTGCTGGCGGCACCGGACAGGGTACGGCTGTACAGGCCGTTGAAGAGGCCACCAAGGGAACTGATGGATACTCCGGTGCCGAGGACACCGATGGCGATGGTCGCGTTCCGGCCGAAGCTCAGGGCCAGGGCAATGGAGAAAAGGTAGAGGCATAGGGAGCCACCGGCCATGCCCAGGGTGGCGAGCGCGACGGCCGGGATTGGTGCGCCCAGTCCGCCAGCCAGAACCATGGGCAGGCAGAATGCCAGAGCCGCCAGGGCCAGTGCCAGCAGACCCAGAAGCCAGAGCACCAGGACCTTGGCTGCCAGACCCAGACGGCGGCTGGGAATCCCCAGAAGGTTGGCCATGTCGCCGGCCTCCCGCTCGGTTTCGATGTTTATGGCAACGACGATGGCGGCCATCAGGGGCATGAAGGCGCCCAGGACCTGGAAGAAGGCATCGGTCTCCAGCCCGGGGTCATAGGGGGCTGCGGCGAAGTAGGCGCCGCAGACGAGTCCGGCCGCCAGTCCACAGACGACATGGATGGCGATAAGCACAGATCCGTGCAATCGCACGATTTCCGAGGCTACGACACGGCCAACTGTCATCCCAGTCATGTCAGTTGGTCTCCTTTCGTGAGAACCAGATTCCCGTCAGGACGGACAGGAGCAGGAACCAGACCAGGCAGACCACCAAGGCCGTCAGACTCTGCCCGCCGAAGACAGACAGTGCAGCCTTGATCGGACTGTTGTCTTCGGTCTCCAGCGGCACGCCATCAGGCATGACCTTCATGAAAGGCACCGGCAGGTTGATCATGGCAGCGGGCGGCAGGAAGGGCCAGAGCCGTCGGTTCCCCCAGAAGGTGATCGAGGCCAGCAGGTCCGCCATGTAAGGCAGGCCGAATCCGACCAGAACGCCGAACCGGGCGGTCAGCGCCAGTCCCGTCGGTATCATCCAGGAGCATGCCAGGACCAACATCAGGGCGCTGACTACGAAATCAACTATGGAGGGGCCCTGGACCCCGGAGACGGCGACCATGACTGCCGAAAGACCCAGAGCCAGCAAGGTAGCGAGGCCGACTAGAAGCAGACAGTAGACGATCTTGGCCCACCAAACCAGAACGGGCGCTGCGGGCAGGGACAGGGTGGTCCTCCATTGTTGCTTTCCGTCGATGTTAACCACTGCGACGCTTATCAGGGCAGTCATGGCTGGGAGGAGCAGAACATACCAGTAGTTGATCCAGGAGGGCATCCAGACGTGCAGTCCGAACGCGAAGCAAGCCACGATGACAATGAGCACCAGAGGGAAGGCCAAAGCCATCCGCCTAGGTGCGGCCGACCTGCCCTTCATGATCTCCGCCGCCAGAACCCTGCCAAAGGAGATGCCTCCTCCCCGCGTTCTAGCCTTTGTCACAACTCGGTCGTCTGAAGTAGCCGTATCCTGCTGGACGAGTTCGTTGGCATTCCGCTCGTTCATCGCGACCTCCTGAGCACGTCCATGAAGAGCCCCTCCAGGTCCTCCCCGGCGTGCAGTTCATTCTCGTAGGCCAGGCGACCGTCGGCGATGATGCCGATGTGATCCGCCAGGATTGATACCTCGGAGAGGATATGGCTGGAGACGATCACGCTCATCCCCTGCTGCGGGAAGCTGCGGATCATCCCCCTCAACTCCTCGATCCCCAGCGGATCCAGCCCATTGGTAGGCTCGTCCAGTATCAGCAGACGTGGTCTGGTCAGGATGGCGTTGGCTATTCCCAGGCGCTGCTTCATACCCAGGGAGAACTGTCCAGCCTTCTTGGAGCCCGTATCGCCCAGTCCGGCAATGGAGAGCGCCTGGTCGATCCGCTCATCGGGCAGGCCAAAGAGGGTTGTGCGCACCTTGAGGTTCTGGCGCGCCGTCAGGTTGGGGTAGACGGGCGGCTGCTCGATCAAGGCGCCGATGTCGTAGAGGTCCCGGCGCGACCAGGGGTGCCCGTCCAGAATCATCGATCCGCCAGTAGGGTGCAGCATGCCTGTAACCATCTTCAGTGTGGTGGACTTGCCGGCCCCGTTTGGGCCCAGGAGCCCGTAGACTCCGCCCTCAGGAACATGCAGGGACACTTGGTCGACGGCCCGCTGTCCGTGGCCGAAGACCTTGGTCAGCCCCTCGGTCCTCAATATGTAACGCATGGTCAGCTCCTATTCGTTTCCTTGTGGCAGGAGCCAGACTAAAGACCGAAAATAAAGAAAGATAAAGGAGCCGGAACGGATTCTCACGCCGACATAATGTCTTGCTAGACGAACACCTGAGACAGGAGGAGGGGTGCATGCACGCGCACAGCCCCTCCTACCTTCCACATCCTTGAATCACAACCTCAGATAGGCCCCTGACCGTATTCTGCGCAGGGCCACTACAGAGGCCGCTAGACCGATGACCACCTCCACCAGCCCCCTGATGACCTCGGCAAGGAGGACCGCCGTCGAAGATAGACCATAATCTCCCACGGCCTGGACCGTGACCCCCAAGGGGAGGTTGGTTGCGAACCGACGAAGTGGGGCCGGGTAGGCTTCAGCAGGCACGACCACACCCACAGCCACCGGCAGAAGGACAGTGACCGCATTCAGCGGGGCGAGGGAATCCGCAGTCAGCAGGCCGAGGCCACCCACAAGGAGTCCCAAGGCCAAACCTGCAAATAGGGCGGTGGGCAGGAGGCTCAGAGCCCGGAGAAAATCGGACGGGCTGTGTCCGACATTCAGGACCAGGGTTCCGGCCAGGGCGACCAGCCCTGTGAACGAAGCAGCCACCACACCCGGAAGACCCAGGCCAATCCAGTAGGCCAGGTCCATCGGACGGCGTATCAGGATCTGTGGGATGATTCCCTCCTCCCTGTCCATGGTCATACCGCTTGCCATGACAGTCGCCACCTGGCAGGCTGCAGTCACCAGACCACCGGCGTATCCGATGCGAGCCAGGGCCGGGGAATTCAGGCTCCCTCCGAGCATGAGCTGGCAGGCCACGTCCAGAATGGGGACAACGACCAGGGATACCAGAAGGGCCAGGGGCCGGCCAGCAGGCATGGAAGAGCGCCAGCTGACATTGGCGACGGCGAGCATCCTATGAACCCAACTCATGGTCAGATCACCTCGATTGTGCCGTCACGCCGGGCTCTGGCCTCGGAAATGCTGGCAAGGCGGGCGGCCAGGCTGATCCATAGGAGTAGGGCCACCAGCCAGCAGGCCAGGTCCCACCAAAGGATGGAAACCCCTGGATCGGATGCAATGCCACCTGCCTTCATGATGGACAGGGCAGGCCGGGTGGGGATCAGATTCTCCAACCCCTCCCCCAGGTCAATCGTTCTCGTCGGACCCTCGAAAACTCCTGACAGGGCCATACAGGGGACAAGGACCAGGCCTTCATAGGCTGTGGCATAAGGGGTCATGACGAAGAGACAGGCCACAGCCAGGGCCATGACCAGGGCCCCCAGCCAAATCAGGGGCACCCCCAGGACCAGAACCGGCCAATGCTCCCCCAGCTCGGTCGGCAGGAGGGCACCCGGCCCTGGAATCAACCAGGCCACACCGGCTAGAGGAAAAGCCAGCAGGCCAAAGGTGGCGGTTGAAGAGATCAGGGCAAGGATGGCAGGCCGGGGGCCAGACCTGCTGACCATGAGATGAGCCAAGGTCCCTTTGCGCCGTTCGAAACCAATCAGACCTGCGGCGGAGGTGCAGGAGGTCCACAGGCCCATGACGGCCGAACGGAGAAACCCCTCGTAGGGATCGGATCCCCAGGCCCTGACTCCCAACCGTTGGACCAGGCAGGCTGAGAGGGTGGCTACCAGGAGGATCTCAATGAAGTAGGTGGTTCTGGTGTATTCGCGCAGTTGGAAGGCGGCCTCCCTGAGCATCCTCATCAAAGATCCGCCTCCGCGCCTGGGCGGGCGGCCAGGGCCAGGAAAGCGTCCTCCAGACCTGCGGGCCTGACCAGGAGGTCCGCCGGGCAGTCGAGAGATCGGTCCGCGAAGAACCGGGCCATTTCTCGTCCGAGACGGGTCGGCTCTGCACCGGCAGGCCCCGATCCCTCCTCCGAGGCTCGCTTCCAGAGGATGGATACCATCCAGTTGGGGCCTGATGGCCGTGTGAGGACCACGCCGCGCCGGCCGACCCAGCCAATCAGGATACCGGGGTCGGCCAACTGGTCCGGCCTTAAGGTGAAGGAAGCCACCCAGCCCACGTCGGCGAACCGCCGGACGACCTCCAGGGATCCATTGACCAGGATTCTGCCCGAGTCGATGACCGCTATGCGGTCGGCCAGTTCCTCCACCTCCTCCATGCCGTGGCTGGTCAGGAGGATGCCCACCCCTGAATCCGCCACCGAACGGATCAGGCTGCGGATGTGCAGGGCCGCGCCCGGGTCCAGGCCATCAGTTGGTTCGTCCAGGAGGAGGAGTCTTGGGGAGCCTAAGAGACTCCTTGCTATGTGGAGGCGCTGGGTCTGACCCCGCGAGAGCTCATATACTGCATGGCGCTCCTTACCGTTCAGACCCACCTCCTCCAGGACACGGCCGATTTCGCTGTCCCTCCGCCGGTAGGGCACATCTGCCAAGTCGGCGAAGAAGCGCATATTGGCCATTACCGTGGCCCTAGGGTAGAAACCCCTGTCCCCACCGAGCACCAGCCCCAATCTCTTCCGGGCCTGGCTCGGATCGGCAAGGGCATCCACCCCGTCCACGCTCACCTTGCCACGAGTAGGGGTTAGAAGTGTGGAAGCGATTTTGACCAGGGTGGTCTTGCCGGCCCCGTTCAGACCGACCACGGCCTGTATCTTTCCCCGGTCCACCTTCAGGCTGATGTCCGATAGGACTGTTTGGGGTCCCTCCTTCCTCCTACCTCGCCTTCCGGCGAAGGACCGCCAGACGTGGGAGAGGGCCAGGGCCGGACTGTCATCGCCTCCGGCCTGCGGATACCTGCAGCTTTCACGTCTCCTTATGTTGGAATGCTTGATGAAATCAATCAAAATTAGATGCCGTTTCCGTGCTCTGTGTCTACAAATCCATGCGCACCCAGACCGTGATCGAAATCAGGATCGAACCAATGCGGTCCGGAGTACCACGAGAGACGCCTCATAGGGGCGCCAGACCGGACATAACAGAATCGCCGCCCCTACGGGCGGCTTGAACCAGCGGGCCTACAGAGCCTAAAGGGCTTCAGAAGACCCTGCCCGGGATCAGCTTCTCACAAAGGAAGCCGGCAGTCATATGACTTCACCATCCACTGATAACAAAAATCGCAGGGGCCAGGACTACAAAGGCCCATCCCCATGCATGTATGCGGGCCCCCGCAGGGACCCGTTTGTCACTATACACCGGGCCGGGGTACCAGTTCCCCGGCCGATGATGACGATTGCGGATGACCGCCTTTATGCATCACGTCCAGTTGGGACCCGTTTGACCCCCTGTATCCGGATGGCCATCAGCAGGGCGAAGACGGTCACGGCCAGAGAGAAGCATCCGTAGGCAATCAGGACATTCTGATCGGAGCCGACAAGGGCCGAGACCCACTGAAGGACGTAAGGGGCCATGAAGCCGCCCAGATTACAGCCCACCAGGACGAAGGATGTGGCCAGCGTGACGGAGTTTGCATCGGCCAGTTCGCTGGCCCTGTTGTTGCAGTAGGTACCGATGTAGACCATGGAGACGGCCACCACCAGGACGGTTGCCAGACCGGTCATGATGATGTTATGGGAAAAGGCCGCCAGAATCTGACCCAAACCCATCAGCAGTGTGCCCAAGGCCAGAATGTAGTGTCCTAGGTACTTGTAGACAGCCCCGAAGAGGAATCCTGCAATCATCCCGACTATGGTGGCGATACTCTGGCAGTTGCTCACCTCGGTGGCAGAAGCATACCCGGCATCGGTCACGATGGTGGGGATGCGGACAGTGAAACCGGCCTGGATGCAGACGTAAACCATGGACAACAGGGCCAGACCTATGACACCGGGACTCACCTTCTGCCCGGCCATGACCCCCTTGACTGGCTGGTCCTGCTTGACCTCAGGCACAAAGATCCAG
This sequence comes from Bifidobacterium sp. M0404, assembly GCF_016101415.1. Taxonomy (NCBI): domain Bacteria; kingdom Bacillati; phylum Actinomycetota; class Actinomycetes; order Bifidobacteriales; family Bifidobacteriaceae; genus Bifidobacterium; species Bifidobacterium sp. M0404. The sequence continues at coordinate 145,421 of NZ_JACFQP010000002.1, read as the reverse complement.
AATACGATCAGGATGGGGAAGGCGGCCAGGTAGACCAGGAATGACCAATGCCAATTGATGTTCAACAGGAGGCCCGCCAGGAAGGTCATGACTGCACTGCCTATGGATTGAAAGGCGTTCTGGAAGCCCAAGGCGGTGGCCTTCTCGTTGCCCGAGAAGAAATGGGACAGGAGGCTGACGGCCAGGGAGTTGAACAGCCCGAAACCTGCACCCAGGACCAGACGGGAGACCAGAATGACCGGGTAGCTGGTCACAAAAGCCGGCAGGGTGCCCCCGACACCGACCAGGAGCAGACCGATGCCAACGGTCCGCTTGGCCCCTATATGCTGGGCTATCCACCCGCTGAGGAGGACCATGACGACCACCGAGATGGTGGGAACGGTGGCCAAGGTCTCAATCTGGGCCAGGGAACGGTCCGGCATGGACTTCTGCATGGCGGGCAGGGCGGCCGAGATGGCATATGCCGAGGTCAGCACAAGGGATATGGACAGGAGGGAGTATTTGAGCGCCGGTCCCGCTTTTACGGCACCGCCCTTGTCAGTCTTATCCTCACTTGTTTTTTCATCACTCATTGCGGATCATCCCCTCAGTCGATTCTCCGGTAGGCAGGCAGGGTGGCCAGCGTCACTGGAACATCGCGGGTGACCGGTCCATCCACCACAGTCGATTCATCCTGGAGAGACTGCCAACGCCCTTCGGGGAAATAGACCCTCTTACTGGTTGCACCCTTCTCGATCACCGGGGCCGACAGAATCCTGTCGCCGAGCATGAACTGGGTCTTCAGGCAGTCCACAGGGGCCTGCGGAAAGTCATAAGCCATGCTCCTGGTGATGGGCTCACCGGTCTGGCTGGCCTTCCTGGCCAGGTCGACGATCGTCTGCGAAAGTTCCACATGGAGGTGGGCCGCCTCCTGGCAGAGAGCCAGGTGTTCCTTGTCCAGCACCCTCCAAGGTGCCACGGAGAACTGCATCATGGCCATGAGGGCGGCGCACTGGGCCGAGCGGACAATCAGTTCCTGGTCCAGTGTCTTGGTTACCAGGAAGCTGCGATACTCACCTCCACCGATCATGTCAGGGCAGTTGTAGTAGTACCCCAAGAGGCCCTGGGTTATAGTATCGGGAATCAGCTCAGACAAGCCGTCCTTACCCCACTCGAAAATCTTGTCCTGGAGACGATTCACCAAGGGCAGGCCACCATTCTTGTAATTGACCCGGTACTCGTTGTAATCGAACTCAGTGCCGAAGCGTCCCCAGAGCTGGGCCTCCTCCTGCCTGGTGAGCCGCATGAGCGAGGCATCGTCGTCATGGTAGTACCTGAAGTCCCCGGCGTCGAACTTGAATCCATCCACACCAGTCTGGCTACGCAGGTCCTGCAATCCTTCCTTCAGCCAGGCATATGTTTCGGGATTGGACATGTCCAGAATCGCCCCGTAGCCGTTCCACCACTGACGTATGACAGGCTCGCCATCCCGATCAAAGATGAGCATGTGCCGGTCACGCAACTCGTGGTACTCCACGGTGTCAGGGGTCACGAATGGACAGACCCATACCATGACCTTGAAGCCCATATCATGGAGTTTCTCGACCATGCCCTTTGGGTCAGGGAACTTTCTGGGCGAGAACTGCCAACGGCCGTAGTAGTCTCCCCAGAAATCATCGATCATGATGATTCCCGGAGGGAAGCCGTTATCTACTATCCCATTGGCGTACTTCATCACGTCGCGCTGATTCTGCTTGTATATCAGCTCGATCCAAGTGTTCCACTGGGGCATACGGAAGAACTCCTCAGGGGGCATCTGCCCAAGGGTGAAGGTCTGCCTGGCCAGATTCTGCTGAGCGTCACGCAGGTTGGCACCCGAAGCGTCCACATGTACCGTCCCCCGTGTGATCATCACCATGGCGTCCCCCTGGACCTTGAGGTCGAAGGGCTCCTCGCTCCACAAGGCCCGTCCGTGGGTGGAGACGAAGGCCGGAGAGACCTGGTTTGGGCTGTCCAGATCGATCAGGTCCAGCCTGTAATCGTCACCTGCGGTGAAGGGATAACGCGACCCGTCCATGACGCAGCCTCCGTACCAGTACTCCCCGTCTTCAATCTTGAGGGAGCATGGGGCCGTGAGCCCGCTCTTCAGGTCTTGGACCAGCGAACCGTCATGGTCGGCACTACCTTCCCCATTTTCTGCTTTCTTTTGTTCTGTCAGCTCCATCGCCGACACCACCTTTCTTGAACAGCCCCTCATAAGCCCGGCCGACCGGACATTGTCGGCGAAAACGCCACTGAGGAACCCACCTACAATGTATGGCATGATGCCGGTGCCGACGACCTGCAGGTTGGCGACGGATGCTTGGCTGTCTTGGCCTTTTGTGCACAGTTGCAAGGTCGATAACGGAACCGGTTCGGAAGGGGTTCGCCGTGGAAAAAGAGACACTGGTCCGCCTGCCCGATCTTGGCTGGCGGGACCTCAGACCCCTCTTCACGGGACGGTCAGCCTGCTACGGGGGTCATTCCTACGGACCGGGGGCCAGACCCTACCACCTGGTCCACTTCATCGTATCGGGGTCCGGCATCCTGCGGATGAAGGAAACCACTTTCCACCTGCACGCCCACCAGGCATTCATCATCGCACCGAACGAGCTTGTTTACTACCAGGCCGATTTCGACGACCCCTGGACCTATGAGTGGATCGCCTTCGATGGCACCAGGGCCGCCGATCTGATGTCCCAGCTGGGGTTCACCTTCCCCATGATCGTCTCCACCCTGACCCAGTCAGACTTCACAGATGTCGACGGGCAGCTAACCCTGATGAGACAACGAAATCACAAAAGCGCCTTCGACAACCTCCAAGACCAGTCCGCCCTTTTCGTCATCCTTTCCACCCTGGCGCAGTCGTTACGGCAGACCAGAGAACCCCTGGCTTCCAAGGACGGGGGAAGGGCGGGGTCTTATGTGGACCAGGCAATCTCATTGATAGGACAAAAGTACAATTCCGACCTGTCAGTAGAGGGGCTGGCGGCAGATATCGGCATTGACCGCTCCTACCTGTCGACTATTTTCAAACGACAGACGGGTCTGACCGTCAAGGACTACCTGACCAGCTTTCGCATTTCCCGTAGCCAGGAAATCCTCTTCACCACGGACTGTCCGGTGACCCAGGTGGCCAGAATGAGCGGGTACAACAGCGTCTCTTATTTTTCCAAGGCCTTCAAGCGGCAGATGGGCATGTCCCCCAACCAATACCGTAGGTGGAGGCGGTCACGCTTGGCCAGAGGTGGAACCTGAACGTCAGGAATCCGCCCGAGGCTCTATAGACGGTTGTGGTCATGCCGAAGTAGCAGAAAACAGAACAATTGAACCGCTTTTCACGGGCTGACTCGCACGGCGTCAAACACCGGCAGACACCCCATCGGCATGATCGGCCCGCCACACCACCTGTATCCATCGTCTCGATTTTAGACCGTAAGAGGCTGGCCCGAAACCAAGTGCAGAAAACTGGCGTTGCGTCCGACAGGGGCGGGAGGATCCGCGATGGGGAATTCTTGCTCAGCCTTTGACAGCCCCTGAGGTCACGCCCTCAACCACATACCGCTGGAGGAAGACGTACAGGACCAGAATGGGGAGCATGGCCAGGAGGAGGGCCGCCATGACCAGACCGATATCTGTGGAATAAGTTCCGTAGAAGACCTGTGTGGCGATAGGGATGGTGTAAAGCTCCTTGCGGCCCAGCACCAGGGAGGGCAGGAGGTAATCGTTCCAGAAAGCCATAGCCTCGATGATCGTCACCGTGGCCACCGTGGGCTTCAGGAGGGGAAAGACGATCCGCCAGAAGGTCCTCCACTTGCCACAGCCGTCGATCTCGGCTGCTTCCTCCAGCTCCATAGGGATGTTGGTCTTGATGGCCCCGTGGAACATGAAGGTGGCCAGGGAGACCGAGAAGCCGACATGCATGAGGATCAGAGTAATCCGACTGTTGAGCACATGGAGCATCCCGCCGTAGACCGAAACCAGGGGGACCATGATCACCTGGAAGGGGATGACCATGGAAGCCACCATCAGGGTGAAGAGGATGGCCCCTGCCTTCCAGGTGGGGTTGCGGACGATTACATAGGCCGCCATGGCCGACAGAAGGACAGTCAGGATCGTAGCGCAGATGGTCACAAAGAGGGAGTTGCCCAGGACCGTCCAGAAGTCCATCTTTTCCATGGCCTCAGGGAAGTTCTGAAGGGTGAACCCGTGACGACCGATCAGAGCCAGAGGCTTGGAGGTGATGTCCGCCTTGGTCTTAAAGACGTTGATGACCACCAGGAGGAAGGGGGCCAGGAAAGCGAAGAGGAGAACGATCAGAACCAGCCAGACCAGGCCATGCCCGATCCTGGTGCCCATGCCCGTCTTGGGCATGTGAGGTTCCTCCCCCTGAATGGCCCCTGCCTGCATCTGTTTTGTCGCTGCACTCATCAAGCGTCCACCTCACCCTTCTTACCGAAATAGACCTGGAGGAGGCCGATGACCGCACACACTACGAACAGGAGGAGGGCTTCGGACTGGCCCACCCCGTAGTTCTTGTACACGAAGGCCTTGTTGTATACGTGCATGGCCGCCATGACTGAGGAGTTGAATGGTTCGCCCTTGGTCAGCGAGAGGTTGAGGTCGTAGACCATGAAACACCGGGTCGTGCTCAGGAAGATGCATTGGACAAATGATGACCTCATTAGGGGTATGGTCACCTTCACCATGGCCTGAGCCTTGGAGCAGCCATCAATCTCCGCTGCCTCCTTTAGACTCTGATCCACACTCATGAACCCGGCCACATAAATCAGCATCATGTAGCCCGCATATTGCCAGACCGAGACCAGGATCAGGCAGAACATGGCCCCGTTGGGCGTGGACAGGAGGGAGGATGTCGTATGGGATGTGACGGCTTCCCCGATGGCCACGAAGGCCCGATTGAAGACGAACTTCCAGACATATCCCAGCACGATTCCACCGATCAGGTTGGGTATGAAGAAGGCAGCCCTGAAGAAGTTCTGCCCCTTGATCCCACTGGTCACCAGGTAGGCCAGGAGGAAGGCGACAACATTGACCAAGATGACTGAGATTACCGAATAGATGACGGTTCTGCCCATGGCCTGCCAGTAGGCAGTGTCAGCAAAGGCCTGACGGTAGTTGGACAAGCCCACGAAGGGCTTGTGGTTGGATATCCCGTCCCAGTTGGTCAGAGTCAGGTAGAGGCCGTAAATGAAGGGGACGATCACCACGGCACAGAAGAGGATGGCGGCAGGGCCCGCAAACATGAGGAACTGCCCCACCTTGTATGAGAGTTTGCTTCTTTTCATGATTATCAGGCTTGCCCCGGCCGGGCGGGGGCGGCAGAGGGTCGGTCCCCGCCCGGCTGTGTAGTGGACAGTTACTTTCCGGCCTCGTAGATCTTGGCCGACTTCCAGTAGTTCTGAATGTCCTTGGCCAGGGAAGCCCTGTCCTCCTGACCAGCCAGGTATTTCTGGAAGTTGGCTCCCAGGACGGAGAAGTGGTCATCGGGCAGATGGTTATAGTTGGGGATCAGCTTGTCGGCATCGGCGTACTTCTTCACCGACTTGCCCAAGGGATCCTTGACCTCCAGCTTATTGTTGGCGAAGGGAGAGATCAGGGAGCAGTCATTGACGATGAAGGACTGACCGTCCTTGTCGTAGACCAGCCAGTTGAGGAAGTCCTCGGCCGCCTTGCGCTGCTTGTCGGAGGTTTTATCAGAGGAGTCGATGAAGAGGAACTTGGAGCCGCCGCCGACCAGCTTCTCGTTACTGCCGTCCTTGGTGTCCTGGGGGACGGGCATCTCCCCCATGTTCTCGGTGTAGTCATAGTCCTTGATGACGGACCAGTCCCAGTTGCCGCCGAACATGAAGGCGATCTTCCCTTCGGCCAGGTTCTGCTCGGTCACCTCGCGCTCGGCCGAGATGGCGTTGTCCTTGGCGTAGTTATTATCTTTGAGCACGTCGAAGGTGTCCATGAGGGAGGTGAATTTGGCGTCCTTGTCGAGGTCGACCCCGCCCTCGTGCAGGCTCTTGATGAAAGCATCAGGATCCTCATGCTCCTCATAGACCTGGGTCAGATAATGGGCCACCAGGGACCAGTCCTCTTTGATGACACCGGTGGGGTGCTCCATCCCTCCGGCCTGAAGTTCCTTGATCAAGCCCTTGAAGGCCGAGAGGGTCTTGTAGTCCTCAGGCTTGAACTCCTTGCCCGTGGCCTTCTTGATGGCATCGGCGTTGTAGAGCAGGCCCCTGGCCTCGATGCTGACCGGGAAACCGTAAACCTTGTTGTCAATCTTCAGTGCGTACTTGGTGTCCTTGACCCACTTCTGGTCGCTCAGGTCGATCGCGTGTTCCTTGGCCAGCGAGTATACATCCTTGGGATCCACCATGGAGATGGTGTAAGGATCGTTGGAGGCGTACTTGGTGGACAGATGGGCCACCACGGCATCGGTGGAGGAGTAGACCTCGACATCTACGCCCTTCTTCTGTGAGTACTCCTTGGCCATCTTCTCCATCTGGGACTGAATCTCCGACTTGGAGTTGAATATGGTGATTTTGGTGCCCGATGACCCCGAACTGGAGTTGGAACCCGATCCGCAGGCCCCCAGCATGCCGACTGACAGGAGTGTTGCCAATACAATCGCACCCGCCCGCTTCACTGCGGGGCTCTTCTTGAAGATTCTCATCGTTGCCGCCTTTCTGCCTTCTACGGCTGAGCCGCATTGCCCGGGACCGGTGCTGGCTTTGGGCTGACACCGGCATGGATTCAGGTACATCTAACCGGTTCGATACGAACCTGTTTTATGTATCTAACCGGTTCGATACTACATGCAGCCCACATTGGTTGTCAAAGCGACCGATTCACGAGTCCACCAACACGGGAGCAGCACAACCTCCTGGGAATACTCGCAAACACCAGCGGCAAACCTTGCGACACGCCTGCCGCTAACGGGCCTGCCCCGCGCCTGACTCAGGTCCACCCTTCCTGCCCTCTTCCATTCTTTTAAAAATCGGGTTGTAAAGCCAGGCGCAACAGTATTGGGGGAGAGTGAACCCCAGCAGGAGCACGAGAGGGAGCAGGTAGACCAGGTATGCAGCGTAGAGAACAGCGGCCCCTATGGTGATAACGGTCATGGCCAAGGTCCGTGGGAGGAATCCCAGGGCCAGCCTGCCAGCATTGGTCAGGGCTTGGATGGCGGTGTTCTCGTACCGGGAGAGCAGAAAGAAAGCATATTCGGCCACGGATACGGTGAGCAGGGCAACTACGATCAAGATGACCTCCAGAAGGCTCCGCCCCGACCGTGACAGTTCTCCCATGGCATGCACATCAACCCACATAATCAGGCCGACGATCATGACCAGGAACCAGATGACTGTGGCATTCTTCCAATTATCTTTGAAGGAGTGCCAGAACTGCATGGCGATGTAGGAATCCTCTCCACGGACCATGTGCCAGAGAACGTAGTGCATAGCGACGAAGGCGGCTCCAGCCGTGAAAACGGGTATGCAGAAGATCAGAGTAATCAGATTGAGCTCGATCAGGTCGAAAAGAATGCCCATGAACCTGAAGAAGACGTTGTTCTGGTTGAAGAACCGCTTCACATCAGCCTCCGTCCCCCGCACAGCCCCGGGCAGTTCGCAGGATCGCCTGCACGGGGCCATGGGTGCGATCACATGCCTGGCACCGAGTCTAGTTCAGACCTGTGGAACCAGCCCTTCCAGTTCAAGAAGGTTCCTGCAACGATGACTCCCCTGACCATCCTCCCACTCGAGGCCGGCGACAGGCACCATGGCATCCCCGCCCAGACCCCGGGCAGGGGTGAAGGCCAGCCGGGCCCGGCTGGCCTGCCCGACCCAGTCCAGGAGGAGACCCGTATCCGTCATCCGGCTGGAGAAGGACCCGTCGAAGGCATCCAGTCCATTGCGGAGGCGGCAGAGTGCATTGAGCGCCCTGACCACCGGCCGGCGAAGATTCTCATCCACCTCCATGGTGGAATAACGATGGCGGTTGATGTCACGCCCATTGCCCGTCTGGTGCAGGAGGTCCATATCATTGGGCCCAGCCATAGCCCCCACATAATAAACCTGGGGCACTCCGGGCAGGAAGAACTGGACTGACCTGGCGGCCAGGTAGGCCTGATCGTTGCAGCCCAGGGCCGAGTAGTATGTGCTGTTCACTTGATAGAGGTCAAGATTACTGGCGGCCCCACCGGTGGCCTCGGCCGACTGGCCCCTGGTGCGCTCGTGGATGGTCCTGACCAGGTTGTCCACCGCCTGGTCGCTGACCAGCCCCTTCAGGTTCCTGTCGAGCTGATCGGAGCCGATGTCGATCACCCCGATTCCATCGTGGGTGTCAAGCACGGTCACCGCGTTCTGGGGACGCACCTGAATCCAGTGTTCGAGCGCTGCCACGTCTCCTGTGTAAAGGGCGTGAAGGAGAAGAGGAGGCAGGGCGAAATCATAGACCCTGTCAACCTTGGAAGCGATTTCAATCTGTTTTCTGTAGTAGGAGTGGACCTCAATCAGGGTCTCCAGGCCACGTCTGGCCCCCTCCTCCTTAATCCGCCCGATCAGCTCGAAGGTCTTGGGAATCATGAAACAGCTGGTGCCCGCCTCTTTGGCTCCGTAGCCCACGGCATCCAACCGTATGTAGCGCACATGGCTGGCGGCCAGCCGGTCCAGGATGGAGAGGATGTACTCCCATCCACCCTGGGAGTCGGTGTCGATGTCGACCTGTTGGGGAGTGAAGGTGGTCCAGACCAGGCGCGTCTCGCCCGCCCAGGTGTATTGGGTAAAGGGCAGGCCCGGACGCGGGCGGTAAATGCCGGCCAGGTCGGACTCGGTGGCCCCGTCAGGGAAGACCGTCGACATGGTCAGGAACATGCCGTAGTAAGGGCTGCCTTGCCCGCGGGCCATCACATCCTGGAACTGGCTGGATTTCCATGACATGTGGTTGACGATGGTGTCCACCATCACGTCGTGGGTACGGCTGAGTTCGGTCACATCATCCCACGTCCCCAAACGGGGGTCCACCTGGGTGTGGTCTATGGGGTCGAAACCGGCATCAGCCCCGTCATAGGGGGCGAAAAAGGGGAGGATATGCACACCTTCGTAGACCCCCTGAAAGCGGGTGCGCAGGAGATGGGTGAGAGAGGCCAGCGTACCGTCCCCGAACCGGTCCGCGTATGCAATCAGTTGGACCTTGTTATCCATGAAGCCTCCTTAGGTCATCTGCCCTGCTAGCCCTGCACGTCACAGCTCTCCCCAAAGAGACGCCAAACGCAATATCGAACCCGTCGTCGCCACGTCTGACGAACGGGTTCGATAGTATCATAAAACCGGTTCGATACATTTGAAAAGCACACACGGTGCAACGGATTCCTGACCTCACGCTGGAACATAACCGCCAGCCTTTGGATCCGGTCAGGCTCATCTCTGGGAGGGGCCCAGCCAAATGCCGATTCAGTTGGTTTTGGTGGTCTCGCCGATCCTTACGTGCAGAGGAATCACATCCGCCACAGTATGCACGAATCTGTTCCCATCCATGGCAGATTCCGCTACCGAATCCGGACCTGCATGTGGATCCTCCCCTTCGGACACGCCGATCTGGCCACCACGACGGGCCGCGGAATACGCGCCCCTGTCCCGGCACTCGCGACCGCCGCCACCGGTTTGGGTCCTGCCTCCTTCGGAGGACCTGCCCGACCTTCGAGTATTGTCCCTCTTCTCGTCGACCTCGATGGACTCAATGATCCGCCGGCCCAGAAGTTCGGCTATCCTGTCGAAGTTCTGTTGGAGGGCGGTCAGCCTCATGCCGGCCGCATCAGCCAGGTAGGTGCCGTCGTAGGCGATCACCTGAAGGTCGTCCGGAATCCTGATACCCCGCCGTATGGCCTCCTGGACGCAATACGCCGCCCCAATATCCGAACTAACCACGGCATCGACGTCGTCATAGGAGTCGAGCACATGGTTGACCGCCCTGGCATAGCCCTCCAGACTCTCGACAGCCCCCGCCTCTACGTACTCGTATCGGACGTCGGCCTGGTCCAGCGCGTGTTCCAAAGTCAGGTAGTAACGAACCGTGGGGAAGGTAGTGTCCAGGCCTCCGCCCCCCCGTTGAACAGGGTCTGCAAGTCTTTTCGCCGACCTTCCCCGGTTGGAACCAGCCCGAGGCATGTCATGGAACTGCTCGCGCGGGCCGCCGATCATAACCACGTGACGGGCTTTGGAACTGAGTAGGATATCAGCCACGGAGCGCCCCCCACCCTCGTGGTCGGAGGCGACGACAGGGATGCCGGGTCCCAGGTAGCGGTCAAAGGCCACCAATGGGCGCCCGATGGAGGTCCAGTAGGAGGCAGGATAAGTGGTGTGGGCCCCCATGATGATTCCGTCCATCATATGTCTGCGGAGCATGTCGACGTACTGATCCACATCCTGGTTCACATCGACTGTGGAACAGAGGATGGTGCGAAAACCGTGCTGGTAAAGGACCCGTTGCAGGCTGGCCGTGAGTGTAGCGAAGAAGGGGTGACGGATCGTGGGCACGATGACCCCGATGATGTCAGTCCGGTTGCGGTAGAGGTTCCTGGCCAGCTCGTTGGGTATGTAGTCGAGGTCCTCCATGGCCGAATGGACCCTGGCTTTCATTTCGTCCGAAACGTAGCCGGTACCGTTGACCACCAGGGAGACTGTGCTGATCGAAACCCCCGCAGCCCGGGCGACATCGCGCATACCAACCATAGTGGCCTACCATCCTTCCAGGTCTCTCCCCCGGGCTTCCTCACCCCGAGGCTAGCGGATACTCCATTATTACCAGTATGGTCATGACGAAGAGGCGACGTAGGGGGTAAGTCCCGTGATCCACGTCGAACATGGTAGGCCTAACCTCATTCAAGGCCTTAGTGGTTGAGGATGGTTTACGCAGTGGCAAGAAGGCCCGAGTTCATCAAGTTATTCATGCCCTTGATCGCAAGGACACTGTGGTCGGCATATGCTCCATTTAACACATGCAGCCAAGGAAATCAACTCTTTTCTTCCCGTCGGGCCGATGCTACATCTGGTACCTGGCTCTGGTGCACCATGCCAATTCGACAGCACGATCAAAGGAACCACATGCACATTCGACCGCTCCTTTCCCTCACTCGATTCAAGCGCACTATCGCAACCATCCTGGTGCTGGCAAGCGCCCTGTTCTTCCTGGGCGCCTGCGGATCGGGCTCGCAGGCAGGCCCGTCCAGCGGGTCAAAGGCCTCGGAAGGGCAAAGCTCCTTCCCCGTCAAGATCGATCACGTCTACGGCACCACCTCCATACCCTCCAAGCCCAAGCGCATCGCCACCGTCGGATGGGCCACCCCCGATAACCTCATTGCCTTGGGGGTAGTGCCGGTCAGCATCCAGAAGAATGCCTTCGGCAAGACCGTCGATGGCGGATACCTGACCTGGACCAAGGATGCCCTGGATGACATGCATGTGGACAAGGCGGACATGCCCAAGCTGCATGACGAATCAGACGGCATCGATGTCGAGTCCATCGCCGCATCCAAACCCGATCTGATCATCGGTCTGCTCTCCGGCATGACCAAGAAGCAGTACGACACCTTGAGCAAGATCGCGCCCACCATCGCCTATCAGAAGGTTGCCTGGGGCGACCCCTGGCGCAAGGTCATCACCGCCACGGCCCAGGCCATCGGAGAACCCGAAAAGGGCAAGAAGCTGATAACCGATCTGGAGGAGCGCATCGCAAAGGCCGGAGAAACCCACTCAGCAATCAAGGGGAAGACCGGGGCGGTCATGTACTTCGATGCCTCCAAACTCTCCAAGTTCAGCGTCTACACCACCTCAGACGCCCGGCCGCAATTCCTGAACGACCTGGGACTGGAGACTCCGGAGTCCATCAAGGAGGACTCCAAGAGCACCAAGGACTTCTACAAGGAGATCTCCTCCGAGCATGCCGACAGTTACAAGGATGTCGACATCATCGTCACCTACGGCACCCCGGACCTGCTTGAAGCGATGCGCAAGGACCCCCTCCTCTCCAAGATTCCCGCAGTCGAGCGCGGATCCGTCGTGGTCATCGACAACGACAGCGAGATGGCCAACGCCCTTGACCCCTCAGCCCTGTCCATCCGGAAGACGACCGACACCTACGCAGGGCTTCTGGGCGAGGCTGCCGCCAAGATCTGATTCGGCCCCGCAGGGAAGGGATGGAAAAGGAAGAGGGAGCGCCGATATGCGGTCAGAAATGACACCGCGCCCTGATACTCGACAGGCCGTCATGCATCGCAAGAGAACCGGACCCATGGTTTTGTCCGGGCTGATTCTGGCGGCTTGTCTGGTCATGGTCTGCGGCCTGTCCCTGGTTTTCGGATCCCGTTCCGTCAGCCTTTCCGACATCCTCAATGCCCTGTCCGCCTCCTCGGATGACATCGCGGTCTCGGCCATCCGCCTGAGAATTCCCCGCACCGTCCTCGGCCTCCTGGTCGGTGCCGGGCTCGGGGTGGCCGGGACCCTGATGCAGGGCATATCCCGCAACCCGCTGGCGGACCCGTCGATTCTGGGCTTCAACACGGGGGCAGCTCTTGCAATCGTCTGCTCCATGGCCTTCTTCTCCCTTTCAACGCCAGCCCAGTATGTCTGGGTGGGATTGCTGGGCAGCGCGATGACCGCACTGGTCGTCTGGGCTATAGGATCCCTGGGTCCATCCGGCCCATCGCCCCTGCGGCTGACCCTGGCCGGTGTCGTGATCAGTTCTGTACTGGGGTCCCTTACCTCCGCCATCCTTCTGCCGCGCGTCAACGTCATCAGCTCATATCGCTTCTGGCAAGTGGGCGGAATCTCGGGCGCCCGGTTCGACCTCATGATGCCGGTCCTACCTCTTCTCGCTCTTGGACTGATACTCGCCTTCTGCCTGACGCCCGGAATCAACGCTTTGACCCTGGGTGATCAGATGGCCGAGGGGCTGGGCATGCACGTCGGGCGTGTCCGCAGCATGGCCTGGCTTGCGGCGATACTCCTCTGCGCCTCATGCACGGCACTAGCAGGTCCAATCGGCTTCGTCGGGCTGGTAGTTCCCCATGTGGCACGACTGCTCATAGGACCCGACTACAGGCGAATCATGACCCTGAGCATCCTTATCGGTCCCATCTTGGTAGTTGGAGCTGACGTGGTAGGCAGGATAATCACCCGTCCATCCGATGTGGAAGTCGGCATCGTCACAGCGCTGATCGGAGCTCCCGTATTCGTGGTTCTGGCCGGGCGCAGAAAAACCACGGAGGTATAGGCATGGATGCTTGTCTCCTTCATGATTCGGGTAAACCCGATGCGATGACCGACCTGCAGCGGATACGACGGGCCCATGCCATTCGTTCGCTGACAGTTACCGTCCTACTTGTGATACTCCTGGTCGCTCTCGCACTGGCCGATCTGGCCCTAGGACATCGCGTCTACTCCATGAGCGACCTGCTTGGAGTGGTTTGGGGGCAGTCAGACGAAGGCACCAGGTTCGTGATTCTCCAACTGCGCATGCCCCGGACACTAATTGGCTGTGTCGCCGGCATCGCATTCGGCATGGCCGGAATTGGTTTCCAGCACCTCCTACGCAACATGATGGCCAGCCCGGACATCATCGGCATTACTGCCGGAGCCAACACTGCTGCCATCTTCGGCATTGTCGTATTGGGTCTGTCGGGCATGCCTCTGGCCTGCCTGGCGGTCATGGGTGGTCTCCTGACAGCCCTCCTGGTCATGGCCCTGGCCTGGCGCGGTTCGTTTGACCCGACCCGGCTGATACTGATCGGAATAGGAGTAGCCGCAGGGTTCAACGCACTGGGCTCCTGGCTGATGATTCGTAGCGACCAATGGAACATCCAGGCTGCGACCAGATGGCTGACGGGCAGCCTGGCCGATGCCCAGTGGACCGATCTGCCGATACTGGCAACAACAACACTGCTCGGCGCCACGCTCTTGTTGGCACTCGACAGGAATATCAGCACCCTACAGCTGGGACCGGAGATGGCCGCAGGACTGGGCGTCAGGGTAAGCCGTGTTCAGTTTCAGGTGATTATCGTAGGCGTGCTCCTCCTGTCTGTCGCGACAGCGACCACCGGTCCCATCTCCTTCGTTTCGTTCCTCTCCGGCCCCATCGCCACGGTCCTGGTCGGCCGGGGAGCATCAGCCCTTATCCAGTCAGGCCTGGTAGGAGGTTGCCTGGTTCTGGGTTCGGACATCGTCGCCCAACATCTGCCCTCGGCCCAGGTGCCGGTCGGCATCATCACCAGCATTGTGGGCGGACCCGTCCTCATCGCGATCATGGTCCTCATGACCCGCAGACAGGAGCTCTGAACATCATGACGTCACCCCCGGCAGGCGACTCCTGCAGTAGCGAGCATCGGCTGGCCGCCTCGCACCTTCGCCTCACCTATGGCGGACGTACGGTCATCGAGGATCTGAGTCTTGATATACCTCCACACACGATGGGATCCATCATCGGACCCAACGGGTGCGGGAAGTCGACCTTTCTCAAGGCCATGGCCAGGATTCTGAAACCGGCGTCGGGGGCCGTCATGCTGGACGGAGAACCCATCACCAGCATGCCCACCCGCAAGGTAGCGACGATTCTGGGGCTGCTGCCGCAGAACCCGTCAGCCCCCGCCGGCATCACCATCGCCGACCTGGTCGCTCGCGGTCGATATCCCCACCACCACTTCGTCGAACGGTGGACCACCAAGGATGAAAAGGCAGTGGAACGAGCCCTCGCCCTGACCGGACTGACTGACATGGCGGGATGCCCGATCGACCGTCTGTCCGGAGGCCAGCGCCAGCGGGCCTGGATTGCTCTGACCCTGGCCCAGCAGACCGACATACTCCTTCTTGACGAGCCGACCACCTACCTGGACATCGCCTACCAGCTTGAGGTGCTTGACCTGCTGAGCACCCTGAACAGGCAGGAGGGCGTCACGGTGGTCATGGTTCTCCATGACCTGAACATGGCCGCCAGATACTCGGATTGGATCCTGGCCATCAAAGATGGCCGGATGGCCGCCCTGGGCGCTCCCGATGAGGTCATGACCAAGAACCTGGTCAGAGAGGTATTCGACATCGCATCCACCGTGGTGACCGATGATTCCACCGGCGCCCCCTTGATGACCCCAGCGCCCCTCCATAGTCTCGAAGCCCACTCTGGCGGGGCTTGCAATGTACACGTACACTGAGATGACTCGGCAGAACGACACCAAACAGCCCAATGATGTAAAAGTCTTGATGCCAACCCCTTCGTCCGCTCTCTACATGTCTCCAACGTCCCAAACCGCAAAGCCTCAAAACCACCGATTCACGAACCGTGACAACCTGAACGAAACCTCATCCTCAGACAACTTAACGTCCAAGTCAACCCATAAACCCCCAACCGAAAAAGAGCTAGCCATGGAACACCAAGCCAACAATCATCCCGTGCCCTTGATCCCCTTCCGTGTCTCCGTAGCCAGAGCAGAAACGCTCTCGCCCCACTTCAAGCGAATCGTCTTCCAGGGACCGGATCTGAAGATATTTGCAGACGCCGGGTACGATGAGCGAATCAAAATCCTTTTGCCCCTTCCCGACGGATCCGTGCCGCCCCCTTCCTTCTTTGAGGCGACCCCTGAGGATCCGCTCGCCTGGTACCAAAAGTGGAGGACCCTGCCCGCAGAGAGTCGCAATCCCCTGCGCACCTATACGGTTCGCAAGGTCAGGCCTGAAAGCGAGCAAATCGATGTGGACTTCGTCATCCACGATCATGCCGGACCGGCTGGAGCCTTTGCAGAGGCTGCAAAACCTGGCGACCCGGCCATCATCATCGGCCCCAATGCACTGGCCGGAGGACCGGTCGCGGGGATGGACTTTCACCCAGGCCAATCCAGACATCTTCTCCTGGTAGGCGATGAGACTGCGGTACCAGCCATCGCCGCCATAATGGACAGCCTGATCCGCGACCACTGGCAGGGCGACGGGGTGGCATTGATTGAAGTCCCGACCGAAGAGGATCGTCTTCCACTGCCCGAGCTCGAAGGAATCCGCGTCATCTGGACGACCTGCGACGAATCCGGGCATGGGCACGCCCTCACCGAAGCCATGCGCAACCTGTTGGAGGACCTGCCGATCCATTCGCCTACGGCCACAGCCGCTGAATCTTCCAAGGAATTCACAGAGATCGATATCGACAAAGAACTGCTCTGGGAGACCGCCGATGCCGCCCAAGCCGATGCTTCCATTCATGCCGACGACCTGTACGCCTGGATCGCCGGAGAGGCGGCCACCGTCCGCGAACTGAGGCGCATGCTGGTCAGAGACCGAGGAATGGACCGGAGCAACGTCTCTTTCATGGGATATTGGCGCCAGGGCCGCAGCGAGATGTCCTGACCGTCCGACCCAGTGAGCGGGCGACCTGCCATGTGCGAACAACCCACTCCAGGCTTTCTTGACTCACGAATCAGAGAGTGATCACACGGACCCTTCTGACTATGTGAGTATCAGGCCATGGGTTTCCGAGCTGAACCTCGCCACAGCATCTTGCAAGACCGATAGAGATGAAACACAGCCTTGCTCACTACATGGCGGATTATACGGAAAGGAACCCGGCCTGGCCTGATGAGTCAGTCCCCGTCTGATGAACCGCAGTACTCCCGGAAGAAATTGGCAATCACCTGGTGACCATACTGGCTGCCGATGCTCTCGGGGTGGAACTGGACGCCCTCCATGAGCGACTGGTTCCGCCTCAGACCCATCACATAGCCATCCAGAAGCGAGCGCGCGCTGATCTCCAGATCGGCAACATGACTGACCGAGTCCTCGTCAGCAACCAGAGAATGGTATCTGGTCACGTCGAAAGTATCGGGCAGGCCCTTGAAGCAGCCCTTCCCGTCGTTTCTTATCCCGCTCACCTTGCCATGCTGACGACTGGAGGCCCTGACCACCTGAGCTCCGGCATGTACCGCGATGGCCTGCATTCCCAGGCAGATGCCGAAGACCGGCTTCCTTCCTGCCACCTGGTCAAGAAACTCCAGGTAGCCGCAGTCCTCCGGGCGGCCCGGTCCGGGGCCCAGAATGACCGCGTCGAAGGCGAGCGGATCCACCTGCGCAAGGCGGTTCACCCGGACAATGGTCGTATCGGCGCCCAGCAGGTCCACGTAGTTCTTGACCACATAGACGAAACTGTCAAAAGCATCAACCAGCAAGACTTTCATGGGCCAGCTCCTTTCCGGTGATGGCCAGGTAGGCCGAACTCATCTTCTTCATGGTCTCCTGCCACTCGCTCTCAGGCTGGGAGTCCTCAACGATCCCGGCCGATGCACGCAGGTGATAGCTGCCGGAATGGTAGGAGGCCGTCCGTATGCACAGTGCAGTCAGGACCATACCGTCGAATCCAAGGAAACCCACTGCCCCGGCGTACACCCCGCGCGAACTGACCTCGGTCTCCTCAATGATTTCCACGGCACGTACCTTGGGGGTTCCTGTCATGGTACCGGCGGGGAAGGCGGCCGAGAAGACGTCGTACTTGTCCAGGCCAGGCCGGATCCGGCCGATCACATCCGAGACCATATGAATGACGTGGGAGTAGACCTCGGTGGTCATCAGCCGGTCCACCTCCAAGGATTCGGGTGTGCAGCACCTGGCTACATCGTTGCGGCCCAGGTCCACCAGCATCAGGTGCTCGGCCCGCTCCTTGGGGTCGCCGGTCAGCTGCCTGATGGCCGACTGGCGGGCCTCCTCATCTCCGGGATTGCCGACCGTCCCGGCGATGGGCCGCAGGGTTATATCGCCATCAGGGGTCAGCCCAATGAAAAGCTCAGGACTGGCACCGATGACATGCACCCCTTGGGGAGTCACGAAATAGTACATATAGGGGGACGGGTCCTGCAGACGCAGTCGCTGGTAGACCTGGAAGGGCGGAATGCGGGAATCCACCTCGATCTCATGCCCGAGCTGGAGCTGATAGACATCACCCTGGGCTATGTGCTCCTTGCCCTTAGCAAACCATTGATAAAAACGATCCCGATCGACTGTGTCATGGGCCTCGTATGGATAGTCCGGCCCAATGCCACCCTGAATGCCGGTACGGATAGCATCCGACTCGGAAGTTTGCCCCGGCGTTGCGTCAGATTGCAGCAACTCCAGCAAATCTTCTAACAGCGCGGATCCATGCCTGGTCTCCCCGCTTTCGGTTGCCATATTTTGAATCTGTGGACCAGACTGTGCAGAAGATCCGCGCTCTCGCAAATTTTCCCCGCCCCCTGGAATGCCACACTCAGCAGTGTCCTCTTCGACATGAATTAAAGTAGCGCAGTGGCCGCCGGCCTTCAGATCCAAGGTGATGATTCCCCGATAAAGTGTCAACGAGATGACCGGCAAGGCCGCGTCCCTTGGTATATGCTCCTCCAGATCCTCGATCATGAAGATGGTGTCATACCCGAAGTAGCCGAACCAGCCCATCCCGAAAGGGCCTTCGTGGTCACCGCTGATGACGAAGGAGGATTCCAGCCGCCTCAGCACTGCAAAGACCTCCTTGATGTCGGGGACCGGATGGTGGACCACCCCCTGCTCGATCCGACCAAATGTCTCCAGGATTCCTGTCAGCTGAGCATTGCCTAGAGAATCAATGTTCATGACATGGTCCGTCACACTCAGAGTCAGCATCGGCTCGAACCCGATGGCTGAGCGATTCCGGTCCTTATCTGGGTCACTCAGAGATTCCAGAAGAAAGAGCTGATCCTCCCGATACCTGGCGCACAGCCGCCTGTAGATGGCCAGGGCATCGAGGTCACTGGAGAACCGGCTAGATTCCATGGTTACGTTGATAGTCATTAGGGCACTTCCTAGGTCAAGTACTGCGGTTTGGAGCGGCAGCGATACCTCACCTGATGCCGTTTCAGCGCGCCATGGATATGAGTTTCCTATGGCAGCATGTCAGCAGATAATAAAAGAGCAACCTCAAACACAGAGGTAAATATAGGAATTAGAAGAAGAACCGGCTAAAACATCAACGCCATCGGGCATCGACATAGAAGAAGACACCCTTGGGCAACCAAGGCTGCAGTGATGTCGTTTTCTCCATGGCCACGATGCTAGAGCACCAGGATGCAACCGCCCAACCAGCATCCATAATTCGGACATTTCTAGACCGAAGGCTGTCCACCCGCCAACGGTGTTGCGGAAGATATGCCCATCATGCCCAAGAGAAGAACCGGGCCCAGGAATAAATCCCAGACCCGGTTCTCTCAATCAGCAACTCGGAAGATCAGTCCTCGTCCTCAGCCACGCGGGAGTGGCTGTAGATCATCTTCATGGAGCAGATGAAGAGCACCAAGCCCAGCAGGATGATCACGCCGCCGATCATGAAGACATTGGCGTAGGTCGAGGCCAGGCCCTGCGCAGTGCCGGCCAGGCTGCCCGAACCCATGGATCCGTTGGCCATGAGCTGGCCGAAGAGGGCGACGCCGACAGAGCCGGTGATGGCCTGCAGGAGGTCATTGAAACCGAGCACACGGCCGGACTCCTCAGGGGCCACGGTCAGGGTCGCGGTGTCAACGATGGGCTGGTAGAAGAAGGAGGTGCCGAAGTAGTAGATGCAGGGCGCCACAGCCAGGGCCCAGATCTTGCCGGCAGGAATCAGGAAAGCGATGGCGATCAGACCGCCGCCCATGCAGGCCAGAGCCAGGATGACCGAAGCCTTGCGCCCGATCTTCTGGATGATAGGCCCGGCCGCGAATCCCATGATGCCAGCCAGGATGATGGACCAGACCAGCAGGTTGGAGACCTTGGAGGAGTCGATGCCGTACACGTTCAGACCGATGGCGTTGACGCCCGCGTTCAGGGTGTAGCTGAAGAAGTAGCCGACGAAGATGACGGTCATAGTCATGGCGAAGGCCGGGTTGGTCAGCATCTTCGGAGTGATGAAGGGGTTGCTGGCCTTGTTGATGTACACCACGAATGCAACGAGGGTCACAATGCAGGCGATGCCCCAGCCCCAGTTGATGTCGGTGAAGAACATGGTCACCGAAGCGGCGAACAGTCCGATCAGTGTGAAGCCGATTCCGTCGATCTTGACGCCAGCGGCATGCTGGTCGGGCAGGTTCTTGGCCAGGACGGGAATGAAGAAGACGGCCAGAATGCCCACGCCGAAGAGCCAGCGCCAGTCAAGCAGGGTCATGTAGCCGGCCAGGAAAACTCCCAGGGCAGCGGCGAAGCGGAAGACCGCAACGAAGACGCCGTACCAGAGCACGCGCTTCTTTTTCTCCACATACTTGGAGACCAGAACCAGGAAGATGGAGCCGGAAACCTGCCAACCGGCAGACTGCACCACACGGGCGGCGATGACGATCCAGATGCTGAAAGTGCCGAAGCAGCCCAGAATCGACCCCAGCACGAAGACGATCGTGCCCAGAATCATCATCTTCTTCAGGGAGACGAAATCGCCCAGGGATCCGTAGATGACGCAGACGATTCCCAGGATGATGCCGGGCAGGGAGGTGATCAGCGGCGCCAGATTGGCCTGGTTGAGCTGCTTGCCAATGTTCACGTAGATCATGCCGAAGGCCTGCTGCTGGAGCACGCCCAGGGTGAAGATGATCAGGACCACCGGGATGGCCACGCGGGCCATCTTGTTCATTTTCGTGAACTCGGGAGTCCCCTCCTCGGGAACGGGTATGCCGTTCTTCTGCTCCTCGGAGACAGTTGACTCACTCATTTTTTCCTTAGTTTCCTTTCGGTTCTTCTCAATGCGGAAGCTACTGGCGACGGACCCGGCCGACCCTGTCGACAAAGGCGGAGCGGAACCCGTCCACATCCACGTCCACGCAGACGCTGGCGTTGGCTTTGCCGCCCAGGATGCCGTCGTAATCGACCACCGTGGCGCCCAGGGTGAGCGGACTGGAGATCTCGACATCCACAAAGGCCTGGCACATGGTGAACAGGTCAGGCTGGAGCAGGACCATGGCGGCCGAGGGGTCATACATCTTGATCCCCTCCTCGATGTGGCCGCCGTCATAGGACCGGAAGAGGGAAGCGACCATGCCGCCCACTTCGCCGGCTGCATCCAGATCGTCCAGGTCTCCGGCAACCAGATGGGCCTTGCGACCGATGTCCAGGCCGACCATGGTCACAGGCAGCCCGCTGCGGAAGACCATCTTGGCAGCCTCAGGATCGACGGAGATGTTGAACTCGCCATAGACCCCGATGTTGCCGCGTCCGGTGGAGCCTCCCATCATGACGATCCGGTCGATGTGGTCCTTGACCTCCGGGAAGGTAGCCAGCAGCAGGGCGATGTTGGTCAGAGGGCCCAGGGTCAGGATGGTGACCGGCTCATCACTCTCCAGCAGCATCCGCCGCTCCTCCAGGACCGCATTGTTCTCGGTCAGCAGGCTGGTGTCCGGCTCGGGAAAGACGAATGACCCCATCCCCGACTTGCCGTGGGCTTCGGTGGCGAACCTGTTGTCACGCATGAGCGGGGCCGCAGCGCCACGGGCCACGGGGATGCGCCTACCCAGGAAGGTCAGCAGCTTCAGGGCATTGTTGGTGGTGTGGCCGATGCCCACATTGCCGGACACCGAAGCTATCAGCCTGATGTCGAAGCTGGGCTCGTCGACCAGCATCGTAATGGCCGCAGCATCATCGATGCCGGGGTCCGTGTCGATGATCAATGGTCTGGTCATTGCTTCACTCCTTTTGCTCTTGTCGTGTCCAAACTCAAATTCCTGCCCCCGCTTTGGCCCGCCGGGCTGCATCGACAAAGCCTGAAACGGTGAAGACCGGGCCATCCAACCCGACCTGCCTTGCCACTCGGGTGATGGGCGGAGGCGTCACATAGGCCTGCTTGAGCACATCCTCCCGGGCGAAGACCTCCTCGCGGCTGCCATCCAGCAGGACCCGGCCATGCTGCATGAGCACAACCCTGGGGAAGTTGCGGGTGACGAACTTCATGTCGTGGGAAATCGTGATGCAGAGCTTGCCTTGGTCCCGCAGACGGGCGATGATGGCAGCCAGCCGATCATTGCCAGCCTTGTCCTGCCCGCATGTGGGCTCATCAAAGACCACGGCACCCGTATCCATCATGAGGACGGATCCGATGGCGCAGAACTTCTTCTCGGTAGGGCTCAGGTCAAAAGGATGATCATCCAACCGGTCCGCCAGACCCACTAACCCAGCCACCTGCTCCATACGTCGCCCTATCAGATCCTGATCGAACCCAAGCTGCCGGGGACCAAACTCAAATTCCTTGCGCACACTGTCCAGAAAGAGCTGATCGTCGGGATTCTGAAAGACGTACCCCACCTTCCGGGCCCACTGGGCCGTGTTCGCCGTTGCCAGATCGACGCCGTCAATCAAGATCCGGCCACTGGTCGGCCTAAGGATGCCGTTCAGATGCTTGGCCAGGGTGGTCTTGCCGGCGCCGTTCTGACCGATCAGCGCCACGGGTCGGTCACCTTCGAGGGTCAGATTCACTCCGTCCAAGGCACGATGGCCATGCGGGTAGACGTACTCCAGATGCTCCAGGTCGATCTTCATCGCAGCGCCTCCCGAATCATGCGTACCGTCTGGTCCTCGCGTACGGGCAGATCCGATAGATCGAATCCTGCTCCCTGCAAACCTCTGCCGAGCTTGACGTAATCCGGTATGTCAATCCCCCACTTCACGGTCTCGGGATCGGTGAAGACCTCCTCGGGAGTGCCCATAGCACGGACCCGGCCTGCTCCCAGGACCATGACCTGGTCAGCGCATCGGGCGACCCGCTCCATATCGTGATCGACCATGACTACGGTGATCCCCTCTTGATTGAGCCGCTTGACAATGTCGAAGATCTCTTCGCTGCCAAGCGGATCCAGCTGGGCCGTGCATTCGTCCAGAACCAGGATGTCCGGTTCCATGATCAAGGTCGAGCCGAGGGCCACCCGCTGCACCTGGCCGCCGGAAAGCTCCAGAGGGTTCTTGTCGAGCAGATCCTCGATATGCATAAGAGCAGCCACCCGGGCCACCTTGGCATGCATGGTTTCACGTGAAACCCCATGATTGCCCAATCCGAAAGCCAGTTCCTCGGCCACGGTCCCGGCCGTATAAGAGAGCTGATTGAAGGGGTTTTGAAAGACCAGGCCCACGTGTCTGGACAGATCGGCAATGGTCGAGGTGGCTACATCCCTGTCCTTGATTCTGACGCTTCCCTTGGATTTGCCGACGAAATAGTGTGGAATCAGACCGACCAAGGCGTTGCACAGGGTAGATTTGCCTGATCCATTGGCTCCGACAATGCAGAAGAAGCTGCCCCGTTCGACGCTGAAGCTCACCCGCTTCAAGGTGGTCCGATCGGCATCACGGTATCTGAATGAGAAGTCATCCACTCGTATGACCTTGCTCATGCCCGACCTCCCCATTGGATAGCCAGGGTGATCATGCCTGCGTGCGAGAGGCAGGCGAGCACCAAGACCAGCACCAGAAAAACGGTGAACAGGATGGTCATGACGGTGTCACTGCGCCGCCAGACCACCTCAAGGTAGCTGGTCTGCTGCACCCCTCGAATGCCGAAGCCGCGGGTCTCCAGGGTCATCCCGCGCTCCTGCGAATCCGTCAGGGAGGAAAGAACAACCGGTCCGAGCAGGGGCAGGAAAGCCCGCGCCCGGGAAATCAAACCGCCGCCGGTCTCCAGACCACGCGCATGCTGAGACTGCTCGATGACCGCAATCCTGCGCTGCATCTGCGGGACCACATTCAGGCTGGCCAGGATCAGGTACCCAATCTTCGATGGCACGCCGATCTGTGTCAGAGCAGCAACCAGGCGACCCATGTAGGTAGTTTTATTGGTCAGGTAAAAGGACCCCAGGAAGACCAGAAGTGTCACTACGATTTTGGCCGCATAGAGGCTGCCTTCAAGACCCAGCTCGGCAAATCCCATGTCAAGAATGACCTTGGTATTCCTCGGGCTGTAGCACCCCTGGATGAACAGCAGCATGAGCGTAACGGGAATGCCGAACCCCAGCATCACACCCGAGAAGGGCCGGAGCACCCGGGCCAGAGCCGCTGCGATAAAGAGCATGACGATGATTCCCAGACCCAAGGTAAAGTCCGGCCAAACCAAGGTCGCCAAGCCCAATGAGCACACGCCGACGATCTTGGCCATGGGATGCATGCGAGCCAACGGAGAATCGGGAATCCTGTTTGATTCAGGGCCAGGCATCAGCGTTCAGACCCTTGGGTATGATCACAATCCAAGTCCGCGGGGGTACCTGGCGATGAGCCCCGATCAGCTTCTGCCTCGATGTTGACCTTCACCGGCTGCGATGAACTCTCTTGACTGGACGCCCCACCCGCTTCGTGCCCATCCTCGTCTTCGTCCTCATCCAGGTCGTCCAAATCGTCCAGATCGGCCTGGTCCTCGCTACCGTCCAGGGCGTACTGGCTCAGGAAACGCTTGGGGATTCGACGCACAATCACGTAAGCAATCAGGACGGTGATGCCCTTGTCGATCAGATTCTCCAACATGGAGGAGGAGAGCACAGAGATAACAATGTTCTTCACAGCCACCACCAGTGCAGCTGTGAGGACCGAGGTGCCATTGACCCCGGTGGCGCCTCCGTAGACGAGCACGGTGATCAAAGAGGCGGTGACCGTGTTGACCAGGGCGCAGGCCAGCCAGACAAGGACGACTCCCCATACCCGTTTGAAGAGTCCGGCCTTGACCATGTATCCAATCACCAGACCGCACAGAACGCTGGAGAGTGCGTAGGGCAGATAGACCGGATTCGCCACCAAGGCGAGGAAGACGTTGGTCAGCAGTCCACACAGGGCAGCCACCCAGGGACCGGACAGACAGGCGATGACCGTGGTGCCGATCATGTCCAGGAAAAGCGGCAGTTTGAGGGTAGAGCTCAGAGTCCCGCCGATAAGGTTGATGCCCACTGCGATGGGTATCAGCACCAAGGATTTTGTCGAGAACTGCGCAGTGATCCCTCTCCATAACGATCGCGCGCTCATAATCCGTACCGCCTTTGGTCCTTGAATGTCGATTTCTGCAGATGGCCGTCGCTCACAGCCAGATCCGCATCACCGCTTTGAGAAACCACTTTAGTAAACAACTTTCATTGACAGAGACTATCAACTGCCGCAGGGGGTGTCAAATGCGAAACCTCCGACGGCCATCTCTCAGGTAAGCTTGATTCGCTAGATCCAACAGGTCGACAGAGCCGTTCGCCGGAGCGTCAGAGATGAGGAGCACAGGAAACCACATGAACATCAAGGACATTGCTCAGCTTGCCGGCGTATCCACATCGACGGTCTCCAAGATCGTGAATCACAAGGACGCGAGCATCACAGCCGCCACGCGCGACCGGGTCCTTGAACTGGTCAGGAAGTACCACTACACGCCCTACGGATCCTCCAAACCCAACACCACCACCTGGAGAATCGGAGTCCTGCTGAGCTCATCCATCTCCATGGACTCCACCTTGGACGGGATCATCCAGCAGGCACAGAAGTCGGGGTACGGCACCTTGGTTTTCAACAGCTACGGCAATCGCGACCAGGAGGAGCGTAACATCCTGGCCGCTCTGGAGCATCGAGTGGATGGCATGGTCTGGGAGCCGATCGACCGCACAAGCCTGGCCCTGAAAAGCAAGATCGAAGCACAAGGGATTCCCGAACTGACCATTGGACCCCTGGGAGACGACCGGGCCGCGCTCATGCCCTACGAGGAGGCTGCCTACAGTCTTACTGAAGAGCTGATCAAGCGCCACCACACCAGCATCGCTTGCCTTATTTCACCAGGCAGACGGACACAGAGCTTCCTGCACGGTTATCGTCGCTGCTTGTTCGACCACAACCTCCAATACCACACCGACATGGTCCTGGAAACCATCGGCGAGGACCTGACCCAGGTGCTGGAGAACCGCCACGTCACCGGTATCGTGGCATCCCACTACCACCATGCCCTGGAATTCCTTCAGTTCGCCGAATCCATGCATTACCGCCTGCCCCAGGACCTCTCCCTGGTCTCCCTGATGAACGACACCAACGTGCACCTGCGCTACCCTGGCAGCCCGGAGATATCGTCCTACGTCATGCGCAATGCCGACTTCGGCGCCTACCTGTGCCGACGGATCATCCACACCATCGAACATGAATCCCATCCAAGCGAGGCCTTCGAGCACGTCTTCGCCTTGGACGGCGAGCAGACTGTCGGCCGGCCCCCGGACCAGCAATGCAAGAAGATCGTGGTAGTCGGCAGCATCAACGTGGACACCTACCTGACCGCCCCCAACCTGCCCAAGGCGGGCATGACCACCACGACCAGAAACTTCGCCTCCACACCGGGCGGCAAGGCCACCAACCAGGCGGTAGGCGTAGCCAGGCTGCAGCATCAGGTTTCCCTGATCGGCAATGTCGGCAGCGATCCGGCCGCAGACTATATCTACAAAACCATGAGGCAAGCCCACGTGGATGCCACCGGTGTGCACAGAGTCACCGGTGCGGACACGGGCAAAGCCTACATCTTCGTCGACAGCAAGGGCGAGTCGATGATCTCCCTGGTGGCAGGCGCCAACGAGTCCCTGACCCCGGACGACATCACCGAGCGCGACCAGATCTTCCGGAACGCCGGCTATTGCCTGATCCAGACAGAAATCCCTATGGACACTGTCGCCGAGGCATGCAGAACAGCCAAGCGCCACCAGGCCGCCACCATCGTCAAACCGTCATCCTGCGACCACCTGCCTGGAGATCTGCTGACTTCAATCGACATCCTGATCCCGAATCTGAACGAGTTGAACACCCTAGTACCCGGACCAGAATCCGTGGTGGACAAGGCGAAACTGTTCATCAACGGCGGGGTGGGCAAGGTCATCATCACCCTGGGCGAGCACGGCTGCACCCTGGTCACCGCCAGCGGACACAAGGACTTCCCGGCCCATGAGACCCGAGCAATCGACGACACCGGCGCCAGCGATGCCTTCATCAGTGCCCTGGCCTCCTATCTGTGCAGCGGATGCTCCCTGGACAAAGCCGCCCACATTGCTAATCTGGCCGCCGGCTTCAGCGTCGCCCACGAAGGCGTCATCCCCTCCCTGATCAACCGCCGCCAACTGGAGGGCCTGATCGACTGAGCGGTCCAGGCGCAAGTACGGTCGGAAGGCTGTTACCGTCCATGGCCATGCTCTGGCTCAAGCTGAACGTCCCTAGGTTCTCCGGCTGCAGTACCTATCATCAAGGTCTGCCGTCTTGGCCCATCTCAGCCTCTTGGAGCGCGTCCCTCACGATGGGCCTTTATAATTTTATAGGGTACAGAATCCGGAATGGAGACCATTGATGGCTGCAGCTGTTCTGGCTTCGGCGCCAACCGCAATACTGCTGATGGTCGCACGGGAATATGTCATTGCGGGAGTTGCAGCAGGTGCGATAAAGGACTGATCTCAAAGGTGAATCAACCAGTTGGAAGGGTACCGAATCAATGCAACATTCAACATTTACTATCGAAGGCCAAGCTCTGCAGTGGACAGGCGACGGTGAATACCTTCGCATCGAGCCCTGGGGAACAGATTCGATACGCGTCCGATCCTCGCAGATGCACGAACCTGAAGACCCGGACTGGGCGCTTTTACGCGACCACCACGAGCCTACCGATGCGGTGCACATAAGCATCGATGACCAACAGGGCCAGGCCACCATAATCAACGGATCTTTAATGGTCAAGGCGCAGGCTTCGGGCGGCATTGACACAGGCAACGGCTATACCGACAAGTGCCTGCTCAGCTTTTGGCGCACCGACGGCAAGCTGCTCTTCAGCGAGATGAGCGATGGCGGCTCCCTGAATTTAAGAGCGCGTTCTTTCACTCCCATCGTGGGAGGCGACCACCAGGTCAAGGTAACATTCGTCCCTCCGGAAAACGAACGCCTGTATGGTATGGGCGAATATCAACAGAACATCATGAATCTGAAAGGCTGCACTCTCGAACTGGCCCATAGGAACTCACAAATCTCCATACCTTTCGTCGTCTCTAGTAGTGGATACGGATTCCTATGGAACAACCCAGCCGTTGGTTCCGTCAGTTTTGGAAAAAATAAGACTCAATGGTCGGCGGAAAGCACTCGACAGATTGATTATTGGGTTACAGCCGGTGCCGATTATCGCTCAATTATGGCCCATTACGCAGACGCTACCGGCCATGCTCCTCAGATGCCTGAATGGGGTCTCGGATTTTGGCAGAGCAAGCTTCGCTATTGGAACCAGGATCAATTGCTGGAGGTTGCCAGAGAGTTCAAAAAGCGCGATATCCCTCTGGACCTCATTGTCATCGACTTCTTCCATTGGCCTCACATGGGTGATTTCAGATTCGAGGACGAATTCTGGCCAGATCCCGTCAGCATGAGCAACGAATTGCACAAGATGGGGATTCGACTCATGGTGTCAGTCTGGCCGCAAATAGCACTGACTTCTGAAAACTATCCAGAGATGAAAGCCAAGAATCTGCTGGTACGAGCAGACCACGGCGAAGACATCGGCATGATGTTCGAGGGGCCCAGCCAGTTCTTTGATGCCACCAACCCTCGAGCCCGCCAATATGTATGGGAGAAATGCCGTGAGCACTACGCTGATGTCGGTGTCGATGCCTTCTGGCTTGATGAAGCCGAACCGGAGTATGGCACTTACGATTTCAGCAATTACCGCTACTGGGCTGGGCCTGCTCAGCAAACAGCAAATTTGTATCCGCGGGAATACAACAAGGGATTCTACGAGGGGCAATTGGCCTACGGGCGCCAGGGACAGATCGTTAACCTCACCAGATGCGCATGGGCCGGATCCCAGCAATATGGGGCTCTTGTATGGTCGGGCGATGTTGCATCCACCTTCGAAGCGTTCAGAGCACAAATCACTTGTGCTATCCATATGGGCATGGCCGGCATTCCTTGGTTCACCACTGACCTTGGCGGTTTCCACGATGGCGATATCGACGATCCTACGTTCCGTGAACTGCTGTTGCGGTGGGCGCAATTCTCCTGCTTCTCGCCCGTCATGCGCAATCATGGTGACCGTAGCCAGCATCACCCCGATGGAACCACCAAGACCGCTATCACTACAGCGCGAGGCGAACGACGATTACCGTCCGGAGCGAGCAACGAACCGTGGAGCTACGGAAAGTCTGTCGAAGACATCTATGTCAAGTTCATCAAGATCCGAGAACGTCTTCGCCCTTATTTGCGTGAGCTGTTTACTCAGGCGCACGAGGATGGGCAGCCGCTTATCAGGGGATTGTTCTACGAATTCCCCCATGACGATGCCGCCTCCGATATCGCCGACGAGTATATGCTCGGACCTGATCTGCTGGTAGCCCCTGTGGTAGAGGAGGGGGCCAGATCTCGACAGATCTATCTGCCAGGGGACGCGACTACGCAGTGGCAGGATCTTCGTGATGGAGCAATGTACGACGGGGGTCAGACGATCACCGCAGAAGCCCCGCTGGATACTCTGCCGGTATTCGCAAGGGACAGCAGAAACCACGAGCTGCTGGGCATACTCTGATCTATACATCTGTACACCACGTGCAGATTACAGATTATCCGATCACTAATAATGGGTCAGGACCATCTCGTCCTGACCCACTTCATTCTTCAAAATAAGTTGATGAGACACCGTGGTTTGTTGGGACCATGTGCCGATATGCTGATCAGCTCATCATTCGCCTCATTATTTGACCTTGCGAATAAAGAAAATCAGGCAGACACCGACGGCCGCCAGAACAGCCGCCAGTGGGAAGACCCCGCTATAACCGACAATCTTGATGATCGCGGCAGAGAAAATGGGTCCCAGCACCTGACCTCCGTTATTGGCAATGTTGAGAATACCAAGATCCTTGGCTGCTGTCCGCTGATCAGGCAGCACTTCTATATTCAGCGCCTGGTCCACGGAATTGAACATTCCCATGCCAATGCCCACAACCACGGCGTATGCCAGCATAATGAAGGGACGATTGGTCAAAGCAGGCAGAAACGACCCAACCGCTATCAGCAGACCTGCGATGATGACCGGTACTTTCCGTATATGCAATTTGTCAGAAACAGGACCGGCGCCGATGCACATGACGATTGCGGTCACCATCATGATCATGGAAATAGCCGAGACATATGCCTGCAGAGCGTTGCCTTTGAGCATTACATAGTCGGTCAATATGTAAAGCTGATATCCAGAAATCGCGAATGAAGCGGTTTGTATGCTGAGCTTACCGAACAAGGCCAGGTAATAGTCCCGCACATGATGGGTCGGGAATACAAAATTATCGGAGAACGTCTTCCACGTTACCGGAGAAACAGGCATGTTTTTAGTCGAACCTTCGCGCAGTATCAGAGCAGCCACAGGACCCGACAATAAAGACATGACTGCCAAAACCAAAAATCCGGTCTTAGGCATAGGCAGGAAGAAAGAGGCCAACATCTGCCCACCGTATTGTCCGGCCGAATTGCCGAGTGCGTAGACGGAAGATATCGTTCCACGGTACTTCGGCGCAGTCCGATCGGCAATAACCGCAATCAACGGCGCCACAATCATATTCAGGAAAATCATATATACCGAATCCGATAGGACCACTTGCCACACGGCAGAACATTGGCCCCAGAACAGCACACAGACAAAGGTCCCAACTGATCCGGCGACGATCCATGGCGTCCGACGACCCCATCGAGAACGTGTCCGATCCGACAGGCCGCCTTCCACGATGTTGGCGATAGTGGATACGATCATGGCCACCGTCGACATCAATGCGATATCGCCCGTTTTATTGGCAGGATCTATTCGCGCCACTTGCTGAGGAACCAGAACACCTACCAGGCCGAGATACGGTCCCAACCAAAGCAGGACACCAAGTGCGAGCGCCACACCCGTGCGCACAGGAACGCGATGCTGTTGATCATCACGGGGAGTCATCCAGGCAGCAGAGGGTTCATTATCCGTCTCCGCAGTCTTCCCTTGCGCACTGTTCATTGACCTTGCGGAATCCATATCATCCTCACCTTCCTGAATCCATAGGATTGTCGGCAAGGACCTGCGTCTCCTGTAGTAGAACCACGTCCCAGGGGCCCAGCTCAACACTGCTCAAAGGCTCATTCTTGCCCAGCAATGTACATGAAACAGGCACGGCGATCCTGTGCGTCTGCCAGCTCCAGTTGAAGAGGAAATGCAGCCGTCGGCCATATCGATTGACTGCCGAGGAGTGCGATATTGTCGTCTGACCAGCCAACCACGGATCGTCTGGAAGCAGATAGTCGAACAACGAAGCAGCCAGAGCCTCGTTGGGGACCGTGCCGATCATCGTTACTCTTCCCTGACCGGCAACATGGCTGGTGATCAGGGGAAATTGTGAGAAGTGGGGGTGGTTGCTTGTAGCCAGAATTTCCGCTCCCTCGCTCTGTAGACAATCAATCCACTCAGTGGCAGCAGATCCAGGACGCAATTTAAATGAGTCCGTTCCCTTAACTGATATAGGGGATTTGATATTGGAAAATTCCTGATAGTCCGCGCCAGCAAGATCATCAAGCATTGACGGTTTGGTTTCCATACGCGCACGTGCGTACTGATCCGCATATGCCGTACGCGGTCCCAGGACCAGATGCCCGCCGGCTTTTACATATTCACGCAACCAGGAGAGCAAGGCATCAGAGCATATATACGCCCCTGGAACCAGCAGCAGGGGGTACTGGTTGACGAATGCAGTCGGCGCGACTACAGGTTTTTCAGCAGAGCCATCGATAAGATGCGTATCCTGAATCATTCGCACCTGATGCCCAGTGCGGAATGCACCACGATAAAAAGCCGTAAGCATATGATCATACAATCCGGCATTGCGTGCACGGTGAGCATCTCCTGCACCATTTATCGCTGTGTATGGTTCGAATGTCAGGCCCCAACGTGACCCGACTGAATACAGGATGGCCACATCAGCATCCGGCTTAAGGTCCGTCACTGCATCGCCGGCAGCTGCCAGCTCTCCGCCAAGCTGAGATATCTCCGCATAAACACGTCCCGGCTTGCGGTCATGGGGGAGAATACCTCCCCAATACATCTCAGTACCATAATGCAGCTGCTGCCAATGCCAGTATTCGATGAGATCCGCTCCACGCGAGACGAATTGCCAACCAGCTTGGCGCCATTGCCCCTTATAGCCAGGGAAGTTGTCTGCGGAGCCGCCGATGGGTCCGCCGTCCGTTTCCAGCACAAAGAAAGGAGCGGATTTCAGCGAATACGTCCTATCGGCCATCTGGGCAATCGTCCAGGGGCCAGAAGGATACCAAGCATCTTCTGCCATATCCGGTTCAGGCAATTGCAAGCCGTCTTGCATATGGAAATACGGATCTGAACCTGCTACATCCAAATGCTCGGAAGACCTGGCCTCATCAACAGCCTCACGCCCCAAAGCCATATTCACCGTGATGAATTGATCGGAGCGACAATGCTGACGGATCAGGCGACTTTGCCAGGCGAGCATATCATCGGTGAGCAGCGCCTGATAACGATGCCAGGCAATATCGTATTGTGGCTGGCAGTTGCCTTCGGGCTTCCATAAGTCATCCCAAGTAGATAACTCATGAGACCAGTACGTCAACCCCCATGCCTTATTCAGATGTTCCACGCTACCGTATTCTTTACGCAGATAATCTTTAAAACCTTCGAAGGCATCTGTGGAATAGTTCAGCCGTAAGCCAGGTTCATTATGTAATTGCCAGCCGATGACTGATGGATGCCCGGCATAGCGATCCACAATCTTGCCGATAAGCCTGGCTGCGTAATACCGAAACACAGGGTGGCTATAGCTATGCTCCTCTCGCGAGCCGAAAGGAACCTTCTGACCATGGTCATCGCTCAAGGCAATCTCTGGATACTTACGCACCATCCATTGAGGTATGGCAAAGGTCGGCACCCCAATAATCGCTTGGATATTGTTCTCAGCAGCCTTATCGAGAACCGGCTCCAGCCAATCTAGTGAGAATTGTCCGTCTTCCGGTTCCCAGTGTGACCAGCTTCCTTCGCCCACACGGATCACATTGATATGGGCTTTACGCATGAGTTGCATGTCGGCATCAAGGTTCGAGCTGGGTTGATATTCGTCATAATACGCAGCGCCGAACAGTATATGGTCGAGAGACTTCATTGCCTTCCCTTTCTTAAGTGAACGTTCACTTAATAACTGCAAAGAATGCATAGCAATAAGTTAACATTGAATTACAAGCAGCTATGCATGTTATGCAGCAGTTGCATAATAAGCACGTTCACATTTACTGTCAAACGCATGTGGGGGCGCCGGAACGCTATCCTCTTGTCGACTCCCGGATGATCAGTCGAGGCTGCATCAGCAATTTCTTGACGCTTGCTCCATGAATCATGTCGATCGCACGTGAGACCGCCCGACTGCTGAGCGCGTCAAAATCCTGCTGAACGGTGGTCAGGGATGGAATCGTATAAGCCCCCATAGGAACACCATCGAAACCGGCCACCATCACATCATCAGGCACACGCAATCCACGATCACAAAAAGCTCTGATAAGCCCTATGGCCATTTGATCATTTGCCGAGAAGACGGCATCCGGCAGGTCATCGGCCATATCAAGACCAACGCGATAGCCCGACTCCTCGCTCCAATCACCTCGATAAACACGGCCCGCTGTCAGTGCGTAACGCGATGATGCCTGCATCCACTCCTCTAAACGGGCTTCAGACGAATACCATCCGTGGGGACCAGAAAGGTGGTCGATGCGTCGTGCCCCTTGAGCCACCAGATGATCCAACAAAGTGCGCACACCCTGTTGCTGATCAGTATCGACCACGGAGAATTGTCCTTCTTGGGCGCAGGAGGACCCGATACTGACAAGGGGCAGGTCAGCAACCATTCTGACGACAGGCTCTATCCATGTCTCTGTTGAGAGCACAATAATTGCCGAGACGTCATATTCAAGCAACTTGCCGACAGCTCGTTGGACATCATTGTCATTGTTGTTTTTCAGCAGGGATATCTTTGCCAAATACCCTTGTTCACCCGCAGCCTTTTCTACATTCCACAAGAGCTGACCTGGCCCAAACTGCTGCGAGTCCGAAGCGAGGACACCGATTCCATTAGAAACCGAGCTCTTCAGAGCCCTAGCATTCTCATTACGGTGATATCCAGTTTTCCGTATGGCAGCTCTGACCGCTTGCAACGTTTTTGGGCGCACAGATCCAGGGTCATTCAACACTCGAGATACTGTTTGATGGGAAACGCCGGCCACGCGTGCCACATCCACAATGGATACGGACCGTTTCCGTCCTTGCCCACTCCGCACAGTGTTCACACCCCTATTATTTGTGTCCTCTGCCTTGCGTACTCCCGTGAACTGCCAGCACAGAATATACGCACTATATTGCTTAGTGTACCGACGACGCTCTATGAGGCAGCTTTCCGCTGCTTCTCCAGCGGTAAATCACGTGTATTCATGTTTATCACCTCGCCGTATGTCTGCACCGCAGAACGCACCCACATCTGCCAGAACGACCATCGCCTAGAGTAGATAAGGAAGCATCGCAGCATCAAGGTACCAAAGGAGCGGCCATCATGAGACCAATGTCGGACTATGCCAAGGACCTGCAGCACTCGGGCATGATCGCCCGTGATCTGGACGAGACCATCGACTTCTACACCAACAAACTCGGGTTCGAGCTGGTCGGCATCTACCCCAACGGAGAGAACCGCTGCGCCTTCCTGCGTCTGGGACATTTGACCATCGAAACCTGGGAGGGCGAGCCTGCGCCCATGAGCACCGGAGCCATCAACCACTGGGCCCTGGACGCGCCAGATATCGATGCCGCTTACGAGCATGCCCTGGAGATGGGATTGAAGATCAAAGAGGACTCCATCCAGTCCATTCCCACCTTCTGGCAGCGCGGAATCCGCTACTTCAACGTCATCGGCCCCAACCAGGAAACCATCGAGTTCTGCCAGATTCTCTGAATCTTCTCTTAATATCCAGTAACTCTCTACTCTTGCAGACACCGAGGAATGCAGATGGCCAATCGCGTAATATAGCAGCCCTCGCCCCCCCCCCAACGACGACTGCCGCATAACATTCATGTGAGCAAAGCGACAAAATTCTCAGGGTTCCCCTCAGTTAATTGAGTGGTTGGATAATCTGTGTCTTCGCGCCTTATTCCAAGCTTCCGGCAATCTAGGAACGCCCAGAATAACCCCAGTCACCGCCGGTAATATGGAAGAAGTATCCAAAGATGGATGCATTGCAATGAAAAGAGGTTTCTATGACGAACATTCATAATGTCACGGTTGCCGGCGGCGGGGTGCTTGGCAGCCAGATTGCCTATCAATCAGCCTTCAAGGGTAAGAAGGTAACGATCTACGACATCAACGACCAGGCTGTGGCGGCTGCCGAGGAGCGCGTCAAGAACCTGCGCGATTCCTACAAGCACGACATCAATGCCACTGATGAGCAATTCGACGCCGGGCTGAACAACATGTCCTTCACCGCCGACATGGCCGAGGCCGTCAAAGACGCTGACCTTGTCATTGAAGCAGTCCCGGAGAAGCCCTCGATCAAGCATGACCTTTATCAGAACCTGGCCAAGCTGGCTCCCAAGGACACCATCTTCACCAGCAACTCCTCCACCTACGTACCCAGCACCTTCGCAGCCGATACGGGCAGGCCGGACAAGTTCCTGAACATGCACTTCGCCAACCAGGTTTGGCTGTACAACACGGCTGAGATCATGGGTACCGATCAGACCGACCCTAAGGTCTTCGACGAAATCGTGAACTATGCCAAGGAGATCGGCATGGTTCCCATCGTCCTGAAGAAGGAACAGCCTGGATACGTCCTGAACACCCTCCTCATCCCCCTGCTTGAAGCCGCCTCCTACCTTTGGGGTCAGGGCATCGCGGATCCGGAGACCGTGGACAAGACCTGGATGATCGCAACAGGCGCACCCATGGGACCCTTTGCCATCTTTGACGTTGTGGGACTGCGGACCGCCTTCAACATCACCAAGGAACAGCGGGGAGACAACCCTGACTTCAAGCCCTTCCTGGAGAAGATCCAGAAGATGATGGACGAGGGCAAGACCGGCAAGGATTCGGGAGAAGGGTTCTACACCTATCCCAACCCCGCCTTTGCGGATCCTGACTTCCTGAAGGCCTGACAAGGTACGGCAGGAATACGGCAATCCAGACAGTCGGCCAGAGGACAAGCGATTGATCGCTGAACTGTAGTCCGACGAAAATCGAATGACCCCAACGAACTCCTTTCACGGAATCCGCTGGGGTCACCTATCAGAAATCTCCGAACCGCCATACAACATGTCGTACGGTCGGACCCTGGTTTCAGATAACAGTATTGGTCACGATGTCGTGGTAAACTCCGGCACTCTTCTTGGGGGTGCGATCGAAGGTACCGTGCTCACGGTCCACTGAGCAAAGGCCAAAGTGAACGTCGAAGGCACTGATCCACTCATAGTTGTCCAGAAGCGACCAGTGGAAGTAGCCGAGGACCGGAACACCATCACGGACGAGTTCAATCAAGGGCGGTATGGACGCTTTGAGGAAGCGGCACCGCAGCTCATCATCCTGCGTGGAAACACCATGCTCGGTGACAACAACAGGCAGGCCCGTCAGATGATGGATGTAATTGACGGCATTGACCAGCGACTCGGGGTGGAGGGCGGTACCGGTCTCGTTGACCTCTTCGCCTGGCTGAGCTGGGATGGGACCATCGTCGCCGAATATCTCACGCTCATAGTTCTGGACGCCAACGAAGTCGTCTCCCTGGACGGCCTGAGCCCAAGGACCATAGCAGGACCGACGCTTGGCCATGGCTAACTTCTTACCCTCCTCAGTCCTATAACTTTCGTCAATTACAGCCAGGGAGAGGCCCACTGGCAGTTCGGGACGGACCGAGCGCACAGCCTGCACGGCAGCACGATGGGCGCGGATGAAGCCGAACTCCAACTGGGTCACCTCTTCAGGGATGACCACATTGCCTGAACGGTACTGTTTCACACCGGCCTTCTTAGTGGCCGCGTTGATGCATGCGCGCTGAAGGTCCACCGCCTCCTGGGGCAAGCTCCCGTTGTCCAGAATCCTAGGCAAATCAGGTTCATTGAATGTGACGGCCAAAGCCACCCGGTCCCCAATCCGGTCCAGAACACGAACGCACTCATCGGCGAACATGGCGGGAGCATCATGATTGAGCCACCCTCCCTTGGCTGCGAACCAGCTAGGAATCGTGAAGTGGCAGAGGGTGATCGCAGGATCAATCCCGCGCTCCAGGCACCCGTCCACCATACGATCGTAATGATCCAGGGCATCCTGGTCGACATTGCCCTCCTCGGGCTCAATCCGCGCCCACTCGACGGAGAAGCGGTAGGAGTTGAGTCCCAT
The DNA here is from genome assembly GCF_016101415.1 of Bifidobacterium sp. M0404. Taxonomy (NCBI): domain Bacteria; kingdom Bacillati; phylum Actinomycetota; class Actinomycetes; order Bifidobacteriales; family Bifidobacteriaceae; genus Bifidobacterium; species Bifidobacterium sp. M0404. Next base: position 107,992 of record NZ_JACFQP010000002.1, on the reverse strand, counting down.
CCCTTTAATCAAGTCCAGATCGTCGGCCCATCGTTCCCAACTCCTGCAGGCATCTCCGGCTGGTTCCTTGAATACCGAGGGAGAAACGCTCTCCAGGAAGGTGGTATCGGCAGCGGTGTCACCTCCGTCCACCTGATGGCCGGCCGTAGAGGCCCCCCACAGAAAATGATCAGGCAGGATTGCTGTCATGGTAATTACTCCTTTTCCTTTGTGTGCAAATCTTGTTTTTTCAGACCAGCCAGAAAGCTCCTGCAGACCCGCTCTATCTCGTCTGCTCCCGGAACGTACCCCTGCTGGGAGGCGACATCGGGCAAACGGTCCAGATCCGCATCCAACCACGGCTTAGCCGCTTTGGTAAAGGCCACATCCGCCTGATCACCTGCATAAACCGGCGATCCGGATAACGTCAGAGCTTCGGTCAACCGGTCCATGGACACGGTCGAATCAATCAGGTCGCGAATAGTTCGGATCGGACTCGATGGCCCGCAGACCTGGTCTAATGGAATGTCCCAGGCATACCGGCCATGTCGGCAAGTCTCTTCCCTCGCTCCCGGCAGAGCTACACAGGCCTGGACGCCGACAGGAATCTCCAGCTCCAGATGGAATATTTGGCCGCAGATCGCCCAATTCAATCGAATAAGCCCGTAGGGCGTCTCCTGACTGATATCGACATGGGCGATTGCGGGATCGACAACTGGAGATACACAGACCTTCCTCCAACCTGGTTCGCGCATCTGCAGGCCGGCCAGACCCTCAAGCATCCAATGGACAATGGCACCCAGAGCGTAGTGGTTGAACGAAGTCATCTCCCCAGGGTTGATTGAACCGTCGGGCAGCATGGAATCCCACCGCTCCCAAATGGTGGTGGCTCCCATTGTGACTGGATAGAGCCAGCTGGGGCACCGGTCCTGCAGAAGGAGACGAATGGCCAGGCGTGGATGCCCACTTTTAACCAGGGCCGGGCATACCAGGGGTGTGCCGAGGAAGCCGGTGGAAATACGGAAACCGCTGACCCGAATGATGTCAGCCAGGCGATCACCCGCACCCTGACGCTGGTCTGGGGTCTCCAGAAGGTCCCAAACCAGCGCCATGGCGTAGACCGAGGCACAGTCAGAAATAATTGCACCGTTGGCAGTCACGTATTCTTCGCGGAAGGCACGAGCCACCTGGTCGGCCAACAGACTGTAGTGATCAGCCTGGTCCTCTTCTCCCAGTGCCTGGTGCGCCCGAGCCACCAGACGGGCCGAATGAGCAAAGTACGCAGTGGCCACTACATCCGGGTCGGCTTTGGAACCCCCGGGATTGTCTGGCGGTGCATCCGGATCCAGCCAATCACCAAACTGAAAGCCTCCACGCCAGAGACGGGAGCCCCCGCAATGGACTTCGACACCGTCTACGAACCGGTCCATCATGGGCAGGAAGCGACGCAATACCGCCTTATCCCCTGTAGCCTGATAGATCGCCCAAGGGACAAGTACAGCCGCATCCCCCCAGCCACAAGTCAGTTTGGGTCCGTCCAAAACGTCTGGCACTACTACGGGGATCCCCCCGTCAGAAGCCTGGGTGTCAGCCATATCCTCCAACCAAGATGCCAGAAATCCTCCGGCACGGAAGAGGGCGAGTGCCGTTGGAGCGAACATGGCAATATCGCCAGTCCAGCCCAGGCGCTCATCACGCTGGGGGCAATCAGTGGGAAGCACGATGAAGTTGTCCATAGTGGACCAGCGGGCGTTCTGGAAAAGCCGATCCAGCTCGGCTCGCGAGGACTTGAAAGTTGCCAGAGGCTTCATCTCGGCTGAGACCAGACAGGCTTCCAGATCCTGAGCCTGAAAATCCTCCACACCATCCACCTGAACATAACGGAAACCATGCTGGGTGAAGAGGGGCTCCAGGTCTTCCTCGCCTCCGGAGAGGATGAAACGATCTGTCGCCTTCGCGTTGCGAAGAGGACGAGTACCTAGTTCACCTTTTTCAAGCACCTCGGCATGGCGGAGGATCACTTCCTGCCCAAGTTGCCCGTGCCTGATGTGCATGCGGACCCAGCCGGACACGTTCTGGCCGAAATCCACAATTTTCCCTCCGGATGGGGTTGTAATGATCTCCAGGCCTGGCAAGCGATCAAGAATCCGCGCGGACGGTGCCTCCTGTGGTCTGATCCGCGCCGCCGGCATCGGCAAGGCCCGAACCGGGTGGGTCTGTCCCCCCTGGTTGAGCAGCGGAATGCGCATGTCCCGGGTTTGCCCGTCATAGAGGTCATTCGCCAGAATGGGCGAAGACCTCCACGTCCAATCCTGATCGGTGGCAAGCCTGTGCTCCCCATCCTGGTCCCGCCAGAATAGATTGGCCAGAAGCCAGAGATTCTTCCCATAGACTTCGGTTCGGCAGGTCCAGGTGAGTTGACCACGGTACCACCCGTTGCCCAAGATGACTGCAAGTTCGTGCCGGCCCGGAGCAAGCACCTGTGTCAGATCGTAGGTCAGAGCATTCATTCGTTTTCTGTAATCAGTCCAACCGGGCGTCAACTCATCGCAACCGATACGGCATCCATCCAGATAGGGGATGAAAATACCTCCCGCTGTCAAATCCAGGCGACCCAGATCACACCCCTGACCCACGGTAAAAGACCGCACCATGATAGGCGCTGGATCTTCCCGGCCAACACCCGGATCAGGCTCAATCGGTGAACCCGACCAGTCCTCATTGCTGAGCAGTCCGGTCTCCACCAGAGTTGGGTCGGACCAGGAGGACCAGTTACCGTCTTCTCCTGCAACCCGAACTCGAACACGGGCGCACTGACGCGACTTCAAAGGGGTGCCAGGCCAAGGCAGGCAAATCTGATCCGCTCCTTCAAAGTCGTGAATCTGAGGTGGCTGCCCACCCTGGGCGATCTCAACCTGGGCTCGATGCTGCTCCCAGCCGTGAGGAGCTGAAAGAATCCTCCACGAAAGAGAGGGCCTCCGATCCTCATATCCTATGACCCGATCAGCTACAGGGTGTTGCCCGAAACCAACCTTGCCGACGGTCACTGCTGTCATGGTCATGCACCCTTCCCCTTCCTACTTGACTCCCCTGATGAGAGGCATTATGACTACACTGCAGAGACTGAGCACTGCACCGATGAACCAAAGCAGCGGGTAATTGTTCCCACCGGCGCTGTTGATGACAATAGGGGCGACGGCGGGCACCAGAACGTTGGCCCCGTTCAGAGCCAGTGCGAAGACGCCCATATCCTTGCCAGCATCCTTGCTCTCAGGCAGGACGGCGGCGCAAAGGGCCAGATCCACGGTCAGATACATGGCCTGCCCCACGCAGAAGATCTCCCAAGCAATCAGGAATTGAGTGAAGCTATGGGATGTCCCGCCCAAGCAGAGAGCACCAGCCATTATGATGGCGGCCAGAATGACAAAGGGCTTCTTCCGACCCAGACGATCGGTCAGAAATCCCGAACACGAGAAGAAAATGACCGATATTGGCGCCGAGCACAGCGTAAGCAGTCCGGCCTTGCTCCCCACTTGGTTGAGGGGGACGCGCAGACCGGAGATCAGGTAGTAGACGAAGTAGGTCTGCATGGAAGCCATGGCCAGACCGACAAGGAAACGCGCCAACCAGGTCCATCCGAAGTTGGGATGTTTGCGGGGGTTGACGAAGAAACCACCAAAGAGTTTTTTCAGGCTGAGCGGTGGCACCTGGCTGCGCTTCTTAACCGGGTCACGGTATAGGAGAAGCAGAGGAATCGAGGTGAGCAAACCAAGCAGTATGGGCACTGTCATGAGCAGAAGGCCGTTGCCCACCAAGGCACCCGTGAAGTAGGTGCCTGCCGAAAACGAAAGGGCCCCAAAGAGTCCCATCAGCCCCATGACTGTTCCTCGTCTATTCTCCGGTACTCCCTCCACGGCGATGACCGAGTAAGCGTTGAACCCGGCCTGCATGAAAACAACAGCGATCACATAGGCAACCCCCATGATCCAGACGTTGGTGGAAAGGCCCACGACTGCTGCCGCCGCGAGACAGACCAGGAGGCAACCTACAATCCAAGGCCGACGGCGACCGAATCTGCTTGTCGTCCTGTCTGAGAGACCTCCGACCAAGGGAATGAAGAAGAGCATGAGCAGAGAACCTACCGAAGTTATACGGCTGTAGACCGTATCTTTCTGGTCCGGCATGACTGAAGCTACTCGTAGGGAGAGCGCCGTACCCAGACTCATGCACATGATGTAGAGACCAACTGCGGCAATCAGGACTAAAGCGATGGTCTTGCGCGGGTCGGGATACTCAGAAGGTAGATACCCTGGATCATGATCCGGCTTCCTGCCTGGTTCACTCATGTCAAGTCCTCCTTTGGACTGTAAAACTCGTTTACTTCTTTCCCGGGTGCATGCCCTCCGTAATCTGCATCCAGATCCGGTCACCGTTGCTACTTCGCATCGTCGTTTCCTGGCCACCAGCTCCCTAGATCTGATCCAACCCGGGTACACATCCGTTTTTATTCGTCCTGTGAAAGGAGCATGAAGTTGATTCCCACTCAATGGAAAAGACTTGGTTTGACCCAGTAGATCTTCGTATGGTTGCCGGTAAAGGATATGGGAGCATATTAGAGCTATGGCAGCAACTCATTATTCCGGCAGATCTACACGCAGCGGTGTGCTTGACCGCACATTCGCCATATTGACTTGCTTCACCTCTGATCAGCCCTCACTGACACTGACCCAGATCATGCACCGGACTGGCCTACCTGCCAGCACCACCAGCCGGTTGCTAAAGGAACTCACCTCTCACCAGGCTCTGAGCAGGGACCGGTCAGGCTCCTACTCCATTGGCCCCTTGCTGATGGAGATCGCTCAATACGCCCAACCCATGCTCTACATCCGTGAGGCAGCCTCCCCGGTCCTGGACAAACTGTCAAGAATGACTGAAGAGCACATCCAGCTGGGAGCCCTAGACGGCCAGGAGATGGTGGTCCTGGACAGACGAGAGGGGAGACCTCGGATTCCGGTCTACTACCATATCGGCGACCGCCTGCCCGTAGTCCCCACAGCCGTTGGCAGGGTTCTCCTGGCCTATGCCGACCCAGACACAATCGACGATATTCTGGATCAAGAACAGTTCACTTGGCCCACATGGCAGACACCACGCCCTCCCTCCAAAGCGATCCGCCGTGAACTGGAGAAAATACGCCAGCATCAAGTGGCTCTTCTGAGGACGCCCAAGGCGTCGGTCCATTCAGTGGCATCCCCCATCTTCGGCCATACCGGGGCTGTCATAGCGGCCATAAGCATCGTAATGGGCTCCGACGAGCAACGTCTGGAGCAATATGTACCAATTATCAAGGCCGGGGCCAGGGCCATCACCCATCGGATCAGCGGGCCAAGGCCCTCGCGCATCCTCCCACCCTGGGATGGAGAATGACCTATTCAAGCCACCGCCAGACATCACTACTCCAACCCTCGATTGCATCCCCATCCCGACAGACTTGGCGTCAGCAGCTTTCGATTGCCGAAGTTAGAAAGCGAAACCAACCCAACATGTAAAAGCATATTGGTCAATACCTAACCGTTTCCCTCCATCATTCGACGTTATGTCTCACGGCCGCTCCCGAGCTCACTGCAAAGAATGAACTGGGAGAAAAATGGCCTTGTGGTAAAATGTACATTTATGACATTTTTGTAAAGCATTCGAGAGGAGACCGCTGCGGCAGAAGACAGACCTCGGAGTAGTACAACGGCCCCATGGCCGGAGAAGGAATAATGGTACAAGACGAAACAAATTCGACCAAGCATGACGGTCTCAGCGAGAAACAAAGCAAGAAACAACTGAAGAAGCAGCAGGCCGCGGCAAAACGCAAGGCCCGTAAGCAGAATCCCAGGCCGCATCGGGGCTGGAGCGAGCGCCTGCATTTGACCGACATCAACGTAGTGGACAGGTCCACCCTCAAGCGGGCCATCGCCGGCACCGTGGTCGGCAACTTCATGGAATGGTACGACGTGGGGGTCTACGGCTACCTGGCGGTGACCATCGGCCGTGTCTTCCTGTCCGACGCATCCGATGCCGTGCAGCGGCTCTTCTCTCTTGGTGTTTTCGCCGTCACTTTCGTTGCCCGACCGCTGGGCGGCGTGGTCCTGGGCCAGCTGGGCGACAAGGTCGGCCGTCAGCGCGTTCTGGCCTTCACCCTGCTGAGCATGTCTGCAGCCACCCTGCTGATCGGCCTTCTGCCCAGTTATGCGGCCGTCGGTCCCCTGGCACCTATCCTGCTCATCCTGCTCAAGCTGATCCAGGGCTTCTCCACAGGCGGCGAGTACGCGGGCGCCTCGACCATGGTCACCGAATACTCACCGGACCGGCATCGTGGCTTCTTCGCCTCCCTGCTGGACGTGGGATCCTACCTGGGCTACGCCTTCGGAGCAGCCTTGGTCTCCCTCCTGGAGTTCTCCATCTCCCCAGAAGCCATGCTGGCCTGGGGCTGGCGCATCCCCTTCATCATCGCCCTGCCGCTGGCTGCCATCGCGGTCTACTTCAGGGCCAAGGTCCAGGACACCCCTGCCTTCCGTCAGGCCCAGGATGCAAGCGACGAGAAGACCAAGAGCCAGCACAAGAGCCTGCTGGACCTGATCCGGGGCTACTGGCGGGAGCTGCTCATGGCTTTCATCCTGGTGGCCGCGGCCAACACCCTGAGCTACACGCTGACCGCCTACATGCCCACCTACCTGTCGGGCACCCTGCACTACAACACAGCCCAGGCCAACCTGCTCTCCCTGCCGGTCCTGCTCATGGTGGCCTGCTGCATCCCCATCACCGGAGCCCTTTCCGACCGCTTTGGCCGCAAGAAGGTGCTGTTTATGGGAGCATTCACTGGACTGTGCCTGTCCCTGCCCGCTTTCCGACTGTTGGAGCATGAAACCACGGGTGCCGTCTTCGGCGGACTGGTCCTGCTGGCCATCCCAGTCATCTTCTTCGTGGCCAACCTGGCATCCACCCTGCCGGCTCTCTTCCCAACCGCGTCCCGTTACGGCGGCATGGGACTGTCGTACAACCTGGCCGTAGCCGTCTTCGGCGGAACCGCGCCTGTCATCATGGAAGGGCTGGTGACCGCGACCGGCAAGTCCCTGGCACCTGCCTACTGGATCATGTTCACCTCGACCTGCGGTCTGATCACCGTGCTCTTCCTGGCCGAGACCGCCCGGCGCCCCATGCCCGGCACCCTGCCCACCGTGCTCAACCGGCAGGAGGCACGCGACCTGGTGGCCACACAGGACCGCAATCCCGACCTGGACGTGAAGACCATCATCAAGGATGCCGAAGAGAGTGGCGTGCGCAAGACACCGAAAAAGCTGGTTGCCGAGACACGCAAACTTCTGGGCATTCCCCGCTCAGGAGCCAAGAACAAGAAGTAACGACCGCCGTCAGGCCGAGCGAACCGGATGATTGACCAAATCGCGCTCGATCCAGGCCATGACCAGCCTGGCCAGGGCGTCCACCTCCGCATCGGTCAGAGCCCGTCCGCGCGGAATGTGGTGCCAGCGCTCGATGCACCCCCGGCAACAGGTGGCCGTGGCATGCTGTGCCGTGAAAACCGGATGCCCCCGGTAGGGGGTCTGCTTGCCGTCCTTGAGCGGATGGGCCGGCCCCACACGCTTGGCCAGCATCTCATGAGCGTGGCGGTCGATGGTATCCCTGCCCTTGGCGCGGGCGTAGGCGCGATCCTTGGCCGACAGGGAGAAACCAGCCCGGAAGCGTGAATGCCCCAATCTGGCAAGAGTGTCCTGGACCCAGGCCTCATCTGGCCTGGCCGCCGCTGATCCGCTGCTGGACATTTCCCGCTCGCCTCCAGGTTCAGCCTTACCAAAGAGTCTGTACCCAGGCAAGGTTCCCCATGCGGAATAATTCAGCGAACATGACACCGATAGGGACCAGTGTCAGGGGTAGGGTGAAGACAGTACTTGTATCCACCAACTACCAGACCCGCCATGTTCGGTCATGTCCGGGTCACACAAGGGGGCTTTATGGCCAAAAGCAAGATGACTGTAGCCGAGATGATCGGGCTCTTCCTCACCCCTGACGCGCCTGTGCAGGTGACCGCCTTCGATGGGTCGGTCTTCGGGCAGGACCAAGCGCCACTGCATCTGGAAGTCAAGAATTCCCGTGCCATGTACTACATCACGGAAAATCCCAACGACCTGGGTCTGGCCCGCGCCTACCTGCAGGGCGATCTGGATTCACCCGAGCTGCTGCCGGGCAACCCCTACCAGGTCCTCAAGGAACTGATGGGCCTCAAGCACTTCGTCAAGCATCCCAGCAAGATGGAGCTGGCCCGGGCGGCTGGAGCCGTCTTCTCGCACGGAGTGCGCGTGCCCGAACCGCCAGCCATCGAGGGACCTTCCCTGGCCAAGCGACTGACCGAAGGCATCCGCCCCCACACCCGCCGTGGCGACGCAGCCACCGTCAGCTACCACTACGACCAGTCCAACGACTTCTACCGGCTCTTCCTGGGCTCCTCCATGACCTACACCTGCGCCGTCTTCGAGAAGGAGGACGACAGCCTGGAGGACGCTCAGTGGCACAAGCTCAACATGGTCCTGGACAAGATGCACCTGAACAAGGGCGACCGTCTGCTGGACGTGGGCTGCGGCTGGGGCTCCATGGAGATTGCGGCCGCCCGCCGCGGCATTCACGTCATCGGCGTGACTCTGGCTGAGGAGCAGGTGGAGTGGGCCCAGAACTGGATCCGCCAGGAGGGTCTACAGGATCTGGCCGAGGTCAGGCTGATGGATTACCGTGACGTGCCCGAGTCCGGCTTCGACGGAATCTGCTCCATCGGCATGATGGAACATGTGGGCTACAAGCAGTACCCCTCCTACTTCAAGGAGATGATGGACAAGCTGCGTCCGGGCGGCATCCTGCTCAACCACCAGATCACCCGCACCAACTCCCACGACCACAAGCGGGCCGGCGGATTCATCGACCGCTACATCTTCCCCGACGGTGAGCTGGCCAGCCCGGCCGAGATCGAACTGGCCATCCAGGACACCGGCTTCGAGGTCATCACCCAGGAGAACCTGCGTCAGCACTATGCGCTGACCCTCAAGCACTGGACCGAGAACCTCCAGGAGCATTGGGGCCAGGCCAAGCCCATGGTGGGCGAGCCCAAGGCGCGTCTCTGGGGTCTGTACATGGCCGGCGCGCGGCTCAACTTCGAGCTCGACAACATTCAGATACACCAGTTCCAGTGCATCAAGCCTGATCCTGAAACCGGCACGGACACCTATCCGCTGCGGCCCTGGTGGGATCGGTAGTTGGTCTGAGGCGACCGATATAACTACACGACCTATAATATAGAAGGCTTGAAAAGGGGCGAGGAATCAAATCCTCGCCCCTTTTTGTTTCTGCCACCCGTACGGCCCGGTTCTCAGGAAGACCTGTCCGCCGAAGCTTCCAGCCGAGCCAGATCCAAGGCCTTGTTGAAGGCGTCCGAGGTCCAGCTGGCCCCAGCCACCTTGTCCACCTTGAGGTCCTTGAGTGGGCGCCCCTGGACTACTCCAGGCACAGCCCGGGCGAAGCGTTCCATGTGGCCGCGCGAGATGGGCGAATCCGAATGCCCCTGGACTTGGACCCGGGTCACCTGGCCTCCCGACAGGTCCAGATCCACATCAATGCTGTCAGCCCCGTCATGCCCGTATTTGCCCGTCAGAGCGTAGGTGCCATCGTGATAGTTGCCCGTGTCAGCCGGGGCGGTCGGCAGTCCATCACGGGAGACGGCGGTGGGATTACCTTCGCCCGCAGAGCCGGCTCCTGACTCTGGCGCAGAGCTGGACTCTGCGCCCGATCCGGCGAACTCGTCGTCCATGGGCTTGGCCTGCTGACTTCCACAGCCGCCCAGGAGGGAGCCGACCGCCACAAAGGTCGCCAGGGTTGCCGAGGCCGTGGCCAGTCCCCGAGACTTGCTTTTAGCCATTTCAACGCCCTCCTTCTGCATCAGCAGCCGATCCCGGCAGGGAGCCGCCGGTCTTGGCCGTCTTGGTGGGGTCATGGAAGCCCACCGGAATATCCTGGTCCCCGGAATCGACAGGAGTTCCACTGAAGGCCGGACGGCCTCCGGCAGCAAGGTAGGCCCGCTTGGCCTCCTCATCATTCCACTGCTCGCCGGCCAGCACACCGTGGTTGAGCATGATCTCCCGCTGGGCGCAGGAGGCCACCAGGGCATCGTGGGTGACCACAATCAGGGAGGTTCCCTGGTCATGCAATTGCCTGAAGAGGTCCAGCACAATCCGCTCATTGGCCTCGTCCAGGTTGCCAGTGGGCTCGTCAGCCAGGATCAGCTTGGGCTCGTTGATCAACGCCCGGGCCACGCAGACCCGCTGCTGCTCGCCACCCGAAAGCTGACTGGGCAGGTGGCGGGCCCGATCCGCCAGACCCACCCGGTCCAGAGCCTTCATGGCCTGGTCCTCGTCCACCACCGAGTGGTAGTACTGGGCCACCATGACGTTCTCCAGGGCGGTCAGATGCGGAACCAGGTAGAACTTCTGGAAGACCAGGCCGATCACGTTCTTGCGCACATCGGCCAGCTGCGACTGGCTCAGATCCTCCAACGGCCGCCCCTGCAGACGGACCGAGCCCCGGCTGGGGGTATCCATGCAACCCAGAATGTTCATCAGCGTGGTCTTGCCTGAGCCGGATGACCCCACCACAGCCAGCCACTGACCTTGCGGGACGCTCAGATTCAGGTCATCCAGGGCATGCAGATCGCCGTAGATCTTGGATACATGGTCCAGATCCAGCAGCATGCCGCCGCCCGACGGGGACTCGTTCGCCTTTGCCTGCGTCATTGTCATTCCTCCCTCAAAACCAGGGCCGGGTCGATACGCGAAGCCCGGAGGACCGGCCGGATGGATGCGATCATGGATATGGCCACGCTCAGCAGGACCGTGCCCAGGGCCAGCCACCAGTTGAAGCCCAGCGGCCGTTGGAAGACGGACAGGCAGAGCAGCCGGGCGAAGCCATAGCCCAGGGCCGTGCCGATCAGGCCTCCTGCCAATCCGTAGCAGGCCGATTCCGCCAGAAACTCCATAGCTATCCCCCGCGAGGAAGCGCCCAGGGCCTTGCGCAGGCCGATCTCGCTGCGCCGCTGGGAGACGATGGAGGCCATGGTGGTCCCCACGCCCACAAAGGTCAGGACCAGCACCACCACCGAAACCAGCCAGAAGAGCGACTGGAGCATGGCGATGGTATGGCTGTCGCCCGCTGTGATCCTGGTGACCGGCCGGGCCTTGACCCCCATGGAGGTCATGTCGTTGATGCCTGCGGCAATGGTCTTTAGCCCCGAGGTCATGGTGTTGACCGAGTATTCGATGACATCGGTACCCCGCTTGGCCCCGGTCAGGAGCTCCAGATCAGACAGGTCGGCGTAGATGATCCGATCCTCGGGACCACCGGTATCAACAATGCCGCCCACACGAAAGTCACGGCCCTGGCCTCCGGCCTTGCCCGTGTTGGTGACCTGTCCGGCCGGATAGCCGATGGTCATCTGTTTGCCAGTGGTCAGCCCAAGCGAATCAGCCAGGTCCCGCCCCACCATGACCGAACCGGGCCGGGGCCAGGAACCCTCCACGCTCCAGTGGCGGTTGAGCCGACGCACTTGGTCAGGGTGGATGCCGGCCATCACGCGGGCCCCAGCATTGACCTGCACCGTCTCGTATCGATAGGTGGCGTACCTTGCCGGAGCCTTGACGGTCACCATATGGGTGGTGTGGTCCACCATGCCCTGTTCGATGCCGGATCCGGACCGATTGCCCCCCTGAATGGGCGAGACGATCAAATTGGCCCCGTAGGAACGCATCTCCTGGTTGATCTGTCTAGGGGCCTCGATGCAGACCGCCGCCAGGCAGAAGAGTGTGGCCGCCCCCACCAGGGAGGCCACCACCGCCATCAGGGCCCTGCCTCGACGACGGAAGACGGCCCCGAAGAGCATGGTCAGGAACATGCGGGTATTGGTCATATGGCTCTTATGGCGATCAGCGGCCATGAAGCACCTCCGCCGGCCGAAGCCGCAGAATGGATCTGATGGACGAGATGGATGCCAGCAGCACGGTCAGGGCCAGCAGCACGAAAACCAGCACGAAAACCATGGGCCGCATGGTGATGCCTGAGCCGAAGACCACCCTGCCCACGATCTGAGCCACTCCGGAGCCCAGCAGAGCACCGACCAGAGCCCCGGCCAGGGCGATCAGGGCCGTCTCGGCCAGCACCAATCGGGACACAGCCCCGTCGGTGGCGCCCAGAGCCTTGAGCAGGGCGAACTCCGAGGATCGCTCGGATATGGAGGACGCCATCAGGTTGGCCACGGCGATGGCTGCCGCCAGCAGGCTGAGCACGGTCATCAGAATCATGACCGCCTGGGTCTTCTGCAGAACATCGCCCTGCAGGGCAGCCACCTGCCTGACCTGCTTGGCCATGGACCCGGGGATGGCCTCCTCGATCTGGTAGGCGATGGATGAGGGATAGGCCGTGCAGTACCAGGTCTCCCATTCGTCCTGGGAGAGGGCAGCAGGGTTTCGCGCAGCCTTGCGCGCCAGATCGTTCTCGGGCGTGGTCAGGGCCTTGACCTCCACCTGGTCGATCTGATCGGTCAGGCCGGACATCTCCTGTAGCGGCCGGGTAGGCAGGTAGAGGGAGGAGGCATCGGCATCACCGGAGTCGAAGATGCCTACAATGGTGACGGTCCGCCGCTGATCGCCCAGACCGACCTTGACCTGGTCACCAACCTGACTGCCGCCCAGTCGTGCCGCCAGCTCTTTGCCCATCATGGCCTCGGTCCCGCCGCCGGACCCAGCCTCGTCCTTGGGCCAGCGTCCTTGAACCTTCCACCAGGGTCGAAGACCTTTCAGACCCGCAGTGCTGCTCTCGCCGCTGTCCACCTTGACGGTCCGGCCGAACCAGGTGCCCACCAGAGGGGCGCCGACCTGGTCCACAGTGCCACGAAGGTCCAGGCGGGGGGCGAAGTCGATGATGTTGTAGGCCCAGAAGATGGTCTTGATCTTGGGCACCTGGGACTCCTTGAGGAAGGCGGTCGGCGTTGACTCATCGCCTGAGGGGCCGCCCTCCTGGTCGCCGTAGAGGTCGGAGACCACGGCATCCGCCTTGGCCTGGACCGTGATGTTGGATCCATAAGTAGACAGTTCCGCGTTGAGCTTGTCACCGACGTCAAAGACCACCCCCAGCATGGCCGTAGCTACGCAGGCCGACAGGCAAACCGTGACGGCGATGAGCATTCTTCGCCCAAACTGGCGGCTGAATGACCGCAGCATCATTCGCATGAAGAACATACCAACCGCTCCTTCCCTATGTCAGCTCTTGAAGTGCGAGGACAGAGCATCCAGATCGGCGGTGCTGATCAGTATGGCCCCCCGACCGGTCTTATAGGGCAGAGGGACGGGATTGCAGCCGCCCTTGAACCCGATGGTGGCCAGGTTGATGGCTACGTCGCACTTCTTGCAGATGATCTTGCCGTCTTTTTCGTAATAGCCCGCATCACCGCAATTATCGCAGGCATCCAGCCCGACACCATAGGCTGCGCCGTTCTTGCGGATGATGATAAAGCGCATCTCGGTGCCGTCCTTGGCCCGGTAGCTGAATCGATGCAGGTGGCCATCCTCCACCTGGGAGAAACGGATGGTAGCCGTATCGGAGGTCAAGGAATACCGCTCCGGCGGCGAGAGCACAGGCACCTGGTGGGCCTGGGCCGTGCCCACAGTCAGAGCCAAGGTGACGCCAATCATGGCCACCAGACTCCAGACCGCTGATGCCAGGGCCCTTCGGCGGAAGGCACGATGACTGCGGTCGTCAGCTGTGGAGGCTCCGGTCACCGGCATGCGCCAGCCTGCGACCAGGCAGGCCAGGACTGGAATGATGAAGACCAGAACCTGGGCAAGCACCAGGATCAGGTCGGCGTTGTAACCCAGGGCCATGACCCGGAAGGCCCAGCCGTGCAGAAGAACCAGGCCGGTGGTCTGCATCAGGGCCACCAGGGCTACGCCGTGCCGGACCAGCAGCAGGACCACCATGAGCAGGGCGGCCAGACGGAAGGCTATCCGGGGGCAGGAGGTATGCATGGTCCTCAGAATGGCAGCCACCGTCACAGCGGCAGCCAGGCCGAGCAGGAAACCCAGGGCCCGCAGGAGCATGGCCGAGGTCAGCACCGGCTCCCCCGGCTCAACAAAGGCCGTAAGCTGCAGGATGACATCGGGCAGGGCACGGAATGTGGTCAGTGCTATGGCCAGGGCCGCCAAGGCGTTGGCCAGATCCATGGCCCAGGGGCGGCGATGCCAGTCTGAAACCAGCCGGTCGGCGGCCAGCACCACTACGATGGCCGCCAGATCGGTCAGAACGCAGGCTACCAGGGTCGGGTAGTTGACCATGGTCCGGCGATTGATGATCACGGTGGCGCGCAGGAGGGCAAAGACCAACGCCCCCAGCACGCCGACCCCCAGGCCTATCAGCCGCCAAGAGGAGGAACGGGGCCGATCTCGGCCCTCGCCAACCCCCAAAAGCACGCTGAAAACCATGACCAGGAGGGCCGGGGCCAGCGTCCCCGGCAAGACCGTGACAAATTGCTCAAGCATGGCGCATAGCAGCTTACCACTGGTGGGGCGTGTAGTCCCAGTCCCAGCTGACCACGATGGGCTCGGTCCAGAAGTGTCCCTTCACGCCGGTCTCCGGGTCTACGTGTAGCATCCAGCCCTTCTTCTCCGGAGAGTCGATGGAATAGGTCAGCTTGTAGGATCCGGCCTTCTCCATCTTGATGTTGGCTCCGTAATGCGGGCCATCCGAGGCGTTCATCTGCATGAAGGTGCCGGATTGCTTGTCGTTGGGGTCATCCTTGTTCTGGATGGTGTAGTTGACGGTCAGATCCGGAACGAACTCGCCCTTGGCATAGCCCAGGTCGTTGTTGGGCAGGGCGTGGATATCGGCCTCAAGATGCAGGCTGGCATCGGCCGCCTTCAGACCCATGGATGCGGGCTCCATGTCGATGGGCTGGAAGAAGACCGTGCCGATGTTCAGGGGGCCCTTCTGCTGATCGTCGGGCGGGATGGGGATCTCCTCGAACCCGGCCCCCTTGCCCGCCGAGGACTGGGAGGAGCCGGAAGCCTCAGGCGCGGGGGCCTCACGGGTGCCTGATCCGCCGGAGCCGCACCCCGCCAGGGCCAGGGTGCCTGAGAGCACCAGCGCGACCAGGGCGGCCAGTTGTCTTTTCTTCATGATTGTCCTTCGCTCTTTGGTGTTTGCATGGATGCCGTGACCTCAGAAGGCACAGCCCCTTCGACGGCCTGATCGGCTTCCGTCTGATGGACGGCTGTCGACGGCGACCCGCCGGAGTCCTGATTCGACTGCGCCTGCTCCTGCTTGTGCAGGCGGTGGGTCGACACAATTGCCAGCACGACCACGACCAGGGCGGCCAGGATCTGGGCGCCGATGGTCTGTGTGTAGGGATACAGCCCGATCCAGTCGCTGGTGGGCACACCGGGCAGATAGGTGGCCGGCACCAGATCGCCCTCGATCAGGGCATGAACCCCGCCCCCGGCGAAGATGACCACCATGACCGCCATGAGCAGGCTGGTGATGATGAAGAAGGGCCGGATGGGGATCTTGACCGAGGTGAAGCGAATGAGCACGAAGACGATGACCAGGACCACGGCGGCAGCTGCAAAACCGGTCCAAATCTCCCGTCTGCCACCGGGAGCCATGGCGAAGATAGCCTGGTAGAACATGACCGTCTCCGCCCCCTCCCTGAAGACCGCCAGGAAGGAGAGCAGGGCCAGGGAGATCACGCTGCCCTTCGAGATGGCCGCCACCGTCCGGCTCCGGATGTAGTGGTTCCAGGATTCCACAGAGGACTTGGACAGCATCCAGTTACTGGTGTAGAGCAGCATGAGCATGGCCACCAGGGCCACCACGCCCTCCAGGATCTCCTGCTGGGGACCGTTCCCGTTGAAGAGCAGAGTGAAGAGCAGGGCCACCAGCCCGCTGGCCACCAGACCTGCCGCAATGCCCCAGTAGATGTGCCGAATCTTGTCTTTATAGCCGGCCTTGACCAGGTAGGCGATGATGGCCGCCACCACCAGGATGGCCTCCAGACCCTCCCTCAGCAGAACCACGAAAGCCTGGCCGAAGGCGGAAGTCAGGAAGGACGTCCACCCATTGACCTGGTCCGCAGCGCCTCCGTCCAGAGTGGCTGCGTCCTCGACCAGCATGCTCTTCAGGTCGTTCACCAGGGTCTTGGCGGGTTTGCCCGCCACCATGGCCATCCGGGTCTCCTTGAACTGGTACTCGACCTGGGAGACCCTGTTGCCGCTGATGGCATTCATGACGTTCTTTTCGAAGCCCAGCTTCTCGTAATACTGGTAATAGGCCTTGTTGACCAGGTCGGATCCCGCCTGGCCCTGTCCTTTGGACGCCTGGGCGAGCGCCTGGTCGAGAATCGGCGTCATCTCATGGGCCACCTGGGTCCAGGTCCGGTCGCCCTTGCCCTTGTTCCGATGCTTCTTGGCCGCGTCCAGCCGTCGACGGTCCGCCTTGATCTGCTCCTGCTGAGCCTTGGCATAGGCACGGGGATTGGCCAGCCCTTGGGTGGCGTCCAGCTGGGTGGCCGCAGCGGCCAGATCAGCCTTGAGCTTTTCGCTACCCTGGGTCAGGGCCTGCCCGGCATCCGGGGCATAGGCCTGGTTCTGCAGGCCTTGGAACTGCACGTCCAGGGCGTTGCGCCTGTCCTGCCCCAGGGTCGACTCCACGACCGAGACGAATCCGGAGCCCACATAACCCACGTTGTAGGCCCCCATGAATTGCGAGGCAGCCCCGGCGCGATCCCCCCGGGCATAGTCCTTACACCCCTGATCCAGCTGACCAGATATGGAGTCAGCCACCTGGGTCCAGCTGCCATAGTCCGTGGCCCCGCTCGCCGCCATGGCCGACTGCGGGGTTTGCAGGACCAGGAATATCAGGGCCAACAGCAGGCATGAGAGCAGAGAGCCAGCGGTCCTGGCCACTCGCGTCCTGCCGACCTGTGCAACCATGGGCGATGATCTCCTTCGTCAGTCCCTCGTAATCGAACCTGCGAGAAACGAAGGCCGATTTGACAACTACCGAAAATCAATCTAGCCCAAGCACAAATGGAAAAACAGACTTGTTTATAGCCTTTTGAGGCCATATAATGCGCCCGCGCTCGCAGACGGTCAGTCGACCGACAACGGCTCACCCTTATGCTTCCACAGGCAGATGCCACCGAATACCAGTAGCCAGACCAATCCCAGTATGGCTGGATACCGGGTGTCGGGAGCCAGGAAGAGCGAGAGGTAGATCAGGACGAAGAAGGCGATGGCAACAGCTCCAGTCACCCGGTAGGCCGGCATGATGAACCCATCGGGCATGAAGTCCGGGCTGGTCCGGTAGCGACGGTGAGCAAGCAGGGTCAGGATGTAGATGAAGATGATGACCGCGCTGGAGCAGGAGGTGAACAGGACAAAGGTGTTCTCGAAGCCGGGCAGCATATGCAACACCGGGGATAAGAGGATCAACACCCCGGACAGAACGATGGCCCGGGCGGGCACCTTGCCGCGGCGCGAAATCGTATGAAGGCTGCGCATCACAGGAGAGCGGCCGGCCGCAGCCAGCTGGAAGAGGTTGCGGCCGGCGGAGTAGAGCAGGGAGTTCAGCGAGGAGCTGGCTGCCGTGATGACCACGAAGAAGACCAATGCGGCCGCCCAGTCCACCCCGGCGTAACGAAAGACCATGACGAAGGGTGAGGTGAAGCTACCGTCGGCGTTGGGGCGGAAGGATCGCCAGGGCACGATCAGCATGATGGCGACCAGGGCACCCACGTAGAAAATCAGTACGCGCAGGATGATCTGATTGATGGCCTTGGGCAGGACCTTGCGGGGATTCTGGGTCTCGGAGACGGTCACCCCTACGAATTCGATCATCTCGTAGGCGAAGAAGACCATCTGGAAGCTCATGAAGAAGGCCATCCACCCGTTGGGCGCCAGACTCAGACCGGTGGTGATGTTGTCAAAGCCGGCATGCCCGGCCGGGCTGATCCGATCCTGTCCCGGCATGTGGACGGCCGGATAGTGGAAGCCCGTGATGACCATGACCACAGCCGTGACGATCATGGCCAGAATCAGGGTGATTTTGATCATGGAGAACCAGAACTCGGTCTCCCCGAAAACCCTCACGGCAATCAGGTTGATGCACACCATGGCCGTCAGGAAGCAGAGCTCGATCAGACCCCGCCAGGCGCTCAGATCAATGCCGAAGGTGCCGAAGAAGGTGACGAAGTAGGTGCCCACGGCGGTCAGCTCGGACATGCCGATCAGGATGAGCACGATCCAGTAGGACCAGCCGGCGAAGGACCCCCACCCCTGGCCCAGGTAGCGGCTGATGAAGGCGATGAAGGTGTGCTGGACGGGGCTGCGATACATGAGCTCGCCAATGGCCCGCATGAGCAGGTACATGATCAGCCCCACGCCGATGTAAACCAGGATGATGGAGGGACCGGTCAGGGCTATGGACTTGCCCGACCCCAGGAAGAGCCCGGTGCCGATGGTGCCGCCGATGGCGATGAACTGTACATGACGGTTGCTCAGACCGCGTTCCATGCCGTCGCCTGCCGAGGCGCTGTCACCTTGATTCTGCTGCGCCAAAGGGCCATTGCCCGTACGGTTCATGCGACTGCACCTCCTTGTCTTCACAACCCATTAATCATCGCCGCCCAGGAAGAGGTATCCCATCAAGGCCGGTAGGACAGCAATACCACAGAGGTGTCGATAACCGGGAGCAGGCGGCAGGCACCGACGCCCATGGTAGGGCCTGACGGTCACCATCCGGTGAATTGACCATCTCATATGGCGGACGCTTCTGTTCCACAATGCAAAGGCATGCTCATTTCGTTCGGACCGGCTCCTATAGGGTTGGCCCTGTCAGCCGGTCACATTCAGCTGACCACTACCACCTAAGGAATGACATCCCCATGGATCAACCCAAGGAGTCGCAGAGCAAGGATCTGCGCAAAACCCTGAAGAACAGGCACATCCAGCTCATCTCGCTGGGCGGCGCCATCGGAACGGGACTCTTCTACGGGTCCGGGGAATCCATCTCATTGGCAGGGCCGGCCATCATCATCGCCTATCTGATAGGCGGTCTGGCCATCTTCATGATCGTCAGGGCCATGAGCGAAATGAGCGTGGAAGACCCCAAGTCCGGCGCTTTCAGCTACTACGCCACCCGCTACTGGTCCAAGCGGGCAGGGTTCGTTTCTGGGTGGAACTACTGGATGAACTACGTGCTGGTATCCATGGTTGAGCTGTCCGTGGTGGGCACCTTCGTCAACTTCTGGTTCCCGGCAATCCCAGCCTGGGTCTCTGCAGCCTTCTTCCTGGTGGTCATCACGGCGGCCAATCTGATGGGAGTCAGCAAGTTCGGCGAGTTCGAGTTCTGGTTCGCCATCATCAAGATCGCGGCCATCGTCGCCATGATCATCGGAGGCCTGGCCGTCGTGGTCATGGCCCTGCCCACGGCCAACGGACTGCGGGCCTCCTTCGCCAATTGGTTCACCGTGGGTGGCGGCTTTCTGCCCAACGGACTCATGCGTCACGGGGCCAATGGCCAGTGGACCGGTCTGCTCATGTCGCTGGCGGTGGTCATGTTCAGCTTCGGCGGCACCGAGCTCATCGGCATCACCGCCGGGGAGGCCTCCGATCCCCGTCGGACCATCCCCAAGGCCACCAACGCCATCATCTGGAGGATTCTGGTCTTCTACATCCTGACGCTTGGAGTGATCATGGCCGTGGTTCCCTGGAACGCCATCGGCAAGCCCAATGCCCAGGGCATGGTCGTCAGCCCCTTCGTCCAGATCTTCGACTCGGTGGGAGTCCACGCAGCCGCAGGCATCCTCAACTTTGTCTGCCTGACTGCGGTCATGAGCGTTTACAACTCGGCCCTCTACTCCAACTCCCGCATGCTCTTCTCCCTGGCCCGGCAAGGCAATGCCCCCCGGTACCTGAGCCGCCTGTCCAAGGGAGGCGTGCCCTATGCAGGAGTGCTGACCTCAGCCTGCATCATCGCCCTGGCCGTGGTCGTGGTCTTCCTCTGGCCGCAGTTCGCCTTCAACTACCTGATGAGTATCGCAACAATCTCGGCCATCATCAATTGGTCCATGATCATGGTGACCGAGATGCTCTTCCGGCGTGCCGTGGCACGAGGCGAGGGGCCGGGCGACCTGGATGGCAAGACCGGTGAAAGCGCTTTGAACGCCTTGCACTTCAAGCTGCCCTTTGCCCGGGTGACCCCTTGGGCGGTCCTGGCTTTCCTGGCCTTCGTGGTGGTGCTCATGTATTTCTCCCCCAGCTACCGGGTGGCGGTCATCGCCGGGCCCATCTGGCTGGCCATCCTCTTGCTGGCCTACCAGCTGACCCATCGGCACAGGCGCGACTAAGGGGCCCGGCCCAAATCAGGCCGACTGTCTCTCAACGACCCATATGCGTGGCGTATGATTCAATGTCTTACCAAGATTGTCCCCACATTCGCTGGCTTCAACAATGGCATCGATATAAGCAAAGACAACATTGTCGTAATCGATACTTGTCAATGATGGCTGCAGATAGGCAGCAATGGGGTCATTATCGACTCCGATGATGCGCAGGCCTCGGGGAATTTCGATGCCCTTGTCCTTGACCCTGGAGATCAGAAGCGCGGCCAGCTGATCATTGTAGACGCAGACCCCATCGCATTTGTTCTCGACCAAGCAATTCACCAGAGCGTCTGCCGACTGGCCGTGGTCATGCAATGAGATATTGGCATTCAGTACCAGATTCCGCCCCCCTGCAGCGAGTCCTCGTCGTACACCTGCCAGCCTCGACCCACAAATGGAGCTGTTGCTCGAGGTTGTGGTACCGACATAGGCAATGCGCTCGCAGCCCTTGCCCATGAGGTATCCGGCCTGTTGAGCGCCAACGGATTCCTGAAAATCACCAAACAGCTCTACGGGAGGCAGGCCGTTGTACTTTTTCCTGGAAGGCCGGAAGAACTCGACCAGAGGAATATGAAGCCTCTTCAGAAGGTCCTTGTCTTCATTAGATAGCTGGAAGAAGGGAACCACAACGCTGGGTGTGATTTCTTCCAGGAGCTGCTTCAACGGAGTGGTCGATCCTGCGGTCTTCGAAAAGAGGCAGGTCAGCCCTCGGTCGTGGAGACTCCGGCTCAGTACATTCGTTGCTTCATCGGCCTTGAGCGAGGGCTCGGAATCCACGGTAAGGCATAAGACAACGGTGCCCCTGCCACGTTGCAGTACCCTCCCGGCCGCGGAAGGAACAAACCCCAAGTCATCGGCTGCCTTGATGACTTTCTGCCTGGTCTTCTCAGGGATCGATGCGTCACGATGATTGAGAACGAGGCTGACCGTGGTACGCGAGACACCGGCTTGATCAGCCACATCCTGGCTACGAACCACCCTCTTCTTCGCCACTGGGTCGCTCCTTCCCGGAGGTCTATTTGACAAATCTATCAATCAGTATATTATTACGTGGTAACACGTGTTAGTAGCACGCGTTACCACACTTCATGCCATGTGCGGCCAAAGGAGCTCGTCGTGAATGAAACTACCCAGAAACCGGCCAGAGACAAGGTCAGCGTCAATCGAATACTAATACTGCTTTTCCCAACCATCATCGGTGTATATGGAGTCTATCAGGCCATAGGACAAGTACTGCTGCCGGCCCAGATCGTCAGCATCGACCCCACAAATAAGGTGCATGATACAGCCATGATCTCCTTTGTGGAGTCACTGGTCGGAACCATCATCCTCCCTGTGGGTGCCGCTATTTCGGACCGGACACGGAGCAGGTTCGGCAGAAGGACTCCCTGGCTCATTATCTCCGCACTTGGAACAGCCCTGACCTGCATAGGCATGGGCTTCATGACCGGCATCGCAGGTCTGGTCGTCATGGCCGGCCTGGTCTGGTTGTTCGCCAACTGGTTCCAAGGTGTTATCTATGCAGTCATTCCGGACAGGATCCCTGAAGACAAGCGCGGGGTGGCATCATCGGTGACCGGAATGGGGGTTCCCGTGGGAATCCTCGTCTTTGTCAATCTCGCCTCCCGAACAGGTCAGCACTGGGGATACCTCCTGGTCGGACTCTTCCTCCTTGTAGCAGCAGTGGTGTTCTGCATATTTGCCCCCGAACCTTCATCATTGGAGAACCTGCCCCAGGAACCGAAGGAGAAGAAGTGGAAGACCTTCAACTTCAAAGCAATAGGCCATTTCTTCTCAGCCTTCCTGCATTGGGACTTCACCATGGCCTTCATCTCCCGATTCACCTTCTACTTTGCCGCCTTTGCCATTTCAAGCTTCACCTTCTACGTGCTGACCGACTACATCGGCACAAAGAACATCCCGGGGCAAAACCCGACGACCGCGGTGGCAACCATTTCATCCATACAGACCGTGGCCCAGATCATCGCCATCATAATCTTCGGAAAACTCGCTGACATGCTGGACCGCCGTAAGTTGGTCGTGGCCATGTCGTCAATCGTCTACATGGTCTCCTTTATAGTCCCCCTGGTCATGCCGAACTGGATCGGCATGGTCATCTACGCCATCATCAATGGTGCAGCCGGCGGGGTCTACTTCTCCGTCGATATAGCCGTCATGTCCCTCGTCCTTCCCTCCAAGGCCGACGAGGGCAGGGACCTGGGCATTCTGGCCGTTGCGACTTCCGTACCGGCCGCCCTTTCACCCCTGGTCGGATCCATGCTGATCAGCGCCACCGGCACCTACGCAGCAGTCTTCGTCTTCGGGATTCTCACGTCATTCCTGGGAGGCGTATTCACCATGCTGATTCGCTCGGTCAGGTAACCACCGCACAAGCCGCCACTAACCATAATCAGAGAAAGGAAATACCGTCATGCCCTACGCAAAGAACGGCAATATAACCATTTACTACGAATCTGCAGGCCCCAAGGACGGGGCACCCCTTATCCTGGTCGCCGGGTATACCTCCCAACTAGTCAGCTGGGATAAGGACCTGACCAGACTTCTCAATCAACAAGGAATCCGGACCATAGTCTTCGACAACCGCGACGTCGGACTGTCCAGCCAGACCGGGTCACCGGACCAGACCGGCAAACTCTACGATGTGACCGACATGGCCAAGGATGTTCTGGCCATCGCCGACGCCGAAGGCCTTGAACGGTTCAACATCATGGGTGTTTCCATGGGAGGCATGATTACCCAGCAGATTCTGGCCGAGTATTCCCAACGGATATCCTCGGCCATCATCGGGTTCACCGCCCCCTCCCAACATCTCGAATGGTTGACTTCCAAGGAATCCGCGGCCGACGAGGGTGGCAACGTGGGATTGGATGTGGCCTCATCACGGGAAGAAGCCGTCAATCTATTCGTCACCCGCGAGCGAGCCTGCCATACGACCTCGGCTTATCCCTTCAATGAAGAGAAAGTGCGGGAACAGGGGATCCTCACCTATGACCGCTGCTACCGTCCGGACGGCTGGAGAAGACAGCAGGCGGCCATCGCGGACTTCATGGCCGATGAGGACAAACTGGCTGCGCTCGATCTGCCGGTCGCCGTCCTCCATGGCAGACGAGACCCCTTCTTCAGCCCGAAAGCCGGCATCCATATCGCCTCGCTCCTGAAGAACTCCGAATTGCATATATACCCGGGCATGGCTCACGAACTGCCGGAAGCGCTCTGGGACGACTTCGTTCGCATCATCACCAGGACTATAGAACGGGGCCAGAAAACCGAAAAATAAGCAAATCGGTGGGTGCCAAATTCGCAATTGCCGGATTTGGCACCCACCGATAAAACCGATACCCGACCGGCCATCACCGTACATGTTCCGCCATGGCCGGTTTATTATCGCCTGCGATCCAACCACCACCGGAGGCATCCACAAGCTTCGGGCCTGAATGCGGAACACGGGCGGTCCTTGTCGGAGAAATACTCTAGGCTAGTCTATGATTGCAAGTCACTGAAGAGGTTGCCGAACCTATCAGTACCCGGGGTCAGACAGTGCGGTGTCGACCATCCCCGGCGAAAGGACGTTCGGCCGAAACGGTCCGGCCCCGCATAGCCGGCTCGTTGGGTCCGGGTTGAAGAAGTCCGGGACTGTCGCAACCCGATGTTGCGGAGCGCTATGTGCAGTGTCACAGACAGGCAACCCGCCTGGATTCCGCCTGAGCGGAACTGGCCGGAACCGTCGTCATAGGGCTCTCAGGTCAGTTCGAGGAGAAGAGCAGTCATGGCGACCAGGCAGGGCGGAAAGGTCAGCCCCCCCACATCCGACGACCGGGTCCAACGCAACCTCAAGACCCGACACGTCACCATGATCGCCCTGGGCGGCTGCATCGGCACCGGCCTGTTCATGACTTCCGGCTCCACTATTGCCAAGGCCGGACCGGGAGGCGCGCTGGTGGCCTACGCGGCCATGGGCCTCATGGTCTACTTCCTGATGACCAGCCTGGGCGAGCTGGCCACCCACCTGCCCACTTCCGGTTCCTTCGCCGCTTACAACGCCCGCTACGTGGATCCGGCCCTGGGCTTCGCCATGGGCTGGAACTACTGGCTGAACTGGGCCATCACCGTGGCTGTGGACATCTCCACCGCCGCCCTGCTGATCCAGTACTGGCTGCCCCACACCCCAGGATGGATCTGGAGCCTGCTGGTCCTGGTGGTCATTTTCCTGATCAACGCCCTGACCGTGTCCACCTTTGGCGAGACCGAGTTCTGGCTCTCCCTGATCAAGGTGGTGACGGTGATTGTCTTCCTGGTCATCGGTCTGGCCATGATCTGCGGCATCATGTTCCGCCCGGCCGTGGGCCTGGGCAACTTCACCTACAAGGATGCGCCTTTCGTGGGCGGATTCCCCGCCATTCTCAACGTCTTTTTGATTGCCGGCTTCTCCTTCCAGGGCACCGAGCTGATCGGCGTCACGGCCGGCGAGTCCGAAAACCCCGGCAAGGCGGTACCCAAGGCCATCAATGATGTCTTCTGGAGGATCCTGCTCTTCTATATCCTGTCCATCTTCGTCATCGCCGCGCTGATCCCCTACACCAGCCCTAATCTGCTCAGCTCCGCCGAGGGGGACATCGCCATGTCGCCCTTCACCCTGGTCTTCCAGCGGGCCGGCCTGGCCTCGGCAGCCAGCGTCATGAACGCCATCATCCTGACCTCGGTCCTCTCGTCCGCCAACTCAGGGGTCTACGCCTCCACCCGGATGCTCTACGCCCTTGCCAAGGACCATTACGCCCCGGCCTTCTTCGGGCACACCACCCATCATGGCATCCCCATGGCCTCGCTGGTCGCCACTCTCGTGGTCTCCCTGGCCACCTTCGCCGCCAGCATCTTCGGCCAGCGGATCTACATGTGGCTGGTGGCCGCCTCGGGGCTCACCGGATTCATCGTCTGGATCGGCATCGCACTCAGCCACTATCGCTTCCGCCGCGCCTGGGTGGTCCAGGGCCACCAGGTTGAGGAGCTGCGCTACCATGCCAAGCTCTTCCCCCTGGGGCCCATCCTGGCCCTGATTCTGTGCATCATCGTCATCGGCGGGCAGAACATCGAAGCCTTCGTCAACTGGAACTGGCAGGAGATCGGCGTCACCTACATCAGCGTGCCCCTGGTGCTTGCGCTCTACCTGGGCTACAAGATCCGATACCATACCCGTATCGTTCCCCTGGAGGCCATGGATTTGAGCGGGGATCCTGAATCGCTATGAAAGATTTGCCAGCTGATATGACACATTGTGACCACGGGAGCCGAAAGGCCATATCAATGGCATAGACTCCCTAAGCGTTCGAGGACCGGCTCAAGGACCCGGCCATATGAATCTATTCCGACATCCAGCCGGCAATATCAGGAATCACAATTTCAGTACGACCCCGGACTCCCCGGTGCGTCGCCCAGCCAAAAGGAGGAGAATCATGACGCAGAACACCAGCAATACAGCGTCGAACACCAATCAATCCGACCGGGCCGGGCAAGAGCATC
This sequence comes from Bifidobacterium sp. M0404, assembly GCF_016101415.1. Taxonomy (NCBI): domain Bacteria; kingdom Bacillati; phylum Actinomycetota; class Actinomycetes; order Bifidobacteriales; family Bifidobacteriaceae; genus Bifidobacterium; species Bifidobacterium sp. M0404. The sequence continues at coordinate 81,948 of NZ_JACFQP010000002.1, read as the reverse complement.
ATGGCTACGGCAGCGTCAAGCGCAACCTCAAGACTCGCCACATCTCCATGATCGCCCTGGGCGGCTGCATCGGCACCGGACTGTTCATGACCTCCGGCTCCACCATCTCCACTGCAGGCCCCGGCGGCGGACTTCTGGCCTATATAGCCATGGGTGTCATGGTCTACTTCCTGATGACCAGCCTGGGCGAGCTGGCCACCCACCTGCCGGTGTCGGGATCCTTCGCCGCCTACAGCGCCCGCTACGTGGATCCGGCCCTGGGCTTCGCCATGGGGTGGGACTACTGGCTGAACTGGACCATCTCGGGTGCCGTGGACATCTCCACCGCAGCCCTGCTGATCCAGTACTGGCTGCCGCACACCCCAGGATGGATCTGGAGCCTGCTGGTCCTGGTCGTCGTCTTCCTGATCAACGCCCTGACGGTCTCCGCATTCGGCGAGACCGAGTTCTGGCTTTCCCTGATCAAGGTGGCCACCATCATCGTCTTCCTGGTCATCGGCATGGCCATGATCTGCGGCATCATGTTCCAACCGGCGGTCGGTCTGAAGAACTTCACCTACAAGGATGCCCCCTTCGTGGGAGGATTCCCGGCCATCATGAGCGTCTTCCTGATCGCCGGCTACTCATTCCAAGGCACTGAGGTGGTGGGCGTAACCGCCGGGGAATCCGAAAACCCCGGCAAGGCCGTTCCCAAGGCCATCAACGACGTCTTCTGGCGGATCCTGCTCTTCTATGTGCTGTCCATCTTCGTCATCGCCGCGCTGATCCCCTACACCAGCCCCAACCTCCTGGGAGCCTCTGACGGGAACATCGCCATGTCGCCCTTCACCCTGGTCTTCCAGCGGGCCGGCCTGGCCTCGGCGGCCAGCGTCATGAATGCGGTGGTGCTGACATCCATCCTCTCGGCCGTCAACACCGGAGCCTATGCATCCAGCCGCATGCTCTACGGACTGGCCAAGGATCACTATGCTCCGGCCATCTTCGCCAAGACCACCAAGCGGGGCATCCCCCTGGCAGCTCTGGTAGCCACGGTCTGTATGTCCCTGGCCACCTTCGCCTCCAGCATCTTCGGCCAGTCCTTCTATATGTGGCTGGTGACCGCAACTGGGTTGACCGGGTTCATCGCCTGGATCGGCATCGCCCTGAGCCACTTCCGCTTCCGGAGGGCCTTCAAGCTCCAAGGGCACGACCTGAGTGAGCTCAAGTACCACTCCAAGCTCTATCCGTTCGGTCCGGTCCTGGCCATGGTGCTCTGCGTCATCGTCATCGCCGGACAGGATATCCCCTCCCTGCTCAGCCTGAACTGGTCGCACATGGCCATGACCTACTTCAGCGTGGTTCTGGTCCTGGTCCTCTACCTGGGCTTCAAGTTCGTCAACCACACCAAGATCGTGCGCCTCAAGGACATGGACGTGTCCGGTGCCGAATCCGCCCGCTGAATCAGAAGGACACAGCAGGCACGGAGGACACCTTGTAAAAAACCGCGTCCTCTATAACCAATGGTGCCCCACCCAGATGAATTGACCATATGGGTGGGGCACCGCCGTACATCCTCTGGCATTGCATATTGCACATATCCACATGACCGATCCGGTCAGTGAAACAATCCGACCACACGATTGAAACGTAAGCGTCGGGTCATGATAACAAAATGGCCGTTCCTTCATCGGCATTGCATCCGGATGAGGGAACGGCCATTTGCTGAATGGTCAGTCGGACCAAACAAGGTCCTCCCAACAGAACCTAGAGGTCACTGCACCTGGGAACGGGCGATCTTGCCGGTGAAGGACTGAGCCTCGTCGGCATCCTTGACGTCCTTGTTCCAGGAGAACATGGCACGCAGCTTGGGGCCGACCTCCTCGATCTTCTCGTGGGAGTACTTCTCCTGCAGCTCCTTGAACTTGGGGGCGCCGGCATCCTGGTCGTCGATGAACTCCTTGGCGAAGGAGCCGTCCTGAATGCGCTGCAGCTGGTGACGCATCCTGTCCTTGGTGGACTCGTCCACCACAGTGGAGGTGAAATCGCCGTACTGGGCGGTGTCGGAGCAGGACCAGCGGGCCTTGTTCAGACCACCCTCGTTCATCAGGTCGACCAGCATCTTGAGCTCGTGGCAGACCTCGAAGTAGGCGATCTCCGGCTGGTAGCCAGCCTCGGTCAGCACCTCGAAGCCGGCCTCGACCAGGTGGTTGACGCCGCCCATGAGCACATCCTGCTCGCCGAAGAGGTCGGTCTCGGTCTCTTCCTTGAAGGTGGTCTTGATGGCGCCGGCGCGCAGGGCGCCCAGAGCCTTGGCATAGGCCAGGGTGATGTCCCAGGCGTCGCCGCGCGGATCCTGCTCCACGGCCACGACCACGGGCACGCCACGGCCAGCGACATACTCACGACGGACGATATGGCCCGGGCCCTTGGGGGCCACCATGAAGACCGGGTGGTCGGCACTGGGCTTGATGTAGCCGTAATGGATGTTGAACCCGTGGGCGAAGGCGACGGCCGCACCCTCCTTGATGTTGGGCTCGATGTCGTCCCGCCAGATGTTGCGCTGGTACTGGTCAGGGGCCAGGATCATGACGATGTCGGCCTCCTTGGTGGCCTCGGGCACGGTCTTGACCTCCAGGCCCTGCTCCTTGGCGAAGGGCACCGACTTGGAGTTGGCACGCAGGCCGACCACAACGTCCACACCGGAATCACGCAGGTTCAGCGCATGAGCATGTCCCTGGGAACCGTAGCCGATGATGGCCACCTTCTTGCCATCCAGAACCGAAAGGTCCCCATCCTTCTCATACCAGATCTGTGCTGCCATTATCTACACTCCTTTATGTGCGGTCCAACCGGACCGGCTCTTCCAGGCCGGGGGAACGCAAAATACTGTGAATTCCTGTTGTTGTTCCAGGCGGACGATGCTCTTTTCGACCGGGGCGACGGATTTTGTCCTTGACCCCGATCCGTACCCTATGGATACGGTATGCCTCCAACCATACTCGTGATATGGCCAGATGGACTGTCCGCAATTCGTTGTTCGGACACCGGCGCGATTCGAGGAACCGGCCGGCGGGATGCGTCCAGGGCTTACTTGGTGAAGTCCACATCCTTGGTTTCGTGGCAGGTCAGCACTGCCACCAGGCAGCAGACCGCCATAACGGCCAGGTAGAGCCCGACCGAGCGCACTCCCCAGTGGGAGGAGAGCCAGGTGGCGATGGTAGGCACGAAGGCCGCGCCCACGATGGCCGCCAAGTTGTAGCCGATGCCGGAGCCCGAGTAACGCACGTTGGCGTCGAAGAGCTCCGGCAGGAAGGCGCCGATAGGCCCGAAGGCGATGCCCATCAGGGCGAACCCGACGCAGAGGAAGACCATGACCTGGAAGGTGTTGTGATGGGCCATGAGCAGGTAGGGGAAGACCAGGCTGAAGACCACCAGCATGACGGAACTGCCGATCAGCACCCGGCGACGGCCGATGCGGTCCGCATAGACGCAGGCCAGCACGATGAAGAGGGCGAAGACCAGGATGGAAACCATGAGCATGAGCAGGTACTCCTGGTTGGTGAAGCCCAGTCCGCCGCCGCCCTGGGACTTGGGCTTGGTGCCGTAAGCCAGGGACCAGGTGGCCAGGGTGTAGAAGAGGGTGTAGGTGACCGCAACCAGGAAGGTGGCCTGGAGCACCTGGCGCCAGCTCTTGCGGAAGACCTCCAGCAACGGGGTCTTGACGACCTTCTGCTGATCCAAGGCCATCTGGAAGATGGGTGTCTCTTGCATGGAGACGCGCACAGCCAGACCCACGACCACCAGTATGGCGGAGAGCAGGAAGGGCACACGCCAGCCCCAGCTCAGCATCTGCTCAGGGGTGCAGAACATTTCCAGCAGGAAGTAGGTTCCGTTGGCCAGGAAGAAGCCGATGGGGGCGCCCAGCTCAGGGAAGGAGCCGTAGAGCGCCCTCTTGCCTTCCGGGGCGTTCTCGGTGGCCACCAGGGCTGCGCCGGACCACTCGCCGCCCAGGCCAATGCCTTGCACGAACCGGCAGAGGCAGAGGACCACCACGGCCCAGAGCCCCCAGGTGGCGTAGGTGGGCAAGACACCGATCAGGACCGTGGAGCAACCCATGGTCAGCAGGGAGACCACCAGGGTTGTCTTGCGTCCCTGGCGGTCACCGAAGTGTCCGAAGATCAAGGACCCCAAGGGCCGCGCGATGAAAGCGATGGCGAAGGTCAGCAGGGATGCCAGCAGGGCCACGGTCGGATCGGTCTTGGGGAAGAAGAGCTTGGGGAAATAGTTGGCCGAAGCCGTCCCGTAAGCGTAGAAATCGTAGAACTCGATGGCCGTGCCGACCATGGAAGCCCCGATGACTGTGCGGACCGAGCTGCGGGTCACACGGGTGCTACCGGGCACGGAGGCTGCCGAGGCCGGGGAAGCAACACTAACGTCGTTTGCCGTCACTTCATCTCATCTCCTTATAGAAAAACCCCGCTGTTGGCAGGGTCTGATGCGATGAAGCCTATGCGTCCAGCCCCGCCTTCCGACGGGGTCGAACAATGAAGATTGTCGAGTCAGTCCGCCGGTGAGGACGGGCTAATAATTCGTGCGGACACGGTGCCGAATCGGCGGGTGTCTGTCAAGCTGGTCATCACGGCGAACCTCCCTTCATCATCCTCGAATCGGATGCGTTCTCTGCACATCCGCATTGGTGCCGACCATAGGCCTGATCTCGGCCGGTCCAGCGAGACTGGTCCACTATGTGGACGGATGGATATTGGGGTCAGTAAAGAACCGACCCGGAAATTCGTCGGAGATCACGGCCTGACGGTCGGCATACATCAGGGCGCAGGAGAAGGAAAATCCGGCAGCCAGCACATCCGGCGACACTAGGAACAAGGCGGTGGCCAGACCATCAGCCAGGCCCGTGGGGTGTTCATTGTCCTTTTCCTCAGTCACCACCCAGGAGGCCAGCACACGGTCAACTGGACGGCCGTCAATGGCGTCCAGGATGTGGTGAAGTGCCGTTAACCCTGCCGCTGCAGCATCCTCGGACCGGTCGGCCCAATGGCGGCGGCTGGGTGCCGAGGCGCACAAAGAACCACAGGACAGCTCAATCCGACCCACGCCTGCAGACAAATCACCGGGATCTTCCATAGCGATGGAGATCGGGTGAGAGGTCCGCATACGCATGTCGCCGCCAGCATCGATCAGATACTCATCGACTTGAGGTTCGAGCAGATCGGCAAGCAGATCAACCAAATAGCCCTTGCCGACTGCCCCGAAATCAAGGCTGACCGGACCGGCAGTCATAAGGACAGCACCCTGACGTCTGAGGTCATTGCCCCAGGTAGGCCGCCCATGGATCCGTCCCAGATGACCGGCGGCATCGGCCTGCAGCCGGAAAGTGGGCTGCATGCCATATCCCAGACGGGTCAGATCCTCGCCCACCATGGGGTCCAAGGCCCCGTCGGTGGCAGAATACAGCCTGTCATATAAGTCAAAGAGCCCCTGGCAGTAGTCAGGAAAGACGAACCTACCTCCATGAGTAGCCTGGGCCATTTGCGCAGGTATGGCATCCTGTCTGAACCTTGACAGGGCACGCTCGTAATCCTCGATCAGATCGGCAATGGCCCCGTGCAGCCTTTCTCCCAGAGGCCTGTCCGTAGAGATGATGATTCCTGTCCCGACCGCCCCCGGGAAGGCAGTCAGGCAGGGCAGACCCATGGATCTTCCTCAGTCGATCAGGGAGTGGATCTGCACGATCTGGTCGCGGCCCGGGCCCGAACCCACAGCAGAGATGCGGCAGCCAGACAGATCCTCCAGACGGTGGATGTAGTCCTTGGCCTTGGTCGGGAACTCCTCGAAGCTCTTGGCGCCGGAGATGTCCTCGCGCCAGCCCGGCAGCTCCTCGTATACCGGCTGGGCGGATTGGAACTCGGCCTGGTCCACGGGCATCTGGTCCACCCTGACGTGTGAGCCGTCGGACCGGGTGATGTCGTAGCCGACGCAGACCGGAATGGTCTCCAGGCCGGAGAGGACATCCAGCTTGGTCAGCACGATGTCAGTCAGGCCGTTGATCTGCACTGCATACCTGCTGACCAGCGCATCGAACCAACCGCAGCGGCGGGAGCGGCCGGTGGTCACCCCGTACTCGTGGCCCTGACGGCGCAGCCATTCGCCCTGCTCGTTGTCCAGCTCCGTGGGGAAGGGCCCCTCGCCCACACGGGTCACATAAGCCTTGGCCACGCCGACCACACGGTCGATCCTGGTCGGGCCCACGCCAGTGCCGGTGCAGGCGCCCCCGGCCGTACAGTTGGATGAAGTGACAAAGGGGTAGGTGCCATGGTCCACGTCCAGCATGGTGGCCTGTCCCCCTTCGAAGAGGACGTTCTTGCCCTGCTCCAGAGCCTGGTTGAGCATCAATGAGGTATTGGCCACGTAAGGCTTGAGCCGCTCGGCGTATCCCGCCAGCTCTTCAACGGTGGCCTCCACCTCGATGGCCCGGCGGTTGTAGAGCTTGACCAGCATCTGGTTCTTCTGGTGTAGGCTGGCCTCCACCTTGTCGCGCAGGTGGTCGACATTGAACAGGTCGTGCACACGAATACCCACACGGTTGATCTTGTCGGCATAGGCCGGGCCGATCCCGCGGCCTGTCGTGCCGATCTTATGCTTGCCCAGGAAGCGCTCGGTCACCTTGTCCAGCGTCCGATGATAGGGGGCGATTACGTGCGCGGACTCGCTGATCCTCAACCGGCTGCAATCAACGCCACGGGACTGGAGTCCATCGATCTCCTCGAAGAGGGCGGCCGGGTCCACCACGACACCGTTGCCGATGACCGGGGTAATGGCCGGGTGAATGATCCCCGAAGGCAGAAGGTGGAGGGCGTATTCCTGATCGCCCACCACCACTGTATGGCCGGCATTGTTGCCTCCGTTGAACCTGGCGACGTAGTCCATGTGCTCGCCGATCAGATCCGTTGCCTTGCCCTTGCCCTCGTCGCCCCACTGGGCCCCGACGATCACGATTCCCGGCATACGATGCTCCTTATCCACTGGTCGCCATTCAAGGAAAACAAAGGCAGACCATCCATAGACGAGCCTAACCCCATGTATGGAGCTGGAGATCTTTCAGACCTTTCAAATCAGCATGGGCAGATCCGCAATGGGAAAAATCCGGTCAGGTCCTGGAACCGACCATGGTGTCCCTGCCCCGACAGAGCAGGAAGGCCGCACTGACGAGCAGCCCTAAAATGACCGGGATCAGGGATGCTTCGATGCCGAATGATCCACCGGTCAGCAGGGTCGGCCCTTGAACCTTCATGACCATGAAGCCATATATATGCTGGCCGGAGACCGGAATTCCCAACAGGGCCTCAGTGAGGTTCCACCCTATATGAAAGCCTATGCAGACCCAGAGATTATGCCTGGATACCATGATGGAGCCCAGCATAAGACCGGCTTCGATGGCTATGGCCAGGCACGAGAAGAGGGTAGCCCCAGGGTTGAGAGCATGCATGAACCCAGATGCCGAAGACCATGAGGAGGATGGCGACCAGTAACTTCAACGACTGAGCCCATACGGCCTGCCCGCTCATCGGGGTCGTTGAGGAATCGAGCATCAGCAATACGCCGAACCCCAGAAGTCCCCAAGCAGCAGTCTTGTGCATTCCCTGTCTGGGCTGGCATGAATTAGATTGCGTATGCTGTTTCATTTCATGGCCCGCCCTGCGCTGCCCAGCTGCTGGCAAGCCTGGACTACGCGCGCCGCCATGCCGTCTTCAGCCTTGCGCCCCCAGGAACGGGGGTCGTACTCGCTCTTTTCGCCGACCTCCCCATCCACCTTGAGGACCTTGTCGTAATTGGCGAACATGTGCCCTGCCACGGCCCTGGTGAAGGCGTACTGGGTATCGGTATCCACGTTCATCTTGACCACGCCATGAGCGACGGCCGATGCAATCTCTTCCGGCTGCGAACCAGATCCCCCGTGGAATACCAAGAGGAAGGGCTTGTCGGCAGGGGCGCTCGGGGAGGGGATGCCGCCAACCTCCCCATCGGATATGGCTTTGGCGGTCCTGGCCTGGATCTGCCCCAGCAGATCAGGACGCAGCTTGACTACACCGGGCTTGTAGGACCCGTGCACGTTGCCGAAAGTGAAAGCCACCATGTAGCGGCCGCGTTCGCCCAGACCCAAGGCATCAACCACCCTTGGGCCATCCTCGGGCGATGAATAGAGCCGCTGATCAATAGCAGCCGAATGACCATCCTCCTCGCCCCCGACAGTGCCCACTTCGATCTCCAGAACGGTGTGGGCGGCCCGGGACAACTCCAGCAGCTCTGTCGCCGTGGCCAAATTTTCCTGTAAGGGCAACCCGGAGCCGTCCCACATATGCGACTGGAAGAGCGGATCCTGACCGTGAGCCACTTGCTCCTTCTCATAGGCCAGCAAGGGACGAACCCACTCGTCCAGGTATTGCGGGGCGCAGTGGTCCGTGTGCAGAGCCACGGTGATGCTCGGATAGCGGGCGATCACCTCGTGGGCGAACTTGGCGAAGGCGATGGAACCGGCCACCCGGTCGGCCAGGCGCTGTCCCGACAGGTAGGCGGCACCTCCCACGGAGACCTGGATGATCCCGTCGGACTGGGCTTCGTCCAACCCCTGCAGAGCCGCGTTCAAGGTCTGCGTGCTGGTCACATTAATGGCGGGATAGGCGTAGGACCCCCGTCTGGCCGCATCAAGCATCGCCACATACTGTTCAGGAGTCGCTAAAGTCATACCCTCATTATCGTCGGTTGCGCGGAAAAGCGGCCATCAATCCACGAATGCATGATCACCAACAGATTTGCAGGTCTCTGCCCTGATGGCGAACACCCCCCGACGCGCTTTGACAAGCCTCCAAGCCGCAGGTAGTTTAGCTCCGTACAGTTTGATGAAACGTTACATCAAACAGGTTGTTTGTTTCACGGCAGTAACGAATCAGCCTAGGGAAGGCACGACATAGGTAAGCAGAAGGTTGGGGTCGCCCATCCTTCTGGGAAGGAGACCAACGTGTCAGCAAGCAAGGAAACCGTCCGCAAGATCATCCTGGATCTGGACACTGGCATCGATGACACGCTGGCTCTGTCCTACGTCCTGGGCTCCCCGGATGCCGAACTGATCGGAATCACCGGCACCTACGGCAACGTGGTGCTCGACCAAGGCGTCGACAACGATCTGCGGCTGCTGGCCATGTACGGCAGGGAGGACATCCCGGTCTTCAAGGGGATCGATCACCCCAGCACGGCTGACTCATTCAGCGTTCCGCCGGACTCCGAGATCTTCCATGGGGCCAACGGCACCGGCAACATCGAAATCCCCGCACAGACCGACCGGCAGGCCAGCCAGCAGAGCTCAGTCGACTTCATCATCGACGCAGTCCGCCGCTATCCCAAGGGCGAGCTGGTCGTGGTACCCACCGGCGCCCTGACCACCATCGCCGCCGCCCTGGAAAAGGCCCCCGACATCGTCGACCGCATCAGCATCGCCATGATGGGCGGCACGCTGACCCAGCCGGGCAACGTGGGCCCCTTCGCGGAGGCCAACATCAACCAGGATCCCGAGGCCGCCAACCGGGTCTTCGCCACCACCGCAGACATCACCATGGTCGGCCTGGACGTGACCACCCAGGCTCTGATGAGCCGCGAGGACACCGAGGCCCTGCGCGCCACAGGCACCAGCGCCGGCCGCTTCCTGGCAGACATGACCGACTACTACATCGACATCAGCGAAAAGGAGAGCGGGGTCTACCTGGGCGGCTGCAATTTGCACGATCCCCTGGCCGCCGCTGTAGCCATCGACCCCAACCTGGTCACCACCTTTGCCACCAACCTGATGGTCGAGACCGAGGGACCACAGCGGGCCCGTACCATCGGCGACCCCAGCAGGCTCCTGGACACGGTCAAGAACACCAAGGTGGCCCTGTCTGTCGACACCGAGCGGTTCACCCGGCGCTTCATGGACAGGCTCCTGACCCTGGTGCGCAAGACCGAGAGCGAACGATAGAAGGACGGCAGTCATGAGCGAATCCATCACCACAACGGCTACCGAAGCGACCGTGGAGGAAAACCGCCGCAGCACCAAGCGGGCCCTGCCGGCCCTGCTGACCATCTTCCTGCTGGGCACACTGATGATCCAGGCCTTCAACCTGGTCTTCCAGAACGTGGGCGACTCCCTGGGGATGTCCGCCAACGCCTCGCTGATCAGCACTTTGCCCGGCATCGTCCTGGGTGTGGTCTGCATGCTCTACGGCACCCTCTGCGACTACATCTCCCCCCGTAAGATGACCCTGTTCGGAGTGGGCGCCCTGATCATCGGCAGCCTCCTGGGTTTCTTCGGCGCATCGAACTTCTGGGCTGTCGTCCTGGCCCGCATGATCCAGACCGCGGGCGGTCAGGTGGCCGGCTCGGTCTTCCTGGTCATGGCCATGAAGTACCTGAGCGACAAGGAGCGTGCCTTCTACCTGGGCATCTTCAACGCCGTCTACTACGCCTCCTCCGCTGTGGGCATCTTCGCCGGCGGACTGATCACCTCCATCGACTGGCGCTACCTTTTCCTGGTACCCCTGGTCTCCGTCCTGCTGATTCCTCCGGTGCTCAAGTACACACCTGACACCGGCATCAAGGGTGAGCGCATCGATGTCTTCGGCATCGCGCTGTTCGCGCTTATCGCCGGATTCGTGGCCGTCTACTTCTCCTTCCCGGCCACCTGGATGTTGGGGGTGCTGGCCGTCCTGATCCTGATCTTCGCCGGCTATGTCTGGAAGGGCGCCAACCCCTTCCTGAGCCGCGGGTTCGTGACCAACGGCGCCTATATGGCTGTCCTGCTGGCCCTCTTCGTCTTCTACTTCTTCAACTTCGCCTGCGTGCCCATCTACAACGTGATCGGCGACCGCATCTACGGGATCTCCCTGAGCCAGGTCTCCCTCTGCCTGACCATCGTCTACATCGTGGCCACCCTAGTGGGCTGCCTGTCCGGAGCCATCATGAACGCCATGGGACGCCTGCCCATGCTGATCCTGTCCGCCCTGCTCATGATCGCTGGAGCTGCCGGTTCTGCCCTGATGCTCACCTCGGGCTTCTGGGTCCTGACCGCGCTGGCCTCGGTCTTCATTGCCGGCATCACCATGTCCTACACGCCCCTCTACGACTCCTTCTCGGCCACTTTGCCCGTGGACCAGAACGGCCGCGGCATCGGGATCGGGGATCTGATGATGAACACCTCGGCCTCCATCGGCATGGCTGTCTACAGCGGACTCATGGCCAATCCCCAATTCGGGTCGCATGCTCTAGCAGGCGTAAAGACCGGCATCCAGGCCCAGGTGGCCAACATGTTCTGGGTCATGGCGCTGGCCGCCCTGCTGGCCCTGATCATTGTGGCCGTCTTCCATAAGGCCATGTCAGCCAAGGCTCCCCAGGAGTAAGGCTGGTGTGACCCACACATACTTGGTCGGATAGCCGCGCTGCTTGGTCCACTCTTCCTGTCCTCGGGAATGAGTCAGGCCCAGCACCGGCACCCGGCCGCTCGAACCGGGGAGGGAGCGGAGTTCGGACTGCTTTCGGCAAAGTGATAGTCCCCCTCTTCCCTCAGCCGCCGAAGGCAAGAAGAACGCCGCCCCTCCCCACGGTGAAGAACCCCCGTCATAGCCATAACTGACGGGGGTTCTTCCATATCTTCAACCGCTGCCTTTAATTTTGTGCCTATAGTTCGAGCCGCGCATCGGAGCACAGCCTATACAGATGCCAGAGAAGAAGAACTTGAATCTTGAGAATGCGACTGTGCAAAACTGACGATTCCGTCTTTGAGATTCGTCTACCTTGAGTTTCGAATCCAGGAGAGGCAGAAGTCAAAAGAGCAGATGACCGGCACAGCCAAGCACTAGACAACTCTTGGATTTGCAAACGCCCTACCGTCCTGTATAAGACTCAACGAACTCAATCGAGTCATTGGCCATGCGGTTTCACGTGAAACGTCGGTGCACTGATACTTCCCCCAAAATGAAGAGAACCCGGCGGTGCGTGAACACCGCCGGGCGAGAGAGAAGAAAGGGAAATCAGTTGTCGGGCGGAGGTCAACCGCCCATCGGTTTTTTGAGCCGACATCTATAGTAAAGAACAGCTACCTTATGGTGACGATAGCGTTATCTGAAAATTCTCTGTGAATACAGCCAGATCAGAAAGCGGGTATAGGGCCGGTTAGACTGGATTCAGAATGGTTTCCCGCCAGAGGAGAGACCCTCGACCGACGAACCTAAAGGAGATACCCCGGCATGCTGCTCAGCGACCATGACATCCTGGATGCCCACCAGGCAGGACACCTGAATCTGGACCCGTGGACGCCGGCCATGGTTCAGCCATCCAGCGTGGACGTGCGTCTGGACCGCTACTTCCGGGTCTTCAACAACCATCAGTACACCTATGTGGATCCGGCGGAGGACCAAGGTGCGCTGACCGAGCAGTTCGAGGTGCCCAAGGACGAACCCTGGATCCTACACCCCGGCGAGTTCGTTCTGGGATCCACCTGGGAGTACGTCAAGCTGGACTCCACCCTGGCCGCGCGGTTGGAGGGCAAGAGCTCCCTGGGCCGTCTGGGCATTCTGACCCACTCCACCGCCGGATTCGTCGATCCCGGCTTTGAAGGGCACATCACTTTGGAGCTGTCCAACGTGAGCACCCTTCCGGTCAAGCTCTGGCCCGGCATGAAGATCGGCCAGATGTGCTTCTTCCAGCTCTCCTCGCCCGCCCGGTACCCCTACGGCTCCAAGCACAACGGCTCCCATTACCAGGGCCAGCGCGGGCCAACCCCTTCCCGCTCCTACGTCAACTTCTACAAGGCCGACGTCTCAGACTGATCAGCCCCGGCCAGGACCATAAGACCTGGCACCAGCATGCCTACCTGCATATTCGCCGACCATCCCAGAATGCTCAGGCGAGAAGCCCGGCTTCAGCCGCCATGCCTGAAGCAACCCTTGACCCCACCTGCACGGGTCCAGATTGGCAATAAATGGCAATGCCTTAATACGATGTACTCTGCCTGTTGACCGGCCACGATGGCCAGTCGGGAACCGACATCAGCGGCAAGCAGCGAGGCGAGGCGGCGTGAAACTCAATCTCAACGGCATCTGGGACTTCCACCCTGACGACGGAGACCGGGGGTATCCCATCATGGTGCCCACCTGGTGGGACAGCCTGCCGGAGACCACCGGCTATCCGGACTCCTGGAGCCAGGATCTGCACCATGGCGTCTACCTCAGGGAATTCTTCCTGGACGCCCTTGACCCGAACGAGGACATGCTTCTGCATCTGGATGCCCTGGCCACCCTGGGCAAGGTGTCGATCAACGCAATCCCAGTGGGGCCGTCATCCACCAGGGGCTATCTGATGACGCTGCTCCCCTATGACCTGGATGTCACGAGGGCGGTTCATGCCGGACGCAACCAGATAAGAATCGAAATCTGGAGCGTCAAATCCCTTCCCACCGATGCCCTGACTTCTACAGAGGGCCCTGACCGGCTGCTCTTCCCCTTTGGCACAGAGAATCTCGTCGGGCGGTTAGGGTTGGGCGGCGACGTCTGGCTCAGCAGCAAGCCCAAGATCCGCATCGAAGATCTGCAGATCATCCCCGATCTGGGCGGCGATGCCGACCCTTCCAACGACCGGCTGGAGCTCAACGCGACGCTGGTCAACACCAGCGGGCGCCCATGCGATCTGCGGTTCAGGGCCGACGTCCGACCCTGGAAATCTTCGATGTCCAAGGGCCGGACCGTGCTGGCCTTCAACCCGGTATCCTGCTCCCTGAATCCCCGCTCCTCCAAGATCATCCGCCTGCAGATGGCCTGGCCGAACGCACACTACTGGTCCCGGACCGATCCCTTCCTGTATGTCATGCAGGCTGTTCTCGACATCGGCAGCCATGTAGTCGACCGTACCCAAGAGCGATTTGGCTTCCGGCAATTCCAGCGCCAGGGAGACCGGTATCTGCTCAACGGCATCCCCATCCGGTTGCGCGGCGACTCCCTCTGCCTGCTCAACCAAGGCAGCCGCGATCTCATCAACGAGGCCGGCGATGCCTATGGGCTGATCCTTGACGACAACCAATCCGGTCAGGACATGACCAAGGCCTGGGTGGATGCCTATCGACATGCCAACTTCAACATCCTGCGCAACCACATCCGCTCGGTCCCCTCGCAAGCCCTGGCCGACCACGCCGACGAGACCGGCATGCTCCTTGAGGAGGAGACGGCCTTCTGGAATCCAGGCTCTCCAGCCAATGTCCAACTGAATCCGCCATTCCACATGAGCTACGGACCTGAAGCCATCGGGCACTATGTCGAGTGGACACAGCGGTGGGTGCGGGCCTACCGGAACCACCCCAGCATCGCCCTCTGGTCCACCACCAACGAGGCATGGAATCCAAAGGATGGCGACCTGCTCATCCCAGCCCTGCAAGCAGCCGTCCATAAGCAGGACGGTACCCGGCCAGTGGTCAATGACGGCTTCAATGCCCCCATTACCGATGAGGATTCCCGCCACTATTACGGTGGGTATCCCTCGGGTATGACCTCGGCTCCAGACATCTATGCCCTCTACGACATCGATTCACCGCTGCCCTTGGCCGCCGGCGAGGAATTCTCGGTCTCCACCGCGGGAATCCCCCGCTACGATGAGCAGGGGCAGATTGCCGACATCTACCATGGCCGGCTCAACGGCGATCCGGACACCATCTCCCGGGCGGACTTCGGCCGGGAGGTCGGACGGGTGACCAGGGGCATACGGACCACACGAGTGGTCGACTGGAAGCCCTTCTGCATATCCGCCTTCATCTACGACAACATCGAGGCCTGCCTGGAACCGGACCGGCGCAGAATCCGCGGGGGGCTTAACCCTAAAAGGTTGCTGCGCCCCCAATTCGATCCCTGGCGCGGCAAGGATGAACCCTGGCAGGAGGGGCCGGCCTTTGGATATATAACCGCCTCCTTCGCAGATGTCGCCGCCTACGACAAGGAATTCGACCGTGAACCGCGCCTGGGGCAGCCCCACAGGATCTACCCGCGCGCAACGACCAGCCGACGCACCATCATTGTCCACAATGACGAAGAGCGTCGGGGAACCGACCTTGAGCTGGTCTGGCAAGTGGCCTGGCAACGTGGCCCAGGGGGCAGACGGATAGTCGTCGACCGAGGACGCCGACGGGTGCAGGTCCCATATGCCTCCTGGCGGACCGTACCCGTGACCATCACCGTGCCCAAGGATCAGGCCAGCCAGGGGGCCCGACTCCTTCTGGTCCTGTGCGTGCGCAAGCAGGGGCGACAGGTCTTCCGGGAGGAGAACTTCCTGGGATGGATAGACTGGGCCGCTCCGCCTCGGCTGGGAACCGCACGCTCACGCATCGACCTTGGCCGGGTGGAATGGGTATCACGGGAGGTCAAGCACTGCATCCATCTGCGTCAGGAGGGCGGCGCAATGAGCGAGCGCTGGACCGCCCAGGTCCTGGAGGATGCCGAAGGCGCCTTCAGCCTGGAAAGCATGAACGGGAACCTGCGCCATGAGCAGGATATCTACTACACTGTCAATCCCTCCGGCCTGGAACCTGGGCATCTCTACCGGGCCCGCGTGCGCTTCCGAGGGGCGCTGCAGGAGACTGCCACAGTGACGGTCACCTTCACCGCCGGGCGGCGGCCTCCCCGACAGGCCCGGGCCAATCTTGCCGCAGGAGCCCGAGTCCAAGTCTCCTCCCAGGCTGATCTGCCAGGATGGACAAGGGCTGCCCTGGTCGACGGGCGTTTCGGAGCCGCTTACGACCGATTCGGCTGGTCCAGCAACGTCAGCAACCGGAACCACCGGGAGTGGATTCTCCTGGAGATGCGACAGGCTGCCACCCTGTCCCAGGTGGTCCTAGCACCCCGGGGCCGCAATCCGTCCGGAGATGCCAGCCAACCCAGCCAGCGATCAGGCACCGATTCCTTCGGCGTGATGGAGTACGCAACCAGCAGCAGATCGACTGACCCCAACCAAGGTCAGGGCTTTCCGCTGGACTTCTCCATCAACCTTTCATCGGACGGCCACAGCTGGACTCGGGTCTGTAGCTGCAACAACTATCCACTGCCGGCGGACGGTCACCCGCAGGCCTTCGATTTCGCCCCAATGAGCGATATCAGGTTCATCAAAATCGAGGCAACCCGGTTGCGCGCCAACCCTTATCAGGGAGGACGGTACGCCCTGCAGCTGAGCCAGATCATGGCCTTCGCCCGCCATCGTCTGCCAGCCATACCCGCAGCTCCCAAGAGCATCGACGCCCAGCCTCACGGACACCGTCTGCGCCTGGCTTGGCAGCACGGACCAATCCGACACCAGGCCGACGCGCCCCACACCGCCCAGGTCCTTCTGCGTGACCGAAAAGGCAGGTCCATGACCTTCCACCTGGACCGGCCTCAAGGACGGGCCCACCTGGACGGAATCCCCTTCGGCTCCTGGCGGATGATCCTGCAGGAGTGCAACTCCACAGGCATCGGCGAACCTGCAGACCCGCTTGAACTGCATATAGGCCCTCAGAAAGCCGGAAGGACTGATCCGGCGCTACCCAGGCCCAGCGACCCCCAGGTCAGCATTGATTCGGCGGACATGACCGTTCGTCTGACTGTTGACCAGGTCCCCCGGGGGTTTTCAGGGTGCGAGCTGACCTTGAAATCGACCGACGACCATGGGCCTGAGCCGACCGTCTGGCTGCCCGCCGGCCGACAGACCCACAGTTTCCGGCAGGTTCCGCCAGGTATCTACCGGGTCATGGCAACCTTTACCACCGAGGATGGCCGGGTCTCGCCCCCTTCTTCCCAAGGCGATCCCTTGATTCTGGGACATGCGCCCGGGCGCCCCGCCAAACCCGGGCTGACCTCTTCCGGTAAAACCATGCAGGCATCCTGGTCGCCCCCGGACGATGGAGGCATCCCTCTACAGGCCTATCTGGTCACCATGCGCGAAATGAGCAGTGGGCAGAGTACAAGACTGCGATTGGCTGCGAAACAGACCACCTTGACCCTCGATGATCTGGAGCCCGGCAAGTACACGGTCAGCGTCAGCGCCATCAATGCGGCAGGAGCCGGACCGGAATCCCCCGCCTCCCTTCCCTGTCTCATCACCGAGGGCGACCATGAAGGCTGAGCCCCTGCCCAGGTCCGCCATTCTGGGCTATGGACTGGGCGATGCCGCCAACAATGTCGGCTGGCAGATGACCAACCTCTTCCTGACCACCTATTACCTCTACTTGGGCATGGACCCCATGCTGGTGGCCGACATCTTCCTGGGAGCCCACCTCTTCCAGGCCCTGGTCTACATGGTCGCCGGAAGAATCACCGACGGACGCGCCAAAGACCAGGAGGGCGGTCTGCGGCGGCTGGTGGTCGTCTTCGGCCTGCCGATGATGATCTCCGTCACCCTGATGTACACCATTCCGGCGGGTGCCCCCATGCCGGTGCGCATCGGCTGGGCCATCGCCACCTACCTGCTTTATCAGCTCCTTGGAGCCCTGGGCGGCGTGCCCTACGGAGCCCTGCTGGGAGCCATGACCCGGGACCCCGACGACCGCCAGCGCCTGGCGGCCTCCCGCACCTTCGGCGGAGCGGCGGCAGGGGTCGTCCTGACCTTTACCTTGGCCCCGCGCGTCAACGACATGGACCCCTCCCGACTCTTTCTTCCGGTGGTCGCCGCCTGCTGTCTGCTCGGCTCCCTGGGTTATCTGATCATGGCCCGGACCACCAGGGAGCGCTACCTGCCTCCGGCAGTCCCTCGCACCTCCCTGAAAGAGGATCTGCGGCTCCTGGCCGGCAATCGCCCCCTGCTGGTGGTCTGTCTGGCCACCTTGTTCATGACCAATCCTGTGGCCTCGCTGGCTCCCATCGTCGCTAAAGAGGTTCTGACCGTCGGCAACCCTGGGCTGACCGGACGAATCACCTTTGCCCTGACGCTGGTGGGCGTCCTTGCCGGGGTGGTTGTAGCCCCCTGCTCGCCATGGCTGGTGCAGCGTCTAGGTAAACGGGGCACCTGGACCTTGGGCGGGCTGATGGTCATCGGATCCTCGCTGGCCTTCATCCTGGTCCGGTCCGCCTGGCCTGCCGTTGCCTGCATAGCCTTGAACGGCATCGGAGTGCAGGTCATCACCCCCTGTATCTGGGCCATGCAAGCGGATTCGGTGCAGTACGAGCAGTGGCGAACCGGCAACGGCAACACTGCCGGAGCCTCCATGGCCGCGCTCAGCATCACCCGCCAGGTCGGAGCGGCCATCAATGGATGGGCGGGGCCGGCCATCCTGTCTTTCCTGGGTTACAGGCCGGGCATAAATGTTGCCCAGGATCCGGCTCTGGGCGTCAACATGCGACTGGCTGTGGGCCTGGTACCGGCTGCCATGTTCACCGTCTCAGTCCTGCTCATCCGTTGCTATCCGCTGACCGAGGAGGTCTTCGGACGCATCAGCGCCGATCTGCAGGCAGGCCGCCTACAATGCCAGTGCAGCCATATCAGGCAAGGAACGGAGCATCAGGCTTGTCCAGAAGATCCCCGGAGCCCGCACAGGGGCGGGAAGGGCACCGACGCGTGCGCATGATCGACGTGGCCGCAAAGGCCGGGGTGTCTCCGTCCACGGTCTCCCGCGCGCTCAACAATCCCAGTCGGCTGAACTCGCAGACAGCCAGCCAGATCCGCTCCCTGGCCCGATCCATGGGATACCCCTTGCCTGATCATCCTCCCAACGGGGATGCGACCGGGCCGGTCATGATAACCTTTCTGGTCCAGGACACCTCCAACGGCATCTCCTCCCAGATCCTTGCCGGCGTTCAGGAAGCTCTTCCTCAGCAAGGTGCAGTCGGCATCATCGAAGCCGGAGCCGAGCTGGGGCATACGGAAGACCTGCTGGAACAACTGGTCGGGCACACCCGTGGAATCATTCTGGCCACTGATCAGGTCCGAGCATCAACGGCTCGGCGCCTGGGGCACCGCCTGCCTCTTGCAATTCTCAACCGCCCCATGGAGGGCCTTCCCTCCGTCCTGCCCGACGCCTCCACCGGCCTGGCCCAAGCCTTGGAACTGCTACGGCGACAGGGACGACGGTCCGTAGTCTACATAGCCAGCCGGGTGGGGGCCTGGTCCGACCGTTCCCGTTGGGAGAGCGTGCAAGCACTCAGCCGAGCTATGGGACTGGAATGCCGACGAATAGGTCCAGTGGATCCTACTGTCCAAGGCGGTAGGCAGGCCGTCGCCGCTCTGGAGCGGAAACCTCCCGATGCTGTGGTCGCTTACAATGACCTGATTGCCGCTGGAGTCATTCTGGGACTGCAATCCAAAGGAATCACCGTGCCTGATAGGGTTGGCGTCATCGGATTTGACAACACCATGGTCGCTCCTGTCGTCAAGCCGGCTGTCGCTACGATTCGGATCCCTCGCCGAGCCATAGGACATGCTGCAGCGGATATTCTGCTTGGCCGGAAGCCCGAAACCGGGCAATCCCGCCAACAGTCCGCCCTGATCGCCCGGCTGCGCAAGGCCGGCATCCCACCTGTCACCGAGGATCCTGGAGCCCTGACCCTGCCTACCTCGCTGATCATCCGGGATAGTCTGGGCATCCTTGACTTCGAGCGCACTCGAAGGAGTATAGCTGAATCTGCCGGAATGACCCGGCCAAGATGATGGCAAGGAGACTAACTCATGGCAATCAAACAGACGGCGGGCCACGACCGGCTCGGTCGGTTCGCACCGCAATTCGCCCACCTCAACGATGATGTGCTCTTCGGCCAGATCTGGTCCCGCGAAGACGAACTTTCAGCTCGGGACCGCAGCATGATCACCTGCGCAGGTCTGATGAGCATGGGACTCTTCCCCCAGTTGAAGAGCCATATGGCCATGGCCAAGGGTAATGGCGTCACCCGCACTGAAATGGTGGCGCTAATCACCCACCTGGCCTTCTATGCAGGCTGGCCCAAGGCATGGTCGGCTTTCGACCTGGCCAAGGAGGTCTACGGTGAGGGCGACCGTGACGACGAGAGCCGGGACACCACTGCACCTGCAACCGCAACTGCTGCCGGGACGGAACCGGATTCAGGGCCCTATCCCTTGGGAGACTCGGCTGATGGACCCAACTTCACCGGTCATGTCTGGCTGCACCGACTGACTGATCCAGACGCAGAATGCGCCGCCAGCAATGTGACCTTCGCACCCGGATGCGTCAACCGTTGGCACACCCACCCGCATGGCCAGCTCCTGATCGTCACCGCCGGGCAGGGGTGGGAACAGGAGGAGGGCCATCAGCCCCGCAGGCTGGAACCCGGCGACGTGGTCTTCTGCCCAGCTGGCGTCAGGCACTGGCATGGGGCCTCGGCCCAGTCATCCATGGCCCACATCGCCGTTACCCCGGCCTCAAGCGGACAGTCTCCGGTCGAGTGGATGGAGTTCCCAGATCCCGATCAGGTGTCCGATCTGGGGTGACTCACACGGCCTGATTACAGTGTGTCCTCGCCCTGCAGATATCGAGGCCGACAGACAACTACCGGTTCCCGCCTGCCTTTACACTGAAGACATGGCTAACAAGAAAGGCCCGACCAAGGGTTCGGGCGGCAAGCACCGCAACAAACTGCGCGGCCGGGGACCTACCCCCAAGGCCGAGGATCGCGTCTACCACAAGGCCTATAAGGCCCGGCAGGCGGCCCAGCGCAGGCAGGCGGCCGATCCACGTCTGGCAGCCCGCCGCCGGGCCGACCGATTCACCTCCGATTCCGATGATCTGGTCATCGGCCGCAATGCAGTCCTGGAAGCCCTGCGTGTAGGAGTCCCGGCCAGCCAGCTCTATCTGGCCGCCCGGATGGAACACGACGACAGGACCAGAGAAATCGTACGGCTGGCCGGACAGGAGGGACTCAACCTGCTGGAAGCCGACCGTCTGGAGATGAACCGCATCGCCAGGTCCAGCAACCACCAGGGCGTGGTCCTCAAGGTGCAGCCCTACCAGTACGCCTCCCTGCAGAGCCTGGTCGACAGGGCCGAGAAGCACGCGGCTGCCCTGGAAGGAGCCGATCAGGCGACCAAGGTTGCCGCCCGTCCGCTGTTCATCGCCCTGGATGGGGTCACTGACCCGCAGAATCTCGGGGCCGTAATCCGTTCAGCAGCGGCCTTCGGGGCCTCTGGTGTAGTTCTGCCTGAGCGACGCAGCGCCTCGGTCACAGCTGCAGCCTGGAAGGTGTCTGCCGGAGCCGCCGCCCATCTGCCCGTGGCCCGCGTGGTCAATCTGACCAAGGCCATCCAAGGGCTCAAGGAGCGCGGCTACTACGCGGTTGGCCTGGACGGCGCAGGCACCACCACAGTAGGCGAGACAGGCTTCGAGACCGATCCGCTGGTGGTGGTCCTGGGCTCCGAGGGCAAGGGGCTGAGCCGCCTGGTCCGCGAGAACTGTGATGCCCTGGCCTCCATCCCCATTTCCAGCTCGGTGGAATCCCTGAACGCCTCGGTTGCGGCTGGCATCAGCCTCTACGCCGTAGCCATGGCACGCCGACGGTCCGCCAGCCAAGTGCAATAGCCCCAGGCAGACACCGGCAATCTGAAGACAGACAAGCCAGGCGGCAACAGCCTACGTGCGGCAACAGCCTGCTGCAGACTGGTTGCCGCACAGACCAAAGAATCAGCTGGAAGCCCAGACTGCATCGTCCTGATCGTCCTGGTCGGCGGCCGCATCCAGGCTGCCAGGGGCGTAGACCGATCTCAGCGAGCTTCGGCCGCCATTCGCGTCCTCAAAGGCCGGCTGCGACGACACCTCCTCGACAGCCCGGTCACGGTCCGTCTGGGTGCCTGCTCCGTTCTGCCCTCCAGCGTTGGTTTGGCCAGTCACCCCACTGTCAGCTGCGTCTTGGCCTTCCACTTCATGGCCATTCGCATCCTTGTCGGTCCGATCGCGGCCGGCTTGCTCACCTTGACCGGCCTGGGCATGGCCGCCCTGCCAATTCATCTCGTCGTCGACCACCCCGGCATCGGCCTCTTCGTTAATGGTCTTCATGTCCTCGGAATCCAGCCGGTACTCGGGCAGGGACTCGCTGATATAGCTCTGCACGGCCTCGGCCATGGGCACATCGTGGCCGGCCTTCTCGGCCATCAGCCAGCGGTGGGTCAGCACCTCATGGAAGAACTGGGCCGGTTCGATCTGCGAACGATATTCCGGCGGGATCATGCGCACAGTA
This sequence comes from Bifidobacterium sp. M0404, assembly GCF_016101415.1. Lineage (NCBI taxonomy): Bacteria > Bacillati > Actinomycetota > Actinomycetes > Bifidobacteriales > Bifidobacteriaceae > Bifidobacterium > Bifidobacterium sp. M0404. Next base: position 59,740 of record NZ_JACFQP010000002.1, on the reverse strand, counting down.
GGCTCGAAGACCTCGCGCATCCAGTCGGTGGCCACGATCTCCAAGTCCTCGCCCTGACGCCAGGTGGAGGCACGATAGGCATCCAAATCGTTGAGCAGCCGCCGGGCCTGGTTCTCCTGCACGTCCAGACCGGTCAGCCGCAGCAGCTTGCGAGAAGCGTAGCCGGCATCGACCACCCTGGGCCGCACCAGCACCCGGTTGCCGTCCTCCTCGGTCTTCATCTCCAGCTCGTCCACGTCGAAGCCCAGATCGTTGAGCCGGTTGACGCGGCGCTCGATCTTCCACATCTCATCCGGGTCGAAGCTGTCCACGTCCGTCAGGGCGCTCCAGAGTGAGTGATAGCGGTCCACCAGCCGGTTGCCCACACCGACCTCGTCCACCTCGCCGGCCAGCAGGTTGCCGGAATCCAGATCCATGAGCTCACCGATGATGTTGGTCCTGGCCAGATCAATGTCGTACTCGCGCTGGCCGTCGGTCAGGCTGGGATGCAGATCGCCGGTCTCGGCATCGACCAGGAAGGCCGAGAAGGCATCGGCATCGCGCAGGAAGAGCACGTTGGACAGGGAAACGTCGCCCCAGTAAAAACCGGCCAGATGGAGCCTCACCAGAAGGACCGCCAAAGCATCGATCAGACGCTCGGCCGTGTCCGGGCGCAGATTGCGGGCGAATAGGGCACGGTAGGGCAGTGAGAACTTCAGGTGCTGGGTGACCAGCATGGCCTCAAGAGGCTCGCCCTCACGGGTGTGTCGACCGGTAACCACGGCGATGGGATTGACCGTAGGCAGCTCCAGTTTTTTCAGCTTGCGCAGAAGTTCGTACTCACGCTCGGCCACCCGCTGGGTGATCTCCTTCATGGCGTAGACATCGTCGCCCACGTGGACAAAGCGAACCACGTGCCGGGAGATGCCTCTGGGCAGGTTGGCCAGCAGATCCCGGGGCCAGGTGGCCAGCGGCCGCTCCCAGGGCAGGGTAAACATCCTGGGGTTGGAGCTGGTGGCCGTGATATGCAGGGCAGCCGGCTCCTGCTCGGAGGAGGGATCGACCGTGGTCTTTATCGAGGTGGCTTTCAGGGCACGAGGGTCCAGAGAGGAGGCCGTCGCCCGGTTGATGTTCACGCTAGTCATGCTTCATCCATCCCATCGCCGCCCATCCTATACGGGAAGAGCCCCGCACGGATGCGCCGCGCGGGGCTCTTGGTCACCCGGTCAACAAGGAAAGGAGATGATATCAATGATCGATACGGGCCCTGCGGCTCGGCGGGAAACCGTGGCCGAACCACAGGGTCACAGAAAGGCTCAGTTCAGCCGCAGCTCACTGGCCGGGGAGAAGAGGTGCATCTTTTCAGGATCGATGTGGATCTTGACCACGTCGCCCACCTTGGGCAGGTCGCGCGGGTTTACGCGGATGGTGGTCAGCTTGTTCTGGTCGGACATGACGATGGCCTGCTCAGCCACGCTGTTGTCGGTCAGAATATTGCCGTAGATGTAGCCGTCAGAGCCCAAATCCTCCACGTTGGCTACCTTCAGGGAGAAGGCATCCGGCTCGGAGGGACTGGCCAGACTGGCATTCTCGGGACGGAAGCCGACGACGATCTTGCCCTGATCCTCGGGGGTCAGCTTGTCGACCGCCTCGCGCGGCAGGCTGATGGTGTCCTCGCCGATCTTGGCCTGGCCGTTGACCACGGGGTGGATATTGATGTTCATGGAGGGCGAACCGATGAAGCCAGCCACGAAGACGTTCTCGGGCCGATCATAGAGCTCGGTGGGCGCACCCACCTGCTGCAGGACACCCAGCTTGATGACGGCGATCCTGTCACCCATGGTCAGAGCCTCGGTCTGATCGTGGGTCACGTACAGGGTGGTGACGTTCAGCTGACGCTGCAGAGCAGCAATCTGTGTACGGGTCTGGACACGCAGCTTGGCGTCCAGGTTGGACAGGGGCTCATCCATCAGGAAGACCTTGGGCTGACGCACAATAGCGCGGCCCATGGCCACACGCTGACGCTGACCACCTGACAGAGCCTTGGGCTTGCGGTCCAGGTACTCGGTCAGATCCAGCACCTCGGCGGCCTTCTCCACCCGCTGGCGAATCTGATCCTTTGGGGTGCCAGCGATCTTCAGGGCGAAGCCCATGTTGTCGGCCACTGTCATGTGGGGGTAAAGGGCGTAGTTCTGGAAGACCATGGCGATGTCGCGGTCCTTGGGCTGCATGGTCGTCACGTCTCTGTCACCAATCATGATGCGCCCCTTGTTGACCTCTTCCAGGCCAGCCAACATGCGCAGGGTGGTGGACTTTCCGCAGCCGGAAGGCCCTACCAGAACAAGGAATTCACCGTCCTTGATGTCCAGAGTGAGGTCACTGACCGAGGGCTCATCGTTGCCCGGGTAGATACGAGTGACGTGGTCGAATACCACTTCTGCCATTGTTCATCCTTTCATCGGCAGGTACGTGCCGAACGATCCGTAGTGAAGGGTTGATTTTCACTGTGGTTTCCGTCCCGGGGTCAACACCGGCATCGGCATGGCCATGCGACGGTTTTCTATTTTGTGGTTAAGAGAAACTCTCCCTTGAGCCAGTGCCCACTATACACCAAGGTCTGAATTCGACGTGCAAACCCTTGCCGAGACTCAATCCTTGGGCTTGTCGGAATCTTCAGTATCGCGCTCGAAGACCGTCCTGGCTACGTTGATTGCGTTGATGACCCTGGGGAATCCCACGTAGGGAGCACATTGGAGTATGGCTTCGACCACGGCCGCCTTGCTCAGCCCCACATTCAGGGCTCCCTGTATGTGGACAGTCAGCTGTGGAACCGTGTCACCCTGCGTCACCAGACTGCCTATAGTGACCAGCTCACGCTGCTGAAGATCGAGTCCTTTTCTGGTGTATATGTCACCAAAGGCGAATTCGACAATCCAACGGCCAAGGTCCGGCGCTATATCCTGAAGGGAGTCGATGACAGCCTGTCCTCCCTTGCCGTCAATAGCGGCCAAGGCCTGGGATCCCTTTTCAAAGCGCGAAGCTTCCATGGAAGCCCCTTCTTTCTGTTATTTTGTATATTTTCCCGCCGAGAATATTGTATCAACGCCTGGTTGCTCATTGTGCCGTCGGCAGTCGAGCCATCTGAGGCAATCTCGGACGCGGCGAAATAACAAAGGCCGCAATCAGGTGCTTTTCAACCAGTCGGGGCACAATGGAGATATGAGCGATCTTGAGGGTTTGGACCTGAGGCCGGGACGGCTGGTAGGGGGCTACACCCTGATCGAGCCCCTGGGCGGTGGTGCCATGGGGTCCGTCTGGCGCGCACGTGATGGTGGGGGCCAGGACTACGCCATGAAGATCCTGCGGGAATCCCTGGAGGAGGATCAGGTCCCGTCAGACAGCCCTGACGAACGCGACCGCGCCTCGGCCCGCGAGCGCCTGCGGCGCGAGGCTCTGGCCCTGCAACGGATTCGCCATCCAGGCGTCTGCCGGATCGTGGATATGGAACTTGATGATGCCCTGGCCTTTATCGTGACCGAACTGATCGAGGGGCGCAACCTTCGCGACGACGTGGCCGTCAACGGCCCCTATCAGGGTGACGATCTGGAGCGGCTGGCACGGAAGCTGACCGATGCCGTCGCAGCCGTCCACCAAGCGGGCATCGTCCACCGGGACATCAAGCCCACAAATGTCATGATCTCGGTCTCGGGGCCGGTGCTTGTGGACTTCGGCATCGCTATGGGCCAGGGGCAAAGCCATGTGACCAGGACAGGGCTGGTCATGGGGACCCCTGGCTTCATCGCCCCGGAGATCATCGACGGAGCCGAGGCCGACCAGGGAACCGACTGGTGGAGCACGGCCGCCGTTCTGGCCTATGCAGCCACCGGGCGAGCGGTCTTCGGTGACAAACCGATGATGGCGGTCCTGGAACGGGAGGCTTCGGGCAATGCTGATCTGTCCGGGCTGCCTATCGGCACCATGAGAGCCCTGCGCTCGGCCCTCTCCCCCGACAGGAGGGCACGTTGCACGCCTGAGGAACTTCTGGAGGCCATCGGTCGGGATGCCATGGATCCGCAGGCCTGGCAAGGGGAACAAGACGATCAGGAACCCAGCAAGAACAGTCAGAAGACGATGCGCCCTTTTGGCGGCGGCTCTTCGGAGTCTGAGGGACAGGCCGACTCGCCCACCATGGTCGTGGAGCCAGCCACCATGCCCATGCCGCCGATCGCTCAGGCTGATCCAGACAGTCCGCGCACGGCTTGGTCACGACCTCCGACTGAGGAAGAAGCCGATGAACAGACGACCCTCCTACCCGACACGGAACAGCCCACCAGCCTGTTGAATCCCCTTCCCACAGCCGAGGAGCAGACACAGGCATGGCAGGACCAACAACCATTAGCCGACCGACAAGATCTTCAAGCCACCACCGTTCAGGATCCGCTACCGCCAGCACAGCCCCTGCCCAGCGGATACCGCAATGAGGCGAATGCCCACTGGCTGGGAGACCAGCCTCCAGCTCAGATGCGGCGCCTGCGCTACCTGAAGGCGGGAACCCCCTGCCTGGTCATGCTGGGAATCCTCCCCGCCCTGCTGACAGCTCTGGCCCCGGTCTCGGCACTAGTGGCCGCCGGAATCCTCCTCTGGGCCCTGAGCACCGCAGGATGGAGCATAAAGGCCCAAATAGAACGGGAGCTGCGCCGCGAGGGCCCTCGGCGGGGCACCGACCGTCTGTTGAACGCGGCCGCCCTTCCCTGGCACTTGCTCAGGGGCCTGGCGGCCGCCCTGCTCCGCCTGCTGGGCATAATCCTTGTCCAAGCCTTGGCCGCGCTGCCGCTGACCTGGATAGGCGCCCTCACCACCGTTCATACAAGTCTGGCCCTGGGCGGACACCTGCTGATCTTCCCCCTGCCAGCGGCCAGGCCACTGTCCGCCGGCGGACTGGCCATGGCCCTGGCGACGCTGGCCGGCTGGCTGTTGACAACCCTGCCCACGCAAGACGGCTCAGCCCCCAAGGCCAGCAGTGGCAACATGGTCCTGCGTCTGGCGGCGGGCCGCATCCCCATGGGCCGCCAGAATCCCGATGCGCCGGGTAGCCCCCGTCGCAGGTGGATTCTGCTCCTGGTCTGGCTGCTGATCATTGCCGTTCTCCTGGCCGGGCTGATTACCCAGCCCTCCATGGACTGGGCGCCCATTCACCTCCTGCGCGCCTAAGATGGCGCTTCACCCCTGGCGGCTACACTATGCTCAGTATGCCAAGGAAAGGATCCAGGTCATGTCCAAGGGCAAGCAGAACCATCAGGCCGCGCTCAAGGCCCAGGAAGAAGCTCGGCGGCTCCAGGAGGCCAAGGAACGCCGCCAGCAGACCATGATCGGCATCATTGTCACCGTGGTGCTCATCGCACTGATCGCTCTGGGCGGATTCTTCTACTGGCGCAGCCATCGCCCGGTCAAAACCCAGGACTTGGAACAGGCCCGGCAAGCCGTCGCCCGGGTCAAGGAGAAACCCTCGGCCGCCAATGACCAGGGTGGCTTCCTGATCAGCTCCCGGGGGCTGGGCAAGCCAGTGGCCAAAGCGCCGACCGTGGAGATATACATGGACTTCATGTGCCCAGGATGCGGCGCCCTGCATCGCGGGCTGGACTCCACCTTGACCGGTCTTGTGGATGGCGGGCAGATCAACTTGGTCATCTACCCCATGAGCTTCATGGACCGGCTCTCCACGGACAACTACTCGACCAGGACGGGCACGGCCACCATCTATGTGGCCCAGCACGATCCGGACCACCTGCTGCCCTTCATAGCCAATCTCTACGCCAAGGACTTCCAGCCGGACGAATCCAACTACCAACCCATCAGCAACGACAAGATCCGCCAGCAGGCCATCAAGGCCGGGGTTGATCCCAAGGTTGCCGACCAGGCACTCAAGGGCCACTACCGGGACTGGATCAAGGCCATGGACGCCTATACCCCCATGCGTAAGGAGCTCTGGAATCCCTCCGGGTCCAACAAGGGACAGATGACCACGCCCACGGTCCGCATCAACGGCAATTACTGGGATCTGGGCAACCTGTCCCAGGCCGGCTTGGACTACCGCTCAGGCCTGCTCAAGGCTCTGGGTCTGGATCAGTCCAAGGTGGGCGTCAAGGGCGCCATGCCCGCAATCGGCGCCTCCGGCCATCCGCGCTCACTGGACTGAACTGGATACGTCGAGAGAAATTTCGCGCCCAGCGTCCCCTTGGGGGCATGGTGATGGTACGATATCATTTCGTACCGCGGCCCGGAATGCTGTAATGGACCACCGGGACCGCCTCCTTAGCTCAGTTGGCCAGAGCAGCCGCCTTGTAAGCGGCAGGTCGTCAGTTCGACTCTGACAGGAGGCTCTACGCCAAGAACGAACTATTAAATCCAACTATTCATTTTTCTTCTTGGCAGGCTACAATAATGGACATTGCCTGGATAACTACAAATACTTCCCTCGAGTAAGTCATTTCGGAGGCTCGTCCTCCGAAGTACGAACGGAGCATTTCCCCAACCATCTCCGTTCGTATTCGAGGACGGGATCATTCCCCTTCATTCCCGTCCTCTTGACGTTGACCCGCCGACCAGGACCCGGGTCTTAAAAAAAGCCGACTGACCGATGAAGGCCAAGTCGGCTTTTTTATTGCCGTCCGTCTACTACAAATGTGGATGTTTGCCCGACCTTGCGAATTGTGCGGCCTTACTCCATGCCCGCACCGCTAGAATTGCGGGGTACAGACAAGGCAGGAATGGGGAGGCGAGCACATGGCCAGACGCTGGACACCGCGGCGTTTTGTCGTGCTCAGAAGGATCCGCGTGGCCTCTTGCGCCCTTCTGGTCGTTCTGGCCATGATTCTGACCTTCGGCATCACTGCACGCAAGAGCGTGGCGTTGAGCGTCAACGGACAGACCAGAATGGTGACCACCTATGCCTACAGCGTGGACGGTCTGCTACGCCAGCAGGGGGTCAAGGTCAAGACCCACGATCTGGTCGATTCCACCTCGGGAGGCCAGCTGCGCAACCATGCGGCGGTCACTGTGCGCTCCGCCTATCAGACCACCATCGTCATTCAGGGGCAGCGGGTGCCCTTCTGGACCACGGCAACAAGCATGGACCAGCTGCTGGGATTCTTTGAGGAGAACCGCAAGCAGGCCATGAAGGTCACCGTGGATGTGGGCAACGTCTACAACCAGCTGACCGGCGGTCTGGTCATCAATCAGGCCGGGCCGGTCACGGTCGTGGCTGATGGGAAGACCTCGGTGGCCCCTGACGGCAAGCTTCCAGCCGCCTCCATCCTGGACTCCAAGGGTATCGTGCTGGGCAAAGAGGACCGAGTCAGCGTGGAGCATGACCAGGGCACCACTGTGCTGCGTGTCCAACGGGTCACCCACGGAAACACCCAAAGGACGGTTCCCCTCCCCTTCGCCACGAGGACCGTGGTCGACCCGAGCCTGGCGCCCGGTCAAACCCAGGTACGGCAGGCGGGCGTAGCCGGTCAACGCATGCAGACCATCCAGGTCACCTACGTGGATGGACAGGTCGAATCGGAGCAGGTGATAAAGGAGGAGACCGTAGCCATGCCAGTGGATCAGGTGGTGGCCGTCGGTCCCGACAAGCCACAGGAGGGCCAGAACAGCGGGCAGCAGTCCAAGGGCAACGCAGGCAAGGACTCCCAACAGACGCAGAAGACCCCCTCTCCGAGCCCCTCGCCCAGCCAGGATTCGCAGTCGTCATCAACACCGGCCCCTACACCGACACAGACCAAGCCGCCACAGACCACGCAGCCGACACAGCCGAGCACACCAACTCAGCCTAAGCCCGAGAACAAACCAGCCCCGTCCCCAGCGCCAAGCCCATCTCCTAGCGGTCTTTGGCACGCAGAACCTGAAGTAGCCCAGGCCTATGCCGGCGGTGCTGCCGCCCAGCGCGGATGGACAGGTTCGGAGTTCACGGCTCTAGTGGAACTGTGGAACAGGGAATCAGGATGGCTCTGGTATGCCGAAAATAAAAACTCAGGCGCCTACGGTATTCCCCAGGCTTACCCCGGTTCTAAGATGGCGTTATTTGGAGCCAACTGGCATGACGATGCCGCTGTCCAGATCGATTGGGGCCTCTACTACATTGCGCAGCAGTACGGGAATCCTAGTACGGCCTTGCAATACCAAAAACAGCATAATTCGTACTAATCCCCAACCACACCCGCCGAGCAACGAACCGACATGAACACTAAACCCGAAAGCGACCGCCTCCTGGGTGCCGCCGACATCCGACGCATCGCCGACCAGATCGATATCCACCCCACCAAGCGATTGGGGCAGAACTTCGTCATCGATCCAGGAACTGTCCGCAGAATCGTGCGTTTGGCGAGAGTGGAGTCCGACCAATCCGTTCTGGAGGTGGGTCCTGGTCTGGGATCCCTGACTCTTGGGCTGCTGGAGGCTGGCTGCCTGGTGACCGCCGACGAGATCGATCCCGTCCTGGCCCAGCAGCTTCCGCAAACCGTCCGCGAGCGCATGCCGGAGAGCCTGGACCGGCTGACCGTGATCAACCGTGATGCCCTGACCTTGACCCCTCAGCTGGCAGGCGACGCGGGCACGGCCACCGACCTGGCCATGGTGGCCAACCTGCCATATAACGTTGCCACTCCGATCATTCTGACCCTCCTGGTCCGGTTCGCCAATCTGAGCCGGTTTTTAGTCATGGTCCAGAAGGAGGTGGCGGATCGGCTGACGGCAGCCCCGGGCTCCAAGGTCTACGGCGCTCCCAGTCTGAAGCTGGCCTGGTACGGGCATGCCGCCCAAGCGGGCAGAATCGGGCGCCATGTCTTCTGGCCAGCCCCCAACGTGGACTCGGCCCTGGTTTCCTTCACCCGGGACAAGGATGGACGCGGGCGCGGGGACGAGGGGACGAGGACCGAGGTCTTCGCCCTGATCGATGCCGCCTTTGGACAGCGCCGTAAAACCCTGCACGCCGCCCTGAAGGGTCTGGTGACCACCGAAGCCTTCCAGGCAGCAGGCATTGACCCTGCACGTCGGGGGGAAACCATGACCATCGAGGAGTTCGTCGCCCTGGAGCAAGCCCGCCGCGAGGTGACCGCGTGAGCCCGGCAGCCGGACGGGACGGCGTGTGCCTCTGCTGTCCCGCCAAAATCAATCTGAGACTTCGCGTTGGTCCTACCCGAACCGACCTTGGAGGACGACACCGCCTGGACACCATATACAGCGCCGTGGGAATCTGGGACCGGGTGGAACTGCGCCCGACAGAACCTGGCAGCGGCTTCCGCCTGAGCTTGGAGGGTGAGCACCTTGGCGACCTGAACCGCCGGGATGCCGATCCACACGCCAACCTAGCCGTCAAAGCCCTCCTAGCCATGGCCCAAGCCACCGGGCACGAGCCTGATGTGGCCATCCACATCGTCAAACGGATACCGGTGGGCGCCGGCCTGGCCGGCGGATCAGCGGATGCTGCCGGAACCATGCTGGGCCTGAACCGGCTTTGGAATCTAGGGATGGCTGCCGCCGACCTGGATCGAATCGCTGCCAGTCTGGGCGCGGATCTGCCCTTCTGCCTGCATGGAGGGCTCAGCAGAGGCACAGGTTTCGGCCAGATTCTGGAACCCCTGGATCCTGATGGCCCGCAGGCTCAGCGGCTGTCCCGAGCTGGGCTGACCGGACACCTCCTGATCGGGGCCTACGAGAGCCAACTGAGCACAGCCCAGGTCTACAAGGCCTTCGATCTGATCGGACCCGGCTCCCACGATCTGAACGACCTGCAGGAGACCGCCTGCACTCTGCACCCGCGCTCACGCCGAGCTCTGGACCTTGCCCGACGGGCAGGCATCGGGCCGGCTTTCGTCTCTGGATCAGGCCCCTCGGTTGTGGTCATGGCCCCTCTGCCCGAGCAGGCAATCGCACTGATAAGGCTCTGGCGGGAGCAAAATGCCGTGGACAGGATCATCGAGGCTGACTCGCCAGTCCTGCCCAGGATGGTCCCACTGCGAGTCACCCATGGACAGTAGAGTAGGCAACATGACGAATCCCGAACCACTGGACGAACGCGAGGCCCGCAGGCAGTTCGTACGACGGCGGCAGAAGATGGTCTTCACCATAGTCGTCAGCGCCCTAGTGGCCATCCTGGTCATATGCAGTCTGATCATCTTCGGGTCCATCGGGCATAACGCCAAACACACCAGCATCGCCAAGCCCAACTATGGGGTCGCCGTGCCCTGCCCGCCTGACAAGTCCAAGCTGGTCAACCACCCCGACATCCGCGTGCGGGTGCTCAACGGAACCAACAAGTCCGGTCTGGCCACTGCCCTGGCCTCGGCCCTGCGCAATCGGGGATTCAACATGCAGGATGTCGCGGACTATCCAGGCAAGACCGAGACTGCACGCACCGAGATACGCTTCGGGGCCTCGGCCATTGACCGTGGCTACACAGTGGGATCCCAATTCAACGATGCCGTGCTGATCATGGACGACCGCGGCGACGATCTAATCGACGTCGTCGTCGGGGCCACCTTTAACGATCTGAACGACGAGGACAGCACCTCTGTCGTGGGCCGCAAGATCGAAGCCATCAAGGGCTGCCAGGCCGACCCCTCCTCCATGAAGAACCTGCCCAAGGCTCCCAAGGCCTAATGCTGGCGATCTGGCTTACTGCCGGATTCAACACAACGACACCACAATCCTCGCCGCCAATGTTCGCAGCTTTCTGGCCAGGAGTTCCGGGGAAGGGTTGACCTGGGTCAGGCTTGGTCGGCGCCTTCTCCTTGCCACCAGTCCCGTAGCTCCTGCTCGGCTGTCTGCCGGTCGACAGGGCCCTGATCCAGGCGGTAGTCCAGCATGTGCCGGTAAGCACGTCCCACCTGCGGTCCGGGCTTGAGGCCCAGAATCTGCATGATCTGTCGTCCATCCAAGTCGGGCCGGATGGCATCCAAATCCTCCTGCTGGCGCAATTGAGCCACCCTGTCCTCCAGCTCGTCCATAGCGGAGGAGAAGACCTGAGCCTTGCGTTTATTGCGGGTGGTGGCATCGGCCCGGGTCAGGCGATTGAGCCGCTCATAAAGCGGACCGGTCTCCCGGGCATAACGGCGGACGGCCGCATCGGTCCAGCGCTCGTCCACATAGCCATGGAAGCGCAGGTGCATGGAGATCAGGTCGCAGACGTCGGCGATCAGGTGGTGGTCGAAGCGCAGGGCCTTGAGGCGCTTGCGGGCCAACCGGGCTCCGACTGCATCATGATGATGGAAGCTGACCTTGCCACCGGGCTCAAAGCGTCTGGTGGCGGGCTTGCCGATGTCGTGCAGCAAGGCAGCCAGGCGCAGGGTAAGATCCGGGGCGGGCACAGGTCCGTCAGGTCCGGTCTCCAGGGCGATGGCCCGGTCCACCACCATCAGGGTGTGTTCAAAGACATCCTTGTGCCGGTGATGCTCGTCTATCTCCAGCTGCAGAGCCGGCACCTCGGGCAGAACGATGTCAGCCAAGCCGGACTGCACCAGGGCCTCAATGCCCTGGACGGGGTGTTCGGCCAGCATGAGCTTGGTAAGCTCATCGCGAATCCGCTCGGCCGAGACAATGCTGATTCGATCGGTCATGCGGGTGATGGCCTCTGCGGTCTCCGGGGCGATGGTGAATCCCAGCTGGGCCACGAACCGCACGGCCCGCATCATCCGCAAGGGATCGTCGTCGAAGGACTGGCGGGGATCCACCGGGGTCCGCAGCACCTGCTTGGCCAGGTCGTTGGCCCCCCGGTAGGGGTCTACAAAGACCAGGTCGGGCACCCGCAGGGCCATGGCATTGACGGTGAAGTCGCGCCGTGAAAGATCCCCCTCGAGGCTGTCCCCATAGTCCACCTCGGGCTTGCGGGAATCGGGATCGTAGGTGTCTCGCCGGTAGGTGGTCACCTCCACCTTGACCTCGGTGCCGTCAGGACGCCGCCGAAGCGCACCCAAGGTGCCGAATTTACGACCCATATCCCAGAAACCCGACCCCCAATGACGCAGGATGGGCTCGAACTGCTCGGGTCGGGCCGAGGTGCAAAAGTCCAGGTCGTGGGAGGGCCGACGCAGGAGCAGATCGCGTACAGGACCCCCTACCAACGCCAGTTCATATCCCTGCTCGGCGAAGAGGCGCCCGAGCTCAATGGCCTCCGGCCAGACTTGGAAATCCACGCTCACCCTTTCCTACGGAGTTGATGCGCCTACTAGCATACCGTTACCCCACCTGCACATTACCTTACGTAAAGTTGGAGTATGATTACGCCCGCAGACATGGCGCGCATGCTTGCACATAGCGCCAACTCTGCGGACACCCATGCCCGCGGCCAGCAGAGGCGGGACCATCTTGTGGAAACCGTAAGCGAACGTCTGGATCCGCAGGTCCGCGAGCACATACAGGCAGAGGATGACGCTCCCACGCCTGCCCTCATGCCCCGGCATAAGCAGGCACCAGGACCTTCGACCTTTGCCTCCCTGGATGCCCAGGAACTGCCCGTGGTGCGCGAGTATTCGGCGGGCGGACTGATCTTCGACCGGCATGACCGGGTGGCCATCATCGCCCGGCACTCCCGCTCAGGCCACCTGGAATGGTGCCTGCCCAAGGGCCATATCGAGAAGGGGGAAACACCCGAGCAGACGGCGGTGCGCGAGGTTCACGAAGAGACTGGGATACTGGGCCGGGTAACCGATTCCATCGCCACCATCGACTACTGGTTCACCGGAACCAACCAACGGGTCCACAAGTTGGTCCATCATTTCGTCCTGCGGATGATCGGCGGCTCCCTGAGTGTGGAAGGCGACCCCGATCATGAGGCCGAAGATGCCATCTGGGTGGACTTCTCCGATCTGACCTCGGTGCTCAGTTACCCCAATGAGCGTAAAATAGCCTGGCTCTACGCGAGGAAGTACAAAAAACAGCCATGATCCAGACCCCCCTGCGCCCGAGCGGGCGCACCAGCCAGCACACTCATGCCTTCAATCGGTGGACCCGGTGGGCTCGAATCCTGCTAACGATCGTCCTTCTGCTGACCCTGGTGATGGCTCCTTGGCATCCGGCACCAGCCTTGGCTGCCACCAATCATCAGAGCTCTGCCGAGGTGGCCCTGCGCTGGTCGACGCCAGTGGTGACCGACAAGTCCGGCTACACTCTGCGCGCCGCGGTGACCAACACCGCCAACCAGCCCATGGAGAATGCCCATCTGAGCGTGTCCACCAGCGCCCTTTACTCCTTCAGCTCCCGGGCCGACATGCAGGCCTGGTCCGAAGGCCACGCTCGCATCCCCACACCGGACGTGCTGGGTACGCAGACCGTACCGACAATCCCGGCAGGGCAGAGCGTCGAGATTGCAGTCAACGTGCCGGCTGATCAAGACGCGATCAAGAAGATGACCAGCTGGGGGCCCAAACCTGTCCGGCTCTCCCTGAGCGACGATCAGGACCAGGTCCTGGGCGACGTGTTCACCTTTCTGACCCGGACCTGGGATGGCCTGCCTACCGCAGGCACCCCCGCCCTGGCCCTGACCATGGTCATGCCGCTGACCTCCTCGGACTGGAACATTGACGACAAGGCCATGACGGCGCTGATGACCCAGTCAGGTTCGGGCAACGATAAAAACCGGAGCGTGACACTGACCCGCCAAGGGGCCCGCCGCCAGGGGGATCAGAGCCAGCTACTGGCCAAGCACGGGTCCCTGCAGGCCCTGGGCGATCCGGTCTATCTGTCCGCCTTCGCCAATCGTCCCCAGATCCAGGGGCTGATTCAGCCGGCCGACTTCGACATCACCGGGTATGCCTCCCAGAATCAGGACCGCTATGCCCAGGCTGGGGTCACGCCCGGATCCTGGAGCGCCAAGACCTCGGCCAAACTCTATGCCGACAGCGCGCCTGACACATACGCCTGGCAGGGCAGACAGGAGTGGACCGTGGAGTCCATCACCGCCGCCCGCCGTGCCGGCTATCAGACGGTCATCGCCCCCCAGGGCTTCGAAGTCGACGCCGGCACCTCCGCCCACACGGGCAAGTACACCATCGAAACCAAAGCCGGAAAGGTAACCGTCCTGTCGGCACAGCGCGAGCTCAGCAACCTGGCCAGGGGCCACCCCAGCTCCACACGTGCCACCGGGGAGCAGACCCAGGCCGGGCAGACGGCCCGCTTCATAGCCCAGAGCGCCTTCTATCAGATGGAACAGCCCTACGCCGAACGTTCCCTTCTGGTCTGCTTCGATACCGATGAAGACACCCAGCAGGCGGACCAGATCATGACCGAATTGGAGCATGCCCCATGGATCAGCCTGAAGTCCATGGACAACCTGATGCAGGCACCCGACTTCACCGGCGGGTCGTCGGGTCTGCTCAAGGCCCTGGAGCTCGACAGCACCAAGGGCAGCGCCAAACATGGCGATGGACCGACAGGCACCCTGGACTCCCTGATCGCCAGCCGGGCTGAGATCGACCGGTTCGCTACCACCATCCTGGCTGACGGCAAGCAGGATTCCCAACCCACTGCCAGCGCCACGGCAGGCAAGACCGACAGCCAGGCCCTGGCCCGCCAGGATGCCGACACCACCGCCCGCCAGCCCAAGGATCCGCATCAATGGCTGAGCCAGCTGACCGCCGCCCACGACGACCTGGCTCTGAAGTCACTGGGCGGAACCGCAGCCGCCGCCGGTTTGGCCGATCAGGCCGAGGCCATGTCCCGCCGACTCCTGGATGGTGTCAGCATCACGCCCAGCGAATCTCTGAACGTAGTCAGCGAGACGGCTTCCATGCCAGTGACCGTCAGCAACAGCCATCCCTACCCTGTCCACGCCCGCATCAGCGCGCGAACCGACTCCATGGAGATCGTCACCTCGCGTATGGCGGAGGTGGTCATTCCCGCCCGATCAGAAGCCCAGGTGACCTTCAAGGTCAGAGTGGCAACAGCCGGCAGAGCCAATGTGGATATCGGTCTGCTGGATCGCCAGGGCCGACCCTTCGGCCAGGTGCGCCGGGCCCAGATCACCAGCAATCTACGGCTGAGCGACATGAGCGGCCTGATCATTATTGTCATCGCCGTGCTTCTGGGACTTCTGGGGCTCTGGCGGCAGTTCCACCGTACGAAGGACCCGGACGAATGAGTTCCGTAGGGCGCAATTCCGCCATCATGGCCACGGGCACCGCGGCCTCCCGTGTGACCGGGCAGATCCGCACCATCCTGCTGGCAGCCGCCATAGGCACCACCGGAATCGCGGCTGACGCCTACCAGACCGGCGCCATGATTCCTCAGGTCATGTTCACCCTGATCTCGGGCGGCATCTTCAACGCCGTACTGGTCCCGCAGATCGTACGCACCCTCAAGGAGCGGGATGCAGCAGACCGGCTGAACAAGCTGATCACGGTCGCCATGGTCCTCCTGGCCCTGTTGACCCTGCTGCTGATGCTGGGCACCCCGGTACTGACCACCATCTATCTGAACTCCAAGTGGAACCCGGCCCAGCGTGCCCTGGCCAACTCCTTCACCCTCTGGTGCATGCCGCAAGTGTTCTTCTATGGGCTCTACACGGTCCTGGGTCAGATCCTGGCCGCCAAAGGCCGGTTCACTGCATACGCCTGGAGCTCAGTGGGCGCCAACGTTATCAGCTGCCTGGGCTTCCTGGTCTTCATCTTCCTGTTCGGCAACGCCCGCAATCAGCCGGTCGGCTTCTGGGACGACGGTAAGGTGGCCTTGACCGCTGGAGCCTGGACCCTGGGCGTGGCCTTCCAGGCACTGGTCCTCTTCATCCCCCTGATCATGAGCGGCTTCCGCTATCGCCCTCGCTGGGGTCTGCGTGGAATAGGCCTGCGATCCATGGGGTCGGTAGCGGCATGGAGCATGTGCGTGGTCATAGTCGACCAGCTGGCCAACGTGGTCAATGCCCGCATCAACAACGGCGCGCCCCTTGAAGGCAACCCGTTTGACATCGCTGGCAACGGCTCCTATCAGAACGCCTACACCATCTTTATCCTGCCCTATTCCCTGGTAGCCGTCTCGGTCAGCACGGCCCTCTTTCCCAAGCTGTCCAAAGCGGTTTCGGACGGTCGCATCGGGGATGCCCGCAATGATCTGAGCCAAGCCCTGCGCAACGTCGGACTGGTCATGTTCTTCTTCGCCGCAGTCCTGTTGGCAATTCCAGTGCCCATCACACGAGCCCTGCTGCCCTCGGTAAGCGTCCATGAGTCTGTCCTTATCTCGGGACCGCTGATAACCCTGTCCCTGGGGCTGGTCCCCTCAAGCGCCTTCCTGCTCATTCAGCGCACCTTCTACGCCTTTGAGGATGGGCGGCATCCTTTCATCTTCGCAGCCGTCTCCAACAGCATCCAGGTAGCACTGGTTCTGGTATCCATACGCTTGTTCCCTCCCCGCTACTGGGCAGCGCTGGTAGGTCTGAGCCTGTCCCTGAGCAGCATCCTCAGCTTCCCTGCCCTGACTCACATGCTGCGCAGCCCCTTCCAGGGGAATCTGGACGAGCGGCGGATTCTGACCACTTACGCCAAGGCTTTCCTGGCTGCGGGATTGGCCCTGGCAGCCGCCCTGACAGTCAAAACCCCGGTGACCCATCTCGTCGGCGCCTGGATTCAGGGCCGACAGGGCCACATGAGCTGGGTGCAGGCACTCTTCATCTGCGTGGTCATCACCCTGCTGACGGCGGTCATCTATGTCGTGACCCTGGTAGCCCTGCGCACTGAGGAATTCACCCAACTCCTGATCGACCTGGCCCGTCGACTGGGCAGGACAGCCCGGCACCCCGTCCGCAGCATGGACGCTCTGCAGGGACGACCCTCCCGGCTGGCCGACCGCTCAGTCAGGGTGGTGCACTCCTCCTCCCCTGACTCCGCTCTGCCCGGCATGGACGCAGCACTGGAGAACTTCGAAGAGGCCCATGAGTCCGACGCTGATGGAGAATCCGCGATAGCCGGACCCCCACCGGCCCCTCCGACCCAGCAACCCGTTAGGATTGTACCTAGGAACAGCAAGGTCCACCACGGTGTCGCCGACTACAGGCGACGCCCCACTTCTGATGAGAGCTCGGCAACCATGAACGCGCATATCGGAGACACCATCCTCGGCAGATATACCCTGGTCACCCTGCTCCGCCGCGCGAACGGTCTGAGCGCCTGGCGGGCCAAGGACAAGGTCCTGGAAAGGGACTGCCAGCTCTTTATCGCCGGGGATTCCACCTGCATGGACCGGATCAACGTCAACGCCTCCAGCCTGGCGCTGAACAAGGACCGCCGCTTCACCCCGGTCTACCAGCTGCACACTCGTGACAAGGTCTCCCTGATCGTCACCGCCCCCGATGCCGGCATGTCCTTGAGGGACTACATGCACGGACCCGCTGGGGGAACGCTCAGCGACCGGGCCATCGGCACCATCATGGGAGAGGTCACCGAGGCCATGCGCACCCTGCATGCCGCCGGCATGGTCGACTATGCGGTCTCCACGAGCACCATCAGGCTGGCACCAGCCTCGATCACCCTGGCCGATGCACCTATATCGCCCATGCTCGAGCACCCGTCGGTCTCGACTGAGATGGGACTGACGGACGAGGAGTATGCCATACACGAGCTGGCCGGCGTGCTCTATGCCATGCTGACCAGACGGGCTAATCAGGACGGACGACAGCCTAGTCTGCAGGAGCTGCCCCAGCAGACCCCGGAAGAGTTCAAAATCATCTGCATGCGCGGGCTGGGCCTGGCTAATGAGCAGGGAGCCGTGCCGGTTCCGCTGGTCACATTGGCAGAGCTCTCGGCCCTGCTCAGCCCCTGGGTCCCGCCAGAGGAGCTGACCGACAGCGATCTGATTTGGCCTGAGATGGACGGCCGTGCCTCCATCGAAGCCGTGGCCCTGCGCCCGGTGGATCCCAAGAATGTACTCCCGCTTCCCGCGGGGCTGACCTCCTCGGCCCTGCCTGCCGCGCAGACCGTATCTCACCATGAGCCGCACTGGAAGACCAACCAACTGCTCTTTCCCGGTCGCAGCGAGATTGAAATGCTCAATCCAGAGGATACGGATACCGACCTCTTCTCGCTCTTTGACGAGCGCCAGCGGCTGCGCTCGCTGAACAGCTCCTCCCGCAAGACCGCAGCCATGGATGTGAGCGCACTCAGGGCGACGGCAACCAGACCCACAGCCATGAATGAGGAAGAGTCCAAAGCTGTGACCGGACGGGTGCCGACCGTCAAAAGTGATCAGCGTAAGCCCTCCGAGACTCTCAGCGGCAACGGCGTGACTGCCGACAATCCCGTGGAGCGAGGCTTCTCCCAGTGGGACTTCCACAAGTCCGGCAACAGCCAAGCCAAGGCAACCTCCAACCTGAGCGCCCCACAGGGCAACGTCGATTCGCGTGCGCGCCAAGCAGGAGCTGCGGCTGCCGAGCCTATTGTCGCAGGAGAATCTGCAGCCCGGAATGCACACTCCCCTTCCGCTGCTGCTTCTGACAAGTCCAAGGCACCCAGCCAAGCGCCCAGCCAAGCGAACCGGTCCTTTAAGAACCACGATTTCGATGAGGAGGAGCAGGAAACCACAGTTATGGAGCCGCTGCCCCCCAGCTTCACGCCTGAAATCCACTCCATGCCCGCTCCGGTGACTTACTCGGTTCTTCCCGACGATGAGCAGGATAATGATCTGGACGATGAGGCCGATATGGCTAACACCCGCCTGTTCGGCCGCTTCACGACTCGCTCAGTGGTTATTGCCATAGCGGCGGTAATCGTTGTGGTGGCCCTGGTCTGGGCCCTCTCGACCATTACCGGGTCCCGATCCAGAGTCGGCAAAAGTGAGGGCGGCTGGCCGGTCATGTCCAACGTGCCCTTCCCAGGCAAGACCAATGAGAGTGAAGAAGCAACCCCCTCCAGCAATGACAACGGCGATGACCAGGCTCAGGCCGGCAATGCCAGGAACGACAAAGTCAGCCACGCTGACAAGAAGGCAGGCAAGGTTCCCGATCCGCCCAAGCCCAAGAACACCACGGCCTATCCGATTAGCCGCCAGCTCTTCCTCAACAAACCCGCCGGCCTGCAAGGCTATGGGTGGTATATGCATCTGACTCAGCCGGAAGAGGTCTCTCGCCTGACCATCGTCGCGCCTCAGAGCGGTGGCCATGCCCAGATCTATGCGAATTCCACGGCGGCTCAGCCCAACCAAGGACAGCCGCTGGCCGACTTTAGCTTCGATGCCTCGGGAACCACCCAGGTCACCCTGCGAGAACCGGTGACGACTCAGGACCTGGTCGTCTGGGTCCCCATGGATGGCATGCCAGGAAACACCCTGCGCTTCACTTCCGTTCAGGCTTTCTGAGCATGACTATGGGTCGACGGCAACAAATGCGAATCATCCCGACGTTGACCCACAGACCACTCGTCGACCGCAATTGCCTGCAAGTCCCATGGACCCAATCAGCCAGACATGACTGCCTACCGATCCTTATGCCGATACTATGGGTGTACCGAAATGGTAATGTGTTGGATTTTTCCTCCTACATAGCGCCCACAGGTAATACAGTTTCCTTAGACAACGGCGGCAGGAAGGCGGAAGTCAGTTATGGCGGATGATCCCAATATCGCGTCCAAGGTCATCAAGAACGATCCTTGGTATAGCTCCTATGCAACACGAGCCGAGCAGATGCGCGCCTCCGAGATTCGCGCCCTCTTCGCCGTGGCCAATCGGCCCGAGGTGGTCTCCCTGGCCGGCGGCATGCCCTACCTGGGCCGGATGCCTTTCGATAAGTTGGCCGATCAGCTTGGCGACATGCTACGGAGCAAGGGCCAGGTGGCCTGGCAGTATGGGTCAGCACAGGGCGATCCCCATCTGCGCGAAGACGTGCTGCCCATTATGGAGCTGGAAGGCATCAAGGACGTCCAGCCGGATGATGTGGTTATCGTCAACGGTTCCCAGTCGGGACTGGACCTGATTACCAGGATCATGTGCGACCCCGGCGATGTGGTACTGGCTGAGGCACCCAACTATGTAGGTGCATTGGGCGTCTTCCAATCTTTCCAGGTCGATGTGGTCAATGTGGCCATGGACGGAGACGGACTGATTCCCGAGGCTCTGGAGGAGACCATTTTGGAGCAGCGCCGCCAGGGCAAGGCGGTCAAGTTCCTCTACACTGTGCCCAACTTCCATAACCCTGCCGGCGCCACCATGAGCGTCGAGCGGCGTCCCCGAGTCATCGAGATCGCCCGAAAGTACCATGTGCTCATCGTGGAGGACAATCCTTATGGACTGCTGGCCTTCAACGGCCAAACTTATCCGGCCCTGCGCTCTTACGACTCCGAGGGCATTGTTTACCTGAGCAGCTTCTCCAAGATCATCGCTCCGGGCATGCGAGTGGCCTGGATGGTCGCTCCTCCTGGCATCCGACAGAAGCTGGTTCTGGCCAATGAGTCAGCCATCCTTTGTCCTTCCAACATGAGTCAGATGACCATCACCACCTATCTGGACAACTTCGACTGGAAATCGCAGATCAACGATTACCGGGGGATGTACAAGGAACGTTGCGATGCCATGGACGAGGCTTTGAAGGAATACCTGCCCTACTGTTCATGGCTCAAGCCCAAGGGCGGCTTCTACATCTGGCTGAAGATACCCCAGGGGCTCAACGCCAAGGAGATGCTGCCCAGGGCAATCACCGCCAAGGTGGCTTACGTGTCGGGCACAGCCTTCTACGATAACGGGGAGGGGGCTGACCATATGCGCCTGTCCTTCTGTTACCCCACTCCCGATCGGATCCGAGAGGGAATACGCAGACTGTCCACAGTCATCGAGAATGAACTCGCCACCGTCCGGCTGTTCGAGCCCGACAGCGGCAAGGAAAGGGGCTGAATTATGGCGGCCAAGCACAGCAAGACACCACGGCAGCAGACCGGCGGCAAAACCCCAGCAGTCGGAAAGGCCAAGACAACCGCGAGCGCAACGACGACCACAGCCGCCAGCCCGGCCAACACTGCGTCCACGGCTACTGGCGAAGTGGTCAAAAGAGCCAGGCGAACCTCGCATCGCTCCATCCGCGAGGCCACGCCGGTCACCATGGACGATGTGCTCTCTCTGGCGAGCAAGGCCACCAAGCGTGCTGATAAGTCACTCCTGGTTATCTGCGGCGGCCTCAGCCATGAGCGCGATGTCTCCATCAGTTCAGGGCATCGAGTCCAAGGATTCCTGGAGGAGGCCGGATGGACGGTCTACGTCCACGACATGGACGGCTCGCTCCTGCCCTATCTGACCGACGAGTCGACCCGTCCTGATCTGGTCTGGCCTCTGCTGCACGGCGCCAACGGCGAAGACGGCTCCATCCGTGATGTCTTGGAGATGGCTGAATTGCCTTACATCGGATCCCGGGCCAAGGCCTCCCGGACTGCCTGGAGCAAACCCATCGCCAAGAATGTTGTCCGCATGGCCGGATTGCAGACGCCACATTCCGTGACGCTACCCGAATCCATGTTCCGGGAGCTGGGAGTCGAACCCGTTATCGACATGCTTCTAGGTTCGCTGGGACTCCCGCTCTTCATCAAGCCCACCATGGGCGGCTCAGCCATGGGTTGCACCATGGTAACTGAACAGAGTCAGCTCACTCAGGCGTTGATCAACTGCTTCGCCTACGGTGATGTGGCCCTAATCGAACAGGCTGTAACGGGCACTGAAGTCTCCGTCTCTATCCTCGAGTTTGACGGACACCCCCTGGTTCTGCCTCCGCTCGAAATCTGGACTCCCTCAGGTACCTACGACTTCGAAGCTCGTTCCACCCCCGGCCCGACGGAGTTTTATGTTCCGGCCCGACTGGATGCCAAAACCACACAGGCTGTGAGCGATGCTGCATTGACCGCCCATCGAGCCTTGGGACTCCGCGATATCTCACGCACCGACTTCATCGTCGATGCCCAGGGTCAGCCGCAATTCCTGGAGTCCAACGTGGCGCCGGGCATGACGGACACCTCGCTTTTGCCGCAATCAGCCCTGGCTGCAGGTTACAACCTGCCAGAGCTATACACTGCATTGGTTCAATCGGTTTTGGATCAAAAACGAACCGACTGAAACCTCAAAGCCTGCCTGGTTCTGCCTACCATTCGGCAAGCACGAGTGGAGTCCGCATGATGCATGGCGTGCAAGTTGCGCAATATGCATCATGCGGACTTGCAATATACGTAGTCTGCAAACACAGCCAGAGCAAATAGTGGGTAAGACGAGCACGCTACACACAGCGCGAACTAACAGTTTGTAATCATTAAACTCGATGCTCTGTTCTGCGTTCATTATTCTCATCATCATTCTTCTCTGGCGCCAAATACCTATTATTCACCATTTACCATTCATCTTCAGTTATTTCCTCTCCCCCTATTTGCTAATCTCGACTCCCAGTTTCTCCTTTGCTCTCCTCCCCCTCCCCTACTGTTCCGCCAAAGCCAGCATTCGAACCAACATTGAAACCAACATTGAAGCCAACTTCGATTGAAGGATTTGTTTAATCAGGTCCCTGTTTTTATATTGTCGGCTTATGTTGACTCGCAGAAGAGATGCAATCTAATAAATGGCCGATGTCAGAATGGCTAGTCACTCTCCAAGATTCAACTCACAATAGACGGCTGACTCGCTCCACATCCATGCATGCAATCGTGGTCGGTATCGAATGTTTCACGTGAAACATTCTGTGGTGATCAACTTACTTCGTCGACTCCTGCGAGAGTCCCACACGATACAACACCTATGACCGGCTGCGAATGTTGCCCGTTAAAAGTGCGAGTCTAATAAAGATATGAGTCAGATAACAATGAAGACAACCTTCATATGGTTGCAAAGCTACAGGGTCTAGATCAGTCAACACAAGATGGTTTTACCCAAGATGTTTATCAAGCAGACTTGATTACATACAGTTGTAGGCATCACTGCTTTTCCATCTTCGAAAAGCGAGCTATCGCTACTATGCCATCAAGAACCTCGAACGAGAACTGAGTCCGCGCCGGTAAATCGCAATGCCGTCACCGGCATTGCTGCATCTATTCATTTACCTCGATTCGTTGGTCCTCATCGCTGCGAACACGATCTTCCTATCCGAATTCATCGATCGAGTCATATCGCTTATGACCGGCTCGCTCCCCCGCGGCCGTCCTAAGCCCATTAAAAGCCAATAGATACCTTGCAAATCAGTGGATACATATGTACAGGCGCAGCCGTCCTTATTAAAAGACCATACTTTCGTAAGACCGAACAGACAATTGAAACCGTACCCACCGAGATTGAATCGTCTACGACCCAGCTAGCTAGATATTCCCTACTTGTCTCTTTTGCTTTCCTTGTTCTTGTCCGATGCGTGCGAAGAACTTTCAACAGGTTCTTCTTGAGTTGATGATGAATATCGTTCGCTACTCCTAGCAGTCGTATCTTCATCGGCCCCAAGGTTTTTGTCTGTTGTCAGAGAATCAGCATCCAACTCGTCGTCATTGTCATCAGGCCTTGGTGGGTTCCAAAAACGCCAGCTATGCCAGCTGTCATCCTCGCTCTTATTATCTGTTTGATGGCTGGGATGCTCCCGCAGCAAACGATCAACTCGGAGCATAAACCAGATCAGCACCAGAATCGTCCCAAGATTGGTTAGGATGGCGACTATCACAGTTTTCTCCATGATTCAAGAATAGCCTGACGGTGTCAGGACCGAGCTTACTGTGAGATAACAAGCGCCCTTTTCGCCCACCGCATGTGACTCGGTCATCCTGAATGGATACAGTAGCGTTATGAAGCAAACTGTTCATGATGCGATTGTTATAGGGTCCGGACCCGCAGGTTACACCGCCGCCATCTATCTTGGCCGGGCTGGATATGCTCCACTCGTTATTGCAGGAGCCCTAACGCCCGGCGGACAGCTTATGAACACGACGGAAGTAGAGAACTTCCCTGGATTCCCCAAAGCAGTACTCGGCCCCGATCTGATGGATCAGATGCGCGATCAGGCCGAACATTTTGGTGCTCAAATTGAATATGATGATGTTGTCTCAGTTGACTTGAGCGGAGACGTCAAGCGGATTACCACCGATGGCGGCGAGGAATATCAAGCTCGAGCCGTCGTCATCACCACTGGCTCGCAATATCGTAAATTGGAAATTCCTGGCGAGCGCGAGTTTTCAGGACGAGGGGTATCCTACTGCGCCACATGCGATGGCTTCTTCTTCAAGGACAAGCCCATTGTAGTCGTTGGTGGAGGCGACTCTGCCATGGGTGACGCGGACTTCCTGACCCGCTTTGGTTCTTCTGTCACACTGATCCACCGTCGCCAAGGCTTCCGTGCTTCAAAAATCATGGTGGACCGTGCCAAGGCCAATGACAAGATCAACTTCCTTCTTGATTCGGTCGTTACACGGATCAACGGCGACGATAGCGGCGTAACCTCTTTGGACGTCCGCAATACAGCCACTGACCAGCAATCCACTATTCCAGCTAATGGTGTCTTTGTCGCCATTGGATTCACCCCTCAGACTGCTTTCCTTAATGGCCAAGTTGATCTGGATCAGGACGGCTATATCCTGGTCGAAGGTGGGTCAACGAAGACTTCTGCACCTGGAGTCTTTGCCGCTGGTGATGTCACCGACAAGATCTATCGTCAGGCCATCTCTGCGGCCGGCATGGGTTGTCGTGCTGCTTTAGATGCTCAGGAATATCTTACGAGTTTGGATAACCGATAGAACTCGATATGCACCCCCACAAACATGAATTCACGTGCCTGGCAGTTTACGATTGCCAGGTACTTCGTTTATCGATTATGCGCAGCTGCCTACTTAGTTTGCTTTTATTTCTCCATTGACTGCCAGCGGACACCCTACTCAACAAGAACATTTCCTACCCTACAGCTTCTTAAATCATCCTCTGCTGACGCAAGTTACTTCCCACTGACGCAACTTTCCACAACAGAGCCCCCTCCCCTCTAACGCACAACTAGAATTCCCAAAGTTACGCTGCATGAATTTGTCACCCCACCTCAATGACTAAGACCAACTTCAGTGAAAAGTCGCACAAAAGCGAGGGCTTATTACCTACCAAATGACAAACACAAAAACAGAAGTTCCATCATGGCCGACTAAGTGGCCTGTCACCAACGACTAACTGGATATCTTACGATTGAATATACCTATCACACTACTGACAACTATGAAGGCGAGAGACCAATCTAACCAGACACAGCTGCCCGACAAAATGACCTGGGTGACCAGGCTGTAGCGATTCGCGATCCAACTCTTTGCCGGCCGACTGTTTGTCAGCTCCATGCTATTTATCAAACTTTTCCGCACAGATATATCTGGTCAGTGAATCGGACATACCTAGGACGCCCAATCATTCTGACTTTCCCAATCATTCTGGCCTTAAGGTAATTTCAGCGATTGCTCATCAGCTCATACCAAACTCGATCGGGCTATGAAGCAATCGCTCACTTAACAGCAAGGTTCGGATGAGCAAACCCTGAAGTCTCACTTCCAGAATGGGATCAAACCCAGCCTTTATCGCCAGAATGACTGTCATTACTTGCAGATTGATTCTTTTCCAAAAGAATGGCAACAATGCGGTCCATGTCTTCAGGCGAAGAAAACACGATTTCTATCTTCCCGTGCTTTTTAGTGCCCTTGATAGCCACCTTGGTATCAAAGTGGCTTTCCAGATCCTGGCGCACAGGACTATCAGCCCAGGCGTTTACCCTAGGCTTCTTTGCTTTCTTCTTCGCCTGTCCAGTCTGCAAGGCGACAAGTTCCTCAGTAGATCTTACCGACAGACCTTCAGCAATGATCTTGTCTGCCAGAGTAGTCATAGACTTTTCATCCGGCAAAGTAAGCAAGGCGCGAGCATGCCCAGCTGACAACACACCTGAGCTTACTTTTTTCTGCACACTAGGGGGCAATTTTAACAAGCGAAGTGTGTTCGTGATCTGAGGCCTGGACTTAGAGATTGACTTAGACAAACCGTCCTGAGTCAAGCCGAACTCATCAATCATTTGCTGATAAGCGGCTGCTTCTTCCAACGGATTAAGAGCCACTCTATGGAGATTCTCGAGCAAAGCATCACGCAACATGGTGTCGTCGCTCGTTGTTTTCACAATTGCAGGTATGGTATCCAGGCCAGCCAATCGTGTAGCACGCCAACGACGCTCACCCATTATGATTTCATAATGGGTTGTTTGCTGTAGACCCGCTTCCCTCTGATTTGAAAGCGGACTCGATTGTTCCTCACCGGTCTTAGCGCCAATTGCTCCGGATTTGCTTTCCGCGCCGCCAACTGAGGTTGTCTTATTCTTGGTTGTTCCTGGACGGTCTATAAGAGTTGATCTTCGCACCACTATGGGCTGCAATACGCCAACTTCTTTGATGGAGCGTGAAAGCTCCAACAGTTCGTCTTCATCGAAGATTTGTCGCGGTTGCTGAGCATTGGGCCTAATATCGTCCACACGCACTTCAGCCAAGTACCCGCCTTGGACGGGTTTCAGCTCCTCTTGGCTATTGCTCTCCGTCTTATTCGGCTCAGCAGCATTGCCAACAATAGGTGCACGGTTGACGCTTTGCTGAGTCTCTTTTGTCCGATGATCGACAGCCTTACTCGATCCCATCATCGGCAATGTTTCACGTGAAACATTTGTCGTCGTAGGACCAAAGAATAGATCACTTGGGTGTTCCAGGCTGCTGATGGACGGAACTGACCGACGCTTGGTAGTTCTCTTCGAAGTGGATGTTTCACGTGAAACATCCTCCTTAAGAGACTCGGAAATGCTGACACGCTTTTGTCCCCTGTTGGAACGTTTACGACCGCTCCCAGAAGACTTTGCCGAAGCCGCTAGTTGAGTGCTTGTACTCCCCAAATGCGTAGTACTGCGTTCTCTTTTAGCTCCGTCTTCTTCTGAGGCATCTATATCTTTGCGAAGTCGTCCGTCCGATTCAGCACCCAAGCCCTGAAGGGTGGGCTGCTTGTTGCCGGAATTCGGTACTTTGTTATCTTGCTGACGGCCTTTGTCAGCATTTGTTTCGTCATCTTCACCTGGCAGGGCGGGGAATAGAGCCCCCAAGCCCTTGCCTAACCGTGAACGGCTTGTCATGTCCTCACTCCCCCTGTCTTCTATTGGCGATATGTTCCAACACTTGCTCGGATCTCTGGGCGATTTCTAACGCCGCCTCTTCGTAAGCAATAGCGCCAGCCCCTTTAGGGTCATAGGTGACAACGCTTTGCCGGAAGCTGGGAGCCTCAGAGATTTTGACAGAACGCGGGATGGTCGTATTAAGCACTATCTCTGGATAATGCTCCTTGACTTGATCAAACACTTCTTTGCTGAGCAGCGTTCGCCTGTCATACATGGTCAACAACATGGTTGAGATTACGAGATAAGGATTATAGCTTTGCTGAACAAGTCCTATGGTATGCAGTAATTGTTGCAGTCCTTCAAGAGCATAGTATTCAGCTTGCACTGGGATCAATACCTCATTGACCGAACACATAGCATTCAGAACTAATAATCCGAGACTAGGAGGGCAATCAACGAGAACATAGTCATAATGCTGGTGGCAGATTTTAAGATAGTCGGCAACCGCTTTCTTCATGAGCTGATTGCGGTTGGGCATATCCGCAACTTCCAGCTCAGCACCACTGAGGTCAATAGAAGATGGGACAACCTCAAGGTTGGGGAATTGAGGGGATACTACCTTAACATCGTCAATCCCAAGACGACCCTCGAGCACGTCGTATGTTGACGGCGTCCCGGATTCATGAGCTACACCCAATGCAGTAGAAGCGTTGCCTTGTGGATCCATATCGATTACCAACACATGTTCGTCGAATTCAGCAAAAGCACATGCCAAATTTACAGTGGTCGTGGTTTTCCCTACCCCGCCTTTTTGATTTGCAACGGCAATGAAGCGCGTTTTTGAAGGGTGAGGAAATTCAGCCTGATGTAAGGCCTGATAGCGCGCAGAAAGATCTGCCATCTCCGCACCAGACACCGAACCAGTCCCCTCAGCGAATATTCTATTGAGAATATCCGTTGTCGACTCCATACCTGATGCGGTTGGCGTGGGCTTCTCACCGATATCCGGGGTATTCCCCGAAACGGGTTTCACCTTCTTCGATGCGGTCACGAACCTTCCTCCTTTTGATAACCATTCAATTTTCCCGTCCTAGTTGGACATGTCAGAACAGCTGAAAGTTATACACGGTCACTGTTCATAACTGTGGATAAGTGTGGATAGATCCAACGGAGCCACAGCGGCTGGCCCTTACCCAAGATTATTAGATTTGCCTTGTAATTATTGATAAGTCTGGCACTTCCCACCCCAGGCCAGCGTCTTCAAACGACGATGTGGATAATTCGAAGGTCTGGTCCGAATTGTGCATAACTTATTAGCAACAAATCTATAAATCTATTAACTCGTCGAACCAAGCAACATTATTCATGGTTATATTCAATGATCTTATCCATCTGTACGATAGCCGCTTTAAACACCGCTGTAATACCAAAATAAATCCTTCGGATGACAAGCCTTATACAAAAGTACAGCAAGAGGGAGGTTTCACGTGAAACATCTATACTTCCTGGGCAGTATTATTACCCCGTTAATTGTCGTCTAACGCAGTCGGCTAACTCAGTTTTGTCTTTTATTTGCAGAATCTATCCATCTACCTCCAATAACGGCTGCCGAATCAAGAAAACAGAACTAAATGCTAATTTTAAGTGGTGTTTTAGTGCTGTTAAACAAAAGACTTCATTATGTCTATGAAGACTCTAGTCTACTCCGCAAAATTATGATTGAAGGAGACGTAGCTAAGAAGCAAGACCTTTAACAACTTTTTCTAAAAAAGACACAGAAAATATTTCGATATCCTCTCGTCTGCGCTTTCATAAAGCTAATCCTGATTATTTCATTCTGCGTTAATTGTTTCACGTGAAACATTACGATCTATCTCTACATAGCGATCGTCCACCGGAAGCACACCCTCGAATATTGCTATATTCTAAGATGCCCTAAATGTAGTCGTTACTGATGGACGTTCTTGTAGAACATACTCATAACAGTGTGCTAAGTCATCTAGATGAGTTACAGCTGGAACAAATGAAGCCTAGTTTACTTGTTTTGGGGTTAAAAAAAGATCCTTTTCAATGTTTCACGTGAAACATTCTTTAGTGGACACATCTGAAGCCGGTGAACAGCTCTCTTATAGCTCGGTTCGGTTGTCCCCCAACTCCCACATCAGGGGGAATCTCGCCATTCCGGGTTATTTTAGAGACATAATCTGTGCTGTTTAATCGATAACTCATGTAATCTTCATGCATTTGCAAGAATCAGGATACCCCTATCGATATTTCTAAGGAAAGGGAGGAAACCGAACGGTTTAAAAAGCCGAGAAGATCGAGACAAAGGATAGACACAATAAACTGCCTGGGAGTAAGAGAAACACGTAAATAAGTACAGCAAGAGATGTATAACTTCGACTGTCGAGTAAGGGACGTAGGTAAACGCATAGATCCCCCAGCAACGAAAGTAGAACATCTCCCGAGACTCTTAATGCAACAATAGAAAGAGATGTCAGTATATCCAACTCAGATATAGGGCACCATACAATCATTCCAATACGACTTGGACGGCAACATCAGGATACAATGAAACCTCCTGCACAACAAACCCAAATAAGTACTTTGATGTGCATTACATTCAAAATATATAATATCTTGATTTTAAATAATCTAATTGTATATAGCAAGTTCTGACTGTTGTCTACGGCGTTGTTTAAAACTAAAGTATCAAAAATCCTTAGAATGTTTGAGGTGAAAGCATACACGAGTCAGACAATAAAAATCACAAGCGTGCTTGCTTTCCTCTTAATCTAATACTCCATTCACCTCGAATGAATATCGGCTAAGCCGCTGTCTAGAAAAGGCCTACTTAGATCCGATAGAGCTTAATCGATTATCTCTAATCAGGTATTCGATAAGACTCTGTGTTGAATACTGATAATTGATTATCTTACCTAGCCTATTCTTATCTTTAGATTGAGCAACATCTCAAGCATCAAAGTCATTAAATAAGGTCATATCAGTGTCGTACTTTAGTGTTTGTCCACAAGAACCACGTGGGTATCCTCAAGGCCTGGTGCGACTGGAGCTAGACAAACCCGTGGATTCTCTCCATGACATTTTTTTATCTCTCTGGCAGCCTTATCCAGCTCAGCTTGTGCCGAACGACCCTTAAGGGCAATAAGCTGACCTCTCGATCTTAAAAGCGGCAGGGTCCATCCGGCGAGCTTAGTCATGGGGGCTACAGCTCGGCACGTCACAACGTCAAAAGTCTGTGGAATTGAAAGATTGGATTGGACGTCTGCTAGACCTGCACCACCCGTAACCTCCGAAGAGTCATGGTCATTTACATCTTGTTGGCTGTCAGCATTCCTGGCTTCGGTCGAGGCTAAAGAGCCAACACGGCCGTATGCCGAAACAGACTGTTTCTCTATTCGACGACGACCATGACGGCGGCTTCGTGTACCTTTTTTGTTGTGCCGGATCGAAGCCTTAGAGGATTGCGGAACCAGATCCTCTGCACGCTTGCGAATCACAACAGCATTAGCCAGGTGCAACTCATCAACCACTTCCTGCAACCAGGTCACACGCCGCTCCATTGGCTCGACAAGAACAACACTGCACTGCGGAAGGCAGGCAGCCAGTACAATGCCTGGGAAGCCCCCACCAGAACCTATATCCGCCACCGTTGCCGTCCGGCTGTCAGTGCTCAATCGCTCTCGCACGAAAGGCACAATAGCCGCTGAATTGAGTATGTGCCGTTCCCAAATAATGTCTTCATCGCGAGGGCCAATGATGCCCCTCTCCACACCCTCGCGCAAGAGCTTGTCATGAAAGCGCTGCATGGGTACCAGAGCATCGCCGAGCACCTGCCTCAAGAGGGGACTATCGTTCAGCTCATCATCCACAACAGCCATTTCAACTCCTCACATTCACCTTCCACGCCCAGTCTGCCAAAGCCACAGACCATAACAGCGTCATATAGTCTCGTCGTATCCAGCAGGATTATTCACACTGCCAGAATCGAAAATAGCTGCATTTCTAAGACCGTTACCACCATATGATTTTCAAACGCAAAAGAGCAATCAGGATTAAGCAACATGGCAGACTAAGCACAACAGACTAAGCACAATCATGAGCCAGACAATACTACACACCTGCCAAATGGCACAGCGCTGGCAGATAGCACAACAAACCTCGACAGTATGACCGCACCAAACAGTGGACACATCCAAAAAGGCCGACGTCATGAACTCTTCATCAACGCATAGCCCTGTGAGGCTTAACAGTCACTCCCTATCAGCATCCGCAGGATCATCATCAGCCTCGTAGTCATCCGAATCGACGACCTGATCGGTTTCATCCACGTCCAGCGAGTCGTCATACCCGATTGGCTCGTCCTCAACATCGTCATGCAGGTCTTCGTCTTCGCTCTTGGCCTTCAGATAGACAGTGACGTACCGGTGGGGCTCCTCACCATGGGAACGTGACTTCAGCCCCTCCTCGCGGACCATGTCATGAACGATCTTGCGCTCAAAAGAGTTCATAGGCTTCATATTGACAGGGTCGCCAGTCTCACGAACCTCATCAATCACATCCAGGGCTTGCTCGCGAAGATGTTCGCGCTTGCGCCGCAGGAAGCCATCCACATCCACAATCAGATGGGAGCGCTCCCCTATCTTCTGCTGCACGGCCAAGCGTGTCAGCTGCTGAAGAGCATCGACCACCTCACCATCCTTACCGATCAGATGCTTGATATCCGTATCGTCGTCAGCCACAATCTGCACGGTCGGACGGTGGTTGCGCACCCCCATCTCGATATCGCCCTCGTAATCGACGATGTCCAGCAACCCCTCCAGATAGTCGGCGGCGACATCCGCCTCCTCATTGAGTTGCTCGATGGTCTTTCCCTGGTCCAGAGACTGAGACATCTATGCTCTCCTTACACGCGTTTACATCCGATTCATAACCTCAGGTCCACTGGATTCCTGGTCACCAATCGAGTGTCCAGTATTGAGGATACACGGACGTGATGATTGCAGATTACTCCAGTATTCGCCCGACCGAAAGCCGGGTCACCACGCTGGCCTCCACTGCCAGTAGCCGCATCAACGGCCGCGACGTTTGCGATGGGGTTGGGAACGCTGGTGGGAGATGTTCTTGTTGTTGCGGGCTTCCTCTTCCAACCTCTTGGCCTCCATCAGCTGCTCCTCCTCCAAAGAGGGCAGCCCCTGGCGCTTGCGGCGGGCATTCTCACGGCGGTGGTCACGCTCTTCCTTGCTCTCTGCGGCCGGCGAGCCAGGAGTGGGCATATGGCGCACCTGGAAGAGGGTTCGGCCCAGATTCCAAAGGTTGTTGGTCAGCCAGTAAATTAGCACTGCGAATGGGAAGTAGATGCCCGAGAAGATGTACATGACCGGGAAGATGAAGGCCATCATCTGCTGCATCTTGTACTGCTTTCCCTGCATGGCCGACCTCGGCATGTTCCGTCGAACATTATGGAACTGCGAGTAGAACATGGCCAAGCACATGAGCACGATGAAGACCACAATGACTATACGGCCCGCACCCTGGGCGGACATGAAGTTGTCCGAAATCCGCAGCCCGAAAAAGGTAGTCTCTTCGAATTCCCGCGCCACCTGTCGATTGAAGGCTCCCAGGGGTGCCCGCTTGCCCCGGGCGATGAAGGGCACAGCCGAAAGCACGTAGAACATGGTCATGAAGACCGGGCCCTGCACCAGTGCTGGCAGACAGGACCCCATGGGGTTGGCATGGTTGTCCTGATAGACCTTCATGGTCTCCCGGCTCATGGCCTCTCGGCTGGCCGGATCCTTCTTGTTGCGGTACTTGTTCTGGATCTTCATCAGCTTCGGCTGCAGAGCCTGCATCTTTTGCATGGATCGCAGCTGCTTGATGAAGAGCGGCAACACGCACAGGTTGACGATCAGCACCAGCATCACTACCGAGAGCGCCCAGGCCACGCCGGGACCCTTATGGAACCCGATCAGGGTCAGGAACTTGTGGCAATAGGTCATGATGTAGGTCATGAGCCACTCGATTGGGTACAGGATCTTGTAGAAGAAACCGTATATACCCGTATCGAAGGTGAAGGTGTCGTTGTTGTGTAACATTGTCAGGCCGTCTCCTTGTCTGAGGCCATGGGGGTCAGCCGGGCCTCCTCATGAGCCTTGGACCACGAGAACCGATAGAAGATGGAAAACCTTTGGGGCACGTCATCGATTCCGCCGTTGTTGAAGGGTGTGCAACGCAATAACCGCAGAATGGCCAGGATGGTTCCACGCAAGGCCCCGAACCGCTTCAAGGCGGTCAAAGCGTACTGGGAACAAGTCGGATAGTAACGGCACCTCGGCGGCGACAAGGGTGAGATGTGGCGCTGATACCAGCGGACTGCGCTCTGCAGAGCCCGGGAGGCCAGGCCGCTCATGCTCGGCATCCTTCACTGGTTTTCAGCTGTTGGACCGTTTGACGCTTGGATCCAGCGAACTGCGGACCTGACTGTCCCTGTGCATCAAGACCGCCGGCAGTCTTTCCGGACTTACGCATGAGGTCACGGAAGAGCCTATCCACTTGCTCCTCCAGCTGCTTGTAGGTGGCTGTGGCAGCGCTGGGTTTGGCGCGCATGACCAGATCACAGGAGGATGGCAGCAGGTCCTCCTTGAATCCCGCAAGTTGCCTGAATCTGCGCTTGACCTTGTTCCTGGTCACGGCCTTGCCCACATTTTTGGATACAGCGAGCCCCATGCGGCGTCTGCCTGCAGGCAGGATGTCATGCCGCCCTTCGTGCACAGCCGATGCCGTTGGCAGCAGGGTCGCCGTCCGATCAGGCCCAGGTATCAAATAATGTATGACCAGATCCCTGCTGCTGACCCGATGACGTCGCCTGAGCACCGCCGTGAACTCCCGGTGGCTCCTCAGCCGTTCCACCTTCTGAAAAAGGATCGGGATCCGACTCAGGCAGAGAGGGTCCGACGGCCCTTGGCCCGGCGGCGGTTGATCAGGGCACGACCGGAGCGGGTACGCATGCGAGCGCGGAATCCGTGCTTCATGTGACGACGGCGATTGTTGGGTTGGAATGTCCTCTTCATAATTCGTTGCTCCCGTGTGTAGACATACTCGAGTACGGCTCGTTATGAGTCAAGCTATATCACGGTACACATGAGCCGGGACGGAGTCAAACGAGCTTCCACCACCCAGCTGATTGGGACCGCTTCATGCCCTCCGCAAACCCTGTCATAGCAGGAAAAGGGCCTCCTCACTTATCCACAAATTACATCACTGTTATTCACATTCATCGCAGATACAACACGCTATCCTGTGGATAACCGCGCAAAGTCGGTGTAACAATGGGCTACTGTCGAATTTGAGAGAAGCAGAAAGACCGGGACAATCAGTCGTCAAGAAGAGAGGAGCACACTGATGGCGCAGGATCCGCTGGATGCCGCTGCCCAGGCCAAGAGAATCTGGGATTCGGTCCTGCAGGTGCTCCGCTATAGCAGTTCACTGACCTCTAGGGACAAGGGCTGGCTGGAGGACATCACCCCCGAAGCGGTTTTCGGCACCACCATCGTTTTGCGGGTCTCCTCCAAGGCAACTCAGGAGGCTGTGCAGGGACCGCTCAGCCAGCCCGTCTTAAATGCACTGCAGCTGGTCACCAATCAGGAAATGTTCCCGGCTATTAAAATCGTCTACCCGGAGCAGATGGCCAAGCAGAAGGCTGCCGACCAGCAGAACGACCACCGCGCATCCGCCATGGCCGGGTCCACCCCGGGCAGTGGCGAGTTCCGTCAAGTCCCCAGTCCTGCTCAGGATCCCTATGACGACTACCAGCGTCAGGTCGGCACCGACCGATCCCCCAGCTCAGAGGTCCACTCGGACTGGCGGACCGAGAATCCTGGAACATCCAAGTCCCCGATTGTCTCTGCTAATGACTTCCACGAGGGCACCTATGTGCCCATGACCTTGGATATGCAGGCCGAGTTATCCGAACCCTCCTCCGTGGTAAGGCCAACGGCAGGCGGTAATACCGATCTGCAGAGCGAGACAGAAAGAGCCGCATCCCGGCCCGCCTTCACCGTGCCCCGCTTCCCCATGAACCAGAACCGGGTGGAGCGCGACCCACAGACTCACCTGAACAAGAACGCCACCTTCGATACCTTCGTCCCGGGCGATTCCAACCGCTTTGCGCGGACCGTGGCCTTGGCCGTGGCCGAAGGATCAGGTCAGGATTTCAACCCCCTGTGTATTTACGGCAGCTCAGGCCTGGGCAAGACCCATCTGCTCAACGCCATCGGC
Organism: Bifidobacterium sp. M0404; assembly: GCF_016101415.1. Taxonomy (NCBI): domain Bacteria; kingdom Bacillati; phylum Actinomycetota; class Actinomycetes; order Bifidobacteriales; family Bifidobacteriaceae; genus Bifidobacterium; species Bifidobacterium sp. M0404. The sequence continues at coordinate 24,387 of NZ_JACFQP010000002.1, read as the reverse complement.
AACTATGCCCTGGTCAAGGATCCCTCGCTCAAGGTCCGATACGTCAACTCGGAGGAATTCACCAACGAATTCATCGACGCCCTGCAGAACTCCACCCAGGGATCGGGTCAGATCGCAGAATTCAATCGCCGCTACCGGCAGGTGGATGTGCTCCTTATCGATGACATCCAATTTCTAGGGGGCAAGGAGGCCACCCTGGACCAGTTCTTCCACACCTTTAATGCCCTGCATGACGCCAACAAGCGCATCGTCATCGCCTCGGACGTGGCCCCCAAGAATCTGAAGGGCTTTGAATCGCGACTGATCTCGCGTTTCGATTCGGGTCTGACTGTGGACGTCAAGCCGCCAGATCGGGAGACACGGGTGGCCATCCTGAGAATGATGGCTTCCATGAACGGAGTCAGTATTCCCAACGAGGTTCTGGATCTGATCGCGGAACGCTTCACCGAAAACATCCGAGAGCTTGAGGGTGCTCTGACCCGTGTCACGGCCGTAGCCAGCCTCAATAATCAGCCGGTCACTACGGCCCTGGCCGAACAGACCCTGCAAGACTTCTTCTCTACGGACGTAGAAATCAAGCCCACTGACATCATCTCCCAAGTAGCCAAGTACTTCCATCTGACCTTCGACGATATCGTCGGCCGTACGCGCACCAAGAACATCGCCCTAGCCCGACAGATCGCCATGTATCTGGCCCGGGAAATGACCAGCATGTCCTTAGTCGACATCGGCGAGGTCTTTGGCGGTCGCGATCACACCACAGTCATGCACGCCTACACCCGTATCTCCAATGAGATGCAGGAAAAGCGAGAGATTTACAACTATGTCATGGAGCTCACGGTCCGGCTCAAGCAGCCTCAAAATTGATGCGACACGCAGACACTGTTGTGGATCGACAGAAAAAGATATCCACCTACTTATCCCCGGATGTGGGCAAACCTTGGGAATAACACACCGTTTTTCCGGGGATAAGTGGTGCATTTTCAGCGAATAACTGCGTCTCTTTTGTGGATAACCCAGCAAAAATGCATCCCTGTGGATAACTTGGCCTCTTATTCACATCGGTTTCACCGCTTATCCACATCGTCTGATTGAGATCTATCCACTTCGTTGCAAGGATTTGAGAACTTATCCACACCATCCACCGAGCTTATTACGATGACTCTATGTATATTTATGCAATAACCACCTTCACACTCAAGCACATCTGCTTGTTCCAACCACATCACCTGAGCCATTCGATAGAATGAATCCAGTTCATTCGTCAACAAGAAGGCTCCCATGAAAGTAGAAGTGAATTCATCCGCACTCTCGGATGCAGTGGCCTGGACCACCCGCATCATCCCTTCCCGACCAGCTTCGCCGATTCTGGCAGGCATCAGGATGGAAGCCTCTGATGGAACATTAAAGCTTTCCGCTTTCGATTACGAAGTTTCGGCAAGAAACCACATAGAAGCAGGCATCGATGAATCCGGAACAGCCTTGGTGCTAGGCAAACTGTTGGCAGACATCACCAAATCACTACCATCAGAGAAGACTTATCTGTCAACCGAGGGATCCAAGATGACCATCACCTCGGGCAAATCCACTTTTTCTCTGCAACTGATGCCTGACAGCGAGTATCCCGACCTCCCTGCCGTCCCTGAACCTATGGGCCAGGTGGATGCTGAGACCTTTATCCAGTCCATCTCCCAGTCCATCGTCGCTGTTTCCAGGGAAGAGAGCCGGCCGGTCCTGACCAGCGTCAAGACCGAGATCACTGGGGACAAGGTGGTCATGACCGCCACCGACCGTTTCAGATTGTCCCGTTCGAGCTTCACCTGGACTCCTCGTGATGCCGATTTTTCCACCTCCATGCTGATCCGCGGCTCCCTGCTGCGAGACATCGCCCGTTCTTTGGACGAGCACCAGAACGTGACCATGGATTACGAGGCTGACAACCCCACCATCATGGGCGTGGAAAACGCTGGCAAAATATCCACCACCCAGCTGATCGATGGGGAATTCCCGGCCGTGGATCGTCTCTTTTCGGACGAATACCCCATCCAGGCGGTCATCGCCCGGCAGGATCTGATCGATGCCATCAAGCGTGTAGCCCTGGTAGCCGAACGCAACGCCCCCATCCGTATGGTCTTCTCCGGCAACGAGGTGACCCTGAGTGCCGGCACGGCTGACGAAGCACAGGCACATGAGGTTCTGCAGGCGGATCTGGACGGGGAAGACATCACGGTGGCCTTCAATCCGAACTATCTGATTGACGGGCTGGGTGCCATCGCCGAGCCCTTTGTCCGCATCAAGATGACTTCGGCAGTCAAGGCTGTGGAATTCAACGGCCAGCAGGAGCAGGATTCCGAGGAGTCCATGGATTACCGTTACCTGCTGGTACCCATGCGTTTCAACAACTGACATCCGGGTAGGTTCGAGGAACAATCGTCGTGCACATCTCCCGTCTGGTTCTGGATCACTTCCGTTCCTGGGAGCATTGTGTCCTCGATCTGGAGCCTGGAGTCACCATTCTGGAGGGGCGCAACGGTCTGGGCAAGACCAACCTGGTCGAGGCCGTCGAGGTCCTGTCCACCGGCGGCAGCCATAGGACTTCATCTTCACTACCCCTGGTAGAACGTGGGCAGTCCAAGGCCACCATAAGGGCCAGGCTGGAGCAGGACGGGACCGCTACTGACTATGAGCTGACCATTGCCGCCAAGGGAGCCAACCGGGGAAGAATCAACGGCGGGCCTTCCCTCTATCAGCGTGACCTGGTGGGCCGGGTACCCTGCGTGACCTTCAGCCCTGAGGATCAGCTGATGGTCTCCGGAGAGCCGGCGGCCAGGCGGGCCGTGCTGGACCAGGCCGGCAGCCAGCTCGATGTCGACTACTTCCAGGTCCGGCAGGATTTTCGTCATGTGGCCAAGCAGCGCGCCGCCCTGCTCAAGCAGCTCTCCCAGGCGGGCTATGATCCGTCGGGTGATGGGCGTGACGCCGCCCTTTCCGGCCTTGAGGTCTGGACTGGGCAGTTTATTCGCACCGGGCTGGATCTGAGCCGACGACGAGCGGCTCTGGTAGAGGCTTTGGACCAGCCCTTCAGCGATTTGTATGGTCGGCTTGCAGGCCCTGATCAGGATGCTCGATTGACTTACCAGCCATCCCTGGAGGAAATCGGACCCGATAGGCAGACCGGTCCAGAGGTCGCCGAAGCCGTCAGCCGTCACTTTCAGCGGATCTACCCGGGAGAAGTAGCCCGGGGCACTAATCTGATCGGTCCTCAGCGCGATGATTTGGTCTTCACCCTCAACGGCATGCCTGCTCGGGAGTTCGCCTCCAACGGTGAGATGTGGACCCTGGCTCTGGCTTTGCGGCTGGCTCTGCTGCAGGTGGTCAAGGATCGTCGCGATCTGGAGCCTATCGTCATTCTGGATGATGTCTTCGCCCAGTTGGATCGGGGCCGTAGGGATCAGATTCTGGACTTTGCCCGTCAGCAGAGCCAGGTGCTGATCACCGTGGCCGCCGACAGCGATATTCCCTCCCTGCAGGGTGCCAGGCTGGTGGATGTGTCCCGACTGAGGCCTGTGCAGCCATCTGATCCGGCTGCCCAGGATCCAGCCATTGCCAGTGCCATGCAGGACCTGCGTCGAACCAGAGGGACGGCTCATGAGGACTCGGATATGCCGAATGGGCCGGAGGGGAACGACCTGTCATGAAGGCCCCCATGGTTGAGACTCTGCACCTGGATCAGCGTCGATTGCCGGCCCTGGTCTTCGAGGGCTGCACGCGCCGGGCGGCCACTCGTCGGCAGCGGGAGGACAACTCCCGTAAGGCCTGGTATGCATTTGGCAAGCCGGGCCGCGACCCAGCCAAACTGGGAGGTGTGGTGACCAGCCTTGCTGCTGGGAGCGGGTGGACCAGTCATCTGAAGGTTGCTCGGTTGCGCAACCAGTGGGACGGTGTAGTTGGACCCGGCATCGCCGCCCATTCGAGAGTGGTCTCCTACCAGGAGGGCGTGCTGATCATCCAGGCGCAGACCACGGTATGGGCCACTCAGCTGACCTACCTGGTTCCCCAGCTCAAAGCGACCATTGCCAAGCGGCTGGGCATGCCGGTCAGACAGATTCGGGTGACTGGCCCCCACAACTACAGCTTTCGCCGTTCGCGGTTCGATCCGCCCGGCCGAGGTGTGCGCGACACCTACGGGTGAACCCATAATCTGCGAATACCGTCTTCCCAGCTTTCTGTAAGCCTAAAGTCCCCTAGCGCTGGTATTCTATAGGTTATAGGGTCAAACGCTTCCAAGGCCCCTTTATGGACGATTTGGAACCTGGTGACCATGAGTCAATCCCCCGCTCGACCACGAACGGAAGCTGCTTTGTCGTCAGTGGCCGACGATGGGGGTGCAGAAAGGACTATCCGTGGCAGATCTCAATACTGACCCGTCCCGGACCCCGCAAGAGGGCCGGGAAAACGAGGAGGACAAGCCTCAGGATGATGGCATGACGGGCCAGGAGCAGCTGGATCAGCTGGACGATGCACAGCTGGATGATTCGCTTTCACCCGAGCACTATGATGCCAGCGATCTGAAGGTGCTTGAGGGGCTGGAGGCGGTCCGCGTCCGTCCCGGCATGTATATCGGGTCGACGGGTCCCAGAGGCCTGCACCATCTGGTCTACGAGATCGTCGACAACTCGGTCGACGAGGCTCTGGCCGGGTACGCTGACCATATTGAAGTCACCATCCTGCCCGACAACGGCATCCGTGTGGACGACAACGGTCGTGGCATCCCTGTGGACGAGGTGCCAGGCGAGGGCAAGAGCGGCGTCGAGGTGGTCATGACCAAGCTGCATGCCGGCGGCAAGTTCGGTGGCGGCGGCTACGCGGTCTCGGGCGGCCTGCACGGCGTGGGCATCTCCGTGGTGAACGCCCTGTCCACCCGTATCGACGTCCAGGTGCGTCGGCAGGGTTACCACTGGCATCAGAACTTCCGCAACCAGAAGCCAACCGCTCCCCTGTCCAAGGACCAGGCCATGGGGCCGGACGAGAGCACCGGCACCTCGGTGACCTTCTGGGCCGATCCCAAAATCTTCGAGACCACAGTCTATGACTTCGAGACTCTGCGCAGCCGTTTCCAGCAGATGGCCTTTCTCAACAAGGGCCTGCGGATTACCCTGACCGACCTGCGCCCCAACGACCAGACCGGCGACGAGGTGGCGGGCGAGGAGCAGACCCCGGAGCAGAAGGGCCAGTCCGTCAGCTACCAGTACGCCAACGGCATCAAGGACTATGTGGACTACCTGGTCAAGGTCAGGAAGGCCACGCCTGTGGAGGCCGAGGTCATCGACTTCGAAGCCGAGGACTTGAAGCTGGGCATCTCCGCCGAGGTGGCCATGCAGTGGACCACCGCCTACTCGGAGTCGGTGCACACCTTCGCCAACACCATCGCGACCACTGAGGGCGGCACCCACGAAGAGGGATTCCGCGCGGCTCTGACCAGCATGATCAACCGCTACGCCAGGGACAAGAACATCCTCAAAGACAAGGACGATAACCTCTCTGGCGACGACGTGCGCGAGGGGCTGACCGCTGTGGTTTCCGTCAAGTTGACCAACCCGCAGTTCGAAGGCCAGACCAAGACCAAGCTGGGCAACTCCGAGGCCAAGACCTTCGTCCAGCGGGTCATGACCGAAAGGTTGAGCGACTGGTTCGACGCCCACCCAGGCGAGGCCAAGGCCATCATCCAGAAGGCCATGGAGGCCTCCCGCGCCAGGATCGCGGCTAAGAAGGCCCGCGAGAACACCCGTCGTAAGTCCATCTTCGAGACGGCCGGCATGCCCGACAAGCTCAAGGACTGCCAGTCCAGCGACCCCGAAGAGTGTGAGCTGTTCATCGTGGAGGGTGACTCAGCAGGCGGCTCGGCCATACAGGGGCGCAACCCTATGACCCAGGCCATTTTGCCGCTGCGTGGCAAGATCCTCAATACGGAGCGGGCCAGCCTGGACCGCATGATGAAGTCCGACACCATCGAATCCCTGATTACCGCTGTAGGAGGGGGATACGGCGAGGATTTCAACATCGACAAAGTGCGCTACCACAAGGTCATCATCATGGCCGACGCCGATGTGGACGGCGCCCACATCGCCACCCTGAACCTGACCCTCTTCTTCCGCTACATGCGGCCCATGATCGAAGCCGGCTACGTCTACGTGGCCATGCCTCCGCTCTACCGGCTCAAGTGGACCAAGGGTCCCCACAGCTTCGTCTACACCGACGCCGAGCGCGACAGGGTTCTGGCCGAGGGCAAGGCCTCAGGTCGGCAGCTGCCCAAGGGCGAAGGGATCCAGCGCTACAAGGGTCTGGGCGAGATGAGCTACCAGGAGCTCTGGGAGACCACCATGGACCCGGAGCATCGCATCCTCAAGAAGATCCGCATCGATGACGCCGAGCAGGCCGACGAGACCTTCACCATGCTCATGGGTGACGAGGTCGAACCCCGGCGTCTGTTCATCCAGCGCAACGCCCACGACGCCCGCTTCATCGACGCCTGAGACGGACGCCTCCTCTTTTCACCATTTGAGCTAAGGATCAATTTTGGCAGACGATAACAACAACGACAACAGCCCGGACCAAGACGGCCTCAACCTGCCCGACGGGTCTCGAGAGCCGCTCAGCCCCCAGGAGATGGACAATACCGATTACGGCCTCCTTAAGGGTGAGCGGATTCAGCCCATTGACCTCCAGCAGGAGATGCGGGAATCATACCTGTCCTATGCCCTGTCCGTAATTGTGGAGCGGGCTCTGCCCGATGTCCGCGACGGCATGAAGCCGGTCCATCGCAGGGTCATCTACGCCATGTATGACGGCGGATACCGGCCCGACCGTGGCTACAACAAGTGCTCGCGCGTGGTGGGCGACGTCATGGGCAAGTACCACCCCCACGGCGATGCGGCCATCTATGACACCATCGTGCGCCTGGCCCAGTCCTGGTCCATGCGCTATCCGCTGGTGGACGGCCAGGGCAACTTCGGCTCCCCTGGCGATGATCCGGCTGCCGCCATGAGGTACACCGAGTGCCGCATGGCTCCCCTGGCCATGGAGATGGTGCGCGACATCGACAAGGATACGGTCGACTTCATACCCAACTACGATGGCAAGACCCAGGAGCCCACAGTTCTGCCCTCCCGCTTCCCCAACCTGCTGGTCAACGGATCAGCCGGCATCGCCGTGGGCATGGCCACCAACATTCCTCCGCATAACCTGCGCGAGGTATCCAAGGGCGTGCACTGGGCTCTAGAGCATCCCGAGGCCTCCAAGGAGGAGCTGCTCAATGCACTGATCGCCATCATCAAGGGGCCTGACTTCCCCACCGGTGCCACCATTCTTGGACACAAGGGCATTGAGCAGGCTTACCGGACCGGACGAGGCCTGATCACCATGCGGGCCGTGGTCAACACCGAGGAGATCCGCGGACGGATGTGCCTGGTGGTCACCGAGTTGCCCTACCAGGTCAACCCTGACCGGCTGGCCTCCTCCATCCGCGAGGCCGTGCGCGACGGCAAGATTCAGGGCATTGCCGACATGCGCGATGAGACCTCGGGCCGCACCGGCCAGCGCCTGGTCCTGGTGCTCAAGCGCGATGCCGTGCCCAAGGTGGTTCTTAACAACCTTTACAAGCACACCCAGCTTCAGCAGACCTTCGGGGCCAACATGCTGGCCCTGGTGGACGGAGTCCCCCGGACCCTGAGTCTGGATGCCTTCATCCGCCACTGGGTGGACCACCAGCTGGACGTGGTCGAGCGGCGCACCCGCTACCTGAAGCGCGAGGCCGAGGATCGCGACCATATCCTGCAGGGGTATCTGAAGGCCTTGGATATGATTGACCAGGTCATTGCCCTGATTCGCGCCTCCAAGGACGTGGAGACCGCACGCACTGGCCTGATGGAGCTGCTGGACGTGGACGAGGTCCAGGCCGATGCCATCCTGGCCATGCAGCTGCGTCGTCTGGCTGCCCTGGAACGGCAGAAGATCCTGGACGAGCACGAGGATCTCATGCGCAAGATCGCCGACTACAACGACATCCTGGCCCACCCCGAGCGGCAGCGCACCATCGTGGGTGATGAGCTGGACGAGATCGTCGACAAGTACGGCGACGAGCGGCGCACCCGGATCGTCCCCTACTCGGGTGAGATGAACGTGGAGGATCTGATTGCCGACGAGCAGGTTGTGGTCACCGTCACCCACTCCGGCTTCGTCAAGCGGACCAAGGCCGATGAGTACCGGGCCCAGCACCGCGGCGGCAAGGGCATCCGCGGAGCCAGGCTGCGTGAGGACGACGTGGTGGACCACTTCTTCCTGACCAGCACCCACAACTGGCTGCTCTTCTTCACCAACAAGGGCCGGGTGTACCGGCTTAAGGCCTATGAGCTGCCTGAAGGCTCCCGCGACTCCAAGGGACAGCATGTAGCCAACCTGCTTCAGTTGGGTCAAGGCGAGCGGATTGAACAGGTCCTTTCCCTGCACGGCTACGACGATGCGGACTATCTGGTATTGGCCACGCGGACGGGACGGGTCAAGAAGACCCGCCTGGACGAATATGATTCGCCCCGTCAGGGCGGTCTGATCGCCGTGCGACTGATGGAGCTGGGCACCGTCACCGACGAGGAGGGACAAGAGGTGCCCCAGAGCGATGAGTTGGTGGGTGCCGCACTCTGCAATGCCGATGACGAAATCATCCTGGTCTCCCGCAAGGGCATGAGCGTGCGATTCTCGGCGGACGACTCCACCCTGCGGCCCATGGGACGGCAGACCGCTGGTGTCCAGGGCATGCGGTTCCGCCCAGGCGACGAACTGCTGAGTATGGACGTGATCGCCAAGGAGTCTGAAGATGATCTGCTGGTGGTCACTGATGAGGGTTTTGCCAAGCGGACCGCTCTGAGTGAGTACCGCCTGCAGGGTCGCAACGGCTACGGTGTCAAGGCCATCGCCATGGTGGAGGGCCGGGGATCCCTGGTTGGTGCCCTGGTGGTGAATGAGGACGACCAGATCATGGCCATCATGAAGTCCGGCAAGGTCATCCGCTCCGATGTGGCCGAGGTCAAGCGGACCGGTCGCAACACCCAGGGAGTCACCCTGGCCAAGCCCGACAAGGGTGATGAGATTCTCTCCATCGCCCGCAATGCTGAACGTGACGACCAGGAAGAGGATGCCGATCAGACTGATCTGGCTCCCGCCGCTCCCTTGGCAGCCAAGGATCAGCCCATCGCCACCACCGGAACCGGCGACGGTCAGAGCCTGACCCAGGAGGATTGAGTTGGTCCGCTACCAGTCTGACAAGACTGGTAGCCTCGTAAGAAGTCATGCAGGCCCAGCGGCGGTATGCGCGGGCTATTGAACGCAAGGATCAAGGAGTGCCGATGAGCCAGGATGATCAGAAGCAGGTCAAGGCCGGCAAGCAGGGTGCTGGTAAGTCCCAAAAGGGGAAGACCAAGGCTGATGAATCCGCACAGGGCGAGTCCCGTCGAACTGCATCGGCCACTCCCCCGGCTCCTGCAGCCGGCAGGACGGCATCGGGACGTTCCGCAAGAACTACAGCTTCGGCTGCCGGTCCGGTCAAGGTATCCTCATCCCGTCCTGTTCGGCCTGCGGCTTCGGCTTCGGCGGCGCGTCCTCATGTGCCTCGGGCCCGACGCATGCAGCTGTCCCTGACCCGGTTGGAGCCCTGGTCGGTGGCCAAGGTCACCTTCCTGTTGGCCATCGCCGGGGGCATCATTCAGGTGGTGGCTGCTGCCCTGCTCTGGTTCCTGCTCAACGCCATGGGGCTCTTTGACAACCTGACTCAGGTCATCTCCAAAACGGGCCTGGACGCGGGCGGCTTCGATCTGGGCCAGGTGCTGAGCCTGGGGACGGTCCTGAGTTCGGTGACCATCTTCTCCATTTTCGAGATTGTCATAGTAGTGGTTCTGGTCACCATTTTCGCCTTCCTCTACAACCTGGTCAGTTCCTTGGTAGGCGGCATCCACGTGACCTTGGGCGACGACTGAGCTCCTGGTCGGCGCAGTCAATCGGTCGATAGGCCCGAGGGCGATTTAGACTGGATTTGTGCTCTCGACATACTTGGACTACTTCAGCGGCTCCTTTGGCATATCTCTGGTCTTTTGGCCCTTGGCCTCGCTGATTCTGACCCTGCCCATTCTTGCCCTGATCTACAACCGGTATCACCGGCTCCGGTTGACAGCAGCCATGGCGGCCTACCTGACTGTCTTATACCTGCTGGCCTTGGTCTTCTTCACCCTCTGGCCTATGCCCGACGACCGTGCCGCCTTCTGCGCCACCCATCATCTGAGCCCCCAGCTCAACCCCCTGCAGTTCCTGACCGATCTGAGCACAGGCGGTCGGATGGCCATGCTGCAGATCCTGCTCAATGTGGCCTTCTTCCTGCCCCTGGGCTTCATCATGGGTCGAGTCTTCCGCTGGCGCTTCATCCTGGCCCTGCCTGTAGCTCTCCTGGTCTCCCTCTTCATCGAAACGGCCCAGCTGACCGGGGTCTTCGGCATCGTCGGCTGTGCCTACCGCCTCTTCGACGTGGACGACCTGATTTGGAATACTTCTGGCGCAATAATCGGCTATCTGGTGGCCATGGTTGCCAACAAACTCATTCCCACCCGTCAGGCTGACGCCGCCCAGCTGGTCACCAACCCAGGGTTCATACACCGTGCCGTCTCCCTGGCTCTGGATCTGCTCCTGGCTACCATCCTGTCCATGTCCCTGGGGATGGGCGTGACCTATGCGGTCCATCGCCTGGGCACCTATCAACTGGATGGACACTACCGCTTTGGTGGGCTGCTGATCGCCCCCTCCACTCTGGACGTGTTCGGGACTGTGGTGGATCTGGTCATGCTGCTGATCTTCGAACTGCTTATCCCTCTGCCCCGTAGGGGACGGACGCTGGGCGCCACCTTCACCCACATGACCGTCGAGACCAAGCAGCGGCATGGCTGGTCCCGCTTCCTCTTCTATCTGTTCAGAACTGCGATTATCCTGGCTGTCTTTGGCCCATGGACCGGCAACGTTCAGATTGCAACGCGCATCCTGGCCCTGCTCCTGCTGGTCTTCTATCTGATCAAGCGGCAGATGCCCTACGACCTCTTGCCTGGGACAGCCTACCGGGAGGAAGACACAGGTGCAGAGGAATCCGCCGATGACCGACGGGGGTGAAGCCTGACCTCGGACAGGATGATGGCGGTGAAGATGATGGCGAAGCCCAGCAGATGGGTGGCTGTCAGCTCCTCGTGCAGGACTAGGACCGAGACCAGCATGCCGAATAAGCTCTCTGAACATAGGATTAGTGAACCTTGGGCGGCGGGGACCCTGGAAAAAGCGATGTTCTGGAAGTTCTGTGCCATGAGCGTCGAAATCAGTGTCAGATAAATCATTGAGCCCAAGGTCGATGGTGTGAAGTCGGCCGCACTGGGCAAGGGATCGAAGATCAGCGCGCAGACCAGGAAGAGGATACCGCCGAACAGTAGCTCCAGGTATGTCAGCGTGGGGGCATCGAACTTCTTGGTCAAAAACCCGGTGATCACCAGGTTGACCCCATAGAGCAGCGCGCCGGCCAGGGTCAGCAGGTCACCAGCGCTCAAAGACAGCCCCTGTCCCCCGCCATGGGCTGGCAGTGAGATCAGAGCCACACCCAGGATGCAGATGGCAGCCGCGACGAAGTGGCGCAGGGCCGGTCGTCGACGGGCCATGATCCAGACCAGGAAGGGCACAGAGATGCAGTAGGTGGCCGTCAGGAAGGAGTTGCGGCCCGGAGCGATGGTAGTCAGCCCCATCATCTGCAGGCTGAAGGCCGCCCAGTAGCTGACCCCCAGAATCAGCCCCGGTACCAAGGTGTGTATGGCCCCGGTTCTACGCAGCCGTGGCAGCAAAAAGGGTGTCATGATGGCAATGGCACAGAGGATGCGAATGCCCATCAGCCAGCGTACGGTCAGAGTCTCCATGGCAACCTTTTCGAAGGTGTATCCGGCTCCCCAGGCGGCTGCGGCCATCAGCAGCATCAGGCGGGCCAGCCAGGTGGAGGGTTTCCAGGATGAAGAGGGTGCGAAGGTAGACATGTTTCGACTCTAATCGTTCCCGTCCACAAGTGAGAATTGATTCGCAAGGCAAAAAGCGAACAGTTTAAACCATGCTTGTCCGAGTTCGGCTTCCGGCAAGCGCGGTCTGCCATGCGGACATCTCCGATATCATAGAAGAACGGTGATAACGGCGGCCATAGGTCTTTGGCCGACGGGGTAAGGAGTGTGCACCAGGATGATCAGAATCGCAGTGGTGGATGACGATTCCATCAGCTGTCGAACCATGGTCAATTACCTGAGCCGCTACCGCAAGGAACGTCAGGAGGAACTGACGGTCAGCGTTTTCACCGATGGCAAGGCTTTCGCAGATGGTTATCGGCCTGTGTATGACATCCTTCTTCTGGACATTCAGATGACCCCCATGGACGGGATTGAAGTGGCCCACAGGGTGCGTGCCCGTGACGAGTCGGTGGTCATCGTCTTCATAACTTCCGCCCCCCAGTACGCCATCAACGGCTATGAAGTGGGTGCCCTCTCCTACCTGCTCAAACCACTGCCCTGGTTCGCCTTCTCCCAGGAGCTGGACCGGTCCATCGCCCAGGTGCGCGGCCGCGTGGACCTGTCCATCCTGATTACCGAGGGCGCCCGATCCACCAGAATTCCCCTCAAGGACATCGTCTTCATCGAATCCGTCCGCCACAGCAGCGTCATCCACACCCTGGATTCCTCGCTGACCACGAACAGCACGCTGAAAAGTCTGGAGGGACAGCTGGATCAGCGGGGATTCTTTCGCTCCAACTCCTGCTACCTAGTCAATCTGGCCCATGTGACGGGCATGGAAGACCAGGACTGCATTATGTCCACCGGCCAACGGCTGCGGGTCAGCCGGCCCCGCAAGAAGTCCTTTATGACGGCCCTTACCGCTTACGTGGCAGGTCGATCATGACCACCACGCACATCCTCAATGCCCTGCCTGACATCCCCCGACTCTATACGGCCATCAGCGAGTGGCTGGGTTGCCTGGTCTATCTGTTGGCCATCGGACCGAGGATCTCCCGGTTGCGGATGGTGGCGGTCCTTCTGCCTGGTTTGGCTGTGCTGATCGTGGTTCAGTACTGGGCTGGCACCCTGCCCATCGCCTTCTGGATCATCAGCATGTGCCTGGCTGTGGTCTGCATGTACGCCATCATTATGCTGGCTTCAGGGTTGGGTGCGCTGGATGGGGCCTATCTGCTGGCCCGCGCCTTCGTCCTGGCTGAGCTGATAGCCTCCCTGCATTGGCAGCTGGACTCCTTCATGCGGCCATCCAGTCACAGCCTGTACGACCCAGCCTCACTGGTTTTGCTGGTGTTGATCTACGGCGGCGTAGGGCTGGTGGCTTGGGTGGCTGAGCGACGTAACTTTGCCGATGCCCAGCCTTCCGTGCCTGGCCGCAGCGTCTTCATAGCCGCGGTTATCGCAGTGGTCACCTTCGCCATGTCCAACCTGAGCTTTGTCTCCACCAATACCCCCTTCTCCGGTCGGGTTGGCCTGGAGGTCTTCTATATCCGCACTCTGGTGGACCTGTGCGGGTTCGCCATGCTCTACGCCCAGCAGGAGCAGCTGCGGGAAAGCCATACCAGCGCCGAGTTGGCCTCCATTAACGCCCGGGCTTACAGCCAGCATCGCGAGTACATGCGTTCCAAGGAGAATCTTGAGGCTATGGGTAGGCTTGCCCACGATCTCAAGCATCAAATCGCCGCCCTGCGCTCGCAGATGGACCCTGAGCGCAAGTCCCAGGACTTCGAGGAGCTGGAGGCTGCAGTCGGACGGTACGGGTCGCAGCAGCATACCGGCAACCCCATTCTGGACGTGGTCATGTCGACCAAGGAGCGCATCTGTTCCGAAGAGGGGATCACCTTGACCATGGTGGCCGATGGCTCGCTCCTGGAGGGGATGTCGCCCATGGATGTCTCTACTCTCTTTGGCAACGCCTTGGACAATGCCATTGAGGCGTTGAGAAAGGTCAAGGAACCCGACCGTCGCCTGATCAAGGTGGCTTTATACGCTCGAGGACAGTTCGTGGTGATTCGCATCGAAAACTACTTCGTCTCGCCTCTGAATTGGAAAGGCAATGGCGAGCTGGCCACCACGAAGACCAGGACCGACGATGGCCTGCATGGGTATGGTGTCAAGTCCATCCGGCACATAGCCCACCGCTACCAAGGGGAGATGACCCTACGTACCGAGCATCACTGGTTCAGCCTCTGCGTGCTCCTGCCGAGGGAGGGCGATCAGTTGAAGCCCATGGCGGCTTCGGCGGCTTTATAACCCAGGCGGATGGCCAGGCGGCCCGGTCTGCCCGGCATGTTGATCATCCGGCAGAGCAGGGTGGAGCGGACATCGGAGGCGATGGCAGGGGAGCGGTGCTCCAGCCTGCTCCAGAGCATGTCCTTGTTCCTGTAGTTGCTGGGCTTGCGAGAGAGGATCAGAAAGACCGAGGTCACCACGCAGTTGATGGACAAATAGTGGATCATATAACGATAAAGTCCACGGGGAACCGTCCCCGGGTCAGGCGTGGAATCCGCCATGAGCCCGTTGACCAGCAATAGTTGTGAAACTCGGGCGATCATAATCGAAGTCTGCACCGACTGGCCTTTGCGGCCGGTGTGATAGCGGTAGAAATTCGTGTCCAAGTAGAGCAGGGTATGCACCCAGGGCAGGGGCTGATAGGAGTAGATGAAGTCCACATAGTAGGTGTGCTCGGGCAGGCGGGTGTGGGCCTGACGGAGCACCTCGGTGCGCAGGATCAGGGCGTGCATGATCATGTACTGGGCCAGTCCGAACCGCCCTAGATGGTTCCAGTCCAGCACCCGCCCCGGGTCCATGACACTGCGGAAGTTGATGACCCGCTTATGCTTGCGGCCTTCTTTTTCATAGACGTAGTTGGTGACCACCATGTCCACAGGATTCGTACATCGCGATTGGTCGCGCAACTGGTCCAGGACCAGACTCAGCGATGTCGGGTCCACCCAGTCGTCGGCATCGACCACTTTGACGTAGCAGCCTCGGGCGGCTGCCAGGCCGGTGTTGACCGCGCCACCATGGCCCTTGTTGGTCTGGGTGATCAGACGGACGGTGTGCGGATGGCGTTCCTGGTATGACTGCACCACTTTCGCTGTGTCATCGGTGGATCCATCATCGATCACGATAACCTCCAGATCGTCCCTCTCCCGGCTCAGGAGCGAATCCAGGCAGGTCGGCAGATGCTGGGCCATGTTATAGGCGGGGACGATGAAGGTGAGAACGGGCGGGCTTGTGGAGGCCGGTCGGTCAGCTGTCATGAACGATCACTTCGCAAAAGAATGGGTCGGTGGGTATGTCGGCGGGTTTGCCGTACCCCCGCCGGCGGCCGTTGCGACCACTGTACATGATGGGTTTGAGGAAAAGGCCCCGCTCCTTTGGCTCCCGATGCATGCCGGTCCATTGGTAGCCGGGGGAGTGGGGCCGGAATTTTACTGGGTGCTCGCCTGGGATTCGGTGGGCTCCTGGCGGAAGATGACCTTGAAGATGGGGAAGAAGACCCAGAAGGAGATGGCCGAGTTGATGATCATGGTGACCAGATCGGCAACGGTGGTCCCAAGGCTGCCCCAGTTCAGAGTGTGCTGGAAGAAGCCGTAGATGGGGTCCTTGTACCAACCCTGCAGCGCCGCCGCGATGATGGTGATGATCACATAGGCCACCAGGTACCAGAAGGCCGCCTTCCAGACCGAGGAGTTGGACTTGAAGGTAATGTTGCGCTGGAGGAAGAAGTTGATGATCTGGGCAATCAGCAGGGTGATCTCAACCGCGAGGAAGTAGGCCAGGCCGCCCCCGCCGCCGTGGCCAATCGACCCGGCCGCATAGTCGAACAGGTAGTAGGGCTTGCCGCCGACAGTCCCCATGCGCCAGATTTGAAAGTTGGTGCCCACCAGGGAGGTGCCGTTGAAGATGGCCTTGAGCACGGGCATGAGCACCAGCTGCAGGACGGTGACCCCGTTGGACAGGATGAAGAAGACGATGAACTGGGCCAGGGTGGTGTGCCGGTCGCTAAACCGTTGCCACCAGCGGACAATCGCCCACTGTGAGGTCCTCGTCGCCTTCCCCTGAGTCGGCTGTCCGGCCTGCTGGCTGTGCTGATCACTCATGATTGAGCTCCTTTCCGGTCCGGCGGTTGGCGGACATGTTCCTGAAGAATCCGGCGATGAATCCGCCCAGTCCCCGCCATAGGTGGCCATTAGGAATGCGCACGATGGCCTCGACCATGGCCGTGTCAATCAGCCCGTTGGTCATCTTGGCCATGGCCCTGGGGGGCATGTTGAGCAGGAAGAGGGTGTTCAGGTCGGGGTTGCCGGTCTTGGTCTCGTGGCGGCTCTCGTTCTTGGCCAGGAAGTTGGCCACGAACCTGGCCAGGGCGCTTCTGGAGTCCTTCCAGGACGAGAGCGGATCGTTGATGCCGAAGGAGTTGACGATGCCCTGTCGAACCACCGGGTGACCGAAGAGTGCTGTCACTGCGGCATCGTCGACCTCCTTGACCCGGCCGGTCAGGTAGGCGCCCAGGGCAGGGTCGGGACTCTGCGGGTCGACGGTGCCCTGGACGGTTAGATGTCCGCTCAGCTCCATGCTGCGGGCGTCGGATCCGATCATGATGGTCCAGTCGCCGGACTCGACCTGCCATGAGTTGCTGGCTGTGTCGAAGTGCCGGAAGGTCGTCTGGTCGAAGTCGATACGGACACGGGTTGATTGACCGGCTTCCAGGCTGACTTTCTTGAAGCCTTTCAGCTCGCGGACCGGCCTGAGCACGCCACCCTTGGGCGCCTGGACGTAGAGCTGGGGAACGGTGGCCCCCTGCCTGTCCGAGTCATTGGTCAGGGTGAAGGTTGCTCCCTTGTCGTCCATGGATAGATCGGCATAGGTGAAGTGTGCGTAAGACAGGCCGTATCCGAAGGGGAAGCGTTCCTCTACGCCTGCAGTCAGGTAGTAACGGTAGCCGACGAATGGGCCCTCCCGGTAGATTGATTCGTGAGCAGGGTCGGGGTACCAGTCAGCGCTGGGGCAGTCGGCATAGGACTTGGGCCAGGTTTCCGCCAGGTGGCCGGAGGGGTTGACCCGGCCCGTCAGGATGTTCAGGGTGGCTGAGGCCCCAGCCTGCCCGGACAGTCCTATGTAGAGAACGGCATCGCATTGGTCGATCCAGTCGGTGGTGACGGGGGAGCCCGCCACCAGGACGACCACGAGTGGCTTGTCAGTCTCGCCTAGGGACTTGATCAGGTCGACTTGGTTGCTGGGAATGTCCATGTGGGAACGGTCCAGGCCCTCGGATTCGCTGCGCTCATCCAGGCCCACACAGGCGACGATCACGTCAGCCTGGCCAGCAGCATTCACGGCCTGGTCGATCAAAGATTGGTTCTTCTCGCCATGGCGTTCATATCCTTGACTGTAGGAGGCCAGCTCCAGGCCGTCGCCGTTGCCCTGCCTGAGCAGGTCCAGCATGCTCTCCTGCTTGGCCGCATTGACTTTTGAGGACCCAGATCCTTGGAACCTTGGAGTCTCGGCCATGTCGCCGACCAGGGCGACCCGTGTGCCGACGGCCAGTGGTAGGCGTCCCTTCCGATTGACCAGAAGAACGGCGGATCCCTCTGCGATGCTCCTTGCCATCTGATGGTGATCCCGTATCTGGTCTGCGGTCAGGTTCCCATCGGGGTCCATGTCGGAGTGATAGGTCAGCTTGGCCAGTCGCGCCACCTCTTCGGCCCGGGCGTTCAGGTCGGCTTCGTCCAGGCGGCCCTCCCGCACGGCCTTGGCTAACTGGCGGACGGAGTCGTATCCGGCCTGGGGCATCTCCAGGGAGGAACCATTGGCGGCTGCGGCGACTGCACTGTTGGAGCCGCCCCAATCCGAGACCACCATGCCGTCGAAGCCCCACTCCTTGCGCAGGATGTCCTTGAGCAGGTGGGGATTCTCGTTGGCATAGGTGCCGTTGACCATGTTGTAAGAGGTCATGATGGCCCAGGGATGAGCCTGGCGCACTGCAATCTCAAATCCTGTCAGATAGAGCTCGCGCATAGTGCGCTCGTCCACAACGGAGTCGGATGCCTGGCGGCGCAGCTCCTGGCTGTTCATGGCGAAATGCTTGGGGGTGGCGGCCACACCTTGGGACTGGATGCCTTCAATAAGGCCTGCAGCCATATGACCAGCCACCTGGGGGTCTTCAGAATAGTATTCAAAGTTTCTGCCACACAGGGGGTTGCGCTTGATGTTCATACCCGGACCCAGGACCATGTTGACGCCCAGGCTTCTGGCCTCGCTACCCAGCGCCTGGCCCATGGTCTTGGCCAGCTCCGGGTCCCATGAGCAGGCCACAGTGCCGGCTGTGGGAAAGCATGTGGCGGGCTTGGATTTGCCCATGCCCAGGTTGTCCCCTGATCCGGTCTGGCGGCGCAGGCCGTGCGGGCCGTCGCTCAGGACCATGCTCGGGATGCCCGCCCTCTTCAGGGCACGGGTCGCCCAAGTGGATTTTCCGGAGAGCAGCGATGCCCGTTCCAGAACTGTCAGATCCTCGACTTCCATGGTGTTCCCTCTCCACGACTTCTTCGGTGGCTAACCGGCCAGTCTCCCAGAGAGGTCAAGACCCGTGTCGAAATTCTCTTCAGGTTCAGAAAACACCGAAGTTTTCTGGTAAAGGCTCGGTTCTGCTTCGTTTGTATTATCGGTGTTTACACCTCCATGTGCAGCACTTTGAGACCAACCTGTTCAATTGGCCGCATAAATGGTCGTTGGTAGTGCCTTCTCTAACATCAAATACTGTTCTTTTGAGAGAAATTTTCAGCTATTTTTACTGGTTTTGCCAGATGTGCAGGCATGCAATCCTGCGTACCGCTTGAGTAATGGGGTTTCGGACTTGAGCAAGCCATTCCAAGCAACTATTGACGAGGATTAAGTAAGAACGCGAGTTGCCTGTATTATCTGGATCATCTGGGGATGCTTCGCTTTTGGAGTCTATTCCTATGCGGATTTTAATTGTTTACGATGCGGCTCATTACAAGCTATAAGACCGGAATATTCGTTTTCGTGCCTAATTCTAGGAGCTTGCTGTGAGAAAACTACTACACCAGCAGAATCGTTATGCGAATCCTCTATAGGTGCCAGCAGATTAGGGTGTCAAAGCGACAGGTTGTGCTTTTCCCAAAGATTGCTTGAAAAGTGATGGATATTCTGACCGTGTTCGAAACAACTGAGATGTTAGGGAACGTACAGGGCGATTCCTCATCGCTGATGACCGTCGTCGGTGCTTTCCCCAAGTGTCAATGAAGAGACTGCAAGGAGAAATCGTGGAATCGGAAAAACCAAAGAAACTGAAGATGAGCGGACGGACGTTCAAGCGAATATGGATCACCGTTATTGTGGTCATCTTAGCTTTGGCTGTGGCTTTGACCGTGGCCGGCAATTCTTTCGCCAGTGTGCTTGACAGTTACCTGGGTGGAGGCCACGTTGTTGTAAAGAAAGCCTCGGGTACTTCAGACTGGAACACCACTTACAACGCCAAGACCACCAATTCTATACAGGAGGCCAAGGCGAAAAGCGATGCCGTATCTCAGAAGGTAACCGATGAGGGCATCGTCATGTTGAAGAATGATGGTGTGCTCCCTTTGAAGGGGCAAAGTATCGTTTCGCCCTTCGGAGCGGGATACATGGATCCAGCCTATTCCGGTAGCGGGGCAGCGGCTACCACGGACAAGGAGATGATTACCTCAGAGCAAGGGCTCAAGCATTATTTCAAAGTGAATGATGCAACAGTGCAAGCCATGAAAGGAGCTAAGACTTCGTCGCCAGGTGCTGCGCCAGGCACCAGGGAGTTGAATGCGGACAAGAACTCGGTTCAAGCCATCATGGACAAGGGGAAGTCAGCCCATATCGATGAGTATGATCCCAGCATCTATACGCCACTTGCTGACAAGGTCAAGGACACAACGGGCATAGTTTTCATCAAGCGTTCAGGTTCCGAAGGAATCGACAAACGCACGCAGGGGTATGACGATGGAACTCCACATTATCTGGCTTTGACTGCAGCGGAGAAGAACACGATCAAGTTTGCCAAGGATCACTGCGCAGCGGTTATTGTGGTGCTCAACAGTGCGAATCCTATGGAGCTGACCCCAATTATGGGTGGAGAATTTGAGGCTGATGCCATTGTATGGACCGGCACCACTGGCTCGCGTGGGTTTGAATCACTCGGCAGGATACTGAGCGGAAAGGTTAATCCTTCCGGTCGCTTGACAGACACTTATCCAACCGATTTCACCAAAGATCCGACCTTTGCCAATTTTGGTGAATACCATTACACCAACACTAAGGTCAAGGATCAATCGGTCTTGGGTGATTTCATGCCTGGAGCCAACCGCGGCACCATCGATCGCCCTTATGTCGAATATGAAGAGGGCATATACGTCGGCTATCGCTATTATGAGACGGCCAGTGTCGAAGATCCCGATTTCACATACGGCAGGCTGAATGAAAACGGCGGCATCGCCCAGCCTGGCGCTGTGGCCTATCCTTTCGGTTACGGGATGAGCTACACCTCTTTTGATCGTTTGCTCAAGAATGTTCAGGTGTCCGATGGGAAGGTGGAAGCCACTGTCGAAGTAAGGAACACTGGCAAGGTAGCTGGCAAGGATACCGTCCAGCTGTACTACACAGCTCCCTACACCGACTATGACAGGAGCAATCATGTGGAGAAGTCTGCCACTGAATTGGGCGCCTTCGCCAAAACCAAGCTTCTGCAGCCTGGTGCTGGACAGGAGATCAAACTGAAGTTCTCTGAGGACGATATGGCTTCCTACGACTACCACCATAAGAATCATGACGGTTCCACCGGTGCCTATCTTCTGGAGGCCGGGAATTATGCCCTGCAACTCAAGAACAATTCTCATGATGTCCTGGACACCTACCAGTTCAATGTTGCCAATACACAGTTCTACGAAGGCAACAATCCACGGCAGTCCGACAAGGATGCACAATCCAAGCTCAACGACAAGGGTGAACCGACGGGCAAGCCTGAGCAGAAGGCCGGATTCAAGGCGCCCAGCAACCGCTTCCAGACCCTGAACGCCTACATGGATGAACAGGGTGTCACTCAGCTTTCACGTAGCAACTGGAAGGGAACCTTCCCAACAGCCCCGGAGGGACGCAAGGGTGTGGCTCCGAAGGTTGCTCTGGATGAATTCTCTTGGTTTGACAAGTTCGACCCTGATACTGATAAGGTTCTGGGCAATGACAAGGCCAGCAAGGTCTACCAAGATAAGGAGCCCAATTCCAAAGCCAAGCATGATCTGGCTCTGATCGACCTGCGTGGCGAGGATTACAACAGCAAGAAGTGGGACCAATTGCTGGACCAGATCGATTGGCAAGGTGACAAGAAGAGTATCACTGAGGTTCTTTTCAAGGCTGCCTACCAAACCGCTGCGATTCCGTCTATCGACAAGCCTGCAACTGTGGATAAGGACGGTGCCATGGGATGGAGCATCAAGGGTGCTTCATCCTGGGCAGGCGCCAATGTCATAGCCTCCACTTGGAACGTAAATCTTCTGAAGGAGATGGGGGAGGCCTTGGGCGAGGAGGGTCTGCAGTCAGGCCTGAACGCTTGGTATGCTCCTGGAGTCAATACTCACCGGTCTCCCTTCAGCGGTCGTGTCTACGAGTACTACTCTGAAGATGGCCTCCTGTCTGGGAAACTGGCTGCGGCCTCGATAAGCGGGGCTGGCAACAAGGGCATCTTCAGCTACTTGAAGCATTTTGCTCTCAACGAGCAGGAGACTTTCCGCGATATGTACCTGGCTACTTGGGCTAATGAGCAAGCAGTGCGCGAGATCTATTTGAAGCCCTTTGAAATTGCCGTCAAGGAGGCTAGGAGCACTGAGAAGTACATTGGTGACAGCAAGGGAACGATGACAACCAAGGTCATTCGTTCGGCTACGGGCATCATGTCTTCTCAGAACAGCATCGGTGGTGTGATCGGGTTTGCGCATCGTGGTCTGCTAACCGATGTGCTCCGCGGCGAGTGGGGTTTCCAAGGCGCAGTAATCACGGATCTTTATCCAACTAAGCAGCATCAGCTGCGCGATATGACCCTTCGCGCAGGTAACGATCTCTTCATGAATCAGATGGAGAACGCTGCACAGGATTACGACAGCCCGACCGCCCGGATGGCCATGAGGAGGGCCCTACACAACATCGGCTACGCCACAGTGAATTCAAATGCTATGAATGGAATCACTCCAAGGTCACGGCTGGGGTATTCCATGAGTCCTTGGAAGAAACTGCTCTATGGAATCGATGTGGCCATCGTAGTTGTGGCCGCGCTCCTCATCTTCTGGATCGTGCAGCGGGGACGTGATGAAAAAGCCAACCCGGACCGTTACAAGAAGCCGAAGAGCCGCAAAAAGGTCAAAGCGTAATGGTGTAAGGGTTCAGAATCCAAGGATCCACATCTGATCTATCAGTGGGTCCAAGCCCAATTGGGGCAACTGTGATTCAAGGTTGCCCCATTTTTATGCTTGGCTGCCTATGACGCTGACCGTAAAGTTAGGCAGCATGTATTTTCCAAGAATTGTGGGGCTTCAATGGGTGGAACTGTTCAAATATTAGAAGGTTCATGGAGATCTTATTGATGTCGTCGATACCTGCAACCTTCTGAGGAAAAAAGTGCTTAATGGCGGGCTTGGTGGGCGGTATAGAACTGTTACTTTGGCGCTGCAGTCGTTTCCTTGACTGGTGTTGTGGGACTAACTAGGACTGCTCTCTTGCACGTTTTGTTGTTCGAATGAGAGATTCGTGTGGTCTGTTTTCCGATAGAATTCCATTATGGCCCAAGGCAGAAGCTGTGTTCATCCTCAGTGTTCCACGCATTCACGTTTGTATTGGACGTGGATTAGAGGTACACGCCTTGTCTTCTCGATGAATCCAGCTCCTCGCCGTACCCCTATTATCCTTTACCTCCATGGTGGCCCGGGCGATGCCTGCATTCCACTCACCATGCGCTACAACGCGGCCTTGGAGCGCGATTTCCGCTTCATCAACCTGGACCAGCGGGGCAGCGGTCTGTCCTATCATCCTTTTGCCCCTGGCGAGGCGGTGACCATCGATTCGATGGTCGAAGATGTTCACCAGTTTGTGCTAAAGCTTCTTCGAGCCTACGAGCAGGATTCTCTGATTCTCATCGGTCATTCCTGGGGTAGCGTCCTAGGGCTGGAGATGGTGAAGCGCTATCCCTCGCTTGTTCGTTGCTACATCGGCCTTGGGCAGGTTGTCAGCATGCGCGCTGCTCTTCGGCTAAGACGGCATTGGGGGCAACGGAATTTGGGCCCCCGGCTCGGTTCGGTCGTCAGCAGGGAGAGCGGAACCGCTGACATGGTGCTGATGATCAATGAGTTGCTGTCTCGTGGCGGGGCTGCCATGCTGTTCGGATCCCTGAGACGGATCATGACTTACCTGCGCTCGCCCTATTACAACTGGTCGCGTCTGCTCAACCACGCCAAGGGGGTGGCTCAATCCCGCGCTCGCTTGGATGCTGAGCTGGAGCAGGTTGATTTCAGCAGGCAGACTTCTTTCGGGGCACCGGTATATTTCATCAGCGGCAAGTATGACCGTCACCTGCCAGGCACTCTGGTTGAGCGGTTTGCAGATGGGTTGAAGAGCCCACATCGGTTTATCCGCTTTGACCGGTCAGGACACTGCCCGCAGTGGGATGAACCAGAACGGTTCACAGCAACGGTTAAAGCCATCTGCCTGTAACGCTTTATTGATAAGCAAGGGTTGCTCTGCCGCTTGTACCCATTCGCATGGTGGAAATACATGCTGCGCGCGACGAAAACTACTAATATGAGCCATTGGAAGATATTGGTTTGAGCCTCGCTGGAGAGTGTGCGGGGTTCCTGGATTGACGAAGGTCGATGAAACGGGGACTATGTCGATGGAAATCGACACGCCGTAGAATCCCCGGAATCATTGGGTTCCTTCGATATTTTCCCATGCCAATTTGCGGGACAACGTAACTTCGTGTAAGTTTACTTCTTGCTGCCCGGCAGTGATGAGAACTCTTCGGAGGGCTTGGAGCTGTTGGTGTGGTGGTGGTTTGAGAACTCAAGAGCGTGTTTGTGCTACTTATAGCTTTTTGATTGCCAGTCCGATGCCTTCCCCTGTTGTGGGGTTTCGTGGGAGCGTGTAATTGGTGTCGGGGTTTTTCGTGGGTTGGTTTCCTCCTTATGGAAGCTGGCCCGTCAATTATTGATGTGGGCTGTTTCGGCCTTCTTCA